>NZ_JAMXFJ010000004.1:23632-428227 GCF_025460805.1 Microvirga sesbaniae | reverse complement strand
CCCCCCCCCCGCGCCCCCCCCCCCCGTGGGGGGGGGCTGTGTCGCCCCCCCCCCCACGAAGGCGGTGAAGAATCGGCCGATCTATGACGTGGTCCGCGGCACGAAAAAGGCGAGGCGGTCGCCCGCCTCGCCCGATCCGAACGGGTGGAACGCGACTGCCTACGACAGCGTCTGGCCACCGTTCTGTTGGCCCTGCATCTCGGCGGCGCGCTGCCGGTAGAGGGCGACGAAATCGATCGGGTCGATATAGAGGGGCGGGAAGCCGCCGTTGCGCACTGCGTCGGCCACCATCTGGCGGGCGAACGGGAAGAGAAGGCGTGGGCATTCGATCATCACAACCGGGTGCAGTTGCTCCTGCGGGATGTTCTGGATCCGGAACACGCCCGAATAGGTGAGCTCGAACGCGAACAGCACGTCCTTGCCGCCGATCTTGGCATCGCCCTCAAGGGTGAGGTCGACCTCGAAATCGGCCTCGGCGAGCTGCTTGGCGTTGACGTTGACCTGCAGGTTGATCTGCGGGCCTTCCGACTGCTGCTGCAGGGAGCGGGGGGCGTTGGGATTCTCGAAGGAAAAGTCCTTGCAGTACTGCGCAAGGGCGTTGAGCGCGGGCGCTCCGTTGTTTGCCGGGTTCTCGGCCATGGGTTCATGCTCCCTGAAGGGGTGTCTTGTCGGGCCCGGACGGAACACGTCGTCGGGCAAAGCGCCGGCTCGCTTCGGGCCATGGGTCTTCGCGCTATCAGCTTCTCCTGCACGAAGCAAGATTTCAGCCGACTCATTTGCTTGTCGGGGCCGGAGGTGGATGTTACGACCTCAAGACCCCATATGCGAAGGATGACACCTTCGCCTCCTCGACACAACGCCCGGCGACAACCGGGCGCGGGCAGGCTCATAACGGATCGACGATGCAGGATTCCTTCGACATCACGACCCTCATTTTCATTGTACTCGCCGTTTTCGTGATCTGGCGTCTGCGCTCCGTCCTGGGGCAGAAGACCGGCAACGAGCAGCCTCCCTTCGACCCGATGTCGCGCCGGGATGCGCCCCTTCGTCCCGGCAATGCGCCGGCCGAGCCCGATCACAATGTGGTGCGCCTGCCCGGCGCCAACGGAGCCCGTCCCGCCGCCGAGGTTCCGTCCGCCGAGCGCTGGAAGGGCATTGCCGAGCCCGGCTCGATCACCGCCCAGGCGCTGGACGGCATTGCCCGCACCGAGCCGAATTTCGACGCGGCCCAGTTCCTGGAAGGGGCCAAGTCCGCCTATGAGATGATCGTCACGGCTTTCGCGCAGGGCGACCGCCGGACCCTCAAGGATCTCCTCTCCCGCGACGTCTACGAGGGCTTCGAGCGGGCCATCACCGAGCGCGAGCGCCGGGGCGAGACGGTCGAGACCACCTTTGTGTCCATCGACAAGGCCGAGATGGCCGGAGCCGAGCTTCAGGGCAAGACGGCCCAGATCGTGGTCCGCTTCCTGTCCAAGCTGATCACCGCCACGCGCGATGCCTCGGGCAACGTGGTCGACGGGAGCCCCGAGACCGTGGCCGACGTCACCGACGTGTGGACCTTCGCCCGCACGCTGGGCAGCCGCGACCCCAACTGGCAGCTCGTGGCCACCGAAGCGGGGCAATGACCCATGCCGGGCGCGCCCTCCTCGCCTGTTCCCTCGTCTGGACGCTGACTATGTCCGCCAGAGCGGCGTCGGCGCTGCAGGACCAGGCGCGCCTGGAGCCCCTGCCCTTCGCGGCGCTGGCCGGCTGGGACACGGACGATCACGGGGCCGCCTACCGGACCTTCCTTCGCTCCTGCCGCGCCCTTGATGCAGGCGCCGATGCCCTGCGCCCGGCCCAGGCGCCGCAGAACGACCTGCTGTTCGTCTGCCGCGCCGCCCTGAGGAACCCGGTGCCGTCGCAGGCCGAGGCGCGACGGTTCTTCGAGACCCATTTCGAGCCCGTGGCCGTCACGCCCCGTTCCGGCGGCGGCTTCCTCACCGGTTACTACGAGCCGGAATTCGAGGGCTCGCGCACGCCCGACGCCACCTACCGGGTGCCCCTGCTCGACCGGCCGGCAGATCTCGTCACCATTCCCCAAGGGGAAACCCTGCCGGGTCTCGAGAAGGACCTCCAGGCCGCGAGGCGCACGAAGCACGGCTACGAGCCCTATCCGGACCGCGCCGCCATCGAGGCGGGCGCCCTGGGCGCCCACGCGAGGCCCATCGTGTATCTGCGCGAGCCGGGCGAGGCCTTCATCATCCATGTCCAGGGCTCCGCCCGCATCCGCCTCCCCGACGGATCCGTGATGCGCGTCGCCTATGCGGGGCGCAACGGCCGGCCCTACACGTCCATCGGTCGCCTGCTGGTGCAGCGGGGCGAGATGGACCTGGAGACCATGACGCTCAACAGGCTCATGGGTTGGCTGAAGGACCATCCGGAGCCCGCCGGGGCTCTGATGCGGCAGAACCAATCCTACATCTTCTTCCGCGAGGCGAGGGAGCTTGCGCCCGAGGACGGACCGATCGGCGGGGCCGGCACCCCGCTCGTGCCCGGCCGCAGCCTCGCGGTCGACCGGTCGCTCTGGGCCTATGGCCTGCCCGTCTGGCTCGACGGAGAACTGCCGCTCGCCCTCGACAGGACCGAACCCCTGCGGCGGCTGATGATCGCCCAGGATACGGGCTCCGCCATCGTCGGCCCGGCGCGGGGCGACTTCTTCTTCGGCAGCGGCGCGGAGGCGGGGCGCCGTGCCGGCCTCCTGCGCCACCCCGTGCGCTTCGTGGTTCTGCAGCCCAAACCCCGTTCATGACCAAGAAAAGCCGCACCCGCCAGCTCAGCCCCGAGGAGAAGCGGCTCTGGTCGCATGTGGCCCGACACGTGAAGCCCATGGCGGGCAAGCGCCTGCCGCCCGAGCCCGAGCCGGAGGACAGGACCGCCACGGCCCCTGCCCGGCCGATCGCCGCTCCCGCGCCTGTCCTGGCCCCGCTTCCGTCCCTGAAGCCGGCCCTGCCGCCGCTCGCCCCGGTGGAGCGCCGGACGCTCCAGGCCCTGCGGCGCGGCCGCAGGGACGTGGACAGCGTTATCGACCTGCACGGGATGCGCCAGGAAGAGGCTCATTTCGCCCTTCTGCGCTTTCTCCATCGGGCGCAGGGTTCCGGCCATGGCCTCGTACTCGTGATCACCGGCAAAGGGGGCGCTGCCGTCGGTTCAAGTCTCGTCGAGGAACGGGGCGTGCTGCGGCGCATGGTGCCGCACTGGCTGCGCCTGCCCGATCTTCGCGCGCTCGTGATCGGCTTCGAGGAGGCCTCTCCCCAGCACGGCGGATCCGGTGCACTCTATGTCAGGCTCCGCCGCCGGCGGGGCGCGGGATAGACGGATGACCCCCTTCGGCGAACGGGTGCGGCAGCTGCGCCGGGAGCGCGGGCGGATGTTGAAGGACATGGCCGCCCATCTCGGCGTGTCGAGCGCCTATCTCTCGGCCCTCGAGCGCGGCGAGCGCGGCAAGCCCACCTGGGCGCTCATCCAGGGAGTCCTGCAGTATTTCCACATCATCTGGGACGAGGCCGACGAGCTGACGCGCCTCGCCGACCTGTCCGACCCCCGGGTGAGGATCGACACGGCCGGGGGCGACCCGCGGGCCACCCTGCTCGCCAACCGCCTCGCCCGCGAGATCCGCTCCCTCTCGGAGTCCGAGCTCGAGGAAATGCTGGCGGTCCTCGATCGGGCCCAGACCCGGGAGCGGCGCGTTCCGGTGCCGATCCAGGCGGTCCAGGACAGGAGCTGAACCAATCCGCCACGGCGTCGTCGGGACGAACCTGGCGACGACGGTCACCGGATGCGTCCCGCTCCAAACGATCGGGATGGCCGGCACAGGCCGGGCCATGGCAGGAAGGCAGTGCATCGCCACGGAGCGCATCAACGGGTTCTCGCAACGATGCGCCGTCTTGACCTCCCCCGCCCCGGATGCGAAAGCGCCCCGTCCTTTCTCAATTCCGGTGGCCCATGTCCCAGACCCGCATCGACGTCCTCACCCTCGGCAACGCCATCGTTGATGTGCTCGCCCACACGGACGAAGCCTTCCTCCTCCAGAAGAAGGTCCACAAGGGCGCCATGCAGCTGATCGACGAGGCCCGGGCCGAGGAGCTCTACGGCGAGATGGGACCGGCCGTCATCGTGTCGGGCGGTTCCGGGGCCAACACGGCGGCGGGCGTCGCCTCCTTCGGAGTCAAGGCCGGCTTCATCGGCAAGGTGAAGAACGACGAGACGGGCCGGCTCTTCGCCCACGACCTCAGGGCCATCGACGTCCATTACGACGTCGCCCCGGCCCAGGACGGCCCGGCCACGGCCCGCAGCTTCATCCTGGTGACGCCGGACGGCGAGCGCACCATGAACACCTATCTCGGCGCCTGCCAGAACCTCACGCCCGACGACGTGAATCCCGACACGGTGCGGTCCTCGTCGATCGTCTATCTCGAGGGCTATCTCTGGGACCCGCCGGCCGCGAAGGAAGCCTTCCGCAAGGCGGTCCGGATCGCCCACGAGGCCGGCAACAAGGTGGCCCTCACCCTCTCCGACGCCTTCTGCGTCGACCGCTACCGCGACGAGTTTCTAGGGTTGATGCGCGACGGCAGCCTCGACATCCTGTTCGCCAACATCCACGAGCTGCAGAGCCTCTACGGCACGTCCGATGCGGATACCGCGCTCGCCGCCCTGCGCGAGGAGAACGTGCTCGGCGCGATCACCCGCTCGGAGGACGGCGCCCTCATCGTCAGCCGCGGCGAGACCCGGGCCGTTCCCGCCTTCCCGGTGGAGCGCGTGGTCGACACCACGGGCGCCGGCGACCTCTTCGCCTCGGGTTTTCTGGCCGGTCTCGTGAAGAACCTCGACCTCGTCGACTGCGCCCGGCTCGGCGGTCTCGCGGCCGCCGAGATCATCAGCCATCTCGGCGCCCGCCCGCAGGCGAACCTGCGCGAGCTCGCCGAGCAGGAAGGGCTGCTGTCCTAAGAACCGCCCGCCCGTCACGTCTGGCCTCGTCCGGCCCTGTCGCTTCCCCTCATGCCACCCTCCCGCGTCAGGGCGGGCCTCGGGCCGGCCATGACGCGGGGAAGGATTTTTCTTCACCCGCCCGTCCGCCCGAACCACAGGCTGAACAGCGCCGCGAGGGCGACCAGGGCCAGGAAACCGTTGAAGGCCACGAGCAGGAAAGGCGGGATGCGCTGCACGTCCGGATGAGGCGGCTGCGAGCCGGTGAAGATCTGGCGCCACACCGCGGCCGCGAAGCAGAAAGCGCTGAACAGCACCAGGATCGACCCGGTCGAGACGATCATCCAGTCCGGGACCACGCCTTCCAGGAGCTTTTTCGCCCCGATCCCGGAGGCCAGCGCGGCGAGACCCGTACGCACCCAGGCCGCGTAGGTGCGCTCGGCCGCGAAGACCGTGCGGTTGGCGGCCAGCTCCGTGCGCCGGTCGGCGCTGTCCTTCATCTGCACGCTGGCCGTGGCGGTCGTCCTGGCCGCCGCCTGCGTGTGCTCGGCCGCCTCCTGGGTCTGCTCGGCGGCCTCCTGACTCTGCTCCGCCGCCGCCTTGGCGTGCTCGGCGCTGCGCTTGAGCTTTTCGTCCACCGGTTGCGTCGTCATGCACCCTCCGTTCATCCGGAGGCACAACGCTCACGGTTGCGAAATGGTTGGCCCCGTCAAAGCCGTCTCAGGGCCACCGTCTCGATCCGGTGGCTCGGGCCCTTCTTCAGGATCAGGCTCGCGCGCTGGCGGGTCGGCACGATGTTCTCCTGCAGGTTCACCAGGTTGATGCGGCTCCACAGGCCATCCGCGATGGTGATGGCTTCCGACTCCGCCAGTTCCGCATAGCGCCGGAAATAGGACAGGGGATCCCGGAAGGCCGTGTGGCGCAGGCGCAGGAAGCGGTTCACGTACCAGCGGTGCAGGTCCTCCTCGTCGGCGTCGATATAGACCGAGAAGTCGAAGAAGTCGGACACGAAGGGAATGGCCGTGCCGTCCTTGGGCATGCGCGCGGGCTGGAGCACGTTGAGGCCCTCGACGATCAGGATGTCGGGCCGGTCGACGGTGGTCTCCTCGCCGGGCACCACGTCGTAGACGAGGTGGGAGTAGAGCGGCGCCTTCACGTTGCGCTTGCCCGCCTTGATGTCGGCCAGGAAGTGCAGGAGCTTGCCCGTGTCGTAGCTCTCGGGAAAACCCTTGCGTTCCATGAGGTTGAGCCGTGTCAGCTCGGCGTTCGGCAGGAGGAACCCGTCCGTGGTGACGAGGTCGACCTTCGGGGTGTTGGGCCAGCGCGCGAGCAGCGCCTTGAGCACGCGGGCCGTGGTGGACTTGCCGACCGCCACCGAGCCGGCCACGCCGATGATGTAGGGCACCTTCTCCTGCTGCTCGGCCAGGAGGAACCGCTGGGTTGCCTTGAACAGGCCCTGCGTCGCCGCGACGTAGAGGGAGAGCAGGCGCGAGAGCGGCAGGTAGATCGCCGCGACCTCGTCGAGGGAGATCGGGTCGTTGAGGGATTGCAGCTGCACCACCTCGTCGGCCGTGAGCGTCATGGGCGCATCCGCACGCAGCTTCGCCCATTCGTCGCGCGAGAAGGTGCGGTAGGGCGAGAGGCCGTCATCGTCCTCGTCGGCGGACATCAGGTTGGGCTGGTCCATGCGAACCACCTCTTTTCCAGGTTTTAGGTCTTGCGCGCGGCCTTCTCGGCAAGACCCGACTGCGCCGTGCGGCGTTCCAGTTCGGCCATGACGTCACTTAGAGGAATGTTTGCGCCCTGCAACACGACCAAAAGATGATACAGCACGTCCGCGGCCTCCGCCGTCAGGTTCTGCCGGTCGCGCTCGACGGCCGCGATGGCCGCCTCCACCGCCTCCTCGCCCAGCTTCTTGGCCGCTTTGGCCGGCCCGCCGGCAATGAGCTTGGCCGTATAGGATTCGGTCGCCGGCGCGGCCGCGCGCTCGGCCACGATGCGGGCGAGGTCGTCGAGGGTGAAGGTGGTCATGATGAAACTAGCCCGGCAAGGTGACGACGAGAGGACCGTTACGGGTGGCGACGACCGTATGCTCGTACTGGACCGTCGGGGCGCAGGGCTCGCTGAACAGGGTCCAGGGATCGTCGCCGTCCTGGGCCCATTCCGCCCCCAGGGACAGAAAGGGCTCCACGGTGAAGACCAGGCCCTCGGTCATGATCCGACGCTCGGACCGGTCCGGCCAGGTGGCGATCTCCTTCGGCTCCTCGTGCAGGGAGCGGCCGATGCCATGGCTCGCCAGGTTGCGCACCAGGGTGTAGCCGTTCTTCTCGGCGAATTGCCCGATCGCCTGTCCGATGCCGGCCATCGGCCTGTTCGCACCGACCTGGCGCAAGCCGACCCACATGGCGCGACGGCCGTCCCGGCAGAGCCGCTTGGTGGCGTTCGTGACCGGCGGAACCGCGAAGGACGCACCGGTATCGGCGAAAACGCCGTTCTTTTCCGCCGAAATGTCGATGTTGACGAGATCGCCCGCTGCGATGCGACGGGACCCGGGAATGCCATGGGCGACCTCCTCGTTCACGCTGATGCAGGTCGCGCCGGGAAAATCGTAGACCACTTCAGGGCCGGAACGGGCGCCGGCCGTCTCGAGAAGCCGGCGGCCGATCAGGTCGAGCTCCGCCGTGGTCATGCCCGGCTCGAGGGCCGCGGCCATCGCCTCGAGGGTGTTGGCGACGATCCGGCCGATGTCCTGGAGCTTGGTCAGATCGTCCTCGTTGGAGACCGTCATTCGTTGAATCCCTTTCCATGAGGGTCATGGTCGGATGCGCGTGTCGTGAAGGCCGCGCTCAAGGCCCACCCGCTGCACTTCGTGCCGGCTCGTCCAGCCGCATCTTCAATCCCTTCCCGGCCATGTAGCCCTTGGCCTCGCCGATCGTATGCGTGCCGAAGTGGAAGATCGAGGCCGCGAGCACCGCGCTGGCATGGCCCCTCTCGACCCCGTCCACCAGATGGTCGAGATTGCCGACGCCGCCGGACGCGATGACCGGCACCGAGACCGCATCCGCGATGGCACGCACGAGGGCGAGGTCGTAGCCGCCCTTGGTGCCGTCCCGGTCCATGGAGGTGACCAGAAGCTCCCCTGCCCCGCGCTCCGCCACCTGCCTGGCGAACGCGATGGCGTCGATTCCGGTGGGGTTGCGCCCGCCATGGGTGAAGATCTCCCAGCGTGGCTCCTCGCCGGCGCCCGACACCTTCTTGGCGTCGATGGCCACGACGATGCACTGGTTGCCGAATTTCTCCGACGCCTCGCGCACGAAATCCGGGTTCTTCACCGCGGCCGTATTGATCGAGACCTTGTCGGCCCCGGCGAGCAGCAGCCGGCGGATGTCCTCGACGGTCCGCACGCCTCCGCCCACGGTGAGCGGCATGAAACAGGCTTCGGCCGTGCGCCGCACCACGTCGAGGAGGATCCCCCTCGCCTCGTGGCTCGCCGTGATGTCGAGGAAGCACAGCTCGTCGGCGCCGGCCGCGTCATAGGCCTTGGCGGCTTCGACCGGGTCGCCCGCATCGACCAGGTCGACGAACTGCACGCCCTTCACGACGCGACCGTCCTTGACGTCCAAACACGGGATGAGACGAACCTTGAGCATCAGGCGGGCTCCTTGCGCACGGAGCGCAGCAGCGCCAAAGCTGTCTGCGGGTCGATGCGTCCGTCATAGAGGGCGCGGCCGGAGATGGCCCCGTCGAGGACCGCGCAGTCGGGCTGAGTCAGGCGCTCGATATCGGCCATGGAGGCGAGGCCGCCCGAGGCGATGACCGGAATCGAGACCGCGCGGGCCAGCCCCAGGGTCATGGGGAAGTTGAGGCCCTTGAGGATGCCGTCGCGGGCGATGTCCGTGTAGATGATGGCGGAAACCCCCGCATCCTCGAACCGCCGGCCGAGCTCCTCGGCCGACAGGGTCGAGGTCTGGGCCCAGCCCTCGACCGCCACCAGCCCGTCCTTGGCGTCGATTCCGACCGCGATCTTGCCCGGGTGGAGCCGGGCGGCCTCGCGCACGAAGGCCGGATCGCGCACGGCGGCCGTGCCGATGATGACGCGGGACACGCCCTTCCCGAGCCAGCCCTCCACGGTCTTCATGTCGCGGATGCCGCCGCCGAGCTGCACGGGGATGCGCACGCGGTTCAGAATGGTCTCGACCGCGGCCGCGTTCATCGGCTTGCCCGCGAAGGCGCCGTCGAGATCGACCACGTGCAGCCATTCGAAGCCCTGGGCCTCGAAGGTGGCGGCCTGGTCGGCCGGATCGTCGTTGAACACGGTGGCCTGGTCCATATCGCCCTGGACGAGGCGGACGCAGCGACCCTCTTTGAGATCGATGGCAGGATAAAGGATCACGGGCGCCACCTCAGAAAATTGGCGATGAGCTTGAGGCCGAGCGCCTGGCTCTTCTCGGGATGAAACTGCGTGCCGACGAGGTTGTCGCGCCCGACCACGGCCGTGACCGGGCCGCCGTAATCGGCGGTGGCGACCACGTCGTCGGGGTTTTCCGGCGTCAGCGCGTAGGAATGCACGAAATAGGCATGGAGCCCGTCCGGTCCGGTCGGGATGCCGTCGAGCAGGGGATGCGGCTTCGCCAGGGCCAGGGTGTTCCAGCCCATATGGGGGATCTTGAGCGACGGGTCGCCCGGCTGGATCGGCTTCACGTCGCCATGGATCCAGTCGAGGCCGTAGCTCACCGTGTGCTCGAGGCCGCGGGTGGCCATGAGCTGCATGCCGACGCAGATGCCCAGGAAGGGCCGCTTGTCCTCATGGACGCGCCGCTGCAGCGCCTCCACCATACCGGGGACGGAATCGAGGCCGCGGCGGCAATCGGCGAAGGCGCCGACGCCCGGCAGCACGATCCGGTCGGCCCGGGCGACGAGGGCCGGGTCGGACGAGACGGCGATGGAGAGGTCGAGCTCCGCCTCCCGGGCCGCCCGTTCGAAGGCCTTGGCGGCGGAGTGCAGGTTGCCGGACCCGTAATCGATAATGACGACGCTCACCGGGGACGCTCCGCATCGGGGAAGAGGCCGATCACCGGCTCGGACCTCCGGGGGGTGGACAGGACGGCGGCCGGTGCCGGGCCGCGGGGCAGGGACGGCGGCAGGGACGATCTGGCCGCGAGCCAGCGGGCGAAGGCCTTGGCCTCCGCTTCGTCCTGGTCCTCGGCCGTCACCACGTCGGCCACCGGCAGGCCGTGGCGGGCCAGGGTCCAGCGCCGCAGGCTGTTGGCCTCGAGCCCGATCAGACCCTGCAGCAGGAGCTGCGCGAGGGAGCCGGCCAGGGGATGCACGTCGAGCAGGGCCATGAGGCCCCCGAACGCGAAGACGACGACCAGGACCCCGAGCCCGGCGAGCCAGAGGCGATGATAGAAGAACCACAGGAAGGTGAAGAAGAACGCCCCCCAGGAAAAGGCATCCTTCACGAGCTCCGACTCGTCGAGAGCGGTCGGGTCGCCCGGCCGCGCGTCGCGCGGGAGGTGCAGGGTATAGGTGGTCATGACGTTTCCTCAGGCCGTGCCCGACGAGGTGACGACGATCCCGCCAGGCAAGAGGCTCTTGATCGGATTTAGAGCGTTCCCTTGGTGGAGGGAACGCGGCCCTCCTCCCTCGGGTCCAGTGCCACGGCCTGACGCAAGGCCCGTGCCAAGCCCTTGAAGCAGCTCTCGGCGATATGGTGGCTGTTCTCGCCGTAGAGCGTCTCCACGTGGAGCGTCAGGCCCGCATTGATGGCGAACGCCTGATGGAACTCGCGCACCAGTTCGGTGTCGAAAACGCCGATCTTCTCCGTCGGGAAGGTGGTCTTGAACACCAGGAAGGGCCGACCCGATATGTCGAGGGCGACGCGCGTCAAGGTCTCGTCCATCGGCAGATGGATGTCGGCATAGCGCGAGATGCCCTTTTTATCGCCAAGCGCCTGCAGGATGGCCTGGCCCAGCGCGATCCCGGTGTCCTCGGTTGTATGATGCTGGTCCACGTGCAGGTCGCCGGTCACCTTCACGGTCAGGTCGAAGAGACCGTGCCGGGCGAACAGTTCGAGCATGTGGTCGAGGAAGCCGACCCCCGTGGCGATCTCGGCCTTGCCGGTCCCGTCGAGGGCGATCGACAGGTTGACATCGGTCTCGGCGGTGCGACGGCTGACGCTCGCGGAGCGCATCATCAAAATCCTTTGCGGAACAGGAGACAGGCGCCTTCTAGCACATCGCCCGGAAAAGTGGATCCGGTTTTCACCGACGTGGCCCTTCGGGTCTGGACCGGACCTTGTGCTCACCAAAGAGGAGCGCCGGATGGATCCCAAAAGTGCAAGTCCATTTTTGGGTCCGATGCTCTAGCAAGCCGCGGCGAGAAACGCCACCCGGACGGTGTCGTTCGGAAAACGCTCCCTCCAGCGAGGGCAAGGGACGAGGGCAAGAGGCGAGGGGAAGGAGGCAAGGGGAAGGGGGCAAGGGGAAGGGGTAAGCTTCCGCGATCGCGTGACACCGCGCCGTCATGGCTGGGCTTGTCCCGGCCATCCCGACGGGTGGAACGCTGCGCCTCTCGCATCGGGATCACCGGCCCGAGGCGGGCGAGAACGGCAGAGAGCGTCACGAACCACCCGCGTTGTTTTCGCATCACGAATGATTAAGTGAGGCTCCGAACGGTTTTTCCATTCCCGACTGCCGGAGCTTGACCCCGTGTCCGAAGACGCCACCCCCCGCATGCATGCCACCACGATCCTCATGGTCCGCAAGGGCGGCCGCGTCGTCATCGGGGGCGACGGGCAGGTGAGCCTCGGCCAGACGGTGGTGAAGGGCAATGCGCGGAAAGTTCGCCGCCTTGCCAAGGGTGGGGTGATCGGCGGCTTCGCCGGATCCACGGCCGATGCCTTCACCTTGTTCGAGCGCCTCGAGGCCAAGCTCGAGCAATATCCCGGCCAGCTCACCCGCGCCTGCGTGGAGCTCACCAAGGACTGGCGCACCGACCGGTACCTGCGACGCCTTGAGGCCATGATGCTGGTGGCCGACAAGGAGGTCGGCCTGCTGCTCTCCGGCGCCGGCGACGTACTGGAGCCGGAAAACGGCATCATGGCCATCGGGTCCGGCGGCAATTACGCGCTCGCCGCCGCCCGGGCGCTCGCCGATTCCGGCATGGACGCGGAAGCCATCGTGCGCCGTTCGCTGGCGATCGCCGCCGAGATCTGCGTTTATACCAACGCGAACATTGTCATCGAAACGCTCGATGAAGCCTGATGGCCACGGCCGTCGTCGAACCATAATCCTTTGAGCCAAGACATCTCATGACCACGTTCTCTCCCCGCGAAATCGTTTCCGAACTCGACCGCTACATCGTCGGCCAGAACGACGCCAAGCGGGCGGTCGCCATCGCGTTGCGCAACCGCTGGCGCCGGCAGCAGCTGGAGGGCTCCCTGCGCGAGGAGGTGGCGCCCAAGAACATCCTTATGATCGGCCCTACCGGCTGCGGCAAGACCGAGATCTCGCGCCGTCTCGCCAAGCTCGCGGGGGCGCCCTTCATCAAGATTGAGGCGACCAAGTTCACGGAAGTGGGCTATGTGGGCCGCGACGTGGAGCAGATCGTGCGCGATCTGGTGGAGATCGGAATCGGCCTCGTCAAGGAGGAGCGCCGCCGCCAGGTCCAGGCCAAGGCTCATGTGGCGGCCGAAGAGCGCGTGCTCGACGCCCTCGTGGGTGCCACGTCCAGCGCCGCCACCCGCGATTCCTTCCGCCGCAAGCTGCGCGCCAATGAGCTCGACGACAAGGAGATCGAAGTCGAGCTGCAATCGACCGGGGGGCAGGGGATGCCGATGTTCGACATCCCGGGCATGCCGGGGGCATCGGTGGGCGCGATCAACCTCTCCGACATGTTCGGCAAGGCTTTCGGCGGCGGACGCGCGAAAACCCGCCGCACCACCGTGCGCGAGGCCTATGAGCCGCTCGTGACGGAGGAGGCCGACAAGCTGATCGACCAGGACGCCATCGTGCAGGAGGCCCTGCACCAGGTGGAGAACAACGGCATCGTGTTCCTCGACGAGATCGACAAGATCGCCGGCCGCGAGGGCCGCACCGGCGCGGATGTCTCCCGCGAGGGCGTGCAGCGCGATCTGCTGCCGCTGATCGAAGGCACCACCGTGTCGACGAAATACGGGCCCGTGAAGACCGACCACATCCTGTTCATCGCCTCCGGGGCCTTCCACGTGTCGAAGCCGTCGGACCTGCTGCCCGAACTGCAGGGGCGCCTGCCGATCCGCGTCGAGCTCGCCCCGCTGACGGTGGACGATTTCAGGCGCATCCTCACCGAGACCGAAGCGAGCCTCATCAAGCAATCGGTGGCGCTGATGCAGACCGAGGGCGTCAGCCTCGTCTTCACGGACGATGCCATCGATGCGCTCGCCCAGGTGGCCGTCGACGTGAACAATTCCGTCGAGAACATCGGCGCCCGCCGGCTGCAGACGGTGCTCGAGCGGGTGCTCGACGACGTCTCGTTCACGGCGCCCGACCGCTCGGGCGAAACCGTCACCATCGACGCGTCCTACGTGCGCGGCGAGGTGGAGACCCTGGCCAAGAACACCGATCTGAGCCGGTTCATTCTGTAGGATCGACGACCATGGCGTCATGGCCGGGCCTGTCCCGGCCATCTCGATTGTCGTGAGCGCGGCGCGTCTCGCATCGGGATCACCGGGACAAGCCGGTGATGACGCGTGAATGGAACCAGCCTCCCGATTCGCGACTTGCCTCGGGATGAATCCGGACCTGCAGGACCTCAAGGCGAAGGCGCTCGCCATCCACGAGCGCCTGTGCCGGGTTTATGGCTGCCCGATCGCCTACTTCCATTCCCTCGATCCCCTGAGCGAGCTGATCTCGTCGCTGCTCTCCCATCGCACCCGCAACGCGGATTCGGGCCGCGCCTTCAAGGCGCTCAGGGCCCGCTACGCCGACTGGCGCGCGATGATGAACGCACCCGCCGAGGAGGTGGAGGCGACGATCCAGGGCGTCACCTGGCCGGAGCAGAAGGCGCCGCGCCTGCAGGCGGTCCTGCGCGCCGTCGAGGAGCGCCACGGCAGCCTGTCGCTCGATTTCCTGGGTGCCATGCCGGTCGCGGAGGCGAGGGCGTGGCTCGAGAGCATTCCGGGAATCGGCCCCAAGACCAGCGCGGCGGTGCTGTCGTTCTCGGTGCTGCGCAAGGCCGCGCTTCCCGTCGACAGCCATCACCACCGGGTGGCGCAGCGCACCGGGCTCATTCCCCAATCGGTTGCGGTCGGCCCGTCCCATGCAGCCCTGGCATCCTTGCTCCCCGAGGACTGGGATGCCCAGCAGGTCTACGATCACCACGAGGTCATGATGCTGCACGGCCAGCGCTGCTGCTTCTTCAAGAGCCCGGCCTGCGGGCGCTGCGCGATTCTCGACCTTTGTCCGACCGGGCAGGGGCGGGTGGAGGGCAGGCGGGTCGTTGCCGCCAAACCTGACGGGGTCGTGCAGGATCATTCATCCTCACGTTCCCGCGAGAGATAGACCGAAATTCCTCGAAAGCGGAACGACCGGCGGGTTCTTCGCGTTCGCTCCCCACGATTAGAGGAGTTAGCTCATGCGTAAGTTTGTCTTGGCGGCCGCTGCGACGGCTGTCCTGGGTGCCTTTGGTCTCGCCGCTCCGGCCTCCGCGGCCGAGACGCGGGCGGCACCGGTGAACGAGCTCGTTGCCGCTCTGAAGAAGGGCGAGGTCCAGTCCGACTACGTGCAGTATCGCCGCTATTACGGCGGTGGCCCGCGCTACGCGGAGCGCCGCTATTACGGTGGGCGCCGTGGCTATTACGGCCCGCGCTATGGCTATTACGGTCCGCGCTATTACCGCCGCGATTACGGCTCGGCGGCGGCTGCCGGCGCCATCGGCCTCGCCACCGGCGCCATCATCGGCGGCGCCATCGCGCAGTCGCAGGCTCAGGCCGCTCCGACCTATGTCGCCCCCGGCGGCGGCTCGGCCTATTGCGCCCAGCGCTTCAAGTCCTACGACCCGGCCTCGGGCACCTATCTGGGCTACGACGGACTGCGCCATCCGTGCCCGTAAGCATCACGGCGCGAGACGGGACGAAGCGGGCCTGAGGGCCCGCTTCTTTTTTGAGGAACCTTACTTCGCCGCGATGACGGCGATCTCGACCTTGAAGGCCGGAGCCGCGAGCTTCGCCTCGACGGTGGCGCGGGCCGGGGTGTTGCCGGCCGACACCCAGGCATCCCACACGGCGTTCATCTCCTGGAACGTGCCCATGTCGGTGAGCCAGATATTAGCCATCAGGATCTTCGACTTGTCGGTGCCGGCCTCGCTGAGAAGGCCGTCGATGATCGAGAGGATTTCCTTCGTCTGCTCGGCGACGCTTTGCCCGGCGGTCTGATTGGCGACCTGGCCGGCGAGATAGACCGTGTTGCCGTGGACGACGGCGCCGCTCATGCGCGGGCCGGGCTTGATGCGTTGGATCGTCATGGAATGTCCTTGTGCCTTTTCCAGAACAGGGGATTTGCCTTTTCGGGGGCAGGGGGCGTCAGGTCAAGAGCATCCGTTTCAATAGAGGGTCGACCGCTGCCTCTCCGGCAGGGCCTTGTCGTAGGCCTCGCCGCCGACTTCATTGGCCGAAAGGGCTGCGAGGATCTGGCCGGCGCTCGGCAGCGAGGCGCGCGCCACGTGCTTTGCCGGGTTCCACAGCTCCGAGCGCAGGATCGCGCGGGCGCACTGGAAATAAACCGCCTCGACGCTGATCGCGATCACGGATTTCGGCGTCTTGCCGTCGACCGTGAAGCTGTCGAGCAGGGCCGGCTCGACCGAAATGGCCGCGCGGCCGTTGACCCGGAGGGTCTCGCCGATCCCGGGGATCAGGAACAGCAAGGCGACCGCGGGATCGCGCACGATGTTCTTCAGCGAATCGATGCGGTTGTTGCCGCGCCGGTCCGGCAGGAGCAGGGTCTTGTCGTCCTGCACCCGCACGAAGCCCGGCCCGTCCCCGCGGGGCGAGCAGTCGAGACCCTCCGGGCCGCGGGTGGCCAGGGCCGCGAAGGGAGCCGCCGCGATGAAGGCCCGGTATTCGGGCACGACCCGATCCGTCTCCTTGAGGAGCGAGCCCCTGTTGACCTCGCCATAGAGGGCTTCGAGTTCCGTAACGCTGGTGATGATGTGGGACATGGTGCAGGGAGCCGGTGCAGGGATCGTGATTTGACAACCGGCACCTTGGTGCAACTGCATGGCGGCAGGCAAGCCTGAAGACGAAAGGCGGCCGGGCCGATCTGAAAGACGCGCATGACCAGTGTTCGAGGCAAACCGGCCCCCGATCCAGGGGGCTCCGAGATCCATCTCCAGACCCGGGAGATCCGCCTGTTCACGGGGCTCGTGCTCGGGGCCTTTCTCCTGACGCATTTTTCCAATCATGCCCTCGGCCTGGTCTCGGTCGAGGCCATGGAGGCGGGCCGCGCCTGGTTCAACCGCCTGTGGCGCAACCCCGCCGGCACGGTGCTGCTCTACGGGTCCGTCCTGGCGCATTTCCTGCTTGCGCTGCTGGCGCTCTACCGGCGCCGGACCCTGCGGATGCCCTGGCGCGAGGCCGCGCAGCTGATCCTGGGCCTGAGTCTGCCGTTCCTCCTCATCGGCCACGTGGTCGGAACCCGGATCGAATGGGCCCTGACCGGGCACGATTCCGGCTATCCCGAAGTGGTCCGCAACCTCTGGGTCCTCAATCCCGGGATCGGGGCCCGCCAAGCCGTCGCTCTCGTGATCGCCTGGCTGCACGGTTGCCTCGGGGTCTATTTCTGGCTGCGTCCGAAAAGCTGGTTCCCGCGCGCGGCGCTGCTTCTCTATACGGGCGCCGTTCTCGTCCCGGTCCTGGCGCTGCTCGGCTTTGCGGAAGCCGGACGGGAGATCGCCGAGGCGCCGGCGCGGTTTGGGACGCCCGCTCCCCCCTCGTCCGACATCCTGCCGGCGGCCGGCCCCGTTCTTTACGCGGCCTTCGGCGGGCTCATCGCGGCGATGCTCGCCGCCCGCTTCATCCGCAGCGTTCCCCTGTGGTCGCGGCGGGTGCGGGTCTATTATCCCAACGATCAGGTGGCCACCGTGCCGCTCGGCTTCAGCGTCCTGGAGGCGAGCCGCAGCGCGGGCATTCCGCACCTCTCCGTCTGCGGCGGGCGCGGGCGCTGCTCCACCTGCCGGGTGCGGGTGCTCGACGGTCACCAGCGCCAGCCGCCGCCCACGCCCCAGGAGCGCGGCACGCTCGCCCGCATCAAGGCCGGTCCGAACGTGCGGCTCGCCTGCCAGTTCCGACCCACCCACGACGTGTCGGTGGTGCCGATCCTGTCCACCGGCCGCAACGGGGTGACCGCGCTGGTGCGCGGCGGCCGGGCCCAGGGTCAGGAGCAGGACATCGCCGTGCTGTTCTGCGATCTGCGCGGCTTCACGAGCCTGGCCGAGCGGCGCCTGCCCTTCGACACGGTGTTCATCCTCAACCGCTATTTCGAGTCGGTGGGCCAGGCCGTGGAGGATGCGGGCGGCTATATCGACAAGTTCATCGGCGACGGGGTGCTGGCCCTCTTCGGCCTCAAGGCCTCGCCCCAGCAGGCGGCCCGGCAGGCGCTCGACGCGGCGCTGCGGATCAAGGCCGCGCTCGTGCACCTCAACGAGGAATATGCGAGCGAATTCGAGCATCCCCTGAGGATCGCCATGGGGCTCCATGCGGGTCCTGCGATCGTCGGGCAGATGGGCTATGGCCAGGCGACCAGCCTCACGGCCGTCGGCGACACCATCAATGCGGCCAGCCGCCTGGAAGGCCTCGCCAAGGAGCTCGACGTGGAGCTGGTGATCTCCGAGGACCTCGCCACCCGGGCCGGCCTCGATCTTTCCGACCGCGACAGGCGGATCGTCCAGATCAGGGGACGGGCAGCGCCCCTGGGCAGCTGGATCATCCCGGAGGTGGATGGAATGGGGACGGTGACGGAGACGAGCAAATTTGTTTGAAGGGGCACGAAGACCTGTCTTCCGCCGAAACGAGCCTTTTCGTGCGAGGCGGTTTCACCCATCGTGTCTTGGGCGCGCCGACCCCAAACAGGCAATAAAAAAGCGCGGCTTTCACCGCGCTTTTCTCTTCGATTGGAGCCTTGAGTCTTACTCGCCGGCCTGCTTCTGCTGGTCGCGCTGGGCGCGTTCCGCATCACGCTCGGCCTTGAGCTGCTCGGTGATGTCCTCGCCGGTCTCCTGGTTGACGACCTTCATGGACAGACGCACCTTGCCGCGCTCGTCCATGCCGAGGAACTTCACCTTCACCTTGTCGCCTTCCTTGACCACGTCGGTGACCTTGCCGACCCGGTTCTTGGCAAGCTCCGAGATGTGCACGAGGCCGTCGCGGGAGCCGAAGAAGTTCACGAAGGCGCCGAATTCCATCACCTTCACGACCGTGCCGTCATAGATCACGTTGACCTCGGGCTCGGCCACGATGGAGCGGATCCAGTTGTAGGCGGCCTTGATCGACTTGCCGTCCGCGGACGCGATCTTGATGAGACCGTCGTCGTTGATGTCGATCTTGGCGCCGGTCTTCTCCACGATCTCGCGGATGACCTTGCCGCCCGAACCGATGACCTCGCGGATCTTGTCGACCGGGATCTGCATGGTCTCGATGCGCGGGGCATGCTCGCCGAGCTCGGCGCGGGGCGCCGTCAGGGCCTTGTTCATCTCGGCCAGGATGTGCGCGCGGCCGTCCTTGGCCTGATCGAGCGCGACGCGCATGATCTCCTCGGTGATGCCGGCGATCTTGATGTCCATCTGGAGCGACGTGATGCCCTGGTCCGTGCCGGCCACCTTGAAGTCCATGTCGCCGAGGTGATCCTCGTCGCCGAGGATGTCGGACAGGACCGCGAAGCGCTCGCCTTCGAGGATGAGGCCCATGGCGATGCCCGCCACCGGACGGCGCAGGGGAACGCCGGCATCCATCAGCGACAGGGAGCCGCCGCAGACCGACGCCATGGAGGAGGAGCCGTTCGACTCGGTGATCTCCGACACGACGCGGATCGTGTAGGGGAACTCGTGCGACGGGGGCAGCATCGGGTGGATGGCGCGCCAGGCAAGCTTGCCGTGGCCGATTTCGCGGCGGCCGGGCGAGCCCATGCGGCCCGTCTCACCGACCGAATAGGGCGGGAAGTTGTAGTGCAGCAGGAAGGTCTCCTTGCGGGTGCCCTCCAACTCGTCGATGAACTGCTCGTCCTCGCCGGTGCCCAGCGTGGTCACGACCAGCGCCTGGGTTTCGCCGCGGGTGAACACGGCCGAACCGTGGGTGCGCGGCAGGACGCCGACTTCCGACAGGATCGGACGGACCGTCTTGAGGTCGCGGCCGTCGATGCGGTGGCCGGTGTCGAGGATGTTCCAGCGCACGACCTTGGCCTGTGCCTCCTTGAAGACGGCCTTGACCTTCTCGGGGTCGAACTTGGCTTCACCGTCGGCCGGGACCAGCGCGTCCATCACCTTCGCCTTCACGGCGTCGACGGCGGCGTAGCGGTCCTGCTTCTTGGTGATCTTGTAAGCCTCGCGCAGGTCGGCCTCGGCGATCTCCAGAACGGCCTTCTCCACGTCGGAGACGTCCGCCGGCTGGTAGTCGCGCGGCTCCTTGGCGGCCTTCTCGGCGAGACGGATGATCGCCTCGATCACCGGCTGGAAGTGCTTGTGGCCGAACATCACGGCGCCCAGCATCACGTCCTCGGGCAGCTCCTTGGCCTCGGATTCGACCATGAGCACGGCCTCGGAGGTGCCGGCCACCACGAGATCGAGGGCGGAGGTTTCCATCTCCTGGACCGGCGGGTTCAGCTTGTACTGGCCGCCGATATAGCCGACGCGGGCCGCGCCGACCGGGCCCATGAAGGGCACGCCGGACAGGGTCAGGGCCGCGGAGGCCGCCACCATGGCGACGATGTCGGGATCGTTCTCGAGATCGTGCGAGAGCACGGTGACGACGACCTGGGTGTCGTTCTTGTAGCCCTCGACGAAGAGGGGGCGGATCGGACGGTCGATGAGGCGGGAGACCAGGGTCTCCTTCTCGGTCGGACGGCCTTCGCGCTTGAAGTACCCGCCCGGGATGCGGCCGGCCGCGTATGTGCGCTCCTGGTAGTTCACCGTGAGCGGGAAGAAGTCGACGCCGGCCTTCGGCTCCTTGGCCGACACGACGGTGGCGAGAACGGTGGTTTCACCGTAGGTGGCGACGACGGCGCCGTCGGCCTGGCGGGCCATCTTGCCCGTTTCGAGCACGAGCTTGCGCCCGGCCCAGATCAGTTCTTCGCGTTGGATATCGAACATGGCATGTCTTTCATGACAGCGGGGCGGGGGCTCGATGCCATGAGCAAGACGGCGAGAGGCTCGTTCCGGCGGGGTAGCCCGCCTCACAAGCCTCTTGCGATCCTGCCATGGTCATCGTGTCTGCCGCCTCCTTAGAAAACACCGGGACGTGAAGCCTCGCAGTGTTGGAGAAACCGTCCGGAGCCGGGCTCCGGACGGACGTTTTTTCAAGACGCTTAGCGGCGGATGCCGAGCTTCTCGATCAGCGTGCGGTAGCGGCTCTCGTCCTTCTTCTTCAGATAGTCGAGAAGCGAACGGCGTGCCGACACCATCTTCAGAAGTCCACGACGGGAGTGGTTGTCCTTCGTGTGGCTCTTGAAGTGACCGGTCAGGTTGTTGATCCGCTCGGTGAGAATGGCGACCTGCACCTCCGGGGAGCCGGTATCGCCAGCCTTCTGGGCGAATTCCTTGACAAGCGCGTTCTTGCGCTCAGCCGTAATCGACATCGTCAGTCCTTTCAGGTTGGTTTGTCAAAAGACCTTGGGCCTTCGGGGCCTATGGTCGGGTTCGTCCGGAGGGGCCGGGCCGGGATGTCGTCCAGCACGGTCCGAACGCGGACGCGTCTTTCGGAGGGTAAAGCTCCCGAAAAGATGGCGCACCATACACGAAATGCGCCCGAGTGCCAGGAAAATCATTTTTCCCAAGCGGAGCAATGGGATGCGCCGTTCGAGCCGGTTCCTGGCGGAACAAGTGGCCCGGGCCACGGTTGGTGACCCAGACACGCCCAATATAGGAAGCTGACATCATGACTGCCAGTACGACCGGCATGGCCGACCTCACGTCCTCGGAAGACATCCGGAACATCTTCATCACCGGCCTGGAAAACGCCCATGCCCTCGAGAAGCAGGCCATCCAACTCATGGAGCGGCAGGTCGAGCGGTTCGAGAACTATCCGGAGATGTCCGACCTGCTGCGCCGGCACATCACCGAGACGGAAGGTCAGATCCGCCGCCTCGACGAGATGCTGCACACCTTCGGGGCCGACCGCTCGATCCTGAAGGACATGGCCACCCAGTTCATGGCCAACCTGGCCGCCGCGGGCCACATGCCGATGGCCGACGAGGTCTTGAAGAACACCTTCGCCAACCACGCCTTCGAGAATTTCGAGATCGCGTCCTACAAGTCCCTGATCGTCATGGCCGAAGCCTCCGGGAACCAGAAGTTCATCCCGGGCCTCCAGGAGACCCTGCGCGAAGAGGAAAAGACCGCCCAGGCCGTCTACGACATGATCGAGCCGATCACCCGGAAGTTCCTGACACGCTCGGCCCAGGGTCAGAAGGCGGATCGGTAAGAGAAGGCCTGCTCATTCCGGGCTGTTGCCGCCAGCGGTGACACGTTGGCCATGTCATGGCCGGGCTTGTCCCGGCCATCTCGATACGGGAAAGGCGCTGCGCTTCGAACGATCGGGATCACCGGCCCGGGGCCGGTGATGACGGAACAGGATTCCGCCCTCGGCCCCCACGGCGAAGGGTTTCAGCCGCCCAGGTTGAACACCCGGTGCGGCACGAACTCGCCCCGCTCCACGTCGCCCACCGCGATCAGGACGCCGTTGCAGGTGGCGTAGACCTTGCCCGATAGCGGCGCGTCGCGGCCGCGCAGGATGATGGACTGGCCGCGCATGAGGCGGCCGGCCATGTCCCGGCTCACGGGGATCGCGGGGATCTCGCTCAGGGCGATCTCCACCGGCCGAAGGGCCGCCGGATCGGTCGCGATGTCGTCCACGGTGACCGCGTCGTCCTCCGTGAACGGGCCGACGCGCGTGCGCCGGAGGGCCGCGATGTGGCCGAGGCAGCCCAGGGCGCGGCCGAGGTCGCGCGCGATGGCCCGCACATAGGTGCCCTTGCCGCAGTCGGCCTCGATGATCGAGCGGTTGCCCGCGTGGTGGATCAGGGCGAGACGGTCGATCTCCACCGTTCGCGGCTGAAGCTCCACCGTCTCGCCGTCGCGGGCGAGATCATAGGCGCGCTCGCCCTGGATCTTGATGGCGGAAAAGCGCGGCGGCACCTGCTGCACCTGGCCGGTGAACCTGGGCAGGAATTCTTCGATCATGGCCGGGTCCGGCAGCCGGTCGGTCTGCTCGACCACGTCGCCCTCGGTGTCGTCCGTGGTGGTCTCCGCCCCCCAGGCCACGGTGAACACGTAGGATTTGCGCCCGTCCATGACGAAGGGCACGGTCTTGGTGGCCTCGCCGAGCGCGATCGGCAGGATGCCCGAGGCGAGGGGGTCGAGGGTGCCGGCATGTCCGGCCTTCTTGGCCGACAGGCCGCGTTTGACCACCGCGACCGCATGGGTCGAGGTCATGCCGACGCCCTTGTCCAGGATGATCCATCCGTTGACGTCACGCTTCTTCGGGCGGTCGCCGTGCGGCCTCCGCTGCGGGCGTTCTTCGCTCATTGCTTCTTACTCGCTGTCGTCGTCGGACGGGTCGGGCGCGGGCTTGACCGTGTCGCGGGCCACGCGGTCGGACCGCAGCAGCGCGTCGATGCGGGCGGCCTCGTCGAAGCTCTCGTCGCGGCGGAAGCGCAGATCGGGCGCGAATTTCAGGTTCACCCGGCGCGCCACCTCCTGGCGCAGCAGCTTCTTGTTCTTCTCGAGAGCCTTGAGCACGGCGTCCTCGTCCCGGCCGCCGAGCGGCATGACGTAGGCGGTCGCGAGCTTCAGGTCCGGCGACATGCGCACTTCCGGGATGGTGATGACGTTCCTCGTCAGCACGTCGTCCTGCAGGTCCCCGCGCGAGAGAACCTCGGCGAGGGCGTGGCGGATCAGCTCGGCGACGCGCTGCTGGCGCTGCGAGGGTCCGCTGGTTTGTTCGAAACGTTTGGCCATGGTCGCTTCTCCGGGATTGGACCGGACTGGTCAAAAGGGATCATGGCCGGGAGCGACCCGGCCATGACGATCGATGGGCGATGGTGGTGCGTGAAGCCGGAAGCCGTTTACAGCGTCCGCTTCACCTCTTCCACGCGGTAGCACTCGATGAGGTCGCCGGCGCGCATGTCCTGGTAGTTCTCGAAGGACATACCGCATTCCTGGCCCGACGTGACCTCGCGGGCGTCGTCCTTGAAGCGCTTGAGCTGCGAGAGCCGGCCTTCGTGGATCACCACGTTGTCGCGGATCAGGCGGACATGGGCGCCGCGCTGGACCACGCCGTCGAGGACGCGGCAGCCGGCGATCTTGCCGACCTTGGACACGTTGAACACCTCGAGGACCTGGGCCTCGCCGAGCCGCTCCTCGCGCAAGGTCGGGGCCAGCAGGCCGGACATCGCCGCCTTCACGTCATCCACGAGGTCGTAGATGATGTTGTAGTAGCGGATCTCGATGCCGGCGCGTTCGGCGGCCTCGCGGGCTTCCTTGTGGGCGCGCACGTTGAAGGCCAGGATGATGGCCCCCGAAGCCTCTGCCAGGGTGACGTCGGACTCGGAGATGCCGCCGACGCCGGCCTGGACGATGCGGGCGGCCACTTCCTCGTTGCCCACCTTCTCGAGGGCCCCGACGATGGCTTCCGCCGAGCCCTGCACGTCCGCCCGGACCACGAGCGGGAATTCTTTACGGCCCGCTCCGGCCTTGAGGTCGCGCATCATGTCGACGAGGGTCCGTCCGGCCGAGCCCATGCGGGCGGCCTGACGCTCGCGCTTCTGGCGCGTGCGGTACTCGGTGACCTCGCGGGCACGGGCCTCGGACTCGACCACTGCGACGCGGTCGCCGGCCTCGGGCGTGCCGTTGAAGCCCAGCACCTCGACCGGAACCGACGGACCGGCCTCCTTCACGGTGGTGCCCAGATCGTTGATCAGGGCGCGCACGCGGCCCCATTCCGCGCCGGCCACGACGATGTCGCCGGTGCGGAGCGTGCCGCGCTGGACCAGAACGGTCGCCACGGGACCACGGCCGCGATCGAGCTTGGCCTCGATGACCGTGCCTTCGGCCGACCGCTCGGCATTGGCCGTGAGCTCGAGGATCTCGGCCTGGAGCTGGAGGCCTTCGAGCAGGGTCTCGAGGCCCTGGCCGGTCTTGGCCGAAACCTCGAACTCGAGGGTCTCGCCGCCCATCGACTCGACCACGATCGAGTGCTGCAGCAGCTCGGTCCGGACCCGCTGCGGGTTGGCATCGGGCTTGTCCACCTTGTTGATCGCCACGATCAGCGGCACGCCGGCCGCCTGCGCGTGGTTGATCGCCTCGACGGTCTGCGGCATGACGCCGTCATCCGCCGCCACCACCAGGACGACGATGTCCGTCACCTTGGCGCCGCGGGCGCGCATGGCCGTGAAGGCCGCGTGGCCGGGCGTGTCGATGAAGGTGATCTTGCCGCCGAGCGGCGAGGTCACCTGGTAGGCGCCGATATGCTGCGTGATGCCGCCGGCCTCGCCGGACACCACGTTGGTCTTGCGGATCGCGTCGAGCAGCGAGGTCTTGCCGTGGTCGACGTGGCCCATGATGGTCACCACCGGCGGGCGAGGCGAGAGGTTCTCGTCCGTATCCGGGGTGTCGAAGAGGCCTTCCTCGACGTCCGATTCCGCGACGCGCTTCACCGTATGACCGAGCTCCTCCGCAACGAGCTGCGCGGTATCGGCATCGATCACGTCGGTGATCTTGTGCATCTGTCCCTGCTTCATCAGGAACTTGATCACGTCCACGGCACGCTCCGACATGCGGTTCGCGAGTTCCTGGATGGTGATCGTCTCGGGAATCGTCACCTCGCGGGCGATCTTTTCCTTCTGTTCCACCTGACGGTGGCCCATGAGACGCTGGTTGCGGCGACGGAAGGCGGCGAGCGAACGGGTCCGCTCCTCCTCGCCCGAGGTCGCATTGGCCAGAGTCAGGCGGCCGCGGCGCTTTTCCTCCCCGGGAGCGACCTTGGGCGTCTTCGGCAGAGCCGCGGGCTTCGCAGCAACGCCGGGACGGCGGATGGTGCGGGCGCCTTCCTCGTCATCCGCCACGGGCGCGCGGGCGGCCACGGGCGGGGTCGTGCGAACGTTCGGCCTTGCCGTCTCCGGATCGGGCGCGACCGGCGCGGCGGGGCGCGCCATATGGTTCAGGCTCGGCGGACGACCACCCATGGTGCCGCCACCGCTGCGCGGACCGCCGAAGCCGCCGGGGCGGGGACCATCCGACCGCGGTGCGCCGGTGCGCGGGCCGTCGAAACGGCCGGCCGGGCGGGGACCGTCGGTCCGGGTCCGGTCGGAGCCGGGCGCACGACCGGGACCGGCAGGAGCCGGTGCGGACGACGGGCGCGGAGCCTCTTCACCCAGGCGACGGCGGGCCTCGTCTTCGGCGCGGCGCTTGCGCTCGTCATCCTGACGGCGGCGCTCGTCCTCCTCGCGCTTGCGGGCTTCGGCCGCTTCGCGCTCCTTGGCCTCGGCTGCCTCGCGCTCCGCGCGGCGGGCTGCCTCTTCGGCCTGGCGGCGGCGATCTTCCTCGTCGCGACGGCGGGCATCGGCCAGCGCGTTCATGCGGGCGTCGCGCTCCTGCTCGGAGAGCGTCTGCAGCACCATGCCGCCGGACCGGGGGGTGTTCGGAGCGCTGCGCTGCGGACGGCCGCCCTGGGCCGGGGCAGCCGGCTTCGGGGCCGGAGCGGCGGGCTTCGGGGCCGGGGCGGCGGGCTTGGGCGCGCTCGCGGGGGCCGCGGCCTGTTGGGGCGCGGGCCTGTCTTCCTTGACCCCGGGGCCGGGGCCGACAGCAGGGCGACGCTTGACCGTCTCCACCACGACCGACTTGGACCGGCCATGGGAGAAGCTTTGGCGCACCACGCCCTGTTCGACGGGTCGCTTCAGAGAAAGCGTCTTGGACGACACGTGGAGAGTCTTGTCGCCCTGGTTTTTCGTATCAGTCATTCCGCCTCAGTTCCTGCGGGTTTCAAAATCGTGGGTTCGCCGGTCTCGGTCTCGAGGCCAGTTTGATCGGCATCGGTGCCGCGATAGGAGCGGTAACGGTGCCAGCGGTTCAGAAAGCCGTCGCTCCCAGCGCCCGCGACGAGGGCAGCATGTATCACATGTGACCGGCCTAATGCCAAATCCAATTCGTCGATCGACAATTCTTGGATGACCGGAAAGTGAGATATTGCGTCGCCGAGGCGTTTTCGCAACTGGTTCGCTAATTTTCTTCGCCCATCTTCGGCCGCCTCTGCGGCATGAATAAGGGCAACGATGGGCTTATCCGTGATCGCCGACTCGACCTTGTGGAAGCCGGTGATCACCGCCCCGGCCTTGTTGGCCAGGGCCAGACCCTGGCGCAGGTCGTCCCGGAGCAGGCGCTCGATGTCCAGGGCCAGGGTCTCCGGGGCCTTGGCCTCGGCCTTGAAGGCGCGGGAGAAGAGGCGACGTTTGGCCGCCGCTTCCACCATGTCGAACCGGGCCGTGACCCAGACGCCGCGGCCCGGCAGCTTGTGCCGGAGGTCCGGAACGACCTGATGGTCGGGCCCGAGGACAAAGCGGATCAGCTCCGCGGGGCCTTTCGCCTCGCGGGTGATGATGCAGGTGCGCTCCGGTTCATGCCGCGGCACGGGTGCTGACCTCGCTTCGAGCCTCGGCCCCAAAAGCGAGAATCGCTTTTGGGATCAAGCCGATGCTCATGTTCTTTCCCTGCGCATCGTCCTTCGCGGAAAACCGGGACCACTTTTCCGCACGATGCGCCCACCATGGCCAGGTTAAGACGGCTGAGCCTCGGTCTCGGCCTCTTCGGCCGATCCCTCGGTCTCCACGGTCTCTTCCGGCTGCTCGATCCAGCCCGCCTTCACGCGGGCCGCCATGATCATGTTCTCCGCGTCCGAACGGGAGACGTCGAAGCCGTCGAGCGCGCCCTTGTAGCGGGTCGCCTCGGGGCCGCGGCCTTCCGTCCAGCCGACGAGATCGTCGGTGGCGCAGCCGGCCAGATCCTCGACGCTCTTGATGTCGTTCTCGCCGAAGGCCACCAGCATGGCCGAGGTGACGCCGTCGATCTCCTTCAGGTCGTCGTCGACGCCGAGCTCCTTGCGGCGGGCCTCGTTCTCGGCCTCGATCCGGGCGAGGTACTCCTGGGCGCGGCTCTGGATTTCGGACGCCGTGTCCTCGTCGAAGCCCTCGATCGAGGCCACCTCGCCGGAATCCACATAGGCGATTTCCTCAACGGAGCGGAAGCCCTCGGAGGCCAGCAGCTGGCCGACGACCTCGTCCACGTCGAGGGCGTTCATGAACAGCTCCGTGCGCTCGGCGAACTCCTTCTGGCGCCGCTCGGATTCCTCGGCTTCGGTCAGGATGTCGATGTCCCAGCCGGTGAGCTGCGAGGCGAGGCGCACGTTCTGGCCGCGGCGGCCGATGGCCAGCGAGAGCTGATCGTCGGGCACCACCACCTCGATGCGGTCGGCCTCCTCGTCGAGCACCACCTTGACCACTTCCGCGGGCTGGAGCGCGTTGACGATGAAGGTCGCCTGGTCTTGCGACCAGGGGATGATGTCGATCTTCTCGCCCTGCAGCTCGCCGACCACCGCCTGGACGCGGGAGCCGCGCATGCCCACGCAGGCGCCGACCGGATCGATGGAGCTGTCGCGCGAGGTCACGGCGATCTTGGCCCGGGAGCCGGGATCGCGGGCCACCGCCTGCACCGACACGATGCCGTCGTAAATCTCCGGCACCTCGGAGGCGAACAGCTTCGCCATGAACTGCGGGTGGGTGCGCGACAGGAAGATCTGGGGCCCGCGGGCTTCGCGGCGAACGTCGAAGAGATAGGCGCGGATCCGGTCGCCCGGACGGAAGGTCTCGCGCGGGATGAGCTCGTCGCGGCGGATGATCGCCTCGCCGCGGCCGAGATCGACGATCACGTTGCCGTACTCGACGCGCTTGACGGCGCCGTTCACGACCTCGCCGATGCGGTCCTTGTATTCCTGGTACTGCCGGTCGCGCTCGGCGTCGCGGACCTTCTGCACGATCACCTGCTTGGCCGACTGGGCGGCGATGCGGCCGAAATCGAAGGGCGGCAGGGTGTCGGCGATCACGTCGCCCACCTGGGCGGCCGGGTTGTGGCGGGTGCGGGCCTCGGCCAGGGTGATCTCGCGGGAATCGTTCTCCACGGCGCCGTCGTCGACCACCAGGAGGTGGCGGGCGAGGCGCAGCTCGCCGGTCTTCGGGTTGATCTCCGCGTGGATGTCGGTCTCGGCCCCGTAGCGGGACCGGGCCGCCTTGGCGATGGCATCCGCCATGGCGTCGAGCACGATCTGCTTGTCGATCACCTTCTCGCGTGCGACCGCATCGGCGATCTGCAAGAGTTCAAGCCTGTTGGCGCTGATAGCCATCGAGGTCGCTCCTTAGTTCGGTTTCGTCTGATCGGTCGGGTCCGGCGTCTCGTCGGGCGCGTCGACCACATCCGTGTCTTCATCAAGATCGTCCGTGGTCGGCGCCGTTCCGCGGCGCAGCGATTCACGGATCAGCTCGTCGGTGAGAACGAGGTGAGCCTCGCCGAGATCCGTCAGGGGCACCCGGGCGATGGGATCGAGACCTTCCTTTACGTCCGGCAGCTCGATCACGAGCATCCCGTCCTCCACGCCCCGGAGGAGGCCCCGGTAGCGCTTGCGGCCGGCGACCGGCACGGCCATCTCCACCTTGGCCTCGTAGCCGCTCCAGCGCTCGAAATCGCTGACGCGCACGAGCGGCCGGTCGATCCCCGGCGAGGAGATCTCCAGGTGATAGGCCGTGGCGATGGGATCCTCGAGATCGAGGACCGGCGAAATCCCCCGGCTCACGGTCTCGCAATCGGCCACCGACATGGTGCCGTCGGGCCTCTCGGCCATGATCTGCACGGTGCATCCATTCTGGCCGGTGACCCGCACCCGCACGAGATTGAAGCCCAGATCCTCGATCACCGGCTCGACGATGGCCGCCACACGGGCAGCGACGCCGTTCTCCGTGATCAGTCGGTTGTCGCGTTCGTTTGTCATGGCTCTCCGCACGCCCCGGGGTCCAAGCAATAAAAAAGAGCGGACCCCGGGGGGCCCACTCTCGACCAGCAGCTTGACGCTGCAACCAGAGCTGACAAGGCGAATATACTGATTCCGAGATCAAAATACAAGCGCAGTGCGCAAAGGCGCCGATCAGACCCTCACGAACGTCAGGTAGCTCGGCACCCGGCCCTCGCGGATGGCCTTGGCCTCGTAGCGGGTGCCCGGCCAGCCCTCGTAAGGGCGGCGCCAGTCGTCGGCCCGGGTGGCCGTCCAGCGGAAATGCCGGGACCGTAGGGCCCGGGCGAGCACCCAGCCGATATAGTCGTCGATGTCGCTGGCGAAGCGCAGTTCGGCGCCGGGTCTCATCACGCGGGCGAGACCCTCGAGCGTCTCGTCGGAGACGAGGCGGCGCTTGCGCTGCCGGCGCTTCGGCCAGGGATCCGGATAGAGGATGTAGACCCGGTCGAACGAGCCCTCGGGCAGGGCGGGCAGGAGATCCGTGACGTCGTCGTCCCAGACCCGAACGTTGTCGAGGCGCTCGTGCTCGATCACGGCCAGAAGCTTCGCCATGCCGTTCACGAAGGGCTCGCAGCCGACGATGTTGACGTCCCGGTGGGTCCTGGCCTGGGCGGCGAGGTGTTCGCCCCCGCCGAAGCCGATCTCGAGCCAGGTCTCGCGGGGCCGGTGGTTGGGAAACTGGTCGGCCAGGGGGCTGTCCGGCACCACCCGGACCGCAGGCAGCAGGGTCTGGACCAGCTCGTCCTGCCCGGCCCGCAGCTTCTTGCCCTTGCGGCGCCCGAAGAAGGCACCGGCCCGTTCGGAGACTTCGGTCATGGGGCAAATGCTCCTGAAAACGGCACGATCAGCCTCGAACACCTGTGTCCGCCATGCCGGCGATACGATGAGAGCCGGTTCGCCTGACGGGGAACCGGCTCGTTTTCGGGGCTTAAGGGGCCGCGGGCTCGGCCCGCGAGGCGATCCTAGCGGAACGCCGCCTTGAGGCGGTCGGCCAGATCCGTGCGCTCCCAGGAGAAGCCGCCGTCCGCATCGGGCTTGCGGCCGAAATGGCCGTACGCCGAGGTACGGGCATAAATCGGCTTGTTGAGGCCGAGATGCGTGCGGATGCCGCGCGGCGACAGGTCCATGGCGTCCATGAGGATCGCCTCGAGCTTGCTCTCGTCCACCCGGCCAGTGCCGTGGAGATCCACATAGATCGACAGGGGCTTGGCCACGCCGATGGCGTAGGAGAGCTGCAGGGTGCAGTTCTCGGCGAGACCCGCGGCGACCACGTTCTTGGCGAGATAACGCGCCGCGTAGGCGGCCGAACGGTCCACCTTGGTCGGATCCTTGCCGGAGAAGGCGCCGCCGCCGTGCGGAGCTGCGCCGCCGTAGGTGTCCACGATGATCTTGCGGCCGGTGAGGCCGCAATCGCCGTCGGGACCGCCGATGACGAACTTTCCGGTGGGGTTCACGTGCCAGATCGTGTCGGGCGAGATCCAGCCTTCGGGGAGGGTCTGGCGGATATAAGGTTCGACGATGGCGCGCACGTCGGCCGAGGAAAGGCTCTCGTCGAGGTGCTGGGTCGACAGGACGATCTGGGTCGCCGCGACCGGCTTGCCGTTCTCGTAGCGCACCGTGACCTGGCTCTTGGCGTCGGGGCCGAGCTTGGCCGCGTCACCGACCCTGCCCTTGCGGGCCGCGGTCAGGTTCTCGAGGATCTTGTGGGCGTAGTAGATGGGCGCCGGCATCAGCTCGGGCGTCTCGTTGCAGGCGTAGCCGAACATGATGCCCTGGTCGCCCGCGCCCTCGTCCTTGCTGCCGGCGGCGTCGACGCCCTGAGCGATGTGAGCCGACTGGGCATGGAGATAGACCGACACGTCGGCGGTCTTCCAGTGGAAGCCGTCCTGCTCGTAGCCGATGTCCTTGATGGCGTCCCGGGCGAGCTCGATCACCGTGTCCTTGGTGATGGATTCAGGGCCGCGGACCTCGCCGGCGATGACGACCCGGTTGGTGGTGGCCAGCGTCTCGCAGGCCACGCGGGCTTCCGGCTCGGCAGCCAGATAAGCGTCGACAACGGCATCGGAGATCCGGTCGCATACCTTGTCCGGATGTCCCTCGGAGACCGATTCGCTCGTGAAAAGATAGCTCGAACGCCGCACGACAGGATTCCTTCAGGCAATGAATAATGGGTTAACCTGTAACAGATGTCAGGCTCAGAAACATGCTCATGCCGCAGGCGGAGGGAAAGGTCAAGCGAACGTGTTCTTTATGACGAACGCTCAATCTCTTCCTGCGAGGCCAGCGAGCTGACGAGCTGAACGATGCTCTTGCGGACCCGGGGGCTCTTGATGCTGGCGAAGGTTCGGACGAGTTGCAGGCCTTCCGGGGTCGACATCATGTCGGCCACATAGGGAGGCGAGCCGCTTTCTGCGAAGCCGCCCTCGGCCTTCCCCGGCCTGACGCCGTCGAAGAAGAACTCGATCTCGACATTGAGGATCTTGGCAATCTCGACGAGGCGGGCCACGCTGATCCGGTTCATGCCCTTTTCGTATTTCTGAACCTGCTGAAAGGTCAGGCCAAGCATATCGCCAAGCTTCTCCTGGCTCATCCCGATCGAGACACGGCGCATCCGCACTCTGCTTCCGATTTCCTTATCGATCGAGCCCGTCGACTTCTTCATTATGGCCTGTCCCCTTGCCGACACTGGCGCATCGTCGAAGCATGTTTTTATGGGAATGGTGGGTGCCTGCGACGCGCAATCAGGAAGATTAAGCAGATCGAAAGCGTGGCCGTCAAAGAAAACATGCCCCATTTGCTATAAAGAGTAGGCGCGCCTGCAACTGGCAGATCGGCATCCAGAACTCCCTCAACTCCCAGTTGGAGTTCGGCCGTGACACGGCCGAAAGGATCGACGACGGCCGAAATTCCCGTGTTGGCGGCCCTGACCAGGGGAAGGCCCTCCTCGACGGCCCGCAGACGGGCCTGGGCGAAATGCTGATAGGGCCCTGGCGTCTGCCCGAACCACGCGTCGTTGGTGAGATTCAGGATCAGGTCGGGACGGGTGCCCGCGGCGAGAATCTCGCCCGGGAAGATCGCCTCGTAGCAGATCGTCGCAGCCACCGGCGGGAGGCCCGGGATGGACAAGGTGGTGCGCGTCTCGCTCGGCTCGAACCCTCCGGGGATGTGCACGAACTGGCGCAGCCCCACGGCCCGAATCAAGGCATCGAGAACTTTCGGCACGTACTCGCCGAAGGGGACCAGATGAACCTTGTCGTAGGTGCCGATGATCGTCCCCTTCTCGTCGATCACCTGGATGGCGTTGTAGAATTTGCCGGCGGCCTCACCCGGCAGGGGTGCGTCCATGCGGGCGGCGCCCGTGATCAGAACGGAGCCCGGCCCGAGCAGCGTGGCGATCTGCGCGAGCGAGCCGGCGTCGCGATGGAGCAGGAAGGGAAACGCCGATTCCGGCCAGACGATGTGGGTCGGCGCCGCCGGACTGCCATCGCGGCGCGGGCTCGCGCTCAGACCCAGGTAGCGCCGCATGATGGCGTCCCGGTTGCGCGGGTTGAACTTGGCGTCCTGCGGCAGGTTGGGCTGCATGATGCGCAGGTGCACGGCCTGGACGGTCGGCCAGGCCTCGGGCGGGACGCGCCAGAAGCCGAAGAGCGCAAGGCCGGCGAGGAGACCGGCCGCGGCCGCAGGAGCGGTCCAGCGGGCCCGCCCCGTCGGGCCGGTGAGCAGCACGGCGGGCGCCGCACCGATCAGGAGGCTCAGGAAGGTGAGGCCGTAGAGGCCCACCAGCGCGGCCGATTGCATCAGCCACGGGTTCTGGCCGAGCGCCATTCCGGGGCTGTTCCAGGGGAAGCCGGTGAAGAGATGGCCCCTGAGCCATTCGCTGACCGTGAGGCCGAAGGCGAAGGCGAGGATGCGCCCGGCATCCGGGAGCCAGAGCAGGCGCGCCAGGGCAAAGCCGAAGGCGGGAAAGAAGGCGAGCAGGGCGGGCAGGCCCAGCACGCCGAACGGCATGGCCCAGGCGAACTCGTCGGCCTCGACGAGAAAGGCAGCGCCGAGCCACCACAATCCGGCGACGAAATAGCCGAAGCCCCAGAACCAGCCGAGAAGGGCAGCGGATCGGACAGCGGCCCGGCGAGACGGACCGGTCCTGACGGTGCCGTCCAGGAGCCAGATTGCCGGCGCCAGGGAAAGGACGAGGGCGGGCAGGAATCCGAAAGGCGGCATGGCCAGGGCGCCGGCGGCCCCAGCCGCGAAGACCGTGAGCCAGCGGCGCCAGCCCCGCAGGAGGCTGACGCGCTTCGCCAGGAGACTCATTTCGCCAGCTGCCTCATTCCGCGGCAGCGCTTTCAGGGCGCGGCGCGACCGGTTGCCCCTCGCTGATCTCCACCTCGGTCGAGGCCGGGGTGCGGCGATGGACGCGCAGGCGCTTCACGCGCCGCGGATCGGCGTCGAGGACCTCGAATTCCAGGCCCGACGGCCCCTCGATCACCTCGCTGCGGGACGGGACGCGGCCGGCCAGCGTCACGATGAAGCCGCCGATCGTATCGATGTCCTCGGCCCCTTCCTCCTCGGTGAGGTCGAGGCCCAGCACCTCCTTGACCTCGTCGAGGCTGGCGCGGGCGTCGGCGATATAGGTGCCGTCGGCCGCCGGCACGATCGTGAGGGTCGAATCCTCGTCGTGCTCGTCCTCGATGTCGCCCACCACCATCTCGACCAGATCCTCGATCGACACGAGGCCGTCGGTGCCGCCGTATTCGTCGATGACGAGGGCCATGTGGGTCCGGGTCGCCTGCATGCGCACCAGCAGGTCGATGGCCGGCATGGAGCGCGGCACGAACAGGACCGGCCGCAGGATGTTGGCGGAGGAGAGCGCCATCGACAGGTCGATCTGGCCGAGGCTCGGCAGGGGAGCCTCGTGGCCGGATCCGGCCACGGCCCCGCCATCGGCCCGCATGGCGATGAAATCGAGGAAGTCGCGGATGTGGACCATGCCCTTGGGGTCGTCCAGGGTCTCGCCATAGACCGGCAGCCGGGAATGGCCCGCCGTGCGGAACAGGCTGAGCAGCTCGCCGAGGTTGGTGTCGGCCGCCACCGCCACGATGTCGGCGCGCGGCACCATCACGTCCTCCACGCGAATGCGGTGGAAGGAGAGCACGTTCTTGAGCATCGCCCGCTCCTGGGGCGAGAAATCCGTGTCCTCGACGGTTTCCGCGAGGACGTCCTCAAGATCGTGGCGGATGGATTCGCGGGGTTTCAGGCCGAGACGGGTCAGAACCCGGTCGTACCAGTGGTCGCGTGTGTCGTCTGTCTCGGTGAGGGTTCGGACAGGTCGGTCGCTACGACTTCGATCTTCGTTCATTGCTTTGGGTTGTCAGCCGTTCATGCTGCCATATCGCGATAGGGATCGGCGATGCCGAGGGTGGCGAGCGCCTTGACCTCAAGACCTTCCATGATCTCCGCCTCCGCCTCGACCTCGTGGTCGTAGCCGAGGAGATGCAGCACTCCATGGACGATCAAATGGGCAAAATGATGCGCGAGCTCCTTGGATTCCTCCTCGGATTCGCGCACCAGCGTCTCATAGGCTAAAGCAATATCGCCCAAATGGCGAGGGCCCGTCGCGCCCGGCTGCTCCGGCGCCGGGAAGGAGAGCACGTTGGTGGGCTTGTCCTTGCCCCGCCAGGTGCGGTTCAGCTCCCGGATCTGGGCATCGTCGGCGAGCAGGACGCTCGCCTCGAACGCGCCGTCCGCCTCGTAGGTGACCGCGAGGGCGGCCTGGGCGGCCTTCTGGGCGAGGGCCTCCGCGTCATCGAGGCGGCCCCAGTCTCCCGCCTCGATCATGATGTCGAGAGTGATCACGGCCGGCGGTCCCGGTAATCCGGGCGCGGCGGCTCCGGCGGCGCCTCGCGGGCGGCCTTGTCGTAGGCCGTCACAATGCGGCGCACGAGGTCGTGGCGCACCACGTCGGCCTCCTTGAAGGTCACGCGGGCGATCCCCTCGACGCCGTTCAGGATGCGCACCGCCTCGACCAGGCCGGATTTCTGGCCCGGCGGCAGGTCGATCTGGGTCGGATCGCCCGTGATGATCATCCGCGAGCCCTCGCCGAGGCGGGTCAGGAACATCTTCATCTGCATCGACGTGGTGTTCTGCGCCTCGTCGAGCAGCACCAGGGCGTTGGTGAGGGTGCGCCCGCGCATGAAGGCCAAGGGGGCGATCTCGATCATCCCGGTCTGCAGGCCCCGGTCCACGTGCCGGGCCTCCATGAAGTCGTAGAGGGCGTCGTAGATCGGCCGCAGATAGGGATCGACCTTCTCGCGCATGTCGCCCGGCAGGAAGCCGAGCCGCTCGCCGGCTTCCACGGCCGGACGGGAGATGATCAGGCGGTCGACCTGACCGGCCTCGAGCAGCGACACCGCGTAGCCGACAGCCAGCCAGGTCTTGCCGGTGCCGGCCGGGCCTTCGGCGAAGACGAGCTCATTCGTCTTGAGCGCCTTGATATAGGCGTTCTGCGAGGCGTTGCGGGCGCGGACCGGACCGCGCCGGCGCGTGGAGATCTGGTCGAAGGCGGTGAGCCCCGGGACCGGCGGCTCCTCGGCGGCCGGAAAGAGGCTGCCCTGCAGGGTGCTCTCCTCGATGGCGCCGTCCACGTCGCCGGGTCCGAGCGCTCCGCCCTGGCGGGCGCGCTCGTAGAGGCCTTCCAGGACTCGGCGGCCCATCTCGGAGGCTTCCGGCGTGCCCTTCACGGTGACCCGGTTGCCGTTGGCGATGGCGGTCACGTTCAGGCGCCGCTCCAGATGGGCGAGGTTCTGGTCGTATTGTCCGAAGACGAGGCTGGCGAGGCGGTTGTCGTCGAAGGTGAGGACGATCTCGGCCTCTTCGACGACGCCGGGATGCAAGCTGCTGGCGTTCCGCCCCTTTTGGGCTCGTGCGGTCACATTGTCCGCTGGGCTCAAATGCCTCTCCTCTGAAGTGTCGCCGCACCGGGTGCGGCCGACGGATATGGGGTCTCGCGGGGCCGGAGACTAGCGCATCGTGCGGAAAAGTGGCTCCGGTTTCCCGCACGATGCGCCGCTCAAGGAAGTGAGCGTCGGATCCGATCCCGAAAGCGGGTCCACTTTTTGGGCCGATGCTCTAGGCAGCGGCCTGACTGCCGGGCCCGACCCATTCCCCGAACAGGCTGTTGGAGCCGGCCCGCGTGATCCGCACCGTCACGATCTCCCCGACCGCGTGGCGGTCGGTGTCGATCTGCACGGCTTGCAGATAGGGCGACTTGCCCGCCATCTGGCCCGGATGACGACCCGGCTTCTCCAAGAGAACGTCGAGGGTCTGCCCCACGGTTCCGTGGTTGAAGGCCTGCCGCTGCATTTCCAGCAGATTCTGCAGCAGGGCCAGACGCTCGGCCTTCACGGCTTCGGATACCTGCGCGTCGATCTCGGCGGCCGGCGTGCCGGGGCGGGGGCTGTACTTGAACGAGAAGGAGCTGGCGAAGCCCACATCGGCCACGAGCCGCATGGTCTCCTCGAACTCCGCATCCGTCTCGCCCGGGAAGCCCACGATGAAGTCGGATGAGAGGGCGAGAGCCGGCTGGGCGTCACGGATGCGCGCGATCAGGCGCCGGTACTCGTCGCCCGTGTGCTTGCGGTTCATCGCGTCGAGGATGCGGTCGGAGCCGGACTGCACCGGAAGGTGCAGGTACGGCATCACGGCGGGAATGTCGCGATGGGCGGCGATCAGGGCGTCGTCCATGTCGCGCGGATGGCTCGTGGTGTAGCGCAGGCGCGCGATGCCCGGTACCTCGGCCAGCCGGTGCAGCAGGCGGCCGAGCGACCAGACGGAGCCGTCCGGGCCCTCGCCGTGATAGGCGTTCACGTTCTGCCCGATCAGCGTCAGCTCGCGCACGCCCGCATCGGCCAGCCGCAGGGCCTCGTCGAGGATCTTGGCCACCGGCCGCGAGACCTCCGCCCCGCGGGTATAGGGCACCACGCAGAAGGTACAGAACTTGTCGCAGCCCTCCTGGATCGTGAGGAACGCCGACACGCCCCGGTTCCGGATCGCCGCGCTCGAGGGCTTGGGCAGGTGGTCGAACTTGTCCTCGATCGGGAATTCGGTGTCGACGACGCGCTCGGACCGAGGCTTCTTCAGGAGCTGCGGGAGGTTGTGATAGTTCTGCGGGCCCACCACCACGTCGACGGCAGGCGCGCGGCGGAGGATCTCCTTGCCCTCGGCCTGGGCGACGCAGCCCGCCACCACGACCTTCGTGTCCTGCCCGAGGGCCTCGCGCTCCTTCTTCATCTCGCGCACGCGGCCGAGCTCTGAATAGACCTTCTCGGCAGCCTTCTCGCGGATGTGGCAGGTGTTGAGGATGACCAGGTCCGCCTCCTCCATGGCGGCGGTTTCGCTGTAGCCCTCCGACGCCAGCATGTCGGCCATGCGCTCGGCGTCATAGACGTTCATCTGGCAGCCATAGGATTTGACGAAGACTTTTTTCACGGGGTCGGCCTGTGGTGAAAGGGTGAAGCCCTGTCTTTAAGCGCTTTGGGCCGGCAAGAGAAGAGAGTTGCCTCTGTGACAGAGACAACACCCGGCGTGGCGCTTCCGTTACGCCTGGGTTCCCGGCTTCGGCCGAGCCGCCTGGCACGCGATGATCGAATCGAGAAAGCCCGGAAAACGCCGGTCGAGGTCGGCCCGGCGCAGGCTGATCATGCGCTTCGTGCCCTCGGGCCGGACCCTGACCAGTCCGGCTTCGCGCAGCTTGGCCAGATGATAGCTCAGACCCGTCTTGGAGCCGAGATGCAGGAACTGGCTGCAGGTCATCGCGTCCTGCTCGCCCTGGGCCAGAAGCCCGATGATGGCCAGACGGGTCTCGTCGCCGAGGGCTGACAGGACATGGGCCAGCTCGATCTGATCGGCATGGGGATGGGGCAGGGAGGTCATGCCGCTCAACATAAGGGGTTTCTCGCGTAGTTCAACATCTCTTGAACTAGACCTTGACTTCGGAGGATAAGAGGTTCAATTGTTCAATGATCGTTGAACAAACCGGGTGGAGCATGGACAAGCGTCTCTTCTGGCTGGCTCTCGGCACCTTCGCCATCGGGGCGGAGGGCTTCGTCATCGCGTCGCTCCTCCCGCAGATCTCCGAGGATACCGGCGTCACCCTGATCGAGGCCGGCTACCTCGTGGTGGCCTTCGCCCTGGTCTACGCGACCGCCTCGCCGGTCCTGACGGCGCTCACCGCCGCACGGGACCGTCGCACGATCCTCACCGCAAGCGCCCTGGTCTTCGCTGCCGGCGCGCTGAGCGCCGCCTTCGCCCACACCTACGCGGTTCTCCTCGTCGCCCGGATCGTGATCGCCTGCGCGGCCGGGCTCTACGCCGCGACCGCCCAGGCGACCGCGGTCGCGATCTCCCATGCCGACCACCGGGCGCGGGCGATCGCCATCGTGGTCGGCGGAACGTCGCTCGCCGTCGCGTTCGGGGCGCCCCTCGGGGCCTTCGTGGCCGGCTGGGCCGGCTGGCGGGGCACCTATGCGAGCATCGCCCTCGCGGGCGTGATCGCCGCCCTGGCGATCCGCCTCATGCTGCCGGAAGGGCTGCGCGGCACGAGGATGCCGCTCCGGAGCCGGTTCGCGGTCCTGGCGCAACCGGGGATCCGCCCGGCGCTGGCGACGACGCTGCTCTACATGACGGCGGGCTTCATGATCTTCACCTATATCGCCCCCATGACCCTCCAGGCCGCCGGCCTCGGCCGATCCCTGCTGCCGACCGTGCTGCTGGTCTATGGCAGCGGCGCCGCCCTGGGAAACTATCTCGGCGGCCAGATGGCCGACCGTTGGGGCGCGCAGCGCATGGTGACGGTCGCGATCGTCCTCAATACGGGCATGATGCTGTTCTTCGCGCTCCTCGGGCATCTGCCCGACGGATGGGCCGGGCCGGCCTTCCTCGGCGCCCTGTTCCCCTGGGGCGTCATGTCGTGGTCCTTTCCGCCCGCCCAGGCGAGCCGGATCCTGGCAATCGCGCCGGGCAGCGCCCCTCTGGCGCTCTCGCTCAACGGCTCGGCGCTCTATTTCGGCGTGGCGCTCGGCTCGTTCATCGGCGGGCTGGTGCTGCGCTACGCGACCGTGGGAGATCTCGGCTGGGTGGCGGCTCTCTTCCTGGTCGCGGCGCTCGTCCTGGCCGGTGCCGGACGGCTGCGGCCGGCAGGTCTTCCGGCGGCCTGATCGGCGAGGGGAGAGGGGGCAAAGGCCTGCCGCCTTCCTCAATCCCCGAAGGCACCCTCGACCGGGGCCGACAACGCGGCGTCGGCGGCCAGGATCTCGGACACGACTTGAGCGAAGGCCGGACGGGCGCCGAGCCGCGCATACCAACCGGCCAGGGCCTCGTGCCCTCTCAGGGATGGGCCGCCGAGGCGGCGGGTCCAGAAGACGGGCATAAACACCGCGATATCGGCGGCCGAGAACGCGCCGCAGAGATAGTCCCTGCTCCGGAGCGCCCGGTCGAGCTCGGCGAAATGGCCGGCCAGGACCGGTTCGGCCTCCCGGGCCTTGGCTTCCTTGGCGTGCCAGCGCTCGAGATCGTCGGGCTTCGGCTCGGTCCGGTGCATCAGGAAACGCAGCGGCGCCAGCATGACCTCGTCGCCGAACACGTCGAAGAGCCGGCACCGGGCCCGCGCTGCCGGGGACTTCGGATAGAGCGCCGGATCCGGGTAGGCGTCTTCCAGGTATTCGAGGATGACCGTCGAATCGTAGAGAGACAGGTCCCCGTCCACGAGGACCGGGACTTGCCCCTTGGGATTGACGGCGAGCACGTCCGGGTTCTTCGGGCTGTAGCCGGCCGTCTGCGTGAACGGCACCAGGATCTGCTCGAACGCGAGCCCCTTCTCGTGAAGGGCGATCTCGACCTTGCGGGAGAAGAGGCTCACGGGGCCGGAATAGAGCTTCATCGGGGTGCCTTTCGGGATGTCATCGGCTGAACGCGTGCGGCAGGTGATCCTGCCAGGTGTCCACATTCAAGCCTTCCACATCGGCGCGCGACAACCCGATATCGGCAAGCTCCCGGTCGTCCATTTGGTACAGAGCCTTGGAGTTCCTGCGCGAGTCGAGCCAGGCCTCAACCCTGAGCAGGAACTGAAGCACGCTCCGCTTGCGCTCACGGCCGACCCCGTGGAACCCAAGATTTGCTGCGGCATGTCCGATCGCCATGGCGGGTCTCCTTCGATGGCGTTGCATTGAAGGGAAATGTGCTCCTGTGATAGGTTATAAGCAAACGAGAAGTTCTTGCCTGATGCCCAAGCAAAACTTGGGCAAAGCTCCGGATTTGCCATGTCCCGCCGACGCCTTCCGCCCCTGAACGCCCTGCGCGCCTTCGAGGCTGCGTCCCGCCACCTGAACTTCGAGAAGGCGGGCGACGAGATCGCCGTCACGGCGAGCGCCGTGGGCCAGCAGGTGAAGGCCCTCGAAGCCTGGCTCGGACGCCCGCTCTTCGTCCGCCAGCCGAGCCGCGGCGTGGCGCTGACGCCCTTGGGGCAGGCCTATGCCGCGTCCCTGTCGGACATCCTCGACCGGCTCGATCACGCCACGGCCCAGGCCCTGCGCCCGGAAGCCCCCCATGTCATCACGGTCAGCGCCATGCCGAGCCTGGCGTCGAACTGGCTCATCCCGCGGCTCGGGTCCTTCCAGGCGCGCCACCCGGACTTCGACGTCCGAGTTTCGGTCTCGATGCAGCTCACCGATTTCGCCCGGGAGGACGTGGATATCGCGATCCGCTTCGGCCAAGGGGCCTATCCGGGCCTGCGCACCGACCTGCTGATGGACGAATACTTCTTCGCGGTGTGCAGCGCGGGCCTGCTGGGCGATCCGGAGCGGCCCCTGCGCGAGCCCGCGGACCTGCGCCGTCACACCCTCATCCACGAAGCCGTCGGCGGGGTGCCGGACTACACCACCTGGGACCGCTGGCTCGCGGCTCTCGGCGTCACGGGTGTCGACACCTCCCGCGGCCCGCGCTTCACCCACACCTATCTCTGCCTGCAGGCCGCCGCATCCGGCCAGGGCGTGGCTCTCGCCACCAACGTGCTGATCGGCGACTACCTGCAGGCCGGGCGCCTGGTTCAGCCCTTCCCGCAGCAGGTGAAGGGGGCCTACCAGTATTACGTGGTCTGCCCCGAAGCCACCGCCGACCGGCCGGCGCTGGCCGCCTTCCGGGCCTGGCTCATGGAGGAGGCGAAAGCGTCCGGCGTGGAGGCGACGCGGGGGTGAACGGCCTCAAGCCGCCTTCAGGGCGCGGCGCACCTCGGCCTCGGCGGACGCGGTGGCCTGCTTGCGGTTGCCGTTGAACGGGATCGGCTCGCCCCAGGTGACCACCACGTCGAGGGGGTCACCCTGGACGAACAGCTTCAGGTGGGGCGCGAGATCCATGTCGCCGTACCAGGCGATGAAGGGGCGCTCCCGCCGGGTCACGGGCAGACCGTTGCGGCGCGTATACGCGATGGCGAGCGGCTGGAGGAACACCCGCTCGACGTCGTCATGCATGAGGGCCGTCTGGGCCGCACCCACCAGGGACGAGCGGAAGGGCAGGAGGCGGTTGCCGTCGCTCGTGGTGCCCTCCGCGAACAGCACGATCACCTCGCCCTTCACCAGCCGGTGGGCGAGCGCATCGTTCACCTCGGCGGTGGCCTTGCGGCGCTGGCGGTCGATGAAGACCGAGCGCTGGAGCCGCGCGAACAGGCCGACCACCGGCCAGCCCTCGATCTCGGATTTCGCGATGAAGGAGAGCGGGTGGAGGGAGCCGATCACCGGAATGTCGAGCCAGGAGACGTGGTTCGACAGGACGATGGTCGGCGCATCGGTCGGCGGTGTTCCCCGCTCGATCACGCGCACGTTGAAGATCGTCAGCAGCGCCCGGTGGAACCACACGGGCAGCCGGTGCAGCATGGACGACCATCCGAAGCGCAGAGCCAGCATCTGCCAGGGCACGAGCACGAGGCTGCACAGGCCGAGCAGAAGGAGCCGGAAGACGACGCCGGGTCTCGTCACGCGTCGTCCTTGTCGAGCGGCACCGCGTAGAGCTCGAGCCGATGATAGACGACCCTGTAGCCGAGCCGCTTGGCGATCTCGTTCTGCAGCGCCTCGATCTCCTCGGACCGGAACTCGATCACGGCGCCGGTTTCCAGGTTGATGAGGTGATCGTGGTGCTCCCGCGCGGCCTGCTCGTAGCGCGAGCGTCCGTCGCGGAAATCGAGCCGCTCGAGGATTCCCTCCGTCTCGAAGAGTTTCACCGTGCGGTAGACTGTGGACAGGGAGATGCGGTCGTCCACCTCGGCGGCGCGCCGGTGCAGCTCCACCACGTCCGGGTGGTCCTCGGCCGAATCGAGGACCTGCGCGATGATCCGGCGCTGGCCGGTCATGCGCAGGCCCTTGTCGCGGCAGGCGCGCTCGATGGCGTCCGACCGGCGCGTTTTGGCGGATATGCTGTTCCGTGTGACCAAGGCTCGAATGACTCCTTGCGGAGGCTTATAGGCGAGGGAAGCGAGGCGGGCTATAGGTCCAGGGCCATGGTCAGCGCGGCCACCGTCGTTCCATCGGCTTTCCGATAATAGCCGTCCCTCCGTCCGATGTCTCGAAAGCCCAGGCGGCGGTAGACGGCGAGGGCCGGCGCATTGCCTTCCTCGACCTCCAGGTGGACCCGGGCCACCCCCCGGCGCGCGAGCGCGTCGAGGTGGCGGGAGAGCAGCGGGCGGGCATGGCCCTTCCCCCGCGCCTCCGCGGCGATCGCCACCGTGATGATCTCCGCCTCGTCGAGCACGATCCGCGACAGGGTGAAGCCGACCGGTTTCGCCGTGCGTCCGAGAAAGAGGCCGTCGGCCACAACGCCGCGCTCGCCGAGCAGGCGCTCGAAGTCGAGGGTGCTCCAGGGGCGGGCGAAGGCCGAAGCGTGGATCGCTGCCAGACGGGCGGCCGCCTCGGTCCCGACGGCTTCGATGCGCGGGGCCGGCGGATGGATGAACCGGTCGAGAATGCTCATGGGGAGATGCTATTGGCGGGGATGCTATTGCCGGGCGATCCGGCCCCCATCCTGCGGCTTGGCGTCGGGCTCGCGCAGGTAGAGGGGCTTGGGCAGGGCCTGGTTCGGATCGGCCAGCGCGCCGAGGCGGGCCACCCAGGCGATGTCGGGAAAGCCCGCGATGTCATTGATGTGGGCCTCGACCCCCTGAGCGCGGGCTTCGGCCGCCAGCATGGCCGAGGCGGATCCGGCGACGAGGATCGGGCCGGATCCGAGGAGCCGGATCGCATCGCGGTAGGTCATGAGACCTGGCGGGATGATCGTGCGCCCGCCCGGCGCGATCGCCTGAATGTAGATGTGGCCGTGCTTGGCGTCGATGGCCGCGGTGAAGAGCCCGCGTCGGTCGCCCACCATCAGGGGCGCCAGGAAGGCCGACAGGGTCGCGACCCCCACCACGGGAATGCCGGCCGCCAGGCCGATGCCGCGGGCGGCCGCGATGCCGACCCGGAGGCCCGTATAGCTGCCGGGCCCGACCGTGACGGCGACCCGGTCCAGGCTCTCGAAGCCGCCCTCGACCTGGGCCGAGAGCCGGTCGAGCAGCGGCATCAGGGCCTCGGCATGGCCGCGGTCCATGGGGATGGTCTCGGCGGCGAGCGGCACGGGCTGCCCGGCTTCGACGATGCAGGCCGAGCAGGCGCCGAGGGCGGTATCGATGGCAAGGACGCGCAACATTCGTCTCCGTCAGGTCTGCGCCTTTCTTTAGAGCATGAGTCGGAGAGGAGGGAACCCGGTTTCTTGCCGCTCGACCGTCATGGTCCGTCAGGCGATGGCGCAGAAATCCTCAAAGGGAGGCGCGGCTGGCGCGGATGGAGCTTCTCAGGGGTGCCGTAGCCCAGCTTGACGAGGAAGTTGGACTTGGCTTTCCCGTCCGGGAAGAACGCCTCGTCGACCCCGTGGCGGTCGAACCCGCGCGCGGGCCGCCATGATGAGATAGGCGCCCTGGAGGCACGAACCCTGGAAGCCCGCCCGTTCGATGGCTTCGGGCTTGCCGGCGAACCAGCCGCGCGCCTCGGGGCTGTTGGGCGCTAGGGCGGGGAGCTTCTCGTAGAACGCCGTGTCGTGGGCGACGATCACGGTGGCGGGCGCGCTCATGGTCTGGCGCACATTGCCCTCATCGCGATAAGGCCTCAGCCGCTCCTTGGCCTCCCGCGACACCACGAAGACGAAGCGGCCGGGCGAGGCATTGGCGCTCGTCGGGCCGAGCTTCGCAAGATCGGCGACCGCGCAGGGTCTCCTCCGGGATCGGGCAGGGCGGGCAACGGGAGGCTCCAAAGAAAAAGCGCGGCCGACGCAGCCGCGCTTCGAGAACTGAGTGTGCTTCGAGAACTGAATGTGCTTCGAGAACTGAATGTCTTGGGCTGGATCAGACGGCCTGCACCTCGCGCACGTCCGGCAGGAAGTGGCGCAGCAGGTTCTGGATGCCGTGGCGCAGGGTCGCCGTCGAGGACGGGCAGCCCGAGCAGGCGCCCTTCATGACGAGGTAAACGGTGCCCTCCTTGAAGCCCCGGAAGGTGATGTCGCCGCCGTCGCCCGCCACCGCCGGGCGGATGCGGGTCTCGAGCAGCTCCTTGATGGTCTCGACCGTGGCGGCATCGGCATCGTCGAAGAATTCCTCGCCGTCCTCCTCCGTGGCCCCGTAGCCGTTGGCGAAGAGCGGCGCGCCGGTCATGAAATGCTCCATGATCGCGCCGAGGATGGCCGGCTTCAGGTGCTGCCACTCGCCGTCCGCCTTCGTGACGGTGACGAAATCGTAGCCGAAGAACACGCCGGTCACGCCCGGAACGGAAAAGAGCCGCTGGGCGAGGGGCGAGATCTCGCCCTGCTCGGGCGTCTTCGCCTCGAACGTGCCTTCCGGCATCACGACGCGGCCGGGCAGGAACTTCAAGGTGGCGGGATTGGGGGTCGCTTCGGTCTGGATGAACATCGCTTCTCTCGTCCTCTGCGCCGGTTCAAGGCCGGCCGAGTAGGGGTGTTAGAATCGTTCTAACAGGTTCCATGTCCAATGTGGAATGGATGCCGGCGGATTCCAAGGGGAGAATGGGTGTCCGGGCGGCATGCCGGGGCTGCAGGATCCGGCCGTGCGGCAGCCGGCGAAGGTCAGCCTGCCAGCGCGTCGATCTCTTCATCGGTCAGGCTGCCCGGCACGATCACGATGGGAACCGGGAAGGAGGCGGCCGAACGGCCGGCAAGGGTCGAGACCAGGGGGCCGGGTCCTTCCTTGGCGCTGCCCGCGGCCAGCACCAGGAAGGAGATGTCCTCGTCCTCGTTGATGAGCTTCATGATCTCGTCGGCCCGAACGCCCACCCGGATCACCTGCTCGGGATCGACGCCGGCGGCGCTGCGGGCCTCGCGGGCGGCCGCATCGAGCTGCTTCTGCGCCTCCTCGCTTGCCTCCTCGATCATCGCCTCGCCGACGCCGAGCCATTCGAAATTGTCGGGCGGATCCACGACCGCCAGCATGATCATGCTGGCGCCGGTGCGGGCCGTTCGCCGCGAGGCGAAATGGACCGCCCGGGCGCATTCCGGCGTCTGGTCGACCACCACCATGAATTTCGGGCGATGGCCCGATTCGTAGGATCGACGTTTGCCGCTCACAGCCAGCTCTCCTGCATCACCAGAGCATCGGCCCAAAAGTGGAAGGCACTTTTGGGATCGAATCCGATGCTCCATCTGTTCGCTGGCGCATCGTTTCCGCGGAAAACCGGATCCACTTTTCCGCACGATGCGCTCGATGCTGCCCTGCCGTCATGGCGAGAGCAAGCCCGACCATCAGCGCGCACGCACGAAGCCGACGATATCCTTGACGGCGTCCATGGTCACCGACGCAATGGCCCGGGCCCGGGCCGAACCGTCCGCGAGCACCGCATCGATATGGCCGGGATCGGCCATGAGACGGCGCATCTCGTCGGCCACGGGGGAGAGCTTCGTCACGGCCACGTCCACGAGGGCGGCCTTGAAGCCGGAAAACTGCGAGCCGCCATGCTGGCGCAGCACCTCGTCCGGCGTCGTGTCCATGAGGGCCGCGTAGATCGCCACGAGGTTCTCGGCCTCGGGCCGGGCCTTCAGGCCCTCGACCTCGCTCGGCAGCGGCTCGGGATCGGTCTTCGCCTTGCGCACCTTCTGGGCGATGGTGTCGGCGTCGTCGGTCAGGTTGATGCGCGAGTAGTCGGACGGGTCCGATTTCGACATCTTCTTGGAGCCGTCGCGCAGTGACATGACGCGGGTGGCGGGGCCCTGGATCATCGGCTCGGTCAGCGGGAAGAAGGCATCGCCGAAACCGTTCGCGGCAATCGATTCCGCCCAGTCGTTGTTGAACTTCTGGGCGATGTCGCGGGTCAGTTCCAGGTGCTGCTTCTGGTCCTCGCCCACCGGCACGTGGGTGGCCCGGTAGACCAGGATGTCGGCCGCCATCAGGTCCGGATAGGCGTAGAGGCCGACCGAGGCGTTCTCCCGGTCCTTGCCCGCCTTGTCCTTGAACTGGGTCATGCGGTTGAGCCAGCCGAGCCGGGCCACGCAGTTGAACACCCAGGCGAGCTCCGCGTGCTGCGGCACCTGGGACTGGTTGAACACGATGTGGCGCTTGGGATCGATGCCGGCGGCCAGGAACGCGGCGGTCACCTCGCGGATCTGGCGGGTGAGGTCGGCCGGGTTCTGCGGCACGGTGATCGCGTGCATGTCGACGACGCAATAGATGCAGTCGAAGCTCTCCTGCATGGCGACGAAGCGCTTGATGGCGCCGAGGTAATTCCCGAGATGGAGATTGCCGGTGGGCTGAACGCCCGAGAACACCAGCTCCTTGAACTGCGCCATCGTGTTGAACTCCGACAGAGGGCAGGCGCGGGTTTCAGGGTCAACCGCCAACCGCCCCGGATAGGTCTGACTTCTTGTCCCGGAGCGACGTGCGGGTCTTCCGCGTCCGATCGCTCCATCGAGGCGCGCCTTATGACAGGGCCGTGCCACGATGCAAGGGTTCTCGTGATGTTTTCAGGGTTCTCGTGATGTTTTCCGGGTTCTCGCGATTGTTTCGGGTTCTCACGATTGTTTCGTGAGCGCGGTCCAATCGTCCCGGGTCAGGGCGCCGGTCGCCACGGCGGCAAGGCCGTAGACCGCGAGGCCCCCCAGGCACAGCCCCGCGAGGGACAGGGTGCCGATCTGCGGGAGGACGCGCGTGGCGGCCGCGAGTCCGAGGCCCATCGCGGCCGCCGCCGCGGCGATCCGCACCACCCGCCCGGCCAGGGCCCGGTCGGGCGACCAGAGGCCGTATCGGCGAAGGCCGACGGCCACGGCGGCCGCATGGCCCAGGCAGCCGATGCTCACCCCCAGGGCGATCCCGGCCGGGCCCAAGGGCCAGGCGAGGGCCAGGGCGGCCGCGACCGTGACGGCGAGCCCGAAGGCCGTCGCCGCGACGGCGGCCTTCAGGGAGCCGCGGGCGAACAGGGTCTGGCTCAGCACCTTGGCCGCGGTGGCGAAGGGCAGGCCGACGCTCAGGGCCATGAGCACCAGGGCGGTGCCCTCGGCGTCGGCGGATCCGAACGCGCCGCGCTCGAACAGCACGCGGCTCATGGGCCCGGCCAGGATGATCAGGGCGGCGCTCGCCGGCAGGGCGAGCAGAAGGGAGACCTCGATCGCCCGGTTCTGCGCGGCCACGACGGCCCGCATCTCGCCGGCCCGATGGCGGCGGGCCAGTTCCGGCAGGAGCAGGCTCGACCCGAGAGCCGCCATCAGCCCGAGCGGCAGCTGCACGACCCGCTCGGCGTAGTAGAGCCAGGACACGCCCGAAGGCCAGAACGAGGCGATCTGGGTCGCCGCGAGGAGGAAGAGCTGCACGGCCCCGCTGGCCGCCAGCACGGGAAAGCCGGCGAGAAGGAGGCTCTTCAGCAGCGGCGACCGGCGCGGCCTGCGCAGGCGCACGAGCCGGACACGGCCGCTCCGCAGGGCCGCAGCCACGAGAGCGAGCTGGATCAGCCCCGCGAGGCTCGACGCCCCCGCGAGCCAAGCGGCCTTCCGCGCGAGCGGGAGGGGCGCGACGACCTCCAGGGCCAGGAGCGTCAGGATCAGGCCGCCGTTGACGGCGAGCGGCGCGAGGGCCGTCGCGACGAAGCGTCCGTGCAGGTTCAGGATGGCGGCCCCGATGGACGCGAGGGCCGCACAGGGCACGATCGGGAAAGCCAGGCGGGTATAGAGCGCCACCAGGGCCAGGGTTCCGCCGTCCTCGTGCAGCCCCGGCACGAGCAGCAGGGCGAGCGCCCCCGCGCCGAGCTCCACGAGGGCCGTGAGCCCGACGAGCGCCAGCCCGAACACGCCCAGCACGTCGCCGGCCGTGACGGCGGCCTCCTCCGGCTCCAGGCGTCCGAGGGCCGGGATCAGGGCCGCGTTGAGCCCGCCCTCGCCCACGGTACGGCGGACGAGGTTGGGCAGGCGAAAGGCCGCGAGGAACGCATCCGCCACGGGCCCCGCGCCCAGGGCCTGGGCGAACAGCATGTCCCGGACGAAGCCGAGGACGCGCGAGGCCACGGAGCCGAGGCCGACCAGGAGCGAGGAGCGGATGAGCGACATGCCCGGGGCTTAACGGGTCCACCGACCGGCCGCAACTTTCCCCGCTCCGACGCGGGAAGGCGTGGTGCAGCCAACGGAACCTCCGCGTCATGGCCCCCGCCCGTCCCGACGTCCTGACACCCTCCGCACGTCATCACCGGCCCTGTGCCGGCCATTCCGATCCGGTGAGGGTCGGCGCTTCAATCCATCGGGATCACCGGGACAGGCCCGGTGATGACACGGAGGGGCAGGGTCGAGTGGCGCGACTCTTCCCTAATCATGGCCGGGCTCGTCCCGGCCATCCCGATCCGGGAAGGCGCTGCGCTTCGAACGATCGAGATCACCGGGACGAACCCGGCGGCGACGGGAACGGGGACGCAGCGTTCGCTACCCTCTGGCCCGGGCGATGGCGTCGCGCTTCTGCTCCAGGCTCATGCCGCCGATATAGGCCTGCGTGCCGATCAGGAACGACGGAGTCGCGACGAGCCCGAGATCGCTGCCGGTCGCGAAGGCGTCTTTCATCCAGCCGGTGGTCGTCTCGCTGTCGGCGAGTTCCGTCATGCGCTTCATGTCGCCGCCGAGGCGCTCGGCCTCCGCCAGGGCCCGGGCTCCGTCGACCGTGCCGCGCAAGGAGAACAGGGCCAGGTGCAGCGGCAGGTAGCGCCCGGGGCCGGCGAGCTGCAGATAGGCCAGGGCCGCCCGGGTGGCGGCGACCGATTGCGGGCTCAGCACGGCGAAATTCACCAGCACGTAGGAGAGCTCGGGCTCGGCCTTGAGCAGTTCGGGCAGGGCCTGCGCCGAGCGTTTGCACCAGGGGCAGTTGTAGTCGAAATACTCCACCATGATCACGTCGCCATGCGGGTGGCCGAGGCGCACGGCCGAGGGCAGGCTCAGGGCGTTCTCGATCAGCTCCACCGGGATCAGCTGCGGCTCCGGGGCGGCTTGCGCGAGGACGGGAACTTTCGTGCCGGACAGGGCGAGGCCGGCGAGAACGACGCGGCGGGACAGGATCATGGGCGGAACTCACGTAAGGAAAGTCTCTCGTGCCGTCCGATCATGGCGCTGGCAAGGCCAAGGTTGGCTTTCTCGCGCCGCCGTGAAGCAGGGTGCCCGCGACGATCCTCACACGCCCACCCACGAGGTGACGAAGTGCGGCACGTTCCCGGCCGGCATGGGGCGGCCGAAATGGTAGCCCTGCACGAGATCGCAGCTCATGCGCTGCAGGAGCGTCGCCTGGAAGGCGGTCTCGACGCCCTCGGCCACCACCTCGATGCCGAGATTGCGGCCCAGGCTCAGGAGCGCCCGGACGATGGCGGCGTCGTCCGCATCGGTCTCCAGGCCGCCCACGAAGGTCCGGTCGATCTTGATCGCGTCGACCGGGAAGCGCTTGAGGTGCGACAGCGACGCGTAGCCGGTGCCGAAATCGTCGAGGGCGATCGTCACGCCCTCCGCGCACAGGGCCCGCAGGGCGCGCTCCACGTATTCGGCGCCGGAATCGAGAAACACGCTCTCGGTGACCTCCACCTCGAGGCAGCGGGCCGGCACCTCCATGCGTCTCAGGTCGTCGAGCACCCGCTCGGCATAATTGTCGCGCCGGAACTCGGCGGCCGACACGTTGATCGCGATGCGCCCGACATCGAGGCCCGCATCGAGCCAGCCGCGGATGTCCCGGAAGATGCATGAGCGCATGCGCTCGCCGATGGCGGTGCCGAGCTCGGTGTCGTTGAAGGCGGGCGCGATCTTTTCCGGCGACTGGATTCCGCCGTCCGGATGATGCCAGCGCAGGAGCGCTTCGAACCCGCTCAGCGCGCCCGTGGCCAGCATCACCTTCGGCTGATAGAACGGCACGATCCAGTCCGATGCCACCGCCCGCACCGCCACGTCGAGGGCCGAGGCGGTCCGTTGCGACTCCTCGCGCATGGTCGCGACGAACATCCTGAACGAGCCGCGTCCTGAGGTCTTGCTGCGGTAGAGCGCCAGATCGGCCTGCTTCTGGAGCTCTTCCGGGCTCATGCCGGTGCCGACCGAAACCGCACCCCCGATGCTGGTGCGGCAGTCCAGCAGCTTGCCGTCCCGCTTCAGGGGCTCCTGCATGCGGGCCAGGATGGTGTCGGCCATCCGGGTCACGTCCCCCTCGCCGGCGATCTCCGGCAGGATGACGGCGAACTCGTCACCGCCGAGACGGGCGATCGTGTCCGCGGAGTCTGCGACGCTGCGCAGGCGCTGGGCGAACTCCTTCAGGAGAGCGTCCCCGGCATCGTGACCGAACCGGTCGTTGATCTGCTTGAGGTGGTCGAGGTCCATCACCAGAAGGCCTGTCGCCCGGGACGGACCCGAGGTTCCGTCGAGCGCCTGCTGCAGGCGCTCGCGGAACAGCCTGCGGTTGGCGAGGCCCGTGAGATCGTCGTGGTGGGCCGCCCAGCGGAGGGTTTCCTCCGTGAGCTTGCGGTCGTGGATGTCCTCCACCGTCCCGTACCAGCGGATCACGGTTCCGTCCCCGGCGCGCCGGGCCGCCGCCCGGGAGCGGAACCAGCGATAGGTCCCGTCCGCCATGCGCAGGCGATAATCCACGTCGAGCTCCTGGCCTGTCGCCAGGGAACGGGACCACCGGTCCAGGGTGAGGGGCAGGTCGTCCGGATGAAGCGACCGGGTCCAGCCGGAGCCGAGCGCATCGTCCATGCCCGTGCCGGTGCGATCGCACCAGCGCGACGAGACGTCGAGGAGATTGCCCTGCGGATCGGCCGTCCACGAAATCTGAGGATTGAGCTCGACGGAGTGGCGGTGATGCGCCTCGCTTTCGCGCAGGGCCGCGTCGTCCCGCTGCCGCTCCAGGGCCAGCGCGGCCAGATGCAGCACGGCCTCCATGCGCTCCATTTCGTCGCAGGTCGGGGTGCGGGGCTCGTCGTAATAGGAGGCGAACGTGCCGAGCACGTCGCCGGACCGGGAGACGATCGGCTTCGACCAGCAGGCCCGGAGATGGTGGGACAGGGCGAGTTCGCGCCAGGGCGCCCAGAGGGGGTCCGACGCGATATCGGTGACGATGACGCTGCTGCGGGTGTGAACGGCCGTCCCGCAGGATCCCGCCACCGGACCGGTCCTCAAGCCGTCGACCGCGGCATTGTAGGCGGCCGGCAGGCCGGGGGCGGCGCCGTGCCGGAGCCGTCCATGCTCCGGATCGTGCAGCAGGACCGAGCACCGCGCGCCGGGCAGCTGCGCTTCCGCCAGCCGGCAGAGCGCGGCCAGGATGTCCCCGAGCGCCTGGCCGGCGGCAACCATCTCCAGCACGCGGGCTTGACCCTGGAGGGTCAGCTCCGCCTCCTTCCGGTCGTGGATGTCTTCCGTGGTGCCGTACCAGAAGGCGATCGCCCCGGTGTCGTCGCGCCGGGCCGCCGAACTGGAGCGGCACCAGCGGAAAGCCCCGTCGGCCGTCCTGATCCGATATTCGCATTGATAGGGCGACCCGCTGGCGAGACTCTCGCGTCTGGACTGGAGCAGCCGGGGCAGGTCGTCGGGGTGGACCAGCTTCACCCAACCGTTGTCGACCAGCTGCTCGGGCGGCAGACCGATCCACTCGGCCCAGCCGGGCCCGACCTGAACCACCTTCCCGTCCGAATCGGCCAGCCAGGGAATCTGCCGGCTCAAGGCGAACGCATATTGATACAGACTATCGTCGATGCTCGGATTAATCCTCTGCGTCAGGAGCAAATCTTCCCGAGATGTCTCACGTGCCGAGGCGAGTCCGACGTCCTCATTCCAATGCATAGGGCAAACCAGGATGCCGCAAATATCGAATAAATTCTTGGCCTATATTGTGAGTCCTGTCCATCAGGGCGAACGGCGCGATCCGCCCTCTCCAGGGAGCTGGAGGAGCTGAACTCGACTGATGCTTTACAGGTAAGGTTAAGCGCGCGTCCGAGGCCGGGGACGCCCAAGGCGGGAAGGCCAGCCGGAGCCCTTCCGCCCGTCGTCCGACCGCCTCAGCCCTCTTCCCCGGTCACGCCCGCGGCATCCTGGGCCTTGAGCACCTCGGGGCGCGGCATCGAGATGATGTTGTAGCCCGAATCCACGTAGTGGATCTCGCCGGTCACGCCGTTGGAGAGGTCCGACAACAGGTAGAGGGCCGAGCCGCCGATATCCTCGATGGTCACCGTCCGGCGCAGGGGGGCATGGGCCTTCTGGTAGGTGAACATGAGGCGGGCGTCCGAGATGCCCGCGCCGGCCAGCGTTCGCACGGGGCCGGCCGAGATCGCGTTGCAGCGGATCCCCTGGGGGCCGAGATCGGACGCGATGTAGCGCATGGAGGCTTCCAGGGCCGCCTTGGCCACGCCCATCACGTTGTAGTTGGGCATGACCCGGGTCGAGCCGCCATAGGTCAGGGTCAGGAGCGACCCGCCGTTCCTCATCCTCTTGGCGGCGCGCTGGGCGATTTCCGTGAAGGAGAAGCAGGAGATCACCATGGTGCGCGAGAAGTTCTCCCGGGTGGTGACGTCCACATAGGAGCCCTTGAGCTGCGACTTGTCGGAGAAGCCGATCGCGTGGACGACGAAATCGAGGTTCTCCCACTGCCGGTCCAGGGTCTCGAACACCGCATCGACGGAGGCGATGTCCTCCACATCGCAGGGGATCACCAAGCTGGAGCCGAGCGACTGCGCCAGGGGAGCGACCCGCTTGCCCAGAGCCTCGCCCTGATAGGTGAAGGCGAGCTCCGCCCCGTGCTGGGCCAGGGTCTTAGCGATGCCCCAGGCGATGGAATGGTCGTTGGCGACGCCCATGATGAGGCCGCGCTTTCCTTGCATCAGACCGGTCACTTGGGTCCCCCTATGCATCGGCTCCATGGTGCGACGCGAATTGTTATGAAAGTGTGCATCGCGAGCCGGAATGTCGGTATGATTCAGCGTGTCCATGCGAGGTCCCCTTGGGTTCGTCGGGGCATCGCATGCAGCTGTCTCAGGTTTATGACGGTAGAGCATCGGACCCAAAAGTGGAAACCACTTTTGGGATTTATCCGATGCCCCCTTTTGAAGAGCACATCGTCCGAGCGGACCCGAAGGGCCACGTCAGTGACCCGCTTTCGTCCGCATGATGCTTTACCCGTTGAACCGGCTGAAGACGAGTGTGGCATTGGTGCCGCCGAAGCCGAAGGAGTTCGACAGGACCGTGTCGATCCTGGCATCGTCGATCCGCTTGCGGACGATGTTCATGTCGGCGAATTCCGGATCGAGCTCGTCGATATGGGCGCTCTCGCAGATGAAGCCGTTGTTCATCATGAGAAGCGAGTAGATCGCCTCCTGCACGCCGGTGGCGCCGAGCGAGTGGCCGGTGAGCGATTTCGTCGCGGAGATCGGCGGGCACTTGTCGCCGGCGCCGAAGACCGTGCGGATCGCCTCGATCTCCTTCTGGTCGCCCACCGGGGTCGAGGTGGCGTGCGGGTTGATGTAGTCGACCGGATTGTGGACCTCCTTGAGGGCCATGCGCATGCAGCGGATCGCGCCCTCGCCCGAGGGGGCCACCATGTCGTAGCCGTCCGAGGTCATGCCGTAGCCGACGATCTCGCCGTAGATCCGGGCGCCGCGCGCCTTGGCGTGCTCCAGCTCCTCCAGCACCAGCACGCCCGCCCCGCCGGCGATGACGAAGCCGTCGCGATTGGCGTCATAGGCCCGGGAGGCGCGGGACGGGGTATCGTTGTACTTGGTCGACATGGCCCCCATGGCGTCGAACAGGTTGGACATGGTCCAGTCGAGGTCCTCGCAGCCGCCGGCGAACATCACGTCCTGCTTGCCGTACTGGATCATCTCGTAGGCGTTGCCGACGCAGTGGTTGGACGTCGCGCAGGCGGACGAGATCGAATAGTTCACGCCCTTGATCTTGAACCAGGTCGCCAGCGTGGCCGATGCCGTGGACGACATGGCCTTCGGGACCGCGAAGGGGCCGATGCGCTTGGGGCCCTTCTCGCGGGTGATGTCGGCCGCTTCCATGATGATGCGGGTGGACGGACCGCCCGAGCCCATGATGATGCCGGTGCGCTCGTTGGAGATGTCGCTCTCCTCGAGGCCGGCGTCCCGGATCGCCTGGTCCATGGCCACGTGGTTCCAGGCCGTGCCCCGGGCGTGGAAGCGCATGGCGCGCCGGTCGACGATCTCCTCGGGGTTGAGGCTGGGAGCCCCGTGAACCTGGCAGCGGAAGCCGTATTTCGTGTAGTCCTCGGCCTTGCTGATGCCGGACTTCGCTTCACGCAGGGAGGCCAGAACCTCCTGCGTGTTGTTGCCGATGGACGACACGATGCCCATTCCGGTGACGACGACCCGCCTCATAGCCTAACCTCTTCAAAGGATCTTCACTGCCAGCCTCAACCATTCCACACGTAAGGCCGAGGATGCGCATTCTCAACACTGAGCCATGCGAATGGGATGAAAGCGTGGTCCCAGGCTCGAAGGCCCTGCCGTGGCACGGCAGGGCCGGTTCTTTAAAAAAGAATGCGTTTTGTCAATACGATGGGACGCCCGTTGACGGTCGGTGAGCGCCAAAAGGCCTAGCCCCCCGCGGCCGCCTCCGCCTGGAACAGGCCGACGCGCATGTCCTTGGCCTCGTAGATCCGGCGCCCGTCGGCCTCCAGCCAGCCATCCGCGATGCCCAGCACCAGCTTCGAGCGGAAGACGCGCTTGAGATCGACCCCGTAGACGACCTTCTTGACGGTGGGCAGCACCTGATCGCTGAACTTCACCTCGCCGACGCCCAGCGCCCGGCCGCGGCCGGGGGAGCCGCCCCAGCCCAGGAAGAAGCCCGTCATCTGCCAGAGGGCATCGAGCCCCAGGCAGCCCGGCATGACCGGGTCGCCCGCGAAGTGGCAGGGGAAGAACCAGAGGTCCGGCCGCACGTCGAGTTCCGCCAGCACATGGCCCTTGCCATAGGCGCCGCCATCCTCGCCGATCGACGTGATCCGGTCGAACATGAGCATGGGCGGAAGCGGCAGCTGCGCGTTGCCGGGGCCGAACAATTCTCCGCGCCCGCAGGCGAGAAGCTCTTCATAGGTAAAGCTGGACTGGCGGGCCATGCCGGATGCCGATCCTTTCATCGCGTCGTCACAAAAGGCAGCCCCGGGGGACTCCCGAGACCTGATTGCCGGCTCTGGTAGCACAGGCTTGGCCATCCATCCAAGGGACCCGAGCCGGGATTCTTCCGTCGTGTTCGAGGAGCATGTCAGCCGTCATCGCAGGGCAGCCTTGCAGTCACCCTCTCGCTTTCTTATGATTGTGATGTTAGAAGCGCCCATCCCTCATTCAGTTCCGCCGATGACCGATCCTTTGTCCGCCTATATCGAGTCCACGACCACTCCGGCGTCCCGGAAGGGGTGCCCCGTGTCCGAGTTGCGGGACAAGCTGCGTCGGGTCGGCCTGCGTCCGACCCGGCAGCGCGTCTCTCTGGGCTGGCTCCTGTTCGGCAAGGGCGATCGGCACATCACGGCGGAAATGCTCTTCGACGAGGCGTCCCGCGCCCGCGTCCCGGTCTCCCTGGCGACCGTCTACAACACCCTGCACCAGTTCACGGAAGCCGGCCTTCTGCGCCAGCTCGCCGTCGACGGCGCCAAGGCCTATTTCGACACCAATCCGACCGAGCACCACCACTTCTTCCTGGAAGACGAGGGCGAGCTGGTCGACATGCCGTCCTCCGGCCTCAGCGTCGCCGACCTGCCCGAGCCGCCGGACGGCATGGAAGTGGCCGGCGTCGAGGTGATCGTGCGCCTGCGCCGCAAGGGCGCCTGACGTCCCGCAGCCCGGCCTTCGAGCGAGCGGCCTCCCGGTCTTGACACATGCCGCTCACCCATAGCCTCGCCGCCCTTTTCGTCACGGCCCTCTGGGGCCTGAGCTTCGTCGTCATCAAGCTCGGGGTCGGCACCACGCCGCCGCTGCTGCTGGCGGCGCTGCGATTCCTGTTCGCGGCCCTTCCGGCCGTCTTCTTCGTCCCGCGGCCCAGGACCGATTGGCGCAACGTCGTCGCCTACGGGTTCTTCCTCGGCGTCGCCCAGTTCGGGCTGCTGTTCGCGGCGCTCGCCATCGGCATGCCGGCGAGCCTCGCCTCCGTGGTCATGCAGGCGCAGGTCTTCTTCACGATCCTCTTCGCGGCTCTCGTCATGGGAGAGCGGCCCGGGCCGCACCAGGTGATCGGCGGCCTCGTGGCGAGCCTCGGCCTTGCGCTCATCGCCGTGCCGCGCATGACCGGCGGAAGCGCCGTCCCGTTCCTGATGACCGTGCTCGCGGCCGCCTCCTGGGGCGTGGCCAACATCGTGTCGAAGCGGGCCGGCCGGGTCGACATGCTGGGCTTCATCGTCTGGTCGAGCCTCGTGGCGCCACTGCCGCTGGTCGGCCTGTCGCTCTGGCTCGACGGGCCCGGCCGGGTCCTCGCGGCGCTGGCGCGGATCGACGGCGGCACCCTGGCGGCGGTGATGTATCTCGCCTATCCGACGACCATCTTGGCGTTCGGCGTCTGGGCCTATCTCCTGTCCCGCCACCCGGCCGCCACGGTGACGCCCTTCGCCCTGTTCGTCCCGGTGGCCGGGATCCTGGGCTCGGCTCTCATTCTCGGAGAAGCCATGCACCCGATCGAGGCCTTCGGCGGGGCCGTGATCGTCCTGGGCCTGGCGGTGAACGTCTTCGGGGCGAGGCTTCTCCGGCGCCTGCATCCGCACTGAAGCATCGGACCCAAAAGTGGGTCCACTTTTGGGTCCGATGCTCTAGGCTTGATCGAGAAGGAGCGTCCGGGAATGAGCGTGTTGCAGATCGAGATCGCGTCCGCCGGGTCGGCCGAACTGGTCGAGGCGGTCAACCGGCTGCTCCCCCAGCTGACCTCGGCGCCGAAGGCCTTGGGCAGGGAGGATCTCGACGCGATCCTGGCCTCGTCCTCGTGCCTGCTCATCCTGGCCCGCTGCGATGGGCACGTGGCCGGGATGCTGACGCTCGGATGGTTCCAGGCCCCGACGGGCGCGCGGGCCTTTATCGACGACGTGGTGGTGGACGAGCACCATCGGGGCCGGGGCATCGGCGAGGCCCTCGTCCGGTCGGCGCTGGATCAGGCCCGTCGCCTGAACGCCAAGACCGTCGACCTCACGTCGCGCCCGGCCCGCGAGGCCGCGAACCGTCTCTACCGGCGGCTGGGCTTCGAGCAGCGGGAGACGAATTCCTACCGCTACCGCTTCGATGCGGTCAGCGGATGAAGCCGAAGCCCACGAGCGCATAGGCAATCAGGAAGATCGCCACGAAGACGTTGAGGAAGCGCGGCGCGACGATCGACGCGATGCCGAGGACCAGGGCCAGGATCGGCAGCAGTTTGAAGCTCAGGTTGAGGCTCATCGAGGCAGGCTTTCGGATGAATGGAAACGATATTGCCTTCTAGCGCCCAAAAGCTTGCCAAATCGGAAACGGGCTATTCCACGGTCTCGTTGGGATAGACGCCCCAGAGCTTCTCCTGCTGAATGAACCCGTCCACGTCGCGGGCACCGTCCATCACGATGGTGACGTGGCACCACCTGCCGTCGCAGCCCTTGATGTTGGTGATCACGCTCGGCTGCAGATGAGCCACCACGTTGCCCTTGTCGTCGGACCGGTCGAACAGGCTGATCGGCGGCTGGTTGCCCTTCGCCCACGGCATCACCAGGGCGGTGCGGCGCCCGGACAGGAGCGAGTGGAGGACCCATCCTTCCGTGCCCTCCGAATCGCGGATGCGCCGCCAGGTCTCGTACTCGGCGATGATCTCCACCGGCAGGCCGGCGCGCTGGAACACCCAGGCGGTCCTGTGATCCTTCGACGGGCCCTCGCGCAGGTTCACCCGGTCCGTCTTGAGGCTGACATAGCGCGGCACCGGCAGGCCCGTGCCGAGACGCCCGCCCGGCGGCTGCTGACCGAAGGCCGAAGCGGCGCTCAGGCCGACAAGAGCAAGGGCAAGGACGATCTTGCGCATGGTTCCCCCGGATAGTGGCTTTGTCTTGGGTTGAGGCTCTGGTAGAGAAGCTTGACGGATGCCGCCACGCGGCGGGTCGTCACCTTTGATCGCCGAAGCAGAGTTAAGAGAGCGTGAAACTCTTTGAACTTCGCGGGTTTTTGAGCGTGATCAGCAAAAGTGGCCACCGGTTTTGCGTTCGGTCGCGCTCTCACTTATTGAATTGTGCCTGATCGTGACGCCGAACCGCTCACACTTCGGCTGATCGGGCACCAGTGCTGGGGACGCTTGAAGCCGATGAAAAAGAGACCCGTCGTCGTTGTCACCCGCCGCCTGCCCGACGTGATCGAAACTCGCCTGCGCGAATTGTTCGACACGCGCCTCAACCTGGAGGACAGGCCCCTCTCGGCGCAAGAGCTCGCCGACGCGGTGAAGACCGCCGACGTGCTCGTGCCGACCATCACGGACGAGATCGACGCCGCGGTGCTGGAGCAGGCGGGCCCCAGCCTGAAGCTCGTCGCCAATTTCGGCAACGGGGTCGACAACATCGACGTGTCGGCCGCCGTGGCCCGGGGCGTCACCGTCACCAACACGCCCGGCGTCCTCACCGAGGACACGGCCGACATGACCATGGCGCTGATCCTGGCGGTCGCCCGCCGCATCCCGGAAGGGGCCCGGGTGATCCCGGACGGGAACTGGGCCGGCTGGTCGCCCACCTGGATGCTCGGCCGGCGCATCACGGGAAAGCGCCTCGGCATCGTCGGCATGGGGCGCATCGGCCAGGCTCTGGCCCGGCGGGCCAAGGCGTTCGGGCTGTCGATCCACTATCACAACCGCCGCCACGTGCCGCCGAGGATCGAGGCCGAACTCGAGGCGACCTACTGGGAATCCCTCGACCAGATGCTGGCCCGCATGGACATCGTGTCGGTCAACTGCCCGCATACGCCGGCCACCTACCACCTGCTCTCGGCCCGGCGCCTCAAGCTCATGAAGCCCGACGCCATCCTGGTGAACACCGCCCGGGGCGAGATCATCGACGAGGGCGCGCTCACCAAGCTCATCGAGGCCGGGGCCCTTGCGGGAGCCGGTCTCGACGTGTTCGAGGAGGAGCCGGCCGTCAATCCGCGGCTCGTGAGGCTCGCCAAGCAGGGCAAGGTGGTGGTGCTGCCCCACATGGGCTCCGCCACCCATGAAGGCCGCGTGGCCATGGGCGAGAAGGTCATCGTCAACATCCGGGCCTTCGTCGACGGCCACAAGCCGCCGGACCGCGTCCTGCCCAGCATGCTCTGACGGGTGCCGGGTCGGAACGCCTGGACCTCGTCCGGGGCCCGGGAAGGATTTCCCGCACGACCCGGGCGATGCTTCCATGCCCCCGTCCGGATCGGATGACGGGAGCGGGGCCGGTGCGACCAAAATCCATCACGGGCATAAACATATGTGAGTGCGGCTGAGAAAGGAGATTGGCCAGAACAGGGATGTTCCTATCCCCATGGCCTTGATGACCAATCCCCTCATTCTGAAGCTCGAGACCTATGACAGGCTCTCCGACGACGAGAAGAAAGTCCTCGAGAACGCCGTCGCCCGCATTCGCGTGGTCGAGGCCGACGACGACGTCCTGCGCGAGGGCGATCGCCCGGCGGAAAGCTCGCTGCTCCTGGAAGGCTTCGCGGCCCGCTACAAGATCGTCTCGAACGGCCGCCGGCAGATTTCGGCGCTCCATGTCGCTGGCGACTTCATCGACCTGCACAGCTTCCTTCTGAAGACCATGGACCATGGGGTCGTGGCGCTCACCAACTGCCGCATCGCTCTCGTTCCGCATGCGACCCTCGAGAAGATCTCTGACGAATATCCGCATCTCACGAGGCTGCTCTGGCTCAATACGCTGATCGACGGCGCCATCCACCGGGAATGGCTGACCGCCATGGGGCGCCTCTCCGCGACCGCCCACATGGCGCATCTGATCTGCGAGCTGTACCTGCGCCTGAAGGTCATCGGGCGCGCCGACGGCGATACGATCCAGCTCCCCGTCACCCAGGCGGAACTCGGCGACACGCTCGGCCTTTCGACCGTCCATGTGAACCGCGTGCTCCAGGAGCTTCGCAAGGAAGGCCTGATCCGCTTCCAGGGCGACGCGTTGACCATTCTCGATTGGGACCGGCTGAAGAAGGTCGGCGAGTTCACCTCGACCTATCTCAGCCTCCAGAACGAAGATCGATCATCCTGACCGGGGTGCGAACGATGAATCAAATCACTCTCCAGACGATGCCCGTCATGGCGGATGGCGGCAGTCACGAGGGACGGCTCGTCCTCGCGGACGGGCAGCTGGTGGCGGTTTTCAGCTGGGTGACCCCGGAGGAGACCATCGGCGGGACGGAGCGGGCCGGAGGCTGGTTTCTGGAGGCCGGCTTCGGCCCTTGCAGCGCTCTGCTGAGCGTGACGCCCCCGGTCCTGGCCTCTCTCGACGAAGCCGTGACCTGGGTGCGCACGCGCCTCGATTCGGCATCGCCCGAGCCCTGACCCGGCTCAGCGCAGCTGCGCGATGACCTCCCTGGCCGCCCGCTCGCCCTCCTCCCAGGCTCCCCCGGCGGTGCCCCACTGGGCGCGCGAGAGCGCCTCGCCGGCGAACCAGATCCGGTCCCCGACCGGCGCCTTCAGGACGTCGCGGATGGCAGAGAGCCCCGGCGGCACCACGGCCCAGGAGGCGCGCGACCAGGAATCGTGCCGCCAGGCCGTCGCATGCACGGCGGCAAGGTTCCGGACCGCCCGATGGCCGAAATGCTCGGCCAGGACCTCGCGCGCATAGCGGAACGGCGCGTGGGGATCGCGCCGGTCGAAGCCGGCGGCCGTGGGCTGATCGAGCTCGAAGAAATGAAACGGGGTGCCGTCGATCCGCGTGAGGAGGCCTGGCGGCTGACGGCGGGTTCCCGTCAGGCTCGCCAGCCGGTCCGCACCGCGAAAGGGGGCGTCGGGCCAATGCAGGACCACGTGTTCGTAGACGCCCTGCGTGAAGCCGTGGACGGCTTCCCCGACACGGCTGGGAAGCGCGGGCGCGAACCGGATCGCATCCCGCTGGAGCACGGCCATCGGCGCCGTGACGATGGCCGCCCTGGCCCGGAGCGTTCCCGCCGAACTGTCGAGTCTCACCCCCTGTCCCGACCAGTCGATGGACTGGACGGCGGTGCCGAGCCGCACCGGGACGCCCTGGCCGAGGCGGCGCAGATAGGCGCCGAGACCACCGGCGATGAACAGGTTGTCCGCATATTCCATGCTCGGAAAGTCGTGCAGGCTGACCTCCTCGAGGGGCCGGCCCGATACGAGGCCGTGGATGGCCGCCACCCGCTGCCCATGCGGCCCCAGGGGCGGAAGCGACCTCGCGGCCGCCTGGTCCTCGCGAGCCGTCGCCGCCTGGGTCATGGCCCGGTCGGCCCGGTCGAAGGCCCGGTCGAGAGCCGCGCGCTCGGCCCGGCTGCCCGGCCTGCCGCGCACGAAGACATGCCCGTCCGCCGGCGCCCGGCGCAGGGGCTCTGCGCGCAGGCGCCCGAGCCGGACCAGCGGATTGATCGGTCCCGCATGGAGCCAATGGGCCCCGAGATCGACCGGGTGGCCCCTGAAGCGGCGCGTGACCGTGCGCCCGCCGGGGCGGTCCCGGGCCTCCAGGACCGCGACCGTCAGGCCGGCGGCCAGCAGGCGTCGGGCCGCCGCGATCCCGGCGCTGCCCGCGCCGACGACCGCCACATCCAGATCGGCATTCGCGCTCCCCGACGTTTCAGACGACACGATGGACCCACCTCTCGCTTTGCGGCGGCCTCGTTCATAAGTAAGGTCCGCTGTCCCGATCAAGGGATGCCTCGTCAGGAGACGAACGACAGATGCTGATTCAATCGATTTTCGCCGCGGCCCGCGAGGTTTTCTCGCCCGCGCTGCGTGGCATTCTCTGGAAGTCGATTGGGTTGACGGTGGCGCTGCTCGTTCTGGTCTGGCTCGGGCTGACCAAGCTGTTCGACATCTTCCTCACGAACCACGAGCTGAGCGCCAGCTATCCGATCATCGACAGCTTCGCGTTCTTCCTGGCGGGATTCGGCCTCTTCGTCGCCCTGGTCTATCTGCTGCCGGCGATCTCGGCCATCGTGGCGGGCTATTTCCTCGACGACGTGGCCGAGATCGTGGAGCGCAAGGATTTTCCGGCCGATCCGCCCGGCCGGGCCCTGCCCTTCGGAACATCCCTTCTCTACGGCATCCGCTTCGCCGGCCTGTCCCTGCTGGTGAACCTCGTCGCCCTGCTGCTGTTCTTCATCCCGGGCATCAATATCGGGGCGTTCTTCATCGCCAACGCCTATCTGCTGGGCCGGGAATATTTCGAGCTCGCCGCCGGCCGGTTCTGGCCGGCCGAGGACGTGGCGCGCCTGCGCGCCGAGCACCGGGGCACCGTGCTGGCGGCCGGCGCCGTCGTGGCGGCCCTGGTGCTCGTGCCGGTGGTGAACCTGATCACGCCGATCTTCGGTGCGGCCCTGATGGTGCACCTGCACAAGAGGCTCACGCAGGGGCGGGCGCAGCGGGCCCAGGTGCGCCGGTCGGCCCCTGCGTCGATCGAGAACACCTGAAGGATCGGACCCAAAAATGGGTCCATTTCTGGGTCCGATGCTCTAGCGGCTCGACGACTGGCCGACGGCCGGGCCGGTCGCCCGCTCCGGGTGGAAGTCGGATCCGGGCCCTCCCGAGCGCGGGGCGAGCAGGTCGGGCGTGTTGCCCGGAGGGGCGTTGCGCCTGAGATCGAACTGGCCGGTCTTGCGGAAACGCAGGAGGTAGCTCGGCACGATCGCCTCGATGGTGGTGGGCGCAACGCCGAGCCCCTGGAGCGTGCGGCCTTCGCGGAGAGCGCTGTCCGAGACCACGTTGTCGGTCTCGAGGAGGATGGCCTGGTCGCGGGTGGTCACGAGCTCGTTCGGGATCAGGCCGAGGGTCGCCCAATCGAGGGTCCCGAGGACGCTGCCCACGGTCCTGGCCAGGTTGCTCGGCAGGGGCACGATGGCGCGCTTGCGTTCGGTGACCTCGAAGACGAATTCCATCATCTGGCGCATGGTGCGCATCTCGGGACCGCCGAGCTCGTAGACGCGACCGCCGGGCACGGCGCCGTCCACGGCCCGCAGGACGGCCTCGGCCACGTCGCCGGCATAGACCGGCTGGAAGCGGGTCTCGGCCCCTGGCAGCGGCAGCACGGGGAGCATGCGGGCGAGCGTGGCGAAGCGGTTGAAGGAGCTGTCACCGGGCCCGAACATCAGCGAGGGGCGCAGGATCACCGCGTCCGGCCGCTCCGCCAGCAGGGCGGCCTCGCCCTCGGCCTTCGTGCGGGCATAGGCCGATTCGGAATTGGCATCCGCGCCGATCGCCGAGACATGGGTGAAGGACACGGCCTTGCGGGCGAGCCGCGCGATCATGGCGGGCGCCCGGGCCTGGAGCGCATCGAAGCGCTGGCGGCCGGTTTCCTGCAGGATGCCCACCAGATTGACCACATGGTCCGCCCGCGCCACCGCGTGAGCCACCGAATCCTCGTTGCGCAGGTTGGCGTGGATCGGATGGATCTGCCCCACCTTGCCCAGGGGCAGGAAGTTCGCGAGGTTCGGCTGGCGGGTCGGCACGAGGACGCGATAGCCGCGCTCGGCCAGACGGCTCACCACGTAGCGGCCGAGAAAACCTGATCCGCCGAACACGGTGACGGTTTGCTGCTCAGGCGTGCGAAGGGCACCGATCATGAAACTCTCCTGCCCGGCGAAGGGCTTGCATGGAGCTTGGGTGTGAAAGTCAGAATGTCTCTAGTCAAACGCTGCTCCCCTGTGAAGAGGTGCATGGGAAGAAAGCGCATCGGTCGCATTTTCAGTGATTGACGTGCCGCCAGAAGCACCGTAAACGAAGCCTCGCCGACGAGGCATGCCCAGGTGGCGGAATTGGTAGACGCACTGCTTTCAGGTAGCAGCGGGTAACACCGTGGAGGTTCGAGTCCTCTCCTGGGCACCATCCCTCTCTCGAGGGTTCGATCCGCAAAGCACTCCAGGATCATCAAGTTCGACGGGCCGGCAGGTTGCCCGTTTCCTTCGAACACATCATTCCACTCCAGTTCACCGTTCCAGGATCGGCCTGATCTCCTGAAGGTTCTCGATCGTGTGCTCCAGGTGGCGCCGGAGCGCCTGCGCGGCGTCGGGGTTCCGGCCGCGCTCCAGGAGGTCGAGAATCTCGAGGTGCTCCTCGCATTGCCGGCGATAGCGCTTGCGGTCGATCATCGACCGGTAGGAGAGCAGGCGGCGGACGCGGTTGATGCGGCGCACGGCCTCCAGGAAGAACGGATTGCCGGAGGCTCCGATGATCGCCTCGTGGAACCGCACGCCACGCTCGTGAAGGGCGTCCGCCGTGTCGGTCTCGATGGCGCCGGCGAGAAGCCGCAGCTCCGCCTCGCGGCAGCGGGCTGCGATCTCGGGATCGAGACGGTAGCCCGGCTCGAGCAGCGCGGCGGGTTCGAGGGCGAGGCGGACGCGGTAGGTCTGCTCCAGGCTCTCCGGCGTGGTCAGCATCGGCGAGAAGGACCAGCCGTAGCCGGGGCGGCGCTCGGCCCAGCCCTCCCGGGCGATCCGGCTCAAGACCGCGTTCAGCTGCGCCTTCGTGGCCCCATAGGCGTCCTTGAGATAGGCCTCGGATACCGGGTCGGGCAGGCGGCCGTGAAGATGATCCTCGGCGATCCTGAAATAGACGTGAGAGGCCTCCTCCCTGGGCGCCAGGCCAAGGGTCTCCGGCGATGCATCCTTGGCGCTCGAGACGAAATAGCCGCGGTTGCGTTCGTGGACGAGGACACCCTTGGCGGCCAGCAGCTGCAGGGCCTGGCCGACGGGAAAGCGGGAGACGTTGAACCGCTCCGCCAGCCCCTGCGCCGTGAGATGCGTCCCGACGGCCAGTCCGCCGTCCCGGATATGGCCGAGGATCTGCGCGGCAAGCCCCTCGGTCAATTCGCGCTTTCCGTTGACCGCGCGCTCATCGGCTGCCCTCATGACTACATCCTCGGACGCACTCGTTTCGATGGTTCGACCCTCGTTTACCCGAAGTGTCGCGGTCACGGTACTCTCACCATCGCTTCGTCGTGCGCCGAAGGGCGATCCCCGGCCGGGAAGGGGAGCCCTGCAGGGCTCCCCTGGTCTCGGTGCTTACGACTTCACGAGACCGATCGACTTCAGCACGTCGCCGACCCGTGCCTGCTCGTCCTTCAGGAAGGCCTCGAACGGCGCGCCCGCCAGATAGAAATCCTCCCAGCCGCGAGCTTTCAGGATTTCGGCCCATTCCTTCGACTTGACGAGCTTGTCGATGGTCTCCGCATGAGCCTTCCTCTGGTCGGCCGTGATGCCAGGAGGCGCCATGACGGCGCGCCAGTTCACGACCTCCACGTCCATGCCCTGCTCCTTCAGGGTGGGAACGTCGGCGGCGGCGAGCCGCTTGCCGGACGAGAGCGCGAGCGCCCGCAGCTTGCCGGCCTTGATCTGGCTCTCGAACTCGCCGTAGCCCGACACGCCGGCCGTCACGCGCCCGCCGAGCATCGCGGCCAGCGCCTCGCCGCCGCCCGAGAAGGCGATGTAGTTGACCTTCGACGGCTCGGAGCCGGCCGCCTTGGTGAACAGGGCCGCCAGGATATGGTCCGCGCCGCCGGCCGATCCGCCCGCCCAGGTCACCTTGGCCGGATCCGCCTTCACGGCCTCGGCCAGCTCCTTGACCGACGTGATCGGCGAGCTCGCCGGCACCACGATCACGAGCGGATCGCCGGTGAGGCGCGCGATGGGCGTGACCTGGTCCAGGTTCACCGGCGCCTTGTTGCTCAGGATCGCCCCGATCATGGTGATGCCGTTGACCATGAGCTGGGTCGGATCGCCCTTGGCGTTGTTGACGAACTGCGCGAGCCCGATGGTGCCGCCGGCCCCGGTCACGTTGGTGACCTGAACGCTCTTGGCGAGGCCCGTCTGGGTGAGCACCTGCTGGATCGAGCGCGCGGCCGAGTCCCAGCCGCCGCCGGGTCCGGCCGGGGCCATGATCTTGAGTTCCTGCTGGGCGAAGGCCGATGACGCGACGAGCGCCAGGGCGGCGAATGCAACGCCGCGGATCGTCTTGGTGAAGTGGCTCACGAGTTCCTCCCTTTAAGGTTGCGTGAGGGGTGATCGCGAAACGGCGTTGCCGCTCAGCGTCCGGGGTTCGGCGAAATCTCTCGCCGGGTGTTTTCACCGGTTCCGGTGAAGTCGGGGGCGGGCGTCCCGCGGCTTGTGGCCTCCGCGTCGACGACCCGCTGCAGGATGAGCGGGATGATGCCGCCGCCGCGCAGGATCTCGACCTCGAGACCCGTCTCGATGGCGGCTGTGGTGGCGAAGGTTTCGCTCTCGCCCGACGCGCGCCGGATCGTGACCGGAACGGAGCCGCGCGGGCTGAGCATCGCGGGATCGGCCTCGATCAGGATCCGGTCGCCCGCGCGCAGATGGAGGGCGCCCGGATGCCGGTCCTCCGGAAGCCGCAGGGGCAGAACTCCCATGCCGATCAGGTTCGACCGGTGGATGCGCTCGAAGCTCGAGGCCAGCACCGCGCGGGCGCCGAGCAGCGCCACGCCCTTCGCGGCCCAATCGCGGGACGAGCCCATGCCGTAGCGCTCGCCGGCCACCACCACGACGGAGGCGCCCTCGTGGGCATAGCGTTCGGCCGCCCGGTAGAGCGGCAGGTGCTCGCCGGATCCCGCGTGGATCGTGAAGCCCGGAGCGATCTGCTCATCGAGCAGATTGCGCACGTTCCGATTGGTGAACAGGCCGCGTACCATGGCCTCCCAGTTGCCGCGGCGCGAGGCGAAGACGTTCAGGTCGCGGCGGTTCTCGCCGCCCGCGACGAGATATTCCGCGGCCTCTCCCGTCTGCGGGATCTGACCGGCCGGAGAGATGTGGTCGGTGGTGATGTCGTCGCCGAGCACGAGCAGCGGATGGGCCGCGTAGGTGCCCAGCCGCGTGCCCGTGCCGAAGCCGGCGAAAGGCGGGCGGCGGATATAGGTCGAGCCCTCGTTCCACGGGAACAGGGGCGTGGCCGGCGCATCGAGCACCCGCCACGTGTCGCTCGCCTCGGCGGCCTCGTAGGCGGGGCCGTAGTCACGGGGGTCGATGGCCGCAGCCAAGGCCGCGTCGATCTCGTCACCGGTGGGCCAGAGATCGGCGAGCCCGATGGTCGCGCCGGACGCGGAACGGCCGATGGGGTCGGCGAGAATGTCGCGGTCGACGTCGCCCGCGAGCGCGAAGGCGACGACGAGCGGCGGCGAGGCCAGGAAGCCGGCCTCGAGCTGCGGGTGCACCCGGCCCGGGAAGTTCCGGTTGCCGGACAGGACCGCCACGGGAACGATGCCGCGCTCCGTCATGGCCTGCTCGATGATGGCGGGCAGTGGCCCGGAATTGCCGATGCAGGTGGTGCAGCCATAGCCGACGATGCTAAAGCCGATCGCCTCCAGATCCTCCAGCAGCCCGGCCCGGCGCAGATAGCGCTCGGCGGCGGGCGAGCCCGGCGCCAGCGAGGTCTTCACCCAGGCTGGCGGCGTAAGGCCGAAGCGACGCGCCTTGCGGGCGACGAGGCCGGCGGCGACGAGAAGGCGCGGATCGGACGTGTTGGTGCAGCTCGTGATCGCCGCGATGGCCACGGCGCCGTGGCCGGGCTGCTCGCGTCGCACGGCCGAGGGCTTGTCCGCGAGCATCGGCGCCAGGGCCGCGACCGTCGTTCCGGCCGGAATGCGGTCCTGCGGGCGGCGCGGGCCGGCGAGGCTGACCTCGACCGCGTCGAGATCGATCTCGACCACGTCGGTGAAGCGGGGAGACGCGTCGGGATCGAACCACAATCCCTGTCGCCGGGCATAGGCCTCGACGAGGCGCACATGGTCGGCGGAGCGTCCCGTCTCGCGCAGATAGCGCAGAACCTGATCGTCGATGGGGAAGAAGCCGGAATTGGCGCCGAATTCCGGGGTCATGTTGGCGATGACCGCGCGGTCGCCGGCGGACAGCGTCGAGACGCCCGGCCCGAAGAACTCGACGAAACGGTCCGCCAGATCAATCTGCCTGAGGCGCTCGGTCACGGTGAGTGCAAGATCGGTGGCAAGCACGCCCTGCCGGAGGCGGCCGGTGAGGCGCACGCCGACGATGTCCGGCACGCGGATCATCACCGGCATGCCGAAGACCACGCTCTCGGCCTCCAGCCCGCCGACGCCCCAGCCGAGCACGCCGATGCCGTTGATCATCGGCGTGTGGCTGTCGGTTCCGATCAGGGTGTCCGGCGCGGCCCAGGACACGCCGTCGCGCTCCGACGGGGCGACAACGCTCGCCAGACGTTCGAGATTGAGCGTGTGCATGATGCCGGTGCCGGGCGGATGGACGCGGAAGCCGGTGAGCGCGCGCGTGGCCCATTTCATGAAGCGGTAGCGCTCGGCATTGCGCCCGTATTCCCGCTCCATGTTGCGCTGAAGGGCATCACGGGAGCCGAACACGTCGACGCCGAGCGAATGGTCGGTCGACACGTCGACGGGCAGCACGGGATTGAGCCGGCCGGGATCGTGCCCGGCCTCGGCGAGGGATGCGCGCATGCCGGCGATATCCACGAGGGCGGGGCCGCAGGTGGTGTCGTGCATCATCACCCGGCCGGGCAGGAACGGGATCTCCGCCTCGCTGCGTCCGGCCCGGAGCCAGGACAGGATCGCGTCCCTGGCCCGCGGAGCGTCCTCGTCCGCGTTGCGCAGCACGTTCTCCAGCAGGATGCGCAGGATGTGCGGCAGCCGTTCGAGCTGGCCAGACGCGGCATCCCGCAAGCCGATGATCCGGTGTCGCCGTCCGTTAACGGCAACGCTTGTCAGGAAGGGGCTCGATGTCGGGTTGCGGGACATGAGCGAGTAATTGCATAAACAGACTCATAAATGCAAATCGATCCTGCATTTCGTAGCACTATTATGCTATTGGCCGAGCGGCGCTCCCGTAAGTGGCTGAAATGTCGACGCCTCGTCGAATGAGGCGGCCGCGTGCCGCGTCTCTCCAGGATTGCGTCCCGGCCCCCGTGCGCACGAAGGCCGCGGGTCGTCGGACGACCCGCGGCCTTTGCAGTGCCGCCGCGTCTCTGGGCTCAGCGGCGCCGGCCGAGCACCATGTAGGCCGCCGCCGTCCACGAGAAGGTGTCGCCGCCCAGGCCCTCGCCGGTCGTCGGGTCGAAATACTCGCAGAAGCCGGCGCTCTCGATCACCCGGACGGTTGTGCGCTCGATCCGTCGCGCGAGATCCTCGGCCCCGTTCAGGCGCAGTCCGTCGCAGATGAGCCAGTTGACCACGGCCCAGACCGGGCCGCGCCAGTAGCGCTTGGGCTCAAAGGCGGGCGAGAAGGCCGGCGTCGAGGGGACCCCGACCACCATGCCGTCGAGCCAGCGCTCGATCTCCGCCGTGACGGCCTCCCGCTGAGCCTCGTCGAGCTCCAGGGCCACGAGCGGGATGAAGGCGGCCTGCGTGGGCGTGTCGATGTCCTGCCCCGAGACCAGGTCGAGGTTGACGAAGCGCGAAAGCGCCGGGCGCCAGCGACGGGCAAGGCCCTCGCGCAGCCGGGCATGCATGCGCGCCAGTTCCGCCTTCTCCTCGGCCGTTCCAAGGCTCTCGGCGAGATGTATCAGGTCGGCGGTCGCCCGCGCCAGGATGGCGGTCATCTGGACGTCCGCCACCTTGAAGGGAGCGGCCGACCATTGCCGGGCCGGGTCCCAGCCGCACGCGCGGTATGTGTCGACCAGGTGGATGAAGCGCTGGTAGTCCTCGTCGCGCGGCCGCATGGAGGCGTCCACATGGCCCGTGTCCTTGCGGCGGATCGCGGTCGTGGTGGTGGTCGGCACGCGCGCCAGCGCCATGTCCCAGGCCGGCGAGTTGTCGCTGCCGCTCTCCCAGGGATGCAGGATCGACACGAGGCCGAGGCCGTCCGGATCGCGCGCGGCGAGCCACCAGCGGTGCGAGCGCAGGGCGGCCTGGAACAGCGCCTTCGTGCGCCGCGCCGCGCCGGCCGTGCCGCCCGCGAGAGCGGCCTCGTGCACATGGCGCAGGGCCATGCCGAAGACCGGCGGCTGCGTGATGCCCGAGGTCGGGACGCGGTGCCGCGTGCCCCACACGTCTGGACCGGGGAAATAGGTGTCGCTCGGCGCATGGAACACGATGTGCGGGATCATGCCGTCGTCCCACTGGCCTTCGACGAGACGCTCCAGCTCGCGATAGGCCCGGTCCACGTCGAAGACCGCGAAGCCCATGGCGACGAAAGCGGAGTCCCAGTTCCACTGGAACGGATAGAGCCGGTCGGTCGGCACCGTGTAGCCGCCGCGATCGTTGCGCGCGAGAATGGCGCGCGCCGCCTCTTCCTTGGGAAGCGTATTCATCTCAAATGTCCTTGTTCAAAAGTCAGGCCCGGGCGAGGGCGCGTCCGGTGGTGCTGTCGATCCAGGTCACCCGGGCCGGATCGACGGTGAGGCCCACGCGCTCGCCGGCGGTCACTTCGGCCGTCGGCGGCGCCACGATGCGGGCGAGCTGGCCGTCGATGGCGCCGGTCAGGAGCAGGTGCGAGCCCATCGGCTCCACCACGCGCACGTCGAAGGGAAGGCCGGAGCCGTCGGCGCTCAGGCTCGCATCCTCGCCGCGCAGGCCCAGCTCCAGGCTCTCGGCCGTGACCGGGCAGGGCAGGGCGGCATCGCCGATCCGCGCCGTGCCCTGGCTGCATCGGACCTTGATGAAGTTCATGGGCGGCGAGCCGATGAAGCCGCCGACGAAGCGGGTGGCGGGCGTGGCGTAGATCTCGAGCGGCGAGCCGATCTGGTCGATCTTGCCGCCGTACATCACGGCGATGCGGTCGGCGAGGCCCATGGCCTCGGTCTGGTCGTGCGTCACGTAGATCGTCGTGGTGCCGGCCTCGCGCAGGACCGCCTTCAATTCCGTGCGCATCTCGAGGCGCAGGAGCGCGTCGAGATTGGAGAGCGGCTCGTCCATGAGCAGCACGGCGGGCTCGACGGCGAGCGCCCGGGCCACGGCCACGCGCTGGCGCTGGCCGCCCGAGAGTTTGGCCGGATAGCGGTCGAGATAGCTCTCGATGTGGAGCAGGGCCGCGGCGCGCTCGACCTTGCGCTTGACGTCCGCCGCCGCGGCCTTCTGCATGCGCAGCCCGAAGGCGACGTTCTCGAACACGGTCATGTGCGGGAAGACCGCATAGTTCTGGAACACCATCGCGAGTCCGCGCTTGCGGGGGCTGAGATGGCTCACGTCCTGGCCTCCGATGACGACGCGGCCGGAGGTCTGGGTCTCGAGGCCGGCGATGATGCGGAGCAACGTGGTCTTGCCGCAGCCCGAGGGGCCGAGGAGCGCCACGAACTCGCCGTCGTTGACGGTGAGCGAGACCTCCTGCAGGGCGCGGAAGGAGCCGAATTCCTTGACGACGCGGTCGATGACGATGTCTGCCATAATGGGATCCGTTACTTGCTCGCAATGCCCCACACCGCGAAGAGGTATCGTCTCACGGCGAAGATGAAGAGCACGGAGGGGATGATGAGGATGAAGCCGCCGGCGAAGCGGTAGTGAAGCGGGCTCTCGGCGAGGATCCGCAGCAGATAGGCGGTGAGCGTCCGCTCGCGCACGGTGAGGATCGAGGCCGCGAACACCTCGTTCCACGAGATCACGAAGGCGAAGATCGCGGTGGCGGCGAGGCCCGGCAGGGCGAGCGGCAGGATCACCTTGACGAAGGCCTGGAAGCGCGTGCAGCCGAACACCCAGGCGGCCTCCTCGTATTCGCGCGGGATGCCCATGAACAGGCTCTGCGTGACGAGGGCCGCGAAGGGCAGGGCCAGCACCGTGTGAATCAGCGACACGCCGAAGGGCGTGTCGTAGAGCCCGAGGCGGATGAACGACACGGTGAGCGGCAGCGCCAGGATGGCGAGCGGGAAGGCGCGGGTGAGGAGAACGAGAAGCCGATAGGCGTTCTGCCCGCGGAAGCTGTAGCGCGCCAGCGCATAGCCGGCAGGCGCGCCGAGCGCGATGGAGAACACGACCGTCAGGCCGGCCGCGATGAGCGAGTTGACGAGGGCGTTGAACACGCCCTCGATGGCGAGGAACTGGCTCATGGCCGCGAAGGACAGGTCCGAGGGCCAGATCGATTTCGGCCAGCGGAACACGCCGAGCCGCCCTCCGAAGGCGCCGAGCGCCACGAGATAGATCGGCACCAGCACCCAGGCGATGAGCACCGCGAGGCCGGTCCAAAGCAGCAGGCGCCGGGCCGAGGGAAGGGCCATGCCGCGGTTCGTCGCGGCGGGTTTCGTTGCAACCGCGCTGGCTGTCATGGGAGCTGCTCCGGACGCGTTCTCAAAACGCGCAGATAGACGGCGGTCGCGGCAAGCGAGATCGCCATGATCAGCACCGCGTACGCCGCCGCGACGCCGTAATTCTGGTTGTCGTTCTGCCAGACATAGGCCTCGCCGGCGAGAACCGGGAAATTGCGCCCGCCGAGCGCGTAGACGACGGCGAAGACCTCGAAGGCGAGCACCGTGCGCAGGATCAGGGCCGATTGCAGGCTGGGCTTCAGGAGCGGCAGGGTGATCCGGGTGAAGCGCGTCCAGGGCTTGGCGCCGAAGATCTCGGCCGCTTCCGCGAATTCCTTCGGGATCAGCTGCAGGCCGGCGATCAGGATCACCAGCACGATCGCGGTGGCGCGCCAGAGCTCGGCCAGCACGATGGCGAAGAACAGGGCGACCGGCGTCTCCTGCGACAGCCACCCGGTCGGCCCCTGGATCAGGCCGAGCGCGTAGAGCGCGGAGTTCAGGTAGCCGGTGTTCTGGAGCAGGGCGAGCCAGGCAAGGCCCGCCGCGAGGTCCGAGATGCCGAGTGGAATCGTGAGCACCCACAGGACCAGGTCGCGGCCCTTGTCGAGCTTCGTCACCATGGTGGCCATGCCGAGCGCCAGAACCACCTGGAGCGGCACGACCACGAGGGTGAGCAGGAAGGTGTTCTTGACCGCGAGGGCGAAGTTCAGGTCGCCGGCCATGCGCCGGTAGTTCTCCAGCGACAGGCCGTCGCCGGCGGAGACCGACAGCCAGATCGTCTGCACGAGCGGCACCAGAAACAGCGCCGCGAGAAAGACGACCGAGGGCGCGATCAGCGCATAGGGGATCCAGGAAGGGCGTGCAGGCATGAAGCCGCTCCACGGGGCAGAAGAAGGGTCCCGGCGAAGCGTGCTCCGCCGGGCTCGGTCGATCGGGTTACTGGACCGCGCAGGCGCCCTGGCTCGGCTTGTCCGGGGCCCAGCAGGGTGCGCCGGTCTCCTTCATGAGCGTGTCGAGCACTTTCGCCTGAGCGTCGAGCACGTCCTTGACCGGCTCGTTGCGCAGCACGATGCGCTGGAACGAATCCATGTAGACCTTGTTGAACTCGCCGCCCTTGGCGCCGAGGCCGACGGGCAGGAGCGACACGAGCGCATCCTTGGCGTTCTGCGTCGCCGCGACCGCACCGGCGAGCGCCTTGATGCCCGGCGCGAGATCCGCCGGCAGTTCCGCCTTCACGACCGGGAAGAAACCGACTTCGGCGGCCGTCGCCAGCTGGGTCTGCGGCTTGGTCAGGTGCTCGATCACCGCCACGGCGCCGGCCCGGTTCGGCGCGTCCTTCGGGATGGCGAGGCCGGCGATCACCGGCATGTAGCCGCGTCCCTTCGGACCGGCCGGCGCCGGGAAGGCGACGAACTGGTCGGGCTGCAGGGTGAGGGCTTCCTTCACGCGCGCGATGTGATCCCAGGCGATCCACACCTCGCCGGAGAGCAGCGGCTCCTGCATGAAGTTGTAGTTGGTGGAATTGGGGTTCGACACCGCCCACAGGTCCTTCAGGGCGTTCCATCCGGCCTCGGCCTCGGCCGACTTGAAGGTGGTGACCACGCCGCCCGTGAAGGACGGGTAGAAATAGCCCTGGAAGAAGCGCGGCAGCAGGCCCGTCGGGCCGGCCGGGAAGCCGAGGCGGCGCTGGCCGGTCTTCTCGACGATGGTCTTGCCCCATTGCTGCAGCTGCGCATAGGTGAGGCTGTTCACGTCCGCGCCCGCCGGCAGGTATTGCAGCGCCTGCTTGTTGGCCACCATGACGTAGGTGGCCTGCATCCACGGGATGTATTGCTGCTGGCCCGTGCCGAGCTTGCCGAGATCCATCAGGCTCGCCGGAATGCCGCGGTCGGTCAGCTTCGCGGCGACGTCGTCGACGGGCTGGAGATCGGCCGGCACGTGCGGCTGCAACTCGCCGTGCAGCGCCCCGACGACGCTCGCCGTGCGCTTGCCGGCCTGCGTCTCGGCTTTCATGCGCACCGCGAAGGCCGGCGGCTCGTCGACCACGTAGGTGACCTTGCCGGGAATGCCCTTGAGCAGGACCTCGCGGACTTTGGTCGCCTCCTCGATGGGACGAAGCTGGGTCGAGTAAAAGATGGTTTCCTGCGCCTGCGCGACGGTCAGCCCTCCGAACAGGGCGGCCGCGGCGGCAATGGCGCGAAGCGATACCGGATGCGTCATGTCCTTCCTCCATCGGTCCCTTGTCGGTGCCGCTCGATCCGGGCCCGGAAGATCGAGGGCATCAAACTCAGTTCGCCGGTCCGTGGGTGGCCCTCGGAACCTGCCGAACCGGCAGAATGGTCTGCAGCTCGCGGGCCTCGCGCCCTCCGAGCCGCGCGAGCAGCATCTCGGCCAGCTGCCGGCCCACGTCGGGCGCGGCGATCTCCATGCTCGAGAGCGGTGGATCGGTGAAGGCCGCGGAGGGCAGATTGTCGTGCCCGATCACGGCGATCTCGCGCCCGGCCGCGAGCCCGCGCTCCTTGAGGGCGCTCAGGGCGCCGATCGCCATGCTGTCGGTGGCGCACAGGAGGGCCGTGGGCGGCGCGCTCTGCCGGAGCAGCCATTGCGCGGCCTCGTAGCCCCCGGCCTCCGTCGGCGGGGCGGTGTATTCGAGCCGGTCCGGGGAGCCCATGTCGGCGAGGGCCGCCAGCCAGCCCTGCCGGCGCAGATGCGCGAAGGTCAGGTCCTGCGGGGCCGCGATATGGGCGATCCGCCGATGGCCCAGGGCGGCGAGCGCGCGGGCGGCGTCCCCAAACCCCGCCTCGCCGTCGCCGTCGATGAAGGCATGCTCGTCGGGCCGGGCCGTGCGGCCATGGGTCACGAACGGGATGCCGCGCTCCGTCAGGAAGGCCACGCGTTCGTCCTCGAGCCGCGTGCGCACCACGATCACCGCGTCCGCGCGCCGGCCGTCGAGCACCCGCCGGTAGGTGTCCATCTCGCCGGCGCGGCCGGCGGTCGGCAGCAGCATCAGGTCGAGGCCCTCCTCGGCGAGCCGCTGCCCGCAGGCCGCCAGCATGTTGAGGAAGATCGGAGGGCCGAACCGGCCCGGCTCCGTCGGCAGGGTCACGGCCACCGCTTCGGCCTTGCGCCGCCGCAGGCTGCGGGCGGCGGGGTTCGGCCGGTAGTTCATCGCCCGCGCGGCTGCCTGAACGCGCTCGCGGGTCGCCGGCGCCACGTCGGCATAGCCGTCGAGGGCTCGCGACACCGTCGTGATCGACAGGCCGAGCGATTGCGCGAGAAGCTTCAGGTTGGACACGGGGCTCAGGTCTCCTTGGGCTTCCGACTAGATTTCCAAAACGTTTTGGAAAGTCAATCATCCTGCTCTCAGCCCTTGGTATGATGTTCGGTTCCGCCAATTTCACGGGACTGACTTGGAACGGCTCGTTCTCCGTCGCGGCCGGCCTCATGCCGACCGTTCCTCTTCTCCCGGGCCTGGTGTTCACTTTTGGTTCCGACGCGCTAGGGTATGAAGGCAACGGTGAGCCCAGGAGGATGCGGAATGGCGAAGGATCCGATTCTGCCCGTCGACGACGAGGCCCGCGCTCTCGCCAAGAAGCTCATGCGCACCGCTCGCTCCGGCGCGCTCGCCACCAACGATCCCGACAGCGGCATGCCGTTCGCCAGCCTCGTCCAAGTGGGAACGGATCTCGACGGCGCGCCCGTCATCCTCACCTCGCAGCTGTCGCTGCACACGAGGCTGATGGAGGCCGATCCCCGGTGCTCCCTGCTCCTGTCGTCCATCGGCAAGGGCGACCCGCTGGCGCATCCGCGCCTGACCCTGCAGGCCCGGGCCGAGCGTCTCGACCGGGAGACCGACGAGGCGAAAAGCATCCGCCGCCGCTATCTGCTGCAGCATCCGAAGGCCGAACTCTACGTCGACTTCCCGGATTTCAGCTTCTGGCGCCTGAAGGTCGCGTCCGGCAGCCTCAACGGCGGCTTCGGCCGGGCCTACCGCATGACGGCCGAGGATCTGCTCACCGACATGGCCGAGTTCTTCGATTTCTACGACTTCGAAGCCGAGGCGGTCGCGCACATGAACGCCGAGCACGGCGATGCGGTCGCGCTCTACGCCACGCAGCTCTGCGGCGCCCGCGAGGGAGCCTGGCAGCTGATCGGGGTCGACCCCGAGGGACTCCAGATGGCCCTAGGCGACGAGATCCTGCGCCTGTCCTTCCCAAGGCCCCTGACGGGCCCCCACGAAGTCCGTCCCATGCTCATCCGCCTCGCGAACGAGGCCCGCAGCCGCGTCGCGTAGACATCCTCGGCCCGAACCGGTGAGACACCATGGGGCTTGCCATGCCCTGCCCGGACCCGCATCAAGGGACGGGATCGCGCAGTCTCGTCCGCCCGATCCGCCGATCCACGATCCCCAGGCCGACGATGCGACCGATCCACCTTCCGTCCCGTGCCCGATCCGCCTTCGCCGTCACGGCCGATGCGGGATCGCGCTTTGCGCGCAACGACGGCCTGGCCATGGCGAGCCACGTGGCGCTCTCCCTGGTCATTGCCCTGTTCCCGTTCCTGATCTGCGTCGCCGCGCTGGCGGCCTTTCTCGGGGCCGGGCGGATCTCGACCCACATCGTCCACCTGCTCTTCGATTTCTGGCCCGAAGGGGTCGCCGGCCCCCTGGCCCGCGAGGCCGACAAGGTTCTGATCCCGCGCCGGAACGTCCTGACGGTCAGCATCGTCCTGACCCTGCTCGTCGCCACCAACGGGGTCGAGAGCCTGCGGGTCGCCCTGTGCCGGGCCTACGGGGTCGAGCGGTTCCGGCCGTGGTGGCAGGCGCGCCTCATCGGGGTCGGGTTCATCCTCATCGGCGCGGGCGCGCTCGTCGCCTCTTCGGTTCTGGTCGTGCTGTGGCCGTCGATCTGGCGGTGGGCCTTGTCCTACATGCCGGACCTCAGGGGCCTCGGCCCGACCTACGACGTGGTGCGCTACGGACTGGCGTCGATCATCCTGGTGGCGGGCCTTTCCGCCACCCATCTCTGGCTGCCCGACATCCGCCCCCATTCCCGGGACGTGGTGCCGGGCGTTGCGGCCACCCTGGTCCTGTGGCTCGCCGGGGCGAGCCTCTACGGCGAGTTTCTCGCCACGATGACCCATCTGAAGGCCACCTATGCGGGCCTGGCGGGCATCCTGACCGCGCTGATCTTCCTTCAGATCTCGGCGGCGATCTTCATTTTCGGAGCCGAGCTCAACGCGGCGCTGCGCCGCCGGAAACCCCACGGCCAGGGACGTGATCTCCTGCCCGCCGCCGCGGGCGGCGAACCGCTGACGGAATCACCGCTCTAAAGCATCGGACGGCCCGTCGGGTCACTGGCGTGGCCCGCCGGGTCCGCACGAGGCACTAGGAGCTCACACCTTCGTCGCGTTTCCGCTCGCAATCGCGCTTCGGGGTCTGCTGCGGAGCCTGCTGCTGCTGGGCGATGATCGTCCCGTCGCGGGAGGTGTCCGCCGCCGGGGACGGGGTGACGAAGGCGGTCAGGACGGCAAGGGAGAGAATGCGGAGCATGGTCTGTCTGTCCTTGGTCGAAGCGACCCGATGCTAAGGGGACGCGGCCCCGATGGCCAGCGGGTTTCAGGGGACGTCGCGAGCGATGCCGTTCGGGCATTCCAGGCCCTCTTGAAATTCGGAAAAGCCCTTCCTACCATCAATATCGCCGAGGCCTTTCAAAGGCTTGGCATGACGGGCGCCGGCCGGTGTCCGGCGCTCTCACGTCCATGTTGCTCATTGGAGGATATGGTGATGAGAACAGCTTTCGACTTCTCCCCCCTGTACCGTTCGACGGTCGGCTTCGACCGCCTGTTCGACATGCTCGATCAATCCGCCCAGATCGAGCCCCTGACCAACTGGCCGCCCTACAACATCGAGAAGGTGGGCGAAGACCAGTATGTGATCACGATGGCCATCGCGGGCTTCGCTCCGGATGAGATCGAACTCACCCAGAAGGAGAGCCAGCTCCTGGTGGCCGGTCAAAAGAAGGGCTCCGAAGAAGGCCGGCAATATCTCCATCGCGGCATCGCGACCCGCGCCTTCAAGCAGACCTTCAACCTCGCCGACCACGTGAAGGTCACGCAGGCGAGCCTCGAGAACGGTCTGCTCACGGTCGATCTGAAGCGCGAAGTGCCCGAAGCGCTCAAACCGCGCAGGATCGAGATCAATGCCGGCACCGGGACGACACCGACCGGACGGCAGCCGCAGCAGATCGAGCACGGCAAGGCTGCGTAACGGAGCCCATGCCAGAACGCAGCGCCGGTTCAGCACCGGCGCTGCCGCAACGCCTGAGCGAAAGGAGGATGACACCATGAACATGCGCGATCTCATTCCCTGGGGTCGCAACCAGCAGACGACCCCGAGCCGCTACCGCGAGGACAGCGATCCCTTCATGACCCTGCATCGCGAGATGAACCGGCTCTTCGACGACGTGTTCCGCGGCTTCGACATGGCGCCGCTCGGCGGCATGAGCCGGATGACGGGATGGCCGCAGGTGGAAGTCGTCGACAACGACAAGGATGTCCGCATCTCGGCGGAACTGCCGGGCCTCGAGGACAAGGACGTGGAGGTCCTGATAGGCGACGGCGTCCTCACCATCCGGGGCGAGAAGAAGTCCGAGATCGAGGACAAGGAGCGCGCGTTCAGCGAGCGGCACTACGGCCTTTTCGAGCGCCGCATCCCGCTGGCCTGGGATGTGGAGGAGGACAAGATCGACGCCAGCTTCAGGAACGGCGTCCTCACCGTCACCCTGCCCAAGGCGGCCGGGAGCCCGCCGGAGGTGAAGCGCATCCCGATCAACCGTGCGGGCGACGAAACCAAGCACTGATCATGGATCCCGGGGCGTCCGGACAGGCCGGACGCCTCATTGTTGCGTCGAGCCTATCCGTCGCCCGGGTCAGGGCGATGCGTGCATGAACAGCGCCGCCTTCACGAGATCGTCGGGGCCGAGATCGTCCTCGGCGTCGAACTTCAGCATCTCCGCGAGGCGGTTGCGGGCGCGGTTGATCCGGCTCTTGATGGTTCCGATGTTGGTGCCGCAGATCCGCGCCGCCTCCTCATAGGACAGACCCTCCGCGCCGACGAGCAGGAGCGCCTCGCGCTGGTCGATCGGGAGCTTGCTCAACGCTTTCAGCATGTCGGTGAAATCGAGCCGCGCGCCCTGCTCGGGCATGACGGCGACCTTCTCGGCCCAGGATCCTTCCGGATCCTCCACCTCGCGCTTGCTCCGACGGGTCTGAGTGAGGAAATCGTTGCGCAGGATCGTGAAGAGCCAAGCCTGCATGCTGGTGCCGGGCTGGAACTTGTCGAGATTGCTCAGGCCCTTGAGAAGCGTGCTCTGGACCAGATCATCGGCCCTGTCGACGCTGCCGGACAGGGATATCGCGAAGGCCCGCAGATGGGGAGTGGCATTGAGCATCTGCTGCTTCAGGGAGTTTTCGACCGACACTCTTCCAACTCCTCAATTTCGGACCCGTAAGAAGACCCTCCCCGGCGGGCTGCCGCATTAACCTATGCGAAGCCTGTGGCTCTTTGTGATGATTGCGTCCAAGCTTGGCTTTAGCAGAGGCCGAGGGACAAGAGAGAATATTCCCGTCCGGTCGGCCTTCACGAATCCGTGCGCGCCGCAGCCACGGCGGCTCACCGTGGCTCTTTGGTATAAGCTTGTCTTTGGAATGCCGGTTCTGCAGCCAAGATTCACATGCATCAATGAAACGGATCACAGGCCGTCCTACATCGGACGGAGACGAATGCGTTCTCGCGCATCCATCGCCTGTCTCCGCCGCCCGCGCATTCTTCGAAGCCTGCTCTCTGCCAGTCGGAACGGACAAGGGACGCCATGACCCAGACCCGCTGCATGATCGTCGAAGACCAAGCGTTGATCGGCATGTCCCTCGAGGCCTTCCTCGAGGATGCCGGCTTCGCGGTGGCCGGGGTGTTCATGAGCAATGCCGACGCCCTGAAATGGCTCGAGGGCGACGCGCCGGACATCGCCATCCTGGACATCATGATCAAGGACGGCACCTCGCTGGAGATCGCCCGGGCCCTGAAGAGCCGGGGCGTGCCCTTCACGGTCTATTCCGGCCTGCCGGCGAAAGCCGACTGCCCGCCGGAGCTGCGGAACGTGCCCTGGCTCGAAAAGCCCGTCAGCCGGGAGACCCTTCTGGGCGTGCTCGGCGGGCTGATCGGCCCCGCCGGCGACGGGATCGTCGTCTCCTCGGACACGCTTGCGATGCGCGACTGACAGGGTTCAAGGCGCTGCCCGCAGGACTTGCGTTGAAGCCGCCGCCGAGACGGGGTAGACGCATGGTCTGCGCATTACGGATGTCCCATGACAGTACGCTTCCATCGCGGCGACCTGCCCGCCGGCTACAAGCCGGGCCCGGCGATCGCCATCGACACCGAGACGCTCGGTCTCAATCCGCACCGCGACCGGCTCTGCGTGGTGCAGATCTCCACCGGCGACGGCACCGCCGACGTGGTGCAGATCCTCAAGGACGGGCCCTTGCCGGAGAACCTGATCCGCGTCCTGTCCGACGAGAGCGTCTTGAAGATCTTCCATTACGCCCGCTTCGACCTGGCGGTGATCTTTCACACCTTCGGCGTCATGCCGCGGCCGATCTACTGCACCAAGGTCGCCTCGCGGCTCGTGCGCACCTATACCGACCGCCACGGCCTCAAGGAGCTGGCGCGCGAGCAGCTCGGGGTCGAGCTGTCGAAGCAGCAGCAATCCTCCGATTGGGGCGCCGAGACCCTCACCCCGGCCCAGCTCGACTACGCGGCGTCCGACGTCCTGCACCTGCATGCCCTCAAGGACAAGCTCGATCGTCTGCTGGAGCGCGAGAACAGGCTCGGCATCGCCCACCAGTGCTTCAGCTTCCTGCCGACCCGGGCCCAGCTCGACCTGCTCGGCTGGCCCGAGACGGATATTTTCGCCCATTCTTGACGCGCGCTTAAACTTTCCCGCATAAACCTCATATCCGTCATAACATCGCCATGCCGCTCCGGCATGGCGCCGTGCCGATGGCCACGCGCCGGGGATCAGGACGGAAGGGGTTGACGACAGTGGCGGGAATTCAGGGCTCCACCATGCGGGACGGCCCGGCCTCGAGGCCGGCCGTTCGGTCGCGCGCCTTCACCAAGGCCCGTCGCCATTCCCGCTGGGTCCGCTTCGCGAAGGTTGCCATTCCGCTCGGCTCCCTGCTGGGCATGGCCGGCGTCGGCGTCGTGGCCTATTACAATCCGTTCCGGCAGATCGAGAACCTGAGCTTCGGCTCCATCGGGGTGAGCGGCACCCATGTCACCATGGAGAGCCCGAAGCTGAACGGCTTCAAGAACGACAACCGCCCCTACGAGGTGACGGCCAGCGCCGCCACCCAGGACGTGCGCAAGCCCGATCTCGTGCAGCTCAAGGACCTCAAGGCCCGCATCGTGACCGACGAGCGCGGCAGCGTCGCAAGGCTCCAGGCCGATTCCGGCGTCCTCGACACCAAGAAAGAGCAGATGAGGCTGCGCGACAACATCGTGGTCACCACGGATGGCGGCCATGAGGTCAAGCTCCAGACGGCGTTCGTGCGGTTCAAGGCCGGCTCGGTGGTCTCCAACGATCCGGTCACCGTGGCCTTCGGCAGCGGCACCATCGAGGCCGAAGGCCTCGACGTGTCGGACAATGGCAAGGTCATGAGCTTCAAGGGCCGCGTCCGCACCGTCATTCAGCCCTCCTCCGGCTCTCCCCCATCCTCCCCGGAAGCCGCCGGCACAGGCCCCGCGGCGCCCGCACCCCAACAGACAAGTATCCGTCCATGATGAGTTTCACACGCGCCGCCCTGGCCCTCGGGCTTCTCTTTCCGGCTCCCCTTGACGTGGCCTTTGCCCAGGCCAGCAAGGAGCGGGCCGTCGGCTTCGGCAATTTCGGCTCCAGCAAGGAGCCGATCAAGATCGACGCCAACAAGCTCGACGTCTTCGACAAGGAGGGCCGTGCGGTCTTCACCGGTGACGTGGTGGCGGTTCAGGGCGAGAGCACCATGAAGTGCACGATCATGACCGTGTTCTACGAGCAGCGGGACCAGAACGGCGGGCAGGCGGCTCCGTCCACGCAGACGGCGGACGACAGCGCCATCAAGAAGATCGACTGCAAGGGCCCGGTCACCATCGTGTCGCGCACCCAGGTGGCGACCGGCGAGAACGCCACCTTCGACCGGGGCTCCAACAAGATCATGCTGACCGGCAACGCGACCCTGAGCGACGGTCCCAACGTCACCAAGGGCGAGCGGGTGCTCTACGACATCAACACCGGCGTGGCGAACATCGAAACGACGCCCGGCGGTCGGGTGAGGGCGCTGTTCGTGCCCGGCCAGGGCGGGCCGGCTCCGACCGGAGCCGGTGGGGGAGCCTCTCCCGCCTCCAAGCCGAAGCCCCAGCAGCGGCCGGCCACGAACTAGAGCGGGCGTTCAGTTCCCGCTTTTCCCTTTTCACGATCGACGATTGAGCCAGTGAAACCGCTTTTCAACCGTTCTCAAACCGGTCCCTCCGACGTGAGCCTCCTGGAAACCCGTTCGGCCGGGACGGGCCCGCATGTCTTCCACCGCGCCGAGAGCGACGCCGTGTTCGGCGGCCCCGGGGTCCTGGCGGTCAAAGGCCTGCAGAAGAGCTATCGCGGCCGCACCGTGGTGCAGGATGCGGGCCTGAACGTGCGCGCCGGCGAGGCCGTGGGCCTGCTCGGTCCCAACGGCGCCGGCAAGACCACCATCTTCTACATGATCACCGGACTGGTGAGCGCCGACCGCGGCGTCATCAGCCTGGACGGGCACGACGTCACGGGCCTGCCCATGTACCGCCGCGCCCGCCTCGGCATCGGCTACCTCCCGCAGGAGGCCTCGATCTTCCGCGGCCTCAACGTGGAGGACAACATCCGCGCCGTGCTGGAGATCGTCGAGCCGAGCCGCAAGGAGCGCGAGCGCAAGCTCGATGCCCTGCTCGACGAGTTCAACATCACGCGCCTGCGCAAGTCGCCCTCCATCGCGCTCTCGGGCGGCGAGCGGCGGCGCTGCGAGATCGCCCGGGCGCTCGCCGGCGAGCCGACCTTCATGCTCCTCGACGAGCCTTTCGCGGGCATCGACCCCATCGCGGTGGGCGACATCCAGAACCTCGTGCGCCACCTGACCCGGCGCGGCATCGGTGTGCTCATCACCGACCACAACGTGCGTGAAACCCTCGGCCTCATCGACCGAGCCTACATCATCCATTCCGGCCGCGTCCTGACCGAGGGCACGCCGGATGCGATCGTGTCGAACGAGGAGGTGCGCCGCCTGTATCTGGGCGAGGACTTCCGTCTCTAGCGCATCGTGCGGCCCGCTTTCGTCCGTCCGATGCTTTCTTCTTTATTGTGTGCATCGTTAATAACGGACCCAGCGGGCCGCGCCAGCGAAAACCGGATCCACTTTTCGCTGGCGCGGCCCTTCGGGTCACTGGCGTGGCCCTTCGGGTCACTGGCGTGGCCCTTCGGGTCGCTGACGCGGCCCTCTGGGTTCGTCCGATGCTCTAGGACGATTGACCTTTTGACCTTCGGGGAAGGGCCGGGGTAGAACGGTCGAGGCATGCAAGAAGCATGCCCATACGGCCTCGGGTGCGTTCATGACGGCGATGCAGCGGCTGGAGCTGCGCCAGGGCCAGTCCCTGACGATGACTCCCCAGCTCGTTCAATCGATCAAGCTGCTTCAGCTCTCCCATGCTGAGCTCGCGGCCTATGTGGAGGCTGAGCTCGAGCGCAATCCCCTCCTGCAGGAGGGCGACACCCTGGCCGGCGCGGCCCCGCCGAGCCTTGCCGATTTCCTGCATGCCAAGCAGAAGGCGGAGGCCGCCGGGCCGAGGATGATCCCCGGACCACCCCCGTCCCGGCGGGAGGCCCTGCCGGTCTCGTCCGCGCCCGCGGCCGGCGCGGCCCATAGCGAACTCAGGCCCGAAATGGAGGACATGCTCGCCCGGGTGACGAGCCTGAGCGAACATCTCGAGACGCAGCTCGAGCTCGCCACCGCGGACCCGACTCTGCGCAGGATCGGCCGGCACCTGATCCACAATCTCGACGAGGCCGGCTATCTCACCGAGGATCTCGCGGAGCTCGCTGTCCGCCTCCAGGTCGCGCCCGCCGACGCCGAGGCGGCCTTGAGGCTGATCCAGGGGTTCGAGCCGCCCGGGATCGGCGCACGCAATCTGGCCGAATGCCTGAGCCTCCAGCTGCGCGAGCGCAACCGGCTCGATCCGGCCATGGAGACCCTGCTCGCCCATCTCCCTCTCGTCGCCCGGCAGGATTTCGCCGCCTTGAGAAAGGTCTGCGGCGTCGACGAGGAGGATCTCGCCGACATGCTGGCCGAGATCCGCCGCCTCGAGCCCAAGCCTGGACTTGCCTTCACGCCTGTCCCGGTCGATGTGCTCGTGCCCGACGTTCTGGTGCGGACCGCCCCGGATGGCGGCCTGACTGTCGAGCTCAACCCTGACACCCTTCCCCGCATCCTGCTCAACCGGACCTATTATGCGCAAGTCGCCAAGGTGGTGCGCAAGGATGAGGACAAGAGCTTTCTGTCCGACTGCCTGCAGGCCGCAAGCTGGCTGACCCGCAGCCTGGACCAGCGCGCCAGGACGATCCTCAAGGTCGCCGCCGAGATCGTCCGCCAGCAGGAGGCATTCTTCCGCCAGGGAGTGGGCGCCCTGCGCCCCATGACCCTCAGGAGCGTCGCGGAGGCGATCGGAACGCACGAATCCACCGTCTCCCGGGTCGCGGCGAACAAGGCGCTCGGCACCGAGCGCGGCACGCATCCGATGAAGTTCTTCTTCAGCGCCGCCACCGGGGAGGGCGAGCACTCGGCCAAGGCCGTTCGCCACCGAATCAGACAGCTGATCGAGGCCGAGACTCCCGCTGCTGTGCTCTCGGATGAGGCAATTGCCCAGAAATTGAAGGCGGACGGGATCCGGGTCGCCCGGCGTACGGTCGCGAAATACCGGGAGTCCCTGCGCATCCCGTCTTCAGCGGACCGCCGCCGCGCGGGCCGGATGAAGCCCTGACCTGGCAAGCGCGCCCATTTCAAGGCTTGCATTGGGCCTCATTCGGATCATCATCGACCCCAAGCGCCACCCCGAAGGATCGCCACGAAGCGACGGCGCAAGAGGAGGAGATCACCATGACATTGAGGGTGTCGGGGAAGAATCTCGATATCGGCGAAGCCCTTAGGTCTCAGGTCCGGGACCGGATGGCCGGCGCCCTGTCGAAATATTTCGACGGCGGCTATTCGGGTCACGTGACGGTCACCCGCGACGGCACCGGCTATCGCACCGACTGCGTTCTTCACCTGACGTCGGGCATGACCCTGGAAGCCTCCGGGGCGGCTCAGGACGCTTATGCCAGCTTCGACCAGACGGCAGGCCGGATCGAGAACCGCCTGCGCCGCTACAAGCAACGGCTGAAGGATCGTTCCGGCGCCGGGAACGGGCGCGCGGGCGGCCTCGAAATGGCCTATTCCGTCCTTGAAGCCCCCAGCGACGAGGCGAGCGAGGACGAGGCCTACCATCCGATGGTGATCGCCGAGACCACCAAGCCCCTCCACAGGCTCTCGGTCAGCGACGCTGTGATGCAGCTCGATCTCACCGGAGCTCCTGCCCTTGTGTTCATCCACGCTAGCACCGGCCGCGTGAACGTCGTATACCGCCGCGGCGACGGAGCGATCGGTTGGGTCGATCCGCCGCTCGCACAGCCTTGACGGGGGAGCTACCTCTTCTTGGCCCGGTTCTTGCGTGGAACGGTGAGAGGCCTTCCAGGCTTCACATCAAAATGCAGCGTGATCGATGCCTTTGCTGGATTTCTTAGACCCCCGGGCCGTTCTGCCCGCCCTGCGCGTCAGCGGCAAGAAGCAGGCCCTTCAGGAACTGGCCTCCCAGGCGGCCCGGCTCACGGGTCTCCCCGACAGCGCCATCTACGAGGCTCTCCTGCAGCGCGAGCGCCTCGGCTCGACCGGAATCGGCGAGGGCATCGCCATTCCTCACGGCAAACTGCCGAATCTCACCCGGATCTTCGGCCTCATCGCGAGGCTCGACAGACCGGTCGATTTCGAAGCTCTCGATGGTCAGCCGGTCGACGTGCTCTTCCTTCTGCTCGCACCCGAAGGAGCCGGCGCCGATCATCTGAAGGCCCTGGCCCGGGTCGCCCGGGTGCTGCGGGAACCTGGGCTGATCGAGCGGGTTCGGGCCACCCGGGACGCCACAGCCCTTTACGCCATCATGACCGAACTGCCGAAGGCCGCCTGACCGAATCGCGGACGGCCCTCTGACCTAGCGTCAATGACTCCTTAACACGTTCGCCCCAATCTTGCCGCAAAGTCCTAAAGGGGGATTCGGGGGAATGTCGTCTCTTGCTCGTGTGAGGCGGCCGTCGGTGCGGGTGCGGGTCGCCGCGTTGAGCGGCGTCATGGTGCTCGGCTTCGCGGTCATCGGCGCCGTATTTCAGACAGGCCGCCATGAGGTCGAACAGGCGCTGTCGGTGCAGCAGACCTATTCCGCCCTGGCCGAGAAGGCCAACCAAGTCCGGAGCCGGGCCGACGCCCTGAAAGTGACCGCCGGCGAATGGACGGCAAGCCGCCTCGCCCACCATGGCCAGGCCTTCGTCGATCAGCACAAGGCTCTGGCCGCCCAGCTCGACGAGATGGGTGCCGCCACCGGGGCCACCCTGATCACCCCCGAGGTCGCAGCCCTGAAGCAGCATGCGGCCGCCTTGATCGGCCAGGGCAACGCCCTCGGCAAGCTCTATGCCGCCGTCGGCAGCAAGCCGGACGAAGGCGCACAGGGACGCCTGCTGAAGGCCGAGACCAATCTCGAAAAGCTCGTGCGGCCCCTGACCGGCAGCGGCGAGACCATCGCCTGGCGCCTGTGGGCGGCCATGCTCGGCATGTTCAACCAGGAGGCCCGCGCCCGCATCCTGCTCGAGGAGAGCATCCTCGGCGCCTTCGAGGTCGAGCAGGGACGCTTCACCCGGGCGCTGGCCCAGTTCTCCGGCGATCCCAAGGACAAGGCGGTGATCGACTCCGCCAGCGTCTCGTTCCAGGAGGCGTTCCACGCCTGGAGCGAGCTGGAGCAGCAGGTCTCCGGCCAGGGCGAGAAGCTGATGGGGCAGTTCGACCTGCTCGTCCCGGTCCTCGACCAGCTGCTCGCCAAGGTCCGCGCGGAGGCGCACGAGACGGACGAGCAGCTCACCGCCTCGCAGCATCGCACCTTCACGCTGATCCTCTGGGCCATGGGAGCCACGCTGCTGTTCGGCCTCGTGCTCAACGTCCTCGTCGGACGATCGATCTCGCTGCCCCTGACCCGCCTCCAGCAGGCCATGCGGCGGCTGGCGGACGGCGATGCGGCGAGCGAGGTCCCGTTCACCGGCAACACCGACGAGATCGGCGCCATGGCCCGCACGGTCCTGGTGTTCCGCGACAATGCCCGCGAGCGCGAGCGGCTGACGCAGGAGCGCGAGGGCATGGCGGCCGTGGACGCCCAGCGGGCCCACGCGATCTCCAACGCGATCATGGCCTTCGACGCTTCGGTCGAGCAGATCCTCGCAGAGGTCCGGGACGTCACGGGCGAACTCGCCAAGGCGTCCGGGCAGCTGGAGGGGTCGGCCCATCACGTCACCCAGCAGGCCCAGATCGCGGGAGCCGCCTCCACCCGCACGGCGCACAACATGTCGGCGGTGGCAAGCGCCGCCGAGGAGCTCGACGCGTCCCTGGCCGAAGTCGCGGCCCAGACCCAGGCCTCGGCGCAGGCCTCCGAGCGCGCGGTCGCTGAGGCGCGCGGCGCGTCCGGCAGCATGTCGACGCTCTCGACGGCCACCTCTCAGATCGGCGAGGTGGCGAACCTCATCCGAACCATCGCGGCCCAGACCAACCTGCTTGCGCTCAACGCCACCATCGAGGCGGCCCGGGCCGGCGAGGCCGGCAAGGGCTTCGCGGTCGTCGCCTCCGAGGTGAAGGATCTGGCCGGCCAGACTGCCAAGGCCACCGAGGAGATCGCCCGTCAGATCGAGGCCGTCCAGGCGGCCTCGCGGGAGACCCTGGTGGCGCTCGGCACGGTGCAGGCCTCCGTGGAGGATCTGGCCGGGGTCGTGTCCACGGTGGCCGGAACGGTGAGCCAGCAGACGGCAGCTGTGTCCGAGATCGCCCGCTCCGTGGCCCAGGTCTCGACGGAGGCGCAGGCCGGCACCTCCGCCATCGAGACGACGCAAGGAGTCGCGACCCAGTCCCTCGACGCCGCCCGCAATGTGGCGGATCTCTCGGTCGCCCTGGAGAGCCAAGCCCAGCGCCTCGGGGCCGAGATCGGCCAGTTCCTCCAGAGCGTCAGGGCGGCCTGATCCGACGGGCCGGGGCGTCTCAGGGCTTCCCGGCCATCTCCCAGACGAGCTGCACGTTCGCCGTGTAGCGGATCGTCGCCGGCGGCACGATCGGAACCGATTCGGCCCCCTTGGCCATCGCCATGGACATGCGCATGTCCGGCTGCGGCTCGAAGGGCTGGGCGGAACCGTCCCGGATCTCCAGGAGGCGGCCCAGGGACACGCCGGCGGCGGCGGCATAGATCTCCGCCTGGCGACGGGCGTCGCGCACGGCCGCTTCCCGGGCCCGGTCGCCGCCCTCTTCCTGCCGGTCGAGCCCGAAGGCGACCGACTGGAAGGTCATGTCGCCGCTCGCCAGGATCTCGCCGGCGAGACGCCCGACGCCGTCGAGGTCGCGGGTGGTGATCCGCAGCTGGTGATTGGCGGAGAATTTCGGGGTCTTCACCTCCTTGCCGTCCGGGCCGAGCTGCGGAGGCGTCTGGAAGACCTGGAAATTGACCGTCCGGATGTCCTCTCGCTTGACGCCGAGCCCCTGGATGCGGGCGAGCACCCGCTCGGTGGCCGTCTTGTTGGCGGCGCTCGCCTGCGCCACCGTGTCGGCCTGCGTGGCGACCGTCACATGAATGCGGGCGAAATCCGGCTTCAGCTCCGCCTCGCCGGTTCCCATCACGCTGATCGTCGGCTGGCGCGGCGCGGGATCTTGAGCGAGCGCCGGGGCGGCGAGGCTCAGAGCTGCGAGGGCAGCGGCAACGGCAAGGCGCATGGAAAGAGTCCTTCTCGAAGACACAAGCTCCGCCCATGGGCGGAGCTTTCAGGGCATCGCGACGATGCCGGACCGAACCTGAGCGGCGGATTAACGCCCGGTCTTCACCCGGGTCCAGAGCCGCGTGACGGTGCGCTGCGAGCGCTCGTCATAGGCCGTGTTGGTGAACAGGCGCTTCATGGTGGCGTCGTCCGGGTAGATGCCGGGATTGTCGAGGATCGCCTTGTCGATGAACTGCTTGGCCGCGAGATTGCCCGACGCGTAGGACACGAAGTTCGCGTTCCTGGCGGCGATCTCGGGCTTCATCATGAAGTTGATGAACTCGTGCGCCTCCGCGACGTTCTTGGCGTCCGCCGGGATCACGAAGCTGTCGAACCACATCAGCGCGCCCTCGCGCGGGATGACGTAGCCGACCTCGACGCCGTTCTTGGCTTCCTCGGCGCGGTTCTTGGCCTGGATCATGTCGCCCGAATAGCCCACCGCCACGCAGATGTCGCCGTTGGCGAGGGCGTTGATGTATTCGGAGGAGTGGAACTTCTGGATGTTGCCGCGGATGCGGAACAGGGCGTCGCCCGCCTTGTTCAGATCCTCCAGGCGCTTCGAATCCGGGTTGAGGCCGAGATAGGCCATGACGCCGGGGAAAAGGTCCTCGGGGCTGTCGAGCATGTAGATGCCGCAGGCCTTCAGCTTGGAGGCGATCTCCGGCTTCATCACCAGATCCCAGGTGTTGAGCGGCATGTCGCCGAGGATCTCCTTCACCTTCTTCACGTTGATGCCGATGCCCGTGGTGCCCCACATGTAGTTGACGGCATATTGGTTGCCCGGATCGAACACGGCGAGACGCTGCGTCACCTCGGGCCATTGATTGGCGAGGTTCGGCAGCTTGGCCTTGTCGAGCTTCTGGAACACCTTGGCGCCGATCAGGCGCTGCACGAACGGGCCCGACGGCACGACGATGTCGTAGCCTGACTTGCCGGCCAGAAGCTTGGTCTCGACGATCTCGTTGTTGTCATAGGTGTCGTAGACCACCTTGATGCCGGTCTGCTTCGTGAACTCGTCGAGCGCCTTCGGGTCCACGTAGTCGGACCAGTTATAGACGTTGACCACGCGCTCCTGGGCGGCGGCGGCGGTGACGAGACCGAGGGTCAGAGCAACCGAGGCGAGAAGACGGAACATTTTGGGGCGGCACTCCTCAAGACAGGTGACAACGGGGCAGGCTAAGAAATTCCGGGCCAAGAAACAATGTCCAAGGCGCAACCGCGATGGCAGGCCTCAGGCCGCCCGCCTGATCGCCGTCGCCAGCCGCTCCAGCCCGGCATCGAGGGTCGCGTCCTTCTTGGCAAAGCAGAAGCGCACCACGGTCTTCACCGCGCCCTCCGCATAGAAGGCCGAGACCGGGATCGCCGCGACCCCATGCTCCATGACCAGGCGGCGGCAGAAGGCGACGTCGTCGCTCTCGCCCAGGGCCGCGATGTCGATGTTGACGAAATAAGTGCCCTGGCTCGGGATCACGTCGAAGCCGAGGCTCCGCAACCCGTCGGTGAAGCGGTCGCGGCTGCGGGCGAAGTTCGTCCGCATGCCGCCGAAATAGGAATCGTCCTTGCCGAGCCCGTAGGCCACCGCGGCCTGGAGGTTCGGAGCCGTCGTGAAGGCGAGGAACTGGTGCGACTTCGCCAGCACCTTCATGATCGGCGGGGCGGCGCAGACGAAGCCGACCTTCCAGCCCGTGAGGCTGAAGATCTTGCCCGCCGAGCCGATCTTCACCGAACGCTCGCGCATGCCCTCGAGCCCCAGCACCGGGCGGTGCTTGCGGCCGTCGAAAACCACGTGCTCCCAGACCTCGTCCGAGATCGCGATGGCGTCGAATTTCCGGCAGAACGCGGCGAGAAGGTTCAGATCCTCGGCCGTGAACACGGTGGCGGTCGGGTTGAGCGGGTTGTTGAACACCACCGCCTTGGTCTTGGGCGAGAAGGCCTTCGCCAGCGCCTCTTCCGTCAGGCGGAAATGGGGCGGCTGCAGGGTGACGAATTTCGGCACCCCCCCGGCGAGCCGCACGAGGGGCAGATAGGCGTCGTACATGGGCTCGAACAGCACCACCTCGTCGCCCGGCTCCACGATGCCCAGGATCGCGCCCGCGAGGGCTTCCGTGGCCCCGGAGGTCACCATCACCTCGGTGCCGGCATCGAGGTCGAGGCCCTGCCAGTGCTTGTAATGGGCGGCGATCGCGGTGCGCAGCTCCGGAATGCCCATCATGGAGGGGTACTGGTTGTAGCCGTTGAGCACCGCCTCCGCCGCCGCCCGCCGCACGTCCTCGGGGCCGGGATCGTCCGGAAAGCCTTGGCCGAGATTGATCGCCCCGGTCTCGCGGGCGAGGCTCGACATGACTTCGAACACGGTGGTGGGCAGGTTGGCGAACAGTCGGTTCATGCCGCTCTCTCGTTGCTGGATCGTCGTGGCGTCGAGGTGCTTCGTATCACGGAGCGGCGGACAATCGAACCGGCATTCTCGCAGGACATGCACGGCCGCGCGATCCGGCCTTCCCACCGGGTCATCATCGGGACGGGGCCGGTGATGACGTGCGGAGGTGGCCCAACGGGCGGGCGGCCATCGCCGGGAGGGTGCCAGGACGGGCGGAGGGCGACGGAACGGCCAGCAGGCCGGGCGTGGCGAAAAGATGCCTCGGGGGCGCCGACCGCGATGCGACGGGCGGCCGTCCCGGCCTCGGCAGGACGTCGACCCGGTCAGGCGCATCCATGGCCCCTCGCCAGATGCCCGCCGCAGGCCTATCTGAGGAGGCCATGCACACGCTTCTTGCTCCCGCCACGCGCTTGTGGCTTCGCCTGCGCCTGAACGAGGTCGGTCCTCTGCTGTCCATGTCGGCCTGCGGGTTCTTCGCCTGGGCCTTCATCGCGCTGGCCGACGAGGTGCGGGAAGGGGAAACCCACGCCCTCGACAGCCGGCTCCTGCTGGCCCTGCGGGATCCGCAGAATCCGGCCAATCCCCTCGGACCCTCCTGGCTGGAGGAATCGGCCCGGGACATCACCGGCCTCGGCGGCTACGCGATCCTGACGCTCCTTACCCTGGCGGCGGTCACGTATCTGCTCATGGCGGGCAAGCGCGGCGCGGCCCTCCTGGTCCTGGCCGCCATCGTCGGGGGCACGCTCCTCTCCACGGGCCTCAAGCTCGGATTCGAGCGGCCCCGGCCGGATCTGGTGCCCCACGCGACGCGGGTCTACACGGCGAGCTTCCCGAGCGGCCACGCGATGATGTCGGCGATCACCTATCTGACCTTGGGCGCCCTGCTCGCCCGAGTGGAGAGGAGCCGGCGCGTCAGCGCGTTCATCATGGGCCTGGCCATCCTCACGACTCTGCTCGTGGGGGTGAGCCGCGTCTATCTCGGCGTGCACTGGCCGAGCGACGTCCTGGCCGGATGGGCGGTGGGCGCCGCCTGGGCGTCCCTGTGCTGGTTCGTGGCCCTGCAACTGCAGCGGCGCGGCCAGGTGGAGAAGCCCGGCGAGGCCTCGCCTCCCGCGGATGCCAAGCCGGAATGACCGACGATCCCAAACCGGTCCGCAAGCCGCCCCGGAAGGTGACGCCCGCCTATCTGCAGCGGGCGGCGCTCGCCTATCTCGAGCGCTATGCCTCCTCGGCCGAGAACCTGCGCCGCGTGCTGCGGCGCAAGGTCGACAAGCGCTGCCGCCTGCGTGGCGAGGATCCGGCCGCGTTTCACGACATGATCGACGAGGTCGTGGCCAAGAGCCTGAGGAGCGGCCTCATCGACGATACCCGCTATGCGGAGGCCCGCGTCGCCTCCCTGCGCCGCCGGGGCGGCTCGGCCCGGGCGATCCAGGCCAAGCTCTCGGCCAAGGGCGTCGACCGCACTGCCATCGCGGCGGCGCTCGAGGGCGAGGAGGGCGACGAGGAGCAGGCGGCCCGCGCCTTCGCCCGCCGCCGCAGGCTCGGGCCATTCCGGCCGGGCGAGCGGGCGCCCTATCGCGACAAGGATCTGGCCGCCATGGCGCGGGCCGGGTTCCGCTTCGACGTGGCGCGCGACATCGTCGACGGAGAGCGTGACGAGCCCGACGAGCCGTAGCGTTGGAATTTTACCCGGATGTATTGACGGCGGAATTTAACCCGGATAAAACTCGGCTCCACGACGGACGAGGACAACATGGGTGAAAACCTCAAGACCTACACGGCCTTCGCCGGCCCGCGCCTGATCCGGTCGGGCCCGCTCCCGGCGGTCGCCGAAGCGGCCAAGACGGCGCTGGATCGCGGCGAGACGGAGCCCGTGGTCGTTCTCGACGATGAGACCTGCCGCGTCGTGGAGGTGGATTTCCGGGGCACCCCGGAGGATGTGCGCAACCGGATGAGCGACCGGTCCGACACCGGCCCGGGCCCGTTCGAGCCCCGCGGGCCGGGCCGGCCCAGGCTCGGGGTCGTCGCCCGGGAGGTGACGCTGCTGCCGCGGCACTGGGACTGGCTCAACGGGCAGCCGGGCGGCGCGTCGGTCGCCCTGCGCAAGCTGGTCGAGGAGGCGCGGCGGGGCAGCGAAGGCCAGGACCGCGTCCGGCAGGCCCGGGAGGCGCTTTATCGCTTCATGGCGATTCTGGCGGGGAACGAAGCCGCCTTCGAGGAGGCCTCGCGCGCCCTCTTTGCCGGCGACCGGACGCTGTTCATGGCCCTGATCCGGCTGTGGCCGAAGGATATCCGGGCCCATGCCGAGAGACTGTCGGGCCCGGCCTTCGCGGACAAACCGGCCGAAACGTGAGACGACGGACGCCGCCCCTATCGCACGAACATGATGGTCGGCTTGTCCTTGTAGGTGGTGCGGCGAAATTCCCGGTAGCCGCATTTCTCCGCCACCCGGATCGACGGCTCGTTCTCCGGTGCAATGATGCAGGCCGTGCGCACGGGGCCGAAATGCCCCTCGCCCCAGGCGATTGCGGCGCGTGCGGCCTCGGTCGCGTAGCCTTTGCCGTGGCCGTGCGGCGCGATCACCCAGCCGATCTCCGGAATGCCGTCGAGGGGCGGTTCGATCACGCGCCGGAAATCCGAGAAGCCGACTTCTCCCACGAAACGGCCGCCGTCCTTCTCGGTCACGGCCCAATAGCCGAAGCCCAACAGGGTCCAATGTCCGACATAGCGCACCAGTCGGGACCAGACCTCCTCCTGCGTGGACGGCTTGCCGCCGATGAAGCGCGTGATCTCCGGATCGGTCCAGAGGGCGAGGCAATCGGCGAAGTCGCCGATTCTGTGCCCGCGCAGAACGAGGCGCTCGGTCTCGAGAACCGGGACGGACAAGGAGGCTGAAGAGGCTGTGCGCATCGGTTCGATCGTTTGGGACCTTTCCTGCGCCGCAGAGCGCAGCGCGGCGTCCGACGATCTCTGCATAACGGTCGTGGTCCTGCAAGGACCCAAACGCCTCGGATGCCGGCCCCGAGGGTGAGCGGGCCCCTTACAGCAAGCCGGCCCCCACATTCACCGCCAGGGCCAGGATCGTCGTGTTGAACAGGAACGACAGGATCGTATGGGCCAGCACGAGACGGCGCATGCGCCGGGCCACGATGACCACGTCCGAGGTCTGCGCCGCCGCACCCAGGTTGAACGAGAAATACAGGAAATCACAGTAATCCGGCCGGCCCTCGTGGGGAAAAGCCAAGCCCCGCCGCTCACCCTTGTCGCCGTAATATTCGTGCGCGTAATGGATGGCGTAGATCGTGTGCACGAAGAACCACGAGCACAGAATGGTGAGGCCCGCGATGGTCAGGTGGAATCCCTGCTGATCGGACGGGGTCGCCTGGATGTTGGTCAGTTCGACCGCGATGGCCGCGAGGCTCGCCACCGAGGCGGCGAGCGTCAGAACGAGCACGACGACGGCGCTTTCGTCCTCCAGGGCCGCCCGCTCCTGCATCTGGGTCGTGGAGGAGCGCAGGGCCATGGTCCAGGCGAGAACGAGATAGCAGGCCACGCCGATGTCCCAGGCCACGAGCATCCGGGAATTCACCGGCCAGGACGCCGGCAGGAGCGCGAAGACCAGGAGCGCCGCGAGGGCGGAGCCGAGAAGCCTCGGACGCAGGCGGGCCTGCATGGGAATCCACATCACACACCTGCGATCCGAATGGGACGAGACCTCTGGAGCCTGACACGACCTGTCCTAGATCACCAAGCCTATCCACACAAAGGAGATCGTGATGAACCGCAAGGCAAGAGCCGTTTGGCAGGGCACGGGCAAGGATGGCAGCGGCCATCTCACGTCCGATTCCGGCGTGCTGTCCTCGACGCCGTATTCCTTCAAGACCCGATTCGAGAACGAGAAGGGCACGAACCCGGAGGAGCTGATCGCCGCCGCCCATGCCGGCTGCTTCACCATGGCGCTCGCCTTCCAGCTCCAGGGCGCCGGCTTCACGCCCACGGAGCTTGCCACGGAAGCGGTCGTCTCCCTCGAGCAGGAGGGCAGCGGCTTCGCGATCCGGAAATCGGCCCTGACGCTCACCGCCAACGTGCCGGGCATCGACCGGGCCAAGTTCGAGGAACTCGCCCGCGCGGCGGAGAAGAACTGCCCGGTCTCCAAGGTGCTCAACGCCGAGATCACCATGGACTTCACGCTGGCGTGAGCCCTGCCTGACGCCGTCGCCGCCTCATAACCCTCTCAACGTCATCGCCGGGCTTGTCCCGGTGATCCCGATCCGGGAAGCGCCACGTTCCAGGCAATCGAAATGGCCGGCCCGAGGCCGGCCATGACATCGAAGGGCCGAGGGCCCCTACATCGCGGCCTTCTTGTAGCTGTCGATGATGGCCTGCCCGTCGGGGCCGGCCTTCTTCAGCCAGTCCTGCGTCAGCTGCTCGCCGACCTTCTGGAGGCCCGCCTTGAGCTCGGGGCTCGGGGGCTGCACCTTCATGCCCTTCGCGGTCATCTGGTCGACGTACCACTTGGTCTTGTCCTGAGCAGTCTTCCAGCCCCGCTCCTCGGCGGTCCTGGCGGCCTTCAGAACGGCCTCCTGGGTGGGCTTGTCGAGGGCGTCGAAGGCCGCCTTGTTGACGAAGGTCAGGTTCTTCGGGATCCAGGCCTGGGTGTCGTAGAAGTGCGAGAGCGATTCCCACACCTTCGAATCGTAGCCCGTGGCGCCCGAGGTCATGAAGGTGTTGACCACGCCCGTCGCGAGCGCCTGCGGCAGGTCCGCCGCCTGGACCGTGACCGGCTGCGCGCCGACGAGCTCGGCGATGCGGGCGGTGCCGGGATTGTAGGAGCGCCACTTCACCCCTTTCAGATCCTCGACGGTGGCGATGTCCTTCTTGGCGAAGATCCCCTGCGGGGGCCACGGCACGGCGAACAGCAGCATCAGGCCCTGGCTGGCGAACTTCTTCTCGATGGCCGGCTTCTGCACGTCCCAGAGCTTCTTCGCCTGATCGAACGAGGTGGCGAGGAACGGCACCACGTCGAGGCCGTAGACCGGATCCTCGTTCTCGTGCAGGGACATCAGGACCTCGCCGGCCTGGGCCTGTCCGGTCTGCACCGCGCGCTTGATCTCGGGCGCCTTGAAGAGCGAGGCGTTCGCATGGACGGTGACCTGCAGCTTGCCGCCGGTCGCATCGGCCACGTCCTTGGCGAAGGCGTTGAGGTTCTCGGTGTGGAAGTTGTCCGGCGGATAGGCGGCCGGCAGGTTCCACTTGGTCTGCGCCAGCGCGGGCGCTGCCATGAGCAGGGCTCCCGCGAGGCTCAGGCCGAAGCGCGTCATGTGTCTCATCGTTCGTCTCCCTCTTGTTGTCATGAACGAGGCTAATCCGGAAAGGCCATCTGCGGCAGCACCATCACGATGCTCGGGAACACCGTGATGATCGCGACCGCCGCGACGAGCAGGAAGAAGAAGGGCAGCGAGGCCAGCGCCACCGTGTTCGAATCCTTTCCCGACATGGTCTGCAGCACGAACAGGTTGAAGCCGACCGGCGGCGAGACCTCCGCCATCTCGACCACCAGGATCAGGAAGATGCCGAACCAGATCAGGTCGAAGCCCGCCGTCTTGACCATCGGGATCACCACCGCGGTGGTCAGCACGATCATCGAGATGCCGTCGAGGGCCGTGCCGAGCAGGATGTACATGACCGTGAGCGCCGCGATGAGCGCATAGGGCGAGAGGTGCAGGCTGTCGACCCAGGAGGCGAGCGCCTGGGGAATGCCCGTATAGGCCATCGAGGTCGACATGAAGGAGGCGCCGGCCAGGATCAGCATGATCATGCAGGTGATGCGCGTCGTCCCCATGACGCTGGCCCAGAACGAGTCCCAGGACAGCGACCCCGACCACCAGGCGATGGCGAGCGAGCCGAGCACGCCCCAGGCGGCGCATTCCGTCGCGGTCGCCCAGCCGAGCAGCAGGGTCAGGAAGACGAGCGCGATCAGGAGCGCGACCGGAATGAGGTTGGTCGATTCCTTCAGCTTCTCGCGGAAGCTCATCGTCGGCTCGGGCGGCGGCGACTTCTGCGGGTTGGCGAGCGACCACACGGCGATGTAGCCGGAATAGAGAGCCATCACGAGCAGCCCGGGCAGGAAGCCCGCGAGGAAGATCTGGATGATCGACACGTTGGCCGCCACCGCATAGACCACCATGGTGATGGAGGGCGGGATGAGGATCCCGAGCGTGCCGGCGCCCGCCAGGCTCCCGAGGCTCACCATGTCGTCGTAGCCGCGCTTCTTCAGCTCCGGCAGGGCGATCTTGGCCACCGTCGCGCAGGTGGCGGCGGACGAGCCGGAGACCGACCCGAAGATCCCGCAGGCGAGCACGTTCACGTGCATGAGCCGTCCCGGCAGCCAGTTGAGCCAGGGCGCGAGGCCGCGGAACATCTCCTCGGACAGCCTGGTGCGGAACAGGATCTCGCCCATCCAGATGAAAAGCGGGAGCGCCGCGAGCGTCCAGGAGGCGGAATTGCCCCAGATCGTGGTGGCGAGCACCGAGCCCGCCGGGATGCCCCCGCCGACGAACTGCATGCCGACCCAGCCGCAGGCCATGAGCGCGATGGCGATCCAGACGCCGCCGGCGAGGAGCACGGCAAGCAGCAGGAGCAGCAGCCCCGAGATCTCGATGAGTTCCATGACGTCCTACACTCCGCTCTGGATCGCGCGCTCCACCACCTCTTCGGCCGTGGTGGCGGGCGGCTTCTCGTAGCGCGGATCGCCGCCGCGCAGCACGTGGACGAACTCGTCGACGAAGGCGATGAACAGGATCACCAGGCCGGCCGCGTAGCCGATCTGCGGAATCCAGAGCGGGATCGCCAGCACGCCTTGCGCCATGTCGTTGAAGCGCCAGCTGTCGTAGGTGAGCACGACCGCGTGCCAGGCGAAGAAGCCCACGAAGCCGAGGCCGATCACCAGCGAGAACATCTCGAGCCACCAGCGGGTCCGGCCGCGCACGCGGTCCGTGAGCAGGCCGACCCGGATCATCTCGCCGGAGCGGAAGGTGTGGGCGAGACCCAGGAACGCCATCGCGGCCATGGACCAGGAGGCGAGATCGTCGCCGGCCGGGATGTTGACGCCAATGCCACGGCCCAGGGAGAGGCCCATCATCAGCAGGAAGATCACGAGGAGGAACAGGCCCGCAAGGTAGCCTGAGACGCGGTAGAGACCATCGAGGAAGGTGCGGATCATGCAGTCCGTTTCGGGCGTTCGGCAGGGAAGCTTGGCCAAGTCTAGGGGCATTCACGGCGGGTGCAAGCGCTTCCTTGCCGCCGCTTGCCCAGGCATTGGGCAGAACCTCGAAAAGTGCCCATCGTCCCGACAGAACCAATCATCAACTTCGCCGTTGAGAGGTGAGAAGTGACCGCGCGTCACGGATCAATCAGGAGGAATACATGGCTTCGAAGCATCTTGTGCTGGCGCTCCTCGGGACGGCCCTGGCGTCGGCCCCGGCTCTTGCCCAGACTCAGCCCTCCAGCTCGTCGGCCAGCCCGAGCGCCGCGTCGTCGTCCATGTCCACGGGCAACTGGATGACCCAGGAGCAGCCGGGACAATGGCGCGCGTCCAAGCTCGAGGGCCTGGACGTGTACAACAACAACAACGAGAAGGTCGGCGACATCAGCGAGGTTCTCGTGGATCAGAGCGGCAAGATCCAGGCCGTCGTCATCGGCGTCGGCGGGTTCCTCGGCATGGGCGAACACGACGTGGCCGTCCCCTTCGACCAGATCAAGTTCGTCAACGAGCCGCGCGCCAATGCGACGGCGTCGAACACCACGACCGGAACGGCCGGCATGAGCGGCAACAATGCCGGCACGACGGCCGGCACGACGGCCGGCACGACCACGACCGCGCCGGCGACCACCGGTTCGACCGCGTCGAACGCCAATGCGGCGAATGCCAATGTGAACCGGTCGGCTCCCGATCATGCCATGCTGGACATGACGAAGGATCAGCTGAAGGCTGCCCCGGAGTTCAAGTACAGCCGCTAAGGCGGATCACCGAACGAGAAAGGGGCCCGGCGGGCCCCTTTCTTGTCGGCCTCTCACGATTTCTGGTGCGCGATGATCCGGTCCTTGATCGCATCATAGGCGTTCTGCGGGATGATCTTCTTGTCCACGAGCTCGTTCTTCGCCTTGTAGGGCCGCCCCTTGATGATTGCCTCGGCCCGCGCCTCCCCGATCTGGGGCAGCTTGTCGAGCTGATCCTTGGGCGCGGTGTTGATGTCGATCAGGGCGCTCGTGGAGGCGGTCGTGCCGGGCATCGGCTTGGCCGCACCCGCGGCCGGGGCCGGGGCCGGAGCGGTCATCGGCGGCTTCGCGGCCGCGCCCGGCGAGGCGGCCCCGGGGGCGGCCGTCTGCGCGAGAACCGGAGAGGCAAGCAGGGATCCGAGAGCGACCAGCGCTCCGAAATGGGACAGGCGCATCGTAACCTCCTCTGGCCGGACCCATTCTGAAGGCGTTCGGTCCGGCTTCATCAACCTACACAATCAACGCAGATCATTCGCTGAACGATCCGTTTTCCCAGGTTCATGATCGGGACGCGCCTCTCGCGCTCCGTCCTCATCCACCCGGCGCCAGGCCAGGATTTCGGCGCCTGGGCCCTCCGGCGATGCGACCTCCCGCCCCCTCTCCCGGGTCTCGCCTTCCTGGCGCGACCATGCTAGAACAAAACACGAACAACCTGCTGGAAGACCATGGACGAGAAGCTTTCGAAGAAGCTGCGCATCCTGGCGGACGCGGCCAAATACGACGCCTCCTGCTCCTCCTCCGGGGCGCCCAAGCGCAAGGCGGATTTGGGCGGGCTCGGCTCGACCGAGGGGAGCGGCATCTGCCACGCCTATACGCCGGATGGGCGCTGCGTGTCGCTGCTCAAGATCCTGCTCACCAATTACTGCCTATTCGACTGCGCCTATTGCGTGAACCGGCGTTCTTCCAACGTGAAGCGGGCGAAGTTTTCCGTCGACGAGGTGGTGACGCTCACCGTCGAGTTCTACAAGCGCAACTACATCGAGGGATTGTTCCTGTCGTCGGGCATCATCCGGTCGCCGGACTACACCATGGAGCAGATGCTGCTCGTGGCCAAGAAGCTGCGGCGCGACCACGGGTTTCGCGGCTACATCCACCTGAAGACGATCCCCGAGGCGAGCCCCTGGCTCATCGAGGAGGCAGGGCTGTGGGCCGACCGCCTGTCCATCAACCTCGAACTGCCGACGGAAAGGAGCCTGGAGCGTCTGGCGCCCGAAAAGGACGGTGCCTCCATCGAGACCGCCATGGCGCAGATGTTCGAGCGCATCGAGGAGGCCCGCGAGGAGCGCCGCCATTTCTCGCCGGCGGGCCAGACCACCCAGATGATCGTCGGCGCGGACGAGACCACGGACGCGGACGTGCTGCGCACCTCGGCCAAGCTCTACGGCCATTACGACATGAAGCGCGTCTATTATTCCGCCTTCAGCCCGATCCCGGACTCGAGCGCCATCCTGCCCCTGAAATCGCCCCCGCTCATGCGTGAGAGCAGGCTCTACCAGGCCGATTGGCTGCTGCGCTATTACGGCTTCGACGTGGACGAGATCGCCTCCGGGGGCGAGAAGGGCATGCTCGATCTCGACGTGGATCCGAAGCTCGCCTGGGCGCTGAAGAACCGCCATCGCTTCCCGGTCGACGTGAACCGGACCGACCGGGAGATGCTGCTGCGCGTGCCGGGCCTCGGTGCCCGGGCGGTCGACAAGATCGTGGTGGCACGCAGGCACACGAGCCTGCGGCTGGAGGACGTCGCGCGCCTCACCTCGGGCCTCAAGCGCGCCAAGCCGTTCCTCATCACGGCCGATCATCATCCGAAAGCCAGGCTCGATACTCTCGACCTGCGCGAGAGGCTGATCGAGAAGCCGGAGCAGCTGAGCCTGTTCGGATGAATCTGCACCGCATCACCCTCAAGGCCGGCGCCGACCTCGACGGCTTCCGCCGGTCGGTCCGGTGGCTCGTCGCCGAGGAGCTGGCGCCGCAGCACGTCGTCTTCGAGAGTGACGAAGCACCGGCCCTGTTCGGCCGGGACGTCGCGGGCGACGCGCCCGCGATCTCGATCCCGAAGGGCGTGGCGCGGCTCATCGAACCCGTGGTCTGCCACACCGACCCGGAACGCTACGCCCTGCTCTACCAGCTCGTGTGGCGGGTGCTGAACGGCGAGCGCGACCTGCTGGAGATCGCCAGCGATCCCCTGGTCCACCGGATCGACCTGATGGCGCGCTCCGTGCGGCGCGACCTGCACAAGATGCACGCCTTCGTGCGCTTCCGCCGAATGACCGGCGGGGATCTCGAACGCTTCGCCGCGTGGTTCGAACCCGAGCACTTCATCCTGGAGGCGGCGGCGCCCTTCTTCGTCGACCGCTTCCGCTCCATGGACTGGACCATTCTCACGCCCATCGGGTCCGTCCGGTGGGACCGCGCGGCCCTGACCTTCGGCCCGCCGGGGCAGCGCGAGGACGCGCCCGCCGAGGACAGCTTCGAGGAGGGCTGGCGCGGCTATTACGAGAGCGTGTTCAACCCGGCCCGGGTGAACCCGACCGCCATGCGCGCCGAGATGCCGAAGAAGTACTGGCGCAACATGCCCGAGACCGCGGCGATTCCCGGCCTGATCCAAAACGCCTCGCAGCGCGTTGAACGGATGATCGAACAGGAGGCGACGATGCCCACCAAACGCACCCCCGAGCGCGCTCTTGAGGCCATGTGGGATCAGGAGCCGAAGACCCTGGCGGAGCTCAACGCCATCATCGCCAAGGCAGGACCGCTCGTGCCCGGCGCGACCCAGGCCGTGTTCGGCGAAGGGCCCGCTCATGCGGAGATCGTCTTCGTGGGCGAGCAGCCGGGTGACCAGGAGGACCTGCAGGGACGTCCCTTCGTGGGACCCGCGGGCAAGCTCCTGACAAAGGCCATGAAGGAAGCCGGCATCGACCGCGAGCAGGCCTACCTCACCAACGCGGTGAAGCACTTCAAATTCGAGCAGCGCGGCCACCGGCGCATCCACGCCAAGCCCACGGCCGGCGAGGTGAAGCATTACCGGCCCTGGCTCATGAAGGAGCTGGAGCTGGTGAAGCCGAAGCTCGTCGTGGCGCTCGGCGCCACCGCCCTGCTGGCGCTCACCGGCAAGGCGACCCCGATCACCCGCTCGCGCGGACGGGCGCGGCTCGGGCCCTACGAGGGTTACGTCACCGTGCATCCCTCGTACCTGCTGCGCCTCCCCGACGAGGCGACGAAGCGGGAGGCCTATGAGGCGTTCCTGAACGACCTGCGGCGCATCCGCGATCTCGCCCGGGCCGATCTGGAGACCGGCGAGCTGCCGCTGGCGGCCGAATAGCTCTCGCCGGACTGGGCTCTCTCTAGGCCCTCGCGGCCGTGCGTTCGGCGAGCTTGCGCCGCAGATCGAGCCGCCTCATGGTCGGCGTGACCGTGATGCCGTGGAGCACGATGGAGACCAGGATGATGAACCCGGTCGTGCTCCACAGAAGATGACCGTCATCGAATTTCGCATGGCCCATGGCATAGGCGAGATAATAGACCGAGCCGATGCCGCGGATGCCGAAGAAGCCGATGGCCGCCTTTTCGCCGGAGGGCGGATGGGTTCCGATCAGCCCGATCCAGCCCGCAAGCGGCCGCACGACGAAGATCGCCAGGAACGCAAAGGCGGCGGCCTGCCACGTGAGGGCGTCGAAGAGGTCGCCTCCCGTGATCGCCCCGCCGAACAGGACGAGCAGCACCATCATCATGAGCCGCTCGAGCTCCTCGGCGAAGTCGTGCAGTTTCTGATGGTATTCGTGCTCCGGCTCCGTAGCGCGCAGAGCCAGCGCGGCCACGAACACCGCGAGAAACCCGTAGCCCCTCACCATCTCGGTCAAACCATAGGCGATGCAGGTGATGCCGAGCGCCACGAATCCGGCCCCGGTCCGCGAGAGCTTGGCCCGATTCGGCAGGTGAAAGGTGAGCCAGCCGAGCGCCCGTCCGACCCCGTATCCCATGCCGATTCCGGCCGCGATCTTCCACGCCACCGCGTAGACGAACCACTCCGCGACGCCGGTCACGCCTCCCTCCTGCGTGAGGGAGATGGCGAGCAGCACGAAGGGAAAGGCGAGGCCGTCGTTGAGACCGGCTTCGGACGTGAGGGTGAAGCGTACCTCGTCCTCCTCCCGGTCCATGGGCGGGCCGACCTGCACGTCGCTCGCCAACACCGGATCGGTGGGCGCCAGCGCGCCGGCCAGCAGCAGGGAAGCGGCGAGGCTCAGGCCCAGCATCTGCTGACCCATCCAGACGAGGCCGAGAATGGTCAGCGGCATGGCGATGCCGAGCAGCCGCCAGGTCAGCCGCCATCGCTTCCATCCGAACGGCCGGTCGATCTTCAGGCCGGCCCCCATGAGCGAGATGATGACGACGAATTCGCTGAGATGCTCGACGATGGCGAGCTCCTCGCCGGGGTGCGGCATGACGCCCGGAAGCTCGGGGAAGGCGAAGATCAGCGCTCCGAGCCCGACGCAGAAGATCGGAAGGGACAGAGGCAGTTCCTTGAGCACCATGGGGAGCCAGGCGGTGAGCAGCACCACCACGCCGAACCCCGCCAGCACGACGACATAAGCATTCATCAGCGGGCGAACGCCGCCCGAACTCGGCAGTTCCGCGGCGGAAGCGTTAATCCCCGTTAACCGCCCCTTAAACTGCCACAATTAGGGTGCTCCAGAGCATGAAAGGCCGGACGATATACCGGTCATGTCGATGCGGGGTTTTTAGAGGTGGCGAACGGACGTGACCGGCGGGAGCCGGTCTTCGATGCGCCTGCTGGCGAAGCGGGCGGGCTGGACTTTCGCCTTTCGCCCGAGGACCGGGCAGGGGGAACGATGGCGCGCAGGCGGGCTTCTTCGAACGGCGGCGACGGGCCGCGCCGTCCCGCGAGGCCCAGAAAAGCCAAGCGCAAGGGTGGCCGTTCCCTGTTCAGCAAGCTAGTCTATGCCGGGCTGGTGCTGTGTCTCTGGGGCGTCATCGGGGTCGGCGGCGTGGTGGCCTATTACGCCTCGCAGCTGCCGCCGATCGATCAGCTCACGGTGCCCAAGCGCCCGCCGAACATCGCCATCATGGCCAGCGACGGCTCGCTCCTCGCCAACCGCGGCGAGACCGGCGGGCGCACCGTCACGCTCAAGGAGCTGCCGCCCTACCTGCCCAAGGCCTTCGTGGCCATCGAGGACCGGCGCTTCTACGACCATTTCGGCATCGACCCGACGGGCATCGCCCGCGCGGTCTACCGCAACCTGGCCCACAAGGGCGGCCTGCAGGGCGGCTCGACCCTCACGCAGCAGCTTGCCAAGAACCTGTTCCTGACCCAGGAGCGTACCGCCTCGCGCAAGATCCAGGAAGCCATCCTGGCGCTCTGGCTCGAGCGCAACTACTCGAAGGACCAGATCCTCGAGCTCTACCTGAACCGGGTCTATTTCGGCGCCGGCGCCTACGGGGTCGAGGCGGCCGCCCAGCGCTATTACGGCAAGTCGGCCCGCAACGTGTCGCTCTCGGAGGCGGCCGTTCTGGCGGGCCTCGTGCAGTCGCCGTCGCGTCTGGCCCCCAACCGCAATCCCGAGCGCGCTCAGGCCCGCGCGGAGCTGGTGATCGCGGCCATGAACGAGCTCGGCTTCATCACGCCGGGCATGACCAAGACGGCCCTCGGGGCGCCCGCCGAGCCGGTGCGTGCGAACGGGGCCGGCTCGGCCAATTACGCGGCCGATTACGTGATGGACGTGCTCGACGACTTCGTCGGCAACGTCGAATCCGACATCGTGGTCTCGACCACCATCGAACCCTCCCTGCAGACGACGGCCGAACGCGTCCTGGTGGAGGAGCTCGACGCCAAGGGTCAGAAATTCAGCGTGAGCCAGGGCGCCTTCGTGGCCCTGCAGCCGGACGGCGCGGTCAAGGCCCTGGTGGGCGGCCGCAATTACGAGACGAGCCAGTTCAACCGGGCCACCACGGCCCGCCGGCAGCCGGGCTCGTCCTTCAAGCCCTTCGTCTATCTGACCGCCGTGGAGCGGGGCTATACGCCCGACACGGTCCTCGAGGACGGGCCGGTCAATTTCGGCGGCTGGGCGCCCAAGAACTACGACCGCAAGTATCGCGGGCCGATCGCCCTGCGCGATGCGCTGGCGCTCTCCCTCAACACCATCGCGGTGAAGCTCAACATGGAGGTCGGGCCGAAGAACGTGGTGCAGACCGCGCAGCGGCTCGGCATCTCGTCGCCCCTGCAGGCCAACGGCTCCCTGGCGCTCGGCACCTCCGAGGTGACGCCCCTCGAACTGGTGAGCGCCTACGCGGCCTTCGCCAACGGCGGCACGGGGGTCGTGCCCTACGTGATCTCGCAGGTGAAGACCACGGACGGCAAGCTGATCTACAAGCGCCCGGGCTCCGGCGGCCTGGGCCGCGTCATCGACGCCAACGCGGTCGCGATGATGAACGAGATGATGCACAACACCTTCGTGGTCGGCACGGCGCGGTCGGCGCAGGTTCCCGGCTGGGCCATGGCAGGCAAGACCGGCACCACCGACGACTTCAAGGACGCCTGGTTCGTGGGCTTCACGGGCAATCTCGTGGCGGGGGTCTGGCTCGGCAACGACGACGGCACGCTCACCAAGCGGGTCAGCGGCGGCAATCTGCCGAGCGAGATCTGGCACAATTTCATGAAGGTGGCCCTGAAGGACAAGCAGCCCGTGCCGCTTCCGGGCAGCGAGCGGTTCCGGGACGACGTGCCGGTGGCCAATGCCGGCCCCGATCCGCGCTATGCCAATGCGGGAACCGGCGACAATGCCTGGATCCCGCCCCAGCCCGCGCCGCAGCGGCGCGCCAGCCGCGAGAAGAACTTCTTCGAGAAGCTGTTCGGGCTCTGAGCCGGCTTCCGGCAGGGCCCGGTCCTCGCGCCCGGGTCGGGACCGGCCTTCTGCACGCTGGAGTTGCCAAATTCCCGCGGTTTGTCAGCGGGGATTGAAGGAGCCGTCATTCTTGCAAACCCATCGTGTGTTTTTGCCAGGCCGACCCTCTTTGTCCAAGGAGCTAGCACATCGGATGGTTTAGATATGATCCATCGTTGCATCGGTCGTGATCCGCGTTTCGCGAAGCGGATCGACGGCACCATCGACGAGAGGAACGGATCATGACCTCACCCATCCAAGTCACCGGGATCCTGCCAGCCCGTCTGGTGCCGGACGCAGCGAGCACCCTGACGGCCGCCTCGGTGACTCAGGGCAATGCCGACGACAACGAGCTCGGCACTCCGGAAACCCCGACATCCGTCACGATCAACGGCGCCGAGGGCTACGATACGCTCTGGGGCGGTCTGGCCGGCGACGAGCTCCACGGCGACATCGACAACGACCTGCTGATCGGCGGCGCCGGGAACGACACCCTCGACGGAGGCATCGACTGGGATACCCTCTCCTATCGGGAGGAGACGGGCGGTGCGGGCATCGTGCTCAACCTGAGCGATTCGGCCTGGACCTATGGGGACACGACCTACGAGTCGCTCACCGTCACGGACACGTGGGGCGATCTCGACACCCTGCTCGATTTCGAGGAGGTCTACGGTTCGACCGCCGGCGACGTGATCTATGCGGGCAATTCCCTGCAAGGCTGGTACATCTACGGCAACGAGGGCGACGACACCCTGACCGGCGGCGGCAACGACGATACGCTGGTCGGCGGCGCGGGGAACGACACGCTCGTCAACGGTACGGTGATCTATATCGGCACGGAGACGATCCATGCCGATCTGTCCACCGGACGGGCCTCGGGACAGGGCGAAGACACGCTGGTCAACGTGACCCGCCTCATCGGCGGCGAGGGCAACGACACCATCTACGGCGGCAGGTTCGCCTCAACCATCGACGGCAGCCTCGGAAACGACGTCCTCTATGTGGGAGCGTCGACCACGATCGTGGCCACGTTGGGCAACGATACCGTGCATGGCGGGATGGCGAACGGCACCTTGTCTGCCCCGAGCGTGAACCGAATCACCGGCAATGGATCGACAACGCTCACCTATGAGGATCTCAGCGCGTCCCTGGGAGCCATCAAGGCCGATCTCGGCAATGGCTGGGTCGACGAATATTACAACGGCGTCAGAAATGCCACTGACACGATCTTCAAGATCGGCTCGCTCATCGGATCGAACGGGAACGACACGACCTTCGGCAGCGCCTTGAACAACACCATCTCGGGCGGTGGCGGCAACGATTACATCGTCGGCTTCGGCGGCAGCGACTCCCTGTCCGGCGGCGACGGCAACGATACGCTCGCCGGCAGCGACGGCTGCACGGATACGCTCGTCGGCGGCCTCGGCAACGATACCTACGTGACCGGAGACCGCGACGACGTGCTCGTCGATGCCGGCGGCACAGACACCATCGAAACCTATCTGTCCACGTACACGCTCCAGGCGGGCATCGAGAACCTGACCGCTCAGACCTCCAGCAGCGTGTCGTTGACGGGCAACGGCCTGAACAATGTCCTGACGGGGAAAGGCGGCAACGACACCCTGAACGGCGCCGCCGGCCGCGACACCATGATCGGAGGCGACGGCAACGACGTCTTCTACATCGACGATCTCGGCGACCTTGCGGTCGAACTCAACGGCGCGACGGGCGGCACCGATACGGTCATCATCTCGGTCCGCAACTACGACGGCACGAAGCTTGCCAATATCGAGCGCATCCAGTTCGTCGGCGAAGGCAGCATCGCCGGGACCAACGCGGCGCCCGAGATCGGCGGGCTCGCGTCGCCGGTGAACCTGACGATCGCCGACACCGAGACCGTCAGCCCCTTCACGTCCGTCACCATCACGGATGCGGACAGCGCCAGCGTCACGGCCGTCGTGAGCCTGAACAACAGCTACGGCGCGCTGACCCATCTCGGCATCGGCACCTATGATGCCCAGGAGCGACGCTACACGGTCACGGGCACCGCGGAGCAGGTCCAGAACGCCCTGCGCGGCCTCGTCTACGATCCCTTCGACCGGCCGAACGATGCGGCGGGAAACGCCCTGACGACGGCTTTCGCCATCACGCTCACCGATGGGGAAGGGGCCTCGGCCACGCCCAACGCGAACGTCTCCGTGACGAGCGTGACGGCCAACCGCGCTCCCACGATTTCCTTCGTGCCGCAGACCTTCACGATGGCCGACACGGAAAACACGGACCTCGTGGCGCCGTTCACCCTTCTCGGGGTGAACGAACCGAATGCCGGCGACGTGCTGACCGTGAGCATCCGGCTCGACGACGCCGGAAAGGGCGCGCTGGTCCCGGTCCAGGGCGGCGCCTACGATGCGGCCACGGGCACGTTCACGGTCACCGGCACCCTCGCGCAGGTGCGCACGGCGATTGCCGGGCTCCTGTTCAATCCGACCGACCGTCCCCTGGCGGAGAGCGGTTCCATCGAGACGACCACGTTCGCGATCACGGTCACGGATGCGAGCGGCGCGACGGCCACGGCGGCCAGCGTCGCCACGGTGAATTCCGTCGCGACCGGGTATGTCAATCATGCGCCGACTGCGCCGGTTCTGTCGCACAGCGACATCTCCGACAGGCTGACAACGGACCTGACCGTCGGATCCCTGACGGCAACCGATCAGGACGGCGATGCCCTGACCATCACGTTCGACTGGGCGCAGCCCACTTCGTCGGGGCTCGTCAGCGCCGACGGGCGCTTCAAGATCGTCAACGGCATCGTGGTGGTCAACGATCCGTCGCTCGTCCAGGTCGAGGGCAACCAGACCTTCACCTACGCGGTCACGGCCACGGACGGTCACGGCGGTACCACCTCGGGCTCGATCGCGATCCATGTGGCGGACGTTAACCACGGGCCGACGGCGCCCCTTCTCGCCGGCGGCACGATCTCCGAGACGTCGGCCGCCCATGCGGTCGCCGGCACGCTCTCCTCGACCGATGCCGACAACGATCCGGTCACCTTTGCCTTCACGAACGCGCTCGGCGGAACGAACGGGCGCGTCAGCGCCGACGGCCGCTTCGAAATCGTCAACGGCACCATCCAGGTCAGGGACCCGTCCCTGATCCAGGTGACCGGCGACGCCACCTTCAGCTACGGCGTCGTCGCATCGGACGGCTATGGCGGCAAGGTTTCGAGCACCATCGCCATCAAGGTGACGGATGCGAACCCGGCGCCCCTCGACATCCTGCTGTCCGGCACCGCGGTCGCCGAACACAGCGCCGTCGGCCAGATCATCGGCACCCTGTCCTCGACCCTTCCGGGCCAGGGCCAGCGCACTTACACCCTGCTCAACGACGGCGGCGGGCGCGTGGAGCTGGTCGACAACCAGCTGCGCGTCAAGAACAACGCCAAGATCGATTACGAGCAGCTCACCTCGTTCAAGGTCACCGTCGCGGTGTCCGACGGATCGGTCCGGAAGGTCAAGGACTTCACGATCAAGATCCAGGACGTCAATCCCGAGACGGTGACCGGGACCGACGGCTCCGACCTGATCAGGGGCGGCAGCGGCGCCGATACGATCGGGGGCGGGACCGGGAACGACACCTTGAGCGGCGGCGCCGGGACGGACGTTCTCTCCGGCGGCAAGGGGGCCGACATCTTCCTGTTCGAGCGCAGCACGCCGGGCACGGCCGGCCCTGACCTGATTCAGGACTTCAAGGTCGCGGAATACGACCGCGTCTATCTGTCCCTGAGCACCTTCACGGGGTTCAAGACCTCCGATCTCGGCCGGTTGAAGGCGAGCGACTTCGTCCTCGGCACGAAGGCCCTGGGAAAAGAGGATCGGGTCATCTACGACCAGGCCAAGGGCGAGCTCTACTACGACGCCGACGGGACGGGTGGCGCCAGCCAGGTCCACATCGCGACCTTCACGAATGCGGGCACCAAGCCGGCCTTGACCTATGCCAGCTTCTTCATCGTCTGATTGACCATCGATCCGGCTAAAGCATCGGACGTGAAAAGTGGACTTGCCCTTTTGGGATCCATCCGATGCTCTAGATCCGGGCGGCGCCCGACAGGCGCCGTCCGCGGCAGAGCCATCAGCCGGGCTTTCCCCGACGGGCCCGTCCCGTGGCCAGGAAGAGGCCGAGCGCCAGCACGCCCGTGGCCGCGATGGTGGCCGGCAGGGGAAGCGCGGAGCCGTCGAGATTGCGGCCGAGGAGAATGCCCACCACGGCCGCGAAGGTCATCTGGCAGATGCCGAGCAGGGACGAGGCCGCGCCGGCCCGGTCTGGAAAGGGCATCAGCGCCGAGGCCATGGATTGCGGCATGGTGAGGCCGACGCCCACCCCGTAGATCGCCATGGGGGCGCTGATGGCGAGCGAGGACCGCACCCCCGCCAGCACCAGGCCCAGCATGGTCAGGCCGCCGAGCGCGAGGCACGTCACGCCGATCCGGATGGTGCCGTCGAGCCCGTAGCGGCCGACGAGATGCTGCGCCAGGGTGGTGCCGGTCATGAAGCCCGCCACCACGAAGGTGAACGAGAACGCGAAGGACAATTCGTCGAGGCCGTAGATCTTCTGCAGCACGAAGGACGAGCCCGAAATGAAGGCGAAGAGCCCGCCATAGGTGAGCATCGACAGGCCCACATAGGTCCGGTACCCGGCATGGCCGAGCAGGAGCCCGAAACCGCGCAGGATCGCCGGAAACGAGATCGGCACGTCCGATTTCCGGCGGATGCTTTCGGGCATGCGCCACAGGATCGTGGCGGCGAGCGCGATTCCGCAGACGATCATGGCCCCGAAGGTCACGCGCCAGCCGGTGAAGCGCTCGATGACCCCGCCGAGAACGGGAGCCGCAGCCGGCACCACGCCCATGATCGTGCCCATGCGCGACAATTCGCGCCCGGCGCGCGGCCCCTCGTAGAAATCGCGCACGATGGCGCGCCCGAGCACGATGGGTCCCGAAGCACCGAGCGCCTGAAGGAAGCGCGCGCCGATCAGGGTCTCGATGGTGGGCGAGAGCGCGCAGATCAGGCTCGCGAGGGTGAAGAGCCCGAGACCGAAGAGCAGCACCGGCTTGCGTCCGATCCGGTCGGATACCGGCCCGTAGAAGAACTGCCCGGCCGCGAAGCCGAGGAGGAAGGCCGACAGGGTGAGCTGCGTCTGCCCGGTCGTGGCGTTCAGGCCCGCGGCGATCGCCGGGAGCGATGGCAGATACATGTCCGTCGACAGGGGACCCAGCGCGGTGAGCAGGGCCAGGACGACGGTGAGGGCCAGCGTGTCGGGTTTGAGCATGAGACGGTTTCGTCGGTGACAGGCACGCCCGGTTAAGCCGAAATCGGCGCGCCTGTCATCTGATTTGGCGGTTCTTAAGCTGCCCGGACGGTCGCCAGGAAGCCGTTGACCTGGTTGCGCAGGTGCTCGGCCTGGCCCACGAGAGCCGAAGAGGACGTCAGCACCTGATGAGCCGCGACCTCCGTCGCCTCGGCCACCTGGGCCACCCGGCTGATATTGGCCGTCACCTCGCCGGTTCCCGCCGAGGCCTGGTTGACCGAGGCGACGATCTCCCGGGTGGCGGCGCCCTGCTGGTCCACCGCCATGGCGATGCTGCCGGACACATCGCTCATGGCCTGGATGCGCTGGGTGATGCCGCTGATCGCTTCCACGGCCTTGGAGGTCGAGGTCTGGATCGCGGCGATCTGGTTCGAGATGTCGGCCGTGGCCTTGGAGGTCTGGTCGGCGAGCGACTTCACCTCGGTGGCCACTACGGCGAAGCCGCGGCCGGCCTCGCCGGCGCGGGCGGCTTCGATGGTGGCGTTCAAGGCCAGCAGGTTGGTCTGGCCGGCGATCGCCGAGATCATGTCGATCACGGCCCCGACCCGGTCGGCCGCGGCGCTCAGCTGCGATACGATCTCGGTCGTCAGGGTCGCGGCCTGCACGGCCTCGCGGGACATGACGGCCGACTGCTCGACCTGGCGGCTGATCTCGCCCACGGAGGCGCCGAGCTCTTCGGTGGCGCTCGACATCGCGAGCACGTTGGCCGAGGTCTGCTCGGCGGCGGCCGCCACGGCCGTGGAGCGCGAGGACGTGGCCTGGGCGGAATTGGTCAGCTGCTCGGCCGTGGCCTGCATGCGGCCAGCCGCCGTCGAGACCGATTCGATGATCTCGCCGATGGCGCCGTCGAAGGTCTCGGCCAGCTCGGTCATCATGCGCTTGCGCTGGACCTCGGACGCCTCCCGGGCCTGGATCGCCTCGAGCTCCAGGGCCTTGTTGCGGACCATACGGTCCTTGAACACCTGGACCGTCTCGATCATCTGGCCGATGTCGCGGCTGCGGTTGCCGGACGGCAGCTCGGCCGCCAGATCGTCGTCGGCGAGCCGGCGCATGACCGAGGTCAGATTGCGCAGGGGCGCCACGATGCTGACCTTCGTCATCAGGAGGCTGATCAGCACGCCGAGCGCGATGCCGGCGGCCGCGACGCCGATCTGGAGCCGGACGGCGCCATTGGCGCTGTCCTCGGCGGCCGCGCGCATGTCGGCGAGCTTCTTGGCCGTGTAGGTGCTGTAGGCCTTCACCGTGTCGGTGACGCTGCGCTGCGACGCGAGTCCCTTATCCACCTCGGCGGCCATGACGGCCGGGTCGGTGCCTTTGCCGGAGGCCGCCACCGCGATCATGGTCCGGATGACGTCGAAATAGGCGTTCAGGGAGCCCCGCATCTGGCCGAGCAGGAGCTTCTCCTGGGAATCAGCCACCGCCTCGAGCTTCTTGAACCGGTCGAGCATCTCCCTCGTGCGGCGCTCGGCTTCGGCGCCGAAGTCGGATGCCTTGGCCGGCTGCTGGGCGACCTGGTAGGTCATGCGGCTGATGGCGATGATGTCGACGCGCAGGTCCATGGCCTCGCGGGCGGCCTCCTCGCGCAGGCCGACGATCTCCATCGCGTCCTTGAGCCGGGAGGTTTCGCGCCAGCCCACGACCGCGATCACCGCGGCGACCAGTCCCATGAGGGAGACGACCGCGATCACCTTCTGCGGGATCGAAAAATTTTTCAGTGCCATTGGAATCTTGCCCCTGCCGACCGGCCGTGCGTCTGGCTCTCAAGGAAGCGGCCGGATCGACGAAGGTCAGGTCTATTGCCCTAACGGCATGTCTGCGGGGCAGCAGTTAAGAAACCGATAAATTGTCCAATGGAAACAATGGAGACGGGCAAAACCGCCGTGGGAGCCATCCTGCGCATGTCGTGGCCGGGCTCGTCCCGGCCATCCCGATCCTGTGGAACGCCACGCTTTTCCGCTCGACATCACCGGCACAAGGCTGGTGATGACGGAGAGGCTCGTGTCGATCGACGGGCTCGGCAGTCCTCACCCGATCCGGTGCAGGGCGCTGCCGTAGGTCTTGAGCCACTCCTCCGCCTCGTCCGTGCGCGGGCAGAGCTGGTGCGTGAGCCTCCAGAACCGGCTGGAATGGTTGAGCTCGCGCAGATGCGCCACCTCGTGGGCGGCGAGATAATCGAGCACGAAGGGCGGCGCCATGATCAGCCGCCAGGAGAAGTTGAGCGCTCCGTTGGCCGAGCACGAGCCCCAGCGGCTCTTGGTGTCGCGCACGGTGATGCGCTTGGCCGGCTGGCCGAGCTGGGCCGTATGCTTCTTCACGGCGGCGGCGAAGTCCTTCCTGGCCTCCGCCTCGAGAAAGTCCCGCACCCGCCGGGCCACGTGGGCGGCCTCGCAGGCGACCGCGATGACCGGCTCGCCCGTGGCGCTCCGGGCCGCCTGGGTCACCCCGCGAATCGCCGACCAGTGGACGATCCGGTGGGGCACGCCACGAAAGGGCACGAGGGCGCCCGGCTCGAAGAGCACCCGCTCCGGCACCTTGGCGAGCCGCGTGGCGATCCACTGGCTGTGGCTGTCGGCGAACTTCTGGGCGAGCCCCACATCGGTGCGCTCGGGGATGCTGAGCACGACCTCGCCGGTCGCGTTGGAGACGCGCAGCGTGATCCGCTTGGCGGTCGGACGACGTTTGAGGGCCACCTTGAAGGTCTGGCCTTCGTGGACGACTTTGAGATGAGGCGGGTCCGCAGGAACGCGGCGGAACAGGGCGGATTTCATGTCCGCAATCTGCCCTGTCAGGCTGATTCTGTCAGCGCAGCCGTTTGCCGCTCCTAAGAACGTATCAAGAACAGGATCATGCCCTTGACGGCTTCGTCCGGGCTGGTTCTCGGCTGTGATTCTCAATGAATTCAACGATTCGAGGAGCGATCTGAGCCCTGAAACGAGAACCGTTGAAGACGCCATAGTGACCGACCCCGGCCTGGAGATGATAGAGCTTCTTGTCGGAGGGAAGGTTGGGGGTCAAGTCCAGGGCCGCCAGGGTCTGGCCCACGCCCGAGATGTCGTCCCGCTCGCCCTCGACCGCCATGATGGCGCAGCGCCGGATGGCCATCAGGTCCACCGGCTGGCCCCGGTGCATCATCTCGCCCTTGGGCAGGTCGTGATTGACGAACACCGTCTCGACCGTTTGCAGGTAGAACTCGGCGGTCAGGTCCATGACCGCGAGATACTCGTCGTAGAAGTCCCGGTGCTTCTCGGCCGAATCGCCGTCGCCCTCCACGAGATGGTTGAACATCTCGTAATGGGCCGTGAGATGCCGGTCGATGTTCATGGCCATGAAGCCGGACAGCTGCAGGAAGCCCGGATAGACGTCGCGCCAGAAGCCCGGGTGGGACGGCGGCACCTTGGTGATGCAGTGCTGGCGGAACCAGTCGATGCCGCGCTCCTCGGCCAGCCGGTTCACGGCGGTGGGCGAGCGGCGGGTGTCGATGGGCCCGCCCATGAGGATCATGGAGCGCGGAACGAGAGGGTCGTTCTCGGCCTCGAGGCGGGCGACCGCCGCGATGACGGGCACGGCCGGCTGGCACACGGCCATCACGCTCAAGTTCGGGCCGAGGTCCCGGAACATGGCCTTGAGATAGTCGATGTAGTCGTCGAGATCGAACCGGCCCTCGGCCAGGGGCACCATGCTGGCGTCGGCCCAGTCGGTGATCATGACCCGGTGGGTCGGCAGGAAGGTTTCGACCGTGCCGCGCAAAAGCGTAGCGTAATGGCCCGACATGGGGGCCACGATCAGGAGCTTCGGCTGGTCCTCGGCCCGGGCGTGATCCCGCTCGAAGGCAATGACGCGGCAGAAGGGGCGCTCCCAGACGATCCGTTCGGTGACCCCCACCTCCTCGTTGCCGATCACCGTCGTAGGCAGGTCGAAGGTGGGCTTGCCATAGCGCCGGGTGGTGCGCTCGAACAACTCGCAGGCCGCCGAAACGGTCCGGCCGTAGGGCGTGTTCGTGAGGGGATTGTCGGGATTGTCGAAAAAGTGCTTGGTGATATCGGAAGCTGCGCGAGCCGGACTCAAAAGCCAATGCGCGGTATCGTACCATACATAGGAAAAATTCATCTAACTGTCCCCAAGGGCCGGGTGCCTGGTTCTCGCATCACGCGGTAGGCTTTATCCTCAACCGTAATTTTAAGATTAAAGTTCCTTCAGATTATTGCAACAGACTAGCTCCTCCACTGCGAAAACGAACTACATACTTTGGTTTCAGACCGCCGCCGAAGTCGTCGATAGGACGATAGTCCAAGGCCGGATGCTTGGCGAACGTTGAGGCCACCCTATTCTGTTCGGTGATGTCCAAGATCGACCAGAAGAGCCTGACCCACCACGCCCGGCACCTGCGCCTCGACACCCTCGTTCGCCTGCGCTGGCTCGCCATCGCGGGTCAGGCGGCCGCCGTCGCCGGGGTCCGGTTCGGGCTCGGCTTCCCTCTGCCCTTCGCCCTCTGCTTCCTGGTCATCAGCGCCTCGGTCTGGGTCAACCTGCTCCTGCGGATCCAATACCCGGCGAGCCACCGGCTCAGCGACACCATCGCCACGGCGCTCCTCGCCTTCGACATCCTGCAGCTGGCGGGGCTCCTCTATCTGACCGGCGGGCTGGAAAACCCCTTCGCCATGCTGTTCCTGGCGCCCGTGCTCATCTCGGCCACGGCGCTCACCCCGGAGCGGACCCTCGGCCTCGGCCTCCTGGCCATCGGCTGCGCGACGCTGCTGGTGCTCGCCCACAAGCCTCTGCCCTGGTCTCCGGCGCAGAGCTTCACGCTGCCATTCCTCTACGTTACCGGGATCTGGACGGCGATCGTGCTCGGCACGGCCTTCACGGGCATCTATGCCTGGCGCGTCGCCGAGGAGGCCCGGCAGCTCGCCCAGGCGCTCGCCGCCACGGAGCTCGTCCTCGCGCGGGAGCAGCACCTGTCCCAGCTCGACGGCCTCGCGGCCGCGGCGGCCCACGAACTCGGAACCCCCCTGGCCACCATCGCCCTGGTGACCAAGGAGCTGAGCCACGCCATGCCCAAGGACGGGCCGGTGGGCGAGGACCTGCGGCTCCTGCAGGAGCAGGTGGAGCGCTGCCGCACCATCCTGACCAAGCTCACCTCCATGGGCCAGGAGGAGGAATCGGAATTTCTCGAGACCATCTCCCTGAGCCATCTGGTGGAGGAGATCGTCGAGCCGCAGCGCGCCGTGGGGTTCGACGTGCAGGTCGAGACGCGGGGCGAGGGGCCGGAACCCATGGGGCGGCGCAATCCGGGGGTCGTCTACGGCCTGTCCAACATCCTCGACAACGCCACGGACTTCGCCGAAAGCCGGGTGACCATCGAGGCGTTCTGGTCCCCTCACGAGGTTTTCATCGAGATCCGGGACGACGGCCCGGGCTACGCGCCCGATATCCTGCTCAGGGTGGGCGAGCCCTACGTGACCACCCGCAGTGCCGCCGAGCGGACGGAGGACAGCGAGGAGGGCGGCGGCCTGGGGCTCGGCCTGTTCATCGCCAAGACCCTCATCGAGCGCTCGGGGGCGGAACTGACCCTGACGAACGCCGCGCCGCCGGCCTCGGGGGCCATCGCACGGATCGTTTGGCCCCGTCATGCGTTTGAACGAGGTGCGGCAATTTCGCCGCAGGGAGAGTCCACGCTGTCTCTCCAAGGCTAGGGGAAGGATTCCCATATGAGAAAGGAGCCGGACAGGCTCGCTCATGAGGGAGTTAAAGCCCAACATGCAAGGAGATGTTCTGATGGCCGATGCGCCTGCCGCGTTCGAAGATCGCGCCGACAAGAGCCTCTTGATCGTCGACGACGACCGGCCGTTCTCGACCCGTCTCGCCCGCGCCATGGAAGGCCGCGGCTATCAGGTTCGCGTGGCCGAAAGCGTGACGGACGGCCTCGCGGCCATCGAAAGCGAACCGCCGGCCTTCGCGGTGATCGACATGCGCCTCGGCGACGGCAACGGGCTGGATGTGATCGAGCGTCTGAAAAGCCGCCGTCCCGACGCCCGCGGCGTGATCCTCACCGGCTACGGCAACATCGCCACGGCCGTGACGGCGGTGAAGATGGGCGCCTTCGACTATCTGGCCAAGCCCGCCGATGCGGACGAGATCCACGCCGCGCTCATGGCGCAGCCGGGCGAACGCGCCCTGCCGCCGGAAAACCCCATGTCGGCCGACCGGGTGCGCTGGGAGCACATCCAGCGCGTCTACGAGCTCTGCGGCCGCAACGTCTCGGAAACCGCGCGCCGCCTCAACATGCACCGCCGGACCCTGCAGCGCATCCTCGCCAAGCGCGCCCCGCGCTGACACCCCGAACGCCAGGCCCTCGCCCGGCTCTCTGCCGGGCTCAGCGCGAGAACGCGCCTGACGGCTCCTGGGCGAGGGGGTGCGGATCCTCACGGTACCGCATCCGGAGCAGAACGAGCCCGAAGACCGGCAGCAGGACATCCGTGTAGAAGATCGCGCCCGCATTGCCCGGGGCGAAATTGTGCGCCTGCACCATCTGCTGCACGTGGCCGGCCGCCGCCCCCCACAGGAAACAGGCCGGGCCCGCGAGAGCGGCGAGGCGCAGGCCGCGACCGCCCTTGAACGCCATGAATCCAACCACGGAGAAGCCGAGGCTGGCAAAGCCCACCTCCTTCTGGAACGGGCTGGTCTGCCAGCCGATGAAGGCAGCGGCCATCTCCGAGAAGAAGACATGCATGACGAAGTTGTAGAGGAAGCTCACGCCGAGCGAGAAGAACAGGAACCAGGACAGGAGCGCCTCGACGATTGTCGTCCGGGTCCAGGGTCGCGGGCGGCGCAGCAGGGCGATGAGCGATGCGACCAGCCCGACGGCGAAGAGGGTGAGCGTGAAGTTGCTGAGCAGAAGCCGGATGGCCTGTTCCATGATCGCCCCCGCGACCGGCGGATCCGGTCATGGGCGGGAGAGTGACGCCAGGCGGCCGGTCCCGCAACCGCCGTCAAGACGGACTTGCACAGGAAACGCGTGGCGCGAACCCGCGGCGGGTCAGAGGCGTCCGTCCGCGACCCGGTCCGGATCGGCGAGGGCATGCAGCAGCGCGGCGGCCGAATGGGCGAAGCGCAGGGTCACGGCCTTGCGGCGGGCGCCCGCGAGCGGATGATGCGAGGCCTCCCGGACGATCGCCGCCCCGAAGCTGTCGGCGACGATCAGGCCGCGATCCTCCGGCAGGATGTCGAAGGGCACGGTCTCGGGCACGGCGAAATAGAACCGGTCGCAGAAATCCTCGTAATCGGGCCATTTCCGGTCGGCCCGGAAATCGGCCACGCTCGACTTGATCTCCACGATGGTGAGCGCGCCGTCGGGGGCAAGCGCGATGAGATCGGCGCGCCGGCCGTTGGCGAGGGTGAATTCCGGCAGGCTCACGTGGCCGAGCTGCGCGAACAGGCGGCGCACGCCGCGCTGGACTCCGAGGGCGATGGTGGATTGGCGGCCGTCCGTGGGCAGGACGATGGGGCGGGAAACAAGGGCGGGCGAATCGGACATGAAGCCCAGGGTACGCCCCCGCGGCCGGCCTGCAACGGCCCCGTTGTCGCGCTTGTCCGGGACTCACTTGCCCGGGACTCACTTGCCCGGGACTCAACGGCGCCGCGCGTCTCCGATAGACTGGCGGCGAGCGCCCTCACCCGAGTCACGAGGCCGGCCATGGCAGGCGAACCTTCCGACGACTGGACGATCCGCGTGATGACGCGCCCGGACCTGGACCTGGCGATCGACTGGGCGGCCGCCGAGGGCTGGAACCCCGGCCTCGGGGACGCGGAATGCTTTCACGCGGCCGATCCGGGAGGATTCCTGGTCGGCAGTCTCGGCACCGAGCCGGTCGCCTCCATCTCGGTGGTCCGCTACGGCGGCGCGTTCGGCTTTCTCGGTCTGTACATCGTCCGGCCCGACCGACGCGGCCAGGGCTTCGGCCACCGTCTGTGGCAGGCCGGCCTGGATCGTCTCGCGAACCGCCTTGTGGGCCTCGACGGGGTGGTGGCCCAGCAGGACAATTACCGGCGGTCCGGCTTCGCCCTGGCCCATCGCAACATCCGTTTCGGGGGCATCCCGCACCTCGAAGCGACCCGGGACGCAGGCCTGCGGCCGGTGAAGCCTGAAATCGTCGATGCCGTTCTCGCCTACGACCGACCGTTCTTTCCGGCACCGCGCGACACCTTCCTGCGCTGCTGGCTCAGGCCGGAGGCCCGCAAGGCCGTCGCTCTCGTGAGGGACGGGGGCGTCGAGGGTTACGGGGTCGTCCGGGCCTGTCGCAGCGGCTTCAAGATCGGCCCCCTGTTCGCCGACGGCGAGCATGAGGCCGACCTGCTGTTCCGGGCGCTCGCATCGGAAGCGAAGGGCGATGCGGTGTTCCTCGACCTGCCCGAGCCGAACGCGGCCGCCCACCGGCTCGCCGCGCGCCATGGCCTCTCGGCCGTGTTCGAGACGGCCCGGATGTATCGCGGCGAAACCCCGGACCTGCCCCTGCCGCGCATCTACGGGATCTCGACCTTCGAACTGGGGTGACGGTCGCGTCCATATCGCGGGAACGACAACCCGCTCCGTCATGGCCAGGCCTGTCCCGGCCCTTCCGATCCTGTGAGGCCCGATCCTAGTGCAGCATCAGGTGATGCGGCGACAGGTTCTCGAGCATGTCGCGCAGGTCGTCCATGTGCGGGTTGATGGCAAGCGCGATCTGGAACGCCGCCCGGGCCTCGTTGAGATGGCCGTTGCGCAGGCAGATGTTGCCGAAGCCCGCGATGGCCCCGAAGTGGCGCGGCTCGAGCCGCAGGGTCTGGGCGATGTCGAGCAGGCTGTCCGCGTCGCGCTTCTCGATGGAGGCGAGCGTCGCCCGCTTGTTCCAGGCCTCCGCCCAGCCCGGATGCCGGGCGACCAGATGATCGAGCAGGGGCCGGGCGGTCTTGAGCGATCCCGACCCCATGGCCTCGATGGCGGCCATCAGGGTCTCCTCGGCGAGCCGGTCCTCGTGGGATCCCCACAGGGCCCAGATCTGATCCTCGATGTCCTCGACCGGACGGTCCGGCTCCGCCAGGGCCAGCTCCTTGAACAGCCCCGTCAGGCGGCGCGGCAGGTCCGGGCTCGGGGTGCGGGTCGGCACCTCGAGAACGAGCTGGAACACCGGATCGAGCGGCAGGAGGGACGTCATGGACAGGCTCACCGATCCTCCGTGAAAGGCAGCAAGGCAGAGGAGCAAGGGAGGTGACATAGCGTGGAAGCGCGGCGCGGCGAGGGGTCGTGGCGGCAGAGTTTGAGCGGAGCGACGGCCGGCACGGGACCGGCCCCGGCCGGGCATCCGGCCGTTTTGTGCCGGAGCGCACTTTTTGACCACGAGGCAGATCCCATTCGCCGAGAAAATGCTCTAGGGTCTCCCACCGTCACCGAAACTGATCGCCTGTTGGAGTTGTCCTTGGGACTTGTCGTGGAGCGCGACCCGCTGCGCCTGGCGTGGAAAACATCTCCTGGTCGCCATCTCGTCGGATTGAGCCTTCTGGCTCTGGCCGGCCTTCTGATCCTTCTCGGCTTCGATCTCGTGCGCCTCGTCGTGGACCGGGCCACCGGGGGATCGGGCGGCTGGCATGCGCCGGCCACCTTCCTGCGGATCGCCCTGAGTCCGCCGGCGGCCCTCTGGCCCGAGCCGATCGTGCTGGTCCCGGGCGTCGTGCTGAGCCCCGAAGCCTTCGCCCTGGCGTCGATCGTCGGGATCCTGATGATCCCCCTTCTCCTCGGCCTGATCCTGGTCGGGCTCGAATGGCTGGTGGTCGGCATCGGGCTCAGGATGCTGACCAGGACCCAATCGGCCGCCCTCGACGTCATCCTGAAGGTGCCCACGGCCTCCCACGACGAGATCGCCGTGGTGACGGCCCTCGCCGGCCGGGGCCTCGCGCGGGAGAGCGGCGTGCTGGGATCCAGCCTGCTCATGCCGGTGAAGCTCGGCGGGATGATCGGGCTCGCCTGCGCGTACGTGTTCGTCATGGATTGGCGTCTCGGGGCCGCCCTGGCGCTGGTGTTGGTCCTGGGCGCGGTGGTGAGCGCCCGCCGCTCCCTCCTGCGCTTCGACGCCACCGCCGCCCGGCACCAGGAGGGCGATGAGGCCGAGGGCGTGTTCGCGGAGCTGGAGCACCGCATTCCGGCCCTGCGGGCGCACGGCACGGCCCCCTACGAGCGCAACCGGGTGCGGGAGGCGCTGGTCGCGAGCCATCGGCCGGTGATGAAGCGGGAATACCGCCTCGCCCTCGCGGAGGCGGGCTCCGCGGCCGTGCTCATGATCGCCCCCCTGTCGGTCCTGACCCTGGGAGCCTGGTTCTCGCAGGGTCGTCCCGTGTCGGCCGGGACGGTGGCGGCCAGCGTGCTCGCGGCGGCGCTCGCCGCCTACGGCACCCGGGAGGTGGTCCAGTGGCACCGGCTCGCCTTGAGGGCGAGGGCGCTTCTCATCGATCTGGGTCGGGGGCTCGGGCCGCTGAAGCTGCGCGCCGCCCTGAAGGGCAAGGCCGGCCTCCCCGACAGCGGCGCCCTCGTGGCCCAGGGCGTCTCGGCCTATGACCCGGCGAGCGGGGCGCGGGTGACCTCGGTCAACCTGAACCTCGCCTTCCCGTCCCATGTGGCCCTGGTGGGCGACGGGGATGCGGGCCCGCGGCTCCTGGCGGCCCTCATGAGCGGCCAGATCCCGCCATCCATGGGCCGCCTGACCTATGGCGGCATCGACCTGTCCGCCGCCGATCCGGTGGAGCGCAGCCGGCGCATCGCCTTCGCGGGCGGCACCGTGCTGATCGACGGCAGCCTCAAGGACAACCTGCTCTACGGCGCCGCTGCGCCGGCGGGCGAGCTCGACCACCGCCTGTCCGAGGCCATCGCGGTGGCCGGCCTGGACCGTCTGACGCATGCCCGCGGCCTGTCCGGAACCATCGATCCGGACCGGGAGCCGACATTCGCCGCCGCCATCGTGGATGCGCGCCGCGCCGTGCAGGCGGCGCTCGCCGCCGAGCAGCTCGACCGCTTTGTCGACCCCTTCAGCGCCACCCGCTACAACCGCTATGCCACGATCGGCGAGAACCTCCTATTCGGAAAGCCCATCGGGGATTCGTTCCAGGAGGATCGCTTGGCGAGCCACCCCTTCGTGCGAGCGATCCTGGAGGCCAACGAGCTCACCAAGCCGCTCGCCCGGATGGGGCTCTCCATCGCCACGAGCATGATCGAGATCTTCTCCGACATCCCGGACGGGTCCCCCCTCTTCGAGCGCTTCTCGTTCTTCTCGGCGGCGGACCGCCCGTATTTCCAGGATCTTGTCGACCGGAGGAACGAGCAGCGGCGCAGCGACCAGACCTCCCGGGACCGGGAGCGCCTGATCGGTCTCGCCCTGCGCTACAACGAGAGCCGGCATCGCCTGGGACTGCTCGAGGCCGGCCTGGAGGCGCAGATCCTCGTGGCCCGGGCCGATTTCGCCCGCATGCTGCCGGTGAGCCTGAAATCCGCGATCGAGTTCTACGACGAGGAGCGGTTCTGCGCGGCGGCCAGCATCCAGGACAACCTGCTCTTCGGGCGCATCGCGGCCGATCAGGCCGGCGCGCTCGCGTCGGTCCAGGAGGTCACGCGCCGCGTCCTGACCCAGAGGGGCCTCGACGGGGAGGTGTCGCGCATCGGGCTCGACACGCCGATCGACCCGCAGGGCGACGATCTCACCCTGAGCGAGGCGGCCGCCATCGACCTCGTGCGCGGCCTCGTGCGCCGCCCGAGCATCCTGGTGGTGCAGCGGGCGCTCGACGGTCTGCCGGGACCGGCCGCCGACCGGCTCGTCGCGTCCCTGCGCCGCGCCCTCGTGGGACGGGGGCTGATCCTCGTGACGCCGGCGATCTCGCCGGCCATGGATCAACCGCCCTTCGACGCGGTTATCCATTTCGAGCGGGGCGAGCCGGTCATGGATCGCCGCACCAGATCCCTGGAGGCGCTGAGTGCGTGATACAATATTTACCTTGACCTGCCGACCCGCTCGTGGGCAGCTTATCGATGTGCGCCAGCGCACATAAGCAGGGTTTTCGATTGGCCATGATCCTGAAATGATAAGGCGTGTTGCATCCTCTGACGCGTTGCGGGTCCGGTTCTGGGGCATACGCGGCTCCACCTGCGCCTCCGGTCCGCAATTCGTCGAGTTCGGTTCGCACACCCCCTGTATCGAGGTCCGCTGCGGCGAGCGCCTGTTCATCCTCGATGCGGGAACCGGTCTGTCCGCCTTCGGCAGCGAACTCGGCCCCTCCGCCCCGGACAAGATCGACATCCTTCTCAGCCACCTCCATCTCGATCACATCAGCGGCCTGCCCTTCTTCAAGCCCGCTCTTCTCGCCAAGGAGCGGGTGATCCGCACCTATTGCGGCAATCTCGAGGGCGAGAGCGCCATGGAGCCTCTGAACCGGATCTTCGCCCCGCCGCTGTTTCCCGTCCGCCTCGGCCAGCTTCCGGCCCGCTTCGAACACCACGGCTTCAAAGCGGGCGAGCCCCTCACCCTGGACGACGGCGCGCGGATCGAGACCCACCTGCTCAACCATCCCGGCGGCGCCACGGGCTTTCGCATCAGCCATCGGGGCCGCAGCGTCTGCTACATCAGCGACGTGGAGCACAGCGACGTCTGGCCCGACCCAGGCCTCCGGCATTTCGTGCGCGACGCCGACCTGATGATCTTCGACGGCATGTTCTCCGACGCCGAGTATTCCTATTGCCGCGGCTGGGGCCATTCCACGTGGCAGAAGGGCGTGGAGCTCGCACAGAGCGCCGGCGTGAAATCCCTGGCGATCTTCCATCTCTATCCCGGCCACGACGACGGCTTCCTGAAAGCCGCCGAAGTCGAGATGCAGGCCGTCATGCCGACGGCCTTCATGGCCCGCGAGCGCCAGTCCTTCATCTTCGAGCCCGTGGAAGACAACATGGACATGAACTGCTCCGAACCCGCCCTGGCGCAGGCCGGCGGCGGCTGACCACCCCCCGCCTCAGGGATTCCGCGCCTCAGAATGATCGCGCGGGATCGAACGCCCGAACGGTGCGCCGGCCCAGATGATGAGCGCGCCGAACGACCCTTACGCCTGAGGCCGCCGGACCACGCCCTGCACGACGGTGCCGCGCCCGATCAGCTCCGGCGTGCGCCCGCGCCAGTCGACCATCCAGCGGCCCCGGTCGTCCTGGGACACCCTGTAGACGAGCAGCCCGCGCCACCCCCCGTCATCACCGGGCTTGCCCGGTGATCCCGATAGGTTGGAGCGCCGCGCGTTTCCGATTGGGATGGCCGGCACGAGGCCGGCCATGACGTGGGGAGGGGCGGGGGAAGAATCTTGGGAAGGATCTTGGGAAGGATCTTGGGAAGGATCTTGGGATGGCTCGTGAGACGGATCGTGCCACTGCGATGGCCCCCCGCCACGTCATCACCGGCCTCGTGCCGGTGATCCCGATGGGTTGAAGCGCCGCGCTCCTCCGAACCGGGATGGCCGGGACAGGCCCGGCCATGACGTGCGGAGGGTGTCATCCCCGTCATGGCTATGATGCAGCACGGCAGCCTCCGACGATGCGGCGGCCAGGACGGGGCATCGGGTGTGAACGGGTCTCCCCTTTGCGCAAAAATCGTCTAGAGCCTCGGACGTGACCCAGAGGGCCGCGTCAGCGACCCGAAGGGCCACGCCAGTGAAAAGTGGACACCACTTTTGGGTCCGAGGCTCCCTCTCTTGACCGGCGCATCGGAACAGGCGGACCCGAAGGGCCACGTCAGTGACCTGCAGGGCCACGCTAGTGAAAACCGGGTCCACTTTTCCGCACGATGCGCTAAGGTGCCTGCCCGTTCATCAGACAGGCCTTTCATGTCAGCTCCCATCCTCGTCACCGGTGCGGCCGGCTTCATCGGTTTTCACGTGGTGCAGCGGCTTCTGGCCGATGGCCATCAGGTGGTCGGCGTCGACAGCTTCACGCCCTATTACGACGTGGGCCTGAAGGAGGCACGCTTCGGAAAGCTGACGCCGCACAACACCTTCCTGGGCGAGCGCCTGGACCTGTCCGACGTGCAGGCGACCCGCGATCTGTTTCAGCATCACCGCTTCGAGAAAGTGATCCACCTCGCAGCGCAGCCCGGGGTGCGCTTCGTCGATCCCCAGCCCTATGCCGCGTCGAACCTGATGGGCTTCATGAACATGCTGGAAGCCTGCCGGCATGGCGGGATCCAGCACCTCGTCTATGCGTCGTCGAGCTCGGTCTACGGGGCGAACCGCAAGCTGCCCTTCTCCGAGCACGACGGCACCGACCATCCGATCAGCCTCTACGCGGCCACCAAGAAGGCGAACGAGATGATGGCGCATTCCTATGCGTCCCTGTTCGGCCTGCCCGCGACGGGCCTGCGCTTCTTCACGGTCTACGGACCCTGGGGCCGGCCCGACATGGCGGTCTACAAGTTCACCCACGCCATCGCCGAGGGCCGCGGGATCGAGGTCGCGAATGCCGGCAAGGTCTGGCGCGACTTCACCTACGTGGACGACATCGTGGAAGGGGTCGTCCGACTGGTGGACCGGGTCCCCGCGCCCGATCCGGCCTGGAACGCCGAGCGTCCCGACCCGGCCATCAGCCCGGCCCCGCACCGGATCTACAACATCGGCAACGACAATCCCGAAGAGGTGAACGATCTCGTGGCCCTGATCGAGGAGGCCCTGGGCAGGAAGGCGAACCGGGTCGACGTGCCGCTGCCGCCGGGCGACGTGCTGGAGACCCGCGCCGACGTGACGGACCTGCGCCGCGACGTGGGCTTCGCGCCCTCGACGTCCCTGAAGGAGGGCATCAGGCGCTTCGTCGGATGGTACCGGGACTATCACAAGGCCTGAGATGATCGTCGTATTCGCTCTGCTCTCGTCGGCGCTTCTCTCGGCCCTTCTCATCCTCGTCCTGAAGCCCCTGCTCGTCCGCTACGCCCTGGCGCGACCGAATGCGCGCTCGAGCCACAAGACGCCGACGCCGCAAGGAGGAGGGATCGCGGTCCTGGCCGCGACGCTGGCCGTTGCAGGCTGCTCGGCGATCTGGCTCGTGCTGCCCGTCGCGTCCTTGTCGGTCGTCGGGGCCGCGGCGATCGCCTTCGCGGTCCTGGGCACGGCCGACGACATCCGGCCGCTGCCGGCCTGGATCCGGCTCGTCATGCAGTTCGTCGTCGTGACCGCGGTCGTTCTCGCATTCGGGACGAGGCTCCTGCCCGAGCCCGTTCCCCTGGCTGCGGAGCGGGTTCTCCTCATCGTGGGCGGCGTGTGGTTCGTCAATCTCGTCAATTTCATGGACGGGCTGGACTGGATCACCGTGGCCGAGATGGTTCCGATCACGGGCTTCGTGGCGGGCCTGGGCCTCGTCGGCATCATGCCGCTGTGGATCGCGGTCCTCGCCGCGGCCTTGTGCGGGGCGCTCGTCGGCTTCGCCCCCTTCAACAGGCCCGTCGCCAGGCTGTTCCTGGGGGATGTGGGGTCCCTGTCGATCGGGCTTCTCGTCGGCTGGATGCTGCTGCAACTCGCCGGAACCGGCGGGCTCGCGGCCGCGATCCTGCTGCCGCTCTACTACCTGATGGATGCGACCATCACCCTGCTGCGCCGCCTCGCCCGGGGCGAGAAGGTCTGGGAAGCGCATCGCAGCCATTTCTATCAGAAGGCCACCGACAACGGCGTCCCGGTCCTCGCGGTCGACGCCCATGTGTTCGGCCTCAACCTTGTCCTGGCCGCTCTCGCCGCTATGACCCTTGTCTGGCCCTCGGGCGCCATGCAGGTCGTGGCGCTCGCCCTCGGGGTCGTTCTCGTGGGCCTGGTTCTCAGGCGTTTCTCTCGACCCGGACTGGAGGTTTCCCGATGAATGCACCCCTGATTGCCCTGACCGGCGCCACGGGTTTCATCGGACGACATCTCCTGAACGAGCTGCCCAGGCGGGGGTACCGGGTGCGGGTTCTGCTGCGCCGTCCGTCCGAGGTGCCGGCCGGCGCCTCGAGCGCGGTCATCGGCGACATCGCCTCCCCGCACAACATGGCGGCCGCCCTGCGCGACGTGGACATCGTGATCCATTCGGCCGGCCTGGCGCATGCCATGTCCGGGCGGCCGGAGGACGATTACCGGACGATCAACACGGACGCGACCGTCCGGCTCGCCCAGGCGGCCGAGCGGGCCGGGGTGAAGCGCTTCGTGTTCCTGTCGTCGATCCGCGCCCAGACCGGTCCCGTGGCCGACGGGATGGTCACCGAAGACCGGGAACCGCAGCCCACCGACCCCTATGGCCGTTCGAAGCTCGAGGCGGAGCGGGGCCTTGCCGCCCTCGGTCTCGACTGGGCGGCCCTTCGTCCCGTGCTCGTCTACGGGCCCGGCATGAAGGGCAACATGGCGGCTCTCCTGAGCCTGGCGCGATCGCCCTGGCCCCTGCCGCTCGGCGGATTGACCGCCCGGCGCTCGCTCCTGTCCCTCGACAACCTGGCGGCCGCCGTGGACACGGTCGTCGGCGCGCCCGGTCCCCTGAGGCGTCCTTTCATCGTGGCCGATCCGGAGCCGGTCACGATCCCCGAGATGGTCACGGCTCTGCGCAAGGGGCTGGGCCGCGGGCCCGGATTGGTCCCGGTGCCGTCCTTCCTGCTCAGGGGAGCCGCCGCCCTGGCCGGCCGGCGCGAGGCCTACGAGCGTCTGGCAGGCTCGCTGGTCGCGAGCCCGCAGGCCCTGAGGGACCTGGGATGGCAGCCGGTCAGTTCGACGCGAGACGCGCTTGCGGAGCTGGCGCGGCGGGAGGGGGCGCCGGCTTCCGGCGCTTGAACTCCGGAATCGCTTCCTCGAACACATGCTCGGCCAGGGCGCGATCGCCGTTCGCGAGGGCGCGGCCGAGGATCTGCAGCCATTGGTCGACCCGGTCGCGGTCGGCGAAGATGGGCTTGGCCGCCATGACGCCGTCGATGCCGATTTCCGTGCGCGGCTCCTCGCGGGCGAAGAGGATCTCGTGCAGCCTCTCGCCCGGGCGCGTTCCCGTGACGGCGATCTCGATATCCTCGCCCGGCTCGTAGCCGGCGAGCCGGATCATGCGTTCGGCCAGGTCGTAGATCCGCACGGGCTGGCCCATCTTGAGCACATAGACCGAGGCGCGCTCATCCCCGTTGGTGCGCTCCGTCAGCGCCCGGCTCTCCTCCGCGTGGGACGCCGAGGTGAGCACCAGGTCGGCGGCCTCGCGGGTGGTCATGAAGTAGCGCACCATGTCGGGATGGGTGACCGTGATCGGGCCGCCGCGGGCGATCTGCGCCTTGAATTTCGGCACCACCGACCCGACCGAGCCCAGCACGTTGCCGAACCGGACCGCGATGATCCGGGTGGCGCCGTTGCGGCCCATGAATTCGGCGTCGAGCGCCTGCCCGTACATCTCGGCGAAACGCTTGGTGGCGCCGAGCATGGAGACCGGATCGATGGCCTTGTCGGTGGAGATCATCACGATGGTGTCGGCCCCGGCCTCCACGGCCGCGTCAGCCACGTTCACGGAGCCGAACACGTTCGTCTTGATGCCTTCCGTCCAGTTCTTCTCGAGGTAAGGAACGTGCTTGAGGGCCGCCGCGTGGAAGACCACCTCGGGCTTGAACGCGTTCATCACCTCGCGCACCCGGTCCCGGTCGCGCACGTCGGCGATGACGCCGTCCACACGGGTGTCGCTCGAGAGCAGCGTCGGGTTCTCCAGGATGTGGTGCAGGGACGGCTCGGAGCTCTCGAGGACCAGGAGGTCGCTCGCCCCGAAGGCGACGACGCGGGTGCAGATCTCCGACCCGATGGACCCGCCGCCTCCGGTCACCAGCACGCGCTTGCCCCGGATGAAATGTTCGAGCCGCCTGCGGTCGATCTGCACGGTCGGACGCAGGAGCAGATCCTCGATCTCGAGCGGAGCGAGCTCGGCATCGCGCATGCCCTCGCCCAGGCTTGTGACCCGCACCAGCGGCAGGCCGAGGCGGCGGGCGCGGGCGAGCAGCATGTCCGGGTTGGCCTCGGGCGTCAGGGCGCTCGGGGTCGCCAGCAGGCGGCGGATGGGTGTCCCCCGCTCCTGGAAATCCTGGATCACCTGGTCGAGATCTGAGAACGTGCCGAGAACAGGCACGCCGCGCATGGATTGGCCGAGATCGTCCGTGCGCCAGGACAGGATGCCTTTGGGCTGGGTCTTCTTGACGGTGCCGGCCTCGATGGCGCGCAGGACCACCTCGGCGTCGCTGCCGCGCCCGAGCAGCAGGGTCGGGGTGCTGGAATCCCGCTCGAGGGTGTGGCGCGAGCGGGCATATTTCAGATAGCGGAAGGCCAGACGCGGGCCGCCCAGCAGGAACATCTGAATCAGCCAGTAGAGGGCGATCGTGACCTTGCCGAAGAAGAAGGTGCCCCGCAGCTGCGGCGAGACCAGGATGTAGTCGACCATCAGCAGGGTCACGGCCAGGATGGTCGCAGCCCGGAAGATGTTGAAGAGATCCGGCAGGGACGCGAAACGCCACTTGGACCGGTAGAGCTGGGAAAACCCGTAGACCACGCCCGCGAAGGCGATGAAGGGCGGCAGGAACAGCGGCAGATGGACCAGCCGGTCGGACAGGAGCGGGCCTTCGAAGCGCACGTAAAAGGTCGCGAGGACGGCGATGCCCGTCATCACGAGATCGTGCACGATGATAAGCGTCTTCTTGAGACCCTGCCGATTCATAGCCCCGCCATACCCCCGAGCATCGGACCCAAAAGTGGACTTGCCCGTTTGGGATCCATCCGATGCTCCCTTTCTCGAAGCAGCGCATTGCGCGGAAAAACCGATCCACTTTTCCGCACGATGCGATCGTCTCGGGGTATCGGATGGGCTCACCCCTTTGTCAATGTAAGACAGTCACCGACGACAGGGACAAATCGGCCGGTCTCAAGGGCCCGGAAGCGGGCTCTCCGCCACCACCAGGAGACCGCCCGCCTGCGCCAGGACCTGCGCCCGGACGGCGAAGACCGCTGCGAGCCGCGCGCCGGTCAGAACCGCTTCGGGCGGCCCGAAGGCCTCGGCTTTCCCCTGGTGGAGCAGCAGGATATCGTCGGCGAAGCGGGCCGCGAGCGTCAGGTCGTGCATGATGGCGACCACCGTCGCGCCGGTCCGGGCATGGGCTTTCAGGACCTCGAGAACCACGAGCTGGTGGCGCGGATCGAGGGCCGCGACGGGCTCGTCGACCAGCAGAACCGGCGCCTGCGTCGCGAGAGCGCGGGCCAGAAGCACGCGGGCCCGCTCGCCGCCGGACAGGGCCGTGGCGGGCCTGTCCGCGAAGCCCTGCAATCCGACCGCCCGGAGCGCCGATGCGACCGCCTCCCGGCCGGCCTGCGACAACCGGTCGGGCTTCTCCCCATGGGGCAGGCGGCCGAGCGCCACGACGCCCGCCACCGGCAGGGGCCAGGCCACGAAACCGCCCTGAGGCAGATAGGCGATCGCGCGGGCCCGGTCGGAGGCGCGCATCCGCGCGAGGGGAACGCCGTCGAGCGCCACATCGCCCCCGGCCGGCTCCGTCAGCCCGGCGAGGGCCCGCAGCAGGGTTGTCTTGCCGGCGCCGTTGGGCCCGACGATCACCGTGAGGCGTCCCGGCGCCGGAGACAGGTCGATCCGGTCGAGGGCACGGCGGGTCGCCAGATCGACCGACAGGGAGCGGGCCTCGAGCCGCCTCATGCGGGTGTCTCCACCAGATCGGCCTTCCGCCGGGCGATCACCCAGAGGAAGAACGGCACGCCGAGCAGCGCCGTGAGCACGCCGATCTTCACCTCGGCCGCCGAGGGAACGAGGCGTACGGCGATGTCGGCGGCGAGAAGCAGGGCTGCGCCGGCGAGGCCCGCCGGAACGAGGGTGCGCGCCGGATCGTAGCTCACGAAGGGACGCACGAGATGGGGCACGACCAGGCCGACGAACCCGATGGAGCCGGCCACCGCCACCGAGGCGCCCGTGCCGACGGCCGCGCCAGCCACGATGAGACCCCGCAGGAGCGGCACGCCGATCCCGAGGCTGCGCGCCGTCTCCTCGCCCAGCGCGAGCGCCCGCAGGCCGGGCGCCGCCGACAGGATCAGACCCGAGGCCAGGACGATGAAAGGGGCGGCCAGGAGCACGTGGACCATCGACCGGTCCTCGAAGGAGCCCAGGAGCCAGAAGACGATCTCGGTGACCGCGAAGGGATTGGGCGAGAGGCTGATGGCGAGCGACGTGCCCGCCCCGGCAAGGGATCCGACGGCGAGCCCCGCCAGGACCAGCACCACGATGGTGGCGCCCCGTCCCGCCACCGCCACGACGAGGCCGACGGACAGGAGGGCGCCCGCGATCGCCGCGAAGGGCAGGGCCCAGGACAGGCTGCCGACGAGCCCGGAATAGATCACCAGCACGGCCCCGAAGGCCGCCGCCTGCGGGGCGCCGAACACCGCCGTGTCGGCGAGCGGGTTGCGCAGCAGCCCCTGCAGGCCCGCCCCCGACAGGCCGAGGATCCAGCCGACCAGCCCGGCCAAGGCCGTGCGCGGCAGGCGGATCTCGCGCACCACGATGCCGGCCGCGCCCTGGTCCGACACGAGGGCCTTCAGCACCGCCGGGACGGCGATCGGCGCCGGCCCGATGGCCAGGGAGATCAGGCTCAGGGCTCCGACGAGGGCGATCAGGCCGGGGAGGAGGGGTGATCGGAAGAGGGACATGGACGCCGTTTTCGTTGCTCCTCGCGGATAGAGCACGAAATGTCCCGATGACAAACATCGCTTGCGCTCGAAGAAACACCGCACCGTCATAGGCGGGGATTGCCGCAAGGTTCTCCGAAATGATGCAATCAGCGCGACCATTCGTGCTCGTTGACGTCCATCGAGCTTCTCCGCGTGAACGAGGGGCGGGTTCGGTTTGGACATGCGTCAACACCTCCCGACCGCAAGGCCGGGGAGACATCGTTGCGGTCGATGCCGACCGCTTAGGAAAGGCTTCTAGACCCCGGAACCGGCTGCGCCCGGCTCCGGCAACAAGCTTCAAGTGTGCGGGGTCAACCGGAAAGGCGTACTGGAGACCCGATCCCTCCACGTCATGGCTGCCCTCCGCACGTTCTGTCTCCCCTCCACGTCATCACCGGCCTTGTGCCGCTGATCCCGATGGCTCGAGGCGCGGCGCTTTTCGGATCGGGATGGCCGGGACGAGCCCGGCCATGACGTGGAGGGTGGGGCGATGTGTGTTTGCTCCCAATTTGTTCTTTGTAGCAGGATCGAGCCAAGCTCTCTCATGGCCCAGATCGGTTCCTGCGAGGGGCGCGTTCGCGGGGCGTCGCAGGGGCGGGAGCCGGCACGGTTCCGCGACGTCATGGCCGGCACAGGGCCGGCCATGACGTGAAGGATGTCGAAGCCGGTGATGACGTCGAGGGGGCGGGCCGGATCATCCGGTCGAACAGGAGCGGCGCCTCCCGCATCGACATCCCCGAAGCAAGCCCGGTGACGGGCACGGGACTTTCGTTCACACCTCCAGCGGCTTCCGCCAGGCCGGCGGGGCGGTGATGCTGCCGAGGTTGAGCCAGGTGGCCATGAGGCGAAGCTCGTCTCCGAGGGCCGGTGCGATCTCTTCGGGGCGCAGGCCGGGTTCCGGATGGATCGAATGCACGATGAGGTTGCCGGCCGCCCGGTCCGCCTTGAGGTCGACCCGGGCCACGATTCGTTCGCCGAGCACGAAGGGCAGGCAGTAATAGCCGAATTCGCGCTTCTCCGCCGGGGTGTAGATCTCGATCCGGTAGCGGAAATCGAACAGGCGCTCGGTCCGCGTCCGCTCCCAGACGATCGGATCGAAGGGCGACACGAGAGCCCGGGCCTCGACCCGGCGTGGGTGTCTGGCCTGCGGGTCGAGATAGACCGGCCCGGTCCAGCCCTCGACCGTGACGGGAACGAGATCCCCGGCCTCGACCAGTTCCGGAATGCGGGCCTTGGCGTCCTGCGGCTCCAGGCGGAAGTAGTCGCGCAAACAGCGCTCGGACGCGATGCCGAGCGACCGGATGGAGAGCCGGAGCAGCTCGCGCTGCGCCTCCTCGGGCGAGGGCGTCGGGGCGTTCAGGATCTCGCCGGGCAACACCCGCTCCGGCAGGTCGTAGAGGCGCTCGAAGCCGCGGCGCGCGGCCGTCGTGACCAGGCCTGCCCAGAACAGCCATTCGAGCGCCCGCTTGCCGTCGCTCCAGCCCCACCAGGAGCCCTGGCCCTTGCCCCCGATGGACAGCTCTCCCGCCCCGATGGGGCCGCGGGTTTCGATCTCGCGGCGGACCTCCTCGATAAAGGCGCGCTTTTCCCGTCCGAACCGGGCGAGCCCACCATAGATGCCCTCGCCGCGCGCCGCGCGCTCCATGCGCCAGCGGAACAAGGGCTGGAGCTCGAGCCGGATCAGGGAGGCCTCGTGGCCCCAATATTCGAAGGCCTCGCGCCGCCTGGGGTGGTAGGCGGTCTTCTCGAGAAGCCCCCGGTCATAGGCGCCGATCCGCGAGAACAGCGGCATGTAATGGGCGCGCACCAGCACGTTGACCGAATCGATCTGGAGCAGGTGCGAGCGCTGCAGCACGCGGCTCAGGTGCCGCTTGGCCGCCGCCGGGGGACGGCCTTCGTGAAAGCCCTGCGCGGCGAGCGCGATGCGCCGGGCCTGGGCGAGGGAGAATCGGGTGCGCGATGCCATGGCGAGAACACTAGAGAAACATCGCAGGTCAGGACCAGATCCAACGACCTGGAGCCATGTCGATAACGGATGGAACCTGTGGACGGGCCTGATGCTTAGCTCAATCTTTAACCCCGACGCATACCAGCCCTGCAATCCCGGGTTCGACACAGCCGTGGTTCGTCCCTTACATGGGCCTGCCGGAACACGATGGAAACCATGGACCAATCCCCCACAGCACAGCCTCACGGCGGCCCGGGCACGGCTCTGAGCCATGCCGAGATCCGCACCATCATCGCGGGCGTCATCCTGGCCATGTTCCTGGCAGCCCTCGACCAGACCATCATCGCCACGGCGCTTCCCACCATCGGCCGCGAGCTGGGCGACCTGGAACATCTGTCCTGGATCGTGACGGTCTATCTCCTGACCTCGACCGCGGTGACGCCGCTCTACGGCAAGCTCAGCGATTCCTACGGCCGGCGCGGCATCATGCTGACGGGCATCGTGATCTTCGTCATCGGGTCCATCGCGTGCGCGCTCGCCCCCACCATGACGATTCTCATCCTGGCCCGGGGCCTGCAGGGCATCGGCGGGGGCGGGCTCATCGCGCTGGCGCAGACCATCATCGCCGACATCGTGCCGCCGAAGGAACGCGGCCGCTATCAGGTTTATTTCGCCAGCGTCTTCATGACCTCGAGCCTTCTCGGGCCCGTGCTCGGTGGCTTCATCGCCGAGAAGCTGCACTGGTCGATGATCTTCTGGATCAACCTGCCCCTGGGGCTCATCGCCTTTGCGATCGCCTATCGCAGCCTGAGGCGGCTGCCCCGGTTCGAGCGCCCGCACCAGCTCGATCTGCTCGGCGCCGTTCTCCTCGTGGCGGCCACCGTCGTGCTGCTTCTGGCTCTGAGCTGGGGCGGGATCCGTTACCCCTGGGGCTCCGCGCCCATCCTGGGGCTGATCCTGGGCTCCCTCGTGCTGTGGATTCTGTTCGCCCTGCGCATGAAGCTGGCGCCCGAGCCGCTGATCCCGCCGGGCGTGCTGCATAATCCGGTGGTGCGCATGGCGGTGCTCGCCGCCTGCTTCGGCATGGGCACCTATATCGGTCTCACGATCTACCTGCCGGTCTATTTCGAGGCCGTGCGCGGCATCTCGGCGAGCCAGTCCGGTCTCGCGCTGATTCCCCTCATGGCCGGAACGGTGGTCGGCGCCACGCTCTCCGGCCGCACAATGGCAAAGGTGAAGCACTACAAGCGGCTTCCCACGGCGGGCCTTCTGGTCGCCATGGGAACGACGGGCATCCTCGCGGCCTACGGTCAGTCCTTGTCGCTCGTCACGGTCGAGATCATTCTGGCCGTCATCAGCATCGGTCTGGGCACGGTGCTGCCCGTCACCATGGTGACGACACAGAACGCGGTGGCTCCGCACCAGATGGGAACCGCGACGGGCACGGCCAATTTCTTCCGGTCCCTCGGCGGTGCCTTCATCGTGGCGATCTTCGGCGCCATCGTGCTCGGCGGGGCGGGCCTGAGCGGGGCCTCGAGCTTCGAGAGCCTGAGCGCGGTTGCCGCGCAGTCGGGCGTCGATCTGGCGAACGTGTTCAGCTGGGTCTTCATCGCGGCCATCGTGGGCTTCGGCCTGTCGCTCGCCTTCCTGCTCGCCCTCGAGGAGCGGCCCCTGCGCGGCAACGCCATCAAGGCCGCCGAGGCGGTGGTGGCCGACTGATCCTCAATCGAGGGTCTGGCGGAAGCGCGCCACCGCCACGCCCATGGCGAACAGGGTGAAGACCGCGAGCGCCAGCACGTCGGTCTGCAGATCCGTGAAGGTCGCGCCCTTGAGCATGATTCCCCGCACGATGCGCAGGTAATGGGTCAGCGGCAGGATCTCGCCGACCGCCTGCGCCCAGCCCGGCATGCCCTTGAACGGGAACATGAAGCCGGACAGGAGGATGTTCGGCAGGAAGAAGAAGAACGACATCTGCATCGCCTGGAGCTGGTTCTGGGCGATGGTCGAGAAGGTGTAGCCGATCGAGAGATTGGCCAGGATGAAGAGAAGCGTCAGACCGACGAGGAGCCACAGGCTGCCGATCACCGGGATGTCGAACAGGAGCCTTGCGGCGACCAGGATGATGGTCATCTGCACGCCGCCGACCAGCAGATAGGGGGCGATCTTGCCAAGCATGATCTCGACCGGGCGGATCGGCATGGCGAGCAGGCTCTCCATGGTGCCGCGCTCGATCTCGCGGGTCACCGAGAGCGCCGTGAAGATCAGCATGGTGAGGGTCAGGATCAGCCCCATGAGGCCCGGCACGATGTTGAGGCGCGTCTCGCCCGCCGGGTTGTAGCGCTGATGCACGCGCAGTTCGTAAGGCAGCGGCCGCGGCGCGAGGCTCGCCGCCGGACCGGTGAGCTCGCGGGAGAACACCTGGGACGAGAGCCCCTGCAGGGCCGCGATGGCGCTGCCGGTCGCCGTCGGGTCGGCGGCATCCGCCACGACCAGGAGCGCGGGCCGCTCACCGCGCATCAGGTCGCGCCCGAAATGCGCCGGGATCTGCACGCCGAAGAGCACCTTGCCGGAGAGGATCAGGCGGTCGAGCTCTTCCTCGCTCGCGGCCGCCGTCGAGATGTCGAAATAGTCGGTCGCGCGCATCGCCGCGACGAACGACCGGGCGAAGGCGCTGTCGTCCTGCACGAGAACGGCGGTGGGCAGATGCCTGGGGCTGGTGTTGATCGCGTAGCCGAACAGGGTGAGTTGCAGAAGCGGGATCATGATCATCATCGCGAAGGTGATGCGGTCGCGCCGGAGCTGGATCAGCTCCTTGATGAAGGCGGCGCCGAAGCGCATCAGCGAGGCCCTGAAACCCCGCGTGCGCCGGTCGACGTCGCTGATCCCGGCGCTCATCCGAAATTGTCCTTCGACCGGCTCATCAGATCGATGAACACGTCCTCGAGCGTCGCCTCCCCGGGCTCCCAGTGCTGCGGCCCGTGCTCGCGCAGCTCCCGCGTCGCGGCGTCGAGCCTCGCGCCGTCGCGCCCGCTCACGTGCAGGGCCATGCCGAAGGGCGCCACCATGTCGACGCCGTCGAGAGACCTGAGCCGCTCGGCGAGGTCCGCGAGACCGGGTCCGGTGACCGTGTAGGTCGCCAGATGCGCGTTCGCCACGACCTCGGCGACGGTGCCCTGCGTGAGCAGTTCCCCGTAGGCGATGTAGGCGATCTCGTGGCAGCGCTCGGCCTCGTCCATGTAATGGGTCGAGACGAGCACGGTCATGCCCTCGTGGGCGAGCGCATGGATCTCGTCCCAGAAATCCCGCCGCGCCTTCGGGTCGACCCCGGCGGTCGGTTCGTCGAGGAGAAGAAGCTGCGGCTCTGGCAGGATGCAGGCGCCGAGCGCGAGACGCTGCTTCCAGCCGCCGGACAATTCGCCCGCGAGCTGCTCGGCGCGGTTCTCGAGGCCGAGACGCCGGATGGCATCGCGCGCCGCCTGTCGCGGATCGGCGAGATTGTAGACCCTGGCGACGAATTCGAGGTTCTCGCGGATCGACAGGTCCGTATAGAGTGAGAACTTCTGCGTCATGTAGCCCACGTGGCGCTTGATCTCGGCCGATTGCGTGAGGATGTCGTAGCCCAGGCAGGTGCCGTGTCCGCTGTCGGGCGTCAGCAGCCCGCACAGCATGCGGATCGTCGTGGTCTTGCCGCTGCCGTTGGGACCGAGAAAGCCGTAGATCAGCCCGCGCCGAACCTGCATGGACAGGTTCTTCACCACGGGCCGTCCACCGAACGACTTGGTGAGCCCCTCCACGTCGATGACGATCTCGGGATCGGCGGCTGCCGGACGACGGGGCGCTGCGACATCCATGGTCATGGTTGCGGCTCCGGCCCAGCGGGCGTGACGGTGACTGGCAGGCCGATGGGCAGGTCGGCGCCGTCGAGCGGACGCGCCTCGACGCGGAACACGAGCTTCGCCCGCTCCTGCTCGCTGAAGATCACCGGCGGGGTGAACTCGGCCTCGCCGGAGATGAAGCTGACACGGGCCTGGAGCCCATCCTTGCAGCTGTCGCACGACAGGCCGACCATCTGGCCCAGGGCCACCGTCGCGAGCCGGGGCTCCGGCACGTAGAAGCGGATGCGCCGGTTGGCGGGCGGCAGGAGGGCGAGCACCGGCTGGCCCGCACTCACCGTCTCTCCCGCGCGGAAATAGACGTCCTGCACCTGGGCGTCGGACGGCGCCTTCACCTGGCGCTTGGCAAGCCGGGTCTCGGTCTGCATCAGGGCCGCCTCGTTCGCCTGCACGGCCGCCTCGGCGGCGGCGATCTCCGCCGACCGCCCGGCAATCTGCCCGGCCTGGATCAGCCGCTGCACTTCGGCGAGGGCGGCCTTGTCGCGTTCGAAGGCCGTTCGCGCCTGATCGTACTGCGCCTTTGCGGCGATGCCGCGCTCGAACAGGGCCTTCTGCCGGTCGAGTTCCGCCTGCGACAGGCCGAGCTGCGCCTGCGCGCGCGCTTCCTGGGCCTCGAGAACGGCGATCTCTTCGGGACGCTGGAGGGCCGCCCGCAGGTTGGCGAGCTGCGCGCGCGCCTGCTGCAGCTTCGCATCGGCCTCGTCGCGCTGCGCGGCCTGCACCGATGCGTCGAGCCTGAAGAGCAGCGCGCCCTCGCCGACGTGGTCGCCGGAATCGACCTTCAGCTCCTCGATGCGCCCGCCCTCCTCGGGGGCCATGAACACGAGATAGCCTTCCACATAACCCTGGAATCGGATTGTGTCGTCCGGGCGTGGCCAGAAGAACCAGGCGGCGGCTCCCCCGGCGAGAAGCAGCACGACCAGAAAGACAAGCCGCACGGTCTTCATGAGGGATGCCCTTTCAGCGCCCTCATCAGGAGCGTCAGATGCGCCTCCAGCATCGCCTCGATGTCGATGGGATCGAGGCGCTGGAACAGGCTGGTCCAAAGCAGGGCGACGAGCGCCGGGGCAATCGCCAATTGGGGGAAGCGCACGATCTCGTCGGAGCGGAACTCGCCCCGGGCGACACCCCGTTCGGCGATGCTGCGCAGGATCCGTAAGCCCCGGGCGATCACCTCCCGATGATAGACCTCCGCGAGTTCGGGAAAGCGGCTTGCTTCCATCAGGAGCAGGCGGACGATGTCGCGCCGGCGCGTGCCGAGGATCTCCGTCCTCAGGAAATGGAACAGCGCCCGCAGCTGATCCTCCGCCGAGACGTGAGGATCGGGGATCGTCTGCTCGATAGCCCCGACCGGGCCGCCGATGCCGGAGCGCACCATGGCCTCGAACAGGGCCTGCTTGGAAGGCACATAGAGATAAAGGGTGCCTTTGGCGACCCCGGCCCTGGAGGCGACGTCGTCGAGGCGGGCATCGGCGAAGCCCTTCTCGAGAAAGACGTCGAGCGCCGCGTCCAGGATCGCCTGGAGCTTGGCCTGACGCTCGCCCTCGCTCCTGGCCGGGGCCTTCCGTTTCGATCCTCGCCCAGCGCTCACAATCTGCCCAACCATGAAATGACTGACTGGACAGTCATTATACCGGGAGAACCCCCTGGTGTCGAGTCACGCTCCGTCGGGGGCGATCCGCGTGGCGCTGAGGAATGCAGGACGGCGCCGGTGCCGGGCCCACTCGCCCGCACCGGCCCAAGCAACAGACGTGCCACCGAACTCACGCCCGATGCTTTAAGCTTTTATTTGGGAGCATCTTTCCACGCAAAAGCGGTTCCCACTTTTGCGTCCGATGCTTGAGACGATCACCGCCGCCGGGGGAACAGGTCCAGAGAACGCGACGGCCAGAATCAGCAGCAGGACCGTTCCGGCCGTCACAACGACCGTATCGGCCCGCGCCGCCCCGGCCGGCGGAAGCATGGGGCCGTCGGGATCGACCTTCTGAATGGCGGACCGGCCGGCGGCAGCCTCAAGGATCCGCGGTGGGCTTCCCTGTTCTCCGACGACAGCCGGAGCGGCATGAAGGACGGGAGGCGCGACGTTCATCGACCCTCTTCCGCATCGACGTCCGCGGACATCGTGCGGGTCAATGGTCCGGGGCGGACATGTTTCGTGCAAACCTGCGGCGTCATGCCCGGGGACAGCGTATTTCGCCTGTGGAGGACTGATCGCGACCGGGCACTTCCTTAAGCCTTGCCGTGTTAGGACCGAACCGGATCGTTTCTTGGACGGCAAGAGGGAGGCTGATGAAGGTCGGCATCGACATGGGCGTGGCGTCTTCCGCACCGGGTGGACAATCGGCACTGCTCGATCTCGAGGAGCTTCTGGCGACGCGTCTGCTCGTCCAGGGCAATTCCGGGTCCGGCAAGTCGCATCTCCTGCGACGCCTCCTCGAGCAGAGCGCCAGTCTCGTCCAGCAGGCCATCATCGACCCGGAGGGCGATTTCGTCACGCTCGCGGACAGGTTCGGCCACGTGGTGGTCGATGCGTCCCGCAGCGAGGGCGACTTGCAGCGCATCGCCGCCCGCGTGCGCCAGCACCGGGTCTCCGTGGTGCTGAGCCTGGAGGGCCTCGACGCCGAGGCCCAGATGCGCTGCGCGGCGGCCTTCCTCGGCGGCCTCTTCGATGCGGAGCGCGACTACTGGTATCCGATGCTCGTGGTGGTGGACGAGGCGCAGCTCTTCGCGCCCGCGGCCGCAGGCGACGTCTCGGACGAGGCCCGGAAGGTGTCGCTCGGGGCCATGACCAACCTCATGTGCCGCGGCCGCAAGCGCGGGCTGGCCGGAATCATCGCGACCCAGCGCCTCGCCAAGCTCGCCAAGAATGTGGCCGCGGAGGCCTCGAACTTCCTCATGGGCCGCACCTTCCTCGACATCGACATGGCCCGCGCGGCCGATCTCCTGGGCATGGAGCGCCGCCAGGCCGAGATGTTCCGCGACCTCGAGCGCGGCCATTTCGTGGCTCTCGGCCCGGCCCTGTCGCGCCGTCCCCTGCCGATCCGCATCGGCACCGTCGAAACCTCGACCCGCAGCGGCACTTTCAAGCTCATGCCGCTTCCGGAGCAGCCCAAGGAAGAGGCCCGTGATCTCATCTTCAAGGCCGGCCAGGATGAGGTGATCGCCCGTCCGGCCATGCCCCGCCGCGCGCCACCGCCGCCTCCGGCGCCGTCCACCAACGATCTTCTGGCCCAGCTCGCCCGCACCCGGCCCGCCGCAGCGCCCGAGGCGCAGCCCGAGGAAACCGAGCAGTCCAAGGCCGAGCGCGAGGCCGCCCTCGATGCGATCCTGCGCGAAATCCTCGACGATCCGGAGGCCGCCTTCCGGTCGGTGGCCGTGCTCTACCAGGACTTCCTCGTCCGCTGCCGCATCCGCCGGGTCTCCGGCGAGCCGCTGAACCTCAATGCCTTCCGCCGCCGTCTGGCGGTCGCCCGCGCGGGCGTCGATACGGCGACGGCCGAAGGCTCCGAATGGGACCGCGCGGTCGCCGTCGCGGCGGACCTCGCCGAGGACATCCAGGGCGTCTTCCTGCTCATCGCCCGGGCCGCCATGGAAGGCTCGGCCTGCCCGCCGGACGGCGAGATCGCGCGGGCCTGCGGCAGCCGCTCGCCCGGCCGCGCCCGGCGCCTCATCGCCTATATGGAAAGCCGCAACATCGTCGTGACCCGCAACGACCCGCGGGGCCTGCGCATCATCGCGCTTCCCGATCTCGGCTGGGAGACCGGTCCGGGCGATCCGAACGCCTTCGAGGAGCCGCCCGCGCCCGAGACGCGCGATCTGTTTGCCGTGGGGTAGTTCCTGCCGTCATGGACGCCGAGGGGACGCAGACGGCTCACCCGTTCGCGGATCAAGGGTCCAGGGGCGCCCGCACCAAATCCACGCGCGGCTCAGGGGTCCAGCCCAGCTGGCCGGCAACGTGCGAGTACAGCTGCGTGGTGAGAAAGCGGTTCTTGACCGCCACGACAAGGTCGCGACGTCCCGAATATCGCCAGAGCGGCTCATCGGCTCCAGCGGCCGGCGATAGGACTTCGGTGTCATGGGACACGAGGCCGTGATGTCTGTTCAGCTCGAAATTGATGCGATACTCGTCGAAGTCTTTTCGTCCGCTCGTCTGGACCTTCACCCGGGCCACGACCAAAATATCGCAGCGCCCTCGCAACGGCTCGGCCGACAACTTGAGGGTATCCCACAGAATGACTGAGCCCGGCGCAAGCTCGACCATGGCGGTTCTCCAGCGCCCAGAATACAGCCACATCGCCCCCTTGAAAACGGTTTCATGATCCGATCACCGACACGGCCGTCAATGCCGGGACGGATCAATGACGGGATGGCGCTCATCCCACCTGCAACAATGAACCCGATCGGTCGCCTCCTGACGAACGCTGCCTCGTCGCGTGGTCTCGCCACCCGTGCGAGCGGCGCTCCGCCGGACAATCCGTCGGGGCGTCCCGGCCGTCGAGCGGGTCATCAACTTCGCGCGATTGTCACCCTCGCGACAAAGAGTGTTGCATCATTGCGCCCCGCCCGGCTGATTCGGGCCGGAGACCAGAGACGCGCCGATGTTCCGCTACTTCGAGACCCGGATCGACTTCACCAGAAAGCCCCCGGAGGAGCCGCCTCCGGACAACCTCTGGGGCTTCTACTGGCACTTCATCGCGCAGGCCAAGGGGCTGTTCATCGCGCTGTTCGCGCTGGGCTTCGTGCTGGCCGTCGTCGAAGCCCTGATCCCCTGGCTCATCGGCCGCCTGGTCAATGCGCTCTCGCACACCTCGCCCGAAGGCATCTTTCACGAGGCGGGGGGGCTGCTGGCCGCCATGGGGGCCATCATTCTCCTGGTGCGTCCGCTCGGGACGATCCTGTTCCGGCTGCTCGTCAACCACTCGCTGGCGGTCTCCTTCACAACCATGGTGCACTGGCAGAACTACTGGCATGTGGTGCGCCAGCCCCTGGGGTTCTTCCAGGAGGATTTCGCCGGCCGCATCGCCAACCGGGTGCTGCAGACCGGGCGGCCCCTGCGCGAGACCGTCCTGTCGGTGGCCCGGGCCGTCTGGCAGATCCTGATCTTCGGAGCCGCCTCCATCGGGCTCCTCGGCACGCAGGACTGGCGCCTCGCCCTGCCGATGACCGGATGGTTCCTCCTCTACGCGACCCTGCTCGCCGTGTCGCTGCCGCGGATCCAGAAGCGCTCGCGCGCGTCCAGCGAGGCACGCTCGGCCGTTACCGGCAAAGTGGTGGACAGCTTCACCAACATCATGACGGTGAAGCTGTTCGGGCGTCGCAAGGACGAGGACGACTACATCAGCGAGGGCTACCGCCGGCTCAACGACTCCTTCATGAGCCAGCAGCGCATCAACACCCTCTACGTGGCCGGGCTCACCGTCCTGAACGCGGTCTTCCTGGTCTCCACCGGCGCCGTGGCCGTGTGGCTCTTCAGCGACAACCGCATCGATGCCGGCACCATGACCACGGCCCTGCTGCTCTCCACCCAGATCGTCTCCATGTCCGGCTGGGTCGCCTTCGAGGTCATGGGGATCTTCGAGAATGTCGGCACCGTGCAGGAGGGCATGAAGACGATCTCGCGCCCGCTCACCATGCAGGACAGGCCCACGGCCAAGCCCCTGGTCGTGGCCCGCGGCGAGATCCGCTTCGATCACGTCAGCTTTTCCTACGGCGACGGCGACACGGTCATCGACCGGCTGCGGCTCACCATCCGTCCCGGCGAGAAGATCGGCCTCGTCGGCCGGTCCGGCGTCGGCAAGACGACCCTGGTCAACTTGCTCCTGCGCTTCTTCCAACCGCAGGAGGGCCGCATTCTGATCGACGGCCAGGACATCGCCGACATCCAGGAGGAAAGCCTGCGCGGCCAGATCTCGGTGGTCACGCAGGACACGTCCCTGCTGCATCGCTCCATCCGGGAGAACATCCTCTACGGGCGGCCCGCGGCGAGCGATGAGGCCATGCATGCGGCGGCCCGTCAGGCCCATGCGGCCGCGTTCATCGAGCGTCTCGTTGATGGGCGCGGACGGCGCGGCTTCGACGCGCATGTGGGCGAGCGCGGCGTCAAGCTCTCCGGCGGCCAGCGCCAGCGCATCGCCATCGCCCGGGTGATCCTCAAGGATGCGCCGATCCTGATCCTGGACGAGGCGACCTCGGCCCTGGACTCGGAAGTGGAGGCGGCGATCCAGGAATCGCTGTCCACCCTCATGGAGGGCAAGACGGTGATCGCGATCGCGCATCGTCTCTCGACCCTGCAGCTGATGGATCGCCTGATCGTGATGGACGACGCCCGGATCGTCGAAGAAGGGACGCACGAGGAGCTTCTGGAGAACGGCGGCCTCTATGCGGGCCTCTGGTCGCGCCAATCCGGCGGGTTCCTCGCGCCGCGCCGGGGCGTGCCGGACGAGGCGGTCTGAACCGGGCGCCCGCAACCCATGTCCCATCCATGTCCCACGTGGACGAGCGTCCGCAGGCCGCGCCTCGAGCATGTGCGGGACGCATGCGGTTTTGTCTCGCCTGCAATGCGGAGCTCCGCTCTTTTCCGTCCGGGCATTCGCCCATAGTGTTCGCCCACTCTTCACCCATGAGACACCATAACGTTATGCACAACGACCGACTGAGCCTTGAGGCGATCGCCCGTCATGTGGACGCCAAGGCCGAAGACTATTGCGATCTGAGCGACCGCATCTGGGCCGCCCCCGAACTCGCCTTCGAGGAACACCGCGCCGTCGGCGAGCAGATTGCGCTTCTGGAGCGCGAGGGCTTCCGCATCACGACGAATGTCGGCGGCATGGCGACCGCCTTCATGGCTGAATTCGGAAGCGGCGGACCCGTGGTCGGGATTCTGGGCGAGTTCGATGCCCTGCCGGATCTCGCGCAGGAATCCGGGCGTCTCGACCATGCTCCGACGGTGGCGGGGACGCCGGGCCACGGCTGCGGCCACAACCTGCTGGGGGCCGGTTCCGCCCTGGCTGCGGTCGCCCTCAAGGATGCGCTTCAGGCGGAAGGAATCGCCGGGACCGTGCGGTATTACGGCTGCCCGGCGGAGGAGAGCGGCTCGGGCAAGACCTTCATGGCCCGCGCGGGCCTGTTCGACGATCTCGACGCCGCCTTCTGCTGGCACCCGAGCGTGGTGAACGAGGTGCAGACCGCATCGTCGCTCGCCTGCATCCAGGCCTATTTCCGCTTCAGAGGGCGCGCCGCGCACGCGGCCGCAGCGCCCCATGTGGGCCGGTCCGCGCTCGATGCGGTCGAGCTGATGAACGTGGGGGTGAACTACATGCGCGAGCACATGCCGTCCGACGCCCGCGTGCATTACGCCACCACCAACACCGGAGGCGACGCGCCCAACGTAGTGCAGGCCTTCGCGGAAACGCTCTACCTCGTGCGCTCGCCCCATCTGCCCGATGCCGAGCGGCTGTTCGAGCGCGTGAAGAAGATCGCGGAAGGCGCCGCCCTGATGACGGAAACCGCCGTCTCGGTTCAGATCACGGACGCCACCTCCAACGTCGTGCCCAACAAGGCGCTCCAGGAGGCCATGTACGAGAACATGCGCCGCCTCGGACCGCCCGGCTTCGACGCGGCCGACTACGCGTTCGCCGAGAAGCTCCAGAAGGCGGCGCTCACCGACGAGGAGATCCTGGCGAGCGTCAAGCCGCACGATCTCTCGCTCAGGACCAAGATCCTGCACGATGGCGTGCTCGCCATGCCGGTCCGCGAGGAGGTCATGATGGGCACCACCGACGTGGGCGACGTGAGCTGGATCGTCCCGACGGTTCAATGCCATACGGCCTGCTTCGCTATCGGCACCCCGTTCCACACGTGGCAGCTCGTCACCCAGGGCAACCTGCCGGCCGCCCATAAGGGCATGGTGCTGGCCGCCAAGGCCATGGCGGCCACGGCCGCGGACTGCCTGCGCAATCCGGACCTCGTTCTTCGCGCCAAGGCGGAGCTGAAGGAGCGCACCGGCGGACGGGATTATCGCTGTCCGATCCCGGAGGACGTCACTCCGGACGATCTGCGGGCGAAAGCCGCCTGACCGATCGATATCGCGATTTCTGCAAGCATCTCGGCCATCCGCCGGGGTGTTCTTGCATTTCGGCAAGAACACCTTGGCGTCCCGGAGGCTCGCAAGGCCATTCCGGCGGGTCTATCTTCATCGCAACTTCGATGGAGAAAGCACCATGCAACTGACGGGAATTCACCATTTGACCGCCGTCACGGCAGACGCGCCCCGCAACCACGCCTTCTATACGCAGGCTTTGGGAATGCGCCTCGTGAAGAAGACGGTGAACCAGGATGACGTGAGCGCCTATCATCTGTTCTACGCGGACGGGAAGGCCTCACCCGGCACGGACATCACGTTCTTCGACTGGCCCGTCGAGCGCGAGCGGCGCGGCACGCACAGCATCTCGCAGACGGCCCTGCGCGTGAACGGCGAGAAGGCGCTGCAATGGTGGCGGGATCGCTTCAAAAGCCTCGACATCCGCAGCGAGGCGATTGCGGAGCGTGACGGGCGCCTCACGGTCGATTTCGAGGATTTCGAGGGCCAGCGCCTCAGCCTCGTCGACGACGGCGGGCAGGGCGAGGTCCATCCCTGGGAGCAGAGCCCGGTGCCGGTCGAGTACCAGATCCGGGGCCTCGGCCCCATCCGGATCAGCGTGCCGAAGCTCGACCGGACGGCCCGCGTGCTGACCGAGGCCATGGACATGCGCGCCGCGCGGGAATACCGGGTCGGCGACACGCCGGTCCATGTGTTCGAGATGGGCCAGGGCGGTCCGGCCGCAGAGCTGCACGTCGCGGTGGAGCCCGGTCTGTCCCCGGCCCGTCCGGGGGCGGGGGGCGTGCACCACGTCGCCTTCCGGACGCCCAATGAGCAGACCTATCAGGAGTGCTGGGAGCGGCTGCAATCCCTCAGGGCACCCTCCAGCGGTCCGGTCGATCGCTATTACTTCCGGAGTCTCTACTTCCGGGAGCCGAACGGGATCCTGTTCGAAATCGCCACGGACGGTCCGGGCTTCGCCACGGACGAGCCCATGGACAAGCTGGGTGAGAGCCTGGCCCTGCCGCCCTTCCTGGAGCCGCGCCGGGCGCAGATCGAGGCAGGCCTGAAGCCGCTCTAGGCGAGCTCTGCCCTCACGTCGAATAGGACGGCCGTCCTCAAGCCGCCTCGCACGACCATGCGGGGCGGTTTTTCTTTGTCGGCACGGCGAATCATCTCCTGCCGCTACGTTCAGATAACCATTACAAAATAACACCGGCGCATTCGCCGCTTTTACTTCCGAGGTTGAGTTGTGTAACACTTCGATCAATTTTATGTGTTTCTATCGCTTACATTAATTTCCGTAGGGGGATCTGCATGCTTGGCGCCAAGATGAGAACGGGCCTGCTGGGGACGCTCGTTGCGTTCGTGGGAATCATCGGTGCGGCGTATGCCGCGTCGCTCGCAACTCCCAAGGAGCGGCCGATCCTCACGATTACGGGAAAGATCGGCGTCACCAACAAGGACAATACGGCGCAGTTCGACCGGGCCATGCTGGAATCCCTCGGCCTCGTCACCATCGAGACGACGACGCCCTGGTATGACGGCAAGGTCAAGTTCGAGGGCGTGTCCCTCGACAAGCTGATGAAGCAGGTGGAGGCGAAGGGCGAGCGCGTCTCGGTCGTCGCGCTGAACGATTACGCCACTGAGATTCCGACGGCGGATTTTGCCAAGTTCAACGTGATTCTCGCCCTCAAGCGCGATGGCGAGTACATGTCCGTACGGGACAAGGGCCCGCTTTTCATCGTCTATCCCTATGACAGCAATCCGGAGCTCAAGAGCCAGACGTACTACGCCCGCTCGGCTTGGCAGGTTGCCAAGATCGAAGTGAAGTAGCGGCCGTCGGCAGGCCTCGGAGGCCCCAGCACTTGTCTCTGCGCACCTTCAAAACGGTTATCGCGATCGTCATCGGCGGCTTCCTGATCGCCGGCATCTATATCTCGGTGCTGGTCGTTCAACGCCAGGGTGCCTTGCAGCAGATCTCGGTTTACAACCCTGCCTGGGAGGCCAGTCAGGCCTCCACCGAATTCGTTCGACTGGAGCACCGCCTCTCGGAGTTCGACCGGCCCGGGAGCGGGGTCGACAAGGATGAGGTCTCCCTGCGCTACGATATTCTCGCCGGCAGGGTGAAGATGTTGAACGAGGGTGACTTCCACGCCCTGCTCCGGCGCGATCCCGAGCATCAGGCCAGTCTCGGGCGCATGCAGAGCACCCTCGACGCCATGGAGCCGCTGATCCAGAACCTGGAGCAGCCCGGCAATGTCCAGAAGGTGATCGAGGGACTGCGACCGTTCGACGGCACCCTGTCTCAAATCGCCTCGACCGTTCTCATCTATGGCTCGGAAACCGTTCAGAAGGATCAGCAGGAACTGATCCGGCTGCATTGGGCCTTCTCCGGCATCGCGGCAAGCCTGATCCTCGTCGGCGTCGTCCTGATCTTTCTGCTCGACAAGCACAACCGTCTGCTCGGGCGGGCCCACGAGGAACTGCATGTCCTGGCCCATCAGGATGCGCTCACGGGCCTTCCGAATCGCGTGGTTCTCCGCAACGAGCTGGAGCACGCCCTCACGCGCTTGAAGTCGAACGGACGCACGGTCTCGGTGGCCTATCTCGACCTGGATCATTTCAAGGACGTGAACGATTCGTTCGGTCACGAGACGGGCGACGACCTCCTCAAAGCCGTGGCGGACCGCCTCCGCGCCTGCATTCCCGCGAGCGAAGGTCAGGTCCGAAGCCTGATCTCCCGGTTCGGCGGCGACGAGTTCGCCATCCTCCAGACCGGAATCCGCCGGCCGGAGGAAAGCGCCGCCCTCGCGGCGCGCATCGTCGAGGCCCTGCGCGCGCCCTTCCGCGTGAATGGCCAGGAACTGTTCATCGGCACCAGCATCGGCATTGCCCTGGCGCAGAAGAACATGACGCCGAGCCAGATTCTGAAGCACGCCGACATGGCCCTCTACCACGCCAAGGCCGATGGCCGCGGGACGTTCCGCTTCTTCGAGCCGGACATGGACGAGCAGCTTCAGGCCCGCCGTGCCCTGGAGGTCGATCTGCGCAAGGCTGTCGGCAACGGCGAGTTCGAGCTGTTCTATCAGCCGCAGATCAACATCCAGAGGAACGAGATCGGCGGCTTTGAAGCGCTCCTGCGTTGGCACCATCCCGAGCGCGGTCTCGTTCCGCCGGCGGAGTTCATCCCGGTCATCGAGGAGACCGGCCTCATCCTGCCCCTCGGCGACTGGATCATGGAGGAGGCTTGCAAGGAGGCCGCGACATGGCCGAGCGACGTTCATGTCGCGGTCAATCTCTCGCCGATCCAGTTCAGGAACCGGGGACTCGTGCAGAGCGTCAGCCGGGCCCTGGCCGTATCGGGGCTGGCTCCCAAGCGGCTGGAACTGGAGATCACCGAATCGGTGCTGCTCCAGGACAATGAGATGACCGTCTCCACGCTTCATCAGCTGCGCCGGCTCGGCGTCCGCATCGCCATGGACGATTTCGGGACCGGCTATTCATCCCTGAGCTACCTGCGCAGCTTTCCCTTCGACAAGATCAAGATCGACCAGTCCTTCGTGCGGGAGATGTCCCAGCGGGCGGACTGCCTCGCCATCGTGCAATCCGTGGCCAACCTGGGCGCCAGCCTGGGCATGCCGACCGTGGCCGAGGGCATTGAGACGGAGGACCAGCTGCGGCAGGTCCAGGCCGCCGGCTGCACCGACGCGCAGGGCTATTACTTCGGACGCCCGAAGCCGGCGCGGGAGCTCGTCCACACCCTGGAGGGCCTCAAGCACAAGGTCCAGGTCGCCTGAGAGACGCCCGGCCCGGCAGCCGGGATGTTCGTCCGATGCTCAACTCTTGAAGCGGCGCATCGTCCGGCGCGGACCCAGCGGCCACGCGAGTGAAAACCGGATCCACTTTTCCGCACGATGCGCTAGCTCCCTTGTGCTACCCTTGCGTTGAACGAGGGGCAGCATGACGAATTTCTTCCAGAGGCCGTTGCAAGGAATTCCCCTATCGGAGCAGGTCACCAATCCGCACATCGTCGTCGGGCGCTACAGCTATTACTCCGGATATTACCATGGGCATTCCTTCGACGATTGCGCCCTCTACCTGCAGCCCGACGAGCCTGAAGTCGACAAGCTGATCATCGGCAGCTTCTGCTCGATCGCCACCGGCGCGACCTTCATGATGCATGGGAACCAGGGGCATCGTCGCGACTGGATCTCGACCTTTCCGTTCTTCTACATGAACGGCGACGAAGCCTTCGGCGCGCCGCAGGACCCGTTCCTGCCGGCCGGCGACACGGTGGTCGGAAGCGACGTCTGGATCGGAGCGGAGGCCATGATCATGCCGGGGGTCCGGATCGGCCACGGCGCCATCGTGGGAAGTCGGGCGGTCGTCACCCGGGACGTCGAGCCTTATGCCATCGTGGTCGGCAACCCCGCCCGGATGACCAGGAAGCGCTTCTGCGACGATGAGATCGCCATGTTGCTGGAGATGGCCTGGTGGGACTGGCCGCTCGAACGGATCAGGGAAGCCATCCCGTTCCTGTGCGGCGGCGACATCGCCGGGCTTCACCGGTTCTGGCGCGAAGGCTGAGGAGCCTGCCGCAGGCTCGCATCGCGCGTCGCCGGCCCGGGGACCGATAAGAGAAAATACCTCCCCGATCTTTGCCGACCCGGACCATCTATGTTACGCAAGGTCACTTGTCCAAGCGCCAGGCCAGTGGGCCGGAATCGAGACAGACCGGGAGCAGGGTGGATGAAGACATATTGCGAATTTACGTTCGAGGCCGCGCATTCGGTGGCGCCCTATTCCGGACTTCACGGGCATACCTTCATCGTCAAGCTCACTTTCGGCGGTCCGGTCGACGAGGTCTATGGCTGGCCGGTCAATCTCTACGACGTCGAGAACTACATCAAGGAGATCAAGGGCGAACACGGCTCGGGCCTCGATCACGGCAACCTCGATCTCAACACCGAGATCGGCATCGCGTCCCTGGAGAACGTCACCACGTATATCTGGAGACTGGTGAAGGCGCGCTTCCCGAACCTCGAAGAAGTCGAGCTCCGGCGCGGCATGCCCGGCTCCACGGAAGGCTGCATCTATCGCGGCGAAACGGCGGGCGCCGTCGGCCTCGCGGCCTGAGCGACACACTTCCTCACCGGATAAAAGAGCCGCCCTCGCGAGGCGGCTCTTTCGTTTTTGGGACAGGCGACGTCGTTAAGGCGCGTAGCTGAAGGAATAGGACGCGGTCAGGCCGAAGCCCCACTGGTTCTCCGAGCCGAAGCTCTTGACGATCGGGCTGTCGGCCGCGTCCCCGACCAGACGCTTGTAGGTGACGAACGCGGTGGTCGACCATTGCTGCGACCAGTCGTAGCTGATCGCGCCCGTCGCGCCCACCGACGTGATGCCGCCGGACGGCCGATAGGGCGTGACCTGGCCGTTCAGTGCCGCCTCGACGGGCGTCACGCCGAAATAGGTGCGGGTGAATTCGGAGTCGCCGAGAGCGAGGCGAGGACCGATCGAGACCGTGAACGCCCCGAAGCGCTGCACCGCGTCGAGGCCGAAATCGGCCACGAATCCCTCGTGACCCCCGAAGCCGCGCCGGATCTCGGCGCGGGCGCGCAGGAACTCGAGCGGCCAATATTCCACGAACACGCCGGGCTCCACCGCCCAGTCGATCTTCTCCAGGCCGAAGAGCTCGCGGTTGTCCTGCAGATAGCGTCCGCCCACGAAGCGGCCAACGACGCCGATCCGGAAGGCCGACTCTTCCAGGAACGAGAAGCTCAGGCCGTCGTCGGGAGCACTGAAGCGCTCGACCGTGCCTGCCCGGCGGACGCTCAAGGACGGATAGCCGATGAAGCTGAACTCGTCCGAACCGGGATAGGAGGGGCCGACCCGCAGGTTGCCCTTCACGGTGACGATCCACCCCGAGGAGGCCTGAATGGGCTCCTGCGAGAACAGCAGATCCGCCGCCTGAGCCATGCTCGAACCCGCCACGACGGCCGTCAGGAAGGCGAGGGAGGGGACTACGCGCATGGCTTTTCCAATCCGAGATTCCACCCTGCCGTGGTGGCCTCAAACGGACGTAAGGTCAAGCCTGGGATTGCACCTATGGTTTCGTCTTGATGACGATGGGTCACGGCGACCGGAGCGCCGCCGTCGGAGAACTTTCGCGCAACTGGACGGTTGAACACGGGACAGGATGTTGCAAGGGAGACCCTTCGAGGTGACCAGCGCCAGCTCTCATCCGCAGCCGGATGAATTCTATCCCAAGCCGCCCCCGACCGAGCCGGTGCCGAGCATGCCGATCCCGCCCGAGACCCCTGTACCGCCCATGCCGCCCGGCGCTCCTTCACCTCTGCCGGAGCAGCCGCCGGCATCGGACAAGCCGATCACTCATCCGATGCCGCCGCCCGAGGTTCCGTGACGATTCGGACGGCAGATCGTGGCCCGAAGACCTCAAGCCCCTCTTCAGGCCCCTTGCACGCGCAGGTTGTTCTGAACGTGGAGAGCCCCTGAGGCCAGCTCCGCAAGATCTTCCGCGCGCCGCTTGACGCCGCGGCTGGAGACGGTGCCGTTGAGGGTGATCTCGCCGTCCTTCACCAGAACCTCGACGTCCGAGGCATCGATGAAGGGGTCCGCGGTCAGGCGTTCGCAGACATCCTCGTGAATGCGCTCGTCGGAACGCTTGTATCCCTTGGGTCCGCGCCCGCGATGGGCCCCGGAGGAGGGCGCGTCGTCGCGACCTGATCGCGCCTCGGCATCATTCGGATCACGTGAGCCGAAGGCGCCAAGTCCGGAACGGCCGCGGCCGTAGCCGGGATCGAACCCTTCGTCGTCCGGAGGTCCGCCCCGCCCGTCGTCGATCACGCCGCCGGCAAACTCGTCGGCGTCGCCGCCGTAGCCGCCCGGATATTCACGACCTTCGCCGCGGAAGCCGACGGCACCGCGCGGCGGCATGTCGCCGTAGCCGTCGTCGTCATTGAATGGGTTCCGGTTCCTGCGGCGGGTGTCTACCATGGTGGTTGCTCCTTCGATTGCAGGAGCAACCACCCCGCTTCCCCTCCGGTTCCACACGAAAAGACCGCCCGAAAGGAACGCCGATTCCATCGCCATGAAGACAGCGCAACGCATCAGGCTCTTCGACGACGTCTTCGCCCGCGACGCGGGCCGCTGCGTGTATTGCGGCATCCCCGCGCGGCGCCCGGGCCCGGGCGTGAAGCGTGCGCCCGATCTCGCGACCCTGGACCACGTAATTCCCAAATCCTTCGGCGGTCCGCTCAATCGGGACAATGTCGTGCTGGCCTGCTCGGCCTGCAACAACGAGCGCGGCACCATGGACGCGCAGGCGTTCAGCGCCCTGAAGGCGAGCCTGAGGAAGTTGTGAACGCCACGTGGAAGCGCAGGCGTGGAACAGCGTCATCCGTCCCGACGTTCGTCAGCAGGAATCGCCATGGCGAAAGGACAGATGCGATGAATATCGAGGATCAGGTGCGGGACGCCATCGTGGCCGAGCTGAAGCGCCAATCCGAGGCCGGCGAGCAGGGGCTGCGCGTCACGTCCAGCGACGCCGAGACGATCACCGTCGAAGGTCGCGTCAATCTCGACGAGTTGACCATGGCGGTGGTGGGATCGCTGGCCGGAGGCCCCTGATCCTTCAGGTGTTCGCCGCAGCTCCCCGTTCTGCGGAGGCGGCTTCCTTCTGCGGGCCGAGCGCGAGATAGCGGAAGCGGCCGGTGCCCTCCGGCGCGGCGTCCAGAGGGGACAAGCTCTTGTCCCTGTCGCGCTCTCCAACCGCTCGGCGACCGCAATCTGGCGAAGGAGTCATCATCGATGCCCTGGCACCCCGGCAGGCGTGACCGCATTTGAAAGGACGCGCCTCTGCCCTCATAGGAGAGGCCAGGAAACGCCCGCTTCCGGCGAGGGTTCCGACAGGCGGCGTAGACACGAGGAGAGGATCTTGGCCAAGCAGGATATTTCGATTCGAACGGAAGACGGAACCGCCCGGGCCGGGCTGTTCCGCCCGGACCATCCGACCGCCGCGGGCGTCATTCTCTACATGGATGCCTTCGGACCCCGTCCCGCCCTCGACGCCATGGCCGAGCGTCTCGCCGCTGAGGGCTATGCGGTTCTCGTTCCCGACCTCTTCTACCGCTTCGGCGATTACGGCCCCTTCGATGCCAGGACGGCCTTTTCCGAAGAGCCTTCCCGCAGCGCCCTGCGGAACATGATCGAGGGCACGAGCCAGGACATGACCCGGCGCGATTCGGCGGCGTTCATCGATGCCCTGACGGAGGCCGGGGCGACAGGCCGGATCGGCACGGTCGGCTATTGCATGGGCGGGAGCCGTGCTCTCCATGCGGCCGCCGCCTATCCCGACCGCATCGCCGCCGCCGCGAGCTTCCACGGCGGACGGCTGGCCAGCGATGCGCCCGACAGCCCGCACCGTCATGTGGCGACGATTACGGGGCGCGTCTATGTGGGCAGCGCGGGGGTCGACGGCAGCTTCCCGCCGGAGCAATCGGCCCTGCTGGCCGAGGCTTTGCGCCGGGCGGAGATCGACCACATCATCGAGAACTATGTCGGCATGGCCCATGGCTGGGCGGTGTCCGACCACAGCGTCTATGACGAAGGCGGGGCCGAGCGGCACTGGAAACGGCTCACCACCTTGTTCGACGAGACCCTGCGATAGGACGGCCATCGCCCGCCCGACATCCCTCAGGCGGGCCTCGACGCCTTCGTCGGGAGCGGGAACAGGCTCACGAAACGATCGGCGAGGGCGCGGTCGCCTTCGACCTGGAGCGCGCCGACTTGTTCGAGGGCTTCCAGCGTCTGGCCGCCATAGATCGCGCCGGCCAGGACCGGCGGAATTCCCGACAGGATCACGTCGGCTTCGTCGAGGGAGCCGTGGGTGATCGCGAAGCGGCCCTCCGCCAGGCGGGCCAGGAAGGTCTCCTCGCCGACGCGAAGGCCGATCCGGGCGTCCAGGCCGCCGGCCCGCCCGGCATCGAACATGGTCCTCATGGACAGCACCAGCGATGCCGTGCTGAACGGCAGGGTGGGATCGTGCGACGGAGAGCGCGCGGCCCAGCGGCCGAGGGCCTGAAAGATTGGCTCGCTCTCGTAGCCCCATTCCGTCAGCTCGTAGACCTGCACGGCCGCGGGCGGAGGCAGCCGGCGTCGCACGAGGATGCCGGACGCTTCCAGTCCCTCCAGGCGCTGGGTGAGGACGTTGGCGCTGATGCCGGGCAGGCTCTCGCGCAGGTCCCCGAAGCGCTTCGGCCCCAGCATCAGCTCCCGCATCACCAGCAGAGCCCAGCGCTCCCCCACCAGATCGAGGGCATGGGCGGTCGCACAGGCGTCGTCGTAACGGCGCCGGGGGCGGCTGTTCACAGGCTCGGTTATTTTTTCTAACTTCATAGTTGCTATTTATAACTTTCCATGGAATGACTGTCAAACCACAAGCTTGAGGGAGAGATCGATGCCCAAAATGATCTTCGTGAACCTGCCCGTTGCCGACCTGTCCAAGTCCATTGCGTTCTACGAGGCTCTGGGCGCCGTGAAGAACGAGCAGTTCACCGATCACACCGCCGCCTGCATGGTCTTCTCGGAGACGATCCATGCGATGCTCCTGACCCACGACAAGTTCCGCCAGTTTACGCCCAAGAGGATCGCCGACGCCCGGGAAACCTCCGAAGTGCTGATCTGCCTGTCGGCCGACAGCCGCGACCAGGTCGACGGAACGCTCGCCAAGGCTGCGGCCGCCGGCGGCCGGGCCGATCCCGCGCCCAAGCAGGATTACGGCTTCATGTATGGCCGCAGCTTCGAGGATCCGGACGGTCACATCTGGGAAGTGATGTGGATGGATCTCGCGGCGGCCCAGGAGGCCATGAGCGCCCCGGCATTGGCCTGAGCCATCGGGAAGGAGAGACCCCATGACCGCGATGTCCGACACGCCGGCGGCATCCACCAGCACCCGAATCGGTGCGGCGATCTGGACCGGGCGAGCCCTGAGCGGGCTCGTCATCCTGTTCCTGCTCTTCGACGGAGCGATCAAGCTGGTGCCGCTTCAGGTGGTGATCGACACGGTGATCCCGCTCGGCTGGCCGGCCGATCCCGCTCTCTGGCGCGCGCTCGGCGTCGTGCTCCTCGCCTCCGCCGTGCTCCACGCCCATCCGCGCACCTCTGTCCTGGGCGCGGTCCTGATCACCGCCTATCTCGGCGGCGCCGTGGCCACCCATCTGCGCATCGGCAGCCCGCTGTTCAGCCATACGCTGTTCGGCGTCTATCTCGGGATTGCGCTCTGGGCCGGCCTCTGGCTGCGCGATTCCCGCGTGAGGGCTCTTCTGCCGCTCGCGCGCTGACCTGCTTTAGAGCATCGGATGGATCCCAAAAGTGCAAGTCCACTTTTCACGTCCGATGCTTTAGCCGCCACGGACGAGGCCGCGCCCGTCGCAGGCGCTGTCCGCCCGGGATTGAAAAAGGCCTCGTCCGCGGGCAAGCTTGAGCAAAGTGCAGGGGACAGCGATGGTCGTTTACGTGTTGGCGCTCCTGATCGGCGTGATCGCCGGCCTGCGGGCCATGACGGCTCCCGCTGCCGTCAGCTGGGCGGCTTCCCTCGGCCTCCTCAACCTCGAGGGGACCTGGCTGGCCTTCCTGGGCTACCGCTACACGCCGTGGATCATGACGGTTCTCGCCATCGGCGAGCTGATCGGCGACCAGCTTCCCACCACGCCGAGCCGCAAGACCCCGCTTCCCTTCGCGACCCGGATCATCGTCGGCGGCCTGTGCGGCGCGGCGATCGCCGCGCAGGGCGGCTCCTTCCTCGGCGGGTTCGTGGCGGGAGCCGTGGGCGGGATCATCGGCACCCTCGGAGGGGCGGAAGGCCGGGCGCGCCTTGCGGCCGCCTTCGGCAGGGATCGTCCCGCCGCCCTCATCGAGGATGCCGTCGCGATCCTCGGAGCGGTCCTGATCGTAGGAGCGATACCATGACCGAATCGTTCGATGCCATCGTGGTCGGCGCCGGCCAGGCCGGGCCGTCGCTTGCGGGACGACTGGCCAAAGCCGGCATGAAGGTCGCCATCATCGAGCGCAAGCTGTTCGGCGGCACCTGCGTCAATACCGGGTGCATGCCGACCAAGACCCTGGTGGCGAGCGCCTATGCGGCGCATCTCGCCCGCCGCGGTGCCGAATTCGGCGTGTCCATCGCAAGCCCCATCGCCATCGACATGAAGCGCGTCAGGGCCCGGGCCGACACGGTCTCGACGAATGCCCGCACGAATATCGAAACCTGGCTGCGCGGCATGGACGGACTCACCGTGATCGAAGGTCACGCGCGTTTCGAGGGCCCCGATACGATCCGCGTGGGCGACCGGCTCCTGCAGGCGTCGCGCATCTTCCTCAACGTGGGCGGCCGCGCGAGCATTCCCGACATGCCGGGCGTCGACACGGTCTCCTATCTCACCAACACGTCGATCCTGAAGCTCGAGACGCTTCCGCGCCATCTCGTGGTGGTGGGCGGCAGCTATATCGGGCTCGAATTCGCCCAGATGTACCGGCGGTTCGGCGCGCAGGTGACCATTGTCGAGAGGGGGCCGCGGCTGATCGCCCGCGAGGACGAAGACGTGTCGGAGGCCATCCGGGACATTCTGACCGGCGAGGGGATCACGGTGCGCACCAACGCTAGCTGCATCGGGTTCAAGCCCCATGCGGACGGCGTGGCGGTCGATGTCGACTGCACGTCCGGCGAGCCGGTCGTGATCGGCTCGCACGTGCTGCTCGCCGTCGGGCGCCGGCCCAACACGGACGATCTCGGCCTCGACCGGGCGGGAGTCGCCGTCGATGCGCGCGGCACGATCGTCGTCGACGACACGCTGGCGACCAGCGTTCCCGGCATCTGGGCGCTCGGCGACTGCAACGGCCGCGGGGCGTTCACCCACACGGCCTACAACGATTACGAGATCGTCGCGGCCAATCTGCTCGACGGGGCCTCGCGGCGGGTGAGCGACCGGCTCCTGGGCTATGCGCTCTACATCGATCCGCCCCTCGGCCGGGTCGGCATGACGGAAACGGAGGCGCGCAGGACCGGCCGCCCGCTCCTCGTATCCAAGCGTCCCATGACCCGGGTCGGTCGCGCGGTCGAGAAGGACGAGACCAAAGGCTTCATGAAGATCGTCGCCGACGCCGACACGAAGAGGATCCTCGGCGCGGCCATTCTCGGAACCGGCGGCGACGAGGCGATCCACGGCATCCTCGACATGATGAATGCCGGCGCCGACTACCCGACCCTGCAATGGGCGGTGCCGATCCACCCCACGGTCTCGGAGCTGATCCCGACGCTTCTCGGCGATCTGACGCCTGCCGCCTGAGGCGAACGAAGACCCGATCCCCGGCACGGGCACCCGGACCCGGCTCCCGAACAGCCCGGCCGGCCGCATTACGGAATTGTCATTTTCCCGCAATGCGTCGAGCAAACGGCCACGCCTAGGCTGATCTCCGCAAGGGTACCCGTTCATTGCCATGTCGGCCCTGCCGGAGGATCGTCCATGACGTCGAATCAGGAACTCAAGGGTTCAGGAGAGGCGAGGCTGTCGCCCCGGGATCTGAAGCAGATCCGGGAGGCCGTCAGCGAAGTGCGAGCCGCCACTCCGAGAAGCGTCCTGGCCGACCTGGTCGAGGACAAGATCCGGGCGCTCGCGAGCGAGGACCAGGACCTGCCGTTCGACGTGGCGCCGGCGCAGGACTGGCGGGTCTACGGCTGAAAACCTGTCCCTCGCGCGCATCGCCTCTTCACGACCGGTCACATCGGGCCGCTCGGCTGTTCGAGAATACGCCTCCACAGTTCGTCCGCGGCGTGGTTGCGGCAGTCGGGCGACCGGAACAGACGGATCTCGACCGGGATGTCGAACCGCTCGGGTCCGGCCCGCACCAGCCGCTGACGCGCCAGATCCTCCTCGGCGAGCCCGAGCGGGAGCCAGGCGACGCCGTGTCCCTCGCGGGCCATGGTCATCAGGGTGGCGGCCAGATGCGAGGTGAAAGCCCTTTCGAGCCCCGCCGCTTCGGCGCTCCCGACCGGATGCGCCGCCAGGATGCGGCCGAGCCCGGACGCGGAGCTGTAGGCGAGGAGCCGCGCCCGCCTCCCGGTCCTGCCTGGAAGGGGCCAGAGGGGCCCGCCGTCCGCATCGGGCGCGCAGACCGGGACCAGGAGATCCTCGCCTGCGCGGATGCTCTCGAAGCGGCTGGCGTCGAAGCGCGTCGGCGCATCCGCATGGGCGTGGCAGAGCAGGAAATGCACCTCGCCGCCGAGCATGATCTGCTCGCAGGCCTCCAGGCTGTCCGAGATCAGGTTGAGCGTGCCGAGCGCCTCGACCTGCATGTGCCGGCGGATCCAGCCCGGGAAGAAGGTGAAGGACAGGGCGTGCGTCGCGGCAATCGCCAGCGATCCCGTCTCGCGCTCGCCCGCGGAACGCGTCTCGCGTCTCGCGCGATGCAGATTGCGCATCAGATCCTCGGCCAGGGGGCGGAAGTGGAGCCCGGCCCGCGTCAGGCTTGCCCCCTGGGTCGCCCGCATGAACAGGGGCGTGCCGATCCAATCCTCGAGCGCACGAATGCGACGGCTGAAGGCCGGCTGCGACACGTTGCGGGCCTCGGCGGCCCGCGAAAAGTTCTTCTGCTCCGCCAGAGCCAGGAAATCCTCGAGCCAGGTCAGGTCCATGTCGATGCCGATCACGCATAACGCGAACCGATCTTGGCATTGGCCCGCCGGGCCTGTCCAGGCGTATGAAGACCGCCAATCCGCATCCTCCAAACGCGAGAAGGTTGTCCATGCGCATCATCGACGTCCGCGAAATCACCCAGCCGATCGCCTCGCCGATCCGTAACGCCTATATCGACTTCACCAAGATGACGACGAGCCTTGTCGCCGTGGTGACCGACGTGGTGCGCGACGGCCGCCGCGTCGTCGGCTACGGCTTCAACTCGAACGGCCGCTACGGCCAGGGCGGCCTCATCCGCGAGCGCTTCCGCGACCGGATCCTCGAGGCTGCTCCTGAGAGCCTGCGCGACGAGAGCGGCGACAACCTGGATCCTCACAAGATCTGGGCCACGATGATGAAGAACGAGAAGCCCGGCGGGCACGGCGAGCGCTCGGTGGCGGTCGGCACCCTCGACATGGCGATCTGGGACGCCACCGCCAAGATCGCCGGCAAGCCGCTCTTCCGCCTGCTGGCCGAGCGCAAGGGCCGCGAGGCCGATCCGCGGGTTTTCGTCTATGCCGCCGGCGGCTACTATTATCCGGGCAAGGACGACGGTGCCCTGCGGGCCGAGATGCGCAGCTATCTCGACCGCGGCTACAACGTCGTGAAGATGAAGATCGGCGGTGCCTCGATCGCCGAGGACCAGCGCCGGATCGAGGCCGTGCTCGCTGAGATCGGATCCCAGGCGCAGCTCGCGGTCGATGCGAACGGACGCTTCGATCTCGAGACCGCGATCGCCTACGCCAAGATGCTGCGCCACTACCCGCTGTTCTGGTACGAGGAGGCCGGAGATCCCCTCGACTACGCGCTCCAGGCGGCGCTGTCCGAGTTCTATCCCGGCCCCATGGCGACCGGCGAGAACCTGTTCTCCCATCAGGACGCCCGCAATCTCCTGCGCTACGGCGGCATGCGGCCGGACCGCGACTGGCTTCAGTTCGACTGCGCCCTGTCCTATGGGCTGGTGGAGTATCTGCGCACCCTCGACGCGCTCGAGCAGTTCGGCTGGTCGCCGTCCCGGTGCATTCCGCACGGCGGTCACCAGATGTCGCTCAACATCGCGGCCGGTCTCGGGCTCGGCGGCAACGAGAGCTATCCGGACCTGTTCCAGCCCTATGGCGGCTTCCCGGACAGCGTGCGGGTGGAGAACGGCCACATCGTCATGCCGGAGCTGCCCGGCATCGGGTTCGAGGGCAAGTCGGACCTGATCAAGGTCATGCGCGAACTGGCCGAATGATCCTCGTCGCGCGCCTCACAGGTGCTTGATGCCGACGCTCGCGATCAGCGGGAGAAGCTCGTCCCGGGCGTCGATCCGGTGCTGGCGGGCCTGGTGATGGGCCTCGGCCACTTGGCCCGTCCGGATCGCCTCGGCCATGGCCCTGTGGGCGGCGGCCGATCCGGTCGGCTTCGACCGGAGCCTGAGGGTGAGCATCCGGGCCCGATGGGCCTGGTCGGTGATGGTCTGGGCGATCCGGAGAATGCGGCTGTTGCCGCACCGCTCCACAAGAAGGCGGTGAAACTGGTCGTCGGCCGTCGCCCAGGCATGAAGATCGTCCCTGCGAAGGGCCTGTTCCATGCGCGCGGTCGCCTCCTCGAGCTCCTTGGCGACCTGGCTCCGAGCCTCGAGGGGCAGAGCGGCGAGAAGCTCCGCCGCGCGGGCCTCGATGGCGATGACCACGTCGTAGATCTCCCGAATGTCGTCCGGGGAGAGCGGACAGACCTGCACGCCCCGCTTGGAGAGCACGCGGACGAGGCCGTCCTCCTGCAGGCGGATGATGGCCTCGTGCACTGGGGTCCGGCTCATGCCGAGCCGCAGGGCGATCTCCTGCTCGGAGCCCTGGTAGCCGGGCGGGAAGACGTTGTCGCGGATCGCGTCCTTGAGCGCCCTGTAGGCGTCCTCCACCAGCGACGGCTTCCTCACGGTCGCGGCCGTCCGCACCTGCTTCACCTTGCTCGCCATGGGGCCTCCCGCCTCAACATGCGTCCCTGCGCTCTTCCATACAAGAATGAATGGATGCTTGACAAACAGGCCATGTCGCGATCACTGTTCTTGCATGCCAACTTCCATGGAAGCTTAAACGCAACCGAGGAAGCCAACCACGCTCGTGTGAGGCAGGGGCATTCAGGGGCAGATGGACAGGGCCACGAGATGCATAAATCTCGGACCAAGGGCGGCGAGACGCGCCCGCTGTCGCCCAAAAATCCTTGAGGGAAGGACACGACGATGAAGAAAGCTCTCTTGACCGCCGCACTCGCCTTGGGCTTCGTCGCGACAGCCGCACAGGCGCAGGGAACCTACCCGACACGGCCGATCACCCTGGTGGTTCCGTTTTCCGCCGGCGGCACGACCGACGTGGTGGCCCGCCTCATGGCCGACCACATGGGTCGCACGCTCGGCCAGCAGCTCGTGGTCGAGAACGTCACCGGCGCAGGAGGCACCGTCGGCGTGACCCGCGTATCGAAGGCCGAACCGGACGGGTACACGATCCTGATGGGCAATCTCGGCACGCAGGCGGCGAGCGTCGGCCTCTATCCCAAGCTGGCCTACGATCCGCGCACTGATTTCGAGCCGATCATGAACTCGGCCGCCACACCGATGCTCGTGGTCGCCAAGAAGGACCTGCCGGTCAAGGACTTCAAGGAATTCATCGCCTATCTGAAGGCGAACGCGCCCAAGATGAACTACGGTTCGGGCGGCGTCGGGTCGACCTCGCATCTGACCTGTCTGTTCCTGGAATCCCTGCTCGGCGTCAAGCCGCAGCACGTGCCCTTCCGCGGCTCGGGCCCGGCCCTGAACGCACTGCTCGGCGGCCAGGTCGATTACGTCTGCGATCAGACGGTTGCCATCGTGCCGACTGTGCAGGCGAAGGAGGCGAACGGCCTCGTGGTCGCGGTTCCCAACCGCCTCCCGGTCATCCCGGACGTGCCGACATCGGCCGAACAGGGGCTGCCGCAATTCCAGGCGACCGGATGGAACGCGCTCTTCGCCCCCAAGGGAACGCCCAAGGAGATCGTCACGAGGCTGAACGCCGCCGCCAGGGCCGCCCTCCAGGACGAGACCACGCGCAAGCGCCTGCTCGACCTCGGCGCCGAACTCCCTGACGAGGCGGGCCAGACGCCGGAGGCGCTCGCCAAGCTCGTCAGCGCCGAGATTGACAAATGGGTTCCCGTCATCAAGGCCTCGGGCGTTACGGGACAGTAACACCCGGGGGCGGATGCGCGTGCCGGACGGGTCCACGACCGCCCCAGGCCTTCATGACAGACGAACGGATCTTCACACGGATTTTCACATGGCATCGGATCACAAGAAGCGCTATCGGCTCGCCGTCATTCCCGGCGACGGCATCGGCAAGGAAACCACCCCCGAGGGCGTGCGCGTCCTGGAGGCCGCGGCCAAGAAATTCGGCTTCGACCTGCAACTCGATCATTTCGACTTCTCGTCCTACGACTACTACGCCAGGCACGGCCGCATGCTGCCCGAGGACTGGAAGGAGCAGATCGGCTCGCATGATGCCATCTTCTTCGGAGCGGTCGGCTGGCCGGAGAAGATCCCGGACCACGTCTCGCTCTGGGGGTCGCTGCTGCAGTTCCGGCGCGAGTTCGACCAGTACATCAACCTGCGGCCCGTGCGGCTGATGCCGGGCGTGCCGACACCGCTCGCCAACCGCAAGCCCGGCGACATCGACTTCTGGGTGGTGCGCGAGAACACCGAGGGCGAGTATTCGTCCATCGGCGGCAAGATGTTTCCCGGCACCGACCGCGAGGTCGTCATCCAGGAAACCGTGATGACGCGCATCGGCGTCAACCGTGTGCTGCAATTCGCCTTCGACCTCGCGCAGAAGCGGCCCAAGAAGCACCTGACCTCGGCCACCAAGTCGAACGGTATCTCGATCACCATGCCCTACTGGGACGAGCGCGTGGAGGAGATGGCCAAGCGCTATCCGGACGTGACCTGGGACAAGTACCACATCGACATCCTGACCGCCCATTTCGTGCTGCATCCCGACTGGTTCGACGTGGTCGTCGCGTCGAACCTGTTCGGCGACATCCTGTCCGATCTCGGGCCCGCCTGCACGGGCACCATCGGCATCGCGCCCTCGGGCAACATCAATCCGAACAGCGACTTCCCGTCGCTCTTCGAGCCGGTCCACGGCTCGGCACCCGACATCGCCGGGCAGGGTGTCGCCAACCCCATCGGCCAGATCTGGGCCGGCGCCATGATGCTGGAGCATCTCGGCGAAACCGAAGCGGCCGCCGCCATCGTCCAGGCCATCGAGGACGTCCTGAGCGAGCGGACCCTGCGCACCCGCGATCTCGGCGGGAATGCCGGAACCGAGACCACCGGCAAGGCCGTGGCCGAGGCGCTCGGCTAATCGAACCCGACACGATCCTCGGCCGCCGCCCGTCCGGCGGCCGACAACACCAGGTGCCATCATGAACAGCTACAAGATCGCCGCCATCCCGGGCGATGGAATCGGCAAGGAAGTCATCGCGGCCGGCGTCGAGGTCCTTCACGCCCTCGCGGCCCGCGACGGGAGCTTCCGGCTCGATGTCGAGACCTTCGACTGGGGCTCGGACTACTACAAGGCTCATGGCGTCATGATGCCGGAGAACGGCCGCGAGACGCTCAAAGGCTTCGATGCGATCTATTTCGGCGCCGTGGGCGCGCCGGACGTTCCCGATCACGTCACCCTGTGGGGCCTGCGCCTGGCGATCTGCCAGCCGTTCGATCAATACGCGAACGTGCGCCCGACACGCATCCTTCCGGGGATCGAAGGGCCTCTGCGCAACGTGGCCGCGAGGGATCTCGACTGGGTGATCGTGCGCGAGAACTCCGAGGGCGAGTACGCCGGCCAGGGCGGCCGCTCGCACCGGGGGCTGCCGGAGGAGGTGGCCACGGAGGTGTCGATCTTCACCCGGGCCGGCGTCACCCGCATCATGCGCTATGCCTTCAGGCTCGCGCAGTCGCGGCCGCGCAAGCTCCTGACGGTGGTGACGAAATCGAACGCCCAGCGCCACGGCATGGTCATGTGGGACGAGATCGCCGCCGAGGTGGCGCGGGACTTCCCGGACGTGACCTGGGACAAGATGCTGGTCGACGCCATGACCATGCGCATGACCCTCAAGCCCCAGAGTCTCGACACCATCGTGGCCACCAACCTGCATGCGGACATTCTGTCGGATCTGGCTGCGGCGCTCGCCGGCTCCCTCGGCATCGCGCCCACGGCGAACCTCAACCCGGAGAGGAATTTCCCGTCGATGTTCGAGCCCATCCACGGCTCCGCCTTCGACATCACCGGCAAGGGCATCGCCAATCCGGTCGGCACGTTCTGGACGGCCACCATGATGCTGGAGCATCTCGGCGAGAAGCCGGCCGCCGAGCGCCTCATGCGGGCGATCGAGCGGGCGACGGCCGATCCCTCGCTGCATACGCCGGATCTCGGCGGCCAGGCCACGACCCGTCAGGTCACGGATGCGGTGATCGCGGCCATTCACGGTGACAACGCATAGGGGGCGCGGGCGCCGCTCCGTCCGGGCGTTGCCGCATGTCGTCGGGCGCGGTAAGCCGTCCCCGAACGAGACAAGGCCGAACGCCGCCATGCCCGATAGCCCGCCGGTCACGATCAACGAGCAGGACACCCGGATTCCGGTCGACGGGGGCAGCCTCTTCGCCAGGATCTGGACGCCGGAGGCTCCTGCGACGCACGCGCCGATCCTGCTGCTGCACGATTCCCTCGGCTGCGTCGAGCTGTGGCGCAGTTTCCCGAAGGCTCTCGCGGCCGCGACCGGCCGGCGGGTGATCGCCTATGACCGTCTCGGCTTCGGCCGGTCAGATCCCTATCCGGGGCGGCTGCCGTTCGATTTCGTCGCCCGGGAGGCGCAGCACGTCGTCCCACGGGTGTGCGAGCAGCTCGACGTGCAGGACTTCATCGCCTGCGGCCACAGCGTCGGGGGCGGCATGGCCGTCGAGACGGCCGCCCGCTTTCCCGCCCGCTGCCGCGCGCTCGTCACGGTCGCCGCCCAGGCCTTCGTCGAGGACAGAACCCTCGCGGGCATCCGCGTCGCGCAGCGCGACTTCCAGGATCCGGCCCATCGTGCGCGCCTGGCGCGATACCACGGCGACAAGGCCCTCTGGGCCGTCGAGGCCTGGATCGGCACCTGGCTGTCGCCCGATTTCGCCCATTGGTCCCTGAACGAGGCCCTGGCAGGGGTCCGCTGCCCGGTGCTGGCCGTTCACGGGGAGCGCGACGAGTACGGATCCGCCGAACATCCCCGCCGTATCGCGGCCGGGCGCGGCACGGCCTGCATCCTTCCCGGAGCCGGGCACGTGCCCCATCGGGAGGACGAGAGGCTCCTGGCCGGTGTGATCTCCCGTTTCCTGAGAGGGGTCGAGGCTGACGGCGTCGCCTGAGGCGGCATGCCGGATCGCGTACATCCGCAAGGCCCATGCAGGGGCGCGGCAGCATTGCGCAAGTCAAGGGCCGTTGTCGCCGGGAGGCGGCGTCCCACATTCGACAGTCTCGAAGCCACTGCCCCAGGAGGCCAAGCATGGATCATCGCGAGGAGAGGATTCGCACGAGAGCCTACGAGATCTGGGAGCGCCAGGGCCGGAGCGGCAATCCCGAGGACCATTGGCTGGAGGCAGAACGGGCCCTCCAGGCCGAGGGCCGGTCATCCGACGCCGCATCGGACCGCTCGGACGCGACGGTCGAGGAGGCGCCCCCCGTCGCAGCGGTCGAGGCCCTTGAGGCCGCATCCGAAGCCCCGGCCAAGACCAGGCGGCCCCGCAGACCGGCGAAGGGCTCGACCTGAGGTCCGACCGTTTCGTCCCGGTCTCGGGCCAGGATGCGGCGGAAGGGCTGCGGCCGAGCGTTCGAACGCCCGGCGCACCCGTAGGGCGCATCTGGACAGGCGACGGCAGACTTCCTAACAGCCTCTGTGAAACGCTCAGCTCGAACCGGCAGGAGCGCATAGGCAGGGGCACATGGGAACGACAGTGGACGAGGGCTCTCACCGCGTGAACCGCCAGGGGATTCCGACAGGCGTCTGGGTTCTCGGCTTCGTGTCGATGCTGATGGACATCTCGTCCGAGATGATCCACGCCCTGCTGCCTGTCTACATGGTGTCCGTGCTCGGCGCCTCGGCGCTCGCGGTCGGGATCATCGAGGGCATTGCCGAATCCACCGCCTCCATCACCAAGATCTTCTCCGGCGCCCTCAGCGACTGGCTCGGCCGGCGCAAGCTCCTGGCGGTTCTCGGCTACGGGCTCGGGGCGCTCACCAAACCGATCTTCCCGATGGCGTCCGGGATCGACGGCCTCGTCGCGGCGCGCTTCCTCGACCGGATCGGCAAGGGCATCCGCGGCGCGCCGCGCGACGCCCTGGTGGCCGACATCGCGCCGCCGCACCTGCGCGGGGCGAGCTTCGGGCTGCGCCAGTCCCTCGACACCATCGGGGCCTTCACGGGGCCATTGCTGGCCATCGGGCTGATGTGGCTGACAGCCGATCATTTCCAGACGGTGTTCTGGATCGCCGTCGTGCCGGCCGTTCTGGCCGTGGCCGTGCTGCTGATCGGGGTCAGGGAGCCGGAGCGCCCGCCAGGGCTGCGCCGGGTGCGCATGCCCTTGAGCCGGAGCGAGCTTCGCCGGCTGGGCGCCATGTACTGGTGGGTGGTGGCGGTGGCCGCCGTGTTCACCCTGGCGCGGTTCAGCGAAGCCTTTTTGCTGCTCCGGGCCCAGTCGGTGGGCTTGCCGGTGGCGTTCGTTCCCCTCGTGCTGGTCATCATGGGCGTGGCCTATTCCCTATCGGCCTATCCGGTCGGGGTGCTGGCCGACCGCATGGACCGCGTGACGCTCCTGGTCGTCGGGCTGCTGATGCTGGTGGCGGCCGATCTGGTCCTGGCCTTCGCGTCCGGGCTGGGGCCTCTGGTGGTCGGCGTTGCGCTCTGGGGGCTGCATATGGGGTTCACCCAGGGCCTGCTCGCCACCCTGGTGGCGGAAGCGGCCCCGGCGGAACTGCGCGGCACGGCCTTTGGCATGTTCAACCTGGTCACCGGGGTGGCGCTGCTGCTGGCGAGCGTCCTTGCCGGAGCGCTCTGGGACAGCGTCGGACCCCAGGGCACGTTTCTGGCGGGAGCCGCCTTCGCGGCTCTGACCCTGGCAGGGGTGATGGTCATTCGTGCCCGCCTGGGCTAGCGCATCGGACGGACCCGTGAGGTCGCGGGTCCAAAAGGATAGGTTCGGGCAATGCCCAGGCTTGGCCTTGATTCAGCCCCGGAGCAGACACGATCGGCTTCTGCGATAGGGCTCCGGTCGAACCCGGACCCGAACGCCAGGATCGAAGCGAGAAGATCGAAGCCCCAGGATCGAAGCCCCAGGATCAAAGCCCGAGGATCAAAGCCCGAGGATCAAAGCCCATGTCGCGGGACGAACTCTTTCCCCTGAGCCATTTCTCCCCCCGGCTGCAATCGGTGATCTGCGGCGAGTTCGCCGGCCGCTGCCCGAGCCTCGGGGAGGTGGCGGCGATCCCGGATGCGCGCTGGCTGTCCACCCCGGCGATCGGTCCGGCCCTGCTGCGCAAGATCCGGGCGGTTGGGCGGTGCGAGGAGCAGCCGGCCGGGCCGCTCAGCGATGCCGAGCTGCTCGCGCGTCTGGCGGCCCTGCAGGAGGAGCTGCGGCTGCTCCAGCAGGCGGTGCGCACCGCGATCCCGGCCCGCGCCGGGCATCCGCACCGGCCGCGCCTGGCCGTTGGGCACGGCCCGCGCGAGCGCCGGCCCGTCGGACGGGCGCCGGCCGATCACGGCTGGTCCACGAACGCACCCTGAGCCGACGCGTCGGAGGACTGCGCCGGTGCCGCGGCAATGGCCGGAGAGGCTTCCGGCGGTTCGCACAGCCCCGCCATCTGGATGAGGCCGAAGCCGAAAACGGGATCGCGCCCGGGCTGGCCGAGGTCGCGCGTGTTCTGCTCGAGGCGCGACTGGACCTCCCTGACGTCCAGGGTGGGACTCGATGCGAGCACCAGGCTTGCGGCAGCGGAGACGAACGGAACCGCATAGGAGGTTCCCGTCCTCAGCAGGCCGTTGCCCTCCGCCGAGGCCGTCCACACGTTCACCCCGGGTGCGGACAGGTCGACATAGGGCCCGCGGGTGGCGCGCCGGTACACATTGAGGTCGTGGTCGATGGCCGTCACCGCGATGACGCCCGGATAGGCCGCCGGGTAGGACGGCTCGGCCCCGGGACCGTTGTTGCCGGCCGCGGCCACGAACACGATGCCCTTGGCCTGGGCGGCCGCAACGGCCTTTTGCAGAACCTCGTTGGCCGGTCCCGACAGGCTCATGTTCATCACCCGGACCCCACGCTCCGCCAGGGCCTCGATCGCGGCCACGAGCGTCATGACGTCGGTCCGGTCGGCCGTGCCGCCATCCCGGTAGAAGGCATCGACCGCCATGATCCGCGCCTGCGGCAGGAGACCCGGCGTCCGGCTTGCCGGCCGTCCGACGAGAAGGGCCGCGACCGCCGTGCCGTGATCCTGCAGCGACGCGGCCGCATGGCGCTCCGGCTGGGCGATGACCTCGACCGCCTGCCCCTTCAGGGCCGGGTGCTCCACATTGACCCCGGTATCGATCAGCCCGATGAGGGGAGCGGGGCCGCACTGAGGCGTCTCGGCATCCGACCATTTCACGAGCGATGTCCAATCCACGGGAGGCTGGACCAGACACTCGGGGCCCGCGCAGGCGGGCGTGTGCTCGTCGAGGTAGTAGAACTGGTCGAAATCCACCGAGGCCTTCGCATCGGCGAGACGGACCAATCGCCGGGCCTCGGCGACCGACAGACCCGCCGGGGCCCGCAGCCTGACCACCTGAGCGGTGATGCTGCCCTGGGTCCTGGCCTCGATGCGGAAGCCCTGAGCTGTCAACCGGCCCAGGTTCTCGGGCGACAGGCCCGACGCCACGATCGAGCGCGTGGATTGCCGCGGCTTCGGGCGCCGGTCGATTTCTTCGGCGACAGGAAGGGCTGCCGGCAGCGGGGTTTGGACGGGCGCCACCATGCGGGCCGCCGGCTTGCGCGCCGCGGCCTTTGCCGCGGATCTGGCCGTGGACTCGGCCGTGGACTTGGATGCGGACTTGGATGGGGACTTGGATGCGGACTTGGATGCGGACTTGGCCGGACCGTGATCCCGCGATGCCGATGCGCGGGCCTTGCTCTGGCCGGCCGAGGCTTGGCCGGCGCTCGTCCGGGCCTTGTCGGCGACCCGAGAGCCTGTGCCGCCCGTCGCGCTTCCAGGGTGCGGCGCGCCGGCGTTGCCGGTTCCCGCACGGCTCGCCGAAGCCGCACCGGTTCCATTGTTGATGCCGGCGTTCCCGTTCCCGCTGGCATTGCCCTTGCTGCCGTTGCCGGCGCCATTGGCATTGCCCTTGCTGTCGTTGCCGTTGCTGTCGTTGCCGTTGCTCCTGCCGCCGCCTACGCCGCCACCAAGACCGCCCGCGTTCGAATTGCCTTTGCCGCTGTTGTCATTCGCGCTTCCTGCCCTGGCGCCGGCATTGCCGCCGCTCCGTCCGCCGCCGTTTCCGTTGGCGCCGGTATTGCCATTACCATTGCCTCCGGCATTTCCCTGATTGCCGCCGTTGCCGTTGCCGGGACCTCCGCCCCGACCGCCATCGGATTTGCCTCCGCCGTTATTCCCGCCGCCTGCGTTGCCGCCGCCGTTACCCTGGCCTCCCCCGTTTCCGCCTCCGTTGCCATTCCCCCCGCCGTTTCCGTTCCCGCCGTTGTCCTTGGCAAGCGCAGCCTCGTCCAGGATGGACAGGCTGGGCCCATGGCCAAGATCCAGCTGAATGCGAACGGGAAGGGCAACAGCAAGGCCAGCCACCGCAAGAAGGGTATGTCGCCACCAGCGTGTCATGGTTCCCTTTCGTGCCGGCACCTCAGCCGCGACCTTGGCTGTTGCGGCCCCATCCACGAATCAACGCGTGACGGAGCCTGAAAGGTTGCTCGGACCCTTCACAAATTTCCATGTCTTGTAGACTACCTGAGATGAACGGAACCGAACCAATCACGAAATGTGTCGGATGATGAGCTTGGCCATGGGTTCGGGCATGGGAGCAGGCTTGCCTGGTCTGCCCGGCCGGGCCTGGACTCTCTGAGGGTGGAATAAAGGCGGCGCGTGTCCCGTGATGTCAAGCCGATGGCTCCGATGGTCAAGCAACGGCGTCGGGATCGGGTAGTCTCGTCGCCAGAGAGTGAAGCAGCCAAGGACAACCCGAGACCTCCTGGAGCCCGGGATGGTCCCTGACACCGATCGGTTCGTATCGGGGAGGACAGCGTATGCACTGCACATCGCTTGCGCTCCTTTTGCCGCTGTCGCGTGCACGGCCGTCCCATCGCACGCGCAGGCGCGCCCGCGGGATCGACAGGTCGGGTCAGGCGATCCTCTCGTCTTGGGAGTGAGACCGCGCGACACGGATGCATCCGCAGCGCTCCATCCGTGCCCCATGCCATGTGACATGCTTCGCCATCCTGCGGAGAGGAGGTTTCCATGAAGATTCTGACCATGCTCGTCGGTGCGGCGTTGACAGCTTGCGCCGGGTTTGCTTTTGCCCAGTCGCAGCCCAATCCCATTCAGGGCACGCCCACCTCGCTCTTCCCCTACGCGACTCCGAACGAGGTCCAGATCATCAACGGCGTGCCGTGCCGGACGGTCCTCGTACAGGGCAGCAACGTGCGCGTCCCGGTGGAATGCGCCGGTCGGGTCGCGGCCGGGACGTTCGAACCGAGTTCAACGGGGAGCATCCGGGTCGAGGAGGGAGGCGGGCGCATCCTTGCGGGTCGCCCGATCTCCGGCACGCCCAATGCGATTTTCCCCTATGCCGCGCCGAACGAGGTTCAGATCATCAACGGGGTGCCCTGCCGCACGATCCTCGTTGACGGCACCTATCGGGTTCCCGTGGAGTGCGCCCGCTGAACGACGGTTATGGCCCTGGCATCGCGCGGCGAGATGGCTGACGGCCGGCGTCGCGCCCCGATAGCGGGCCCAGACTGGCCAGACTCGCGTGAGGACGAGAGACGTGAAGCATGCCTGCATGTCCGAGCCGTCGAGCCCTGCCGGTTCCGAAGACCGTTTCGTTGACGACCCGCTCCTCGCGGTCTGTGAGGCCCGCTTGCAGGGCCAGGCATTCGGGTTGGAAGGCCGAGATGGTCGCAGTGCGGCGGACCTCATCGCGGCGGGATGCCTCCAACGGTTCGAACGGTGCGCCGGCGAGCAGCAGCCGCATACCAAGGAGCGCGACACGAATGCGCCGCGTCACGCCTTGCTTCGCGCTCAAGCATCGGACGTGTCGTCGCACTCACGCCCGATGCTTGAGCTATTGTTTGGGGCATCTTTTCACGAAAAGCCGGTTCCCACTTTTCACGTCCGATGCTCAACCCCTTAAGCGGCGCATCGTTCGACGCGAAAAACCGGGTCCGGTTTTTCGCACGATGCGCTCGGAGCTGGCGTCACCAGGCGGGCCAGCGATCTTCTTCCCTCAAGAGGTGGCGGCCGGGATGTCGAGCACCCTGCGAGGGTAGGCGAGGTCGCTTCACGGCTGCGGCGATGAGCCCATGACGGCGTTCCAGATCGCATCCTTCGCCGCAACGAGCGCCGGGCTGGGCAAGGTTTCGGGTGGCTGCGAGCGCCTTTGCCCGGCGGCAACGAGGACGGCCATCCAGATCTCCCCATCGGTGGAGTAGCGGTCTCCTTCGCCGTTCCGTCCGCTCAGCGTCGGCCCGATTCCCGACACCTGATAACGCACCTCGACCATGCCGGCCTGCACGAGATCGGAGATTAATCCGTCACGCTCCGCATCGATGTCCGGATCGATGTGATGGGTGACCTGGCCCGTGTATCGGCTCAAGCCCACGCCGCGGTCGAAGGTCGCCGAACCGAGCCAGACCGGCCGGCCTTCCTGCCCGCGCGCCAGAACCTTCCAGAGCCGGACATGGTGCCGACGGTCGGCGCTCGAGCCCACCGGCTTCTCGAACGCGAGATCCTCCCGTCGTCCCTCGTAGAACAGGGGGCTGACCGGGGCATCCGGATCCGGCCGGTCGAGGACCACGCTGCCGATGATCGCAAGGCTGGTCCGGAAGGTGATCGGGTCGGCCGGATGCCAGCCGGCACTGTGCATGGCTCGCACGATATCCTCCTGCGAGCCGACGAGGCCCACATTCAGGGGATCACCGGGGATGCCCTGCGCCGTGTGGGTCAGCATGGGCTGACCCTCGAGGCCGCGCTGGTGCTCGTAATGGGACCACGCCGATGGCAGGGCCACGTAGGCGAGAAGACCGTAGAGCCCGAGAAGGGTCAGGCCCAGCAGCAGGCCGCTTCTCACCTTGGGGTGACGGCGCGACGGCATGGCCTCACCTCTTCGGACGGAAATGGGAACCCCGGCGGGGTCGTCGGAGCGCCGTCGCGTCGCAGGCATCTCGCAGGCTGTGATCGCGACGTGCCTGCATCAGCGGCCCGACACCGTGCGAGCTGCCTCCGGCACCCTTGAACAGGCCGCCGCGTCGGACGCACATGGCCCGGCGCGGGCGGAGGCTGGTCCGAGGCGGGTCACCAGCAGGGCGGCGGCAAGCCTCGTCGAAGGTCGAGAGCTCATGGGACAGAATCCTCTTGTGCCGCTCATGCTGAGCCTACTCTCCGTCCGCTGTCCAGCCGTGCACACCATGCTGTCGCGCTGTGACGGTTATCGGCGTGACGGAGGCGCCGCTGGAGCCGGACGGCCTGGTATGCTGAGCCGGGCTCCATGTCTTGCCGGGTTCCATGTCTTGCCGGATCCTTGGCTTGCCGGATCCTTCCGCCGCAAGGACCCTCACTCGTTGCCGCAGGGCGAGTACGGGTAGTAGCCGCACACATTCGGGATCACGGCCGAGTTCTCGGCCGCATAGGCCGCACTATAATTGGAGACCCCCGACCGCCCGTACCAGGCGCCATGATAGGCAGGGGCGTGCCAGTAGCGGCCAAAATCGTCGATGAACAGGGCCGCCGGCCCGCTCGCGCCGTCCAAGTTGCCCTCCAGCACCGCCACGTCGAAGGTGAGGTTGCCGCCCTCGAGCTTGGGCGCCTTCAGGGTCACCACGGCGTCGCTCACCTTCGAGCCGTCGCCGCCCAGGACGGACACGGTGGCGTTGGGCGGATCAACGGCAAAGTTGTTCTTGCCCTCGTCCCAGTGCCTGCTGAACATGGCGCGGACTCCCTTACTTCAGCCGCCGGCACACCAAAGTGCCGGCGGCGATGAGAACGCGTGATGGGGCTTGCCCGCCTTCGACCGGCGGGTGGCATGTCAGAACGGACCCGCCGGTCTCAGGCAGTCAGAAATCGTCCGACCCGTCCTTGCACCGGTAGCCGATGAAGCATTGCGGGTTGTTGGAACTCGGAACCCACGCAGGCTCGGGGAACTGATCGACGAGACATTCCGCGCTGCTCCTGACGAAGCGGGCGTAGGTGGAGGGACTGGTGTCGAGAACGACCGCGCCGTCCTTCAGCACGAGTTGGCGGTTGGCCGAGCACGTCCGCTGCGACGTGGGCGGCCCGACCTGGGCTGCGGCTGCCGTCGCCGTCAGGACGAGAGCAGAGATTGCGAGCAGGCGTCTCGACATCGGTCCCTCCTGTGGGTTTGAAGCGTGAATTCCGCTCCGAGGCTCCCTCTCTTGACCGGCGCATCGGAAGAGACGGAAAACCGGGTCCACTTTTCCGTCCGATGCGCTAGGCCCGATCGCTCACCTTCCTGACCGGCGGGATCGTCCACGTGCCGTCGATGATCGACGGATTGCTCTCGTTCGGCCAGTACATGCGCAGCATCAGGATGAACTTGCCGGCCGGGGCGGGCAGCCAGTTCGACTCCTTGTCCGCTCCGGGCGAGTCTTTCTGGATGTAGAGGTCGACCGAGCCGTCCGGATTGGCCTTCAGGTCCTGGCGCGCGCTGATCGAGTAGCGGTTGATCGGGTTGGGCACGAAGAAGTAGGCACCGTCATACATGGTCAGCGACCAGAAGCCTTCGACCGGGGGCAACTGACCCTTGGCAATGCGCATCACGTACTTGTTGGCCCCGTCATAGGATTGGCCATCGCCGTCCTTCTGCGAGGTCGGATAGACCGCGTCCTGCGGGCGGTTGGCGCCGAGGCCGATTGCCGTGACGAGGGCCCGCATCAGGTAGTCGGTGCCGTAGATTCCGGTCTTCGTGGTGAAGCCCCAGCCGTCGATGTCGTGGACGTCCTTGTTGATCTTGAACTGGATCATGATCCGGTCGTTGGCGATGTCCGGGATGCGCCGGGCGAAGTCGGCCCGCAGCTTGCCCGCATCGAAGGCTTGGCCGGGTACGAGCCCGATCCGGGCGAACTTCGCAAGCGCAGGGGCATCCGCCGCCGACGGCGGGTTGGTCTTCATCAGTTCCGCCAGAAGGGTGAAGTACGCCACCGCGTCCATGCGGTTCACCTGGTCGCGCACGGCGGTCTTCATGTCGATCGAGGGATCGACCTTGCCGGCAGGCGGCGTATACGGCTTGCCGTAGGCGCTGAGCGGCACCAGCTTGACCTGGTCCTGAAGCGCATGCACCTCGGCATAGTCCTCCGGCGTGCCGGTGCAGTAGATGCGGCCGAGCAGCCAGACGATGTTGGTGGGAGACTTGTAGTCCTTGACGCCCGCCGGCAGCGTGCCGCTCCAGCCGGGTCCGGTGATGGCATAGGTCTGGGCGCCGGTCCCCGTGGTGCGCTTGCCGGGAACCTGGAACACGTTCGTCCAGCCGTCCAGCATCGGCATGAGGAAGTAGCGGTCCTTCATGTCCGGAAGGCTCAACACCCAGGGCTCCTTGCCGACGTCGAAGAACGCGGTCGTATAGAGCGTGTCGGCGTTGGGTGCGGTCACGTCGCGGAAGGAGGCATCCGGATAGTGCCTGAGCTTGATGACCTGGCCCATCGGGGCCCGGGTACCTTCGGGGGCGGCCACGTTGGTGATGACCCGGCGTGTCATCTCCATGGTGACCAGCGGATAGCCGTAGATGTAGGCGTCGGTGGCCAGCCAGAAGTCCTCGAGGCCTTCGTCGAGGCCCAGCAGCTCGCCCAGATGGGCCTCGCTGACGGTGCTCACGGTGGTGCCGGCGAGCAGGCTCAAGGCCCCGATCGTCGCCTGTCGGCGGGTCAGCTTCATCGTCATGACAAGTCTCCGTTGCATCTGGGTTCTGGGAACGGCGCGACACTTTTCCCGGCATGGCGGACGATCCTGACCCGCGGCTCCCCGCCCGGCGGGACCCGTGGGTGAACTCGTCGGAATCGCCATCCCCACTGTCTGGACGCTAGCAACGGCCGGGGATTCGCGCCTGTAGCATCGTGTAGTTTACGTGGTGGTGGCGAGGGTCAGTGCGGCGATGTCGATGCCTGAAGGGCCGTTTCCGCGGCCGTCCGCGTCGGCACCGGGAAGCCGGCCTTGCGCGCGCCCTCGGCGAAATGGGCCGCGTCCTCCGGCCGGTAGTTCCGCTTGGCCATCTCGTCGTCCCAGTGCTCGAAGATGGTCGGGCGCATGCGCAGGAACGCATCCCGCGCCTCGGCGGTCTCCGGCGCCTTGCCGAGCTGGGCGTAGATGACGGCGGCGACGAAATGATAGAGCGGGAATTTCTCCAGGGCCGACTGCCGGATCAGGCCCTCGGCGCGGACGTAGTCGCGCTGCATGTAGGCATAGACCGCCAGAACCCCGCTGTAGTAGCCGGAATGGCCCGGGTTGCGGGCAAGCGCCTGCTCGATCAACTCGGCGCCGCGCTGCCAGGCACCCGCCTGGCCGAGACAGGTCCCGAACGCGCCGAGCAGCTCGGTGTCGTTCGGGTTCAGCGCCACCGCCCGCTCGCCCACCTCCAGCGCCTCGGCCGGCTGCCGGGCGAAGAACAGCGCCATCATCAGGGATTGCAGCGCCCGCACGTTCTCCGGATCGAGGCGGATCGCCCGTCGGGCGGCTTCGAGCGAGCGCTGGATCGGGGGGCTTGCCCCAACCCTCGGATTGAACCCGAACCGGTCCTCGTCGAGGTAGAGAACGGACAGCATCGCCCAGGCGGTCGCATAATCGGGATGGGCTGCAACGGCCCGCTCCAGGCAGGTTCGGATCGCCCCATGGCTCTCCTCTGTCAGCGCGGCCCGGTAATCGTAGAACCTGAGCGTGCACGCATAGGCTTCGAGGTCTCCGGGCGGGTGGGATCCCGTCCGAGTCCCGTCGGCCCGTTGGATGATGCCGTAGGGCTGCGCCACGGCGGTTGCGACCCTGCGGGCGATGTCGTCCTGGATCGTGAAAGGATCACGGACCTGCAAGTCCTCGTCGTAGGTCTGTGACCACAGGACGGCGCTGGTCTGTGCATCGATGAGCCGGCCTGTAATCCGCAAGCGGTGCGCCGCCGCCCGGACACTGCCCTCGAACACGTAGCGGACGCCGAGATCGCGGCGGATGCGGGCCATATCGGTTCCCGGCAGGATGCTGCGCGACGTCTCCCGCCCGATAACCGTGATTTCCTTGAAGCGGGCGAACTGGCTCAGGACCTCCTCGGTCAGGCCATCCGCATAAGACTTCGCCGCCGGCTCGCCCAGGGCCTCGAGCGGCAGCACGACCAGGGTAGGCCCGCCGGGCGGAAAAGGTGCCGATGCCTGTGGCGTGCGGGACGCGCCGTCACGCCACGGGACCCACAGGAGAAGCCCGCCAAGGAACGCGAGGCAGGCGACCGTCGCGGGCCAAGGGACCCGGCGCCGTGGCGGCGGATCCGCCGGAGGGACGGGCGCCAGGGAGGCCGGGCCAGGATCCGCGCCCGCAACCGGCGCCGTGCGCGAGGCGAAGTGCGGGACATAGCCCCCTTTCGGGATGGTGATGACCACCGGGTCCAGGGCGCCGACCGAGAGATAGTAGCGCTCCAGCGCCCGGCGCAGTCGTCCGGCCTCGATGCGCACGACGGGATCGCTCTGGGCATCGAAATCCGCGTTGCGCTCGAACACCTCGGTGCCGATGGCATAGGCCTTGATGCGCTGGGCGCGGCCGGCGAGCGTCTCCTCGACGACATAGCGCAGGAACCGGCGCACCCGCGCCGAAGCGTCGAGGTCAGGGCTGGCCAGGAGGACTTCGAGCTGGGCGCGCACGTCCTCCGCCGCGGGCGGCGACTGCGCCTGCGGCGAGGCACCGACAGTGCCGTCGCCTCCGCCGAGCATGAATCGGTCCGTTATCCGCGGGCGCACGAGACGCCACGTTCCGTAACCTACAGTAACATACTCCCCGCGCGTGGGGTATGGGGCGATGCTGGGACTGTGGGGCGGCGCATCCGTGCCGCCCGAACCCGGCAACGGGGTTGCACCATGATGCATCACGCCGTCCAGGCCACCATCGCCCGCTTTCCGGACCGTGGACATGCCATCGAGGAACTGGCCCGAAAGGACGACGGCTTCATGTCCATCTGCGAGGATTTCGCCGCCGCGCAGGCGGCCCTGGCGCACTGGGAGCGCTCAGGCTCTCCGGTGAGGACGGCACGCTGCGCCGAGTACCGGGAGCTTGTTCGGGATCTCGCAGCAGAGATCGAGGCCGAACTGGATCGCAATACATAGGAAGCCCTAGCGCATCGGACGGACCCAGAGGGCCGGGTCCGCGCCGAAGGTGCTATGGGCGTGAGCAAAGGTCCGCCTGTCGCATCGTGTCGTTTACGGAGTGGCGGTGTTGGGCACGGCCGGGATCCATGACGCCCGGAACACGTCCCTGCAGGTCTGTGCGGCATGCGCCTACGGTCAGTTGCTTCCGCCCCGCGGCCTTCTGCCAGACGATGGCTGCTGCTGGACAGTGCTCCCTGAGCCGACTTCGGGCCGACCGGAAGCCACGGTCGCGCTGCGCCTTCTGTCCCAAATGGCTAAGCGAACGTCTCGAAGTGTCAAGCGCAGCGGTGCGAGCCCACATAGGGTCTTCCCCTCCGGTCGGCACAGGCATCAGGCGTGGCATGGGAAAGCCGGCATCTCACGAAGGAGATGCCATAGCGCCTGCCGAGGCGCGTGGACGGAGAACCCGATCCTCCGGCCGCGGACATCGCGGCCGCGAGATAACATGTCAGGCTACAAGGACAGGAGCCGAACGTGCCGCTGTTCAGCGCTAACGATGCAGGGACGATCGATCATCGGAAGAGGGCTTTGTCGCCGGCCTGTCTCTCGGCGGCAACGCGGCCTCGTCTGATCGCCCTTCCCGGGTTCGCTGTCGCGACGATCGCGTCGCTCGTGGTGGCGGGCTGCACGGTCGCGTCGGGCGAGGCTCCTTCCCCTGTTGCCGTCGAGGCCTCGGCCTCCATTCCCCGCGAACGTCTGATCGGGCGGTGGGGCATCGCGTCATACCACACCGACAAGGACCGTCCCCGGACGGAGCGAGAGGCGAGAGCCCAGTGTAGCCAGCCCTACACCATTGCGAAGGGCCCGACCGACGGCGTGATGATGCATGTCGCGGACGATCCGAAGCTCTACGAACTGCGCCTCAAAGGCGACGCCGCCGGCCGGACCTATCTCGGATTCGAGGCCCCGCCGGGCGATCCGCAGGATCGCGAGATCCTCTCGAGCACGAGCAGCCTCATGACCATGCGCTTCGTCGATCCGGACGCGAACCGGCGGTACGGAACCTTCGTGTATGTGCGGTGCGGAGCCTGAGGGTCGAGGCCTTATCCCCGGAGGAGAAGATGCGGACACGCGATGACCGAATCGTCCAGGTGAGTACGGCGCTTGCGCTGGTGTTCGGGCTTTCCTTGGCGGTTTGTCTGCCCGATGCAGCGGATGCGCAGGCGCCGCCGAAGCCCGTCATCCAGGAGACGCTGGAGATCGGCGACGAGCCGGGGCGCATATCCACGGAAGAGGTCGTCATCGCCGATGGGCCCTATGCCCGACAGGTCGTGTTCTTCCGGTCGAACGAGGCGCCCGGGACCCTCGTCATCCATACGTCGGAACGGTTCGCCTATCTGGTCCAGGGCAACAATCGCGCTCTCCGCTATGGCATCGGCGTCGGCCGCGAGGGTTTCCAGTGGTCCGGTCTGGTTCGCGTCAGCCGCAAGGCCGAATGGCCCGACTGGCGCCCGCCGCCGGAGATGATCGCCCGTCAGCCCTATCTCCCGCGCTTCATGGCCGGCGGCCCCGGCAATCCGATGGGAGCCCGCGCCCTCTATCTCGGCTCGACGGTCTTCCGCATCCACGGCACCAACCAGCCGGAGACGATCGGCCATGCCATCTCGTCGGGCTGCTTCCGGCTCGCCAACGGCGACGTGATCGACCTCTATGCCCGCGTGCCGCTCGGCACCAAGGTCGTGGTCCGCCAGGGACCCAGCCTGTGACCTCCAAGTCTCCCGGACATGCTGATCCGGGAGCGGAACGCATCATCCGACGGAGATCAAAAATCATGTTGAACGCGGTCAAACTCTACGCCATGGCCGGCATGGCTGTCGCTCTCACCTGTGCCTCTGCGGCCTCCGGAACTGCCGGAACGCTCGAGACGGTCAAGCAACGCGGCGTCCTGCAATGCGGCGTCAGCGAAGGGTTGTTCGGGTTCTCGGAACGGAACGAGCAGGGTGACTGGTCCGGCTTCGACGTCGACTTCTGCCGGTCGGTCGCGGGGGCTATTTTCGACGACAGATCGAAGGTTGCCTTCGTGCCGTTGTCCGCCAGCGAGCGGTTCGAGGCCCTGCGCGCGGGACGGGTCGACCTGCTGTCGCGGAACTCGACCTGGACCCTGGAGCGGGAGGCGGGCCTCGGCCTGGCCTTCGCGGGCATCACCTATCATGACGGCCAGGGCTTCATGGTGATGCGGGACCTCAACGTCTCCTCGGCGTTGGAACTCGACCGCGCCACGGTGTGCGTGGAGAGCGGCACGACGAGCCAACTCAACCTGGCCGACTTCTTTCGCGCGAACGCGATGACCTATGACGAGCGCGCATTTGCGAGCGCCGCGGAGGCTCTCGCGGCCTTTCAGGCCGGCCAGTGCAATGTTCTGACGCGGGATCAATCGGCGCTCTATGCCGAGCGCCTGAAACTCTCCCGGCCCGCCGCCGCCATGATCCTCCCGGATGTCGTCTCGAAGGAGCCGCTGGGGCCTGTGACGCGAGCCGACGACTTCGCCTGGTTTACGCTGGTGAAGTGGGTCAACTTCGCCCTCGTGAATGCGGAGGAGCTCGGCATCTCGTCTCTGAATGCCGCCGAGGCGAAAGCCTCGCAGAAGCCGGATGTGCGCCGTTTCGCCGGCCAGGAAGGAGGTTTCGGCCGCATGCTGGGGCTGGACGATGCATGGGCGCTGCATGCCGTCACGGCGGCGGGCAACTACGCCGAAATCTACGAGCGCAATCTCGGGGTGAACTCGCGGCTCGGCATCCCGCGCGGCCTGAACCAACTCTGGAGCATGGGCGGCGTGCTCTATGCGCCTCCCATCCGATGACGGCGATCGGGCCGTGGGCTTCGACTCGTGCGCGAGGGTCTGGCACCGGCGTTGCAGATGATCCATCTCCGGCAAACACATCGGCCGGAGACGGGTCGATCGCCGACGCGGTTGCATGCGTCGCGTGTCCCAAACTGCAAAGCGCCTGTCCGGAAGTGTCAAGCACGGAAAGCGCGTCGATAGGATGCTGGTCCCAGACCGAGCACGGATGACATCCTCCGCGGACCCTTGTGCCGCTTGCGACGGGACCGCTCCTTGCTCCTCGTCGGGCATTCACGGGAGTGGCGCATGCACAGCAGGTGCTCAGGACAACTCACTCTTGGATCGATCGGACTGGCTCTCCTCATCAGCCTTCCGGCTTTCGCATCGGCGCCCGCCGGGGCAACGGCTCCGTGGTCGCTCGGCTCACGGGCCGAGCTGCCGTCCAGGCTGCTCGACATCGTTCAGAAACGAGATTTGGAATACGCGCGGGCGGCGGCCCGCGGTCCGCGGGGCGGAGCCGTGGCGCGCGGCCCGCGTGGAGCGGTGGCCCGTGGGCCCCAGGGGGGAGTGGCGGCCCGCGGTGCGTATGGCGGCGCCGTGGCGCGGGGCCCGGCGGGCAACGTCGCGGCTCGTCCCGGTTATCGGCCGCCGGTGCCGGCCGGGGGGTGGTACAGGCCGCCGTCCTATTGGTGGCGACCCGGCGCGGCGGTGGCCGCGGGCGCGGCCCTCGGCTTCGTGACGGCTGCGGCTGCAACGGCCTATGCCACGTCACCGGCGCCTGCCGCCGGCTATTGCTGGTACTACACCAACTCTCAACGCACCCAAGGCTTCTGGGACGTCTGCCCTCGATGAGGAGTCCCGCGTGGAGCCTGCGGATCTTTCTTTACGCGATCATGGACACGGCATGAGCCTGAAGCGGGCCGCCGACCCGGCCAGGGATCATTCCTTGTCCGATCCGGATGCGGGACGCGCCAGCCGACGACGTCCGCCGCAGGGTCCTGAGACCGGTGCTCGAAACCTGACGAGGGCATGACGATGGATGACGGCGGACGAACCTCGCACGATGGTGGTCGTGATCCGGGACAGCCGATCCAGATTCCCGCGACGGCTCATGCGATGTCCCGGCGCACGCTTGCGCCCGGGTCCATCCATCTGGGAGTCAGCAAGGAAATTGCCCCCACCCTGTGCGATTTCGGGATTGATCCCGATCCGCTGATCCACGAGGCCGGGCTCGACCCTCGGCTTTTCCAGGACGGTACGAGCGTCGTCGCGTTCACGGCGCTGGCCCGGCTCTACACCCTGTGCGTGGCGCGAACCCGCTGCCCGCATTTCGGGCTGCTCGTGGGCCAGCGGGCCACGATCCTGTCCCTGGACCTGATCGGACGACTGATGCAGCATTCGGAGACCGTGGGGGCGGCCCTGAATTCGCTCGTGTCCAATCTGAGCGTCCAGGACAGGGTGGTGGTCGCCTCGCTGACCATGGCCGATGACGTGGCCATGCTCACCTATGCGGCGTACCAGCCCGACGGTGCGAGCGCAGAACACATCACCGAGGCCGCCCTGGCGGTATCGGTCAATGCGATGCGCACCCTGTGCGGCGCTGACTGGCGCCCGACGGAAGTGCTTATGCCGCGCACGGCTCCCGCCGATATCGGATCCTACCGGCGCCATTTCCGGGCGCCCGTCCGGTTCAATCAGGAGGGCGCCACCCTGGTGTTTCCGACCACGGACCTGAAGCGCAAGGTAGCGGGGGCCGATCCTCTGCTCCGCGCCATGCTGGAGGAGCAGATCAGGCGTCTGCGAGGCAATGCGACATCCGAGTTCCCGGATGACATCCGTCGCTTGCTGCGCACGCGGATCATGAAACGGCGCTGCTCCGCCAGCGACATGGCCGATCTGTTGGCGATGCACCGGCGCACCTTGAGCCGGCGCCTGAGGGACAGCGGATCGGGATACCGGACCATTGCCAACGAGATCCGCTTCGAGATTGCCCGACAGTTGTTGGTGAACACCGATGTGCCACTTGGCGAGATTGCGGCGGCGCTCGGTTATTCAGAGGCCAGCGCCTTCACCCGTGCCTTCCGCCGCTGGTCGGGCCAGACGCCGACCGCCTGGCGAAGCGATGGCCGGCCCGGGTAGCGGACCGATCCTCTCAAACCTTCACGCCTCCCTAAGGGGTGAGATCGACGGGTGCGGACGTGCCTTCCCGAGGTGGCCTAGAGCATCGGACCCAAACCTGGGTCCACTTTTCACGTCCGAGGCTCTAGTGAGGGAAAACCCAGAGATCGATCTCCTCTTCGTCGTCCGCCTCCATGCGGCGGTTGTCCATGGCGGTCCGGAGTCCTTCAAGGGCGTGGACCGTCACAAGGCGCAGCCGCGACTTCTGGTCCGGCGTGAGGCTCTGGTAGAGCGGCTGCCAGGCATCGGCGAGCTTCCTCAGGCCCGCCGCACGGTCCGTCAGGACATCGGCACGCTGGCGATAGAGTTGCACCGGATCGATGTCTCGTGGCTGGTCCAGGCGCTCCCCCAGGGCGGCCAGCCGGCGATAGCGTGTCTCGGCCCTGGCGCGGATGGCCTCCTCCACGGCGGGCCAGAGTTTCTCCTGCTCCGGGGTGAGTTGCAGCGCGGCCTTGATCACGCTCACCCGAATATCGGTCAGCATCTTGAAATCGGCTTGGCTCAGCCGTCCGTTATCCGGCATGCCGGCTGGCCCTGAGGAGGCTTGCTGAGCATAGGCTGCGGGCGCGACACCAATGAACAAGGCCGCGGCGAGGCGGATGATTCCCTTCTGCATCTTGGTCTCCTGATGATGCTCACGTCCGTCAGCCTAAGGGCTGGATCGCAATCTGCTTGACGGCTTGGGACTCCCCGTTAGCAGTTTGAGACAGGAGCAAAGCCGGACAGATCATCAAAACGGCGTCCCACTCGTGGCCTTTGGACAGCCCCCGAGCCTTGAACCAAGCCGCTTGCTGGAGCCGCTCCGACACGCGAGGATCCGGAAGGCCAGGGTCACGAAATGACAAGCGGTTGTCCCAACCGGACAAGCACGTGGTCCAAGGGCAGATCATGATCGGATGCTTCCCCATGCTGCGAGAACCGGATGAGTGCCATGCCTCGCTTCTTCTTCCACGTCAGGGGCGCACGCGAGGGACTGAGCCGCGACGAGCTCGGGCTCGATTTTCCCGACGCGCAGACCGCCTATCGTGAGGCGGTCTGCGCCGCTCGCGACATCAGGGGCGTCTTCGCGATGCGCGGCCGGCATCCATGCGATTACACGATCGAGGTCGCGAACGCGGCGGACGAACTGATCTTCAGCCTCCCGTTCTCTGCGGCCTTCGGCCGTCGGATGCACCGGCTGACCAAGCGGTTTCGCCAGTGACGTCGCTCGCTGGCGCATCGTGCGGCCCTGGGGCCGTCCCGAGCGATGCGCCGGATGGGAGCATCGGACGATCGGGATGGCCGGCACGAGGCGGGTGATGAACGGTCGGCCATGACACGGGAGGTTTCGACGGCGGCGGGAGGGTGCCACCTTCTCCACGTCATCACCGGGCTCGTCCCGGTGATCCCGATACGAGAGGCGCCGCGCTTCAGACAATCGGGATGGCCGGCACAAGGCCGGCCATGACGTGGGAGGGTGTTGTCACCGGCCCTGACCACCTTCTCCACGTCATCACCGGGCTTGTCCCGGTGATCCCGCTTGTCTGGAACGCCGAGCCCTTCCGATCGAGATGGCCGGCGAGAGGTGGGTCATGACTGGCCGGCCATGACGTGGGGAGGGTATCATCGCCGGGCTCGTCCCGGTGACCTCGATCGGACCACCGCCGAGCGCATTCTGCGGACGAAAGCGGGCCACGCTCGTGGCCCTCCGGGTCCGCACTCAACGATGCACCCTCGCTGACGCGGCCCTCTGGGTCACGTCCGATGCTCTAGAGCATCGGACGGAAAAGTGGACCCGGTTTTCCGTTCTGACCGATGCTCTCATTCAAGAAGAAAGCATCGGATGGATCCCAAAAGTGTAAGTCCACTTTTGGGATCCATCCGATGCTTTAGGCAGTCTCAGGACACGTCAGGTCGCTTCCTGATATCGCGACACGGCCGCGTCGATCGTGGGCGAGAACCGCGCCTCGCCGAACCGGTCGAACAACCCGAACCGCCGCAGCTTGTCCTTGACGGGGTCCTTCAGTTCCGCGAACCGGAGCTCGATACCCTGCGCCAGCAAAGCCTCATCGAGTTCGGTCAAGGCATCGGCCGCCGTCACGTCGACGCTCGTGACCGGAGCTGCCGCGACCACCACGCAGCGCACCGGGGTTGGCGATTCTGTCACGGCGGCGAGAACGCGCTCGCGGAACAGCTCCGCATTGGCGAAGAACAGGGGCGCATCCCAGCGGAACAGGACGAGGCCCGGGATCCGGCGGGCCTCCGGATAGCGCGTGACGTCATGATAGCCCTCAACGCCGGTCGGACGTCCCAGCACGGCGGAATAGGGGCGCCACCCGTCCCAGAGGAACTCGATGATGGCGATCACGATCGCGAGACCAATCCCCGGAATGGCGCCGAACGCCGCGACGCCCGCGAAGCAGGCGATCGACAGCCAGAACTCCCAACGCTGGATGCGGTAGATCCGCCTGAGATCGGCCACCTCGAACAGCCCGATGGCCGACGCGATGACGACGGCAGCCAGGGCGGATGTCGGGAGGTTGCGCAGAAGATCGGGCGCCACCAGCAGCAGCAGGCAGATGGCAAGCGCGCCGACGATGCCGGTCAGCTGGGTGCGGGCCCCGGCGGCTTCAGCCACAGGCGTGCGCGAGCTGCTGCTGCTGATCGGAAAGCCCTGGAAGAACCCGGTGGCGAGATTGGCGGCCCCGAGCCCCACCATCTCCTGGTTGGGATCGACCAGGGTGCGCGTCCTTGCGGCGTACGCCCGGGAGAGCACGCTGGTGTCGGCGAACGACACCATGGCGACGGCGCATCCTCCGATGAGCACAGGAACGATGTCTCCGATCCCGATCCAGGGGACAGTGAAGCGTGGCAAACCCTCAGGCAACGAGCCGAGGATCGACACGTTGTGGCGCTCCGCGAGGTCGAACATGCCCACGAGGGCGGCAGCACCGACGACGGCGACCAGGATCCCGGGCACGCGTCGGCTTCCCCGCAGCAGCAGGATGGTCGCCAGCGTTCCCAGGCCGATCGCCAGGGCTGCCCCGTTCATCCTGCCGGACAGGATTGCTCCGCCGATGGTCCATAGTTCGCGCAATGGTCCCGTGCTCTCGACCGAGACGCCGAGGAGCTTGGGGAGCTGACTGATCAGGACCGTCAAGGCGATGCCATTCATGTAGCCGTAGCGGATCGGCTTCGACAGAAGCTCCGTCACGAAGCCCAGGCGTCCCAGTCCGGCCAGGACCAGGATCATCCCCGACACGAGGGCCATCATCCCGCCCAGGGCGACGGCACGCTGCGGATCTCCGCCGGACAGCGGCAACACGACGCCCAGGATGACCGCCGCGAGGGCCGAGTCCGGGCCGAGGACGAAGATGCGGCTTGGCCCGAACACGGCATAGACCAACAGGGGCACAATGGTGGCGTAGAGGCCGCAGATGCCCGGCAGTCCGGAAGCCACGGCATAGGCGATCCCGACGGGGACAAGCATCGTCGCGAGCACCAGCCCGGCCACGACATCATGGCCCAACCATGCGATTTCGTACCGGAGGAGGGTGCTGAGCCCGGGCAGCCAGCGCAGCCATCCGGCCTCATGGCCGATCCCGCGAGCGACCGACGAACCTTCCTGATGGCCTGGGCTGCGGGACTCCTGACCAGCCGTTGCTTCGGTCCCGCGTGCAGGCGGCGCAGTCGCAGCCTCCATCCGATAGGGCGGAAGCGGATCGACAGGGTGCGTGCCGGCCATGACCACGCTCCGGGCTATGCCGTCATGGCGCTCAATACCGGGCCGGGACGATGTGGGATGTCGGCAGCCGGTCCTCGATCCCTTTTGGCCTCGGTTCCGCCTTGGGCACCTTCGGCAGTTCGACCTTGACCTTCTTGTACGGGATTTGTCCCAGCAGATGGCTGATCAGGTTGAGCCGGGCGCGGCGCTTGTCGTCGGACGGGACAATGAACCAAGGATTGGCAGGAGTGGCCGTGGCGCGCAGCATGGCCTGATAGGCCAGCGTGTAATCCCACCAGCGGCGCACCGATTCGGTGTCCATCGGGCTGAGCTTCCAGTGCTTCATCGGATCGTCGATCCGGTCGGCGAAGCGGCGGCGCTGCTCGTCCTGGCTGACGTCGAGAAAGTACTTGAGCAGGATAATGCCGTTATCGACGATCTCCTGCTCGAATGATGGCACGAGGCGCATGAAGCGCTCATACTCGTCATCGGTGCAGAAGCCCATGACGCGCTCGACTCCGGCTCGATTGTACCAAGAGCGATCGAAGAGCACGATCTCGCCGGCGGCGGGGAAGTGCGCCACATAGCGCTGGATGTAGAGCTGGCTCTTCTCGCGCTCGGTCGGCGCCGGCAGGGCGATGTGCCGAAACACCCGCGGGCTCACCCGTTGCGTGATCCGGCTGATCACGCCGCCCTTGCCGGCGGTGTCTCGGCCCTCGAAGATCACGATGATCCTGGCACCCGTCGCCTTGACCCAGGTCTGCAGACGCACGAGTTCGACCTGCAGCTTTCTCAGTTCGCTCTCGAAATCCTTCCGCTTCATCCTCTCTCGAATGCCGGCGGTCATCGCCGCCCCGATATCGGCTCTCTCGTGCTTCAGAGATTCCTGACGCTTCATGTCACGCACCGCGTTCCCGGAGTGATGGACCCACAGGTCCGCAGAGTTGGACGCACGGGAATTGGAGAATGAACAATTCCCGCTTCGTTGCGGACACCGATCGCAGCCAGCATACAGACAATGCCGAGCGTCGCTTGACCAGACGTGACGGCGATTTGGCATTTTGAGACAGCACGACCCTTCCGTTCCAAGAAAGTTTGACAGGGTAGCGGCCGGAAATCGAGTAACGGTGTGGCCATCATGTCGGAGGGCCGCTTTGAACCTCAGCCTGGAAGCGTGATCTCAACGCTGCGGACCCATGAGCGCGAAGGCGTGCTGGGCGCAGAACACGTGGCTGTGCAGATTGGCGATCCACTGCCGGCCTTCCGCCGTCACATTGAGGTAAGTGATGGCATGGTTCAGGTGCGGTGAGACGCTGTTCCAGTAGAAATCAGGAAAGCGCTCCACCAGGTCGGCCGGCGAGGCATAGCCGAGTTGGCAATTGACCCCGATTTCCTCGAATTCATGGAACAGGGCATTGGCTTTCTTCAGGTAGAGGGGATCGCCAAGCTGTCCGATCAGATCTGCGGCTTGGACGAGCCGCCCCTCCCGGTCTTCCTGCCTGTCAGCGGTTGCATCCGGTGTCGGGAAGCGTGTGAGTTCGATGGCCCGGGCCACTCTTTCGGAGTCGAGCAGGGGCGAGCCCGTCAGACGATCCAGGACGAAAAGCTTGGAGCGCTCGACATGATACGGGGCAAGTGCCGCATCCGATGCCCCGCGCGGGAGGGTCACCGTCGTCCCGCTCGCGTCGATCACAAACCGATCGTTGCCATCACCCTTCAGAATGCCCCGGACATAGCCGATGTCGTGCAGCAGGCAGGCGACGATGAGATGCGAGTAGTCGTCCGGCTCCAGGCGTTCGGTCAGCATGCGGCCGTGGAGGATGTCCCTCCCGACGAGAGTGACGAGGAAGGTGTGTTCGACGTTGTGATAGAGGGCATCGCTCTTGCCGATGCATTCCAGGGCCATCCGGGCCGCACTGTCAAGCCGCTCGGCCTTGTCCTGATGGGCCGACCCGAACAGGCGGCGGAAATCGCTCGCGATGCGCCTTCCGAGCTCGTCCGCCATGATTGCAGGCATCGTCATCATGAGGGCCTCCCGGAGATGGGTCATCCTCGGCAGGAGACTATAGCTGAGTTCGTCTGGAAACTCTGCAACAAATGATCCTTGATCTCAGGCTCCTCTTCGATCCGCCCGGCCCATCCCGGGAGGGACGTTCGGCCGCCGGGGCACCCTTGCGTATAGCATCAAACCCTCTCCGACATGATGCCGGCGCGGACCAGAGGAACTCTCTCCGCAACCATCTACTTTGTGTCGAGTTGATCTAGATCCCATTCCCGCACGGGAGGATGTCGATGAACAAGCTTTTCCTGGCTCTGGGTGTTCTCGCGGCAAGCACTCTCCTGATCCCGGATGTGGCCGATGCGCAGCGTGGCGGCCGCGGCGGCGGCGCCCGCATCGGGGGAGGAGGGTTCGGCGGCGGCGGTGGCTTTCGGGGGGGTGGCAGCTTTCGCGGCGGTGGCTTTGGCGGCAGCTCCAGAATGTACATTCCGCGCGGCGGCATGGGCGGTTCTCGGGTTGGAATGGGCAGGAGCTTCCGCGGCTCTGCGGTCGCAGCCCGGCCCGGGCGCGGCGATTTCCGCCAGGCGGCAATCAACAATCCGGGGCGCTTCGACAACCGCTTCGGCAACCGGGGAGATTGGCGCGGACGCTATCCGAACTACGGTGGGCGATATCCCTACTACCGCGGGCGGTACCCCTACTACGGTGGCAATTATCCATACTACGGGAATTACTACGGCGGTTGGGGCTGGGGGTTGGCGACAGGCGCGGTGATCGGAGCGGCGGCCACGTACCCGTACTACAATTATCCTTACTCCAATTCCCCGTACTCCACGAACCAGACGCCCGTCTCGTCAGCCGTCGGGGGCTATTGTGCGACGACAGTTCGGACCTGTGCCCTGACTAACTCGGCTCCCGTTGGGACGGGATGTTCCTGCCGCACGGCAGGAGGACGAGCCCGCGGGTCGGTCGTGGCGGGATACTGACACTGCGGCCTGTTCCTCCGATGCGCCCGGCGGCGGCTGCCGCCGAGCAGCGTGGGAGAGTTTGCGGCGTCAGCGGCCAGCGGTTCTGACAGGTAACGCGGGGGCTGCGCCAAGGGAAACCCAGGTCGACCCGGTGCCGCCTTCACGCTGCAGGAAGACGTAGCCGGTCTGTCGCCACGGCAGGACGGCGTCACGCTTGTTGTCGAGGATGAAGTCGCCTTGATCGGTGCGAGCCATCAGAACCGAATGGGGTGCACCGTCCCGGTCGATCACAGCCGTCATGCGCAGGGCCCGCCGGGGGAGCCCGGCTGCAACGAGCCGCTTGCGCTTGACGAGTTGGAAATCCTCGCAATCGCCATATCCATCCTCGGCAAGGTCCCAGCGATCCGCCACACCCCAGTGCTCCTGATCGGTGATCGGCCGGATGCCGGCATTCACCTGGCGGTTGATGCGAGTGAGCGCCTCCCAGCCCTGTGGCGTGAGGGCGATCGTCGCCGGTTCCGAAGAACCGACCGCGCACTCGTCCGGCCTGTGCCGGCAGAAGCGGATCCAGCCCGGCACCGGCATGACGGCATGGCGCCTGATCGCGAGGAAGCCGGATCGGGGCGGCGTGTTGGCCATCTGAGCGCTCGCTTCGGCGCCGACCAGTAGAACCATAACCAAGGCTGCGGCATGAAACCAGCGACCAAGACATGGTCGGGCGTTCGCCTGCCTGAGAAGTAGTGCCCGCATGTCCCCGGCCGTACCGTTATGATCGTTCTAGAGCATCGGACGGAAAAGTGGCCCCGGTTTTCGCTGGCGCGGCCCGCTGGGTCCGTTCTGACCGATGCTCTCATTCAAGAAGAAAGCATCGGATGGATCCCAAAAGGGCAAGTCCACTTTTGGGTCCGATGCTTTAGCGTGAGCTGACATGTCGAGTCAGGCAATCTCATGGCAGGAAGTGTCGGACTTCCCTTGCGTCCGGAACGTGTGGCACCATCCTCCGCATTCCATGACCCTCTATCTGATCCAACCCGGCCGAGAGGCCTCGCCGTCAGCGGACTGAGTGCGTGCCTCGCGTCACGAGTTGCAAAACAGGTGTTCTGGACACGAGCGCACCGTCCGAAAAAGTGGACGCGGTTTTTCGCGTCGAACGGTGCGCCAGCCAAGAGAGGAGCATCGGACAATCGGGATCACCGGGACAAGCCCGGTGATGACGGGGTGGTGGCTCGGCCGGGCGACCAAGACAGGGGCCCGAGCGGTGCGCCGCTCAAAGGCTCGAGCATCGGAATCGATCCCGAAAGTGCATTCCACTTTCGGGGCCGATGCTCTAGCCGGACGAGTTCCTCAGAACGCTTGGACGAGCGGCATCTTGAAGGTGAAGCGCGTCTCGTTCTGATCGGAGGTCACATCGAGTGAGCCACCATGAGCGCGGGCAATCTCGCAGGCAATATAGAGGCCCAACCCCAGCCCCTGCTGGCTCGGGCGCGCCGCAACGCGGAAGAAGGGCTGAAACAGGCGCTTCAAGGTCGCGGGAGGAATTGGCTCCCCTTGGTTGGCGACCGACAGCTCAAAGCTGCCGTCCAGGGTTGCGGCACGAACCAGAATCGGTTCTTCGCGCGCGCCATGGGTCAGGGCGTTCGCCACCAGGTTCGACAGCAATTGCGCCATGCGGGCCCGATCACAGCTCACGGTCTTGGTCACAGCCAACTGCGTGTTGATGCGCCGCTCGGGCCAGGCCGCCCGCAGCTCATCGACAACCTGTTCCAGCACCTCTCCCAGCGGCACGTGGGCGTCCCGATCCAGCTTCAACCCGCTTCCCAGGCGGCCGTGGGCGAAGTCGAGCACATTGTCGATCAGCTCAGCCATGCGCCCGACGCTGCTCTGAATCAGGCCGACGACGGTGCTTCCCTTCGGGCTCAGGGGCTCTCTCCGAAGCATCTTCGCTCCGGCGTCGATCGAAGCGAGCGGATTGCGCAGGTCATGGCCCAGCACTGCGATGAACTGCTCCCGCAGCTCGGCGGTCTTGCGCTCATCCAGAAGATCCGCCTCGCTCGTGGCCAGGCGCTCGCCGGCACTCAGGTGAAAACCGATCAGTTCGGCGAACAGCCTGAACATGCCGATGGTCTCGGGATTGTTCAGCCGTGCCGGGCGGGGATCAATGGCGCACAGGGTGCCGAAGAAGGAGCCGTCCGCAAGGACGATCGGCATCGAGATATAGCTCTGGAAGCCGTACATCGCCGGGGTGTGATGGCGGCAGTAGGTCGGATCCTCCGCCACATGGTCGATGACCACCTCTGTCCTCGCCTGCCGGATCTCATGACAGATCGTAGTCTCGAGCTTGAGTTCCCCGCCGGGCTGGAGGCCGAACTGGATGTCGTCGCGCACGGCACAGGCGATCCAGCGGTCCTCGCTCACCCGGGCCACGGCCGCGAAGCCCATGCCGGTGGTGCGGCAGACGACTTCCAGAATGGTCGGGACGGCTTGGATGCGGTCGATCGCGGCAAGATCCGCCTCAAGGTCGGTCGGCACGTCAGAGGGCTCCCTGTGGAGGGGCACCTTAGCCCAGACCTGCCTGTTGTGTCATGTCACGGAGCCATGTCTCGGAACTCAATTGCGTTATCAGGCTCCATGCATTCGCTCCCGACAACGGAGTGGGAAGGAGCGACAGCTCCTGGGGTAAGGGGCTGACGCAAGCCGAAATTCCGCAATCATAGGGTGAGCTGACCTATCTCAGGCCATGCTGAACGCCCCAGTTTGACCTAGAGCATCGGACGTGATCCAGAGGGCCGCGTCAGCGACCCGAAGGGCCACGCCAGTGAAAAGTGGACCCACTTTCGGGATCGATTCCGATGCTCAAGCCTTTGAACGGCGCACCTCTCGGGACCCTGTCTTGGTCGCCCGGCCGAGCCACCACCCCGTCATCACCGGGCTTGTCCCGGTGATCCCGATGCGAGAGGCGCCGCGCTCTTCCGATCGGGATGGCCGGCACAAGGCCGGCCATGACGTGGGGAGGGTGTTCGCACCGCCTCACACCTCCTTCCACGTCATCACTGGGCTGGTCCCGGTGATCCCGATTGTCCGATGCTCCTCTCTTGGCTGGCGCACCGTTCGACGCGAAAAACCGCGTCCACTTTTTCGGACGGTGCGCTCGAGCAGACCCATGGGGCGAACGTCCGGTGGTTCGAGGCGTTGCGATGCCAAGGACAGAAAGCCGATCAGGCCAGCTCCGACAATCAGCAATGATGATCGGTCACATTGCGTCGCTGAATTGGTTCTCAGACGGCTTGGCTGGTAAGATACGCCTGAGCCCAATTGGCTTTCGGAGCCTGCCATGCCTCGCTTTCCATACGAGACTGTCGACGTCTTCACCGACCGTCCCTTTGGCGGAAATCCGCTGGCTGTCTTCACCGATGCGCAGGGGCTGTCCGACGCACAGATGCAGGCGCTCGCGGCGGAGATGAACTACAGCGAGACCACGTTCGTCCTGCCAGCCGACGATCCGGCACAGGATGCCCGTGTGCGCATCTTCCATCGCACGGCCGAGATGCCCTTTGCTGGCCATCCCAATGTCGGCACGGCTTTTGTGCTGGCGCGCCATGGCCGCGACCGTGACGGCGTGCTCCGGTTCGAGCAGAAGGCTGGCCTCGTGGAAATCGCCGTGGAGCGCGATGCGGCCGGAGCGGTGACAGGAGCGGTGATCGCGGCGCCGCAGGCCCTGTCCCTCGGCCTGGAGTTGCCGATCGACGGGATCGCCGCCTGCGCGGGGCTTTCCGTCGCGGATATCGTTACAGCAGCCCACAAGCCGGTGCAGGCCTCCGTCGGCGTCACATTTGTGCTGACGCAGGTCGGGCCGGAAGCTCTTGCCCGAGCGATGCCTGATCTCGCCGCTTTCCGCAAGCTCGTGCGGCTGCATGGCGAACTGGCCGGACGCTTGTCGCTGTTCCTCTATGCGCGTGATGGCAACATGATCCGAGCACGGATGTTCGCGCCGCTCGCCGGTACCTGGGAGGACCCGGCGACGGGCAGCGCCAGCGCCACGCTCGGCGCTCTGCTGCTCTCGCTCGATGGCGGCGACACGGCCGCCTTCACCATGACACAGGGCGTCGAGATGGGACGGCCGAGCTTGCTCAGGGTGACGTCGTGGCGCGCCGAGGATGGCTGTCACTCGCGGGTCGGCGGCAGTTGCATCCCGGTGTTCCGGGGCGAAGCGCTGCTTTAGAAGCGAGAATGCGCCAAGAGCGTCTTTCCGGGACATAAAGAGGAACCCGGGAAGAGCCGCTCCTGGCACGGGGCTGATCTTGGCGGCACTTCCGCACCGCTGGGAGGAGTGGACCTTCATTCAGGTCCGCCGCCCTACCGAGCTTGACCCATTGCGGAGTCCGAGGCACTTCTTCCCCGGAACGGCTTTTCATGGCACTGGCACGCACCGCCTGCACCCATCATGCCCATATCTGCCGCTCCCGTTCCCCACAGAGGACGATTGTCATGCAAGCCTTGGATCCACTCGACCACATCGCTATCAACGATGTCCTCTGCCGATTCTTCCTCGCCTTCGATGAGCGCGATTGGGCGGCCATGGAGACCTGCTTGGCGCACGAGGTGTTCATCGACTACGCCTCCTCGGGCCGCGAGCCGCCCGGCACCATGAGTGGCGCCGAGTTTGTGCAGCGCCGACGCGATGCGGTTGACACCCTTGCCAAGCATCACAGCTTCTCCAACCTGCTGCTGTCGCGCGAGCCGGAGGGCGTGCGGGGACGCTGCAATTACCTGATCCTGAGGTTCGACCGCGAGTTCAAGGAGGAGGGTGAGGACTTCTACCATTCATGCGGAGCCTACGAGTTCCAATTCGGCAAGGCCGAAGGGGCATGGAAGATCACTCGCATCGCACAACGGGCTCTGCGGAGCTGGGGAAACCGGCGACTGCATGGCGGCACGCGCAAGGTCGATGGGCAACACGCGAAGGCCTGACCGCTCACGTCGCAAGGTCCGACCACATGTTCCAGGAGGACGGCGGCTCACCGTGCCGTCATATCGATAAGCGAGCGGCTCCAGTCGGCAATGAACCGTCTGCGCCTTTCGTCGTCCTGAACCGCGAGCAGCGCCGGGCCGATCGCGATCGGACGGGCGATGCCTGCGCGCACGATCGATGCTGCGCCCTCGACCCCGGCAGGAGCCTCTCCCGCAAACCCAAAGAAGAAGGCCTCTTGTTGTGCCAGTGTCTGGCCCCGCCCTGACAGGAGGTAATTGATGAAACGGGTCCCCGCGGCGGCCTTGCCTGCGCCAGCAGGGATCATGGCTCCCCGGCTGAGCACAAGGGTATAATCTGAGGGCATGACCAGTCCGAGCCTGGCGCCGGCACGGACACGGGCGTAGGCATAGGACGCCAGCATGTTGTAGCCGATGAGAATGCGGCCTGCCTCGATCTCATCGAGGATTTCGCCCGTGCAGCAGCGTACGACCGTGTGGGCGCGTCCCAGGCTTTCGAGAAGCCGGCCATAGGTGGTGGTCGTCTGCTGCGAGTCGTTGAAGGCCAGCAGATAGCCGATTCCCGACTGACGAATGTCATAGGTCCCGACCCGGCCCTGGTAAGTCTCGGGCTTCAACCGCAGAAGGTCGGCGATCTCGAGATGTGTTTTCGGGACATCCTCGGCCGGGACCCTGTCCCGATTGTAGACGAACACCACCGGCTCGAAGGTAAAGCCGAACACCTCGTCGCGCCAATTGGCCCAGCGCGGGATCGTCTGGGTTTCCGGCGAACGGACGCTGCCTGCGCAGCCGTCGTTGGCGAGCTTCACCAGTTGGTCGACGCCCGAGGACAGCAGCACGTCGCCCAAGGCCCGGCCGTCCTGACAGGCCTTGAACGCTGCGGCGAAGAGATCGTTCGTGACGTATTCCACGAACTCGATCCGGGTGTTGGGGTTCAGGATCTGGAAGTCGCGGATCAGCGGCTCCATGGCCGGACGGTCGGTCGCCGCGTGGATCGACAAGACCTCCTGCTCGCCTTGCAAGGCCGGGAATGTCGGGGTGGGAATACCTTGAGCAAGGCCGGCCAGAGGTTGGACCGCCGTCCAGAACAGACAAAGGATCAATAGGATAGGTCGACGCGGCCATCTCTTCTGGCGGTTCATGACTTGGGTCCAGTCCTGCTCGGCAGGCTCATGATGACGGTAAAGCCGTTCCTGTCGGCATGGCGGAACGTCAGGCATCCGCCATGTGCAGCCAGCACGTCCGCGGCAATCGACAGCCCGAGCCCGGTTCCCCCCGGCGAAGGCGCGCCGAACCTCTTTGTCACCTGCGGCCACAGCTCCGGTGGGATGCCGGGGCCATCATCCTCCACCTCGATGTTCACGGTCTGGGATTCCTGGCGCACGCGAAGCGTGAGCTGCGTCGGGGCGCCGTGGCGAACCGAATTGTCGACCACGTTCTTCACGGCTTCCTTGAGACTGATGGCATCTCCTTCAATCGTCACCGGAACCGGAGGCAATTCCAGGGAGGTCAGGACGTCGCGGTCGAGCGTTTCCGGCACTGCCTCCCGGATGGCACGCCGGACGACCTCGACCACATCGACCGTCTCCAACGGTACGGCTCCCGCACGATGGTTGACCATGGCATGGCTGAGCAACTGGCCTGCAAGCCGGGACAACTGGTCGACACGCTCCTGCACACGTGTGAGGTGTTGCAATCCCTGAGGCTCCATCGGGTGGCGCGACAGAAGCTGAAGCTGCGCCTTCAGGGCCGTCAGGGGAGTGCGGATCTGGTGCGCGGCGTCGGCGATGAACTGCTGCATGAGATCCATCCGGTCCTTCAGCCGCGTGATGAATTCGTTCGTGGCGGACACGAATGGGCGCAGCTCACGGGGCGTGCTGACGGTGATCAGCGTTACGTCATGGGGATCCCGGTCCCGAAGCGCTGCTCCCACGCGCCCGATGGGTCTGAGAGCGTACCGGATCGCAAAGACCGCACCGCCGAGGGCCAGGACGCTCATGACGATGATGAGCGCGACCGCACGCAAGGTCAGCTCCCGGGCCAAAGCCGTTCGCGCCTCTGTGGTCTGGGCCACGACCACATCAACCCGTCCCTGAACGGAAGGGTCGGAGAAGAAGCGGCCGACCTTCGTCACGCGGACATCAACCCCCTTGAACCGTCCGTCCTGGGCTTCGGGAACGGCCATCGCGGGGGCATCGCTCTCCGGCGTCGCAAGATCGGGGTAGCCGGTCAACGTACCGCCGTCAGGATCGACGATCTTGTAGAAGATCCGGTCACGCTCCGAATTCGCCAGCAACTCGAAGGCCGATACCGGCAGTTCGACGGTCAGCGTTCCGCCCTGTACGGTGAGTGCTTCCGCCATCTGGTAGGCGGCCCCCACCAACAAACGGTCATAGGCGTCGTTTGCGGCCGCACGGGCGTAGTACCAGGCTGCCGTTGTCAGGGCGGCGGCCCCCGCCATCAACACCAGCGAGATGAGGACGATCAGGCGGGTGAACAGGGACGGTTCACGACGGGCCATGAGGAACCATCTGATAGCCGAAGCCCCGGACCGTCACGATCTCGGCGCGTGCGCCATGGAGCTTCTTGCGCAGGCGGCCGATGTACAGCTCGACGGCATTGAAGGACGGGGCTTCCTCGTCGAAGCCGAAGACCTGGTCCAGCAGATCCTCCTTGCTGAAGACCCGGCCGGGACGGGAGGCCAGGATCTCGAGCAGGGTCACCTCACGGCGGGTCAGATGCACCTCGCGCTGGCCGACCCGCACGGCGCGGGCCGACCTGTCGATGCAGATGTCACCGCATTCCAGCAGGTCCGTGGCTTCGCCATGCCGGCGGCGCAGCAGCGCTCGGGCCCTGGCTTCCAGTTCACGAAAGTCGAAAGGCTTCACCAGGTAGTCGTCGGCACCGATGTCGAGAGCGCTGACGCGGTCCTCGACCTCGGACCGGGCAGTGAGCATCAGGACCGGGGCTGTACTTCCCGTCGCTCGAAGGCGGTGCAGGATCGAGAATCCGCTCTGGCCCGGCAGCATCACGTCCAGGATGATCAGATCGTATATTGTATCGTCGAGCGTGACTGCGGCTGCTTCCCCGTCGGTTTCCCAATCCACCACGTGACCGATCCGGGCGAAGTGCTCGACAATCGCCTCCCCGACGTCGCGGGTATCCTCAACCAGAAAGATGCGCATGCCTTCCGTCACCTCGGATGACAGGTGAATGACAGGTTCCGACCCTACGGTACCCAAGAAGCTCGGGCCACACCGAACGTAAGAACAATATTGTAACGGGACGAAACGATGAGGATGCGCCTCCTCCCGGCACTCGCATGCGACCCGACCGATGCTCGGACGGGCGTCGCGGCACCTGCCCGTGCGCACCAGATCCGTTACCCGGGTCCGAAAGCCGCGCGGTTCGAGCCGTTCCCAACAGCATGCACCTGCAACGCAACACGATTTTAGCTCCTCCATGGCGGAGAGAGTTCATAGGGGAGACAGGAAATGTCCTTGGATCGTCGCAGTTTCAACAAAGCCCTCTTGGCCGCCGCCTCGGCCAGCCTTCTGCCTGCCTTGCCGGCATGGGCGCAGCAGCTCACGAGCGTCAAGATCGTCGCTCCCGCGGGCCCGGGAGGAGGATACGATCAGCTCGCCCGCGCGGTACAGGAAGTCCTGATGAGCGAAAAGCTCGCCACGAGCGTCCAAGTCCAGAACGTGCCGGGCGCTGGCGGCACGATCGGTCTGGCCCAGGTCATCAACTCCAAGGAGCGGGACCCATCGCTGATGGTCGCGGGCTTCGGTCTCGTGGGCGCACCGGTGATCAACAAGTCCCCGGTCACCTTGGAGCAGGTTACTCCTATCGCCCGCCTTCAGGGCGAGTATCAGCCACTGTTCGTTGCTGCTGAATCGCCCATCAAGAGCGTCACGGACCTGGTCAACAAGTTCAAGCAGGACCCGGGCTCGGTCACCTGGGGCGGCTTCGCGCATGGCTCTCCCGACCACGTCCTGTGCGGCCTGGTCGTGAAAGCCTCCGGTGGTGACGTCAAGAAGATGAACTATATTCCGGTCGGGACCGGTGGCGAGATGCTGCCGCTGGTGATGAACGGCAAGATCACCGTTGCAACCGGTGGCCTCAACGAGGTCGCTGGTCAGTTCAAGGCCGGCAAGCTCAGGCCGATCGGCATCTCGTCGCCGGAACGTCTGCCCGGCATCGACATCCCGACCTTCCGGGAGCAGGGCGTTGACGCGACGCTGGTCAACTGGCGCGGTCTGATGGCTTCCCCCCATGTCAGTGCCGAGGACAAGCAAGCGCTTGAAGCAGCCGTTGCCAAGCTGGTGCAGAGCCCGTCCTGGAAGAAGCTGCTTCAGGAACGGGAATGGGTTGATCTTTACATGCCCTCCGCACCCTTCGGCGCCTTCATCAAGGAAGAGCAGGCCCGTATCACGGCAATCCTCAAGGAGCTCGGTCTCGGTTAGGAATCGGGTCCACAGCCAACTCATCTGCATTGGCTAAGGCAGGCCGTTTTCGACAGCCGGCCGGATCGATGGTTTCCGATCCCCGAAGGATGCCGGCTCGGGGTGTGGCGGCCCTCACGGGCCGTCGTCCTCGGCATGGGGTTCCATGGGCTCACGACCGACGCCGACGGTATGGGGCCCTTTCGTCGGATACCGGTCATGTGCAGGTTGATTGGCAGGTCTCGGGAGAGCAGGGGGACGGGCTCCTGATCATCGACGGGTGCGAGCTGGGAGGCCCCTCCCTGCCAGCCCAGCCGAGCCCGGGTTTCGGCTCGCGCCTGTTGCGGCAGGCCATCACGCACGAGCTCGGGGGCGAGCTCGCGGCGCGGTTCGAGCCGGAAGGTGTGTGCTGTACCATGACGATCCCGATTGAATCGGCGGGCAGGCGGAGACAGGCTGGAGGTGCGAGCGCCTGAAGCGGACAGCTCTCACCCATGAGACGGCACTCTGCCTGATCGCGTCGCGGCCATACCGGGGCGAAGGACATCGTTCGGGCCTTAACATAAGTCATCGACCCGTCGACAAGCTGCGCTATGATCAAGGGGCAGGCACCCGCAAGGGGCAGGCACCCGAATGCATAACAGGCACGGGATCTTCGAGGAGGACCGACGGTGGCGATGGCGTGGCCGAGGTTGTCCCTGCGCGCGCGGCTCTTCATCCTAACGGCGCTGGCCCTCCTGCCCGCGCTGGCCATCCTGCTCTACAACGAAGTCTCTCTGCGCCGCAGCCGCGAGGCCGAGGTGCAGGCGCTCGCCCTGCGCTTCGGTCAGCTTGCCGCGCTCGAAATGCAGGGCGTCATCGAGGGCATCCATGGGCTGCTGCTGGCAGTTGCCCGTGCCCCGGCAGTACGCTCCTTCGATCCCGCGCTGTGCCGAGCCTACCTGGACGACGTACAGGCGGAGTCCCCGCACCTGACCACAATCACCGTCATCGATCTCCAAGGCACCGTCAGGTGCCGAACCGAAGGCATAGGCCAGAGCCGGCCGCTCGACGACCGGCCCTACTTCAAGCAGGCGCTCGCCACGGGCGGTTTCGTCGTCGGCGAGTACACGGTCAGCCGCATCTCGGGTCGCCGGGGGCTGCCGCTCGCCCTACCGGTCCGGAGCGGAGACGGCAAGACGGTGGGCGTCGTCGCGGCGGGCCTCGACCTGGACTGGCTCGGCGCGCGGCTGCGGCAGCGGGACTTCGCCCGCGGCAGTGCGCTCACCATCGCCGACCGCAATGGCGTCATCATCGCCCGCGAGCCGTTGCCCGAACGGTTCATCGGCACGCACATTCCCGAGCCGTTCCAGAGGCTGGTGCAGGCGTCCGTCCCCGGCACCGAGGAGGTGCTGAGCCAGGACGGCACCCGGCGGGTCATCGGCTACATTCCGCCTGCGGCGACGCCGACCGGACTCTACATCAGTGCTGGCCTCTCGGTCGACGAGGCATTCCGGGCCATCGATCAATCGGCCCGACGCGGCATCGCCCTCACCATCGCCGGGGCCGTGGCCGCTCTTGGCGCAGCCTGGTTGTTCGGGCGCCGCTTCGTCACGAAGCCGGTGGTCCGGCTGGTGAGAACGATCCAAGCCTGGCGCGCAGGCGACCGGGAGGCTCGCAGCGGCATGGCCGCCGATGCCGGTGAGATCGAGTCGGTCGGGGCCGCCGTCGATGGACTGATGGACGAGGTCGCCGCCCGGCAGGCGGAGCGCGACCGAGCCGAAGAGCATCAGCGACTGCTGCTCCACGAGTTGAACCATCGCGTGAAGAACACGCTGGCCACCGTACAGTTCATTGCGTCCCAGACCCTGCGCACGGCCGGCGTCCCGGAGCAGGTCCGGCATGTCTTCGACAGTCGGCTGGCGGCTCTCGCCCGTGCCCACGACCTGCTGACCCGTGAGAACTGGGAGGGCGCGGATCTCGGCACGGTCATTGCCCAGGCGGTCGAACCGTTCAGCAGCCCGGCGGAGGATCGCGTGCATGGGGAGGGACCGGATGTCCGTGTCTCGGCCCAGACGGCGCTGGCGCTCGCCATGGCGTTCCAGGAATTGGCCACCAACGCGGTGAAGTACGGTGCCTTGTCGAACGAGGCCGGGTCGGTCTCGATCACATGGGCTTCCGAAAGGCGTTCAGGAGGCGGCGACAGGATCTCGATCCGCTGGGAGGAACGTGGGGGACCGCTCGTCCATCCACCGTCGCGCCGCGGGTTCGGCTCGCGGCTGCTCGAGCGTGCCCTGGCCCAGGACCTCGACGGCAAGGTCGAGATCGCCTTCGTCTCCACCGGCGTCATCTGCACCGTCGAAGCCTTGGCGGCCTAGCGCATCGGACGGACCCAGCGGGCCGCGTCAGCGGCCCTTCGGGTCACTAGCGTGGCCCGCCGGGTCCGCCCCGAACGATGCGCCGCTTAAGGAAAGGAGCATCGGACCCGAAAGTGGAATGCACTTTCGAGATTGGATCCGATGCTCAAGCCTTTGAGCGGCGCACCATTGAGGGCGAAAATCCGGGTCCACTTTTTCGCACGGTGCGCTGGTGAGGGCTGATTGAGATTCAGGGATCAAACCAAGTCGGGCGACGCAGTTTGCTTTTCTGCGTCGCCCGACTTGCTTAACGGTCCAACAGGATGTTCGGAAAACGAAATGTTTGACTCAGATTCAGCCCATTCTCCTGAGGGCGCGACGCTAAAAGTCTGACGCTACTTTCAGAGAAGACTGACTCTATGAGGATCCGTTTAACAGTAAAGTTCGACTCAAAGGGCGTTTCACCTGTCTTAAGGGCGAATGTCTCTTCTCCTGTGGGAAGCGGACTTCCCGTAGATCGGCTCTTGGCTCACTTTTGACCCGATCTGGACCTTTGCTGGCTGTCTTGAGCAGCGAACACTAGGGTCTGGAATCAATCAGCGTAACGGTTAGGGCGGCCTCAGGGTACCGCTGGCTCCGCTTTGCCGCCGCGCGAAGTCGACGAAAGCCTTGAACGCGGCGGTCGGGTTGCGTCGGCTCGGATAGTAGAGGCTCAAGGGCGAGAGCGTGGGCGTCCAATCCTCAAGCACGCGGACAAGGCGGCCCGCCTCGATGTCGTCTCTTACGTCGGACTCCATGACCAGGGCGAGGCCGAAGGAAGCGAGGACTGCGGTGCGCGCGAGGCTCGCCTCGTCGAGAGTTATGGCGCCCTGGACGTCGATATGGACCGATTTTCCGTCCTTCTCGAACGGCCAGCGGTGAATCGCGCCATTGGGGAGCCGCACGCGGAGACAGGAATGCTCCGCGAGGTCCTGCGGGACCATAGGCGTCCCGTGCGCTTTCAGATAGCTCGGTGTGGCCACCACAACATTGCGCCGCACATCCCCCAAGGGGAGTGCGATCATGTCCGCCGGCACGAGGTCGGCGCTACGAACGCCGAGGTCGAAGCCGCCCGCTACAATGTCCACCAGGCGACCTTCTGTGACGATGTCGACGTGAACCTGAGGATGTACGCGTAGGAAGGGTAGGACCAGCGAAGAAAAGATCTCCCGCGCCGCTGTTGGAAAGGCGTTGATGCGCAGCGTGCCTGAAGGGGTGGCCTGTTGAGAGCGCGCAACCTCCATCGCCTCATGAATGTCCTGCACGGCAGGAGCGACTTGCGCGACGAACCGCTGACCTGCCTCCGTCAAGGAGACACTTCGCGTCGTCCGGTTGAAGAGCCGTACGCCGAGCGTGCGCTCCAGCTTTCCCACCGCATTGCTGAGCGCGGTGGTTGAGACGCCGAGCTCAAGCGCCGCGGCCCGGAATCTCCCCCGACGAGCAACCATGAGAACGGCGTCCAATTCTGTCAGGCTGCTCTGCATGATTGTCCCCATTTTCGTGATGCAACGTTCCAAATTGTCCTGATTATCGCGCCAGCTGTCCATCGCTATTTTCGCTGACACCCGCAGTTGCAGCCGCCCCGGCCGCAACCGGGGCAAGCAGGAGAAGAACAATGACAATCGAACTTCCATCCCCGATTGCCGCGTATGTGGCCGCGAACGCCCGTCTCGATGTAGACGGAATGTTGAGCCCCTTCACGCGCGACGCGGTCCTTTTCGCTGATGGAGGCCGTCACGAGGGCTACGCCGGAATGCGGGCCTTGTTCGAAGAAGCGGTGATCCCGGTCAAGGCGATCTTTACGCCGGATGCCGTTCGCCACGAGAACGGTCCGGTCGTGGTCGAAGGCCTTGCCAATGGCGACTTCAAGGGCAGCCCGATCCGCTTCACCTACCGCTTCACCCTGGACAACGACGCCATTAAGGTCTTGGAGATCACAGCATGACCATCAAGGCTGATCCGACCGAGTTCGCGGGAAAGCGCGTGCTCATCAGCGGCGGCACCAAGGGCCTGGGCCGCGCCACCGTCGACCGCTTCCTCGCCGGCGGCGCCCGGGTGATCACCGCCGCCCGCGGAAGCCTGGATCCCATCGACGGCGTCGAGTTCGTCCAAGTGGACCTGACGACGGCTGAGGGCGGGGAATTGCTGGCCAAGGCCGCGCTTGAGCGTCTTGGCGGAGTCGACATCCTCGCCCACGTGATCGGCGGCTCGTCCACACCCGGTGGCGGCTTCGTCGCCTTGACCGACGATCATTGGCTGTCCGAGCTCAACTTGAACCTCCTGGCCACAGTCCGCCTCGACCGGCTCCTGATTCCGCAGATGATCGAGCGGGGCAGCGGCGCGGTGGTGCACGTCACCTCCATCCAGTCGGTCCTGCCGCTTCCCGACGCAACCACCGCCTACGCTGGCGCCAAGGCCGCGCTCCGGACTTACAGCAAGTCCATCTCCAAGGAGCTGGGTCCCAAGGGCGTGAGGGTCAACGTCGTCTCTCCCGGCTGGATCATGACCGAGGGGACCGATGTATTTCTCAAACGCATCCAAGCCGCCAACGGTGGCACTATCGAGGACGCGCGCCAACTCGTACTGGCCGGCCTTGGCGGCATCTCCATAGGTCGCGGCGCCGAACCCTTCGAGGTCGCCGACGTCATCGCCTACCTAGCCTCGGACCGCGCCGCCGCGATCCACGGTGCAGAATTTGTCATCGACGGAGGCACCGTCCCGACCGTCTGATCACAGGGACTCGTCCACGCTTGGCCAGCTCGGCCAAGCGTGGACAGACGCATGCTCATGCCCTGATGCTCCCAACATCTGCTGTCGGGTCAAAAGGGATCGTCCGCTGCTGGCAGATACTGTTGAAAAAGTCCGCAACTGCCGTATTTCGGCCGATTGGCCTACAGGATGTTGGGCCTGATCTGTCAGGCGGGCCCTATTAGTAGACCGACTTAGCACCGCTCGGGAGTTTTTCAACAAAATCGGCACTCCTGAGACATAGGCGCTTTGTCTGCTTTGGCGCTCGAGAGCTGACGTTCAGCGAGGGGTCCTGAATGCGAATGTCTGATCCGAGTCTGATCTCAGTCAAGATCCCGTTCGGCGCTGTGCAGTGGTTGCCGTGAATGCGATCGTTGTCGTCCAGTAATCTGGATCGCGGGAGAGGTCATAGAACTCGTCGAGTGTTGCCTGGGATATTCCGCTCTCCGCTTTCAACTTATCTGCGACTTCGCGGATTCCGTAATCCCACCATTCCGCGAATGGCGAACCACCATTGTAGAGAATGGCATGCCCTTCGGAGGAGATATCGATCAACCCCTCTGCTTGCAGCCATGCGGGGATGCTGCGACCAACGTAGTAGTCGATCTGGTGGGCTGCTGCCCACTGAATGAATTGCTCCCAGAAGCGTTTCTGGGAGAGGGGCTCGACGGTCCACGTGGGGTAGAAGTCGGGCTCCTGCACGAAAAGATAACCACCCGGCTTAAGCCAGCGGACAACCTTGCTCACCACGGCGCGGCGCTCGGGAAGATGGTGCAGGAGGGCTCGAATTGCGATGAGGTCATAGGGGGCATCCGATGGCTCGTCGTTCACGACATCAAACTTGCGGACTTCCAAATTGCTGGCTGCAATTCCTTGCATCAGGTCGGTACGAATGTCGCTGGCGATGACGTGCCCCGTCGGACCGACGCGCTGCGCGAGCCACTGCGAGAGCGAGCCGTTGCCGGCACCGATCTCCAGACAACGCCAACCGATGCCGACGCCTGTCTCGGACAGATGAAATCGGCTCGATGGGTCAAGCAAGTCCGACATCAATCTCAGTCGCTCCGCTTCGCCCTTCAGATCGTGGCGCCAGACATACTCGGCCATGACAGCCTCCCAGGATGCGTTCCTCTATTGTCCCACAATTCATCCTGGTTGGCAGGATGTCTCCTCAAGCAGGAATACCGGGGATTTCCAAAGAGATGCGGATGTTCTCGGCTCACCCTGGCTGTCGTCTGATCCCCCGTTGCAATGCAAGGCCCTTTTGTGCCGAGGCTGTGATCTGCCGTTGCGACAGACCCTACGAACCGGTTGGAACGCATCCGAGCTGCTGGAAGAGGCCGAGCCGGTCCAACTCGACCCAGTCCTCTTTCAGCTTGCCCCCGACGAAGTGGCCAATGATGATGACGGTCCACGTCACGTTGCGGCCGGACGCGGCGATCCCCTGCCATTCGCCCTGCTGGGTCGCTTGCCAGTGGCCACGCCAGACGCCTCGGTCACCAGCAAAGAACATGTCGTCCAGGGTGTAGGCAGCATTCGGAAATGCGGCGAAGAAGCCCTCCATCGCTGCGCGCCAGGCTGGCAGGCCGTAGATCGTCTCCATTCCCAGCCAGTGTGACGTCAGATCATCGTCCCAGTACTTGTCCAGGGCGTCCAGACGGTGCCCGTTGAAGACCTCGTCGATGTAGGCGCGGATCAACGCCTCGTGCTGGTCTTCCGCCATGATCGTTGCTCCTCCGGATGCTGAAGGTCGACTGGCCCATCTGGTAGTCCAGCACGCGCTGCGGTTGCCGGCGAGTGCTGTTCGGCCCGGAGAGCAGTGGCGCGGTTCTCATGCGCGCCTTGTCGAGCAAGTGACGAGCGCTACTTTATCCGCAGGTCGACTACGCTCGCATAATAGCGCAGACTTTCTCTAAATGCATGAGGCATAGAAAGGGACAGAAGGGCCACAACTGGCACGCCTGAGACGTAGGCGCTTTGTTTCCTTTGGCGCTCGAGAGCAGACGTTCAGTGAGGGGTCCTGAATGCGAATGTCTGACCCGATCCAGACATCAAAGACAGGCTCCGCGTCCTGGTCCGCAGGGGTGAGGTCTACCCCCAGGATCTGCGCGCGGCACACATGGTAGAGCATGATCGCCAGGAGGACCTGTGGGGTCAGGGAATTTCGCGCCTGGAGCAGGTGAAGGCTGTCGGGCGACGAGCTTGCGGCGGCATCCAAATCCGTCATCATGCGTTGTGCTCCCGTCATCTACGGGAGAAAGCCATGACCGATGTCAGCAGGATTCGGGAGCACATGGAGGTGATCGGCGCTGACGGCGTCCACGTCGGAACGGTCGATCGGGTCGAGGGCGACCACATCAAGCTAACACGGAAGGACAGCGGCGAGGGCTCCCACAAGGGGCACCATCATACCGTTCCGCTGGCCCTTGTGGCAGACATTGAGGGCGACAGGGTGCGCCTATCCGCCAATGCGGACGTGGCCGTCACCTTCGAGCAGGAGGCGGATCGCTCCGCCTGAGTTCGGCCACAGCCACCGCGGGCCGCCTGGCCGTCAAGAGCCACCCCAGCGCAGTTACTGCTCTGTGCAGAAACGGCACAGGCGATGGAGACCTGCATGAGCGATGCCCTCAAGGTAACCGCTTTCTCCTCGCTCGACCTGAACCGCTCCCTCGGCAGGTGGTACGAGATCTGCCGCCTTCCCTTGAAGGAGCAGGATGAGGCGGCCACCGACTTTACCGAATCGTCGCGTAGGGCCGACTCTTTCACCTGACATTTGCGATAAGTTTTCGCTCAGAAAGCAGCGGCGCCGATGTCGTCGCGAAACTTGGCATGTCCGCGACACGACAAGGGGACAAGGCCTCTTGACTTAGAGCGTACTCTAACCCGTAGCTTTCCGTGCGTCGTGACGAAAGAAGGGCGTTGATGAAGATTGGCGAGTTGGCGAAGCGTTCGGGACTGTCTGCCCACACGATCCGTTACTATGAGCGGATCGGGCTGTTGCCCCATGCTGACAGGGACCGATCGGGCCAACGTGACTACGACGCATCAATCCTGACCTGGATAGAATTTCTCGATCGTCTCAAGACGACCGGGATGCCTATACGGGAAATGCTGCGTTACGCGGCCTTGCGGGAGCGCGGCGTCGACACGGAAGCGGAGCGCAGCGCGTTGCTCGAACAGCACCGTGAGCGTGTCCGTGCGCATGTGGCCAAACTGCAAGCCTGCCTTCTCGTCCTCGACACCAAGATCGCCGGATATGCCGGCAAGGAACAGAGGATGAAGGACTATGACGCACCAATCCCCGAACGCCCGCGAAAGCCGGCTGGAACGCGGCAAGCGGGCGCTCGCTGAAATCGACGGCGAAGCCGGCCACAAGGTCATTGCCGCCCTGGCTGACATTGCCCCCGACTTCGCCAACTACGTGTTCGAGTTCTCGTTTGGCGATATTTACAGCCGCCCCGGGCTCGATCTGCGCGCCCGTGAGATCGCGACCATCGCGGCGCTGACCGCGATGGGAAACGCGACCCCGCAACTGAAAGTCCATATCGAGGCGGGGCTGAATGTCGGGCTGACGAAGGAGGAGATCACCGAAACCATCATACAGATGGCGGTTTATGCCGGCTTTCCTGCGGCGCTCAACGGGCTGTTTGCGGCCAAAGAAGTCTTCGCCGCCCGGCTTCCCGACCGGAAGGGAGAAGCGGCAGGATGAACCTTCTGTCTACACCTATGAATCCCTTCAATGGGAGTTCGGAAAGGGTTACGTGAACTGGCGTTGGGACCTGGTGCCCGACGCACGGAAGTGCCGATTCCGGCGGTTCGACGCCGCGGAACCGCAGGATTCGTGAGCACGGTGCGTGGCGAGCGACCCGCATCCGCCGCAGGACTCGATGCCGGGATCGGCACGGCCGGTGCCCCTGGACGGAAAATGGCCCGCCTCCGTCAGGAAGGCGGGCCATGTCCAATCCTTGGCGGATGCGCCTGGTCTTGCCAGTCCATGCACAACCTAAGGCTGTACGGGCCGAAGAGTCAGGCTTCTCGCCGACTCGAGTCATGATACCCCCGGGTTAGAGTCAGACTTCAGTACCCGGGGACAACATGTTCCGGAAACCAATTAGGCTTTTGCACTTTCCTTATTTTTAGCCAAATGAGCGATCTTTCGGAAACCATTTATGCTGCATCGGAAACCATTTAGACTGACTTTAGGTCCCAATTGGAACCAATTGCATAGACTTCGATACCGAGGCCTCATTATGGCTCTTAGTACTCGAGAACGCCACAACCTCAGCAAATCCCTCGGCGTGATTTGCTGCCAGCTCTGAGCTATTGCGGCTCACTTGACCACAAACAAGCCGCACGTGTCGTTTCCTGGGGTTCTATCATTGGATCGCCAGCAGTGGGCAATACCGTGGGATCAACTATAATCGAGGCAATGATGTTGCTTGCAGCTTCAAGGCCAACATCGTTCAAAATGTAACGGTAAAGCGCGCTGGCTGCCTTTTGACATCCACCTACGGTGCCGAGCATTTGCCGAATGCTCATCTTTCCCGCAGATGCATGGATCAGGTACAGAAGTTGGATGGCTCTTTCGGAAGGGAGCAGCCTGGAGTTCATGAATACTTCATAGGCGACCCTGTGTATCCCATCTTTGGACTTCAGTATCGCTTTGATCTGCAGGCCCCCAGTGTCGGCGCACGGAATATGTACAAATCTATACTGGAAATGAGATTGTAAGAAAATTTTCGCTTGGTCCCGGCTCATCAAGCGAATTTTGCTCGGGATTTCAATCCGATCTAAGTGAGATTTAGCTCTTAATCTCTCTTCTGCTTTTAGCCTCTGAGACTTCAGCCTTCGAGCTTGCAGATCAACAGTCCAGTCCCACTTCGATAGCGCGATTTCTGCGGATGAGCGGGCATAAAATAGTTTGCTGCGACTACCGATTGAACGTGGTTCAACGGCCATCTGGGTAAGAACCCGGACTAATGTGTTTGGCGACTGTCCGGAACGTGCTGCGAGTTCCCCCACAGAGGCGTACTCCTGGAAAAACTTTTGGCAATCCTCACGTGTCACAAGGCGACTGTGTTGTCTCGTACTAGGATTAGGAATGCTTGGGATCGCTCCCTCACTGGTTAGCAGTTGCATGGCATCGTAGGTTTGCCCGAATTGTTTCGCCGCATGCTTCAAAGTGTAAAGATTTGGGGCGGCCTGCCGTAATTTAAGAACATCCTCTAAATCGACAAACAGCGATAAAAGTCCTCGGAGCGAACGTTGTCTAGCGATAACTTGAATTTTGCCATCAAAAATCAATTGAATAAGTTCGAGAGAATCTAGGTTTAATTTTTTTGCCGCCTTAAGGATTGTTTTTGCGGCTTCCGGAGGTTCCTCGACATCAGGGGCGTCTCTGGAAAGTTTATCCAAAAACCCATCTAAATTTGACCGCAAAAGTACATTCAACCTACTGCCTTGGGCCTTTAACGAGATTACTTCAATCATACGACGGTCGCACAGCTTCTTCAGCCTATAGGTGTCTATGCCGAGATAACTTGCTGCATCCAGTCTATAAATTTCGTCTTGAAGCATTGCTTGGATTTTGTCCAACGCACTCCTCGGAACTGGATGAGCTCTCATAATTGGTTGGCTCGCATCTATGTAGCCGAGATGCATTGCGAAGAGATACGTTTTCACAAAGGGTGAGCCACAATGGTCTATAATTGTTCCAAGTGTAGTGGTGTGGGTCTCTAGCGTGCCTCCAAAAGCCGTCAAAGAATTGTTCCAAGTTACCCTTTGTGCTGCATGACTTTTAAAAGCATTGCGAAAAAGATCGAATTCAGGAATTTGGCTTGCGTAGAGCCAGCGATACAGATCGCCATACATTGCGGTCATTGCAACTCTTGCCCCCCGCTTTGAGACATCTCGCTGTGCCACAAGTTTATCGAGAAGATCGTCGAAAGCCCCAGGCCATGATCTAAGTATCCTCAAACCAGTTTTGCGGACTTCAACGCCACCATGTTTTGCCGAACTAACGGCATAGTATTCTCTTCCATACAAAGCGGCTCTTCCAATCTGCTGCAGAGCCGACGCCGCCGCATATAGTGGCAGCCTATCCAATGCGAACACGGGTAACGGAGCGCACCCCCCAAGACGCCCAACAATATAGCGATCAGACACACAGTCATCTGCCTTCATTCGTGGGGTCCTGTGTCTCGAAAGATCGAAGCCACATGTACACTGCCAAGGCAGAGGAGCATCATATGAGAGTGGCTTCGTGCAGCGGGGACAATCACCTAAAAGCTTCACGAGGTGAATTGGGCAATGTTCAACTATAGTGACGTCCCACCAAGTTCTCCGATGCGGTTGCAGTGTGATCGGCCCTCGGCTCTTTGAGGCTGAGCGAAAGTCTTGGCCCAGACAATCAGGACAGATGCGCCTCTTGGAGGATGACCAATCCTTTGCATCAAGCTCTTGTCCACAAATTTGAATCTTGCTGTGTTGATAAACAACGGTCGCATCCCGCAATGTTGCTACATCAACTCCTGATACAACCGATAAATCATCAAGCATCCTGCCGTAGAGAATGCCTTTGTTGTATTTCAAGCCATGATCTCTGGCGAACGCACGACAGCTGTCGTAATGGTTTCGTGCTGTTAGACGACCGAACAAGCTGTAGGCAGGCTCACCCTTGATAGGGCGAACCCGCAGAGGTGCTCGCTTAAGTTCCATTGCTCGTAAAACTGCTCGATTAACTGCGGCTGACCTGCCGGCTCACGCCGGTCAAGAATGAACTGCTCTCGATCAGATCTCGGGACGAATGGGTCAAGGGAGTTGGACATGATGTCCACCCATTCGTCAGAGCAGGGTTTACGAGGCAGGTTTCGCGGAAGTTATTCCGTTCGGTCCGGAGCCTGGGCTCGTTCGTGCGGTTGCGACCACACCCTCTTCTCCTAGATCGGCAAACCTTGCCCTGGTGTGTCAACGTGATCAGCGCTTGTTCCGATCCCGGGTTTGCAATGCAGCCGCCATCAGCGCAGGCTCCTTAGATCGGTCCAGGGAAGGCCGAGGCTCTCCGCGACGGCTTTGTAGGTGAGCTGTCCGGCATGCACATTGAGCCCCTCCAGGAGCCCAGGCGTCTCAAACACTGCCTCGAAGCCCCGATCCGCCAGCGCGAGGCCGTAAGGCAGCGTGGCGTTGTTCAACGCTTCGCTCGACGTCACAGGCACTGCGCCAGGCATGTTGGCGACGCAGTAATGAATCACCCCATCCACCTCGAAGGTGGGACTCTCGTGAGTCGTGGGGCGGGAGGTCTCGAAGCAGCCGCCCTGATCGATCGCGACGTCCACGAGCACCGCGCGCGGCTTCATGCGTGAAAGCATGGCTCGGCTCACCAATTTCGGTGCGCTGGCACCGGGCACGAGAACCGCCCCAATCACCACGTCTGCCCCCGCAATCTCCTCTTCGATAGCTGCCAGGGTGGAATATCGCGTGCGCACGCGCCCTGCGAACAGATCATCGAGCTGGCGCAGCCGGGGAATGGCGCGATCGAGAATAGTTACTTCGGCACCCAGCCCCACTGCCATACGCGCGGCCTGAGTCCCCACCACGCCACCGCCCAGCACCAGCACGCGGGCCGGCGGTACCCCCGGCACACCGCCCAGAAGGAGCCCGCGCCCGCCATTGTAGCGCCGTAGTGCCAGTGCCGCTGCTTCGATGGAGAGCCGGCCGGCCACCTCGCTCATGGGAGCGAGGAGCGGCAAGCCACCCTTCGCGTCTACCACCGTTTCATAGGCCACTGCCGTGCAGCCGGAGGCGAGCAGGCCTTTGGTTTGCTCCGGATCAGGCGCGAGATGCAGGTAAGTGAAAAGAGTCTGCCCCTCGCGCAGCTGCACCCATTCGGACGGCTGCGGCTCCTTGACCTTGATGATCATCGTAGACTTGGCAAACACTTCCGCCGCGTCTGCTGCGATTTCCGCTCCCGCCGTGCGATAAGCATCGTCGCTGGCGCCGATACCGGCGCCCGCGTCGGTCTCCACCAACACGTTATGCCCGTGTGCCACATATTCCCGCACTGCGCTGGGGGTGAGCCCGACACGGTATTCGTGAGCTTTGATTTCCTTCGGAACGCCGACGAGCATGGCTGTTTTCCTTCAGTTCGATGGGAGGGTGACGATCCTGCGTGGCCGGGTCATGTTTTCCGGTCGCAGAATGTCATTGAGTTCGACCAAACTGAGCAGACCCTCCTCCAGCACGAGGTCGGCAACACCGCGGCCCGTGGCCTGCGCCTTCTGCGCGATGCGGGTCGCGTTCTCATAACCAATGACCGGGTTCAGCGCGGTCACGAGGCCGATGCTGTGGGTGACCATCTTGCGGCAATGATCCTCGTTGGCGGTGATGCCCTTGATGCAGCGCTCAGCCAGCGCCGTCATGGCACGTGTCATGATGCGCATGGACTGAAGAATGTTGAGAGCGATCACCGGCTCGAAAGCATTGAGCTGCAACTGCCCGGCTTCAGCCGCAAAGGTTACCGTCAGATCGTTGCCAATGACCTGATAAGCCACCTGATTGACCACCTCCGGAATCACCGGGTTAACCTTGCCAGGCATGATGGACGAACCCGGTTGGACAGGCGGAAGATTGATTTCCCCCAATCCCGCACGCGGGCCACTGGAGAGGAGGCGCAGATCGTTGCAGATCTTGGACACCTTCACCGCGATGCGCTTCAGGACGCCCGAAAAGGTGACGAAGGCGCCGGTATCCGAGGTGGCCTCGATGAGGTCAGCCGCCAGCACCAGGGCCTCGCCGCTGATCTCGGAGAGTTCGGAAACCACGAGTGCCGCGTAGCGCGGATCCGTGTTGATGCCGGTGCCGATGGCGGTCGCTCCTAGATTGACCTCTCGCAACAGTCTCACCAGCTCGTGAGTGCGCTCGATGTCCTCACTCATAGTGGTCGCGAAGGCCCGAAATTCTTGGCCGAGCGTCATGGGAACGGCATCTTGCAGCTGGGTTCGTCCCATCTTGATGATGTGCGCGAACTCTTCGCTCTTGGCGCGTAGGGCGGCGCAGAGATTTTCCATGGCATGCGTGAGGTCGCCGTAGCTCAAGAGGAGACCCAGCCTGATGGCGGTGGGATAGACGTCGTTGGTGGATTGCGACAGGTTAACATGGTTGTTGGGGTGAAGGTGTTCGTACTGCCCCTTCTCGTATCCCATGAGCTCCAGGGCGCGATTGGCGATCACCTCGTTGGCGTTCATGTTGGTCGAGGTGCCGGCACCACCCTGGATCATGTCAACGACGAACTGATCATGCCATCGTCCGGCGATCACCTCGTCGCAGGCCGCCGAGATCGCATCTTCCAGTCGTTCCGGGAGAAGGCCGAGCTTGCGGTTAGCGCGAGCGGCTGCCTTCTTCACCATCGCCAGCGCGTGAACGAAGTTCGGGAAATGGGATAGCGGTGTGCCGGTGATCTGGAAATTGTCCAAGGCGCGGGCCGTCTGCACGCCGTAATAGGCGTCAGCAGGAACCGCCAGATCACCCAGCAGGTCGTGCTCGACGCGCATAGAGCCGCGATCGGTCTCGAGGAGCATGGGACTTGTCGGCATCACAGGATCTCCGAGATTTTTCGTCGTTCAGCCAGTGGTATGGCTCGCCAGGGCATAGACAGCGGGTGCCCGCGCCGCCGGAGGTGTCCATGGGCGCCCAAGCGACATTTGGGTCACGCTGTCGTAGACCGGTAGGCCGCATTGAGAGACAAAGTGGGCAAATTCGCCTTCCGTGTGTCCCGTGTCGATGCGCAGGAAGGTTCCCGCGTGAGCCGCCACCAGAGGACGAACCGCCGCGATCGCGTCCTCATCCGTCGCCGCGATGACCGGTCCCACCACGGATCCGCGTCCGAAGGGGCGGCATAGCGCGACCGCCTCCAGGTTTCCTTCGCGGAAGAGCACGGTGCCGCGTGACCGCGTCACCAACGAAGCAAGGAGGTTAGCCCGGTCGGCGCCCCTGGCCCGCCGGTCCAGCTCGCAGAGAGCGGCAAAGTCGGAAGGTTGCAGATCTCTCACCTCGGCATTGGTGGGAGGCGCCACGTCTGGGGGCATCATCGCCTCCCCCTGGCACTGGTGGACGATCCTTTCGTCCACAAAGCCGAGCGACAGATAAAGCCGGTGCGCGGCCTGCGTGGCGTGAAGGCCGATCGAGCGTCCTTGGGTGCGTGCCAGGACATGGCGCATCAGCCATAGTCCGCCGCCGTTGGCCTGTAACCGAGGCGGGGTGATAACCATGCCGACAGTGGCGAAATCATCGCCGAACGGGAACCACATGGCCGACCCATACACCCGGCCGATAGGGTCTAGCGCCACGACGCCTTGTCCCACCTCGCGCAGCAACTCCCAGTCCTCGGGCCGATGGGGCCAGCCGACGCTCAAGGACAGCACATGGAGCGCATCGAGATCCGCATCCATGATGTCGCGGAGTTGTACGGTGAAGGCATCAAGGAGAAATGTGTCGTCCAGCATGATCGTACCTATTGTCCGCAGGTCTGCCTCGCCTCAGCGGTCGACGTGTTTTACTGCATTCCTTAGCGCTGTCACGAAAGTATCGAGGTCAGCTCTCAGCATGTAGACGTGAGGCGAGACGCGGAGCCCCTCCACGTGGTCGACCTCGCGGTATTTGACATGAACCTGGTGCTTCTCTCGCAGCTCTCGCTCAAGGGCTTTGGAGTCCACGTGGTCGATGGAAAACAGGCTTACGGCGCCGAGGTCATCGGTGTCCAACGGTGTATGCAGCCGGAAACCGGGGATGTCGTGAGCGAGGCTTATCCAGTAGCGGGTCAGCTCCTGCAACCGTGCGTGAATGGTACGAACCCCGATCTCTCTGTGGAGCTGGATCGCCGGCGCGATCCCGGCCTGTATCGCTGAATTGTAGGTGCCGAGGTTCCAGTGATCGAATTTGTCGATCCCAATCGGCGGCTGGTCGAAGGGCGCGAGCAGCGGCCAAGTGCGGTCGATGTGAGCTTCCTTGACGATCAGCATACCGTTGCCGACCGGTGCGCCCAACCACTTGTGCAGGCTTGCGACGAAGAAATCGCAACCGAGTTCACGAAAGCTGACAGGCATTTGCGCGAAGGTCTGGGCACCATCGACGACCGTGACGATGTCATGTGCGCGGGCCAAAGCGCACAGTTGTTTGACGGGCAAAACCCGCCCGTTCCAGTGGAACATGTGGGTTAGCTGCATGACGCGGGTGCGCGGCGTAATCGCCGCTTCGAAGGCAGCAACGATGTCGTCGTCGCTGGCCATAAGATCGAAGCGGCAGGTCACCGCCTCAATGCCGTCCCGCTGCTGCCGCTGGAGCCAGCCCGCGCGCACGCTGGGGTAATCCCACGGTGACAACAGCACCTGGTCGCCAGGCGTGAGTGGTATACCAAAAATGGCCGTGGACAGGCCCTCCGACGAATTGCGGTTCAGGGCGATTTCATGCGGCGCACAGTCGACCAATTCAGCGAGCTGCTTCTTGATGTCGGGGAGTGCCGCATCCAGCTTGCTCCACATGTTGACGTCGGGATTCTGGCCGATGAGCAGATAGGCGTCGATGACCGCCTGCTGGACGACGAGTGGCGGCGGGCTGACGGCTGCATTGTTCAGGTTCAGCAACGGCTGCTGGGGCGGATAGGCCGCCCGGACCCGATGCCACGCCTCTTCCGCAACATCGGGGCCGGCAACCGGCCGCGGTGTCGTCCGTTGGCCGGTGCCCTGACGCTCGATGGCGGGTAAACTCATGCTCTGCTCCTTCGCAGCGGCAAATCAGATCGACCCGACCTCCACCTTCGAGCCATCCAACAGGCGCGAGAGGCGGAAGGGAGTGGGATCAACACAAGGAGTTTCGTTGGCGACCAGGTCGGCAGCCAAATGCCCGATCCCCGGTCCGATACCGAAGCCATGGCCCGAACACCCTGCAGCGAGGAAAAAGCCTTGGATCCCTTCCACGGAGGAGATGACCGGCACCGCGTCAGGAGTGGAGTCCACATAGGCGCCCCAGCTCTCTGCCACCTCGACGCTGGCCAGGGCAGGGACGAGCTTTTTGACGCGCTCCAGGGTTGTGGCGATGGCCCGAGACTTGGGTGAGGGGTCGAGGACACGGATCCGCTCGAAGGGCGACGGTTCGTCCAGGCGCCATCTGCCCAGCGCTTCCGGCCCTTCGAACAAGGACTTGCCGACGCCGATCTCTACGGCCTTCAGGCGCTTGACGAACATGGGCATGAAGGAGCGCGCGTAGCGGATGCTCTGTGGGGTGATCTCCAGCACCGCCTTTCCGCTGATGGCCAGAGTATAACTGCCATCAATGCGGCGCGTGAGCACGCAGTCCGGCGTATAGATTGCCTCGCCCACGTTCGGGGCCGGACGGGTGCGCAGTGTACTCTGGCACACACTCGCCTGAGGAAAGGAAATCTTGTGACGACGGCAGAAGGCGGACGCCCAAGCGCCAGCGGCGCACAGGACCGCGTTGGCCCGGATGAGCCCCTTCTCTGTGACCACGCCGGTCACCGCGCCATGGGTGATGTCGAGGCCGCGTGCGGCGCAGTTCTGGTGGATTGTGGCACCATGGGCGCGCGCGCCTTCGGCGATCGTCGGTGCGGCAAGTCCTGGTTCTGCCTTACCGTCCTCCAACGAGTGAACGCCCCCGAGCCACCGCCGCCCGGTAGCCGGCAGTGCGGTCGTCGCCTCTGCCGGGCTCAGCATCTTCGTATTGACCCCGAACCGGCGCGCCGTCTCGCGCCATTTCTCCCATTCACCGAGTTGCTTCGGATCATCGGTGGCGTAGATGAGGCCGCAGCGGCGGAAACCAAGATCTCGGCCGATCTCGGTCGTGAGTTCATCCCAGAGCCGCAGGGCAATGCCGGAGAGCGGCAGTTCGCGCGCGTCGCGATTCTGCTGTCGGCACCAGCCCCAGTTCCGGCTCGACTGTTCGCAGCCAATGTAGCCTTTTTCCAAAAGGGCCACCGAGTGGCCGCGCCGGGCGAGGAAATACGCGGCGGTCGCACCGACAATACCGCCGCCAATGATGACCACATCGGCGGCTGCGGGAAGCTTCTCGTCACTCGGAATGCGCAAGATTGAGGGCGACACGGAATAGGACCTGAGATGATGACAGTTCGTTGGCTGTCAGTATCCGACACATCCGCCACAGAATGCGCCTGAGCAGGCAGTCACATTCGGAATTTTACACCGAAGAAGGGGTGCCTTTCGGCAGTTGCTGCAGGCGGGGCGACCTTGGCATGTGCTTGTTCGTCTCGCCTCGGGCATGCCATGAGCACCGTGTCTGAGGAAAGGAAGGTCTGGTTCGGGGCGGATCGCTTTGGCGTCTAGGCGGTCAACACTGATGGTTCTCAACTTCGGGCTGGTGGAACCGATGCAAACGATGACGGTGCAAAAGCAGAGGGGCGTCGGAAAACGCCCCTCCTCGTGCGTCTATCACCCGGAAATACCATCATAGGTGATGAAACCCATCATGCCTGCCGCCATGTGGTAGAGATGATGGCAGTGGAAGGCAAACGTGCCCGCGTTGTCGGCCTCGAAAGCCACGGTCACCGTACTTCCTGGCGTCACCAGGACCGTGTCACGGACCGCTCCTGCGATCTGCGTGCCGTCAATGCCAATGACCTGGAAGCGGTGCCCATGCAGATGCATCGGGTGGGCCATCATGCTGGTGTTGCGCATGGTGATTGCCACCCGCTCGCCCTTGCGGACAGGCGCGGGCCTGTCAAAGCCGCTCTGGCTCCAAGCATAACCTTCCATGGTGCCCTGCAGCTCGGTGGTGATTGTGCGGTTCGCGGCACGGGGGGCCAGGGGTGCCGCGGCGCGGAGGTGCCGCTCCACGGCGAGATCCAGGAGAGGGCCCTTGCCCGCGCCGGTGGTGGCGAGCTTTCCGACTTGGGCACCAGCGGTGGCCAGGATGATCCCAGTCCGTTCCGGCGCGTTTTCGCGCAGTGCAAGGATCGGCACGCTTTGGTCGTCCTTCGGCATCTCCAGGACAAGGTCGATCCTCTGCCCCATGGTCACGGGGAAAAGGCGGCCTGGGACTGGAACGACGGGCTGCCCGTCGACGGCCACGAGCCGTGCCTCGACGCGTCCGGTGTCGATGGTGAAGCCCGTCGCGGTGGCGCCGTTGATGATGCGTACCCGCACGCGCCCGCCCTTATCGAGCCGCACGACCTCCGGGTCGTCGAGGGTGCGGTCATTGGCGAGGTAGGCGTCATACTCGACGTCGTTCACATCCATTGCCATCGCCGGAACCCCGTGGCCCGCGTGGCCAGACACCGGCGCCCCCTGCCCGGCGTGTTCCGACATGGCGGGCATGGGGCTCATGACACCATGGCCCATGGCACCGTGGTTCATGCCGACGTGGCCGGATCCTCCGGTGAGCCGCGCAAGCAACTCCTCGGCCGGTGTGAACGAGAAGTCATGTAGCAGCACGACGACCTCCTGCTCGTCCGCTGGCCGGCGGTCGCGGACGATCAAGGGCGCCGCGAGCAGGGCCTGCTCCTGCAGGGTGTGGGCGTGCATCCAGTGGGTTCCGGCCGAGCCCACCGGGAAACCGTACTCCCGGGTTTCGCCGACGCCGATCAGCGGCAGGGGCGCATCGGCCACGCCGTCTGCGGCCCAGGGCGGGGTCAGGCCATGCCAGTGCACCGTGGTGGGCTCGCCGGACTCGTTTACGAGCCGGACTCGGAACTCCTCGCCTTCGGTGAAGGTCAGGCCTGGTCTGCCGTCGGGGCCGAGCAGGCCATACACGCTGGCGGACCGGCGGTTGACCTCGATAGTGCGCTTCACAATCCGAAGCGGCTTGAGGGCAGAGGGGGCGCCCGGCGTCTGGGCCAGGGTGCGGCCGACCGGGGTGGCCGCCAAAGAGGCGAAAGCAGTCATCGAAAGGAAGCTGCGGCGGTTCATGCGCAGGGACATCTGTCTTCTCCGTTCGCACAGGGATTGAGGGTGATGGCGATCAGGAGAGGAGCTTGGGTGGCGGCAGATGGCGCGTCGGCCCGTCCTGGTCCCGGCCGGCGATGTCGCGGACGAAGGGGGGACGGGATGTCACCGCAAGCGGGCCGAGGGCAAAGGTGGCCTGCGGCACCTGCGGGCAGTGGTTCGGGCACGCCGCCATTCCCCGAGGGCATGCCGCGGCGGGCGCATGATCGGCCGTGTCGTGTGCGCAAGGAGTGCCGACCACCGATGTGACTGCATGGGTGGCGTGGCCCGGCCGGCCCGTGGCGGGAGCGATCACGACCATTAGAAGGCCGATCACGCACAAAATGGCTCGCAACGCCGCCATTAGGAACACTCCAACGATGGCTCACCCCCTGGCCTGGGCTGGAGGGCATTGATGCAGGTCACGTCCCGCGCCGGTTCCGACCCAATCCTGGCGAACCGGGCCGGGGAACGCTCGGTCAGACGGGGCGCGTGCCCTGGTAGCGGGCAAACGTGGCTTGGCCGGACGGCCCGAACAGGACGACCTCGTACGTATCGTTCTCGACCCCAGCCACCTCCATGCCCGGCGAGCCGACTGGCATGCCGGGCACGGCTAGTCCCTTCGCCTGCGGCTTCTCGACCAGCAGGCGCTTGACCGCGTCCGCCGGCACGTGGCCTTCGATGACATAGCCGCCCACCTCGGCCGTGTGGCAGGAGGCGAGGTTGTCCGGCACGCTGAGGCGGACCTTGACCCGATTGACCTGGGGCGTGGTGACCACCTCAACCGGGAAGCCGGCGGCCTTCATGTGCTCGACCCAGCCGCCGCAGCAGCCGCAGTTCGGGTCCTTGGTGACGACGACCTTCGGCAGGGTGGCTTGTGCGAAAGCCTGTCCCGTCACGAGGGCGGCGCCAGAGGCTCCGAGGACTGTCAGGAAGCGGCGGCGGTCAAGCATGAGGGTCTCCTTAAGCTGCAGTCGGAGTGTAGCCGGCCTCGGTCACGAGGGCCTTGATGGAGCTCAAATCGGTGCTGCCGCGGACTGAAACAAATTTGGAGGCCGGATCGGCGTCGACGCTCGTGCCGGGCAGGCTGGTCTCAATCGCCTTCTTGATCGTGGCGGCGCAGTGGCCGCAGGTCATGTCCTCGACCCGCAGGGTCAGGGCATTCGGATCACGCTCGATCGTCTGGGTGGCTTGGGCCTGGTGAGTGCTGCATCCGCACATGGTTCAAATCTCCGGTTCAGAGGGATCATGAATGCACCCTGCACCTTCCCACGGTGGCAAGGTCAAGCGGTCAATTGCACGAACTGGCCCATGACGTATGGGTCGGCTGCGGGAACAGATCATCCGGCCAAATGTTGGACGCCATGACCTCAAGGATCCTGCCGTGGCCTGCATTCGCCTCATGCTTCGCTGTTTGCTGGTCGTGACGGTCGCTCTCGGCCTCGCGAGCGCACCCGTGTATGCAGCAGCCCAGGCAGCGGCCTCGCCCGTGGAAATGACGGTCCATCAGAAGCAAGCTGGGCAGACGGTTCAGGCCGAGCGGGACCACCATCAAGGGGCCACCTCTAAGCACCACGCCATGGGTCAGTCCTGCTGTCACCCAGGGTGCATCATGGCCGTCGTGCCGGGCTTCGCCAGCTTGGCACCCATTCCTTTGCCGTGGGTCTCCATCCCGATCCCGCGTGATTTGGAAGCGGTTCCCATCGCCGCCTCGGGCCTCGACCGTCCGCCCAAGCTTGCCTGAACCGGAGGTGGAACCGACACGCCTCGGCGTGCGCTTACGCCCGTCATGCGACCTGGCTCGCCGGCGCGTCAGGCGCCGCGCCCTTGCGGGCCGACAACTCCCCGCGCCTGGAATTTAGGAGAACACCATGCACCAGATGTCGAAAGAGATGCAGTCCTGCATCGACGAATGCCTGCGCTGCTACCAGACCTGCCTCGGCATGGCGATGACCCACTGCCTCGAACAGGGCGGAAAGCACGTCGAGCCCGGCCACTTCCGCCTCATGATGGCCTGTGCCGAGATCTGCCGGACCTCGGCCCACTTCATGCTGATCGGCACACCCCACCACAAGCACACCTGCCGCGAGTGCGCCGAGATCTGCGAGGAGTGCGCCAAGTCCTGCGAGCAGGTGGGCGACATGCAGGAATGCGTCGACCAGTGCCGCCGCTGTGCCGAGAGCTGCCGCAAGATGGCGGCCTGAGCCTCCTCACCCTCCGAACACCAACGAAAGGATACCAACATGACCACCCGAATGATTGCTTTTGCGGCTACCTTCGTTTCCGCCAGCACCTTTGGTGCGCTTGCCCAGCAGACCCAGCCGCAGCAACAGATGCAGCACCCCTCGGGCGGCCAGATGGCCATGTCGGCCGAGAGCCTACCGGAAGAGTGCCGGACCGCGGTTCAGGCCAGCGGGCAGATGCAAAACATGCAGAACATGCAGGGCATGGACATGTCCGGCATGATGCAGAGCATGCAGGGCATGATGGCCAACATGAACGACGCCCAGAAGGGCTACATGCAGGCTATGATGAAGATGCACGGCCCGATGATGGCCGCCCACATGATCAAGGACTCCGACGTCGCCTTCATCTGCGGGATGATCGCTCACCACCAGGGTGCCATCGACATGGCCAACGTGGTCCTCAAGACCGGCGACAACGCCGAAGCCAAGAAGATGGCTGAGAAGACGATCAAGGAGCAGGGGCAGGAAATCACCGAGATGAAAATCTGGCTGCAGAAGAACGCCAAGAAAGAGGGCTCTCAATAGAGTATCACGGCCCTCGCCGAACCATGGCGGGGGCCTTATTCCTTCGTCCGGCCAGGATGGCCTGATCCGGTCAGGCGCGATCAATCGGCATGGCCCGAAGCGCCATAGCCCCGCAATTGGTTGTACTGCCGGATCTGCTCCGCGGTGAGCAGCGCCGCGGTCGTCAGGTGGTATTTCAGGTGCGCCGCCCTCAGCAACCCATGTGTCCGGCCAATGGCATCGGTCGCCGCGGTCAGGTTAAACGGCGTCGCTTGGCGTGTGGCGAACAAGCCGTCGAGTTCGATCTCCTGATCGATGAGGCGGCCTCCAAGCGGGATCGTCTCGGCCTTCATAGCGTCGGTGAGCTCCCGGATTCGCATCCGCTGTGGATCATCGAGCCCTAACCGGTCCGCCAATTCCAGGACGTGGACGGGGCCGGGGTATCCGTTCAACTCCGCCGCCAACGCGAGACCCATGCCACGTCCGGCCCTCAGGTCAGCGATCTGCTGCTCTGACAAAGTCTTGATGTCCCGCTTTTCGAACCCGGCGTAGGGTGTGGCATGAGCCTGGGGATGCTGGTGCTGCGCAAGTGCGGGTGTGGAGGCAAGAAACAGAGCGACGGCGGCGAGGCGGGTGGCGGCCATGGAAGGCTCCTGCGGATGGAACCGGTCCGGCATACTGCTCCTGACAGCGGGCTCATATGATCGCGATCATACAGCATCCGAAAGAAGCCGTATCTCGTGTTGGGTCCTGGCAATGGCTCCCTCTGCCTCCAGGGCGGCGAGGGTGCGGTAGAGGCTTTCGTGAGACAGGCCGAGCTCCGCGGCCATGGCCTTGAGGTTGCCGGCAATCACGACGGAGCCGTCCTCCGCGTGAAGGGCAATGTGGTGCAGGACGCGGTCTCGTGCAGTCCTGAGATTACGGTTTTCCAGCCGGGTCCGAAGCGACATCACCTGTCGGGCCAGCATGGCCATGAAACCTCGGGCCGCTGCCGGATCACGGCCGAAGGCCTCAAGCAGGGCCGCCTTCGGGAACAGCCGCACCACCGACGGAGCCGCCGCCGTGGCGTCACAGTGATAGACGTCAGAGAACAGGGAGGCCTCCGCAAGCAGGTCCCCGGCGTAAGCCCGGAAAAGGATGATCTCGCGTCCACCGGCGTCGACCCGGATCAGACGGATTTCTCCGCTTTCCACAAGGAACAGGCCTTTCGGCTCGTCACCACGGCGGAAGAGAGTCTCTCCGGGGGGCAGCTTGAGCGGTCGTGCCAATCGATATGCTTCGGCAGGCATCCAATCGGAAGCGTTCATGGCATTCATGGGATACTTCTCAGATCCATCAGGTATCCTTCTGCCCTGCCTGCGCCGGCAGGTGCAAATCCGCCATTCAAAAGGAACGGCATGCTGATACTGACTGTGGTCATCGCGGCCGTTTCTCTTCTATATGCCACGGTAGGGCAGGCTGGCGGCACCGCGTTCGTTGCGGTGATGGCCTTTGCCGGATTCCCGTCCTCGGAGATGCGCCCCACGGCCCTGCTCCTGAACGTCGTCGCGGCCAGTTACGCAACCTGGCGCCTTCACCAGAAGGATCTGATTGATTGGTCCTTCTTCGCCCACATTGCGGCAACGTCGCTGCCGGCCGCCTTCCTTGGTGGTCTGGTGGTGCTAGAGGGCAAGCCGTATTTCCTCGTCACCGGCTCCCTACTGGTCATCGCTGCCGCACTCATGGTGTTGAAGCGCAGCGTCGACAACGGTGCGGATCGTCAGCCCCCTGCATGGCGCATCGGCATCGGAGGCGCTGGTGCGGGCTTTCTCTCCGGAGTCAGCGGGATCGGCGGGGGTGTATTCCTTGCCCCTCTTCTCATCGCCTTGGGCTGGACTTCGCCCAAAAGGGCGGCCTACCTGTCGGCCCCGTTCATCCTTTTCAACTCCCTGCTGGGCTTCGGAGGCGTCTGGATCGCAGGGCAGGCTCCGGCACCGGGCACGGCTCTCTACAGTGTTGGTGCATTGGTGGGTTCGGTGATCGGCTCGGCTATCGGATTGCGATGGATCTCCGACCGGGGCACCCGGCACATGCTTGCCGCTATTCTCCTGTTTGCTGGCCTCCGGCTGTTGTTCCGGTGACAAAGGCAAAGGCGCACGGCCCGTGACCGGAACGCTGACGGGCTGATCAGACGATGCCGGATAAGCGTCCTGCGAGACCGATCGCGAGCACGGCGAGGAGGCCCCAGCAGATCCAGTAAGCCACAGGCTCCCACCAGACCTTGGCGATGTCAACGTGGCGCTCCAGGCGGTGCTTGTCGAACATGCCCCAGGCGTGGATCACCAATCCGATAAGCAGGAGCGGAAGGCCGAAGGCGCCGATATGGCTGGCGGCCAGCACCCCAAGCCCGATGCCGAGGACGACCGCACCCACGCCTGACGTGAGCTCGGCCAGCCGAAGCCGGGCAGGCTTGGCGATGGTCACTCACGCTTTCCGTGATGGTGGCCATGGCGTCCATGCATGAACAGGTGCATCAGCGGGCAGGCCAACAGCAGCAGGTAGGGCAGGGCCGTCAGGATGTGGCCCGTGTGGGCCGCGAAGAGATAGATCCCGAGGGCTGCTAGGACGAGCGAAACGAACCAGCCCACGGGGGTTCCGACCAAAAGCGTCCGCCAGCTTTTGATCGGCGTCGAAGACACGTTCGATGTGGTGGTCATGGCGAGGCCTCCCGATCAGGCGAGGTCAATCTCGAACGTTTCGGGGAAACACGCCTTGATCTCGCTCAAATGAGACCCTCGGGAGGCCCGTTGTCCGGGCCTCCCGAGATGCTGGGTTACTTGTAGGAATACCCGAGCTTGATCACGTCATTGGCATCGCTGGCAGTCTGCGTCCATGGATCCATGATCGCATCAGTGCCGACGAGCGACGGCGTGCCGCCATGGTTCAGTTGCCACAGGTCCCAGATGCGATCGACGTTCGCATGGAGCAGCCAGAAGATCGGATCCTGCGACGCCGTCGGCGGGCTCCTGAGGGTTCCGCCACACCAGTTGTGCACCTGATTGTGGGCGTCGAACTCGAGATCCTCGGTGAAGGACGTGTACCCGGAATTGGAGAGAATGGCGTTCACGCCCGCGGTGTCCGGAAGCCATCCGCTCGCGCCGGGGGCCGGCCGCGTCACTGACGGCGGACGCCAGACCCAATCGGGGCGCGCCTTATCGACCGCGTAGTTCCAATAGGGGATCGTCAGTCCCGGCTTCTTGGAGCGCAGCAGGTTTTCCATCATCAGGAGATAGACCCTGTGCCATGGCAGGAAGCGCTGCTTGCCGACGGCCCCCATGCTCGAATGCATGTTGTGGCTCATGTCGGCATGCACGGCGGCAAGGGCCTGATAGCTCCCATCCGCATGAACCTGTTGAATGGCATCGTTGAATTGCTGCCGCTGCGCCGAGCTCAGCGTCCGATGATCGGCCCTGCTCCTGAACAGGGCCTTGAGGAGCGCGATGATCCAAGGCTTGAGCTGGAGCCTGTCACCAATCAGGGCGTCCGAGAATTTTGGCGTGAGCTGCGTCAGCAAATCGGACTTACGGAGTTCAAGTCCAGTCTCGTTCAGGTGCCGCTCGACCCGCAGCCATGCCGTCTCAAGGTCCGGCATATGCTCGATGCCGAAATGCGCCTCGGCGTCGCGCAACTCGTCCCGGGTCGGGAAGTGGTCGAACATCGGATGCGGGCCGTGCTCGTGCGGCTCGTGTTCGGCTTTGACCGCCTCGGCTTTGGCCACCTCGTCGCGGGTGGGAAAGTGATCCATGGTCAGATGATCGCCATGGTCATCGGACTGGGGGGCAGTCTTGCCGGACGAGCGTGCACGATGGTTGCGCTCACTCATGGAATGTCTCCCTTCGGTGGCCGGGCCGGAATTGGACCGGCCAAGCCAAGCATGCCTTGGGCGCTCCGACATGCGTGTGCGCTGCCTCACAGCATCGTGCCCGCTGCGACGTGCGTGTGCGCTGCCTCACAGCGCCGTACGCGGGGCGGTAGGATCCGCGTCGACAGGAGGCGGCACGCCCGCACCGGCGCAGCGGTCCGCACGAAGTCTCATAACCGGACGGCACGTAGCCGGATCGCGTTGCCGATCACGCTCACCGAGGACAGCGCCATCGCGGCGGCCGCGATGATCGGCGACAGCAGGATGCCGAAGAACGGGTAGAGCAAGCCCGCCGCCACGGGGACGCCGAGCGCGTTGTAGATGAAGGCGAAGAACAGGTTCTGGCGGATGTTGCCCATCGTGGCCCGCGACAGCCGCCGCGCCCGCACGATCCCGGTCAGGTCACCCTTGAGCAGGGTCACGCCCGCACTCTCCATGGCGACGTCGGTGCCCGTGCCCATCGCGATACCGACATCCGCTGCCGCCAGTGCCGGGGCATCGTTCACGCCGTCACCCGCCATGGCAACGACCCGCCCGGCCGCCTTGTAGCGTTGGACGACGGCGCTCTTCTGGTCCGGCAGCACCTCGGCCTCGACCTCCTCGATCCCGAGACGGCGGGCAACGGCCTTGGCGGTCGTCCAGTTGTCGCCGGTGAGCATCACGACCCGCACGCCTTCTTCCTTCAGGCCCGCGAGCGCCTCTGGGGTCGAGGCCTTCACCGGATCCGCGATGGCAATGGCTCCTGCCACCTTGCCGTCGATGCCCGCGAAGATCGCGGTGGCACCGTCCTCACGCAATCTGTCGGCCTGCTCCGCCAGCGGAGCGACGTCGATGCCGTGCTCGGCTAGGAACGCCTTGTTGCCAAGGACAATGCGCTTGCCTTCCACGGTGCCAAGCGCGCCCTTGCCCGTGGGCGAGTCGAATTCGGTGACGGGCCCGGTGGCGATGCCTTGTTCCTCCGCGGCTGCTACGATGGCCACCGCGAGCGGATGTTCGCTCGCCCGCTCGACGCTGGCCGACAGGCGCAGGACATCGGCCCCGACGAAGCCCGGTGCCGGGACAATGGACGTCACCGCAGGCTTGCCCTCGGTGAGGGTTCCCGTCTTGTCGACCACGAGGGTGTCGACCTTCTCCATGTGCTCGAGCGCCTCGGCGTTCTTGATCAGCACCCCGGCCTGGGCGCCGCGGCCCACGCCGACCATGATTGACATCGGCGTCGCAAGCCCAAGCGCGCACGGGCAAGCGATGATCAGCACCGAGACCGCTGCCACGAGCCCGAAGGCAAGGCGCGGTTCCGGTCCCCAGATCGCCCAAGCGAGGAAGGCCAGCACCGCCACCCCGATCACGGCGGGCACGAAGTAGCCCGAGACCTGATCCGCCAGGCGCTGGATCGGGGCGCGGCTGCGCTGGGCCTCGGCCACGAGCTGGACGATCTGCGACAGCATCGTGTCACGGCCGACCTTGCGCGCCTCGATGATGAGGCCACCGGACTGGTTCATGGTGCCGCCGATCACCTGAGCGCCGACCTCCTTGGTCACGGACATCGACTCGCCCGTCACCATGGATTCGTCGACCGCGCTGCGCCCCTCGAGCACGGCCCCGTCGACCGGGACCTTCTCTCCCGGGCGGACCCGCAGGCGGTCGCCCGCCTGCACGCTGTCGAGCTGGACCTCCTCCTCGGTGCCGTCGTCCCGGATCAGGCGCGCGGTCTTGGGGGCGAGGTCGAGCAGGGCGCGGATAGCGCCGCTCGTGCTCTCCCGGGCGCGCAGCTCGAGAACCTGCCCGAGCAGGACGAGGACCGTGATGACGGCCGCCGCCTCGAAGTAGACCGCCACCGAGCCGTCGTGGCCGCGGAAAGCCGCCGGGAAGATGCCGGGCGCCAGCGTCGCGATCACACTGTAGAGCCAGGCCACCCCCGTGCCCATGGCGATCAGCGTGAACATGTTGAGGCTGCGGTTCCTCAGCGACTGCCAGCCGCGCTCGAAGAACGGCCATCCCGCCCAGAGCACCACCGGGCTCGCGAGCGCAAGCTGGATCCAGTTGGAGACGTTGCGCGGAATGACATGATCGAGCCCGATGAGATGGCCGCCCATCTCCAGCGCGAATACCGGCACTGTCAGGGCGAGCCCAATCCGGAAGCGGCGCTTCATGTCGACGAGCTCGTGGCTCGGCCCCGTCTCCGCCGTCGCCAGAACGGGCTCGAGCGCCATGCCGCAGATCGGGCAGGAGCCGGGTCCGACCTGGCGGATCTGGGGATGCATCGGGCAGGTGTAGATCGTGCCCTCGGGGACGGACTCCGCCGTCCGGTCGGCTGCCGCCTCAACGTACTTGGCGGGCTCGGCCATGAACTTCGACTGGCAGCCCGGGGAGCAGAAGTAATACGGCTTGCCGTGGTATTGGGCCCGGTGCTTGGTTTCGTGCGGGTCGACCATCATCCCGCAGACCGGATCCGTCACCTTCCCGGCATCTCCCGCAGGCTCATGGTGATGATGGTGCCCGGCATGGTCGCCATGGGCATGGGGAGCATGATGATGCCCACCGTGGGAGTGGCGGTCGACGGTACGGTTGTCGGTCATGGCTCACCTCGCCTGGTACGCTGAGACGGATTCTCGCCCTTGCCATCGTGGGAAGGTCAATCCGCTCCACTCACCGGATTACGCGCGGCCGCGCATTGCGGCATTGATCCAGGGCAACGCGCGACCGCGGACGGCGGTCACTTGCCCTTCTGGATCCTGACGACGCTGATCTGGCCGTTCACGCGATCGGCCTGGAACCGGACCCGGTCGCCGGCCTTCACGCCCTTGAGCACCGCCGGGTCCTGCGCCCGGAACACCATCGTCATCGCATCCATGTTCAGGTTCGGGATCGGCCCATGGTCGATGGTGATCTTCCCGGCGCCGGTGTCCACCTTCTCAATAGTGCCGGACACCATCGGCAGGTTCACGGCGGCCGCTGGCTGGACCGCGGCCGCCTGGGCTCGGCCCGTGTCGATCGTTACGACAGAGATCTGCCCGTTCACCCGGTCGGCCTGGAACCGCACCTTGTCGCCTTCCTTCACGCCTTGGAGGAGGGCAGGATCTTGGGTGCTGAATACCATCGTCATGGCGTCCATGTTGAGGTTCGGGATCGGGCCGTGATCGAGCGTGATCTTGCCGGCGCCTGTATCGACCTTCTCGACCGTGCCGGAAACGGTGGGGAGGTTCGCCGGCGCGGGCTGAGCCGCAGGTTGTGAAGGTGCTGTGGCCTGCACCTGAGGAGCCGCGGCGATCGCCCGCTGATCCAGCGGCCCCGATCCATGCGGCGGCTGGTCCGCCTTGGCGCGGTAATCCGCCTGGCGGTTGCGAACCTGCCACTCCTTCAGTTCGTTGATCTGCTTCTGCTGCTCATCCAGAAGCTTTTGCGCAACTTGGCGCAGTTGTTCGTCCGCACCGTGCTCCAGCTGAGTTCTGGCGAGGAAAATAAGGTCTTCATGATGAGCAATCAGAAGCGCAGCAAAATCCTTGTCGGGATCGCCTGCGAGCTTCATGTCCTTGAAGCGCTCGTCCATGACCTCGCGGACGCGCTCGTAGGCTGCCGGCGCTCCTTTGGCCGGCTGTGCCTGCGCAATCCAGTCCGGGCCGATCGCAACGGTAGCCAGGATAGCTCCGATGGTGGTGAAAGTGGCGGTCGGGCGTTTCATGGCGGTCTCTTTCTTGAATTGGGATAGCCGCCCCACAGAGCGGTGCGTCTCGGACGCGTGCTGCGGGGCGGCGAGGGCCCTTACGAGCCCTTCTTGATTGAGGTGACGGAGATCTGGCCGTTCACGCGGTCGGCGGTGAACTGCACTTTGTCGCCAGCCTTCACGTCCTTGAGCAGCGCAGGATCCTGCGCGCGAAACACCATGGTCATGCCATCCATGTTGAGGTTCGGAATCGCGCCATGCTCGATAGTGATCTTGCCCGCTGCGGTGTCGACCTTCTCGACCGTGCCGGAGACCGTGGGCAGGCTCTGCGCGAGGGCAGCACCGGAGAGGCTCAGGGCGGCGATCAGGCTGATGGTAATGCGCTTCATAACAAACTCCTTTTTGGATCGTGGGGGAGATTACACCGTCACTTGACGACGACGGTGCCGTGCATGCCGGACTCGTAATGGCCCGGGATCAGGCAGGCGAACTCGAAGGTGCCTGGCTTGGTGAAGCGCCAAACAACCTCGTTGGAGCCGTTCGGAGCAAGGCGCTTCCCGTTCGGGTCGTCGTGCTCCATGTCCGGGTTCTTCTCCATGGCGATCTTGTGCTTGGCGTTGTTCTGGATGCTGTCGAGCATGAACTCGTGATCGGTCTTGCCGGCGTTCTTGAGCACGAACTTCACCTGCTCACCGCGCTTGATCTCGACCTGGTTGGGCTCGAACAGCATCTTGGCGTCGTCGGTCTCCTTCATGGTGACCTCGATGGTCTTGGCCACGGGCTTCTTCGGATCGCCCGGCTCGCCGGCCGCGAAGGTCCGGTGGCTGTGGCCGGGCTCGCCGGGACCGGCGAGCGCCAGTCCGGCTGACAGGATGAATGCACCGAGTGCCCCTGCGAGGGTGATTGAACGAACTGTCATTGATTGCTCCTTGTGCAATGGTTCTGGTCTAGATCAGTGGTTTTCGTGGCCAGTCGCCGTGCGGACCGGCCTCTTTCGGGGATCAATGGCCTTAAACTCGGTGGCTTTCACGCCACTGTCGGGCGATGTCGCGCGAGCGGGTTCGGCGAGCTGCTCGCCCGTCCACTCGTAGGCGACGGTCCCCTCTGGGTGCTTGTACCAACCCGGATCCTTGTAATTGTCGGCGGCTAGGCCTGGCCGAACCTTCACGACCGAGAACATGCCGCCCATCTCGACAGGGCCGAACTGGGCGAATCCCGTCATCATCGGCAGCGTGTTGTCGGGCAGCGGCATCTCCATCGAGCCCATCTCGCCCATGCCGCTTCCGCCCATCGGCATGTAGCCCGGGGCGACCTTCTTGATGGCCGCAGCGGTCTTCTTCATGTTCACGCCGATGTAGGTCTTCACGTCGTGGCCCATGGCGTTCATGGTGTGGTGCGACTTGTGGCAGTGGATCGCCCAATCGCCTGGTGCATCCGCGACGAACTCGAACGCCCGCATCTGCCCCACTGCGACGTCGACGGAGACCTCCGGCCACTGCGCCGTCTCCGGCACCCAGCCGCCGTCCGTGCCGGTCACCTTGAAGTCGTAGCCGTGCATGTGGATCGGATGGTTCGTCATCGTCAGGTTGCCGAACCGGATTCGGACCTTGTCGCCCTGGCGCACCACGAGCGGGTCGATGCCGGGGAACACGCGGCTGTTCCAGCACCACAGATTGAAGTCTGTCATCGTGTTGACCTTCGGCACGTAGCTTCCGGCCTCAATGTCGAAGGCGTTGAGCAGGAACACGAAGTCGCGGTCGACGCGGCGCTCGGCCGGATCGCGCGGATGCACGACGAAGAAGCCCATCATGCCCATGGCCATCTGCACCATCTCGTCCGAATGCGGGTGGTACATGAAGGTGCCCGACTTCTGGCAGATGAACTCGTACACGAAGGTCTTGCCGGGCGGGATGTGCGGCTGGGTCAGGCCGCCGACGCCGTCCATGCCGTTGGGCAGGAGCTGGCCGTGCCAGTGCACCGCCGTGTTCTCCGGAAGCCTGTTGGTCACGAAGATGCGCACCTTGTCGCCTTGGACCGCCTCGATGGTCGGCCCCGGCGACTGCCCGTTGTAGCCCCACAGATGCGCCTTCATGCCGGGTGCAAGCTCGCGCACCACGGGCTCGGCGACGAGATGGAACTCCTTCCAGTCTCCGTTCTGGCGCCAGGGCAGGGTCCAGCCGTTCAGGGTCACAACAGGCTGGTAGTCCGGGCCGCTCTTCGGATAGAGCGGCGGCTGCATCGTGGCTTCCGCCATGGTGGGAGCCTCGGGCAGGCTCGCGGCCTGTGCGCGGCCACTGATCATCGAGGCACCGGCGAGGGCCAGGCCTCCGGCGCCGAGGAAGTTCCTGCGCGATAGGTCGGTCATTGGATCTCTCCCTTGTCAGTGTCCGCCGCCACCGGCTCCGCCGCCGGCCGCTGCTGCAGTGGTTTCTCCGCCGCCTTCGCCGCCACCGACCCCACCGCCGATCAGAGCGGCCTTGAGGTCCGTGGCGGCGATCCAGAAGTCGCGGCGGGCGTTGATGGCGTCCACATTGCTGAGGATGCGGGCGCGGGCATCGAGGATGAGCTGGCTCACGTCGACGAGCATGCCGCTGTACTGGAGCAGGGCCTCGTCCTGGATCTTCTTCTGCAACGGCAGGACGCGGCTCTGATAATGACGGGCGAGGTCGTAGTTGCCGCGGTAGCGCAGGTAGGACTCGCGCGCCTCCGAGCGGACGTTGACGGCCCGCTCCGCCAAGCGGTTGGCGGCGGCCATGTAGGTCTCTTGCGCGTTGCGGACGCCGACCGCGCCGAAGTCGAAGATCGGGATCGTGAACTCGACCTCCAAGCCACGCCGCTTGATCCTCTCGCTCTCGAGCACGGTCTGACCGTCCTCGGTGAACGCCGACGTCGACCGCTCGTAGCTGGAGAGGCCGGCGAGCTCGACATCGGTCACGAAGCGGGTGGCGTTGGTCAGGCCGTACTGACCGGCTACCGCGTTCAGGTCATGTCGCAACGCCTGGAGGTCGACCCTCCGTTCGAGCGCCCGGCGTTCGATGTCCTGGGCCGAGGCGATCCGGGCGGGCAGGGGCGGCAGAGAGCTCGGCAAGCGGAAGTCGATGTCCCGCCCCCAGAGGCCGAGCTGCCGGATCAGGCGCTCGCGGGCCACCTTCTGCTCAATCCGTGCCCGGGCGAGCTGGGCTCCCAATTCCTGGTAGAAGGCGTGTTCCCGCGCTTGCTCCAGCTTGTTCAGCGAACCGCTCTCACCGAGTTGCTTGGCCAGCTCGGATGCCGTTTCCGCCGTCCCAAGGGCTTGCTGCATGAAAGCGACCTGCTGGTTGGCCGCGATGGCCCGGTAGTATTCCCGGCGGGTCTCGGCTGCCAGCCGGAGCACAGCCTCGGCGGTGCGGAACTGCGCGGCGCGGAAACGCTGCTCGGCGATGGCGGCCCGAGCCGGCAAGGTGGCGAGCTCAAACAGGCCCACGACGATCTGGCGCTCGATCTCCAGCTCAAGGCTGCCGCCGAGGCGCGCCAGGGAGACGGTCGGATTTGGTGGCAGAGTCGCTTGGATATACTCGGCCTCCGAGACTCCGAGCTCATTGAAATCCGCCTGAAGTCCCCGATTTTTCAGCAGTGCAATCTGAACCGCGCTGTCGGGGGTAAGCGGACGACGCAGCAGTTCCTCCGCCCGCTGCTGGATGCCCAGGGCCTCAGCCTCGTTGGTGACTTTGACCACGTCCTTGCCCAACTCGGTGTATGCGACCGTCTGCGCTGTCGACAGTCCACCGTCTGCCGAAAAGGAGACGCAGCCGCCCAGCAGCATGGTCAAGGTGACACCACCGAGCAGCCCCAGACGTGGCACTGATATCGTCCTGCGCTCTTGTTGATCCATTGTGTTGCCTTCCTTGCGCGGACATTGCCGCGCCGCCCCCAAGGCGGTTGTTGTGTCCTTGTTCCTGACCATGCTCACCGCCCTCGTCGGGCGGCGTCGTTCGAGTCGTCGCGCTCTGGGTTGGCCCCTGGTGCGACACGCCGGTTGAGCTCCCGCCAGTCGAGTGGGTCAACGACGTCATAGGCGCGCACGCCCGCGGTGACGGAGGAGTAGGCCGGAGGCCGGGTGCCGACGGCAGAGTCCGCGGCCGACACGAGGTGGGAAGGATGTTGGGTAGGGACGCAGGCAGCTAGGCTGAGACCGAGCGCTACAAGGGAAATGAGCTTCATCACGGGCCTTCTCCGGGCGGACCTCCACAGTGCGGGTCTGAATCTGGTCTCGTGACGGTGGACGAAAAATCCAACCGTCACAGCAGGCCTGGCATTCGGATCGCGTTTTGGGAAGGGAGACCGGTTCGAGCTTCAGGATGGTCGTCGCCAGCTCTCGGGGAGCGGGCACGCCGGTTCGTGCGGGCGTTAGCCGCCCGCGCCTGAATCAGACGGTTCGTGGCGGGCGGTCGAGGCCGCCAACGATAACTTCCTCGACCTGCTCATCGCGCGTCAAAGCGATGGAGATCTCGGAAGCAGCGGGGGAGAAGAGGCTTGGAGGGGCAGTGTCTTGGAAGGCGTGGCATGCCCCCATGCTGCAACAGCCTACGCCTGTGCAATCCTGGGTGTTCGGATCATGACTGCCTGAGAAGCCCACGACAGCGGCATCATGAGATGCCTGCAGGTCCGGATGCTGATGTTCCCTCTCGGAAACGCCATGCTTATGCCCGGTCCCACCCCCCATAGCGTGTTGATGCGCGGCATGCGCAACGGCCTGCGGCACGGAGATCGGGAAAATCGCCATGGTGATCGCAAGCAGCGCAACAATGATGGTGCCCATCAGCCGCAAGGAAGAAAAACTCCGGGTCCTCAGGACTGGATATGTGTCACGAAAGTTCGGATTCGACAAGCTGGAGCCGGCTACGGGGTAAGGCGAAATCCAGTCGATGGCGGAGGGGCAGAGGGACATAGGAAACTCAGCGCTGCAAGGATTTGGATGTGCTTAAGGGTTCCCACGGTGGCAAGGTCAAGTGCCAAGATGCGAGGTTCTCACCCAGCCTGCGGCAAACGGTAGCCAAGCTTATCGCAACCCGTAGTGTCATAGTATTTCATTGACGGTTCATGCTGGTTCAGCTTGAGGCCGGCAACAGCGCGATGCTCGTGGCCACTGCCATCCTGGCACCATCAGCTTAGCCGCAATGGAGGACTATTGGCCCGCCAATTGTCGACGAAGTCGCCCGCGCGTGAGGTCAAAAGGTGTGCCTCTGATCCGCCAGTCCTCTTGGTGTTAGTGGCTAAAACCTACACTTGATACTGGAATAGTGTCCGTACTTGCCTTCGGACCAATTAAAGGCCACGCCCACCGGGGCAGTTCGAACTCGCGCGGTGAGCACAGCGGCCCGGCCGCTTTGCCACCGGAATGGCTCAACTTGACCTATGGCTTATATTAGACAAGGCGTGCTCGCTTGCCGTAGTCGAGCGCTCGTCTCAGCACCGCGGCGCCCCAAGTGATCTGAGCGTTCAAGCATAGCCGCTGGCATCCTCCCGACAATGAAGCGCCGTCACGCGTGGGCTCTCGAGGAGTGACATGCATGCCCACTCAGGGTCTTGGTTGTGCCAAGACCCTGTGGCAGAAGCGCCGGATTGCAGCGGCGGCATGAATGGGGGTTGATCACACGTGGCGAACGGATGTGACTGGCACGAGCCGGTTATCGATGCGCCGGGCACGGAAGCGCAGGAGCTGAATTCTCGTCCGACATCTGAGGATCGGGAGGGCGAGGCCGTGGCACGCAGGCAGGCCCCTCAAACCGGCGATGACGAGCCTCGCCCTCCCAAGAAGGCCCAGCGCGCGGGCCGCTCGTTCTTCAGCAAGGTGGTTTATGCCGGGCTCGTGCTCTGCCTGTGTGGCGTCATCGGCTTGGGCGGCGTCGTCACCTACTACGCCTCGCAGCTACCTCCGATCGATCAGCTCAAGGTACCCAAGCGCCCGCCGAACATCGCCATCCTGGCGAGCGACGGCTCGTTTCTTGCCAACCGCGGCGAAACGGGCGGCCGCGAGATCTCCCTGGAGGAGCTCCCACCCTATCTGCCGAAAGCCTTCGTGGCCATTGAGGACCGGCGCTTCTACGACCATTGGGGCATCGACCCGATGGGTCTCGGCCGCGCAGCCCACCGTAATCTGGCCCGCGACGGAGGCCTCCAGGGCGGCTCGACCCTCACGCAGCAGCTCGCCAAGAACCTCTTTCTCACCCCGGAGCGCACCGCCTCGCGCAAGATCCAGGAGGCCATCCTGGCGCTCTGGCTGGAACACAAGTTCACCAAGGACCAGATCCTCGAACTTTATCTGAACCGTGTCTATTTCGGCGCCGGCGCCTACGGGGTCGAGGCGGCCGCCCAGCGCTATTATGGCAAGTCGGCCCGCGAGGTGTCGCTGTCCGAAGCCGCCACACTGGCGGGCCTCGTCCAGTCGCCCTCGCGCCTCGCCCCCAACCGCAACCCCGAGGCCGCGCAGGCCCGCGCGGAGCTGGTGATCGCGGCCATGGAGGAACTCGGCTTCATCACGCCGGACTTGACTAAGACGGCGCTCGGCGCGCCGGCCGAGCCTGTGCGTCCCAAAGGAGCCGGTTCCGCCAACTACGCCGCTGACTACGTGATGGACGTGCTCGATGACGTCATCGGCACCATCGACTCCGATATCGTGGTCACGACCACCCTCGAGCCGCCCATCCAGGCGGCGGCCGAACGGGTGCTGGTGGATGAACTCAACGCTAGGGGCCAGAAATTCAATGTGAGCCAGGGCGCCTTCGTGGCCATGCGGCCGGACGGGGCTGTCACAGCTCTCGTGGGCGGCCGCGACTACGAAGCAAGCCAGTTCAACCGGGCGACCTCCGCCCGCCGCCAGCCGGGCTCGTCCTTCAAGCCCTTTGTTTATCTGACGGCCCTCGAGCGGGGGCTTACCCCCGACACCGTGCGCACGGATTCGCCGGTCAACATCAACGGCTGGAAGCCCGAGAATTATGACCGGGGCTATCGCGGGCCGATCACCTTACGCAATGCTCTCGCGCTCTCCCTCAACACCGTGGCGGTGAAGCTGAACATGGAGGTCGGGCCCAAGGCCGTCGTGCAAACGGCTCAGCGCCTCGGCATCGCCTCGCCACTCCAAGCCGACCCCACGATCGCACTCGGCACCTCCGAGGTGACACCTCTGGAGCTCGTGGGCGCCTATGCAGCCTTCGCCAACGGGGGCGTCGGGGTTGCGCCTCATGTGATCACCGAAGTGAAGACTGCGGATGGCGAGCTCCTCTTCAACCGCCCGGCATCGGGCGGTCTGGGCCGCATCATCGACCCAAGCATCAATGCCATGATGAACGCGATGATGCACAATGTCTTCGTCATCGGCACGGCCAAGAAAGCGCAGATCCCCGGCTGGCCCATGGCGGGCAAGACCGGCACCACCAACGACTACAGGGACGCGTGGTTTGTGGGCTTCACCGGCAATCTGGTTGCCGGTGTCTGGCTCGGCAACGACGACAGCTCGCCCACCAAGGGCGTGTCTGGCGGCAACCTGCCAACCGACGTCTGGCACAATTTCATGAAGATCGCTCTTAAGGATCAGAAGCCGGTGGGCCTGCCGGGCGTGGGTGGCGCCGGACAGGATCCGCGCTACGCCAATGCCGGCGAAAGCGGCAGGAGCCAACCCCAGCGGCGCCCCAGGCGTCAAAAGAACTTCTTCGAGAGGCTGTTCGGGCTCTGAGGTCCTGCCATTCAGGAGAGGCTCGCAAGCGAAGAGTCCGGCCATTGTACCAACCGTTAGAATTCAACCACTAGCGCACATCACCTTAGTGTTGTGCTCCCCCCTGTCTGGGCGTGATTCTGCTCCTGCGCCCTCGTGATGATCCTGGGCCGCGAGCGTGCCTGACCTTTAGGATGTCCGTCGCGGGCGCCGTCGCTCTCGTTGCGATCCCGCAATCATCGCATAGGCCTGTCCGAGCGCCGAGCCGGGACGCGGCTCGCCCTCGAGAACCTCGAGCGCACGGACAAGGTGTTCGGCGACGTCAAGGCGATCTTCCGCAAAGGCTGCCTTGAGAGCCGCCAGGGTCTTCGCTTCAAGTGAATGGCGGGCGGTCATAGTTCATCCCCATATGACCCGAGAGGAGTGGAGCGCAGGTCAAGGGTGGGCTCCGCTCGAGACAGATTCTCCCTTAGCCTTATGCACTCTGTCACCATTGGAAGGTCAAGCGGCAGGCTGGCACGTTTCGGTGGTGGCCATCAGTTAACGAGTTCCATCGATTTTGGCCGATGCCGTCAGCGGACCGCTGCAGCTGTCAACCCATCTCTGAGGCCACCCCGTACGCGCCGTCCGGGCCCAACGGCATACGCAGACCTGCCGTGTTCACGATGGCAATGAGAACGCCCGTGGAATGCCTATCTCGACACGTGCCTGGATCGCTGGCTCGGACTTGGCAGCCTGGAGCTCTTGCTGGTCACCAATGCGCCAGTATCACTGGCGCTCCCGCAAAAGCCACAAATTCTCAGGACGGACTTTACAGGCCGCCAGGAGGACCGAGATCCGACTTGTCACGGAAACGGGAATAACGAAACGGCTGAGGATCGACGAGCGGCGTATCGCCGGAGATGAGATCGGCGGCGAGGTGACCTGCGGCCGGACCCAATCCAAAGCCGTGCCCACTGAAGCCAGCAGCAACGAAGAACCCCGGCAGTGACGAGATCTGCGATATCACGGGAGTGGCATCAGGGGTGCTGTCGATCCAAGCGCCCCACGTTTCGGCGACCTCTACGTCGGCGAGAGCTGGATAGAGTGCTTTCGCACGGGCCAGAGTCAAATGCGCCATCTTTTTGTCTGGCGCGGGATCCAGCACGCGGATGCGTTCGAAGGGTGAGACCTGATCGAAGCTCCAGCGGGCGACTGCCTCGGGTCCCTCGAAGAAGGACCGCCCGATACCGAAATGCAGCGCTTTCACGTGTTTGCGGAACATTGGGATGAACTGCAGGCCATAGCGGATCCCCTGCGGTGTGACCTCGAGCGTCCCCCGACCGCTGATCGCGATCGCGTACCCGCCATCCAAGCGCCGGGTGAACGCGACCTCGGGCGTGTAGAGGCCGCCCTGAGCAATGTCCTTCGTTGGCTTGGTCCGGAGGATTGTCGTGCGAACACCCGCCTGCGGCAGGTCGACTCCATGTCGCCGGCAGAACATCGAGGCCCATGCGCCTCCAGCGCAAAGAACCGCATTCGTCCGGATCAGCCCTTTCTCGGTGATGACGCCGGTGACCTTGCCGTTGGTGAGGTCCAACCCGCGCGCCGCGCAGTCCTGGAAGATGACCGCTCCGTTGCCGCGGGCCCCCTGCGCCAGGATAGGGGCTGCGCGGGACGGTTCAGCCTTCCCATCGGTGGGGGAATAGACGCCTCCGATCCAATCTGCCGTGCTACCCGGTGTCATGGCCTTGGCCTCGGCGGCACTCAGCATCCTGGTGTCGACACCGAACTGACGTGCGATCGTTCTCCAACGTTCCCATTGCGCCATGTTCTCGGACGACGTCGTGGCGTAGACGAGGCCACTGCGGCGGAAGCCCAGATCCTGACCAATTTCCTCCCCCAGTCGATCCCAGAGTTGCATGCCTCTCATGGCGAGCGGAAGTTCCCGGGGATCCCGGTTCTGCTGGCGGCACCATCCCCAATTCCGGCTGGACTGCTCGCCACCAATCCAACCTTTCTCGACGAGCGCGACGGTGAGCCTCCGCTTCGAAAGGAAATATGCTGCGGCAGCGCCGATGATGCCCCCGCCGATCACGACGACATCAACCATCTCGGGGAGCTTTTCGTCGCTGGGGATTCTGTGAACGAGAGGAGACATGACCTTACTTATCCTGAGATCCAATGCTGCGAAGGTATCCTTGCCGCCATTTCGGGCATGGTTCGCGAGTGCGTGCGGAGCCGCTTTACGGATCGTCGCGACGGCGACAGTCGACTTCTTCCGGTCCTCCAACGGGCAACCGATAAAGCCAATTCGATAGCCTCCTGGCTCGAGACCGGGTCAACACAAGCGGTCTGCAAGTCTCTCAAGAGCCGTCTGACACTCGGCCAACTCGCTTTCCAGGATAAATTCATTAGCCCGGTGCGCCCTGGCAATATCCCCGGGACCACACACGACCGCGGGGATGCCGGCCTGCTGGTAGAGCCCGGCCTCCGTCCCAAAGCTGACGGCTCCCGCATTGGGCTTGCCGCTGATGCTTTCCGCCAGTCCTACGAGTGGATCATCGTCGCGCAAATCGAGGCCCGGGTAGCTCGACAGGATCGTTGTCTCCACCTGGTAGCCACCCTCGGTAACCAAGCGACTGGCCGCTCGCTCGACCGGCGCGAACAGAGACATCGGATCGACACCCGGGATAGCCCGGATCTCCATGTCCAATTCGCAATGCGCTGGAATGACATTGACCGCTGCCCCGCCGGAAATGACCCCCGCCTGCAGCGTCGAGCAAGGAGGCTCAAACATAGGGTTGAACGGCCCTTCCTTTGTGTGACGCACGGCCTCGTCTCGAATGCAGGCGATGATGTCGGCCATGCCATGGATTGCATTCAATCCAAGCTCGGGTCTGGAGGAGTGCCCGGGTCGCCCAGTAAGAGAAAGGCGGGCAGCCATTTTTCCCTTGTGCCGCAGCACCGTTCGCATGCTCGTGGGTTCGCCGACGATGCAGCCGGCCGGCGGAGCGCACAGCGATGGCAGTCGCTCAATCAGGTGCGGCATGCCGCGGCACCCAGCCTCTTCATCATAAGAGAATGCAAGATGGAGTGGCTTGTTCAGGCGCTTTTCCAGGAATATGGGTACCGCAGCCAGCATGCAGGACACGAAGCCCTTCATGTCTACGGCCCCTCGTCCTGTCAGCTGCTCGCCTTCCTGGATGAGAACAAATGGATTGCTCGTCCACGTCGCTTCCTGTGCGGGTACCACATCGGTGTGCCCTGAAAGAACATAGCCGCCAGCAACGGAAGCATCGCCTATCGTGGCAAAAAGATTGAAGCGATCGCCCTCGGGACCGGCGATGATGGTGGATGAGACATTGCGCTCGGCAAGCCAACCTCGAATAAAGTCGACGATCGTACCGTTGGCGGTTCCGACGACGGATGGGATGGCGACAAGTTGCGCGAGTATTTCCTTCGCATTCATCCAGACGTCCTCCAGCGCGACGCGCCGTTGTGCGGGGTTGCCTCAGCGTAGTGTGTTCGTGCGGCAAACGATGCTGAAGTGTCGGCTATGAACGGTAGGATATGCTTCTGCCAGCACGTGGAGCGAGAAGTGCGTTCCTGCTGAGGCCCATTTGATCCTGTGCAGGGGCCCCTTGGAGACCCTCGGCAATACCAAGTCGCCGTGAAGGAGCGCCAGAAATCACCGGCGCCCAGGGCAGATGGTGCTCCCAGGGCCGCGGTGAAGGGCAGGAGCGACCACGTTGGGACCAGAGTGCTTCCCGAGTATTCGGCTCCCGCACGGAAGGCCAACTATTCCTCGGCGCTGACGAGCGATGAAAGTGGATAGTATTGCTTGATGAACGGTGACTTGATGACGACATAGCTGAAGTACTTCTCGATCCCGATATTCATCTCCAGAAGCCGCTCGACAATTTCCTGATAGTGCACGACACCCCGGGTGACGAATTTCAACATGTAGTCGTAGCCACCGCTCACAAGATGGCATTCAACGATCTCATCGACGCGTTGAATGGCTGCCTCGAAGGTGCTGAAGTCGGTATGACGGTGATCCTTAAGCGTGACCTCCGTGAAGACCATCAAGGCGCCACCGAGCTTCGCGAGGTTGAGCTGGGCATGATAGCCGGTGATAAACCCCGCTTGCTGCAAACGCTTCACCCGCATGAGGCATGGGCTCGGCGAAAGATGAACAGCTTCGGCGAGTTCCACATTGGTGATCCGCCCGTTTTTCTGCAACTCCGCCAAGATCTTGATATCGATACGGTCGAGACCATGCGACGGAGGCATCCAGATACCTTTCAGTTACGGCACGCCAGAGAGGGAACCCGTTTTTAGCCGGGGTTCCGGGTCTCGTCAAAGGGACGAGACCCGAACTGGTGCCATATTCTGATAGGATCCTATTCCTCCAGCGCTTCAGGCTGCCGCCTTGCGGATCTCGCTGACGCCAAGGAGGTCATCCAAAGTCTTTCTCGTCCGCTCCAAGAGGAGGGCGATGTCGTCCTGCGAGCAGCAGAGCGGAGGCGCAAAGCCCAGGGTGCCATCGCCGAAGGCGCGAACGATCAGACCGTTGGCATAGGCCGTTTCGAACAGCTTCTCGCCAACTTTGACCGACGGATCGAACTTGGCCTTCGTGTTCTTGTTGCTGACGATCTCCAGGGCCGCAAGCATGCCGCGCCCTCTGGCTTCGCCGACAAGCGGGTGGTCCTCAAGAGCCTTCAACCCGGCGATGAGCGCCTCTCCAGACCGGCGGCCCTGCTCCATCAGTCCGCCTTCCGTGTAAAGCGCAATTGCCGCGAGCCCGGCAGCAGCGCTCACCGGGTGGCCGGAATAAGTAAATCCATGGCCGACTGCCATGCCGCTCCGAGCCGAGGCATCCGCAATGACCGAATAGACGGACTCCCGCATCATCACCGCGCCCATGGGCAAATAGCCTGAGGTAAGACCCTTGGCCATGGTCATCAGATCCGGCACGATGCCCTCGTGCTCGCAGGCGAAGATAGGGCCGGTTCGCCCGAAGCCGGTGATCACCTCGTCGGCGACGAAGAGGATGTCGAGCTCGGCGCAAAGATCTCGCATGGCCTTGACCCACCCTTCGGGCGGAACGATCACGCCCCCCGAACCCTGGATCGGCTCGCAGTAGAAGGCGGCCACCTTCTCGGGGCCTCCGAGCTCGGCGACCTTCGCCTTGAGGACTTCCAGTGACGCCGCGATGATGGTCGGGCCGTCGCTTCCGACCGGATTGCGGTAGGGATATGGCGAAGGGATGCGGTGCTGCCAGGCGAGCGGAACGTCGAAGCCGGCATGGAACAGCGGAAGCGCGGTCAATCCAGAGCCGGTCGACGATGAGCCGTGATAGCCCTGCTCAAGGGTGATGAACTGCTTCTTCTCCGGTTTGCCGAGCGCGTTGAAGTAGTACCGAATGAACCGGATCGTGGTGTCGATGGCGTCTGATCCGCCAAGAGTGAAATAGACGCGGTTAAGATCGCCTGGTGCCAACTCCGCCAGTCGCGCGGCAAGCCGGATCGGGGTTTCTGCGCCGAAGTGGAAATAGCCGGTTGCGTATTGAAGCTCCTGGAGCTGACGGTTGATGGCCTCGATGATGGTCGGCTGGCCGTAGCCGGCATTCACGCACCACAGGCCTGCGAAGCCGTCGAGCAGCCGGTTACCGGCGGCATCGCGCACGTAGGCGCCTTCGCCGGACGCAATGACGGTTACGCCGCGCGCCTCATGCGCCCGGTAGGGCGCGACAGGGTGGATGAGATGCTGACGATCGAGTTCGACAAGAGAGTTGCTGAGCATGGGATCTGACCTCTGCTGGAATGACGCTTGATGGGATCAGCCGAGCGCCTGGTTGATGAGGGAAAATGCGCGTGGCCCGTTTTTCTCACGATGAGGCTTGTGTCCCCGCACCATGGTGACGACCTCGTCGACCTTCGGCAGGCCCTGCTCGGAAAGCCATTCGGAGAGGCCGGTCTCCACCGGGACATCCACTCGCAGGAACTCCGTACGGTGTTCGTTCAGGAAGGAGCCGATCAACGCCTTGGCGTCGTCAGTTCCCGTCGCGATCGTCGGGCCAATGACGTAGCCGCGGCCAAAGCGCCGGAAGAAGGAGAAGCCTTCTACCTGTCCGTCCCGCTCCAGCACCAAGCCCACAGCACTTTCCATGAGGGCATCAAGGGCAGCCGTTCGATCCATCCCTGTCGCGCGGGCATCGAGCCGTTGGAGAGCGGGACGGTCGTCTTTGGCCAGTGGCCGCAGCCGGGACCCTGCGGGAAGCGAGACGTCCTGCGGCTTGCTTCCGGCAATCTGATGCTGGCGCACGGTGCCGACCGCTTCAAAGCCCAGCTTCTCATAAAGCGGCAGGCCCGCCTGCGTTGCGATGAGGACGAGCGACCGCTCGCCTGCATCGGTCAAGGCCCGGTCCATGAGAACACGGCCGATGCCGCGACCCTGCAGTTCGGGCGAAACGATGATCATCCCCACGGTCGCGAATGAGTCACCCTGGGGCCACCAGCACCCGGTCCCGCGCAGACGACCGTCCTCGATGGCGCCGATGCCGGATCCGAGTTGCATGACGAACTTCCAGTCTTCCAGCCTGTGCGGCCACCCGACAGCTTTGGACAGCGCGTGGGCGTCTTCCAGGTCTGCGGGTCCAAGGGCGCGATAGATTAGGTTCGCCATATATCCAGGGCCTTTCTCCACATGAGGGTGGCTCCCCAGATGATACGAAACGGCTGAAAAACATTCTTCCGGAGTTCACGCGACAAAAGCATATTTCGTGTCGCCGCACCGGGGCCGCCGCATATTCTGCCAGTACTCGCGCCTTGAAAGTCAGTCGGTGGGCGGGGCGATGGCCTCATAAAGGCCTCAGGGCGGACCGGGGATTGAATCAGTGACCTGCTGCGGCCCGCTAGCCCGGCGCGGCAAGCCTCAACTCCTTGGACTGTGTTTCAGGAGGAGCGGTCGCCTCGTTGTGGAGCCCAGCGCATGCGCTGGGACCAAGATCTTCGCGCAACCAAGGATCAAGCCGTCTTGAGCGCTACCTGCACCTGCGGCGGCTCGGCGGGAGTTTTCTCCCGCCATGTGCCAAAGAAGCCGAGGAGGCGCAGAGCGTTCAAGGTGACGAGAACCGTTCCACCTGTATCGGCCACGATCGCCATCCAGAGCCCGGTTGTCCCGGTCACGGTCGTCACCAGGAAGATCGTCTTCAGACCCAGAGCGATGCCAATATTCTGGCGGATATTGGCCATCGTGGCCCGGGAGAGGCGAACGAGGGTAGCAATGTCGGTGACACGGTTCCGCAACAACGCGGCATCCGCAGCCTCCAGAGCCACATCGGTCCCGGAGCCCATGGCGACGCCAACGTGAGCGGCCGCAAGGGCAGGAGCATCATTGATGCCGTCGCCCACCATCACAACATGCCGGCTCTGCGCGATCTTGCGGACCGTCTCGGACTTGTCGCTGGGCATCATCTCGGCCTGGACGGTCACGCCAAGGGTGCGGCCGATAGCCTGACCCGTGCGGATGTTGTCGCCCGTCAACATGAGAACGTCGACGCCAAGGCCCTTGAGTTCAGCCAGGCCTTTCTGTGCATCGGCACGAGGTTCGTCACGGAAGGCAAGAAGGCCGGTGATTGCGCGCCCCTTCACGACGGCTGCGACGGTCTTGCCCTGCTGTTCCAGGTCGGAGATGCGTCGGGCCAAGGCATCATCAACGGCGGCGCGCTCGGCTGCAAAGCGCGGCGCTCCGATGAAGACGGTTTCGGTTCCGACGGAGCCCTCCATGCCTCGGCCCGGCAGGGCGCGGACATTGGCGGCGTCGACGAGCAAGATCCCGTCCTTCTCAGCCCGTGCCGTGACGGCTTGGGCGAGGGGGTGGCTGGACTCGCGCTCGATGGCTCCCGCAAGGGCGAGAACTTGGGTTTCCGTGGAGCCCACAGGCACTACGTCCGTCACGAACGGGCGGCCCAGGGTCAGGGTGCCCGTCTTGTCAAAGGCCACGACTTGGGCCTTGGCAAGGCTTTCCACGACGGCGCCGCCCTTCACGAGCAGGCCGTGGCGAGCCGCAGTCGAGAGGCTCGATGCGATCGCGGCCGGCACCGAAATGACGAGGGCGCAGGGGCAGCCGATCAGCAACAGAGTAAGCCCCCTATAGATCCACGTCGCCCAGTCGCCATCGAGAAGCAGGGGAGGGGCTATGGCTATGAGGGCGGAGAGCCCGACGATGAAAGGCATGTAGATCCGGGAGAACTTGTCGATGAACCGCTCGGTGGGCGCTTTCGCTTCCTGAGCCTCTTCAACAAGAGCGATGATGCGCGAGATCATGTTGTCCTGCGCCGTGCGCTCCACCCGCACGCGAATCGCCGCGTCGTGATTGATCGAGCCGGAGAAGATCTCGGCGCCCGGCTCCTTGAGCTTCGGAACCGACTCGCCGGTAATCGGCGATTCGTCCACGCTCGAGATGCCGTCGATCACCTTGCCGTCCGCCGGCACCCGATCGCCCGGCCGCACCAGGACAATCTGCCCAATCCGCAGGGCCTCCGCGGAGACCTCGCGCAAATGACCCGCATCTTCGACCACAGCGGTCTTGGGCACGAGAGCGCCAAGCGCTTTGATGCCAGCTCGGGCCTTGTTGGCGGCAACGCCTTCAAGCACTTCGCCGACGGCAAAGAGGAACACGACGATAGCGGCCTCTTCCGCCGCGCCGATGAACAGAGCGCCAATGGCAGCGATGGTCAGCAGCATCTGGATTGTGAAGGGAGCGCCAGCCATGGCCGCCATGAGGGCGCGCTTGGCAACGGGGGCGGCGGCGACGACGGTCGCGAGAATGAAGACCCAATAGGATGCCTGCGGCACCACCACGCTTGCAACATAGGCCAGCACAACCAGCAGACCCGAGGTCGCGGCTACTTGGGCCTTTGGAGTTTGCCACCAGCGTGGAGCAGGCTTTTCCTTATCCTTCGGAGCGATGGATCCGGCTGGAGTCGAGCCGGCGCGCAGGAGGCTTGGCTGGTAGCCTAAATTTCGGATCTGGCTCTCGATGTCGGCGCCTTTCGTTTGGGTCTGGTCGAGCACGAGGGACAAGGTTTCGTTGGTAATGGAGACCTTGAGGCCGGAGACGCCCGGCAGACGCTCCAGGGCAGTGCGGATCGTGGCGGCGCAGCTGCCGCAATCCATGCCGCCGACCTTCCAGACCTGCGAATCCGCAGAGGGCAGCTCATCGTGAACATGCTCATGTGCGGTATGGTGGTCGTGCCCGCACGCCCCATGGTCATGGCCATGATGATGGTGGCCGTGGTCGTGACGGGCATGATCGTGCTTGTGATGCCCGTGATTATTATGGTGGCTATGCGCGTGATGATCGTGGCCGCACGCCGAATGGTCGTGGTGATCGTGGCCGTGGGCGGCATGGGTCAGAGGGGGCGGAGCCGTCTTCTTGACCTGCACGCGGCTCGGAATATAGCCAAGCTTGGACACACGCGTCTCGATCTCGGCGGCTTTGGTCTTCGTCTCGTCGAGGACCAGCGTCAACGTCTCATTCGTGACCGACAAGGAAATCCCGGAGACACCCGGCAGACGCTCGATTGCGGTGCGGATTGTCGCCGCGCAGCTGCCGCAATCCATTCCCGCGACCTTCCACATCGCTGAAGCCTCGGCGAGAGCAGCATGCTCCTTATGATGGGCGTGGCCGTGGTGGTCATGATGCTCGTGGTGATCATGGCCGCAGCACGCGCCGTGGGCATGATCATGCTTGTGGGCGGCGTGATCGTGAGGGGCTTTCATCCGATTCCTCATGAATGCGATAGGTTGCGGGTTGACATCGGATGCCCAACCTAATTCCTCTAGTAACTTCAGGTTCAAGAGGGAATTTCATGCCGGAGCGAACTTTTTCAATCGGCCATGTCTCGTCGGTGACCGAATGCAAGGTGGAAACCATCCGTTTCTATGAAGGCATCGGCCTGCTGCCTGAACCTGAGCGCACGCAGGGCAACCAGCGCCGCTATCTTTCCAAGCATATCGAGCGCCTGAGATTCATCCTCCATGCGCGAGAACTTGGCTTGGCTGTCGAGGCGATTCGGCAGCTCATCTCATTGAGCGAAAATCCTACTGCACCCTGCGAGCAGGTGGACGAGATCGCGCGCCAACAGCTCCTGTTGGTTCGGTCCAAAATCGCCCGGCTGACCCAGTTGGCGGACGAGTTGGAGCGCATCGTGGCAAGCTGCAGCGGAGAGCGGATCGCGGATTGCCGAGTCATGGAGGTGCTGGCCGAACACAGCCACTGCGATCATGGGGACGGAGTCGGCAAGGTTCGGCCACAGGCATAAAAAAGCTGCAGGCCAAAGCCTGCAGCAAGTGACCCGCTTGGGTCTCAGAGGACCACATCGCTCCGCACAATCAGGGGGATCTGCCACCTGATACGCGGAGCGTTGGGGTAGGGTAATCAGGCGTGAGCCGGGGTCGGGGTGTAGCCGGCAACCGTAATGATGTTGCTGATCTGAGCCAGATCGCCAGTGCCCTCGACGGAGACGAGGCGGGCCTCTGGATCAGCAGTCACCTTGGAACCCGGGATCGAGCTCTCAATAGCGCTCTTGATCGTGCCAGCGCAGTGGCCGCAGGTCATGTCTTCAACCCGGACGGACAGGCCGGCGCCGGTCGCGGCCGTGGAAACTTGGTCGTTGGAATGCTGGTGGCTGCTGCACATGGGACTACTCCTTTGCAAGGGTGATGTCGGCACACTGCAGGTTTCCCACGTGGGAAGGTCAAGCGCTTTTTTCGGCGTTGCAGGCTGAAAATTTCGGTGCGCCGAATTTCTGCCATCGGCGCTTGACCTTCCCCCGGTGGGAAGCTTTATGGATGTGTCCGTCTCGTGATCAAAGGATTATGCCCGTGGCGGACAAGCTGTCATCCCTCAGTGCCCCAAGCTCGCAAACGCTCGGCATTCCCATTTCGGGCATGACCTGTGCCTCGTGCGTGGGACGTGTGGAAAAAGCCATCCGCGCCGTGGAGGGCGTGCAAAGCGTTGCGGTCAATCTGGCCACCGAGCGGGCACAAGTGACTACGGCGCGAGGCACGGGGCCGGAAGCAATCTTGAACGCCATCCGGAACGCAGGTTACGAACCACGTGAGGAGGACGCAGATCTATCCGTCCACGGAATGAGCTGCGCATCCTGCGTGGGGCGTGTCGAGCGCGCCCTGAACGCCGTGCCGGGGGTGCTGGGAGCATCAGTCAATCTGGCTACGGAGCGGGCACATGTCCGGTATGCAGGAGGCGCCGATGTGCTGGCTGCTGTAATCGCAGCCGCCGACAAGGCCGGTTATCCCGCCGAGCAAGTACGCACCGATGCCGCTCAAAGTGACCGGGAGAAGGAAGCCCGCAACGCCGAGATGAAGCGGTTGCAGCGCTCTCTCATCATTGCCGCCATCGCCACCATCCCGCTGCTTGTCTTCGAAATGGGCATGCATCTGTTTGAAGACCTGCACCATTTCCTGGCGGCTCACATCCGCGAAGACAATATCAAGCTGATCTGCTTCGTCTTTGCGACACTCGTCCAATTCGGTCCCGGACGCATCTTCTATATGAAGGGCTGGCCTGCGCTGCGTCGCGGCGCCCCGGACATGAACTCCCTGGTCATGCTGGGAACAAGCACAGCCTACGGCTACTCCGTGGTCTCCACATTCGCACCCTCCGTCCTGCCGATCGGCATGGATTATACCTATTACGAAGCGGGAGCGGTGATCGTCACGCTGATCTTGCTCGGACGCTTCTTTGAGGCGCGTGCGAAAGGCCGGACCGGCGACGCGATTCGGCGTCTCATGAACCTCCAGGCCAAGACTGCGCGAGTGATCAAGGACGGCCGGGAGCAGGACGTTCCGGTCGAAGTCGTTCGCGTGGGCGACATCGTCGTGGTTCGCCCGGGTGAGCGCGTGCCCGTGGATGGCGAAGTGATCTCCGGCTCTTCCTTCGTGGACGAGTCCATGATTACCGGCGAGCCGATTCCGGCTCAGAAGAATACCGGCGCGAGCGTTGTCGGTGGCACGGTCAACAAGACGGGCGCATTCCAGTTTCGCGCAGCGAAAGTGGGCAGCGATACAGTGCTGGCGCAGATCGTGCGCACCGTTGAAGCGGCGCAAGGCGCAAAGTTGCCGATCCAAGCCATCGTCGACAAAGTGACGATGTGGTTCGTTCCGGTGGTGATTGGGCTCGCCATCATCACCTTCCTGGTCTGGCTCGCCTTTGGTCCGGAACCGGCACTCAGCTTCGCGCTCGTCAACGCGGTGGCGGTGCTGATCATCGCCTGCCCGTGCGCGATGGGCTTGGCGACGCCAACCTCAATCATGGTGGGGACTGGTAAGGCGGCGGAGCTCGGCATCTTGTTCCGCCGAGGCGAGGCTCTTCAGGCCCTGCGCAATACTAAAGTGATCGCCCTCGACAAGACCGGAACGCTCACTAAGGGCCGCCCAGAACTCACCGACCTTCAGATGGCTCCCGGCTTCACTGAAGCTGAAGTCCTAACCCTCGTTGCCTCCGTAGAGACCCGCTCCGAGCATCCGATCGCGGAGGCGATCGTCGCCGAGGCACGCCGTCGTGGGCATAATCTCGTTGAGCCCAACGCCTTCGAGGGCAAGCCAGGCTTTGGCGTCGTAGCCAAAGTCGGCGAACGTGAGGTGGCAGTCGGCGCGGACCGGCTTATGGCTCAGCGCGGGCACGACCTCAGCATCTTTTCCGCAGCGGCGGAGCGTCTGGCCGAACAGGGTAAGTCGCCTCTCTACGCCGCCGTGGATGGGCGTCTTGCGGCAATCATTGCAGTGGCTGACCCCGTCAAGGAAACCACACCGGCGGCTCTGGAAGCGCTCCGGGATCTCGGTCTGCGCATTGTTATGATCACCGGCGACAACCGGCGCACGGCCGAGGCCATCGCGAGGACCCTTGGCGTAGACGAAGTGGTCGCCGAGGTTCTCCCCACCGGCAAGGCTGATGTGGTCAAGAACCTGCAGAGCGGCGGAGCCGCGGTGGCTTTTGTGGGTGATGGCATCAACGATGCACCTGCGCTCGCACAGGCCGATGTCGGCCTTGCTATCGGCACAGGGACTGACATTGCCATCGAGAGTGCGGATGTGGTGCTCATGTCGGGCGATCTGCGTAACGTGCCCAACGCCATTGCGCTCTCGCAAGCGACGATCCGTAACATCGGACAGAACCTATTCTGGGCCTTCGCTTACAACGCTGTGCTAATCCCGGTCGCCGCAGGAGCCCTCTATCCCACTTTCGGTATTCTGCTCTCTCCGATGGTGGCGGGCCTTGCCATGGCGCTCTCCAGCGTAAGCGTACTCAGCAACGCCCTCCGCTTGCGCGCCTTCTCCCCGCCAGTGAAGACTGGAGAGGAGCGGCAGACCGTCTTGCGCGCCGTGCCAGCCGAGTAAGAGGACAGGCGTCATGAGTTTCACGGTCACTGTCGCAAACACCTCCTCCTCGTTCGAGGTTGCCGAGGACACGACGATCATCCAGGCAGCCGTAGCCGCTGGCGTAGCTTATCCCTACGGATGCCAAGTGGGCCGGTGCGGAAGTTGCAAGTCACGTCTCATCGAGGGAGAGGTCGACCACCTTCCGCACACACCATTTTCCCTGACGGAAAAGGACAAGCAATCGGGATTCATTCTGGCCTGCCGGTCCCGACCTCGGTCCAACTGCACCGTTGCGTGGCTCGGGAGCGACACGGCCAATCATCCTCTGCGCCAAGAGGCGGGGCAGGTGGTCCATCTCGAACGCGCTGCGCCAGACATCACAGTCGTGCAAATCCGTCTCGACGCAGAGGCTCCGCTTCAGTTCTCTGCAGGACAATATGCTGAGCTTACCTTCGCCAACTGTCCCCCGCGACATTACTCCATGGCCAACCAGCCGGGCTCGGACACGCTCGAGTTCCATGTGCGGCACGTTCCGGATGGCTCGGCGAGCAGTTATGTGGCCCAAGGCTTGAAGGTAGGAGACTCAGTCTTCTTGCGCGGCCCCATTGGAACCGCTCACCTGCGTCCTCGTCAAACGAGACCCATTGTTGCGGTCGCCGGCGGGTCGGGGTTGGCACCGATCCTATCCATCCTCGGCGCTGCCGCCGCCCTCAAGCTGACCCAACCGATTCACCTCTATTTCGCAGCCCGGTCAACGGACGACCTCTACCGCGAGGAGCAGATCCAAGCCCTTACGGAGAACAACCCGAACATCGCCTACACGCCGGTCGTTGCCAACAAGGGCGAAGGCGGAAACCGGGAGCGCCTGCGCCGGATTCTCGCGACGGATCTGGCAGATCTCCGAGGATGGCAAGCTTACCTCGCCGGCTCGCCGCAACTGGTCGACGGTGTCACGGAAATCCTCGTGCACCAAGGGCTCTCCCATGAGCACTGCCATGCCGACGCCTTCTTCACAGCGGCCGAGAAGGCAAGCATTCTAGAACCCTCCTAACGTCTGATCACGAGTATATGCGATGAACATCGGTGAAGCAGCACAAGCCTCTGGCGTATCGGCCAAGATGGTCCGGTATTACGAGAGGATCGGGCTCATCCGTGCCGCGACGCGGACGGAGAGCGGCTACAGGGTCTACAGCGATGAGGATGTCCATACCCTGCGGTTCATCCGGCGGTCGCGGGGTCTAGGCTTCTCCATAGAGGAAACGGCAGAGCTCCTAGCCCTCTGGCGCGACAGGGAGCGCGCAAGCGCCGACGTGAAGTCCTTCGCGCTCAAGCATGTGAAGGATCTGGAAGCCAAGATCGAATCTCTGCAGTCCATGTGCCGGACGCTTCGGCATCTGGCGGGCAGCTGCCACGGAGATGGCCGGCCGGACTGTCCGATCCTCGACGACATCGCAGCATTCGGGCCTGGCGACAAGAAGGAGGCTAAGCGCACCAAGGCCGTGTCGACCTGCAACCATTCTCACTGACGCGCCTGACGCTGCTTTCAGACGACAGGAACCGCCTCGGGTGGTCCCTTCCAGTCGAGACTGAGAACCTGTCGGCAAGCCCCCGCACGGTAATGTCAGGCTGGAAGCTGAACCGATCATCGCACGCCGGACGCACGGCACTTGTAATGTTACTCCATACAGCGACCTGTTGTCCTCTGCTGCGCTTGATATGAACTATCCCGGCGGACCCCTGCATACCGTTGTAGCAGGTGAACCCAGCGACCAAATCGGTCATATTCGGCCGCGTCAGCGATCGGTTCCCAGTGCCGACGACAATTGGGACGATGCGTCTTCTCCCAGTATGCAGGCCGTGCATCCGCCCTGAGATGGATCCTCCGCTTACGAGGCGGGCTGGTAAGTCCTGTCTAAACGCGCCAGTAAAATGCGCATAGACCCCTTGTTATCCCGGGTCCCGATCTGCTGAAAATATGGGCGGCTTTCGTGCCAGTGCCTAAATTGTTCAAGCCATGTGCTGCTTGCATAAGCAAGCCGCATCCTAAGCGCTTCTTTTTTGCACTGCAGCAAGTACATGAAGGCCCAGAAATTGTTCGTTCCTGGTCGGCAGATCCGAACGCCTCATCGGTGTTCCCACAGGATCGGTCACGGGTCATTCAGCGTTACCAAAGGCAGCAGACGTCATGTTTCTCTCGGTCATCCTCGGCAGGATCCACTCCGCAGCCAAGCGTTGGAAGGCGGCTCGCGAGCTGCGCAGCCTCAACTGCCGTGAGCTCTCGGAACTTGGTCTCGCTCGGGGAACCTATCAGGATTACGCCGGTGGCGCGGCATGGAAGAGCCTGCATCAGATCGTGCTGGAGAGCCGCTAATCCGGCACTGCAGGTTCGGCTCTCAGAGCCGGCTTCTCAGACGGTAATGGACCCAACGAGTGGGAGGCTGATCCGGTATCAGCCTCCCGCTTCGTTTCTGGGCCTTCCGAAGGCGCGGCGGCCTATGCGATGCCGCCGATATGGAAGGTCTTGGTAGCCAGATATTCCTCGATCCCAAGGTGGGATCCTTCGCGGCCAATGCCGGACTGCTTGATTCCTCCGAACGGGGCGACCTCCATCGACACGGAGCCCGTGTTGAGGCCCACCATGCCCACCTCGATGCGTTCGGCAACACGCCAGGAGCGGTTGAGATCGTTGGTGTAGAAGTAGGAGGCGAGGCCATAGGGCGTGTTGTTGGCCATGCGGATCGCCTCGTCCTCCGTTTCGAAGCGGAACAGCGGCGCAACAGGCCCGAAGGTTTCCTCCTGCGCCAGTCTCATGTTCCATCCGGCGTCCGTGAGGACTGTGGGTTCGAAGAACCGGCCGCCGAGCGGATGACCCCTGCCGCCGACCACGGCGCGCGCTCCCTTGTCGAGTGCATCCGCGACATGCTCCCGAACCTTGGTCACCGCCGCGGCGTTGATCAGCGGACCAATCGTGGAATCGCCGCTTTGGCCGTTTCCGACCCGAAGCGCCTTGACTGCTTCGCTGACGCGCCCGGCAAAGGAATCATAGATCTTCGCATGAACGAGAACCCGGTTTGCGCAGACGCAGGTCTGCCCACCGTTCCTGAACTTGCTTGCCATCAGGCCGGCCACGGCCGCGTCCAAATTGGCGTCTTCGAACACGATGAAGGCGGCATTGCCGCCGAGTTCGAGGCTCACGCGCTGGATGTTGTGCGCGGCCTGCTCCATCAGCAGTCGACCGACTTTGGTTGATCCCGTGAAAGAGATCTTGCGCACCATCGGATTACCCGTCAGCTCCGCGCCGATCTCCTGCGGCATACCGGTGACCACGTTGAAGACGCCCGCCGGAATGCCTGCCCGCTCGGCCAGGGCAGCAAGAGCCAGGGCCGAGAAGGGTGTGAGTTCCGACGGCTTCACGATGATGCTGCAACCCGCCGCCAGGGCAGGCGCGCACTTGCGGGTGATCATTGCATTGGGGAAGTTCCACGGCGTGATCGCGGCGCACACGCCCACCGGCTGCTTGAGCATGATGATGCGGCGGTCGGCTGTGGGAGCCGGGATGGTTTCGCCATAGACGCGGCGTGCCTCCTCGGCAAACCAGCGCACGAAGCTGGCGCCGTACAGGATCTCGCCGCGCGCCTCGGAAATGGGCTTGCCCTGTTCCAGGGTCATGATGGCGGCCAGCTCCTCGACATTGTCCAGAATGAGCTGATTCCAGCGCAACAGCAGATCGGCTCTCTCCGCCGCGCTCGCTGCCCGCCAACGGTGTAAGGCCTCCTCGGCAGCGTGGATGGCATCGCGGGTGTCGGCGCCGGAGAGGTCGGGAACATGCCCGATGATCTCTCCTGTGGCCGGATCGTCGACGGGGACCGTGCGGCCTGATTTTGCTGAGATCCACTGTCCGCCGACATAGGCCTGGGTTCGGAATAGGGGAGTGTGAGTGATATCCATTTCGTTTCCGCTCCTCGAGGTCTGCCCATGCTAACGAGGTCGGGCGAAAGAGAATTCTTAATTTGATCGCATGACAGTAGAAACACGAGGAAATCGACGTCGCTTCAGCAGATTCAGCAATTGCCAAGACGCGATCATGCCATGACCGGGTGCAATGTTCATGAACAACAGGACGACCATTCAATCACGCCAGGTCGAGGCATTCCGTGCGGTCATGCTCACCGGGAGTATGACGGCCGCGGCTGACATGCTCTACATCACTCAATCCGCCGTCAGTCGCCTCATCCGGGATTTCGAGGCCCATCTTGCCCTGCGGCTCTTCGAGAGGCGTGGATATCAGGTCATCCCCACGCCCGATGCGGTCACGCTCTTTGCGGAGGTCGAACGATCCTTTGTTGGCCTTTCGCGAATTGCCGACACGGCCAAGGCGATCAAAGCAAACCAGGCCGGATCGCTACGCATCGCTGCCATGCCCGTTCTGATGAGCGGCGCGCTGCCTCGCTTCGTCGCCGCGTTCATGCGCAACAGGCCGAACGTGCATGTCTCTCTCGTCGGCCTGCCATCCCACCTCGTCGTTGAAGCCGTGACGGCAGGCCAGGTGGATCTCGGATATGCGGACAAGCCGATCGAGCAGCCGCTTCTCGACATTGAGAGCTTCGAGGCGGCGGCGGTCGTGATCATGCCTGAGCATCACAGACTTGCAGCACAGGGGACTGTTGCGCCCGCCGATCTTGCCGGCGAGGCCCTGATTAGCGTCTCGACGAGAACGCTGTTCCGGTCGCGTATCGATGCGGCTCTCGCCGACGTCGCCCATCGCATCGTCGCCGAGGCGACGCTCGCGCAGATCGCCTGCCTGCTGGTGAGCGAGGGGGCGGGGCTCAGCATCGTCAGTCCGTACGCAGCCGAGGAGTTTCTCGGGCGCGGGCTGGTCGCGCGGCCCTTCACCACACGGATTGAGGCGGGCTTCATCTCGCTCCGCTCGCAGCAGCGCCCCGCCTCGGCTCTCGCCAGCACCTTCCAAGCCGAGTTCGCAGCCCACGCCCGCCGGTGGCGGTCCTAGGAGCGAAATTGCCGGCCATCACATTCGCGCATGCATGCAGAAGCAAATGAAAATTGACGGAATGCGGGCGCGATGGGAACACAATGGGCCATGGCACTTAAGGAGGGCGAGCGAATGACCGACAGGGACGTTTTGATCGTCGGCGGGGGTCTTCTGGGCGCCTCCATCGCCTGGGGGCTCGCCCGCTTGGGGTTGCGCGTCGCGGTGCTCGACGAGGGCGACACCGCCTTCCGCGCCGCTCGGGCCAATTTCGGTCTTGTTTGGGTACAGGGCAAAGGCCTGGGCAAGCCGGAATATTCGAACTGGACCCAAGCCTCAGCGGCGCTTTGGCCGCGTCTCTCCGACGAGCTGAAGCGGGAGACGGGAATCGATCCAGGCTTTAGTCAGCCTGGGGGCTTTTCTATCCGCCTCACCGAATTGGAGTTGCAACGTGGCATCGATGCCATGAACGCCCTGCAAAGCCAGCCGAACATTGCCCGGTATCCGTACGAGATCCTGAACCATCGCGAGACGAAAGCCCGCCTGCCGGCGATTGGCCCCACCGTGGCGGGCTCGATCTACAGCCCACTTGACGGCCATGCCAATCCCTTGCGCCTGTATCGCGCGTTTCACGCGGCGCTGCACAGGATGGGAGCCGCCTATCTGCCTGAACATCATGTCGAGCGGATCAGCCATCAGGGCGGCGCCTTCACCGTGGAGGGGCCCTGGGGCACGATGTCGGCGGGACGGATCGTGCTCGCCGCCGGCATCGGCAATACCCGTCTCGCGCCGATGGTCGGCCTCAACGTGCCGCTGGTGCCGAGCCGTGGCCAGATCATCGTGACGGAAAAGACGGTGCCGTTCCTGCACCATCCGGTGGGCAACATCCGGCAGGTGGACGAGGGCGGCGTGATCATCGGGGAGAGCAAGGAAGCCACGATGGACCACCAGCGGCCGCGGGCTCCCGTTACGGCCGTGTTGGCTGACCGCGCCATGCGCATGTTCCCGATCATCGGGGAGCTCAATGTGGTGCGGATCTGGGCGGCGTTCCGGATCATCACGCCTGATGGGTTTCCGATCTACGAGCAGTCCCGCAGCTGCCCGGGAGCCTTCGCGGTGGCCTGCCATTCCGGTGTCACCCTCGCCGCCAACCATGCCTTCACCATCGCGGGACACATCGCCCAAGGCGAAATCCCCGCGAGCTTGGCCACGTTCTCCTCGGAGCGGTTCGATGTTTCGGCGGCTGCCTGATCACAAGGGTGATCTCGTCACCTTCACGTTCGACGGGACACCCCTCATGGCTTCCAAGGGCGACACCGTCGCGGCCGCCCTTCTCGCGGCAGGTGTCACGCGGTTCCGCACGACGCCGGTCTCGGGGGCCGACCGCGGCCCCTATTGCATGATGGGGGTTTGCTTCGAGTGCCTCGTGACGATCGATGGGCGCGGCAACCGACAGGCATGCCTCACAACGATCGAGGAGGGGATGCGGGTGGAGACGCAGCACGGAGCCGCCACTTACCCGACGGGGATCTCCGCATGAGCGTGCACCACGTGAACACCGCGTCCGACTTGCAGGAGACCTATGATCTGCTAGTCGTCGGAGCCGGCCCTGCCGGGCTCAGCGCGGCCGCCGTCGCCGCGGAGTGCGGCCTGAGTGTCCTTCTCTGCGACGAGAACGGAAGTCCCGGCGGCCAGATTTACCGCGGCATCACGGAGGCAAGCGCTGCCACCAAGGCGCGCTTGGGCAAGGACTACGCCGCAGGCGAGGCGATCATCACCCGGTTTCTGGCAACATCCGCCTGCTACGCCGCGCGGGCGAGCGTGTGGAGCATTGCACCCTACGAGCCAGAAGTGGGAGAGGCCTCGGGCCTGGAGGTGGGCGTTTCCCTCGCGGGAGCCGCGCGCCTGATCCGGGTTCGCCGGGCCATCCTCGCGACCGGCGCGCTGGAGCGGCCTTTTCCGATCCCGGGCTGGACGCTGCCCGGCATCATGACCGCGGGCTCCGCGCAGATCGCGTTAAAGACGGCCGGATTGGTGCCAAGCGGACGCACCGTTATCGCAGGCACGGGCCCGCTTCTGTATCTTCTCGCCGCCCAGTTGATCGGCGCGGGCGCCTCGGTGAACGCGGTGGTCGATACCACCCCGAACGGCAACAGGAGGCGGGCTTTGGCCCATTCCTTCGATTTTGCCCGGTCCGCCTATGGGCTGAAGGGCGCGAGGCTGCTCGCACAGGTTCATCGCTATACCCGCGTAATCCGCAACGTCATGGCACTCGAGGCCGCTGGCGACGGCCGTCTGTCGGAGGTGGTGGTGACCTATCGTGGAGGAACCGAGCGCCTGCCGGCGGATCTGCTGCTGTTGCACCAGGGCATCGTTCCCAACCTCAACCTGTCCTTGGCCTCAGGCTGCGCTTCTGGATGGAATGATCGCCAGGCGACGTTCACGCCCACCATCGATGAATGGTGCCAGACTTCAGTGCCGGACATTGCTATCGCAGGCGACGCCGGTGGGATCATCGGGGCGGAAGGCTCTGCCTTGCATGGCGCCCTAGCTGGCATGGCGGCAGCCTGGCGCTTGGGCCGATTGAGCGAGGCGGAGCGAGACAAACGCGCAGCGCCCGTCCGCGCCAGACTTCGAATGGCGCTTCGTGGGCGGCTATTCCTTGATGAGCTGTTCCGGCCTGGTGACGATTTCCGCATACCGACTCGCCCCGAGACGATCGTCTGCCGCTGCGAAGAAGTCACGGCTGGTGCGATCAGGGCGACGATGCCCCTCGGCGTGCGCGGCCCCAATCAGATGAAGGCCTACCTCCGGTGCGGCATGGGGCCGTGCCAAGGCCGTCTGTGCGGTCTCACCGTCACCGAGATCATCGCGCAGGAGCGCGGCGTCGCGCCGGGAGAGGTGGGCTACTACAACGTGAGGACGCCCATCAAACCCGTGGCGCTCAAGGAACTCGCGGCCCTGCCCCAATCGGACAGCGCGATCAAGGCAGTGGCCGGTTTCGTCGAGAAGCCGGTTTCGGCAAGTCACCCTCGAACTCAAGAATAGAAAATGATCAATCGGCACATTCAAACACCCATCATGCACCGCGTCGTCGAGAAAGACGGCCTCGTGTTCATCGCAGGGACGACGGCGGATGATGTGTCCGTCGGCATGCGTGGGCAGACGGAGCAGATTCTCGCCAAGTTCGACCGATTTCTGGCCGAGGCTGGATCGGACAAGTCACATCTTCTATCCGTCACGATCTTCATCACCGACTTCGATCAAAAACCGGAAATGGATCTTGCCTGGAAGACCTGGTTGGAACCCGAGAACTTTCCCACGCGTGCGACCGTCGGCGTATCGAATTTGGGAAAGGGCACCCTGATTGAAATGACCGCGACGGCAGCAAAGTAGACCACATACGACAGGCCGCATCGAGTCCGCTCGATGCGGCCTGTGGCCCTTGCAGGCATCGTAGCGTTAGGCCGTCAGGGCGACAACGACGGCCTGCGCGACCTCCTCCGTGGTGGCTTGGCCCCCAAGATCAGGGGTGCGCACCCGCCCCTGGCGGGTTACATCCTCAATCGCCCTCACGACGGCTTGCGCGGCGGTGGCCTCTCCGAGGTGCTCGAGCATGAGAGCGCCGGCCCAGATCGTGGCCAGGGGATTGGCAATCCCGCGCCCAGCAATGTCGGGCGCCGAACCATGCACTGGCTCGAACATCGAGGGGACGCCTCCTTCGGGATTGATGTTGGCCGACGCCGCAAAACCCAGGCCGCCCTGAATGGCGGCTCCGATATCCGTAAGGATGTCGCCGAACAGGTTGGAGGCGACGACGACGTCGAGGGTCGACGGATGGGTAACGAACCGCGCCGCAATCGCGTCCACGTGATAGCGCGTGACCTCCACGTCTGGGTACTCTGCAGCGAGGGCGTCGGTGATCTCGTCCCAGAACACCATCGAGTGCTTCTGAGCGTTGGACTTGGTGACCGATGCGAGGCGTCTCCTGCGGGTGCGCGCCATCTCGAAGCCGTACCGGATGATGCGTTCCACGCCGCGGCGCGTGAACACCGATGTCTCCACCGCCACCTCGCTCGCAGTTCCCACATGAACGCGACCCCCGGCGCCGCTGTATTCGCCTTCCGTGTTCTCGCGGATACACAAGATGTCGAAGGATCCTGCGCGCAGGGGGCCTTCTACGCCGTCGAGAAGACGGTGCGGGCGGGAATTGACGTACAGATCGAAGGCCTTGCGGATTGGCAGGAGCAATCCGTGCAGCGAAACCGAGTCCGGCACCCGGGCGGGCCAGCCAACCGCACCGAGATAGATCGAGTCGAACGCCCGCAACTGCTCAATGCCGTCATCCGGCATCATACGGCCGTGCTGGAGATAATAATCGCAGGACCAGGGGAAGGTTTGGCTCTCCAGTCGAAAGCCAAACCTTTCGGACGCCGCAGCTAGGACGCGCCAGCCGCAATCGAGGACTTCAGTGCCGATTCCATCACCCGGAATGAGCGCGATCTTATAAGATTTCATTGGAGGTCTCGACGCTATGACGGAATCCTGAGAATGCCCCAGACTTTGCGGACATGCTCCTCACTGAGCCAGCTGCACTTCGCGCCTTTCGGGACGAGGAAAATGGAATCCTGGCCGAACGTGGTTGCCCGCCCCCGGTCATCCGTGATGCGAACGCTGCCCTCAAGGATGTGCATCAGTTCGTAATGTGCATAGACCATCGGCGCCCGGTGGTAGGGCGTCGAATCCCAAACTCCCGCGCTCCAGTGGCGCGTCGGGGTCGCATAGAGCGTGTTGTTGCGGCAAGACGGAGTCTCGCTCAAGAGAAGCTCCGCCGCCGGGCTCCCGGACGGCGAGAGCGGGAGGTCGGGATCAACGAAGATCAGATCGGCACCCTCATGCGCATCCTCGGCGAGATAGCGCATGAAGACGAGTTTCGCTTGGTCCGCTACGCTCCAGCGGAAAGATGCACCCTTTGGCACAACCAGACTGCTACCGGCCCGTAGACTCCCGCCGCTCTCCTTACCCTCGATACTGATCTCGCCGTCGAGCACGACCAGCAACTCGTGCTGCGGGACATCATAGGAGACCCCTTCGCCTGCCGGAAGCAAGCACCAGCCCACGCCGAGATTCGGGTCGTCGACGGCGAGGTCCTGACGGAAGGGAGCGAAAGAATCAGCTCTGTCGATGGGGTCATTCCGGGCGATCGTCGTGGGGGCTTTGGGCGCCGACGCGCGAAGGTCAGTATAGGTGGGATGCATGGCGGTGCGACTCAGGAATGTGGAGCGATGTAAATCCGCCCGCGAGCGCGGGCGCTGGTTCGAGATTAGAAGGTCCGGCAGCATCAGAGAGTGCTGCCGGGCTGTTATCGTGCTCGATCAGTTGAGCGAGAGAGTCGGGGTGAGCACATAGAAGTTGAGCGGATGCGACTTGAAGTTCTTCACCTTAGCCGAATACGCGTCGTATGAGGTTTCGTGAATGAGGAAGACCGTCAGCGCCTCCGACTGAACCTTCTTAGCGATGTCACCATACATCGACAGCCGCTTTTCCGGCTCAGGCGTTGCGTAAATCGCCGCGAGCTTTGCGTCCATTTCCGGGGTGCAGTATTGCGAGATGTTGAAAGCGCCCTTGCATTTGTAGTCGGCGTTCAGATAGCTCGCCGGCTCGGCCGCATCGGTCAGATAGCCACGGGACATCAGGCCCATGTCATAGTTGCCGGACAGCATGTCGGGCTCGATGGCGTTGTATTCCGCCACCTTGATGTCAACCTGGATGCCAATATTCTTGAGCATCTCCTGGATGACCGCCGCCACGTCCTTCAACTCCGTCTTGTTCGAGTAGGCGAGGAGATTGACCTTGAGGGTACCAGGCTTCACCCCAGCCTCCTCGAGGAGCGCCTTGGCCTTCTTGACGTCATAGGCCGGCTTCAAGTCTTTCGGCGCCCACGGATCGGTGGGGACGAACGGTCCCACGGCCGGCTGCACCGCACCTTCGTACACCGCCGCGGCGAGAGCGGCGTTGTCGATGGCAGCCTGAATCGCTTGGCGCACCTTGATGTTATCGAAGGGGGCCTTCTTGTTGTTCATCAACAACATGGTCGTCCGAGGGGCATTAACCGCCTCGAGCTTTACGCCTGGTGTGCTCTTCAGCTTGCTCACGATGCCTGGCGGGATCAGGCGGGAGATATCCGTCTCACCAGTCCGTATCTGGGTAGCACGGGTGTTCGCATCTGAGATGAAGCGGATTTCTGCACCGTCCAGAGTAGGCTTCCCACCCCAGTAGTTCTCGTTGCGTTTGACGGTCGCGCGGGTTGGGTCCACCTCGGTGATGATGAACGGCCCCGTGCAGGCGTTAATTGGGTTGATCTTTCCGTCCTTGTAGGCGGACGGCGACAGGATTGACGTGGCGGGGCTTGCCATCTGCAGGGGCAGAAGCACGGAAGGCTCAAGAGTGGTGATCTTGACGACCTTGTCGCCGACGGCCTCGACCGACTTGATCACCTTGGGCGAAAAGGCGCGCGCCGGCATGGTCGCCTTCAGGAGATTGTTGAGCGCGTTGGCCGCACTCTCCGCATTCAGGGGCAGTCCGTCCTGGAACTTCACGTTGTCCCGAAGGGTAAACTCCCAGGTGGTCGGCGCGGTCTGGGTCCACGATGTGGCGAGGGACGGCTGAAGGGTATTGTCGAAGCCGACCCGCGCAAGGCTCTCGTAGCAGCCCGAGCGACTGCCGACGAAGGCGTCGTCCGAGGCCATCTCCCAGCCTGTTTTGGGACTCCACCAATCGACCATTCGAATGGTGTTGGAGCCCGCCGCCTGAGCGGAGGCTGATGTTGCGAGCGTTGCCGCAAAGACTGCGAACGCTAGAGTATGAGTGCGCATGTTCCCCGTTCCTTCTGTGGTCGCGGCAGATGCCCAGAGGCATCGTCCGGCGTGAGTGAACCGCATCGCTTCAACGTTCTAGCGCGTCCGTGTTGATCGGACCGTCTGTTCGCCGGGGCTCCCGCCGCAGGTCAGCATCTGCGCGGACACGGGGGCGGACCGGATGACAGGTTCTTTTCGCAGAACTCCTATCTCTCCCGACGATGCGAACCGCCTTATTGAGCGACCTTCCCCCTTGGGAAGGTCAAGTGTCTTCACTATCGTCTTGATAATTCAGTTGAAAATGCTGCTGGAGGCTGGGTTGTAAGACAGTTATGCTGAAATGTGGTGCTGTCAAAGAACCAAAACACTCGATCGGCGGACCACAAATCGAGTCCGTCCTCGCCAACTCGTTGCTCTGGGTGCCGCTTACTCAGGCTTTGTTCGTGCAACCGGCTGCCTGTTGGCATTGACGACCGATGGATCAGGTTGCTCTGACTCGTCCAAGTATTCCTAAAACGGGCAGCGCACCGGGGAGCCGTGTCCAGCTTGGAGGAGGTCTTGTCCGTGTGCTGAACAGGCGAGGGGCAAACAGCGCGCTGAGCCGGAGCTCTTCGCCTTTCACCGCCGACACGTTACGGGCGTTTACCGTGGCGACGCCGCTGGTCGGTGGGGTCAGACGCGCCAGAACCCGCGCGGTATCTTGGTTTGGCCCAGGTGCTTGCGGATGAGGCGATCAGGCGCGGCAACGCTTGGCGGGGACGGGTCGATGCGAGGACAGGCAGTGCTCCCGTGAACACCGCCTGCCGTTCGGCGGGACGCACCCGCCGATCAGTTGATGGCAAGCGCGGGAGTCAACGTGATATAGTTCAGCGGGTGCGGCCGATAGTTCTTCACCTTCGCCGAGTACGCATCGTAGAGCGTCTCATGAACGAGGAAGACCGTGAGCGCATCGGCCTGCACCTTCTTGGCGATCTCCTGATACATCGGCATACGCTTCTCCGGTTCGACCGTCTGATAGATCGCCTTGATCTTCGCATCCATCTCTGGGTTGCAATAATGCGAGATGTTGAAGCCGCCGCCGCAGGTGTAGTCGGCGTTGAGGTAGCTCGCCGGCTCCGCCGCGTCGGTCAGATAACCGCGGGACATGAGGGCCATGTCGTAGTTCCCCGCCAGCATGTCAGGCTCGATGGCGTTGTATTCCGCGACCTTCACATCGACCTGAATGCCGATGGACTTCAGCTGTTCCTGGATCACGGCCGCCACGTCCTTGAACTCCACCTTAGACGAATAGGCGAGCAGATTGACCTTCAGCGACTCAGGCTTCACGCCTGCCTCGGCCAGCAGGCCCTTGGCCTTCGCAAGGTCGTAGGTGGGCTTCTGGTCCTTGGGCCCCCACGGGTCCGTGGGCGGAAACGGACCGGTGGCAGGCTGAACCAGCCCCTCATAGACTGCGGCAGCGAGTCCCGCCGTGTCGATTGCCGCTTGGACGGCCTGGCGGACCTTGATGTTGTCGAAGGGAGCCTTCTTGTTGTTCAGCAAGAGCATGGTCGTGCGCGGCGCATTGACCTGCTCGAGCTTGATATTCGACGACTTCTTGAGCGTCGTGGCCACCAGTGGGGGAATCATGCGCGCGACGTCCGTTTCACCCGAACGAACTTGGGTCGCGCGGCTGTTCGCGTCAGTGATGAAGCGAATCTCGGCGCCGGCCAGCACGGGCTTGTTGCCCCAATAGCTCTCATTGCGCTTGACGGTCATGCGCTGCGTGGGGTCGACCTGCGTGATCGTGAAAGGACCCGTGCAGGCATTGATCGGGTTGATCTTGCCATCCTTGTACGCCCCAGGCGAGAGGATTGTGGTGGCCGGGCTTGCGAGCTGCAGCGGCAGAAGCGCGGAAGGTTCGTTGGTGGTGATCCTCACCACCTTGTCGCCGACCGCCTCGACCGACTTGATCATCTTCGGCGAGAAGGCGCGAGCCGGCGTGGCGGCCTTGAGAAGGTTATTCAGCGCGTTGGCGGTGTTGGCCGCATTGAGGGGCTCGCCGTCCTGGAATTTCACGTTGTCGCGGAGCGTGAACTCCCAGGTGGTCGGGGAGGTCTGGGTCCAGGAGGTCGCCAGCGATGGCTGAAGCTTGAGATCGAAGTCGACGCGGGTCAGGCTTTCGTAGCAGCCGGCGCGGCTTCCAAGATAGGCGTCATCGGACGCCATGTCCCAACCGGTCCTGACCTGCCAGGCATCGACGACGCGAATGGTGCTCCCACCGGCGTTCTGTGCGAGCGCCGGACCCGAGAGTGCTGCTGCCAAAGTGACTGCCAACGCATTGATACGCATGTTCTCGTTCCTTCCGTCATTTCTGTGAATGCAGTGCATTCACAGGTGTGAGCACGAGCATGGTCTCGAAGCTTCCAGCCTCGCTGGACCGCCAATCTGTTGTGGCGCTTTTTGGAAGCTTATCTCTCGCAACCATACTGTCTGCCTTCATCGAGCCACCTTGCCAAATGGTAAGGTCAAGAAATTCTGCAGAAGCTTTCGTTGCTTAGCGTAACATGCTGCGGGATACGCCTTCGCTGGACTGTTATGCTGGACGGCGCTTCGTCAGAGCCTACGCGGCCCCGTAAATGCCTTTCCCTTAGCCCCTCTGTCGCTGCGGTTGCCGGGCAGTTCCTCAGCCGCCCAGCCTCAAGCAGCGACGTGCGCGGCCTGCGGCCGGAGTGCCGGTGGCGCTTCCAAGCCCGCCCCGTCCGCCGACGAGGCCGCCGTGGCCCCTTCTTCCAGTTGATCCCAGAACTGGCATCGCACGTGGTGATCCTGGCTTGCCTGGATGAACTCCTGAACGTTGTGCGAGCAGGCTTCCCGCGCGTAGATGCATCGGGTGTGAAAGCGGCATCCGGACGGAGGATGAAGCGGGCTCGGCGCCTCGCCCTTCAGGAGCCCGGCCGATGAGTTAAGCCCGCTTTCCTCCAGCATGGAGGAGGCGATCAACGCCCGTGTGTAGGGATGCCGGGGGTTCTCGAAGAGTTCGTCCCGGTCCGCGATTTCGACGATCTGACCGAGATACATCACCGCGATGCGGTCGCACATATAGCGCATGACCCGCAGGTCGTGCGAAATCATCAGCATCGTCAGGGAGAAGCGCCGTTTCAGATCTGTCAGTAGGTTGAGGATCTGCGTTCGCATGGAAGCGTCGAGCGCCGAGGTTGGCTCGTCACACACCAGGAACCACGGCTTGAGCAGGAGGGCCCGGCCGATCACGACCCGCTGCAACTGGCCGCCGGAGCACTGCTTCGGATAGCGGTCGTAGAACGAGGCATCCAGGCCCACGTCGCTCAGCATCCGCAGGACGAGGTCCCGGCGCTCCCGTGCATGGCCGATGCCGTGCTGCGCCAGAGGAACCTCCATGCTCTCGCCGATCTTCATGCGAGGGTCGAGGGCTGCAAACGGATCCTGGAACACGAGTTGCATGGTGCGCCGCATGCGCCGCAACTCTTCGCCCTTCATCGCGAGGACATTGCGGGCGTCCACCCTGGCGACACCACTGGTCGCTGGCGTCAAACGCATGAGCACCCGCGCGATCGTGCTTTTGCCGCAGCCGGACTCCCCGACGAGGCCGAGAATTTCGCCTTCCTTGATCGTGAAGGAGACGCCGTCGACCGACTTGACGGAACGGCCTCGCGGAAAGCCGGGAACCGGATAATGCTTGACCAGATCCTGCACCACGACGAAGGGCTCGCTCTGGTCGGTCCCCTTGTCTCGCGAAAGATTGCGCTCGATGGGATCATACAAGGTCATGGCCTGCGTTCCTCATGGACGTCGGAATGGGCGCGATTGGGTTTGACGGCCCAGCACCGGGCCTTGCAGCAATCGTTGTAGGAATCGAGTGCCGGCTCGAGATGGGTGCACTGCTCGTGAAGATTGCCTGCCGCGGCAGTGCCGCACCGGGGAAGGAACCGGCACCCCTTCTCGAGGTCGCGCGCCTGGGCCGCGCCGCCTGGAATTGAGAAGAGGTTGCCCTCGCTGTCCGCCTTCAAGAGGGAGCACTGAATCAGCGCCTTCGTGTAGGGGTGCTGAGGAGACTTCAAAATCTGCTGGGTTGGGCCTTCCTCGACAATCCGCCCGGCGTACATAACCGCGACCCGATCGGCCAAGGCGGACACGATCGAGAGGTCGTGAGTGATGAGTAGGACTGCCAGCTTACGCTTGCGCCGCTCGTCGTCCAGGAGCTTGAGGATTTGGGCCTGAACGGTGACGTCAAGCGCGGTCGTCGGTTCATCCGCGATCAGAAGATCGGGATTGGCGCTCAGAGCGGCAGCGATCATGACGCGCTGAGCCATGCCGCCTGACAACTCGTAAGAGAAGCAGTCTACGCGGGCGCCGGGATCGGGAATGCCGACCTCACCCAAGAGCTCCAACACCCGTGCGCGGGCCGTGGTGCGATCCACATGGCGATGGACTCTGATGGGCTCGGCGACCTGCGTTCCGACGCGCGAGGTCGGATCGAGCATTGCCTGGGGCTGCTGGAACAGCATCGCGATCCGGCCGCCACGGAGATGGTTCAACTGCCGCTGAGACATCGTGAGAATGTCTTCGCCGTCGAACTTAATTGTGCCGGCGGTCGTTGTGAGGCCTGTGGGGAGGAGCTGCATCAGCGAGAGCGCGGTCATGCTTTTGCCAGATCCCGACTCGCCCACCAACGCGACGACTTCGCCGGCGTTGATGTGCAGGCTGATCCCGTCGATGATCGGCTTGACGTTCGGCGCGTCGGGCACCGACACCCGAAGGTTGCTGATCTCCAGCAACGGTTCGCCTGGATGAGGACTAGCCTTGGCGGCCGATGTGCTCTTTTCCATAATCACGAAAGCCTCCTCTGGCTTGCTTCCGGGCGGCGGGTCCGTCAGGCGGCCTCGGATCCTTGCCTGACCGCATTTGCTTTGCGCAGGATGCGAATGGGATCTCCAAAGTGACGGGAGAGCTCCCGCAATGTTGCGGCGACGTCATCGCCCGCGATGAGGTTCGCCAGAAGCTCGTGCTCCTCGACCAAAGCCTTGCTGCTCCGGTAGCCGCCCATGAGCATGTGCATGCACAGCTTCGTCTCCGCCTGGACCGTCGCGTACATCCGCGACAGGCGGAAGCTTCCAGCAGACTCGACGAGTTCACGGTGGAAAGCCAGATCGATGTCAGCCACCTGCATCCAGCTCCCCTGGGCCACCGTCTTCTCCATCTGCTTGGCGATCTTCATCAGAGCGAGATGGATATCCTTTCGGTCCTGACGGGCCATGATCCTTTGGACGGCCGCACCCTCGATCGCCTCGCGCACGTAGTAGACGTCCGATAGGTCGGTATCGGTGAGCTCAGGCACGAACACACCGCGGTGCGGCTCGCTGTGAAGGAGCCCCTCCTGGATAAGGCGCTGCATCGCCTCCCGGACCGGACCGCGGCTGACGCCGAACTTCTCGGCGAGTTCCATCTCGTTCAGCTGAGATCCCAGCGGGAACGCCCCCGACAGAACCGCTTCGCGGATCTCCTCCGCGATGCGGCCGGACAGGGTTACCCGCGGCAGGCGCTTGATGCCCTTGCTGTCAGCTTTCATGGTTTCATCTTTCATGGTTACGGCCCTGAAAAGCATTACTGGGCCGCCTTGGATGCGTTGCGTCCCTTCATCTCCAGCCCCTGGCCGATCCAGGTCACGCTGAGCGCGGTCAGGAAGATCGCAAGACCCGGGGCGAAGACTAACAGTGGCGCACGCTCCACGAAGGGCTGCGACTCTGCCAGCATGAGGGCCCAGTCCGCATTCGGCGGCTGCACGCCGAGACCAAGGAATGACAGGCCGCCGACCGTGATCAGCTTATGGCCGAAGCGCAGGAAGCTGATGGCCGCGATGGGGCGGATCGCGTTGGGGATGACGTGGCGGAAGATGATGAAGGTCTTCGTGCAGCCGAGAACCTCTGCCGCCTTGATGTACTCGCGTGAGTTGATCTCAAGGGTCAAGCCTCGGGCCATACGTGCAAACGGTGTCCAGCCGACAATCGTGAGCGAGGCGATGAGCGTGCCGTAGCCGGGGCCGAAGATGGCAATCATGAAGATTGCGACGATCACGTCGGGGAACGAGATCAGCAGGTCGACGACGCGCATGATGATCTCGTCGGTGAGCCCACCGGTGCGGGCGCTGATGACGCCGAGGAGGGTGCCAATCACCGCGCCCAGGATGAGCGTGACCGCAGCGATCACGACGGAGAAGCGCCCGCCAATCAGCAGTCGGCTCAGCAGATCGCGTCCGAGATGGTCAGTGCCCAGCCAGTGCTGGACGCTTGGCCCGGCCAAGCGGCGCAACAAGCTCTGTGCTGAGGGATCATGCGGGATAATCCAGGGCGAGATGATCAGAAGCACGGCGATGGTCAGGAACAGCAGCGATCCAACAGCGAACGACCAATGCCGTTGGCGGATAAAGCGGATGGCCTGCGCCACGCTTGACGGTTCGGTTGACCGAGCCGGCTCGAGGATCGTTGGGGCCGAGGGGGCAAGGTGATTAATGGACATGGCGGATCCGCACGGCTGGGTTCAGCAGGATGTAGAGAGCATCGGCGAGCGTGTTGATCAGGACTGACAGTGCGACGATGCAGACGAAGCTGCCTTGAAGCACCGGTACGTCGTTGTTGACGACGGCTTCGTAGATCAGCCGGCCCATGCCCGGAATGGCGAAGATCACTTCGACCACAACGGAGCCACCCAGCAGGCCTGCGAGCCACAGGGCAAAGAGGGTCACGACCGGCATCGCTCCGTTACGGATGCCATGATGGACGACCGTCTGGTTCATGTTCAGGCCGCGGCTGCGCGCGGCCGTGATGTAGGGAGCCTGCAGCACGTCTATCATGGCCGCCCGGCTCACCCGGGTGAAGTAGGCCAGCGGACGCAGGCTGAGCACGAGAGCCGGGAGGACCAACGAGGCGGGTCCATCCCAACCGGCGGATGGCAAAATGCCGAGGTAAAGGGAAAAGACCAAAACCGCCATCGGCGCGAACCAGTACTCGGGCACCGCCACGAAGGTCTGGGTGACAAAGGTCGCCACGGTATCAATTGTTTTGCCGGGCCACATGGCACTCAGCGTTCCGAGCGGCAGCGCAACAGCGAGCGCGATGCCCAGCGCGCTCATGGCCAGGGTGAACGAGACCACTAGGGCGCGTGCCACCTCGGGACCGACAGGAGAACGGCTGACGAACGAGTAGCCGAAATCCCCGTGGATCGCGCTCCACAGCCAGCCCAGGTACTGAACGTAAAGCGGCCGATCAAGCCCGAGGTGGACCCGCATCGTTTCGACAGAGGCCGGATCGATGGCCATGTCGCCCACCCGCGATTGCACGATCGTGCGCACCGGATCGCCCCCGCTCATGTATGGGACCAGGAAGGCCAGAAGCGAAATAACCACCAACGTCAGGCAGAGGATCAGGAAGCGTTGCAGGGCTATCATCCACATGGTCTTGTCCTCTCCCCGTTCGCCTCAGTGCAGGATGTCTTGCAAGCGGTAGTAGGCTCCCACGAAGGGCAGGAACCAGGGCGGGCCGAAATGCCCGGGGATGGCAGGCCAGTCCATGTCACGCCAGATGTTGGCTTCAGGCCTGCCGCTCATGACCTCACCCATCACGACACCCATATGCGTGGACATCTGGGTACCGTGGCCGCTGTAGCCCATCGAATAGAACACGCCGTCGTGCTCGCCGGCACGCGGCAGGCGATCGGCGGTCATGTCCACGAGGCCGCCCCAGCAGTAATCGATGCGCGCGTCGCGCAGGCTAGGGAACACGGTGTGCATGGTCCGCTCGAGGATCTTGCCGCTCTTGGCGTCCGAGAGCGGGTTCGACATGGCGAAGCGGGCCCGTCCTCCGAACAGCAGGCGATTGTCCGGCGTGATGCGGAAGTAGGAGCCGACGTTCTTCGAGTCGGTTGCCATCCGCCGGGTCGGCATGAGAGCGTTGACGGTTTCGATCGGCAGCGGCTCGGTCACGATGATGAAGCTGCCGATGGGAACGATGCGCCGGCGGTAATGAAAGAAGGGGCCAACCGTCGAGGTGCCGGTGGCGAGCAGAACTTGGGAGGCCCGAACCGTGCCACGGCCTGTGACGACCTCATGCTCGTAGCCATGGACGCGATTTAGTTTCGTGACGGGGGCGTTCTCGTAGATGCGCACGCCGTGCCGCGCGGCTGCGCTGGCCAAGCCATGCACGAACTTTCCCATATGCATGCTGGCGCTTTTGCCGAACACGAGGCCACCGTGATAGCGGTCGGTGCCGACCTCCGAGCGCATCGCCGAGGCCGGCACCAGCTTGGTGTCCGGATCCACTTCCCGGACAAGCACGTCGTGGGTGCGGGCCAGCTTTTCATAATGCTCCGGCTTGGCGGCCAACTTGATCTTGCCTGTTCGGCCGAAGTCGCAATCAATTCCTTCCTCATTGACAAGCCGCTCGACCGTGTCGACCGCTGCGTCGTAGGCGCGATAGAGCGTTCGGGCCTGGGCGAGCCCAAGCCGCTCGACGGTGCTGCGGAAATCGGCCGCGAGACCGTTGTTGCACTGTCCTCCATTGCGCCCTGAAGCGCCGGCGCCGACGCGGCTTGCTTCGATCAGAACGACGTCGGCACCGTTCTTCGCGAGCGCGAGGGCTGCCGAGAGCCCGGTGAAGCCTGCCCCGATGACCGCAACGTCAGCCCGGCCGGCGAGGGGGCCTGAGGTCTCGCCGGTGAAGGGAGGCGCTGTTTCGAGCCAATATGATGCAAGTTTCATGATCCGGCTTTCTGAAGATCGGCCTGTGCCATCGTTGGCTAGTCGAAGAGACCGAGGAGCGCTGCGGATACCATCCATGCCTTTATGATGAACCTAGTTGTATGATTGTCAACAATCATAAAATCGACAATTGCTTATTTCTTCGGCTCAGCTTTGCAGAAAATCTATGCAGATCGACGCTGTCGGCTGTCAGCAGTGAGATATGATGTATCACAATCCGCAGCGTTTAAGCAGGGCGAGAAACCAATCTCGCCCCTTGCATGAGCAAAGCTCCGCTTTGTGTGGCTTCAAAGCCGGCTACGCTTCCTAGAGGCCGAGCAGGCCCGGCAATCCGGAGATGTCCTTAATCTCATGGTAGCCGTAGTATGGATTCGGCGGCTCGTGCCCGCGGTTCACCCACACCTTGTTCGTGATGTGCAGATCGTGTGCCGTCATGAGGTCGTAGCGGAAGCTCGACGAGACATGCAGCAGGTCTTCCGGGCCACAGCCCAGTTTGTCCATCATGTATTCGAAGCCGCGCATGCGCGGCTTATAGGATTGCGCATCCTCGGCCGTGAACACCGCATGGAACGGCGCTCCGAGCTTCTCCACATTCGAGCGGATCTGGCTGTTGTCGGCGTTCGAGAGGATGACCAGGGGAAAGTGCTTGGCGACCTGAGCGAGCGCTAAAGGCACGTCCGGATGAGGACCCCACGTGGGGACCGAGTTGTAGATGAATTCAGCATCGCTTTCCCGGAATTCGATATTCCAGAGCTTGCAAGTCCGGGCAATCGAGTTACGCACCACCTCGGAATAGGGCTTCCATGCCCCAAGAACTTCGTCCAGCCGGTAGGCGGAAAAGTCACGGGTAAAGGCGTCCAACTTGTCGGCGCTCACCCGGTCCGCATAGACCTTCCGGGCCACCGGAGCCATCTCGAAGTAGATGAGCGTGCCGTGGCAGTCGAACGAGATGTACTTTGGCCTGAGTGTGGTCATGAGGATCAGCCTCTGTTTGTTCCTGGCGGCGTGGAATGGATCAGTTGGTGTGGCACTCGCCAGTGGACGGACGCTTTCGTGGAACCCTGCAGCGATCGCTGCACGCCGAGGCCTCGGAAGCGGCACGTTCAACGGCACCTCGTGAACTGTAGGATCGTCCAAGAAGCAAGCGTTGCGCTTTGTGCCGTGTCCGGAGGAACATCATGCCGATTGATGCGGCCTCTGCAGCACGGATTGCTGGTGCGGCTTTCAGCGTGACGACACCGATTGGTCGGTGAATGGAATGGTCTGTCTCGCTCATGACATCACGCGGCGAAGTCGATGAGGGCGCTCTTGAGCCGCATGTTGGCCTCGACCGCCTGGCGGCCCAGATCCTTGCCGATGCCGGAACTCTTGTAGCCGCCCGTTGGAATGATGTAGTCCGCAGTGCGTCCGTAGCGGTTCACCCAGACCGTGCCGGCCTTGATGCTCCGCACCGCGCGCAGAGCCTTGCTCACATCGCCTGTGTAGACTCCGGCCGCGAGGCCATACACCGGGTGATCGGCCAGGGTCAGCCCCTCTTCCTCGTCGTCGAAGCTCTGGACCGTTAGGACAGGACCGAACACCTCCTCGCGCGCCGCTTCCATCTGAGACGAGACGCCGGTGAGAATGGTGGGCTCGTAAAAGGCACCGTCCTGGATCGACATCACCCGCCGTCCGCCGATGACCGCTTCGGCACCCTCCGCCACGGTCCGCCGGACGATGCCGTCGATGCGGTCGAGCTGAGGTGTGGAAATGATCGGAGCGAAAGATGTGTCCGCGCGCCAGGTCGGTCCGGGGTGTACATCCTTGGCCAGCGTGATGAGCCGGTCGAGGAGCTGGTCCTGCACCTTACGCTGCACGATCAGCCGTGAGCCCGCCACGCAAACCTGCCCGGCATTGCCAAGAATGGAATTGGAGATGGCGCGCGCCACCCGGCCGAGATCGGGCACGTCGGCATAGACGAGCTGCGGACTCTTGCCACCCAGCTCCAAGGTGAGGGGTTTGACACCGCTCTCGGCACTGGCCGCCATGATGGCGGCTCCGGTACGCGTGGAGCCGGTGAAGGAGATCTTGCCGACCAGCGGGTGACGGCACATGGCGTCGCCCGTCACGGCGCCGGTGCCGTGGACGACGTTGAGAATGCCCGGCGGCATGCCCGCCTCAATGGCCAGCTCAGCCAGACGCACGGCCGAGAACGGCGTCATTTCGGAGGGTTTGAGGACCACGGCATTGCCCGCCGCAAGAGCCGGGCCGATTTTGGTGAGAGCTTGCGTGATGGGGAAGTTCCAGGGTGCGATGCAGGCGACAACGCCGTAGGGTTCGGCAATCATCAGGCCCAGATGATCGGAGCGGGTGGCCGCCACGTCGCCCCCGAGCTTGTCCGCCCATTCAGCAAAGAACCGGAGGCAGTCCGCACCATAGGGGAGGTCGACCGCGAGCACGTCCTTGATCGGCCGTGTGGAACCCAACGCCTCGAGCTTGGCCAACTCCCCCCCGTTGGCCTCCATAAGGTCCGCCCAGCGCCGCATGATGCGGGCCCGGTTGCGCGGGGCGCCGGAGGCCCAGTCCGATATCTCGAAGGCGCGCTGCGCGGACGACACCGCGCGATCCACCGTCTCGACGGACGCGATCGGCAGGTCCGCATAGATATGGTTGTCGGATGGACGACGGACCGGCAGCGTGTCGCCGCGATCGGTGACGAGCGCCCCGTCGATGAAGTGACCGTTGGGAATGGAAACGGTATTCGGATCGAAGTCGAGCATGGCGGTTGTCCTATTGCGGAGTTCAGTGGCCGGCGGCCCAGCGGGAGAGGTCTGCAGCGGATTCGGCCCCGTCGAACATGCCGACGATGCGCTCGCCCAGAAGCGGGCCGAACTTGAACATCTGGCCATCGCAGTTCGTCACCACGAGGCCTCGCCCGAGTTGGTCGAGCTTGAAACGGCGCGAGGGGTCGAGGACGTAAAAGCCCACCTGGATCCGCGTAGGCCGGTAACCGTCCGGTTCGTTGAAATAGGGCTTGAATGCCCCCAGGATTGCCGCGCTCTCGGCCTCGAGATCCGAGTCGAAACCGGTCTGCTCCGGCCGCGCGAGCCTGCGATGAGCGCTGTAGCCGATCTTCAGGCCGGCGCCGCGGCGATCGGGCAGGGTGTAGCCTGTATGATCACCCAAGGAGGCAATGGCGGGGGCGTTGCGCCACGATTCCTTGTAGCGGGCCGGCGGCTCAACATAGCAGAGTCCCTGGCGGTAGACTGCGTTCTCCCCGTAGCGGTCCGGCAGCAAGCCGGGAAGCCAGGCTCCCGCGGCGATGACGAGGAGATCGCCCTCCACCGTCGTACCGTCTGCCCGCTCGGCGATGCCGTTTTCAGGGTCGACGCGGACCACCTTGCAGTTCGCCTCGATCTCGGCTCCGTGATCCACCACCCATTGCGCGAGGTCGGTGACGATCCGGCTGGCGAAGAGGGGCCCGCCGCGCGCGGCGACGACGCCCCAAGCGCCCTCCGGCAGGGTCAGGTGCGGACACAGGCGCTCCACACCCTCGCGGTCCAAGACCGCGTGATCGAGGCCGATGGCCTGGAACGTTTTTAGGGATTTTTCCGCATAGTCGTTGGGCGCCAGCGAGACGGCGATGCTCCCGGTATTCTCGAAGTGATCGGCACCTAGGTCGTCCCAGAGCCGGTCCCACGCGTCGAAGGCGCTCGTGACCATGCGGGTATAGCCCTCGGCAGACCCATACTGGTACCGGATCATCCGATGCAGGTCGAAGGAGGCGGCCTGAGGATTCGGGACAGGACCCTGTTCCAGGATGATGGCCTCATGGCCCTTCTTCAGGGCGGCACGAGCCACCGATAGTCCAACGATCCCTGCACCAATGATGACGATGCGCGCCATGGATGAACCTGCCCCTTCGTTGTTGCAGCCTCAACCGTAAGCCCGAGCGCGAAGCAGATGTTACGGAGGTGGCATGGGCATTCGGCAAAAGATATTCGCCAGCGCGGCGGCAACAGCGCATTCTGCTTCCCGGGGGCGGGCAGGATGAGCAAATCGACTGGGAAGGCTGCCCGGCGAGGGCCAGGAGCAACGCGGTATCGCGGCAGAAACTGCTGCCTGTTCGGGCATCTCCGCAATAATCGCCACGCTAAGGGCTCGACAGAGGCGGAGAATCTCGACCGACTTTCCGTAACCTTTCGTCATCGTTGTTATGAGAGGTGCTATGCCCGCGCGTATTGTCCGGGTTGCCGAGCGGGATCGGCGCCCCATCGAGATGGATGGCGTCCGCCAAACGGCGCTGGATGGACATACCCTCTGGGTGACCGCCGGCGCCTGGGCAAGAGCCATGTCGTCCCGCTTCGGCGAGCCCATACCTCTCATGGCCCGTGGCCCGCAAACGGTCGTCACGGAGCCGCTCCCGTACCGGATCGCGCCCGTCTTGGGTGTGAGTTCTCCCCTGGCTCTGGAGACGGTCTATCTGCGCCAGGTCACCTGCGGCCCCATCGTGTTCGGCGGCGGCAATCGTGGGCCGGTCGATCTCGAGGCCTGTCGGGCCCATGTGGGCCCTGAGAACACCCTCCACCAGGCGCCCCAACTGCGACGGTTGCTGCCCGGGATCGTGGCTGTGCGGATCATCCGGTGTGGAGCGGCATTGAGAGCTATTTGCCGGACGATCTGCCCATCATGGGTTCGAGCGAGAAGATACCCGGACTGTTTTACGCATCCGGCTTCTGCGGCACAGGCTTCCAGGCCAGCGGTGGACGTCGTGATAACCGAACTCATTGACACGGGCCGCAGGAGCATTCCGGCCGATGCCGGTCGGATCGGGCACTTCGCCCAGCAGAAAGCAGCATGATGAGCCAGAGCACCGGAACGATTGCAAGCGAGATACAGCGGATTGGCGAGCCTCGGCCCTCGCTCGGCGGTCGGGACGCGTTGCGACCCATCGCGGTCGCCTACAAGTCGGATCCTGTCAGAGGCGCAGTCTGGCACGAGATGTTCCAGTCACAGCTTCCCGAGGCTTCGTTCCGCATTTGGCCGGAGATCGGGATAGCGGAAGAGGTCGAGTACCTCGTCGCCTGGGTTCCCCCTCCGGACCTTGAAAGCGCGCTGCCAAATCTGAAGGTTCTCTTCAGCATCGGAGCTGGGATCGACCAACTCAACTTGGATGCGATCCCCCCGCACGTGAAGGTCGTGCGCATGCTCGACCCTGATCTAACGCGCGGCATGGTTGAGTATGCGACCTTGGGAGTCTTGGCTCTGCACAGGGACCTTCCGCACTTCGTCGCCGATCAACAGGCGGGGCGCTGGAGCCACCGCTCTCTGCATCGGGCGGTGGAACGCCGGGTCGGCATCATGGGGCTTGGGATCCTCGGACACGCGGTGGCGGAGGCTCTGCAGACCTTCGGCTTTCCGCTGCGGGGCTGGAGCGCGTCACCCAAGACCATCGATGGGATGCAGACCTTTGCCGGCCTCAAGGAACTTGGGGCTTTCCTGTCCGGCTGCGACATCCTCATCTGCTTGCTGCCTCTCACGGACGAGACGCGGGGAATTCTATGCCGCGCTACCTTCGAGCAACTCCCCATGGGCGCGAGGCTGCTCAATGTGGGCCGCGGGGGACATCTCATCGAAGATGACCTGATCGCCGCTCTCGCGAGCGGGCGGATCGATTGCGCCATCCTGGACGTCCTGCAGGACGAGCCTCCCGCGGCGGACCATCCTCTCCTTAGGCACCCACAGGTCATCGTCACTCCGCATATCGCGAGCACAACCCTCCCCCAAGCGGCCGCCCAGCGTGTCTGCCGGCTCATCGAGCGGCACCGCTCGGGACTTCCGATGGAGGGCGTGATTGACCGCCGGCGGGGCTATTGAGGAGAGACATCGAGACGATGCCTGGAACGGGTCACGTCAGCATGACATCTACCTGCGCCGGCGGAATCCAAGGCAATTGGACGCGGGATCGCGGCCGGTCGAACATGCCTGGCGCTTCGAAGCGAGACCGCAGCCGCTCATCAACTGTCAGACTGCGCAGCACCCACCGTCCAGTGCCTATGCCCTATGCCTGAAACCCATATCGAGGAATACTCGCCCTCATGCTCTCGATCCTCGCGAACAAAACCTTTCGCTCCCTCTTCATTGCGCAGCTCGTGGCGGTGCTCGGAACAGGTCTTGCCACGGTTGCGCTGAGCCTAATGGCGTACGACATCGCGGGCGCCCAAGCCGGGTCTGTTTTAGGAACAGCGCTCGCCATCAAGATGATCGCCAGCGTCAGCCTCGCTCCCATCGCAGCAGCATTGGCCGAGCGCTTCTCGCGCAAGAGCATTCTCGTCGGGCTCGACCTGCTGAGGGCCGCCGTCATGGTCGCATTTCCCTTCGTGACGGAGGTCTGGCAGATCTACTGCCTGATCTTCGTGCTCCAGGCGGCGTCCGCTGGCTTCACGCCGACAATGCGAGCCACCATTCCGGATGTTCTGCCGGATGAGCGAGACTACACGCGTGCGCTGTCGCTGACACAGTTGACCTATGATTTGGAAAGCGTCGTCAGCCCGGTGATCGCGGCATTGCTGCTCACCTTCTTTAGCTTTCATGAGCTCTTCGCTGGGACCGTGCTTGGCTTCTTGGCGTCGGCAGCGTTCATTGCCGTAACGATCCTCCCAGCGCGCCGGATCATCCTGCAGGACAGGATCGCAAAAAGAACCCTTACAGGAATGCGTATCTATATCGGGACACCGAGGCTGAGAGGACTGCTTGCCTTTTCCTTTGTTGCCTCGTGTGGCAGCGCGATGATCATCGTCAACACCGTGGTCCTTGTCCAGGCGAACATGGGGCTGACCCAAACTGCGACCGCCCTGGCCCTCGCCACATACGGTGCAGGGTCAATGATCGCCGCGTTGTGTGTCCCGTATCTGCTGGAAGTTGTCGCAGATCGAAAAGCCATGCTGATTGGCGCGGGCTTCATCATCCTGGGGATGCTGGCAGCGGGCTTTATTGAAAGTTTCACTCTGATCCTGCCCATTATGCTCGTCCTTGGGATGGGTTACGGTCTGATCCAGACCCCGGCGGGACGGCTCATCCGCCGTTCATCCGGCGACCATGACCGTGCAACTGTTTTCGCAGCGCAGTTTTCGTTCACTCACATGTGCTGGTTGATCAACTATCCATTGGCCGGATGGCTCGGAGCGACAATCGGCTTGCCGAGCACCTTCTTGCTGCTCGGCGGCCTTGCCATGCTGGCAACTGTGTCTGCCGTGCGCCTTTGGCCGAGGAGGGATCCAGAGGTCCTTGCCCACACTCATGATAATCTCGCACCGGATCACCAACACGTACACGATGGGCGTATCCAAGGGCGTACCTTGAGCCATGCTCATGTCTTCGTGCTTGACGAACTCCACACGCGTTGGCCAGCGGATCGGTAACCCATATCGGGCGATGGACGAGCGCTCAACACGGCTCCCGTGTGCTTGGGAAGTCTGACCGTGCGGCCTGGCGCATCTGTCAGGTTCGCGTGCCTTCCATCACTAGGCTTGTCTCGGTCGAACCAACGCTGTGGATCACGGTGAAGGCGCGCCCGATGCCTTAATCCCGCCGGACTTGAGGGCAAGCTCCTGCGGGTTGGCTTGGAGCGCACCCAGGAGCCTCAAAGCCAACAACGAAGGAAATTGTAACGAAAATCAGGGACTGTCCGGCCTCTCCATCCGGGCAGATCAGAAACGCGGGGTCCCCCTCATGAAGCGTATCGCATTGGTTGTGGGCCTCGTGCTCGCGCTCGCTGCCTGTCAGGGTGACACCCGGTCCACGCGCCATCTTGTGCCCATTCCGCAGTCCACCGTGGCGCTGATGGACAGCAAGAGTATGTCCAAGAACGATCCCATCCTGATCCGGGCCTTCAAGAAGGAATCGGAGATGGAGGTCTGGAAGCGGGGCTCGAACGGCAAGTACGCCTTGCTCAAGACCTATCCTATCTGCCGCTGGTCGGGCCAGCTCGGCCCCAAGATCCAGACGGGTGACCGCCAGGCGCCGGAGGGCTTCTACACGATCAGCCCCGGGCAGATGAACCCGAACTCGAACTATCACCTGTCCTTCGACACCGGCTTCCCGAATGCCTATGACCAGCAGATGGGCCGCACGGGCAGCCTGCTGATGGTCCATGGCTCGTGCTCGTCCGCCGGCTGCTTTGCCATGACGGATGAGAGCATTGCAGAGATCTATGCCATCGCTCGGGAGGCTTTTGCCGGTGGTCAACGTGGCTTCCAGTTCCAGTCGTATCCGTTCCGGATGACCGCCGAGAACCTGGCCAAGCACCGCCTCGACCCGAACATCGCGTTCTGGAGGAACCTGAAGGAAGGCAACGACACCTTCGAGGTCACCCGCGAGGAGCCGCAGGTCGGGGTCGGCAGCGGGCGCTATGTCTTCGATGCGGGCGATCCATCTGCGGCGGCCGCGGTGGCTCAGAAGCAGCAGAGGGATGAGCAGCAGGTGGCCGCGTTAGTTGCCCAGGGCGTGCAGCCGGTCAGGCTGGTCTACGCCGACGGTGGTCAGAACCGGGTCTTCCGCGAAACCCTGTCGGGCGGTGTGGCTGGTGAGGATGGCTCACTGGCGGTAGACGCCAGTGCCCGAAACCGCTTCGGGGATGTCAGCCGCCCGGAAGCCTTAGCGGCCGGGCCGCGCGAAATCCTCCTGAATGCCAATGGAAGCCCGCGGCAGGGATCCCCGGCCAGCACGTCGTATGCGTCACAGAGAGCGTATCAATAGAGCTGGCACGGCAGGGCAGGGCCGATCAACCTACCCTGGCTTCTGCGGTGCCTGACTGGAAAGAGGCGTTAGCGGCCCGCCGTGACGGTCGGTGAGACAAACGCCCCGCCGAGCGAGGCCCAGGTCGAGCCGGTATCGCCCTCACGCTTGACGTAGGTGTAGCCGGTCTGGTGCCAGGGCAGGACCGCGTTCTTCTTGTTATCAAGCACGAAGTCGCCGCGGTCGGTGCGGACCATCATCACGGCGTGCCCGGCGCCTTCATCGTCGATGACCACGGTCATCCGCAGCGCCCGACGGGGAAAACCGGCTTCGACCAAGCGCTTACGTTTGACGAGTTGGTAGTCCTCGCAATCGCCGTAGCCATCCTCTGCGAAGTCCCAGCGGTCCTCGACACCCCAGTGGTCCTGATCTGTCTTGGCCTTGATCGCACCGTTCACCTGACGGTTGACCTGGACGATGGTCTTCCAGGCCCGCGGGGTGAGAGCGATGGTGGCCGGCTCGGAAATGTCGACGGCGCATTCCTCGGGCCTCTGCTGGCAGAAGCGGGTCCAGGCGGCGATCGGCTTGGCGGTGCCAACCTTCGCGACGGATTGTGATGAGGTTGGTGGGGCTGCCACGGGTTGCGCCTGAACAGCGGCAGCGATGACGGTGAAAGACAGAGATACGGTGGCAAGGCGGAGCGTGTTCTGGGAAAAGGGCCGAACGTTCAGAAGCCCAAGAAGAGAGTGCCGCATTGCCCCGCCAACGTGCCGTTAAGGAAGTGTTCATCTTCATGACACGGCGGGAATGGCGGATTCAAGGCAGAGTTAAACAAGAGTTAACGGACGGTGGTCTGCTTTCGTTCCCACCCTTCATTGGCAGGACTGGGAACGCGCCATGGCGGTACTCGTCATGGCGCGTCAGGAAATCCCTTACTTCACCTTGTCCTGTGAGACGTCCATGATCAGCCGTGTGGTCAGGTACAGGCGTGGGGCAATGCTGCCGATTTGCACGTACTCGGCGTCATTGGAGTGGGAGCCGAAGCCGCTCAGACCAAAGCCCTCGACAACCGCACCCTTCGTCTTCAGCGCCGCGAAGGCCGCATCGGTGCCGCCTCCGTTGGGAGCCTCCAGCACCTTCATCGGCACGCCGATCTCCTCGTAGATGGACTTGGCGTGTCCGGACAGCTTGCGGGAGGCGTCAGTGGCTTCCAGCGGCGGCCGGCGCACCTCAAACTTGAGCTGCACCTTGGCGTCGGGCAGCAACTGGTTCTTGATCCGCTCCTGCAGCGTGGCCTGGAGCTGGTCGAAATCGGAGACCTTCAGCGCCCGGGCATCAGCCTGCGCCGTCGCCTCCGCCGGGATCACGTTGCGGTTGGTGCCAGCCTGCGAAACGGTCCAGTTGAGCTTCAGCCCACGGTCATTCTGCGACAGGTCCTTCAACTGCAGCAGCTGGTGCGAGAGTTCGTAAAGCGCGTTGACGCCGCCCTCGGGCCGGGCGCCGGCGTGCGAGGATTTGCCTTGCACGGTCAGGTACGCTGCCCCGATGCCGCTGGTGGCAAGGCGCACGCTGCCGTCGGTGCCGCCGCCCTCAAACGACAGGACGACATCCTGGTCGGAGGCGACCTGGGTGATGGTGCTGCGCCCGCCAGGGGAGCTGATTTCCTCGTCACCGTTGATCAATACCGTGAGGGTACCGTAGTCCTTGAAGCCGAGCTTCTGCAGCAACGCAATGGTGTGCAGGATGGTGGCGATGCCGTGCTTGTCGTCGGCAATGCCCAGGCCATAGGCCTTGTCCCCATCGATGCGGAACGGCTGCTCCTTGAGCATGCCACGCAGGTACACAGTATCCATGTGGGCAATGAGCATGATCTTGGCTTTGCCGGTGCCCTGGAACTCGGCCTTCACCATGGCGCCAACCTTCTCGGGCGTATCATCCATGCGGTAGATGTCAGCCGGCTGGATCAGCTCGACCTTGCCGCCGAGCTGCTTCAGGCGGCTGGAAATCAGGTCAGCGATCTTGGCCAAACCTTCCAGATCCTTGCTGCCCGATTCGATGGAAACCAGATCACGCAGGGTATCCAGCAGCGGCTGCTGCTCCTGCTGGGCGAGGTCCTGAATGGCTGTGACCGGCTCGGCCAGCGAAGGGCCAGCGGCAATGGCGAGGGCCGCGGCGAGAAGGGCGGACTGTAGGCGGCGTTGTTTTGGAAGCATGGATTAATGAGGACCTTCTGAGGGGGATGGCTTCGGACGCTCCGCCAACCTCTGAAGTCCGTCGGAACGCCGGGAAAGTGAGCAACACCGCGGGGACCGGCTGTCCCTTGGAGTTACCCCCTTAACAGTATGGCAGTCCTGGGGGCGGTCAAGGTGTTCGCCTGCCAACGACGGCTATCGCTGCAGGACCGACTTGTGGTCATTGGGAGACCCACCGCAGCATCGGTTCAGGCCGCCCTTGTTGGATCACGAATGCGTGCAGTCCTCGTGCCACGCCTTTTGCGCCGTTGACGGAAGACGCTGTGCAGCGACCGTGTGGGAATCTGACAGCCCCGGAGGGTACCCATGCGATTATCCCTGATTGGAGCATTCCTCGCTCTAGCGACGCTCCCGGCCCTGGCTCAAGCGCCCGACGGAACACCCACCCGCATTCGCGGGACAGTCGAGAAGCTCGAGGGCCAGACCCTGGTGGTCAAGACCCAGGCGGGACAGGAGGTCCCCGTCGCCTTGGCCCCGAACTTCGCCATTTCCGGGGTGGAGAAGCGCAGCCTCTCCGACATCAAGCCCGGCGACTCTATCGCCTCGACCTCCGTCCGAGGGCCTGACGGGAAGCTACGAGCCCTTGAGGTCCATTTTCTGCCCCCCGGGGCCGGCGAGGGGCAGTTTGCCTGGGATCTGGCCCCCGACAGCCTGATGACGAACGCCACGGTCGCCGGGGTCGCGGCCGCCTCGCAGGGCCAAGTGTTGCGGGTGACCTACAAGGGCCAGGAGGCGGAGATCACCGTTCCACCCGACGCGCCAGTGGTCGCCTTCGTGCCCGGCGACCCGAGCCTCGTCAAGCCGGGTGCGGCGGTCTTCATCTTCGGGCAGAGAAAGCCCGACGGATCCGTCTCGGCGAGCCGCGTCACCCTGGAGAAGAATGGCGTCAGGCCGCCCATGTGATCAGGACTGTTCAATCCATCCGGAGACGATCATGAGCAAACTCACACCGTTCGCCCCGCTTCTTGGATTGCTGCTGCTCGCCTCTGGGCCGGCGGCCGCCCAGACGGACTATTCCAAGGTCGAGATCAGGACCACCGATCTTGGCCACCGGACCTACATGCTCGCAGGCGCAGGCGGCAACGTTACCATTGCGGCCGGGGACAACGGCATCATCATGGTCGACGGTCAGTTCGCGCCCTTGCATGACAAGATCCAGGCGGTGGTCGCAGCCGTGTCGAAGGAGCCGATCCGCTACCTCGTCAACACGCATTACCATGGCGATCATACGGGCGGCAACGAAGGCTTCGCCAAGGACGGCGCCGTTGTGACGGCACACGAGAACGTTGCCAAGCGCCTGAGCGCCGGAACCACCAATGGCCTGACCGGAGCCAAGACGCCGCCGGCACCAGCGGGCGCAATCCCGAGCAAGACCTACGCAACGGAGATGACGCTGCAGTCCGGCGGACGGGAGGCGGTGCTGAAGAACTTCGCCAACGCCCACACCGATGGCGATACCTATGTGTACTTCCCCGACGCGAATGTCCTGGCAACAGGGGACATCGTGACGTTAGGCAACCGTTATCCCAACATCGACTTCGCCAACGGCGGCAACATCAAGGGCATGATTGCGGCAACCGACGCCTTTCTCGCGCTGGCCAATAATGACACCAAGGTTGTCCCAGGCCATGGACCGCTGACCGATCGGGCGGGGATGGCATCCTACCGCGACATGCTGGTGACGGCACAGGAACGCGTCGCGACACTGATCGCGGAGGGCAAAAGTCTCGATGCGGCGGTCGCGGCCAAGCCCTTCGCGGATATCAGTCACAAGATCGGGGCGAACGAGGAGCAGAATGCAGATTTCGTGCGGGTGATCTATCGCTCGCTCAAGCCGTAGGCGGCACGGCCTGAGCGAACCACCCCGTCATGTCAATTGGACTTGGACACCAGTCCCTGGAGACGGAGAACTTCGCCCATTCCACCAAGGAATGGACGATCACCGCCGACATCAAGCTCATCGGTGACCGACCAGCTGGCCAGACGGACGCAAATCGGGACATCGTGCAGATCGCGATGGCCGCCTTCCAGGCAAATGGAATCCCACCTGCCTACGAATGCGCTTCGACCGATTCCAACATGCCGATGAGCCTCGGCATCCCAGCGCTCACCATCCCGCGCACCGGCAAGGCGGACCGCTTCCACGCGCTTGAAGAGTGAATTGATACCGCCCCCCAGAGCAATCTCACAGTGAAGAAGATCGTTCTCACCACCGTGCTCGGGGTCGCCGGCGCCCAGTGACGATGAACCGGACCGGGCACCCGTGCCCGGTCCGGCCCGCTTCATGATCAGGACGGCGTAGCTAGCCACTCCCAGTTCTCACGCTACTCCGCATCGAGCGAGGCGCGTGAGGACCTGGAGGTCGCTGTGGCTTGAGGCACCGCCCTTCAGCGTTGGTAGTGCGCATCAGCACAGGCTTCAGTTCTTCGGCTTCTCCAGCACCGGGAACTTGATGCCAAGCTGATCGAGATAGGTCGCGTGCTTGGACGGGTCGTAATAGTACTTCTTCATCTCCGGACGGTAGCGCGCCATGACGTCCGCGTTGATCTGCACCTGGGGCTTGTCCTCGGCCGAGATCATCGAGACGTATGTCTGGTTCTTCTGCTGCTCGTTGGTGAAGTAACCCTTCGCCTGCGCCAGCAGCTCAGGCTGCGCCAGCAGGTCGATGCCCGTCATGGCGATCACCTTCGCACCGGCGACGACTCCCTTGTGGGCGATCGGGGTCGCCATGGACATGGCGTTCGACCAGTGATGCCCGGGCAGGTTCGGGATGTTCGCCGGATAGTTCAGCGTGATCGTCGGCACGGTCCAGGAGATGTCGCCGATGTCGTCCGAACCGCCGCTCTCCGGCTTGTCGGCGGGCGGCTCGAGTTTCTTCACCGTGGTGGCGAGCCCTTCCTCCTTGCCCTTGACGGTGCGCTGCACCGCTCTGGCAAAGGCCTGTTCGTCCTCGGTCCATTGCGGCATGCCGACCTGCTGGATGTTGGCGTAGGCGGCTTCCGCCATCGGCTTGTTGAAGTGGCGCGGCGCCGCCGTGCCGATGACCTGCCGCGTGACGGTGGTGTCGGTCATCTTCGCGGCGGCTTCCGAGATGGTGTTGGCGATCTCGAAATTCTTGCGGATGTTCTCGAAATCCTGCTCGCGGATGAAGTACCAGACGCTGGCCACCGACGGGACGACGTTCGGCTGGTCGCCGCCATCGGGGATCACGTAGTGGGACCGCTGCTCGGGTCGCAGATGCTCCCGGCGCATGTTCCACGCGACGTTCATGAGCTCGACCCCGTCGAGGGCGCTGCGACCGCGCCACGGTGCCTGCGCCGAGTGGGCGGACTCGCCGTTGAACTTGTACTCGACCGACACCATGCCGGTGCCGTTCGCTTGGCCCCAGGCGGTCTGGAGGTTGTTGCCGACATGGGTGAAGAGCACCGCATCCACCCCGTTGAACACGCCGTCGCGGACCATATAGGCCTTGCCGCCGAGAAGCTCCTCGGCGACGCCCGGCCAGAGCATGATCGTTCCCGGGATCTTCTCGCGCTCCATGATGTCCTTCAGCGCAAGCGCCGCCACCACGTTGAGCGCCTGGCCGGAATTGTGACCCTCTCCGTGCCCGGGCGCTCCCTCGATCATGGGCTCGCGGTACGCGACACCAGGCTTCTGAGACGCCTTCGGGATGCAGTCTATGTCGCTGCCGAGCGCGATCACGGGACCTCCCGATCCCCATTTGGCCACCCATCCGGTGGGAAGGCCCGCGACATTGCGCTGGATGGTGAAGCCGTTCTTCTCGAGAATCTCCGTGATGTACTTCGAGGTTTCGAATTCCTGGAACGCGAGTTCGCCGAAGCTGAAGATCGAATCGTTCATCTCCTGCGCGAGCTTGGCGCGGGATTCGACTCCCTGAATGGCCTGCTTCTTCAACTCTGCGATCCGTTCGACGAGAGTGGCGCTCGGTCCGGCGGTCTGGGCCATGACGGGCGCCGTGGTTGTGAGCAGGGCGGTGAGCAACAGACTGGGCAGCAGACCGTGTTTCATGGGTTCCTCCCGGATCTTCCGATTAGCGCTAGCAAATCAGGCAGCGCATGTACCATCCGACCAGATCTAGGGTAACCAAGCTTCGGCGTGGAATGCAATCCTGGCATTAAATGAGGACATGACTTCCATTGGAACTTTTCTTCGACTTGCGGAATCGGTCGGCTCTTAACAAAGGTTTGGCCAAGTATTGAGAGATCGTAGCCGAACGGATGATAGCCATGAAGGACACGACCTCCGATCCCAGGGCACCCGCATCATCGCAAGGAGGATCGCATCCGCAACTCCACCAGAAGTCGGCACGGCGACGTAGGCAAGCCGCCGCGCCTTCAGGTTAATTGGACTTGGACGCTTGTTGCAGCTTCAGTTGCGCCACCCGGGCACACTCCTCCGAGACCTTGAAGTAGCGGCTGACAGCATCCGCGCCGAGTTCGAAGGGGCTGGGCTCCCCGGGCTTCCGACCAGGGATCATCCTGACCTTGTTGACCGCGTTATCGAACTCGGAATGGTTCGACATCACCACCGTCGCTCCGAGGCTCTTGGCCATGTCGGCCATTTTGCGTTGCGAGTTGATGTAGGTCTGGAAGTTTTCGACCGTGTTGACGAAGTTGAACGCCGTCCCGCCCGAATAAGCCACCGTCAACGGCTTGCCGTTGTCCTTGACCGGGAAGAACAGCGAGAACGTGCCCTCGGTGTGACCTGGGGTGAAGACGAGGGTCACCGTCGTGTCGCCCAACGTGATCTTCTGGCCGTCCTGGGCGACGATGTCCCGCTTCGGCTTCACGCTGGTCTCGCCTTGGCCGTAGCGGTTGACCGAGTTCTCGACGAACTTCCAGTCAGGCTCGCCCATGACGATGCGGGAGCCGAAGCGGTCCTGCATCATCTTGGCGCCGCCGACATGATCCCCGTGGCCGTGGGTGATGATCACGTACTTGACCTGCTTCGGGTCCAGTCCAAGCTTCTGCAAGCCGCCGACGATCAACTCCTCGGAATTGTAGGGATAGATCGTGTCGATCAGGATGATGCCGTCGCTGGTGGTGAGGGCCCAGGAGGAGTGGATCTTGCCGCCGACGAAATAGAGGTTGTCAAACACCTTCGCCGGGTCGGCGTACCAAGTCTCACGGGACGGCGGCGCACCGGGGGCGACATCTGCGCCGGGACCGGTGGCCGGCAGGATGCAGAGCCGGCCGAGCGTGCCGAGGAAGTCCGTGCCGGCGGCGTCCTTGGCCAGCTTCAGATGGGCGTCCGGAGTATCCGCAGCCGGAGCGGTCTGGGCGCCTGCTGATGCCATGCCGAAGGCGGCGAAGGTTGCGAAAGCCATAACGAGTGTCTTCGATCTCGATATCATCAAACCCTCCCTTGGCGGGTTCTGATGCGTTCCACCCAATGATCACGCCCGTTGAGAACACGACGCATGTACGGCGATCGTTCGGATCAAACGGAACCCAGACCGAAGGGTATGCAGGAGGCATTCGCCTGGGCAAGCGGTCCTACCTCCACTTTGCACATCATCGATTCTTTCGAGGGCTGACGTTTGCCAAGGGGACCGCGTAGAGCTCCAGGCGGTGGCTGACGAGCCGGTAGCCGAGTTCCCGGGCAACAAGCTCCTGCAACCGTTCGATCTCGGCGTTCTTGAACTCGACAACCGCTCCCGTCTCGATGTCGATCAGATGGTCGTGATGCCTTTTTGAGACCCTCTCGTATCGGGATCGGCCGCCACGGAACGCCTGGCGCTCGACGATACCCTCGCTTTCCAGGCGTTTCATCGTCCGGTACACGGTGGCCAGATTGATGTGCGGATCGCGTTCGCTGACCCGGCGATGCAGTTCGTAGACATCGGGATGGTCCGTCGCCGTGGCCAGAACCTGGGCAATCAGGCGACGCTGTCCGGTCAATCTCAGCCCATGCGCGCGGCATTGCGTTTCAATCCGGTTCGTCATGGTCCGCTACTCCGACTGGGACTCCACCGAACCTGAAGCCGGCTCCGCTGGGATCCGCAACCATCATAGTACCCCTCGACCATCACGAGAGCATCTTGCCAATCGCCTCGAACAGGAGCAGGGTTGAAGTTGCAATTCGTTTGCAATTGCGAGAGTGGGCTTGGCCATGGACACGGGTCCCGGACGCACGTTGGCGAGTTGGCGGCGCGAGCGAGGATCCCCGTCACTCTCCGACGTCCATCGCAGCATCGCCGTGCGTTCGCATGGCTCCCCCTGGCGGAAGCTCGCGGCGTTCCTCGGCCCCGGGTACCTCGTGGCCGTCGGCTACATGGACCCTGGCAACTGGGCAACCTCACTCGCAGGCGGGGCCAAGTTCGGCTATGCCCTCCTGGTCATCGCCCTGCTGTCCAATATCATGGCGATCATCCTCCAGCATCTGTGCGCCCGGATGGCGGTGGCGACCGAGAGGGACCTCGCCCAAGCCTGTCGGGACGCCTACCCGCGTCCGGTTTCCTACCCGCTCTGGTCCCTGGCCGAGATCGCGATCTGCGCGACCGACCTCGCCGAGGTGATCGGCACAGCCATCGGGCTGAACCTCCTGTTCGGCATTCCGCTCGAGATCGGGGTGCTGGTCACCGCCCTTGACGTGTTCCTGATCCTTTACCTCCAGAACAAGGGCTTCCGGTGGATCGAGGCCTTCGTCATCACCCTCCTGGGGGTGATCGCCGTCTGCTTCCTCGTGCAGATTGCCATGGCCAATCCCGAGTGGGGACAGGTTGTCCGAGGCTTCGCGCCGACGACCGAGATCATTTCCAACCCCGACATGCTCTATCTCTCGCTCGGGATCATCGGCGCGACGGTGATGCCGCATAACCTGTACCTGCACTCCGGCATCGTGCAGACCCGGGCCTTCGGCGAGAGCCTGCCTGAGAAACGGGAGGCGATGAAATTCGCCACGATCGACAGCACCCTGGCCCTGATGTTTGCCCTGACCATCAACGCGTCGATCCTCATCCTGGCGGCGGCCGCCTTTAACCGGACGGGCAACACGGGCGTCGTGGATCTGGACAAGGCGCACATGCTGCTGTCCCCGCTACTGGGCTCGGCGATGGCGCCGACGCTGTTCGCCGTCGCGTTGATCTGCTGCGGGCTGAACTCGACCGTCACCGCCACCATGGCCGGCCAGATCGTCATGGAAGGGTTCCTCGATATCCGGCTGCCGCCATGGCTCCGGCGATTGGTGACGCGGGCCGTCGCGATCGTTCCGGCGGCTCTGGTCACCATTGCGTATGGGGCCAGCGGGTCAACAAAGCTGCTGATCCTCAGCCAAGTCATCCTGAGCCTCCAACTTCCGTTTGCCATCATCCCGCTCGTGATGATCACGGCAAGTCGAAGGAAAATGGGAGAGCTCGTTGCACCACGATGGCTTACCGGGATTGCCGGGGTAGTGGCTGCCATCGTCATCACGCTCAATGTCAAGCTGATCGTTGATTTCCTGACGGGAGCCTAGCATCTTCAGGGTCTTGGCCGTGAACATTCAGGCGGGCCGCTATGCGGGGAGCCATTGCCGCCCTTGACGGTATTTGTCGGCCCCCTGCGTTCTCTCATCACGACGGCGACCACCACTCCGGAGAGAAAGGTGATCACGCCGACGCCGCCGATAGCCCAGGGCAGGCCGAAGGCGTCGCCGACGATGCCCGCTATCAGGGCACCCGCTGCGTAGCCCAGGTCGCGCCAGAACCGATAGATGCTGAGCGAACGCGCCCGCCAAGTTGGGTGCGCCACGTCCGAGATCGCCGCCAGCAGCGTTGGGTAGACCATGGCGGTGCCCAGCCCGAGCAGGATGCTGGCGACGAGCCACCAGCCGAATCCGTCCAGCAGGGGAACCATCAGCAGCGCGGCCGCCTGGAGCCACATGCCGGCCACGATCAGTCCCTTGCGGCCGATCCGGTCGCTGAGCGGCCCTGTCACTACCTGCAAAACACCCCAGACGCCCGGATAGACGGCCTTCAGCATGCCGATTGGCTCCACGCCGAGACCGCGGGCGGCGAGGAAGAGCGGGAAGATGGCCCAGCTCATACCATCGTTCAGGTTGTTGACCAATCCGGCTTGGCAGGCCGCGAACAGGTTCCGGTCGCGGAACGAGGTGAGTACGAAGGCCTCTCCGAACCTAATGGGCTCGGCCTTCGCGTGCCCGGCGGCCTCGAGACGGACGTGCTCACCCGTGTCGCGCACGACCAGGGTCGAGAGACCGAGGCCGAGGACCGCGTAGCCGATGCCGAGATAGAACGGGTCCGGACGCAGCATGCCCGAGGCCGCGGCGATCCAGCCCGTGAGGAACGCCGTGATGCCAACCATCAGGTATCCGGCGCACTCGTTGAGGCCGACCGCCAGCCCGCGGGACCTCGGGCCGACAAGGTCGATCTTCATGATGACAGCCATTGACCAGGTGAGGCCTTGGCTAATGCCTAGCAGCACGTTGGCGGCGATGATCCAACCCCACGTCGGCGCCCAGATGATGAGGAACGGCACCGGCAACCCGATGACCCAGCCGAGCACCAGGGTCCGTTTGCGGCCCCAGCCGTCCGCGAGCTGCCCGGAAACCAGGTTCGTGATTGCCTTGGAGATGCCGAAGCTGGCGATGAAGGAGGCGATCACCGTGGTGGAGGCGAGCCTGAACTCCTCCGAGCCGATGAGCGGCACGACCGTCCGCTCCAGCCCGACCATGCCGCCGACGAAGGCGTTCACCAGGAGCAGCAGCGCGAACTGGCGCCAGTTTTCCCTGAGGCCGAGCCGGACAGGGGCTGGAGCCGCCCCGACTGCCGTTGCCTCAGCCATGGCTCAGGCCGCCGCGGCGGTGGCGCCCGCGTTGAGGGCCCGCAGCCGGGCGGCCTCCGGGGGTGCGGGCGGGATCTCCGCCGTCATGAACCGGACGAACTCGGCCTCGTCCGCGATACGGAAGGCCGCGTTGTGCCGCTTCTCGAACCCGATCGTCGACATCGGCTTGCCACTCAGGCGGCGGCCGCAAACCGAGCCTGCAAAGGCGCCCGGCAGAACCTCCACATAGTCTGGCAGGTCCTTGAGCCGCTGGATGCTCCGGAACAGGTCGCGTGCTCCCTGCTCGGCGCTGGAGGCGAGCTCCGTCCGTCCGAGATCGCCCACCATCAGCGTGTGTCCGGTCAGCACGAACCAAGGCTCGTCGGCGCGGGTACGGTCGCTGACCAGCAGGCACAGGTGCTCGGGAGTGTGCCCCGGCGTGTGCATAACGGTGACGACGACGTTGCCGAGCGGCAGGACGTCGTTGTCCCGGACGGCATGAAAGGGAAACGCCACGTCCACCTGGGACGAGAGGACGTAGGCTGCTCCCGTGGCCTCCGCGAGCTGGCGGCCTGAAGAGACATGATCGGCATGGATGTGCGTGTCGACCACGAACTTGATACGCATCCCGGTTTCCTCGGAGGCTCGCAGGTAGGGTTCGACGCCGCCGACGGGATCGACCACGGCTCCGCTTGCGTGGCCGCCGCAGCCGAACAGGTAGGAGATCCCGATGGGATCATGGTGCAGGAACGGACGGAGGATCATGGGACGCTCTCCTTATTCAAACCCTCAGAATGATATGCCCCAGGCGCGTGGTTTCTCCACGCCGTCAGCTCATGCCGTATCGTGGTTCCCCGCTGACGCGTCGATGAGGAGCAGGGAGCCTGCGGCTTCGGTATCAGGACGGTCAGCGTCGGCCACGCTGCTCCAGCGGCCACCTGTCTCGCGGTTTTGTGTCGGCAGGGCCCTTTCCCTGGCGCCGCAAATCTGAGATTTTCGCTGCATGAAGCCGTGGCTCGCCATCACACGTCTGCTCTCAATCCTCGCGATCGTGGGGATCGTGCTTGCCCCGTTCACTGCCCCCGCGGTGGCCGGAGGGATGGCTGCGCCCGTGGCAATGACGGACACCGGGATGGACATGGCGTCCTCGGATGACGGCATGACGATGGCGGACATGCCTTGCTGCCCGCCCGAGAAGCCGGCCATGCCGGACTGCCAGAAGGCCTGTCCGCTCGCGACCCTGTGCTTGGCCAAGCTCGTCCAGGGCATCCTGCCCGTCGGTGAGGTGTCCGCCCGTCTGGGCATCGCCGTGGCACTGCTCCCCGGGAACGACGCGGCCCCGGACACGCTGTTGCCTCTTCCGCCGCCCCGACCTCCGCAAGCCTGAGATCAACCCCGGCCCAAGGGCCGGATGATGCCGCGTGGCTTTTGCCACGCGGTCGACGGATCGCATCCCGCGACCACCGTTGATTTCAGGAGAACACAGACAATGAAGACGTCTACGCTTTCGTGCGCCGTCGGGGCCGCGCTGCTTGGCCTTGCTCTCGTCGGACCTGCCAAGGCCGATCCCAAGGACTATGAATTCCAGCTCGTGCGGAAGGAAATGAAGGTGGGCGAGGCCGTCGTCGCGGCCCGCCTCGTCGACAAGCGCTCGGGCCAGCCCGTGCCGGACGCGGTGATCTTCGCCAAACGCATCGACATGGCCCCGGACGGCATGCCGACGATGGACTCTCCCATCGAGCAGGCACCGTCCACCGAGCCCGGCGTCTATCAGTTCAAGACCAGGCTGACGATGGCCGGCGGCTGGCAGCTTTCGCTCGGGGCCAAAGTCCAGGGCGAGGAGGGCACCGTCGAGAACAAGCTGGTCCTCAAGGCCACGAAATGAGTCGGGCCGCATGGATTGCCGGAACCCTCGCCGCACTCGCGGCGGGGGGAGGCGGCTATTGGGTAGGCCGGGACGGCCTTAGGCTGCCGGACATCGACATGCGGGCACTGATGTCGACGGTCCAGACGCAATTGGGTCTGGAGCAGCCGGCGGCTGCTCCGCGCTTCAAACCCACCAAGGCGTCAACCGGCCCGGTGATCTACTACCGGGACCCGGACGGGAAGCCGTTCTATTCATTGGAGCCGAAGCAGGCTGCGGACGGCCGGGACTACCGCCCAGTCCACGCGAGCGAGGACATCAGCTTCGATGGCGATCCTTCGCCTGTTGCGGAGGCCGCTCAGGGTGCGCCTCCATCAGGAGAGAAACGGGTGCTCTACTACCGCAACCCGATGGGTCTGCCAGACACCTCGCCGGTCCCGAAGAAGGACTCGATGGGGATGGACTACATCCCGGTCTACGAGGGCGAGACCGATGCATCGACGGTGACCGTCTCTCCGGGCAAGCTCCAGCGGACCGGGGTTCGGTCTGAGCCGGTCGAACGGCGGGTCCTGACCACGCCGGTGCGGGCCCCGGGAAGCCTGGATGAGGATGAACGCCGGATCTCGGTCGTGTCCATTCGCTCGGAGTCCTTCATCGAGGCTGTCGAGAACGTCACGACAGGCGACCACGTCCACAAGGGACAGCCCCTGTTCCGGCTCTACTCGCCCGACATCGCTGCCGCGGCGGCGCAATACCTCACCGCCGTCGGTTTCGAAGGGGCCCGGCGTCGTCTTGAGAACCTCGCCGTTCCGGCCGAGGTCATCAACGAGATCGAGCGCACCCGCAAGGTGCCTCTGACCATCACCTGGGCGGCTCCGCGCGACGGCATCGTCTTCGAGCGGAACGTCAGCGACGGCATGCGGGCCATGCCTGGCGATGTGCTCTTCCGCATCGTCGACCATTCGGCAATCTGGGTGCTTGCGGACGTCACCGAGCGCGATCTGTCCGGGATCAGGGAGGGGCAGTCCGCGACAGTCCGGGTCCGCAGCTTCCCCGGCCGCACGTTCACCGGGACGGTCACGCGGATTTATCCGCACCTGTCCATGGAGACCCGCACGGCCCGCGTCCGCATCGAGCTGGCCAACCCGGACGGTATCCTGCGTCCCGCCATGTACGCCGACGTGGAGTTCGCGACCGGGTCGCAGTCGCCCGTCGTGGCGGTGCCGGACAGCGCCGTGATCGACACCGGCACCCGCCAGATTGTGATCCTCGACAGGGGCGAGGGCAAGTTCGAGCCGCGCGAGGTCAAGGTCGGCGTGCGGGGATCCGGCTTCACCGAGGTCCGGGACGGCATCGCCGAGGGCGACAAGGTGGTGGTGGCCGCCAACTTCCTGATCGATGCCGAGAGCAACCTCAAGACTGCCCTCCAGGGCCTGGCCACTCCGGAGGCGACGCCATGATTGCCCGTCTCATCGCCTGGTCGGCCCGCAACCTGCTCCTAGTCCTCATCGGCGCAGCGTTTGCGGTCGCCGCGGGCGTCTACGCGCTTCGCACCCTGCCGCTCGATGCCATTCCCGATCTCTCGGACGTGCAGGTCATCGTCTACACCGACTACCCGGGGCAGGCGCCGCAGGTGGTTGAGGACCAAGTCACCTATCCGCTGACCACGTCGATGCTGACGGTGCCGAAATCCAAGGTCGTCCGCGGCTTCTCCTTCTTCGGGGTATCCTTCGTCTACGTGATCTTCGAGGACGGCACGGACCCGTACTGGGCCCGCAGCCGGGTGCTGGAACACCTGAACGCCGCCTCCCGCCGCCTGCCGACGGGCGTAACGCCGAGCCTAGGCCCTGACGCGACTGGCGTGGGCTGGGTCTACCAGTATGCGGTCATCGCCAAGGACATGACCCTGGCCGAACTGCGCTCCCTCCAAGATTGGGTCGTGCGCTATGCCGCCTCCAGGGCGGAGGGCGTCGCCGAGGTCGCCAGCGTCGGCGGCTTCGTCAAGCAGTACAACGTGGTCGTCGACCCACGCCGGCTGCGGGCCCAGGGCATCCCGCTCCAGAGGCTCCGGGATGCAATCCGCACCAGCAACATGGACGTCGGCGGCCGCACGGTCGAGCTGTCCGAGTTCGAGTTCATGGTCCGCGGCCGCGGCTACCTGAAGAGCATCCAGGACATCGAGGCCATCGTCCTCAAGACCGAGGCGGGCGTTCCCGTCCGCGTCGGCGACGTCGCCCGGGTCGAGCTCGGGCCCGATGAGCGCCGTGGCATCACGGAGTTGAACGGGGAAGGGGAAGTCGCCAGCGGCATCGTCCTGCAGCGGTTCGGGGCCAACGCCCTCAACGTGATCGACAGCGTCAAGGCCAAACTGTCCGAGATCACGGCCAGCCTCCCGAAGGGTACCGAGATCGTCCCGGTCTATGACCGCTCACAGTTGATCAACGAGGCTATCAAGACGCTTAAAGGCACTCTCGTCGAGGAGAGCATTGTCGTCGCGCTTGTGTGCATCGTGTTCCTCCTGCATGTGCGAAGCGCGCTCGTCGCCATCCTCATGCTCCCCGTCGGCATCCTGATGGCGTTCGGCGCCATGAGGCTGATGGGGCTCGGCTCCAACATCATGAGCCTGGGTGGCATCGCGATCGCCATCGGGGCGATGATCGACGCGGCCATCGTCATGATCGAGAACGCCCACAAGCACCTGGAACGGGCGCCCAAGGACAAGCCGCGGGTCGAGATCCTGATCAAGGCAGCGAGCGAGGTCGGCCCGGCCCTGTTCTTCAGCCTCCTGATCATCACGGTGTCGTTCCTGCCGATCTTCACCCTGGAGAGCCAGGAGGGGCGCCTGTTCGGCCCGCTCGCCTTCACCAAGACGTTCGCCATGGCGGCGGCAGCCCTGCTCTCCGTGACGCTGGTCCCGGCCCTGATGGTGATCTTCGTGCGCGGGCGGATCGTCCCGGAGCACCGGAATCCCATCAACCGCCTGCTGATCTGGATCTACCGACCCGTGATCTGGTGTGTACTCAGGGCCAAGACGCTGACCATCTTGGTCGCCCTCGTGGCCCTGGCGGCCACGGTCTGGCCGGCGCGCCAGCTCGGGTCCGAGTTCATGCCCGACCTTGACGAGGGCACGCTGATGTACATGCCGACGACCCTGCCGGGCCTGTCGGTGACCAAGGCGGCGGAACTCCTCCAGACACAGGACCGGATCATCAAGTCCTTCCCGGAAGTCGCCTCCGTCTACGGCAAGGCGGGACGGGCCGCGACGGCGACCGATCCCGCGCCGACCGAGATGTTCGAGACGATCATCAACCTCAAGCCGAAAAGCGAATGGCGGCCGGGCGTGACGCTGGCGAGCCTGAAAGCCGAGATGGACCAGGCCCTGCAATTTCCTGGCGTGTCGAACGCCTGGACGATGCCGATCCGCGCCCGTATCGACATGCTCTCGACCGGCATCCGCACGCCGGTGGGCATCAAGGTGTTCGGGACCGACCTCGCCGAGATGGAAAAGGCCGCCCGCCAAGTGGAGGCCGTGGTCAAGGCGGTGCCTGGCACCACCAGCGCCTACGCGGAGCGCGTGATCGGCGGCTACTACCTCGACGTCGTGCCCGACCGGATCGCTCTCGGCCGCTACGGGCTGACCATTGGCGACGTTCAGGACGTGATCGCGACCGCCATGGGCGGCGAGGTGATCACGACCACAGTCGAAGGCCGCGAGCGCTACGGCGTCACCATCCGCTACCCGCGCGACCTGCGCTCAGACCCACGGGCCATCGCGACCGAGGTGCAGGTCCCGCTGCCCGCGGGCGGCACCGTGCCGCTCGGTGAGGTGGCCGAGGTCAAGCTCACGCAGGGTGCGACCTCGATCCGCACGGAGAACGGGCAGCTCGCAGTCTACATCTTCGTCGACATCGCCGGCCGTGACCTTGGTGGCTACGTCGACGAGGCCCGGCAGGCGGTCACCAACGAGGTGAAGTTGCCGCCCGGGACGTACGTCCAGTGGAGCGGGCAGTTCGAGTACCTGGAGCGGGCGGAAGCGCGGCTAAAAATCGTGGTGCCGGTGACGCTCCTGATCATCTTCCTGCTGCTCTACCTTAACTTCCGCCGGATCACCGAAACCCTGATCGTGATGCTGTCGCTGCCCTTCGCTCTCGTCGGCGGCGTCTGGCTGATGTGGTGGCTCGGGTTCAACCTCTCGGTCGCGGTGGCCGTCGGGTTCATTGCGCTCGCCGGCGTCGCGGCCGAGACCGGGGTCGTCATGCTGATCTACCTCGACCAGGCGTTGGAGCACCTGAAGGCCGAGCGGGCAGCCCAAGAGCGTCGGTTCACCCGGGCCGATCTCTACGAGGCAATCATGGTCGGCGCGGTCGAGCGCGTCCGGCCCAAGATGATGACGGTGGTCGCGATCATGGCGGGCCTGCTGCCCATCCTGTGGAGCACGGGCACCGGATCCGAGGTCATGCAGCGGATCGCCGTGCCGATGATCGGAGGCATGGTCTCGTCGACGTTGCTGACCCTGATCGTGATCCCGGCAATCTACGGAATTGCCAAGGGACGCGGCCTTCCCAGGTGGGCTGACGCGGAGATCGGCGCCGATACGGATTTGGCGGAGAGCAAGCTGGCTGCGGAGTAATCAGGCCACGGCACGCGGCAGCATGGGAAAGGCTTATCCCGTTCGCCTGGCAGGAAGGCGGTTCGCCCAGGATTCGGTCCCTAGATCTTCCTCTCCATGAAAATCGTGATGGGCTGCAAGCTTAGGGGAACCGCTCGGAAAAGGGGGCCTTCGCGTGAAGCCAAAGGCCTCGTACAGCGCTATGGCGTCCGTCATAAACGTCACGGTTTCCAATCGCACACTAGCGTTTCCGTCCCCGCGCATTCGATCCAGGCAGGCGGTCATCAGGCCCTTCGCAACGCCTTTGCCTCTCGCCTCGGCGCGGACGTACATTTTCTGTAGTTCAGCAACACTGTCATCTGACTGCGAATAGCTAACCCATCCGGCAACATCTTTGTCCACGCGGGCTAAGAAGAATGCCGCGCCGCGCTGGCTGAACTTTTCCATCAGGGTTTCTACAGTGTGTCCGTAGTTGAATTCTATCAATTCAACATCGGGTACTCCGAACCTGCGGGACTGCTCGGCGTCCCATTGGCCCATGGCATTGATGAGCGCATGCGCCTCTTCAAAGTCATGCCGAGAGCTGATTGCGTTGATTTCCATGAAGCGGCCCTCCCAAAGGGGGCAACTGCCTAATGGCAGATCCTACCTTATCGCGCAGATTCGCTGAATTGCGTCGATCCGGGGGTGCCTCAGGCAGAGGTCTTGGCCTTGTGGTCCATGGACGATTTCCGCCTCTATCCCGTGACCTTGGATCCGACGGGATATGGCGCAGGTACCCGGCGGCGGTTTCGTCAGCCGAAAGGCTGGGCGAAGAGCACGGACAGGCAGCCCTTCCGACTGCGATGGCAGCGCTTGGAGGCGCAGCTACCCGCACCAGATCTCGATGGGGGCACTGCGGCCCCTCAGGTTGCGGGGGCCGACGGGCCGAAGGGCATCGATGGCGGACAGGTCGCCTGCCGCCTCGCGGGTCCTTGCCATGAAGGCCTCGCTGGCGACGACCCCGCAGCCCAGCTCACGCGTGATGCCCTGGAGGCGGCTGGCCGTGTTGACCGTGTCACCGACAACCGTGAACGCCATCGAGCGCTCCGAGCCGAGGTCACCCATGACGACCGGGCCGTAGTGAAGGCCGATGCCGATCCCGATGGCGTCCTGGCCACTCCGCGCACGCTCGTCGTTCCACCGTTCGACCTCAGCCAGCATGGCCTGGGCGCAGGCGAGCGCCCGGACGGCGTCGTCGGCAGCGGGATCGGGAACCCCGAACGTGACCAGGAGCGCATCGCCGATGAACTTGTCCAGGGTGCCGCCATGGGCGAAGACGACCTCCTCCATCCGGGCATGGAACCCGCGCAGGAGCTGCATGACCTCCTCGGGAGCAAGTTGCTCGGACAGTGTCGTGAAGCCCTTGATGTCGGCAAAGAGCACGGCCACCTCCTGCCGCCGATCCCCGCCGAATGGCTGGTCGGAACGGGCAAGCCGTTCCACCACGCGGGGCGAGAAGTAGCGCGCGAGGTTGGCTTGCCGGCGCTCGGCGCTGGCCCGGGTGAGCGCCAGGCGGCGTGAGCGTTCAACCGCCGCCGCGAGTGCTGCCGCTACCAGAAGCAGCACGAGAGCTTCGGTGTACCACTGCCCGATATGCACGAAGGCGAGATCGCGAAACGCCTCGACGGCGTTCGCGGCGAGGCTCCCCGACATGCTTGGGACGCCGATGCGGATGCCGGGGTCGAAGGCGGCAACGGCGAGGGGAATGGACCAACCCAGCACCGCACAGACCCCGGACCACAGCAGCAGGAGGGGATCGAGGGCAAAGGTGCGCAGGGCCAGCAGGAACACGAACCAGAGCACCAGGCCGCCCTTGAGGGTCACGGTGACCGGGATCGTGCCGTCGAGCCAGGGGTTGGGCAGGGCCAGGACGACCCCGAGGATGACGCTGTCGAGCAGGGCAAATGCCATGGCGATGCCGCGCGGATGGCGGTGTCGCTTCAGGATTGCGAACTCGGCCAGGCCGGAGGCGAGGACCGCTCCCACCGCCGCGAGGTTGAACACGGCCGCCCAGCCGACGTGGAATAGGTCGTGCCCGAGCCAAACGAAGGCTACGGCGAGAAGCACGATGCGGACCTTGGCGGCGAGGCGCAGCCCTTCCTGCTCTTCAAGGCGCAGAGAGGCGGCCACGCGATCCGGCAGGGGCGCGGCTCCGAACGTGCCCAGGAATGGCACCGCCCCGGCGAGATTAATCATTATGACTTCCTCACCTCATTCGCCTCTAGATCCATGGCTCCAGTACCTTCGATGGTATCTGAAGGTCGTGGTCTTCGTTCAGCTCTCGCCGGGCGGAATCTTCGATTGCATGGCGGCAAGGGCCCCAACGGCGCGAAGCCCTGAGCTAGCTGCGCACCCTCTTTGGCGCTGTGTCTCGATGTGCGGAACGGAGACCGACGGCTCCGAACTGGGAAGACGAGTGGAGGTCGATCGAGCCTGTGCCGCCACCGGTCTGAAGCCCCTCGATGATCGGGCACTCCGGGCGTGTGTCGCCATGGCAGTGCTTCGCGAGATGCTTGAGGGTTGCGGCCATCTCCTGCAGCTCGCGTGCTTTCCGCTCCAGAACCTCTACGTGCTCCAGGGCGATTCTCTTCACGTCGGTACTGGCCCGGTCACGGTCACGCCACAGGGCGACGAGTTCCGCGATCTGCTCGACGGAGAAGCCAAGGTCGCGGGCCCGCCGGATAAAGCCGAGGGTGGCGACGTCATTGTCTGAATACACGCGGTATCCCGCTTCGGTGCGCACTGTCTTCGGGATCAACCCGATCGACTCGTAGTAACGGATCATCTTGGCCGAGACACCTGAGGCTTCGGCGGCCTGTCCGATGTTCATGTCATACTCCCTCTATTCGGGCTGAGTTGTTTCAGTTCGTCGCGAGAGCGGGTGCAGTCGACGGGGTGGTGGCATCCGCGACCGGGGCTTGGAAGCCCCGAAGCCGCAGCGCATTGCCGAGGACGAACACGCTCGAGAGCGCCATGGCGGCGGCCGCCACGATTGGGGACAGCAAGGTTCCGTCAACCGGATAAAGGACACCGGCCGCCACAGGGATCAGCACCACGTTGTAGGCGAAGGCCCAGAACAGGTTCTGCTTGATGTTGCGGATTGTCGCTTTGGACAGGGCGATGGCGTTGGCGACGCCCCGCAGGTCGCCCGACATCAGCACTACGTCCGCACTTTCGATTGCGATGTCTGTGCCGGTGCCGATCGCAAGGCCGACATCCGCCTCGGCCAAGGCAGGAGCGTCATTGATGCCGTCGCCCACGAAGGCCACATGGCGTCCCCCCTCACGGAGGCGTTTGACCGCATCGACCTTGCCGTCGGGCAGGACCTCGGCCACGACCTCGTCGATGCCGACTTGGCGAGCGATGGCCTCCGCCGTTCGGCGATTATCCCCGGTGATCATCGCTACTTTCAACCCAAGGGCATGGAGGGCAGCAATAGCCTGGGGCGTCGACGACTTGATCGGGTCGGCGACCGCGATGACAGCGGCAAGCCTGCCGTCGATGGCCGCATAGAGCGGGCTCTTACCCTCACTGCCCAACCGGTCGGCGGATGTAGCGAAAGCCGCCACGTCGAAGCCGAGCTTCACCATGTAACGGTCGGCACCAACCTCGACCTTCCGGCCCAGGACGGTCGCCGTGACGCCATAGCCGGGAACCGCATCGAAGCCATCCACGGGAGCAAGATTTAGACCGCGGCGCTTGGCGGCTTCGACGATCGCCTCCGCGATCGGGTGTTCGGAGCGGGTCTCGACCGCCGCCACCAGACCGAGTACCTCAGCCTCGTCGAAGCCGGAGGCAACAATGAGATCGGTGAGCTCCGGACGGCCCTTGGTCAGGGTACCGGTTTTGTCGAGAGCCACGACTCCAACACCCTTTAGGCTCTGGAGCGCCTCGCCCTTGCGGAAGAGGACGCCCAGTTCGGCCCCGCGGCCGGTGCCGACCATGATGGAGGTCGGGGTGGCCAGGCCCATGGCGCACGGGCAGGCGATGATGAGGACGGCGACCGCATTGACCAGGGCGAAGGTCATGGCTGGGTCTGGCCCGAGGACCAACCAGCCAAGGAAGGTGAGGGTGGCCGCCGCCATCACAGCGGGCACGAACCACGCAGTCACCTTGTCAACAAGCGCCTGAATTGGAAGCTTGGACCCTTGCGCCTGTTCGACCATGCGGATGATCTGTGCGAGGACGGTGTCGGCCCCGACCTTGGTCGCCTTGAACGTGAAGCTGCCGGTCTTGTTGATCGTGCCGCCGACTACCTCGGCTCCTTCAGCCTTCTGCACGGGAACGGGTTCGCCCGTGATCATCGACTCGTCCACGAAGGATGATCCCTCAACCACTTCGCCGTCGACCGGGACCTTTTCTCCGGGGCGCACCTGCACGAGATCCCCGGCGCGTACCTGTTCGAGCGGGATCTCGACCGTGTTCCCGTCGCGAACGACGTAGGCGGTTTTGGCCTGTAGCCCCATCAGGCGCTTGATCGCCTCGGAAGTCCGACCCTTGGCCTTCGCCTCGAGCGTGCGGCCAAGCAGGATAAGAGTGACGATGACAGCGGCCGCCTCGTAATAGACGTTTACGGTGCCGGCGGGCAGGATCGCGGAGGCGAAGGTCGCGACAACCGAGTATCCATAGGCCGCTGTGGTCCCCAGAGCCACGAGCGAGTTCATGTCAGGCGCCAGGCGAAGCAGGGCAGGGATGCCCTTTTGAAAAAAGCGTAGGCCCGGTCCGAACAGGACAAGGGTCGTTAGTGCGAACTGTAGGTACCAGCTCTCACGATGCCCAATCGTCTCCATGACCCACTCGTGGATGCCTGGGATGAAGTGGGAGCCCATCTCCAGAGCAAACACCGGCAGGGTCAGGATTGCCGCCAAGGCAAGCGACCGCTTCAGTGCACTGTATTCCCGCTCGCGGTGTTCCCGCTCCCGGTCCGTCGCGGGCTCGTCGCCGATACGGCGGGCCTCATAACCAACTTTGCGGACAACCTGCTCCAGGATGGTCGGCGTCGCGACACTGGCGAGATGGCGGATGGTAGCCTTCTCTGTCGCCAGGTTGACCGAGGCCTGGAGTACACCCGGTGCCGCCTTGAGCGCCTTCTCGACGCGGCCCACGCACGAGGCGCAGGTCATGCCCTCAATGGCGAGTTCGGTTGTTTCCTCAGGCACGGAATAGCCAGCCTTCTCGATGGCTTGAGCCACTCCGGCCGCATCCATGGGACCGCGGAAGGTCACCTCGGCACGCTCGGTGGCGAGATTCACATTCGCCGCTGCAACCGTCGGCAGGCTCGTCAAAACCTTCTCGACCCGCCTGACGCACGAGGCACAGGTCATGCCCTCGACGGGCAGGGAGAGGGTCTCACCGACCTGATTCATGCGCTTTACAGTAGCTGTCGCCATCGCAGCGTCTCCTTGGAATACTCAGCTCAGGAGAGGTGTAATCCTTCCAATGATGGCAAGGTCAAGAGGCTTATTCAAGGGCCTGGCGCGCAACGAATCCAATCGGACAAGCCTCGCTGCATCACTGAGCTCCCGCTATGATCCAGCCACGGCTGTTCTGGGTTGGATCCCAATGCCCTTCGCACAAGCGCTATCACCCGCAACCTCGGTCGCAGTGAGATGCTGTTCCGCCGGGAGGGCCGACCTCACGGGCTTTATCTGCCGGAGAAAGGCGCGATCCGTCTGACCCGCACGGGTGCAGACGATCGAGCGATGATCCTGTTTCGGGCACTGCTGGGTGATACATCCGCGGAGGCGTCAGTGTTTTCAGAGGTGTCCCACTGCAAGGCGGTTTGGAAGAGGGGCGAGGCGCACCTCCGGGCAGGAACACGCATTCTTTATGGATAAGGTTCCCGCTGACGGCGACCGTTTGATGAGGAGGTTCCGGTTCTTCAGGTAGCGGAAGGCTTGGACGAAGGCGCGTTCCTTCTCGATGTCAGTGCCCTGGACCGCTGCGGGGTCCTCGATCCCCCAGTGGGCGGAGGCCGGGTGGCCAGGCCACACCGGACATGCCTCGCCGGCGGCGCTGTCGCAGACCGTGAAGATGAAGTCCATCACGGGCGCATCCGGCCCAGTGAACGTGTCCCAACTCTTCGAGCGGTAGCCGTCGGTCGGATATTCGAAACTGCGGAGCACCTTCAGGGCGAACGGATTGACCGTTCCCTTCGGTTGGCTCCCTGCCGAGTATGCGTTGAAGCGACCGGCGCCGTCTTTCCGAAGTATGCCTTCGGCCAGGATCGAGCGGGCGGTGGTGCCTGTGCAGAGAAACAAGACGTTGTAGGTACGATCAGCCTTCTGCGGGCTCCGGTTCGCATGCACAAGGGTTGGTAAGTGGATCCAAGACAAGGGCGCAGATTTCGGGATGCCCTTGGCAGCAGTCCTGCAAGAGAAAGCGGATGAGTTCGCCGAGACCAGTTACCGATGCGCTGTAAATTATGGAACGAGACTCACGCCGGGCTCGGACCAGTCCAGCACGCTCAAGATGGCCAAGGTGAAAGCTCAGGTTGGAAGAGGACGCGCCGACCGCTTCGCCGACCGCACCGGCCGCCATTCCATCCGGACCGACCTGAACTAGCAGGCGTACAATCTTCAGGCGCGTCTCTTGTGAGAGCGCCGCAAAAGCACTAAGAGCCTGCTGTTCGTCCATATTTCAATATCTCAATAACTATTGAGATGTCGGTAACACCTCAGTGACGGACACGCAAGCCGGTTGGTTTGGTTGCCTGTGCGAGGACCAGAACCAGGATCAAAGTTGAGAACAATAGAACGTATGGTGCTGCCCCGCCTATGAGAACAAAGGCTTGCGCGGAGTCCGCAAACCTTGGCCAGTCCTCCCAGTGGGCTATCAGCGATCAAGTGGAACCCGGTGCTTTTCGCAGCGGTGCCACCATATCGAGAGCATCAGCACCTTCCCAGGCCAGCTTAGTACTACGGCGCGTTATTGAGCGGATGAAAAACCTCTTGCGCGCGCCGACTTCGCCGACGCACTTCCCGCGCGGACACCAACCGCAATCCCAACCTCCGTCAGGAAAAACTGTGCTCCACTCTGCTCCAGTGCACGCCGGATATCGAGGATCTTCTCTAGGCTCGGGACCCGAATATCATTCTCAAAATCATTGAGCAGTTTGCGGCCGCAACCGGCTTGTGCACAGACTTGCTCCTGACTCAGACCGAGCATCGTTCTCGCGCCTCGACACGCAATTCCGCTGATACTTTGATCTTGAGCGAGAGCAGTTATCACAAGCTTATCCCCATAAAGCTTGTTATGTCTGTATTTCCGGACATGTCGTTTGACTCGCATTACACATCATGTATCGTAAATGGCATCTTCAATGGTGCATGGAAGGAAGTAAATAGCGGCGCACCAGTAGAAAGATGAATGTGGGTCACATGCGGTGGTGGTTAATGCCTCCCGCAGGCGGAGGGCCAAATAATGGGTACTTTCGTTTTCTATAGGACCAGCGAAAACAATCATATCAATACAGCTGCCCTACTATCTGCTCATGGCTTCTCTGTGCTCGGGGAGCCTACAACGTATATCCGCATCCTCGGGCGAGATCGTATGCAGATTGGCGTGCGAGAAGGAAATGCTCACCAATCCTTGTACACCGTCGAAGGCTCCATAGAGCAATTTATAAGCCTGTCAGCCCTCTTGGACAACGGTAAGGGCGCCGCTGAAAATCGACACATCGTACTCGATATTCCCCTTGATACATTTGTGGAATCTGACACCGGTACGGCCATAGATCTCCGAGTAATCCCTATTTTATCGTCACCCGCTCATGAATTTTTTGACCGGAATGGGCCTCTTCTGCGGAAATTGATCGAACCGCGGAAAAAGCCAGATGACAATTCTCTAGATCGCGACCCTATGTGGCTACTGACCTGCGGGCGCCAAAACCGTGGAAGGGCGGCCTGGACGCAACAAACCGCGGTCGAGCATGTAGCAATCAGCAAACGTCTATCCGTCTTCTATCGTACCTTGCCTTACCAAATACCGGCGCTCAGCCGAGTCGAACGTGCGTCACTGCTGGAAGGAAACCCATTACCGGCTGCCCGCAGGGCTGGAACGCTGCTGGCATGGGCACTTCTTTTCGCTGCAAGAAGCGAAGTCGATGCAAGAAAGCTAGAAGGCAGCGGAACTACACCTGAGGGCACGCAGAGTACTTTGCCAAGCGTTTCGTCATATCCTCACGCCAATTTATCAGCGACCGAGAAGCGTGTCTCCTGACACTAAAGATCCTGCACAACCCGATCTTCGCGGTCACTCAATTCCCCTGGCCCAACTTGCTGCGTCTCTACCATGAGGAGCACCTATGCTGATCCATGTTAATCCGGTCGCAGAGACCAGGCCCGACATCGGCCCGCCATCACTGCATGAGCTGACAAATTCAATCATCCAGAAACTCTCATTGCCGCCACGAAGTGTGGATTCGTTGGTCGAGTACTGCGCCAGTAGATTCGACATCCCGTCATCGGTCGATGATGCACATCGAGTGATATGCATCCGCCTAAGCGTCCTCACCGGCATGGACGATCCAATTATCCAGAAGCTTAGCGTCCTTGAGGCTACGGGGGTTCTCACAGCGGAGACCGTCGTCCGCCTTGCCCTTGCCCGGGCTCATTCCTCCACCAGCCAAGAAAACTCCAGACATACCAATCAGACAAGGTGAATCCGATGAACATAGTCGATGACTTCGAACTCGACGACGACCTTGTGCTGCGAGCTAGAGCTATCCGTGAGCGCCAATATCGACGGCGCAACCGCGCTGCTCAAAGCGGCCGTCACCTGCCGACGACCACGGAACTCCTTCGCGGCATGCCATTCTTGTCCGGACACGTCCTTACCGATGCTAAGGCTTGGGCCGAGCGACTTGAGGTAACCCTTTCCGCGAAAGTCGGGAACAGAGTCATCAAGGCCCTGCAGGCCCTCACGGTCCCGTGCAGTGCTGATACTTTTCTGAAGACTGCTCACGTGCTTGAGAGCACCCAGGGTCTTCACCGTTACACCGATGATACTGATGCAGCTTTGAGATGTCGCATCTATGCAGCTGGACTAGGATCGATCGACGCGGCAAGACAAATCGCCCACTATACCGCCAACAGGGCATACAAGCGCTTAGACAACGAAGACGAGGTTCGCGAGCGAATGATCACCGCAATGATAGGTTGGACTATCGTTGCATCTGACCATCAGGTAGGCTCGCAAACGAGACTGACACGCCGGGACAATCTCTGCGCTCGGGCGCTTACGATAGGCGAAAAGTTAACCCACGAAATTGCCCAAGGGCAAAAGACTGCCGCTGAAGTCGACGGATTCGAACAGAGAGAATCGACCAAAAGCAAGATAATCGAACTCGCTCAGAGTTCAGGTGGAAACTACATCAGCACGGAAGCGACCCCGGCAGGAGGTACAGACCAGCATGAACGGTGCCTTGTTATCAGAGAACTCAGCGGCATAGAGAACCCACAAGCCGGACGCGAGGCAATTAAGTCGTTTGAGGAGATCGTGGGGAAAGAGCTACCTCTCGTTCCCGTGCCTGACCTCACCGCCGCGCGCCGAGAGCTCCTTGCAGAGTTTCCCAATGCCTGCAAAGCCATTGACGTACTACTCAGCGAACTTGTTGGACGCGCCTCGGTTCGGTTTAGCCCTGTGCTACTCTTGGGACCTGCCGGCATTGGGAAAAGTCGCTTTTCTCTCCGTATATTCGAGGTTCTTGGTGTTCCAGCTCACCGGTATCCTTGCGACGGCATAAGCGACAACTCTTTTGCTGGCACACCACGTCGATGGAGCACTGGCGAGGCGTCGGTGCCACTGGAACTAATCCGTCGACGGCGGATAGCAAATCCCGGCGTTGTGCTCGATGAAATCGAAAAGGCTGGAGGACATCGACGCGGATCTGGCGGCTGCCTTCACGATGCCCTCCACGGTCTCCTTGAACCAGAGACTGCCGCAACCTACGCAGACTCTTACCTTGGTGCATCCGCCAATCTGTCGTGTGTAAACTACATTGCAACTGCAAATTCCGTTCAAGGGCTCTCGACCCCGCTTCTCGACCGCTTTCGAGTCGTTGAATACCCAGCACCCACACGCGAACACTTGCCTATTCTTGCACCCAGGCTCCTCGAGGATGTGTGTAAACATAAGGGGTGGGATCTCCGATGGATTGAGCCGCTGACTAGTTCAGAACTCGATCTGATTGCGCGCACGTGGGATGGGGGCTCACTGCGCAAGTTGGGCCGGATTATAAATGCCATCACAGAAGCCCGGGCCGCATTTGCAACGAAGCATTGAAACTCTCTTCGACAAGCTTTCTCGCCTAAACGGTCAGATCGGCACCTAAACCAGAGCTCCCAGGAGATAGGCATGATCAAATTTTTTGTTGCTCCCCCGTCGCCCTCAGCTGCGCCTGTATATGAACGGCTTGTTACCCATAAGGGCGTGTGCGTATTTGGAATTACATACCAGTCGCCTCGTCTCCGAGCCCTTTACGAGCGCACTTGCTCGCGAGGAGCCCGAGGTCGAAGGACCGACAATCCACAAATGGTCCATATCGCCATCAACCCGACTGACCTCGGAACCGCAGTAGTCCTGCATCCCGATGGTTTCGCAGAAATTGTAGCAAGCTCGTACCCTGGAGCTCATGGGTTGAACTTATCCGAGCAACGCACGGCGCTTCGTGCGGCTCGAGCTTACGGCTCGAAGCCATCGTTTGAGTTGCTTTTGCTCCGGAACCGCAAATGTCTCACACAGAGAAGAAGACTCGGTCGGATGATTTCACATAGATCTGAGCGAAGGTTAAATAGCTGCTCCGCGGGGCCGAAGCGGTAACGCAGAATAGAGAATCTTTCGGGGCCCATGCTGGGGCGTCGTATCCCCGATCCGGATCGTTACAGCGCGAGCGAATTACCTAGTTTCCAGGGCTACCGTTCGTGATCAAAACTCAGTTTGCAACCTGTGAGGAGTGAATAATCATGCCTCTTAAGCAAAACCAAGTGCAAGATCTATCCCCTCCCAAGCCGAGCCTTGAAGACCAAAGACGGCTTCACTGGCTGACTGGGAGAGTCATCTGCATCGACGGTCGGCCATATCTCGTGAAAAGCCCACGCCTCGGAAAATTTATCCTCCATGACAGAATAGCTGATCGCACTCTCGTCTTCGCTGCCGGAGAGCTCAAGAAGCTATGGTTAGAAGACCGACTTAGCCTAGAGGCAGAAGCCAAGACGTTCCTGGCTGTCGCTTCATGCTGCTACACCGACCGTACTCAGCTCGATGTACTAACGGACCTCGGACGTCCTTGCCTGACGGTTGTTCGCAACCGAGTGTCTAAAGCTATTACCGGAGTCTACATCGAATTTAGTCATTGAGGCTTAAACGAGCGATCCCATCTCCCGGTCCGGTCAATTGAAATCATAGGAGGATACTGATGCTCAGAGATCTCAAATCGGACAGTGTAGCAGTGCAGCGCGATGTCCAATGTGTTGTGACCAAGAGAGCTGTCACGATCAACGGTATCGCCTATAACGCGGTTCAGCCGATAGGCTCTCAAATGCCAATGTTCCTTGGTGTAGGAAGACTCATGCCGGGAATCGAGCTTGCCATTGACACAAGCAAGGGCTCGATAGCGATAGGCTTTCCCGATGAGATCATCTTGAGGCGGCCTCCGTCGCGTGCTGCCCGTACTCGACCATTTCGGAGACTGCCCGGATCATTCTTGGCAGCCCGCCGCCAAGGTCGTTCTCACGCCCTCGAACTTCGTCATCTGAGGGGCACCAAGATTTCGCCTTGCTGATCGCCAAACACAGGTGCTGCTCTCTCAGGCAGCGGGGTCTCCTTGCTACCTGACCATGTACGACCCGTAAGGAGCATTGAAGGAACTCAGCCCAGCAACTTAGCGCGGGCCGCTGTAGGGTCCGAAGGAAAGAGTGGCCTGGTAAGCAGGCGTCTGCCTGCTGATGAAGGTGCCGAAATCCATATTCGGTGAGACTGCAGCTCTAGAGGCCGCCGAAGACACGCTCAATGATCGAATTCTCGAGGTCTTACGACGTATCGGGCGGAAACCGGTAAATTACCTACCTCTTAAGCGATTCCTGGTGATCACATGTCGAAGGCGGGCAGTCGGGACTAATTTGCAGGCGGGCTAAACCGCCTAGCAGTTACCTCCTGCTGCCGAAAAGGACGTGCCACCCCTAAGATGCAATGTCAGGAGGCAGGTCGCTTCTATCCGGGAAAGAGTTGAGACCGAAGAGCAGGACGCCTCGGTTAGTAAGGCATCCGGCGGCCCGCCCTATTCTCCGGCCGCAACCGAAGCTAAGGCTCGCCGATCAGTATGTGGCGGGCACTGCAGATATCGCGCTTCTCACTTGCTAAACAACTAAACTTGGGGGAGCCGCGGGCAAACGGGGAACCCAGATCTTGGAAGAAGGGGTACTCCGAGAAACGGTCCAGAGGCTGGCTAAATCATCAAGGGCACCGCTTGGCGCCTCAGCCCAGGATGGCTGCCACTTCGTTCCCAAAACCAAAACATTGATGGGCACAAGCTATCGGGAAAAATCAGACTCCCCACAGCTATCACAGGTCCTGTAATGGATAATCGGCAATCGCCCCGGTATAAAGGTTTCCGATCTGGGCCGAGATACAACCCGCGGCTTGCGAAGCTCACGACCAAACGCTTGTCGAGCCTGATTACCGCAGCGGGAGGATCGGATCGGATGAGCCTGTCGGCATGCTGGGTAGTAACGAACGGTCCGCTGAAGGAATTTCGGTGGAGAAACCAATTGGCGAAGAAGAAGCCTACCTCAGAGACGGTGCGGACATACGGAGATTATCCTGAAGGCCCGGTTCGAAAGATCTTAACTGGTCGGCGCACCCGGAGTTGTGCTGGGGATTACCCCTCAAAGAAGAACGGCGTCCTAGTGCCCTTCGAGAGCCTGCTTGAGGGCGATCTTGTCGTGATCATGGAAAAGGATCTGGAAATCGCGAGGTACTGGGCACAACCTGAAACGTTCCGGTGGCGCGATGAGGCTGGCCGCTGCCGCCGGTACACTCCGGACTTTCTCGTTCTCAAGGTCGACGGAACACGGGTCTACCGGGAGGTGAAACTGAAGAAGCAGCGGAAACGTGATCCCAATCTCGGCGGAAGGCTACCGCGGATCGAACAAGAGTGTGCCACGCGCGGTGCGCGATTTGAGTTCTGGACAGAGGACGAGATCTGTATCCGAACCAACGCCCGGTGACCGCCAAGCATATCATGCCGGCAGGCACGTTCTACCCACTTCGCAAACACGCTGAATTCGACAATGGGGCATTACAATTCACTCCCCGAGTTCGCCTCCATTTAAGGATCTTCCAAGGTGACCGCTACCCGTCTCAACTGGCACAAGGGCGAGCATGTCCTGATTAAGGACGAAGAGGGAATTGGAGTGCTTTGGCGCGTCATCGAGCGCGATGGGAAGGCATGGCGGCTTGTACCCGTTACGGGCGGGGACACGAAAACCTTTGATGATGACAATATTCGCGTCCTTCGGTGCAAGCGCCATCTCGAGCACCATCCTGGGAACCGATACGGGTTATCCCCTGAACACGCAGAGTTACTGCGAAAGGCATGGGACGCTCACAAGCCAGAACACCAACTTGTTGCAGACATCAAGCTCGCATACTGCCGACGGGTCGACGAGTTGCGCGACACGAAGCTGTCGTTCGATGACTGTTACGAACGAGCCTGCAACGAGGTGTATCCGGAGAACAAGGCCCGCTGGGAGCAAGAAGCACGAGACATCGAGCTGATCCGAGAGGCAGATCACAAAAAACGTCGCCAAGTTCCCGAGGAAATCAGGGCTGAGAAAACGCGGAGCCCCGAGATCGAGAAGCCTCGCCCAAGTACGCTTGAGACTTGGTACACGTTGTGGGTCAAGGTCGACAGGGATCGCAGGATCCTGATCCCGCTCTATTCAAAGCGTGGCGACCGGACGCCTCGGCTTAAAGGAGGGGAGATTAATATCTATGAGCGAATGGATTTCTACATTCACAACTTTTACTTCGATCCAGATAAAAAGAACAAAAAGCAGAACTCGCTAAGGTTTGCCCACAGACAACTAGAAAAGGAGCTCAAGGCCCACAATTTGTATGTAAGCTATGCAGGATTCCGCAAATACAAAGTTAGGAAATATACCAAGTTCGAGGAGGATGTGGGACTCATTGGCTTTAGGAAGGCGATGCTAAAGCACGACGTGTTCCGCCGTATTCGCTCGCCGGATTACGCCTTGGATGAAATAGAAATCGACCATTGCTTGATTGACCTGATTGTCGTTGACGAGCGGTCAGGACGACCAATTGGCCGCCCGTGGCTTACGGTTGCTCTGGATAGAGCGACGCGCATGATCCTTGGCGTCCATTTGTCCTTCGAAGTTCCAAGCTACGCATCACTGCAACGGTGTCTAGCACATGCCTTTTGGCCGAAGGACCTCACAGGACTGGATCTAAAGCACGACTGGCCCTGCGAAGGCATACCCAAGCGAGTGTTTACTGACAATGGACGCGAATTTCTCTCTCGTAGTCTCAAGCGGACCGAGGAAGCACTGGGCTTTTCTGTGATCCAGTTGCCAGGCCGCTCACCCTGGCTGAAGGGAAAGGTAGAGCGCTTCTTCGGAACGATGAATGCACAGGTGCTGAATCACGAAGACGGCAAGACATTCTCGAATACGCAGAAACGTAAAGACTACGATTCAGTTGGGAAGGCGCGGATCTCACTCAACGAGCTCCGTTCGAAGCTCACCAAATGGATTGTTGACGACTACCACGTGACGTCTCATGAGGGTCTTAAAGGACTTCCAGGCAGTATGAACACGCCACTGGAGGCATGGTATCAGAAGACTGATCCCGAAGGGGTTCGTGGTGTACCCGATTTCGAGCATATCCGTCGCCTGACTGGAGCTACATTCCTGCGGCCGATCACCAAGAACGGAGTTCGGTTGTTCGGTTTGTATTACTGGCACGAGGACCTCACGGATCTCCGTCGTCGTGGCGGTAATCCTCGCTATGAGATTCGAGCAGATCCATACAACATTGGGGAAGTGTCTCTCTTAGATCATGTGGATAAGCGCTGGATCGACATCCCATGCGATCGGCCTGAGCTTGCAGTCGGGGTCACCATTCATCAGTCAGGGGTTCACATCAAGGCGGCGAAAAAGGCAATCGGCGGCCGGAGGATCGATGAAGATGATCTCCTTGCGATGCGTCGCAAGGCAAAGGAGGAAAGTGAGGCCATTCTCGCGGATGAGAACGCAGGGACCACTGCTACGCGGGTAGGTCGGTATAGAGTTCCCAACGGACAATACTTCACCCCCGTTGCTGGTGAGACTGGAATTGCTGCCAGCAATGACGATGAGCCGCCTGTAACACAAGATGCCACTGAACTTCCCGAAATTCGCCAAGAGCCCCCGCCTGAGAAAGTAGCGTCTCCACCGGATGTAGCGACAGAGGACGACATGCAGGCACTCCTGGCCGAGCGCCTTGCGTATATGAAATCACGGAGAACTGGATGATGGACCTCGCTATCGTGATGCATAACAAGGAGAGTATCCCAGACGCGTCAACGGAACAGGAGGCGGGATCGGACGCTACAATGGACCGCATTGTAGCCTTCGAGAACAGTATCATCCCTCACAAAGCCCTTGAGAACGCAGAAGGGACTATCCGCAAGCTGCAGAGTCGCTATCGACCGCCGGGACAGCCGCAGTTGAAAGCTCGTGCGCTACTACTCGTCGGCGAGTCGGGATCAGGGAAGTCGACGGTGCTTGAAAGTTATTTTGAGCACAATAAGCCGAAGACGTTGGCAGAGGCTGAATCCGAGGATGGTGACATTCGACCAGTTGTAATGGTCGAGGTGCCACAGCAACCAGGTCGTCGCCAATTCGTCGCAGCTATAATGGGCGAACTGAGCTATAAGGTCAAAGACGATTGGGACACCAGTGAAATTATCCGGAAGATCAGTTACTACTGCAGAGAGTTGCAGGTTCAAGTTTTGCTGATTGATGAGGCCCATCACATCGTTGAAGGTAAGAAGCAGGACGCTGAAGAGGACATTTCTGAGTTCATCAAATCGCTTCTGAATCGATGTCGGGTTCAAATTGTTCTCTCCGGATTGCCAAGCTTGCTAAAGCTGAGAGAGTACAAACAACTCAAGCGCCGTCTCCAGGCGCCCGTTCAGCTGCGGCCTTACAACTGGTCTACTCTTGAAGGGCGCGCCGAGTTCTTAGCAGTACTCACACAGTTCGAGGAGCAGGCAGCGCTGCCGATGTCTTCCAATCTCGCTGACCATGAGGTCGCTAAGCGAATTTACTGCGCAACTGGTGGGCACATCGGACTCGTGTCGAAGTATCTAAGCGAGGCACTTGAGCGTGCGATAGACGAGGGCAAAGAAGTATTAGACCTGGAACTGCTTGCTGAGGTGTATGCGGCTTTTGAAGATCAAGACGAGGACAATGATGAACTCTTGGACGATTTTGACGCAAAGCCGAGAGCGAAGAAATCGCAAAAGAAACGAACTGCAGGCAATCCCTTCCTCGCTACCAATGCCGAACTAAAGGTACTCTGGATGGTGATGAAGGACAAACGTGACGAGATGGTCAAAGCAGCTAAACGCCGAAACTCGCGTGAGACCCGATTCAAGGGTACCCGGGGAGAGCCTAAGGTCTTTGCATGAAGAGGTGCGTAGTCTCCAGACTTCCGCTGCGCGTGCCCTACAGAGCTGGTGAGCCAGGCCATGGCCTCCTCGCTCGACTTGCAGCGCGGCATGAGGAGGCTGACATCGGGAGTTTTGCGGCCGATCGCAGCCTATCCTTCGACCGTGTTGCCCTCGGCCATGATCTGGATACCCTCGCCTTTATTGCAGGGCTACCTGCGGAACCCTTGTATCTGGTATCGCCGCAAATTGATGCTGCCGCGCGAACTGTGCGACTCGGAAACGAGGTTGTTCGGCTCAGTGATTGGTCACCTCGGGGACGGCGCTGGTGTCCCAGGTGCCTGCACGAGGATCTGAGATGGGCAGTCGATTTTGGACATCGCATAGATACGGCCACCTTTCATCGGTTTTGGTGGGATGTAAAAGTGATCGGTAACTGCCCATTACACGGTGGGCCGCTCGAGGAGAACTGCTCAGAATGCGGAGGTTCGGTCGCGTGGCGCGGCCAGCCGATTCATCTTTGTGCCTGTGGACGTTCACTTGCCTCGTCTCAAGATCATGAGACCAGGTGCGACTGCCCCGATGACCTGTACCTTGTTGCTCGGTTGACAGGAACTCACCACCCACCAGTGCCATTGCTGGACCACATTCCCCTAAAGGATGCGATTTGCGGTATTGAACGTCTCGGGCTTGCAATTCTGAAGCCTTGGAGTGGCCCTAAGCCTGTCGTGACGAAGACGGAAGCCAAAGCCGCTCGTATGGAAGGGATGCGGGTTGCATTAGCTTGGGAGACGCCATTCTTGGCGGCTCTCGACAGGTTGGTGGCGGAGGCCCGAGCACGCGAGGCCCCTAGGGGGATGATTGGTACATACGGCTGGATCTATGAGCACTGGGTTTCAACTCTCCCTGACGATACGTTTGGGACACAGATCAAGGCAGTCTTGCACCAGCATGCGATTGCAAACGGGGTTGTTGCAAAGGGCGAGAGCTTGCTTGGGCAGCAAGGGGTCTCCGACGTAATTAACATCACCCACGCGGCGCGAGCTATGGGCATTAGCTATAAGAGAATGAGGCATACGCTTGACCGGGCCGGGCTATTGCCGAGGGGGGCTCGGCGGGGTGTCGCGGCGCCTCTTAGCGTCAGTCGGGTCTCGGAAATCAAGGCGGCTTACGAGCGCACTATCGGTATGGGTGGGCTTCGTTGCCTGTTAGGTCTTGGAAAGACTCAGACGAGGAGGATCGTAGGCGCCGGGCTGGTAAAGGCTAAGGCAGGAGGTCCCAATGAGATCGACGCGGGACGGTTCCCCTTGAATGAGGCTCGCGATTTCGTCGCACGTGTGCGGCAGGGGGGACCGCAACGCTGCTCTATTCCCGCTCGGGCAGCTACGTTGCCTTCCGCCTGCCGTTCGGTCGGCATCCGCGTTGAGGTTGCCCTGGGTCTCATCCTTGACGGCAGAATCTCGCCAATTGGCGTTTTGGACGGATCAGTTGGGGTTAGTGGAGTTCTGATCTATCCAGCCGATCTACGTCGAGCCACAGACAGGGAAACGTCTCTGACTGTGGAGGCAGCTGCTCGGGAGCTCGGTATTCACCATGAAGTCGCACGCTTCTTAGTCGCTCGGCGATATCTTCCGGTTCTCGCCGACGGGACGCGACGAGGTATAGATCCGGTAGGACTGCGTCGGTTTCGCACAAAGCACATGAGCGGTGTCGAAGTGGCGAGGGCCCTTGGAACGTCACCTCGGCACCTCGCACCTAAGCTCTTAGCAGCTGGTATTAAGCCGGTTATTGGTCCACCTGAATGCCGCCAACTGTTCTTCGACCGAAGGTTAGCGGAGGATGGCGTAACTCGCTTAAGAAACGAGCACCAGTAGCAAGTATCAAGGTCTAGGGGGTAGCCGAAGGGCAGCAATCCTCACGTGAGCAGACGTTCAGAAAGAATCAGGAATCTCGGCCCCTAACCCTTTGCTGACTATTGTGGCTGTTCAGATCACTACGAATGGTGCAGTTGGACATTGGAGGACGAACCACCGCAGCTTTCGAAGGCTTGCTCCTTCTTTCGATGAATGACTGTCGGCGTCCCCACCGATGCTGCCGCGCTTGTACAGAAGATGGCGCTCAAGTTGTGCCGCCAAATATTCTGATCGCTTTGATAAGCAAGACCATGAGAGAATTCACCAGTGCTTTGAAGCCTACTCTATGCTCCGTCGCACTTAGTTCCGTCCGATCGACGGGCCGTCATAGTGTAGTCCAAATAGGCGCGACAGCCGCCTAGTGGCTCGATGGGTGGCAAGCCAAGTCCTCCGCCGGGACCAAGCGCGTAAGAGCGGCAGAGAGGCGCCCGCCTGCGGAACCTTGATTAACCGCTTGAATTCGACCTCACTCAGGGCGCCTTTCAAGCCATTGCAGTCTACGCACGCGGCCGCCAGGTTGTCTCGGCTGTGCTTTCCGCCCTTCGCCTGCGCGATCCGATGATCGGCTGTCGCCACGCCGACTTGGAGCGGGCAATAACAGTAGAAGCAGGTGTGCTTTTGAGCCCTTAAAGCGTCGCCACGATGCATCACGTAGAACGCGCGGTTGACCCCGGTCGGCTTCTTTGGCGGAGAAGGGGCCTGTGCCGGTGCTTCCTTGGACTGCATCAGCGCCAAGGACTGGGCGGACGTCCTTGCCTCCTTCGATCGCTTTGGTAGTCGCTTGACAATGAAACGATCCCCAGCCTCGGCCAGCACGAGATCAAAATCGTACGGAAGCTTGTGCCGCTTGACGATGTGGGCCCAGAGAGACCGGAAGCCACCTGTGTCGACAGCACAATACGGGCAGCGGTAGATTGTCATGCTGTCGCGCTTGTCGCGTTACTCGAGCGTCCAGAAGGATTTCATATCCACTTCCTCTCATTTTAGCCTGATCGGATCCACCATGCTAACACCCTGCCTCGCATCAACAGCGCCTTATCCCTCAGTGAAACACGCCACGCGCCTCATCGCAAATGCGGGTCAGCATTTCTCGGAGCAGAGATAAGATGGGTTACGTTACACGAGCTTTCGTTTTCGCATCGCCAAGAGGACCACCTGAAGATCGATTTCTCCTCTCCCGATCATCCGCACAACCGACCGGTAGTATCCGCCGGCATTACGGATGCGGTATCGCCCGCTCGCAACATCATCGTCGTAGAGTTGCAGAACGTAGATGACCGCGATCGCCGCTTTGAAATCACCAATGGTCCCGACAGCCTCATCCCAGGTACTGAGATGGGCTCCTAACGAAGCTCGCAGGTAGCGGCCAGCCGAAACAACATCGGCAGCGTCTCTGATTGGACGCCCATAGTAGGAGACCACGGGACAAGCTTCGGCGACCAATCCTGGTGCGATCTGCGAAGAGCTCGATGAAACGCTTACGTCATGGGCAGGCGCGTGAGGAGCATTGTCACAAGTTTTACTAGGAAACCCGTTCTCTGCTTCAATGTGCCGGCATTTTGTGCCGTCACAGCCTGCCTCGTAGAAAGCTTCTTCAGCAAGGTGCCTTGCCACTCTCCACTCTTCGACCAAGCCGTCAGGGAGGGATGTTCCAGACCTCTTTGGAGTTCTGGCCTTCAGAGTCACCAGGCGGTGCTCCAGATCCGACCGATCAACGCCAGGGTAGTGCTGGGCAAGGGCACTCAAGGCTTCTTCGGATGCACGCCGGCAAATTGTGATCTCGTCGAACTTCCGCTTGAGAAACTCCTTAAGCCGCTTTTGCTCTGCAACGATCTCCGCCCATTCTTTGCGCCTGGCATGGACTGGCGTCAGGTCGAAGCCGAATGCGTCAATAACCGCACCAGCTTCATCGCGGATGGCATAGCGCTTGCCATTCGGCGAATCCTTTGGGATCACGAGCCGCAGTTCAATCATGGTGCGAATAGCGTTGCGGATCGCCCGCTCGGATAGGCCAGTGGTCGCCACCAAGCGGGCATTGGACGGCCACACCAGAAGCCGGTCTGCCTTCTGCTCCCCCCAGCATGCCACCAGCTGACCCAGTACTATGCGCTGGGTGGCGCTGAGCCTAAGCGCCTTTTCGGCGTCCCGAGCGGCAGCCGAGAGTTCCTTGCGTGTCACAACTTGCTCGGTCTTGAGCACAAGTCTTCTCGCGGCCAGAGCAGCATGTCTCAGCCGCCGGCCTCCTGACGATGCGATCTGCATCGCGTCCCTCCAATGTGAGGGCAAAGCGGGAGCGTTCACCGGAACCGATGTTCTTGACAGTCAGCTTGTCGGGATGGCATAAGGAAGGTGCTTAAGTTTCCATACGCCCACCCCTCGGTGGGACTCCAAAGGCCCTCGAAGTTTCCAGCTTCGTGGGCCTTTTGCTTTGCCTGGCCTTAGTTCACGGGTTGCTTCTCCTGTTCGAAGAGGGCTGCGGGAGTTTCGGGGGTAGACTGCCTAGGCGGACGGAGCCTCCAGTGAGGACGTTGGTCCCGCCATCGACGTTCGTGAGCGCCAACACGTCAGGCTCCCACCGACCTATCGGGCGATAGGCCTGTGGGAGCGCTGCTTTTGTGGCGCAAAGAACTGGCGCCTGCGCACCCGCTCTTCTCGCAACCTTTCAAGAAATGGCTGATTCGATGTTGCGTGTGGAGTCAATCTGAAATGATTGAGCGATTGTTAACGCAGTTCGCATTGGAAAACTGAATCCGCAGGATTCTTGAGGCCGGAAGCGGCGAGTCGATAGAAAGATAAAAGTTCTGCCTTGACTCTGCGAGAATCGCTTTTGACTCTGTGGCTGCTGGATGCGCTAAGATCATTGTCACTGCGGCAGTGACGCACAGCCTCGAAATCATAATTTATCATCTTGAATACTGTCAGTGTCGATGGACGCCGATCGGGACTATCAAGCGTCAGGCTGACAGTCACTGCTCGGGAGTGCGGGCGAGGAGCTCTGTCCGTCCTATCGTCTCGCCGAGGTCACTGTGACGCTAAGGGACCAACACTTTAGGCTTGACCGATGCCGGACGCTCAGATGAGTCTCTTAGCAACAAAGCTTCGTTCGAGGGGCTAGGGACGAAGCAAACCAAAGAACATGATGTCTGCACCTGATACCGTCGCACCTGCCGCTGAGCGCCTTCACAATCTCCTGGGATACGTCGAGCAAGTGGTTCGGCTGGATGAGCGGCCAGCCCTGCGCCTCTCCGAGCACCGCCTTCCAACCGGGCAGTCCTTTGTGCTGCATCAGCATGAACTGCATGCCATACCTGGGATTCGTCACGACCTGGTGGACGAGGATGGCCCGGTGTGGCTGGCCGTGGAGCGGCTCCGGCGCAGTGATCCTCCCATACCGCCAGAACAAGCCGCGGACTGGCTGGAGATCTCCCCTGATCCCGAGCGCGAGCCGAAACTCCGGGATTACCTGCTTCGGACGGTAACGGAGACCGAACGGGATGACCTTCTGGCCTCTGGAGCCGTGCGACCGGAGGATGTGGCGGAAGCCATCAAAAAGGACGAGACCATTCCCCGCTGGGATGTGCGCCTGCGCCTGGAGGATCGCCCCGACGTCAAAGCCGCCGCCGAGACGTGGATCACCGAACAATGGTTGCCCTGGTCGATGACGGAACGTCCGGTCCGCCGATCGCTGGCGTTGTATCAGAGACTGTTTGAGGTCACCCAACTCGCCGAACTCGGAGGAGGCGACAAATCCTTCGAACTTGTTTGGGGTATGGGCCTCTCCCGCTGGCTGAGGGATGGCAATGAGGTCGACCTGCCTCTGGTTGAGCGTCTCGTGGAAATCGAGATCGATGATCTTGCCGGCGGTGAGATCAAAGTTCGCCCCCGCGCCGCGACAGCCAGCGTCAACATGCGCCCGTTTGAAGAACTCGGTGTCGAAGGGGCTTCCCTGGCCTTGGACGCGTCTCGTCGGGCGATCGCAGCCGTCGATGCGGATGAGGGTGTCTCACCTTATCGGCACGAGGGATTCGAGCCTATCCTTCGAGCCTGTCAGGCCCGTCTGGATGCCGAAGGCGCCTATCTGCCCGATCGCCAGGCATTGGCACCTGACCAGCCGGTGCCGTCGGCCGGCGAGCACCTGACCGTCTCGGACCGCTGGGTTCTGTTTGCCCGGAGACGATCCGACAGCTTCATCCTGGCCGACCTCGAGAACCTGAAGAAGTCGGTCGAGAAGGCAGCCGAAGATGGCTCGTTGCCGGGCCCGGCCCAGACCCTCGTGATGGGGCCATCCACCGCGCAGCCAGATAATATCTGGACTCCGCTAGGCAATCGCGTCGGCGAGACCGTCGGCGGGACAGCCGAGGCGGCACCTCAACCTGAGGCGATGGACCTCTTCTTCCCCAAGCCCTTCAATGATGACCAGATCGAGATCGTCCGCCGTCTGGAAGGCACCGATGGCATCGTCGTCCAGGGCCCGCCCGGTACCGGCAAGACACACACGATCTCCAACATCATCTGCCATTACATGGCCACGGGCCGGCGGGTGCTGGTCGTGTCGCATGGTGAGCCCGCCCTTGCGGTCCTGCGAAACCAGCTACCCGAAGGCGTCCGGGATCTCGCGATCAGCATCACGGCGACGGAGCGAGAAGGATTTAAGCAGCTCGAGACGGCCGTTCGCCTCCTGCAGTCGGTGGTCGAGAGCATCAAGCCCAGCGAGCAATCGCGTCTGATCCGTGACCTGGAAGCCTCCGTGGTCGGGCTCCGGACCCGACTTGAGGAGGTCGACAGGGAGATCGAGAGGTTCGCTCTGTTGCAACTCGCCCTGACCGCGGCTGGTGAGCGGCCGGCGGAGCTTGCAAAACGGATTGTCTCCTCGGCAGAGCAATACAGGTGGTTCGAGGATCGTCCGGAGCAGCCTGCGCAGGATGCTGGTCTGTCAGACGACGAGATCTCCGCCCTTCGAGCGGCCCGTGTGACCCTTGGTTCCCGACTCGAGCACCTGGATGCGGTGCTCCCGTCGGTTGAGGATCTGCCCGACGGGGAGGTCATTGCCCGGCTGCATGAGGACCTCGTCCGGTCTGAGCGCTTCGCGGAGGCGGCCGCACGGGATGGCTTGCTGACGATCCGCATCGGCTCAGTTGGTGCCATCGGGCAGGCGCTGCGAGGAGCCGACGCCCTTGAGACCCTCCAGCGTGTTCAGACGTTCGCCAAGGCGAATCCATGGCTTGAGCCGGTGGCTCAACATGCGATTGCTGGTGAGCGAGGAGCCGGCGCGCTCGATCTGCTCCTGCGGTTCGTGGAAGACGCAAAGCCGATTGTCGAGGAGCGCAAGCGCTACCTGGCCCAGCCGGTGGAACTGCCTGATACCTTCGAGCCAGCAGCCGCTGAGGCAACCACGTTGATTGGCCGCCTCGCCAGCGGCGAGGAGGTCTTTGGCTTCTTTGCCTTTCGCGAGAAGGCCCTCCGACCGGTCGTACAGGCCATCAAGGTGCAAGGGCGCGTGCCGGCTGCTCGTGAGGACTGGGATCACATTCGCCAATACCTCATCTGGCGGGAGCAAGTTACTTCACTGAGCGTCCGGTGGCGGGCGCTGGCCGAGGAGATCGGCGCTCCGTCTGCAGGATCGGCGCGAGAGATCGAACAACTCGTTGGCCTCCTGAATACCATTCTCGTGGAGGGAGCTGGCGCCATGCGCACGCTCGAGGAGGTCTTCGGCCAAGTCGTACCTGGGGCGAGCTCGCCTCGGGATCTCTGGCGCGATCCTGCTCGGATGGAACATGCCGAGGAGGCACTTCGAAATGCGGTGGCCTCTGCACAGCTCGCCGCCGCGCGCGTTGAAGTGTCCCGGCTCGAAGGGCTCTTCTCGGATGCATCAGGCAAGATCGGAAAACTGGCCCGCGACCTCCTAGGCGAGGCAATTGGCCGATCCAATATCGAGACGGAGACCATTGCCCGCCTCTGGGGGGCCTTGCGGCGCCAGATCGATGATCTGAACCAGCACAAGAACCATCTGGCGCTTGTCCGTACCGTGACAGGTCGGATCCGCGAAGCGGGGGCTCCTCTCTGGAGCCGTCGTCTGGCCACAGAACCAGTCGAAGGCGATACGGATGCCTTGATCCCCGTCGACTGGCGTGAGGCATGGGACTGGGCCGCAGCCTCGGCTTATCTGGCGCGGATCGACGACCGGAACCGGCTGCGTAGCCTGGCCGAGGAACGGGTCCGCCTTGATGCTGAAATCAGAAAGACCTTCGAGCGGGTGGTGCGCGAGCGAACCTTCTATGAGCTTGGTCGGTCCATGTCCGGGCCGGTACGGTCTGCCCTGATGATGTTCGCCACAGCCCTGCGCAAGACCGGCAAAGGCACCGGCAAGGGAGCCGTCCGGCACCGCCGCGACGCCCGCAGCGCCATGGCCCAGTGCTATAATGCCATTCCGTGCTGGATCATGCCGACATGGCGCGTTGCGGAGCAGTTGCCTGGCGAGGTTGGCTCGTTCGACCTCGTCATCATGGACGAGGCCTCCCAGTCCGACATCCGTGAGGTTCCGGCACTCCTTCGCGGCAAGAAGATCCTCGTGGTCGGTGACGACAAGCAGGTGAGCCCGACGGCTGCCTTCATCGAGAATGCGAAGATCGACCGCTTGGAGCACGGCTTCCTCAAAGGGCAGCCGTTCAAGACGCTGCTGCTGCCGGGAGCCTCGCTCTACGACCTCGCCAAGGTCATGTTCCCGGACAAGCTGGTCATGCTCAAGGAGCACTTCCGGTGCGTCGAGCCGATTATTCGGTTCTCGATGCAGTTCTACCCTGAGCCGCTGGTGCCGTTGCGGGTGCCAACGGCGCATGAACGGCTCGATCCGCCGCTCGTCGACATCTACGTGCCGGACGGGCGCCGCAAGGGGGATAAGCAGAACCCACGGGAGGCGGAAGTCATCGTCAGTGAGATCCGCAAGATTGTTGACGATCCCAGCCTTGCCCGCATTGAGGCACAGGACCGCTGGCGCACGATCGGCGTGGTGTCGCTGATTGGTGCAAAGCAGGCCGCCCTCATCAACCGCATGCTTCTCGATGAGCTTGGGGAGGATGTGATGATGCGCCACCGCATCGCCTGCGGTGACAGCGCCACTTTCCAGGGCAACGAGCGCGATATCGTCTTACTGTCCATGATTGCTGATCCCAACAGCAAGCAGGCTCAGACGGCAGCCCAGTTCGAGCAGCGGTTCAACGTGGCGCTATCCCGTGCCCGCGATCGTCTCGTGCTCGTCCGCTCAGTCCGAGAGGAAGAACTCAAGCCCGAAGATCTGAAGGCGCGGGTGATCCGCCATTTCCGTGACCCGATGGCCGGTGCTGCTACGCCCACGGGTGACCTTGAGGCAATGTGTGAGTCGAACTTCGAGCGGGAGGTGCTGCGGCGTCTGCTGGAACGCGGCTATCGAGTCACTCCCCAAGTGGGAGCTATGGGGTACCGCATCGATCTCGTCGTCGAGGGAGCAAACGGACGGCGCCTAGCCATCGAGTGTGATGGGGATCAGTACCATGGTCCGGAGCGCTGGGCGGATGACATGCGCCGTCAGCGCATTCTGGAGCGGGTTGGTTGGCGCTTCTGGCGCTGCTGGGCCTCAAGTTTCACGCTCGATCCCGATGGCTGCATGGACGATCTGTTTGCGACCCTGGAACGGCATGGAATTGAGCCAAGCGACGGCACTGTCAGCGGTGGGGGGTTCACAACCCACATCACAGCGCCGGCGGCAGGCACCGAATGTGATGGGTATGGGGCAGACAGGGTCGACCAGCAATCCAGAGCACAGGTTCACGAACGCATCGCGGCAGAGCTCAAAGAAGCAGAAAAGCTAGCGACTTCTTCAAACGGAATCCGTGTCGGCGACCGAGTCGTTATCAGGTATCTCGATGACAACAAGACAGCGACATTCACCCTGAGCTCTACCCACGACGATCTACCGAACGGCTTCCTTGCTGAACACTCCCCGCTCGGAAGAGAATTAATCGGTCTGACTGAGGAGGATGAGGCCGAGTTCGAGGCGAGTGGTCGAGTCAGGCGTGTTCTCATCGTAAGAACTGAGAAGCCAGTAACGGCTTACTAGACTGGATGTCAGTTATTGCCGGATGAACAGACACTGATATAGCTGCACGTAAGGACTTCTGCTGAGCCGCTGCAGATGTTTGTGATGAAGGGGCGGGCCATAGTCGTTGATCTGCCACCACTCCGCTATGCGGGCAGTTTGCGGGAACTGGCCCACATGCGTGTACAGGCCTGGGATATTACAACGGCAGTGCTTATTCACGAGCTGAGACCTAAAGCTATTATCGACTTCAACCCAAGCCTACACGCTCTTAGCGAGCTACGTAGTTTTTGATATCAGAATGCTCTTGTGCCATCGGCTTTGAGCATCCTGGTGACTTTTTAGAGCATCGGACGATTTGTCGGACCCTCCCGATTCTCTCTGCCTAGTGGAGAGAGGTGGGGCGTTGTGGATCCGCCTTTTAGTCCGATGCTGTAGCGCTTACTCAAGCCCACAACGGCAATATGGGTCGATAACCCTGCCCTCGCACTCTAGAGCATCGGACTGGAAATTGGACTCCGGGGCTTTTGGGCTGATGTAACCTGTGATTCACTTGGTTGAACGGGAGGTGGATCATGGGTCACTGCTATTCTCTTGATCTCCGAGTGCGGGTCGCAGCTTTCGTGGAGGCGGGCCATTCCTGCGGGGCGGCAGCCCAGCACTTTGACGTCAGTGAGAGTTTCGCCACCAAGCTCGTGCGGCGAACGCGGAGCACCGGCTCGCCGGCGCCAGCCCGGCAAGGCCGTCCACCGGGTGGCGGCAAGCTGGTGCCCTATGGGGCTTTCCTGATCCAGACGGTCGAGGCGAGGCCGGCCATCACCATGCCCGAGCTCGCCGCAAGGCTGCTGGACGAGCACGGGATCGTGGCGGCTCCCGCGATGCTCTCGCGCTTTCTGTGCCGGCACGGCTTCAGCTATAAAAAAAGCCCTGATGGCAGCGGAATGCGCGCGCGCCGATGTGCGTGAGGAGCGCCGGGTCTGGCACGCTCAGCGTCAGCCGCGCATGTGCCAAGAGCCTCACCGCTTGATCTTTCTTGACGAAACTTACGTCAACACCAAGATGGCCCGCCTGCGCGGGCGCTCGGGCAAAGGCCAGCGGCTGCGCATGAGCGCTCCCTTTGGCCACTGGCAGACCCATACCTTTCTGGCCGGGCTGCGGTGCAGCGAGTTGAGCGCCCCGTGGATCATCGATGGTCCGATTACTCGATTGGCGTTCGAGGCTTACATCGAGACACAACTCGCCCCGACCCTGCACCAGGGCGACGTGGTGATCCTCGACAATCTGGCCGCTCACAAGAGCGACAAGGCGGCGCAGTGTCTGAAGCAAAGAGGCGCCTGGTTCTTGTTCCTGCCCGCTTATTCGCCCGATTTGAACCCGATCGAGCAAGCCTTTTCCAAGATCAAGGCACACCTGCGCAAGGCTGAAGCCCGAACGTTCGACGCACTCTGGCGGGCGCTCGGGGACATCTGTGATTTGTTTGAGCCGCGAGAATGCTGGAACTACCTCAAGGCCGCCGGATATGCGTCCGTTTAACCGTCCGATGCTCTAGGTTCTATTCGCACAGTTTGCGGCTCTGGAGATCAGGACTGCAGCCTCGAACCCGATTCGGTTAGAATCGTATCTGCTATGATGGGGTTACATGTTGCTATTGAGCTGATTAGCTGTGGCTAGCAGAGCCGCGTCAGCCTTTGCACACGATCTCCGAAGTATCGGCTCGATATTCTGAAGATGGCGAATGTGGGCGTAGAGGCTAGTTGCCATAGTTGCTGTTAACGGTTCCTGTGCCATTTCAGTCAACCAATCACCCAGGAAACAAGCCCACTCTCCCGCGTCCAAGTAGCTCGCAGCCGCTATAAGCGCTACTCGCAATTCATTGTCGCGAGGCAACTTCGGGCCCGACCGCCGCCTGATCACTCTTGCGAGAACCCGAACTTCATCAGCTAACTGTTGGCTTCTTGTGACTGCTCCAACAGTTGCGAGCCCACTCAACAACGAGAATAGCGTCCGTTCATCACCAATCTGCATTATCTGATACTTTACGCGACGAAGAGCATCCGCCGCCAGCTGTGCATGATCCGGCGTTATCCGATACAGCAGTGTCGAGTTCAGAAGCGGAGCAAATGAGTTCGGTCCCAGAACATCTGACGAGAGTTGCTGTTCCAGCGTCTCTACTAAGTCATGCGGTAGCTCTGCAACCGCCTCCGTGCCTCCCTCCATCGGTCCCGGAAGGTAAGAAAACGGGAACTGTACGTCGCGCTGAAGCCCACTGTCGCCTAAGAGGCGCTCCCGTAGCATCGGGTCGGTGATCTTGAATTCGTTGCGACGGGCTACAGCGCTGATGCGTCCGAGAAACTCTGCTTTTAGTTGGTCGGAAGAAATAAAGTCGGGCAGCCAGCGGGGCTCTCTTCGTAGGTCCACCATCGTCTGCAGATAGAAAATTTGGCCTCGTGCCTTAAGAGCCCACTCTGCAAACGAACTTATGTCTAGTCCGGTCGCAATAACAGCTCGCTCGATCAAAGACGCTTGTGCAAATGCCGCTAGTCTGCGCCAAAATGGAGGCCGATCCCTCCCGATTCCTCTGCGGGCCATTTCACCTAAGACTAAACAGCATAGACACGATAAAAGATTGAAGCGGCCGCTCTCATTATCATCAGCTTCTCGCCAAAGTTTATCAATGAGTTCTGGCAATTTAGACTCTATCCGTGGAAAACGATCAAGGTGGGCTAGGCTGAATTCAATCGCGCCAAGACACGAGACTAAATCACCTTTTTGTAGGAGCCACGCATATAGATACTGGATATCCTCCTCCGCCAGATCGAAGGTTGGAAACTTACCTACAAGGGACGAGTGCCAGGACAAAAGCAAGCCGGACCTAAGGACTTCAATTCTGCGCCAGCGCATCAGAGAACTAAGATGTTCCGCTTCCATTGATGCTACGAACGCACTCAACGTCATGTCTGGCTCACACGCGCCAACCAACCGCTCGTAGTAGCGAAGCTCAATGGGCACCAACGAACTAATATTGACCGAGCGGGCGCGAAGTTCTGCTTCTATGCGCAATACAGACCGAACCGGGGTGTTGTTGAATTCCGATTGCAGTTTGTCGAATTCATCGTCGCTTACTGCGCTGCTTGAGAGCTTAGCGCGCCAATGTTCTGCCGCACTGTCTGTGAGCCCAATTGCTTCAGCTTCCCTGTTGAAGCCGATCATACGATCTTCCCGGGATGGTGAGAGCGGCCAGAACTGTGACGCTATGAAACCGTGTTCTCCGGCAGAAAATCGCAACACTCGTTGTCCGTCCTTATCGTGCACGGACAGATGCCAAACTGAGCCATCTTCAGCAGCAATTTTAGAGCTAGATGTATCTGCCCCAAAGGCCTCCCTAATTGCTTGGAATAGCAATGAACGAGAGAATGGCGGAGATCCGCCGAAAGTAACAGTTGCCTCTGTTGCTAAGCCATAGCGTGTGAGGAATTCCAAGTCGTTGAGGAGCGCGGCCTGTACCGGCGGAGGCACCAGAGACAACATGATCTCGGCGACTTGCGATTGAGACAACGTCTCTCTCATTTCTCTCCGGCTCCTCGCGCATGCTCTTCAACTGCGGCATCAATGAGCGCTTTCAGTTCAGCTAATAGATGCTCGAAAACTTGTGGTTCTTCCTCGTTCAAAGGGGAAAGCACAACATCCGTCAACCACTGCCAGTAAGCTTCCTTTACTTGAGGTGGTACATTGTCAGGTGCATCTAATAGCGACAGGAGTTGACCATGGAATTTTGTCGTGACAATGCTTTCATCTGGAGATGGATCTCGATGGCTCCAGCCGCGCGCATCAATGGCGGCCCAAAGCCAATTCGATCTTGCTCTTGATACTTCCTCGTCTGAGCCCTCGCACCACTGTGACTTGATTGCTAGCAGAAGAGCGTCGAGCGTGTTGTTAAGCCATTCCCATTCTGTGGGTATTTGTAGCGTGTCTGTCATTCTAACGCGTAGTATGTTCTCGCGGATTGCACGTAGTTCCGCACTCTCAACTATGTTTCCGCCAGCCACATCACTGACAGAGAGATATGTTTGAATTTCACCAGCGTCGACGGGAATGAATACAAACCCGAAACGACGCATCGTAGTGCGATGCTCCAAGAGTTCTGCTTCGCTTGTGCGGCCAGTTAGGTGCAAGGATTCGACCAGTTCGACAACCGAGTACAGAGGCTTCATTCCGACGTCAGCATTTATGACGGGATGCTGGTTGAAATAGCGGTCATTGATAATGGCCGAGTCACTGATCTTCATAAGGTCGACTATTCCGACGCTGGGATGCATCCGAACTTCCTCTTCGTCGCCATCCACCTCCCGCGGCCGGGGACCTACTCGAACTTTACCGCTCCTGATCCCCTCGGATAACCAACGTCTCAGCCTCCCGAGTACCTCGCTTACTTGACCTATATTCGCTGCATATCGAATCAGCTGATCTGCTTCTGCGTTAATCTTATTCGAAACTATGGCGCGCAGACCAGCCGAGCGAACCTTTCCCAGTAGACCGAGATGTTGGAGATAGGTGACGGCAAGATCATCCATTAATAGGACAGCCCCGTCCTCAATGACGGGCCGGTGTGGCCACGGTTTTTCCTGGAGCGCAAGATAGGAGAGTGCCTTGCGCTCCTCGGCTGCGGTTATTGCGCCCGTCGACCGTAGCTTCTCCACAACCTCGCGACAGCCGCAAAGGCTGGTACGATATTGAGAGAGATCTGCTTCCTCCTCCATCAGCGAGCCCATACGGTGAACCGGTGCCGGTCGAACCACGATCCACTGCCTGGCGTCCGCACCCCTATCCACTTGGGCTTCGGCTAGGAGCGTGGCGAGATCGTCTCCGACATCGTTCGCTAAAACCACGTCTGGGGCAACTGACGGCTCGAGTACGCTTATTGCATCATCACCTATGAATTGCTTTAGTTCCTGCGCATCGCGAATTCGGCTGGGTTGATGAAACGCAATTCGCTGTTGTTCCTCAAAGAGCCAGCCCAGAGTCGAGTGGGCGATTACTATACAGTCGAATTGTTGCTCGACCGGATCTAGAAGCTCTAATGCTCCCAATGTTAAAAGCGATGTCGGATCGATCGCGACTACTTTGCCTTCGGTAGAGGAGGAGACAGGCCTTGCTCCGCTCCTTGCATAAATAAGAGATCGCCTGCGCGGATCGGGCTCAATGCGGTTTGCCAGAGCTGGCTGGAGGACGAGGCTTACGAGAGTGCGATTAAGAAGTTTCGCTGCCGCGAACAGTGGAAGTTCGCCTGCTTCGAGTTTTGTCCACGTCTCGCGTTCGTGTTTCTCCCAGCCGGGATTCATGTCGAGCATATCTCGCAATGACACTTGGCGAACGGGTCCATTCTCGCCTGAGAATTTCGCCGCAGTTTGGATCCAGCTTGCAATATCAGCTGTTTCGTCGACTCCTGCTTCTATGGCGATAGAGTAGCATCCAACTAATACCGCTGGGTCATCTGCTCCCTTCCTAGCGGCCTCGTACAGAAGATCCTTCAGCCGCAAGGATCGCAGTGCCTTGGCTAGCTGTGCAGCCCGCACAAGTTCCTCTGCACTCCGAGTTTCCCGGTGATTCCACTCCTCTTCGACGAAGGCGAGTAATGCCTCCCAATTCCCTGACGCAATGGCGATGCTGACCAACATCTGGCGATCGCTAGGATCATCACGCTTAGAACGAAGGTCCTTCAGTAGTTCATATGCATCGACTAATGCGCCACTCTGGTACAACGACCAACACCGGAAGGTTTGCAACACCTCAGACTGAGTAATAAGATTGTTGTGCCGGGTAGTAAATTCAATTAGCTGATCATACTGGCCGTCTTCGTAGAGAGCTCTAGAGACACGTATTGCGTCTGATAGATCCTGTGTTCTTTCAAAAAGTAGTTGTGCAAACTCGCTAAGCCGGTGCCAATCTTTGCGCTCCTCCAGCGCATCCACGAGTTTGACTAGATCTCCAATCAACCCAGAGCGTACGAATTCCGCTTCGCGCTGTTCCACCAGATCGCTAGATGTAGACTCTGCAATTATTCGACGAAGCGCCGTATCTCGCGCGTGCGAGAGACCTGCCCTTGTTAGTTCGTCGAGACGCTGCTCAGCCCGTTGCCTCTGACCAGACTGTACGAGCATATCAACCTCCAAGAGGTCGATTCCCCTGATATGACGCTCTAGTTGATCTCGATGATGGGCGATATAGTCTGCCACTCCAGCAGGGTTCTTTTGAGTAAAAGCCAAGGCGAGACGAGCGACGGCTGCATCGATTGATGTTCCAGCAGAGAGAATCGTCTGGCGATCTATCTCTCGTTCGACCGCACCAAGATCGACCTTAACGTCAAACTGCAAAGCGAGAGGCAGGCGCCGAAGTGAGTCAGCTACAGAACGCATGCTAATCTCGAGCTCTGATCGCGCTGCTAGCTGCATTTCAGGATCGCGCAGTCCTAGCCAAAGTGCTGTATCCTCAGCGCCCTTCGCGAAGTACTCCAATCCTAGGGATCGAGCCGCCTCCGCAGACTTCGAGTATAAATCCCTTGCCTCGCGGCGACGATCAAGTGCGTTCACTTCAGCGGATAGTGGAAACGATCGAGCATCGAAGGGCAACTGTTGGAGAGATAAAGCCCTAAGCTCTTCTGGCACGGCTTGAACTAAATGGGCACTTGCGGCCACGTGCAGTAAGATTGGTGTACGCTCGTAATCTGCGTCCGAGAGCGTGCTAGCTGCTGTCAGCGCAGCTTCCCAATCCTCATTTTCCAGCTGACTGTGGATGACAAAGAATTTTCCCTCGGAATCCAAGTCCCGTATTGGGATGTTTGCCCCCGCCAGCCATGCCAAGGCCCTTTTTGATCCGTGCTTATTTATTAGTATAACCAACCCGCCGGTTCGAGCCTCTGGCATGTCGAAGCAAGCCAAGCGCTCAAGGGCTCTACTCTCGTCCATCGTGGATAAGAGTATAGCCTCAGCTATGTTTAGCTGCGCAGAACTTCCAAGGATGCGGGCGTGCTCTAAATAATCTCCGGCCTTCTCCATCGATTTGAAGGCAAGGATACGTGCGCACCAGCTAAGGATTTCGACCTTGCGATCTGGAGCGAGGGAGGACAGTTCACCACCTAATACAGCGTTAGCAAGCCTATCCGCTTCTTCAGATGAATTAAATTCGCCGTAGAACCGAGATTTAAGCAGTCTCTCGAGCCGCTTTTGCGCTTCTGTATCAATGATGCCAATTGGCTGCGGCGCTATTGCTCCAGCGCGGGACAGAGCTTCTGCCTGAGAGCCTAGTGCATGAGCCATGGTCTCGAGGGACCTGGCAAATTGCTCGCCTTGTACACGTGTCTCATTAGTCAGTGCACGAAGCTGCGCCTCCACCACCATGTCACGGTGTTCCCCAGCCAATGGCCGCGAGACGAAGTCTCGGATATGTATATAGACATCGGACCCACGATCCTTGGGCCTAGTAAGGGCATCGTGATCGCAATCGACAGGTATGGGATCGCTTGGCAAGCCAGGATCAGAACTATCTGCCTTTACTACTGTGCCAAAGAGTCCCATTCGCCTCGTCTCGAAAAGAACTAAACTATCGAGTGCGTTTTTGCGCACGTAGGCACGGTACCAGAGGTTAAGGTCCCGCAAAGCGGGATCGTTGCGCTTTAGGCCTAAGGTTGCCGCCGATGGGCGAACAATCAGTTTCAGAAGATTCGCGACCCCGGCTAAGTCCGCTCCGGAGTGTGGCGTACCAAGGAATGCCACGCGCCGGACACGATGCAGAAATTGCTCAACATCCGGTTCGTTCTTGGATCTGCGCTCTGCATTGCGCAGGATTTGTTTGACAACCAAGCCACCCAAGCTGTGCGCCACGAACATAATGTTTCCAACTCGGAGCGCGGGTTCGGCCAAGAGACGGGCGAGGATGTTATCGGCCCGATCTGCGAGATGCATTGCGGTGCCGCCCCATCTCGTTGCTGGCGCATCATATCCGACCATCCATACGGCAACTCCGTTTCGGTCGGACTGAAGCCAAGTGGCCCATAACTCCGGGTTGCGGCCGGACGTCATCCAAGTTTCTTCGATCTTGCCGCGCAGCCCATGCAAAAACAGCACGTGCGTATGCACGTCGTCAAAGTTTGTAGTCTTTGGGATGAGATGAGCCAGGATACGCTCCCAATCGTAATCGGCACAGTGATTGGCATTAGCGCATTGCGGTTACTTTATCCATTCGTGGAATGTAGTTTGTTGGGAATCGTGCAAAGCACTGCGCAAAATTGGGTTGTCGGCAGGATCAACTATGTCGCTAGAGCAACGCGCCCAGCATTGGATAACGATTCGCGATGGGAAGTGCTTCTGGGACAAAGAGATAGTGTCATCGCACTGGCTCTGTCAGAACCGCCGTTGCTCTAGGAACGACGATAGGTTCGTAGCCCTCCTGAGAAGCTGCATAATTATTGAGACGGCTTGGGTGATCTTGAACTGTGCCAGAGCTTGGCCGGATAGCCGGCCCCATCCATGACCGCCTTATCTCTCAACTGCACCCAAGTCGGCTCAGTAACATGTAATAGCGTTTAGGCGCATTGGTGTGAAGCCGTCGCTGTTGAGCGACTGTCTCCGCGGTGAGATCCGTGCCTAACTCTTCCCTTGAATAACAGAACGGCGCGCCTTTAGAGGGCGCACCGTGGCAATTCAAATCCCGTGCTATTTGCTTGATGCCAGACCTTTTCGGGAGATTTCTGGAAACTTCGCCTTATTTGGCTAATGGTCCAAAAACCAGCTTAATCAGTTCTCAAACGAACCCTAACTGGTTTCTTTTGGGGTCTAATTGGTTTCCGGAACACAACAGGACGCGATCAGACGTCCAGGTTCGCCACCGAGAGGGCGTTTTCCTGGATGAACTCGCGACGCGGCTCGACCACGTCGCCCATGAGCTTGACGAACAGGTCGTCCGCGTCGGTGGTGTCCTTCACCTTGACCTGCAGCAGCGAGCGCACGTCGCGGTCGAGCGTCGTCTCCCAGAGCTGCTGGGCGGTCATCTCGCCAAGGCCTTTGTAGCGCTGGAGCTGCAGGCCCTTGCGGCCGGCGGACAGCACCGACTGGAACAGCGAGAGCGGGCCGTCGATCTGCATCTCGTCGTTCTTGCGCACGAGCCTCGCCGGCTTGGCGTAGACGTCCTGCAGGGTCGTGGCGCGCTCGTCGAGCTTCTTGGCTTCCTGGCTGGCGATGAGGGCCTGATCGAGGGTCGCGGTCTGCTTCACGCCGCGCACGGTGCGGGAGAACACATAGCCGCCCTCATGCACCTCGCCGGTCCAGCCGCGTTCGAGTTCTTCCGAGATCGCGTCCAGACGCTGGGCGATGTAGGCCGCAGCGGCAGGTCCCTTCTGCGGATCGTCCACCACATCGGGGCGAAGCGCCCCGGCGATCGCCGCCTGCTCGACCACCTTGCGGTCGTAGCGCGTGTGCAGGCTGTTGAGCACCTGTCGCACGAGGCGGGCCTCGTCGATGAGGCCCTTCAGCTGATCGCCCTGGAACGAGACGCCGGTTTCGAGCTGCAGCGCGGCGCTCTCGACGCCTTCGCCGATGAGGTAGTCTTCCAGGGCGCGCTCGTCCTTCAGGTAGATCGAGGACTTGCCGCGGGTCGCCTTGTAGAGCGGCGGCTGGGCGATGTAGAGGTGTCCGCGCTCGATCAGGTCCGGCATCTGCCGGAAGAAGAACGTGAGCAGCAGGGTGCGGATGTGCGAGCCGTCCACGTCCGCATCGGTCATGATGATGATGCGATGGTAGCGCAGCTTGTCGAGGTTGAACTCCTCGCGGCCGATGCCCGTGCCGAGGGCGGTGATCAGCGTGCCGATCTCCTGGCTGGACAGCATCTTGTCGAAGCGCGCACGTTCCACGTTAAGGATCTTGCCGCGCAGGGGAAGAACCGCCTGGAAGGCGCGGTCGCGGCCCTGCTTGGCGGAGCCGCCGGCGGAATCGCCCTCCACGAGGAGCAATTCGCACTTGGACGGATCACGCTCCTGGCAATCGGCGAGCTTGCCCGGCAGCGACGCGATGTCGAGCGCACCCTTGCGGCGGGTGAGCTCGCGCGCCTTGCGGGCGGCCTCGCGGGCGGCGGCGGCTTCCACCACCTTGCCCACGAGGGTGCGGGCCTCTTGCGGGTGCTCCTCGAGCCAGTTGTTGAGCGCCTCGTTCATGACGTTCTCGACGGCAGGGCGCACCTCGGACGAGACGAGCTTGTCCTTCGTCTGCGACGAGAATTTGGGATCGGGCACCTTCACGGACACGACGGCGGTAAGGCCTTCGCGGCAGTCGTCACCGGTCAGGGAGACCTTCTCCTTCTTCGTGAGGCCGGAGGATTCCGCATAGCCGTTCACCTGGCGCGTCAGCGCCGCCCGGAAGCCCGCCAGGTGCGTGCCGCCATCGCGCTGCGGGATGTTGTTGGTGAAGCAGAGCACGTTCTCGTGGTACGAGTCGTTCCACCACAGGGCCACTTCGACGCCGATGCCGTCCTTCTCGGAGCGGATCATGACCGGCTGCTGGATCAGCGGGGTCTTGGCGCGGTCGAGATAGCGCACGAAGGCCTCGACGCCGCCCTCGTACATCAGCTCCTCGCGCTTGTGCTCCGCATGGCGCTTGTCGGTGAGGATGATGCGCACGCCCGAATTGAGGAAGGCCAGCTCGCGCAGGCGGTGCTCGAGGGTCGCGTAATCGAACTCCACCATGGTGAAGGTCTCAGGGCTCGGCGTGAAGGTCACTTCCGTCCCGCGCTTGTTCGGCGCATCGCCCACGACGGCGAGCGGCGCCACCGCGTCGCCGTGGCGGAACTCCATGAAGTGTTCCTTGCCGCTGCGGTAGATGCGCAGCTTCAGCGAGGTCGAGAGGGCGTTCACCACCGACACGCCCACCCCGTGCAGACCGCCCGAGACCTTGTAGGAATTCTGGTCGAACTTACCGCCCGCATGGAGCTGGGTCATGATGACCTCGGCGGCCGAGACGCCTTCGCCCGGATGGATGTCGGTGGGGATGCCGCGGCCATTGTCGGTGACGGTCACCGAGCCGTCCGCATTGAGCGTGACGGTGACTTCCGTTGCGTGACCGGCGAGCGCCTCGTCGATGGCGTTGTCCACCACCTCGTAGACCATGTGGTGCAGGCCCGAGCCGTCATCGGTATCGCCGATATACATGCCCGGCCGCTTGCGCACCGCATCAAGGCCCTTGAGCACCTTGATCGATTCCGCGCCATAGGCGTCGGCATTCACGTTGATAGCAGGTTCGGCCATTTGGGATCCTTCAAGACGCGCGGAAAAAGGGGCAGGCGCGCCCGGGTTTTGATTCGTCAGATCAGTTATTTAGGGATGAATGGTTGAAATTTCACCCCCATGGGCCTACGCGCGCGCGTCACGGGGCGGAAAAATCCACCAAAAACCGCCGAATCGGGCCGTTTCAGGAGCGGTCCATGGCCTCAGGCCGCGGGGACCTTCACCGTGACGCAACGGCGGCCGCCGCCCCGGCCAGCAGGGCGCCCGTGGTGCGGTTGAGGATCCGGACCGCCCGCGGCGTGGTGAAGAGCTGCCGGGCCCGGGCGGCGAGCACGATATAGCCGGCGAAGACCACGCCCAGCACGGTCAGGGTCGCGGCCACCAGTTCGGCATAGCCCAGCAGCGAGATCCGGGTGAGATCGAGGATCGTGGGCAGGAGCGCGAGGTAGAAGACGATCGTCTTCGGGTTGCCCAGGGTGAGCGCAAGCCCGCCGAGGAGGAGCTTGGCCGGGTGCTCGGCCCGCCTGTCCGCCCGAACGTCCTTGGCGAGCGCCGGGGCCGTCCAGATCTTGTAGGCGATGTAGAGCAGATAGGCGGCGCCGGCATATTTGATGACCAGGAACACCTCGTGGAAGGCCTGGGCCAGGGCCGCGAGCCCGAGGATCGCGCAGGTCAGCCAGACCACGTCGCCGAGGGCCACGCCGATGCTGAAGGCCACGGTCTCCTTGGGCCCGCGGCCGAGGACACGTCCGACGATGGCCGCGACCCCGGGGCCCGGCGACGCGGCAGCGATGAAGAGGGCGGAGGAGAAGAGCAGCAGGCCTGCAAGGTCCATGGTCGTGACGCCCGGAGAGACAATGTTGCCGCCAGCATAAGGCCAGGCGGCCTCGAAGGCCATCAAGGAGTTGTGATGGGTTCGATCACGCCGGCTGACACCTGCAGCAGATCGGCCCGGCCCTGCAGCCCGGCGAACAGGCCAGGATCCGCTCCCGTCATCCAGACCTGCCCGCCGAGGGATTCGAGCGCGTCGTAGAGACCCGCCCGGCGGCGGGGATCGAGATGGGCCGCGACCTCGTCGAGTAGCACGAAGGGGGCGATTCCGCTCATGCTCGCGACGAGCCGGGCATGGGCGAGCACGAGCCCGATCAGCAGCGCCTTCTGCTCGCCCGTGGACGCCGTGTTGGCCGGAATGTCCTTGGGCCCATGGCGCACGAGCAGATCCGAGGCCTGAGGCCCGACGAGGGTGCGCCCGGCTGCCCGGTCGCGGTGCCGGTGGTCCCGCAGGATCGCCCGGTAGCGGTCCTCGGCATCGACCGCCGGCAGGGTGGCCACGAGCGCATCGAGTTCGCCCTCCAGACCCATCGTGGCGAAGGGGAAAGGGGATTCCTCCTCGCGGGTTTCGAGGATGAGGCTCGCCAGCCGCTCCACGGTTTCGCGGCGGGCGGCGACGACCGCGATGGCGAGTTCCGCCACCTCGCGTTCGAGCGCGTCGAGCCACAGGCGGTCGTCCGGATTGTCCTCGAGCACCCGGTTGCGGGAGCGGAGCGCCCGCTCCAGGGCATTCACCCGCGTCCCGTGCTCCGCGTCGACCGCGAGCACGAGACGATCGAGGAAGCGCCGACGGTCACCGGCGGGTCCGCGGAACAGGGCATCGAGGTCGGGCGTGAGCCAGACGATGCGCAGATACTCGGCGAAGGCCGTCGGCGAGGAGGCGGGCATGCCGTCGATGCGGCAGACCCGCGACGCACGGGAGCCTTCATGCTGAGGTTCCACTCCCGTGCCGAGGCGATGCTCGCCATAGGGCGCGTCGAGGGTCACGGAAACGGCGAACGAGCCCGGCCCCTCGTTCCGCGCCATCTCGCCGAGCTCGGCGCGCCGCAGGCCCCGCCCGGGCATGAAGAGCGAGATCGCCTCGAGCACGTTGGTCTTTCCGGCACCATTCTCGCCCACGAGCGCCACGAGCGGGCGCGAGACGGTGAGATCCAGGCTCGCATAGGTGCGGAAATCCTGGAGGATCAGGCGGGCGATTCGGGAGGCGGCAACGGGCGAGGAGGACATGCGCCCCCTTCATTCAGGAGCGGACGCGAAAGATCAAGCGCCGCCGAAGCGGTTCGGGATCATGGCGGGCTGCATGCAGGACAAGCTCCTCTTGTCCGAGATCGCCGGCACATGGCCGGCGATGACGGGGGCTTCGTCCTGTGTACGATCCGGGGTTCTGCCTTGCAGCCCCGGATTGGACATGGGCCGATCAGACGCGCATCGGCATCAGGACGTAGAGCGCCGATGCGCCTTCCCGGTCCTGGACGATGGTCGGCGAGCCGGGATCCGCCAGCTTGAACAGGGCGGTGTCGCCGTCGAGCTGGGCCGTGATATCGAGGAGATAGCGGGCGTTGAAGCCGATATCGATCGGGGTCGCATCATAATCGACCTCGATCTCCTCCGTGGCGCTGCCCGAATCCGGGTTGTTGACCGTGAGCGTCAGGCGCCCGTCGTTGAGCGCGAGCTTCACCGCGCGGCCGCGCTCGGACGAGATGGTGGAGACGCGGTCGACGGCCTTGGAGAAATCGGCGCGCTCGACCACGAGCACCTTGTCGTTGCCGGCGGGAATGACGCGCTGGTAGTCGGGGAAGGTGCCGTCGATGAGCTTGGAGGTCAGCACCACGCCGTCGAAGGTCAGCCGCACCTTGGCGGAGGACAACTCGACCGTGATGGTCTCGGAGCCGTCCTCCACGAGCTTGACGATCTCGGCCACGGCCTTGCGGGGCACGATCACGCCGGGCATGCCTTCCGAACCCGTAGGGGCCGGGATCTCGACCCGGGCGAGGCGATGGCCGTCCGTAGCGACAGCCCGCATGACAATGGCGCCGCCCGCATCCAGGGTGTGGAGATAGATTCCGTTGAGATAGTAGCGCGTCTCCTCGGTGGAGATCGCGAACTGCGTCTTCTCGATCAGGCGCTTGAGATCGGCGGCGGCCAGCGTGAAGCGGTGCGGCAGGTCGCCGGCGGCGAGATCCGGAAAATCGCTTTCCGGCAGCGCCTGCAGCATGAAGCGCGAGCGGCCGGAGCGGATCTGCATCTGGCCCATATCGGGGGTCATTTCGAGCGAGACCTGGGCGCCGTCGGAGAGCTTGCGCACGATGTCGTAGATCATGTAGGCCGGCACCGTGGTCGAGCCGGCTTCCGTGATCTCGGCCGGGATCGTCTCCGTGACCTCGATGTCGAGGTCGGTGGCCTTGAGGCGGAGCGATCCCTCGTCCGCGCGCAGGAGGACGTTGGACAGGATCGGAATGGTGTTGCGGCGCTCGACGACGCGGTGCACATGCCCCAGCGCCTTCAGCAGAGCGGCGCGCTCAACGGTAACTCTCATAACCTAGCACCTGGTTTCGGTGAAATTCTTGGCTCGTGCCCGCGAAGGACGAGCTTCGGACGGGACAAGCAGGGCAGCAATGTTGGCGTTTGTCGCCTGAGAAAGCAAGGCCGGGCGATGCCCGGCCCTGTCCGCCCGCGGCGGCCGGATCCGAAGGCCTATTCCTGCAGCATCCGCTTGAGGAGCTCGACCTCGTCCGAGAGGGCGTGGTCTTCGCCCAGGGCCTTCTCGATCTTGCGCACCGCATGGAGCACGGTGGTGTGGTCGCGCCCTCCGAAGCGGCGGCCGATCTCGGGCAGAGACCGCAGCGTCAGCACCTTGGACAGGTACATGGCGATCTGGCGCGGCCGCACCACGGCGGCGGTGCGGCGCTCCGAGAGGATGTCGGAGCGGGAGACGTTGTAGCGGGAGGCCACCAGCTTCTGGATGTCCTCGATCTTTACCCGCTTGGGTTCCCGGTTGCGCACCAGGTCTCGGATCGCGGTCTCGGCGGTCTCCAGCGTGATGGCGGAGCCGGTGAGAGTCGCGTGGGCGAGCAGGCGGTTCACGGCGCCTTCGAGGTCGCGTCCGTTCGCCGTGATGGCGCGGGCCACGTAGGCGATCACGTTCGGGCCCACCTCGAAGGTGGGATGGATTGTCTTCAGGGCGTCGACCCGGGTGGTGAGGATGGAGGTGCGCAGTGCCTCGTCGAGGGCGCTGACCTCCACCACGAGGCCGCCTGCGAGGCGCGAGCGCACGCGCTCGTCGAGGTTTTCGAGATCCGCCGGCGGCCGGTCGGCGGCGATCACGATCTGGCGGCCCGCATCGATGAGGGCGTTCAGCGTGTGCCCGAATTCCTGCTGGATCTGCTTTCCTTGGATGAACTGCACGTCGTCGATGATGAGCAGGTCAATGCCGCGAAGGCGTTCCTTGAAGGCCAGGGACGTCTGCGCCTTCAGGGAGGCGACGAAGCCGTACATGAAGCGGTCGGCCGTCAGATAGATGACGCGGCGGCCCTGCGCCCGCACCTCATGGCCGATGGCATGGAGGAGATGCGTCTTGCCGAGGCCTACGCCCGCATGAAGATAAAGCGGGTTGTAGATGGCCTGACCGTTCTGCGCGTGCGCCACCCGGTCCGCGGCCGCATGAGCGAGCGCGTTGGAGCGGCCGACGATGAAGCTCTCAAAGGTGAGGCGGGAATCGAGCGGAGCCCCGCCGAGGTCGCCGTTCTCGCCCCGCTCCTCCTGGGGAGCGGCCGCCGAGGGGGATTTGATCTCCCCGGCCAGGCTCGGCATCGCCATGGAGGCGGTCGGAGCCGGGCGTGGGGCTTCGGTGACCCGGCGCTGGGCCGCGGGATCGCGTCCGAGCGTGTTGCGCACGCCGATGGAGACGCGCTCCACGTCGCCGGCCTCGGAGCGGTAGACCGCCAGCACCCGGTCTGCATAGTGGGACTCGATCCAGCTTTTCAGGAAGCGGGTGGGAACGGTGAGATAGGCGCAGCCCTCGATCACCGAATCCAGCTCCAGGCGTCCGAACCAGCTCGCGAAGATATCCTCCCCCAGTTCGGCCCGGAGACGGCGCTTGACGCGCGTCCACACATCCGATGCCGTCTGCTCGCCCGGGGACTCCATGCCGTTCTCGCTGGGAGCGGCAAAGGTGCGGTGATCTTCGCTGCGATACATCAATGTTCCTCCACGAGGTTCCGCCTCCTTTAAGGTCGGAAACCCCCACGCATGACCCGTTTCGAACACCGAGGCACAAAGGCCTCACAGGTTATCCAAAACGCGGCGCCCCCAATTGTACTAAAGATTATTTGAACGCTTTTAAGTGGAGACGGTCGCTGACTGCCGTCTCCTTCGTCTTCACTCAAGGTCTATCAAGTTTACCTCTCGGTAAAGGATGAGCCTTCGCTTGCTTCTGGAGAGAATGAAACAACGACTGATCCCCGCACATGGTGTCTTTAGTTCGAGCTTTGAGTGAATGACTTCACGGCGAGCCGTTGAAGCGAATTGACCTTACACAGGGTGCGGGACGGGGTGCAATACGGCCGAGTCGAGTCACGGGGGGCTGCAAGCCCTTTGTTGCGTTCACAGCCTCGTCCACAGCTTTTGAATCTGGGCTTTAAAGTCCTGACTCTTCAACTGATTCACTGTTCCACCACAGCCTGTCCCGAGCCTGAAAAAAGAGTCTTTGCGCAACCTTGATTCAGAACCGATTCGCCGCGACTCGGGAGGTGATTCTGATGCTTCGCGATGCTTTGCCTGCTAAGCTCTTGATGTCACTGGATGTTTTATGTGCAGTTTGAATTTGCTCTGTGGAGCTTTCACCCTGTCAGGCGGGGATAAAGTCAAGCTGCGGTGTGGATAAAATTTGACCGCGGAATCGGGGCTCAGAGACGAAAAAACCCGGCCGCGAGGCCGGGTCTGATCGATGATGGAAGTCAGCGGTGGAGGCTGCTTCTTAGGCGCTCAGCGTCTTGATGCGGCTCGCCAGGCGCGAGACCTTCCGGGACGCGGTGTTCTTGTGCACGATGCCCTTCTGGGCGGCGCGCATCATCTCCGGCTCGGCGGCGCGCAGAGCGGCCACGGCCTCGGTCTGGTTGCCGGCGGCGATCGCCTCTTCGACCTTGCGGACGAAGGTCCGCATCCGGCTGCGACGCGACTTGTTGATCGCGGTGCGCTTCGCGATCTTGCGGGTCATCTTCTTGGCGGACACGGTGTTGGCCATGGCCCATCCTCGTTCTTTAAAATCCCGATGCGCCAAGCTCGAGCCCATCGAGAACTCCGGCAGCGATCGGTTGATTGCATGGAAACCGAAGAGCCCGCGGGACGCGCGGGCTCATGTGAGGCGGCTTATAGACGCGATGCCCGCGAACGTCAACGTCCGTGGGCCTTTGCGCGTCAAAAAAGCGCCAGGACGGCCTTCTGCAGGGCCTGGCGCCAGGGATTGGCCGGGTCGAGAAGGAGCCTGAGCGCCATGAGGCCCGACACCACGACCAGGAGCGGGCGGATGATCCGGGAGCCCAGCCGCATGGCGAGCCGCGATCCCGCCTGGGCTCCCAGGAAGGAGGCGCCTGCCATGACGATGCCGACCGGCCAGACCACCGCGCCCGTCGACGCATAGAGAAGAAGGCTGCCGAAATTGCTGGCGAAATTGACGAGCTTGGTATGAGCGGTCGCCTTCACCACCCCGTAGCCGAGGAGCGTCACGAAGGCGAGCATGTAGAAGGAGCCTGCTCCCGGGCCGAAGATCCCGTCGTAGAAGCCGATGGCGACCGGTGCCGTGAGGCCGAAGGCGAGAGCCGTCATCCGGGCCTGCGCGTCCTCGTCCTTCATCTTGCGCGAGAGCGCGAAATAGACAGCCATCGCGACCAGCAGCAGCGGGATCAGCCCCTCGAGCACGGAACGCGGCAGGAACTGCACGCAGAGCGCTCCCGCGATGCTGCTGAGAAACGCCGCCAGGGTGAACCCCCAGGCCTTGCGCCATTCGATCAGCCCCTTGCGCCCGAAGGTATAGGTGGCGGAGGCCGCCGCGACCGAGCCCTGGACCTTGTTGGTGGCGATCGCCTGGGCGGGATCGAGGCCCGCGAGCAGAAGAGCCGGCACGGTGATGAGCCCTCCGCCTCCGGCAATGGAATCCACGAAGCCCGCAAGGAAGGAGACCGCGGCGAGAGCCGCGATCGCGTCGAATCCGATGGTGAGCACGATCTACTGGTTCTTGAACTCGGCTGCGCGCTTCCCGACGAAGGCCGTCATGCCTTCCTTCTGGTCGGCGGTCGCGAACATGGCGTGGAACAGGCGCCGCTCGAAGCGAATGCCCTCGGACAGCGACACCTCGTCGGCGCGGTTGATGGTTTCCTTCGTCATCATGGCGATGGGCAGCGACATGGACGCGATGGTGTCGGCGGTCTTCAGAGCCTCGTTCAGAAGATCGGCCAGCGGCACCACGCGGGCGACGAGCCCGGACCGCTCGGCCTCCTCGGCGCCCATCGTCCGGCCCGTCAGGCACATCTCCATGGCCTTGGCCCTGCCGATGAGCCGGGTCAGGCGCTGCGTGCCGCCCATGCCCGGCATCACGCCGAGCTTGATCTCGGGCTGGCCGAACTTGGCGTTGTCCGCCGCAATGATGAAATCGCACATCATGGCGAACTCGCAGCCGCCGCCCAGCGCGAAGCCCGCGACTGCGGCGATCATGGGCTTGCGGCGGCCCGACACCTTCTCCCAGCCGGAGAAGAAGTCGGCCATGTAGGTGTGCGGATAGGTGAGTTGCGCCATCTCCTTGATATCGGCGCCCGCCGCGAAGGCCTTCTCCGAGCCGGTGATGACGATGCAGCCGACGGCCGGGTCCGCCTCGAAGGCGTCGAGAGCCTGGTTCACCTCGTTCAGCAGAGCCGTATTGAGGGCGTTCAGGGCCTGGGGGCGGTTGAGGGTGATCAGCCCCACCTTGCCGCGCGTCTCAACGAGAATGGTCTCAAAAGCCATGCCGGCGTCTCCTCATCGCTGGATGAGACACCGGTAGGCGAGGCCGGTCGATGCGGCAAGAGCAAATCCGATAAGCCCTGCCCCCTCCTTTCGGCAAAGCCGTGGGCGCGCTCATGCGCGCCAGCGCTTCTGACACTCGGGGCAGTAGAAGGTCGAGCGGCCGGACTGCACGAGCCGGGCCACCGTTCCGGTGCAGGAGGGAGTCACGCAGGCCTGTCCCTCGCGGTCGTAGACCCGGAAAGAGTGCTGGAAATAGCCGAGCGAGCCGTCCACCTGCGCATGATCGCGCAGGGTCGAACCGCCGGCTTCCACGGCCTCGGCCAGCACGTCGCGGATGACGCCGGCGAGCTGGTGCGCCTTGTCGGTCGGCTGACCGGTCTTGGTCGCGAGCGATCCCGCGGCCGCCTCCGGATGGAGCCCGGTGCGGAACAGGGCCTCGCAGACATAGATGTTGCCGAGGCCCGCGATGAGGCGCTGGTCGAGGAGGGCGGCCTTCAGGGGCGTGCGCTTGCCCGCGAAGAGCCTCGCGATGGTCTCGCCCGAGAGCTCGTTGCCCAGGGGCTCGATGCCCATGCCGGCGAAGTGCTTCGACGTCTCGATCGCGGAGCGGGGCACCAGGTCCATGAAGCCGAAGCGGCGGGCGTCGTTGTAGGTGACGGTCGCCCCGTTGGAGAACTGGAACACCACATGGTCATGGGCCCCGAGGCCGCCGTGCTCGTGATGGAATTCCCCCGGCATGCGGGTGGCTCCGTGCCGGGTCACCAGAAACCGACCGGACATGCCCAGATGCATTACCAGCACCTCGCCGGACGCGAGATCGGCCAGGAGGTACTTGGCCCGCCGGCCCAGGGCCGTGACCTCCTGGCCCTCCAGGCGCTCGGCGAACCGATCCGGGAAGGGAAAGCGCAGGTCGGGCCGGCGCTGGGTCACCCTGGTGAAGCGGGCGCCGACCATGGCGGGCTCCAGACCGCGGCGAACGGTCTCGACTTCGGGCAGTTCGGGCATCAACCATCTCTCGGCTTCTTGAGACCTCTTACATAGCCATCCCGCCCCGCTTCCGCTATGGATCGCGACATTGGTGCATCGTGCGCAAAGCCGGGCCCGGCTTTTTCTGTCGTGGCCCGTCGGGTCCGATGCTCGAGGTGACGAGAGATTTGGTGAAGGTCATGACCGACGAGAACACCCATTTCGGGTTCCAGTCCGTGCCGCTCGGCGAGAAGCAGGGCAAGGTCAACGAGGTCTTCCGCTCCGTGGCGAGCCGCTACGACCTGATGAACGATCTCATGTCGGCCGGGCTCCACCGGGTCTGGAAGGATGCCCTCGTGTCCACCCTGCGCCCGCCCCGCGACCGGCCGTTCCGCCATCTCGACGTGGCCGGCGGCACCGGCGACGTGGCCTTCCGCATCCTGGACGAGAGCGGCCCGCAGACCCGCGTGACCGTGCTCGACATCAACGGCGAGATGCTCAAGGTCGGGGCCGAACGGGCCGGCCACCGCTACGAGGGCCGCATCGATTTCGTCGAGGCCAATGCGGAGGAGCTGCCGCTCGAATCCGCGACCTACGACGCCTACACCATCGCGTTCGGCATCCGGAACGTGCCGCGCATCGATGCGGCGCTTCGCGAGGCGCACCGGGTCCTGAAGCCCGGCGGCCGCTTCCTCTGCCTCGAATTCTCGAAGGTCGACGTGCCGCTCCTCGACCGGATCTACGACGCCTATTCCTTCAACGTCATCCCGCGCCTCGGAGGCATGGTGACGGGGGACGCGGAGTCCTATCAATATCTGGTGGAATCGATCCGCCGCTTCCCGCCCCCGGCTGCCTTCGCCCGCATGATCGAGGAAGCGGGGTTCCGGCGCGTGACGCACCGGTCCCTGACGGCGGGCGTCGTCGCCATTCATTCCGGCTGGAAGATCTGACACGTGATCGGCAGCCTCGTTCATCTTGCCCGCAACCTGCGCGCCGGGTTCGTCCTGGCCCGCGAAGGCGCCCTGGCGCTCGTCGATCCGAGCGCCCTGCCGCCCTCCGCCCGCTTCGGCCTGAGGATGGCGCGCCTCGTCGAGCGGCCGCAGGCCGGCGACGGAGCGGCGCGGCTCTCCAAGGCCCTGACGCGGCTCGGGCCGTCTTACGTGAAATTCGGCCAGTTCCTCGCGACCCGCCCGGATATCGTCGGCGTGGCGGCGGCTCGCGATCTGGAGCGCCTGCAGGACCGCATGCCGCCCTTCCCGCGGGCGGAGGCGGTGCGCATGGTCGAGATCGCCCTGGGCCGCCCCATCGATGCGCTGTTCCTGGAATTCAGCGAGCCGATCGCGGCCGCCTCCATCGCGCAGGTTCACCGGGCCCGCATCCGCACGGCGGAAGGCGAGGAGACGGTGGCGGTCAAGGTCGTGCGCCCCGGTGTGCGCGAGGGCTTCGCCCGCGATCTTCAGGCCATGCGCGCGGCCGCCCGCCTGTTCGAGCGCGTGGTTCCCGACGCCCGCCGCCTCAAGCCGCTGGAGATCGTGGAGGCGCTCGCCCGCTCCGTCGCCGTGGAGATGGATCTGCGCCTCGAGGCGGCGGCCGTCTCGGAACTGGCGGAGAACACGAAGGACGACCCGGATTTCCGCGTGCCGAAGCCGGAATGGGACCTCACCGCCCGCGACGTGCTCACCACCACGTGGATCGAAGGCATCCGCCTCAACGATCTGGCCGGGATCGAAGCGGCGGGCCTCGACCGGGTCGCGCTCGGGCGCACGGTGATCCAGTCCTTCCTGCGCCACGCCATCCGCGACGGCTATTTTCACGCCGACATGCATCCGGGCAACCTGTTCGTGGATGCGGAAGGGCGCCTCGTGGCCGTCGATTTCGGCATCATGGGCCGTCTCGGCCTGAAGGAGCGGCGCTTCCTCGCCGAAATTCTGCTCGGGTTCATCCGCCGCGACTATCTGCGGGTGGCGCAGGTGCATTTCGAGGCCGGCTACGTGCCGCCGCACCATTCGGTGGAGGATTTCGCCCAGGCCATCCGCGCCATCGGCGAGCCGATCCACGATCGCCGCGCCGACGAGATCTCGATGGCGAAGCTCCTGACGCTCCTGTTCGAGATCACGGCCCTGTTCGACATGGCGACCCGCATCGAGCTGGTCATGCTGCAGAAGACCATGGTGGTGGTCGAGGGCGTGGCCCGTAACCTGGATCCGAAGCTCGACATGTGGACCACCTCCGAGCCCGTGGTGCGCGACTGGATCGAGCGCAACCTCGGGCCGCTGGGCCGCGCCGAGCAGGCGGGCCGCGGCCTGTGGACGCTCGCCGGCGTCATCGGCGACCTGCCCGAGCTGGCCCTGCGGGCCGAGCGGGTGCTCAACCAGCTCGAGGACGTGACGGCCCGGGGCGTGGCGCTCGACCAGGACAGCGTCGCGGCCATCGGCCGGGCCGAGGCGCGGGGCAACCGCTGGGGCGTGGCGGCCTTGTGGATCATCGCGGCCTCGCTGATGATCATGCTGTTCAGGGGCTTCGCATGACGGCGCTTTCGGGCAAACGCATCCTCCTCGTCATCGGCGGCGGCATCGCGGCCTACAAGTCGCTCGACCTCATCCGCCGCCTGCGGGAGCGCGGCGCCTCCGTCCGCTGCATCCTGACCGCGGGCGCGCAGGCCTTCATCACCCCGCTCGCGGCCTCCGCCCTCACGGGCCAGCGCTCGCATACCGATCTCTTCGACCGTGAGGACGAAGCGGATATCGGCCATATCAAGCTCGCCCGCGATGCGGATCTCGTGATCGTCGCGCCGGCCACGGCCAATCTCATGGCCAAGATGGCCGGCGGCCATGCGGACGATCTCGCCTCCACGGTGCTGCTCGCAACGATCCTGCCGATCCTGATCGCTCCGGCCATGAACGTGCGCATGTGGCAGCATCCGGCCACGCAGCGCAATCTGACGATCCTCCGACAGGACGGTGTTCATGTGGTGGGGCCCAATGACGGCGCCATGGCAGAGGCCGAGTTCGGCCCCGGCCGCATGGCCGAGCCGCTCGAGATCGCGGCTGCCGCGGAGCGCCTTCTCGCCCCGTCCGGGCCGTTGGCCGGCAGGCATGTGATCGTGACCTCGGGACCGACGCACGAGCCCATCGATCCGGTCCGCTACATCGCCAACCGCTCCTCGGGCAAGCAGGGCCATGCCATCGCGAAGGCAGCCGCCGACGCGGGGGCCCGGGTCACGCTGATTGCGGGCCCCGTGACGCTGCCGGATCCAGCCGGCGTGACGACCGTCCATGTGGAGAGCGCCCGCGAGATGCTGGATGCCGTCGAGAAAGCCCTGCCGGCCGATATCGGAATCTTCGCCGCGGCCGTCGCCGATTGGCGCGTGGCCAACGCGGGCGAGCAGAAGATCAAGAAGAAGGACGGCGCGCTGCCGAACCTGTCGCTCGCCGAGAATCCCGACATTCTCGCCACGATCGCCCATCGCAGCGAGGACCGCCCGCCGCTGATGGTGGGCTTCGCGGCCGAGACCGAGCACGTGATCGAGCATGCCCGGCAGAAGCTCGCGAAGAAGGGCTGCGACCTCATCGTGGCCAACGACGTGTCCGCGGCGGGTGGCGTCATGGGGGGCGACAGCAACACGGTGCATCTCGTCAGCGCGTCAGGCGTGGAGACCTGGCCGACCCTGTCGAAAGCCGACGTGGCCAAGAAGCTCGTGGAGCGCTTGGGCGCCATGGCGAAAGGGGGACAGCCATGAGCCGGCGCCTGCGCATCCAGCGGCTCGCCCATGCGGCCGATCTGCCGCTGCCGCGCTACGAGACGGCCGGAGCCGCCGGCATGGATCTCGTGGCCGCCCATCCGGCCGAGGCGCCGATCGTCCTGCAGCCGATGCAGCGGGCGCTCGTTCCCACCGGCCTCGTCCTGCAGCTCGAACCCGGCTTCGAAGCCCAGGTGCGGCCCCGCTCCGGGCTGGCCTTTCGCCATGGCGTGACCGTGCTCAATACGCCGGGCACCGTCGACGCGGATTACCGCGGCGAGGTGCAGGTGCTTCTCGTCAATCTCGGCTCCGAGCCTTTTTCCATCGCCCGCGGCATGCGCATCGCCCAAATGGTGGTCGCCCCGGTCACCATGGTAGAATTGGTCGAGGTGAGCCAGGTCGACGAAACGGGTCGCGCGGCAGGCGGCTTCGGATCGACCGGGCTGGGGTAGGGAAGCACTCGCATGAATTTCCTCTCGCGCCGCTCGCTTCTTGCCATCGCCGCCGTCACGGACATCGCGCTCCACGCCCGGCCGATGCCGGTTTCGGCCAAGGCGCTCGCGGCCCGGCACAACCTGCCGCCGCGTTATCTCGAGCCGGTCCTGCAGGCTCTGGTCCGTCAGGGCATCCTGAAGGGGGTGCGCGGCCCCCGGGGCGGCTACGAGCTCGCCCGCGAGCGACGCCGGATCACAGCCGGCGACATCGTGCGCATCGCCATGTCGGCCCTTGAGGAGGACGCAGCCTCTCCGGTGCCGGAATCGCGCCTCGCCGAGGCCGTCGTGTCGCCCCTGGTGCAGCGCGGAACCGAGGCGTTCCTGGCCGAGCTCGACAAGGTGACGGTGGAGGATCTGTGCCAGAAGGCGCAGGCTGAGTCGGCTGTCGAGACGACCCCGGCCGTCGATTTCACCATTTGAAATGTGAATAGGGGCAAAGATCGACACTCCGTATGGGAAAGGCTAAATTTCCGCCGAACTGAAGGAGGATATTCATGGCTGACACCGCCCATCTGTCGGGCTCCGACGCCAAGCCCGGGCGCGGCCGCATCTACGGCTCGATCACGGAAACCATCGGCAACACCCCGCTCGTGCGCCTGAACCGGCTGCCCAAGGAGCGCGGGATCGACGCCGAGATCCTCGTCAAGCTCGAGTTCTTCAACCCGATCTCCAGCGTGAAGGATCGCATCGGCGTCAGCATGATCGAGGCCATGGAGGCTGCCGGTACGATCAATCCCGACACGACCCTGATCGAGCCGACCTCCGGCAATACCGGCATCGCGCTTGCCTTCGTGGCCGCGGCGCGAGGCTACCGGCTGATTCTGGTGATGCCCGAGACCATGTCCATCGAGCGTCGCAAGATGCTGGCCTATCTCGGCGCGGAACTCGTGCTCACCCCCGGCCCCATGGGGATGAAAGGCGCCGTGGCCCGGGCCGAGGCGCTCCTGACCGAGATCCCCAACTCGGTCATTCCGCAGCAGTTCAAGAACCCGGCCAATCCGGAGATCCACCGCAGGACCACCGCGGAGGAGATCTGGAACGACACCGACGGACGGTTCGACGCCTTCGTGGCGGGCGTCGGCACCGGCGGCACGATCACCGGCGTCGCCCAGGTGATCAAGCCGCGCCTGCCGGCCATGAAGGTGATCGCCGTGGAGCCGGAGGATTCTCCCGTGCTCTCCGGCGGCCAGCCAGGTCCGCACAAGATCCAGGGCATCGGGGCCGGTTTCGTGCCGGATGTCCTCGACCGCTCGCTCATCGACGACGTGGTGACGGTCGGCAACCAGACGGCCTTCGACACTGCGCGCCGGCTCGCGAAGCTCGAAGGCATTCCCGGCGGCATCTCGACCGGCGCCAACGTGGCGGCCGCGCTCGAAGTGGCGGCGCGCCCCGAGTTCAAGGGCCGGCGCATCGTCACGGTCGCGCCTTCCTTCGCCGAGCGCTACATCTCGAGCGCATTGTTCGAAGGGCTTTGATCCTCTCGGCACGCAGACCATCGGGGCGGCTTCACGGCCGCCCTTTTTGTTGGCGCTCCGCGCAAGCGTGGCCAGAACTTCGCCCCGCCCGCCGGGTTCTCCTTGCACGCACGAAATTCGAACGATGTTTCAAGGAGTTCATCATGGCGGAACGCAAGGCGCCTCATTCACTCAAGGATCAGACGGCGGATCAGATCCGCAACGAGCAGCGCGGCGGCATCGACAGTCCCGTCGATCCGAACCGCGACGGCGGCATCGAAGGCAACGCGACCCTGAGGCGCGTATGGAGCGAGCCCGGCGGCGAGGCCTACAACTACCGCCAGGGGCAGACCGGCCAGACCAGCAAGGCCGGCATGGACGGCCATGACGAGCTCACGGCCGCCGAGACGCCGGAGACCACCAGGCACCTGAGCGACGCGAGCCTCTCGCCCGAGGACAAGGACGCGACCGCCGAAGCCATCGAGCGCGCCACCGCCGTGAACGGCAAACAGGACGGCTGAAAGGACACGGCGATGGGCAATGCAGGCTACGGCAATCACACCGACGACACGAAGAAGGACGTGGAGTCCAAGCGGCTCGACCCGCAGGGCGGCCAGCAGAGGTCGACCGAACAAGGCCCGGGCGGGAAGCAGCCGGCGGCAGGACCCCACAGCAAGTCGTCGCTGACCAACCCGGATTCGACGCCCGGCACGGGCGCCCTGCCGGACGTCGGCGACCACGACGCGACGGATTCCACGAGCTCGTAGGAACGGACCCGATCATCATGACCCAGAACCACAACGCGGGGCCCCGCGTCCCGACGGAACGTCCTGACCCTGACGAAGCCGGACGGGATCCCGGCCCCGGCGCCCAGGACCGCCCCGGCTTCGATCTCGGCGGCGCGGTGGATCCCTCCAACAAGACCCAGGTGGGCTCCGGCACCATTCCCGGCGGGCCGAAGGGCAGCCCCACGAGCGGCACCGATGCGGGCGGACGGGCGACCGGGCTCACCGACCCGAGCGGCTCGGGCTCCCTCGGCAACGAAGGGGATGCAGGCTCCGATTCCGGCTCGGGCCCGACCGGCGGCTCCGGCGGCCCCACTTGAGCATCGGACGCACAAGTGGGAACCGGTTTTGCGTGGAAAGATGCTCCCAAACAAAAGCTTGAAGCATCGGACGCACAAGTGGGAACCGGTTTTGAGTGAAAAGATGCTCCAAAACGAAAGCTTGAAGCATCGGGCGTGAGTTCGATGACACGTCTGAGGATCTTGAACGCATCAGAAGGAACAGCAGCGATGGGAAAAACCGACGACAAGTCCAAGCAGGCCACCGAGGAAGATATCAGCGCCCCCCGGCTGACCCCGCAGGGCCGCGAGAATCCGGAGGCCTCGGGCGAGGACTCGACGAACCCGATGGGCGAGGGCGCGAAGAAGGGCCAGAGCAGCAAGGCGGAAGGGTGATCAGAGGGGTGATCAGAGGGGTGATCGGAGGGTGATCGGAGCACCCTTCGCGTCTGGGGAGGAGCCGATGCCGACTTCTCCCCTCTACACTCCACCGTCCCGGCCGTAGGTGCGAAATCCCTCCCGTTCGCAGAGACGATCGTAGTAGCGTTCGATCGCCGGCAGATCGGGCCGTTCGAGCGGAATGCTCTTCCAGCGGTGGATCGAGAGACCGATCACGATGTCCGCGCAGGTGAAATGCGGTCCGGCCACATGGGCGCCGGTGCGCGCCAGTTCCCGGTCGATCACGCGAACGGCGGAGCAGAAACCATCCCAGGATCGGGCGATCTGCGCCGGGTCCTGGAAATTCGGGTTCCTGCGGACAAGCCCGAGGAAAACATAGCGCCAGGTGTTGTTGAAGTCGGAGACCTGCCAGTCCATCCACTTCTCGACATGGGCCCTCTCGGCCGGTGCGCCGGGCAGGAGATCACGGCGACCTTCGCGGGCCGCGAGATAGCGGACGATGCTGTTCGACTCCCAGAACATCTGACCGGCGTCCTCAAGCACCGGGATCATCCCGACCGGGGTGAGCCTTTGAAACGCGGGGTCCGTGACGGGCCGGGTGTCGCCGCCCCAATCGACCCTCTCGAACGGAAGGCCGAGCTCCGCGCAGGTCCAAAGCACCTTCCTCACATTGATGGATTTCGGCTGGCCGTAGATCTTCAGCATGACGCCCCTGCATCTTTATTGCATCGCATGCATAGAGCATTTTTCGGCGAAGTGGATCCGGTTCGCCATCAAAAATGCGGCACGGCCAAGACGAGAGGTGATTCCACGCCTGTGGAAACACCTCTGGCCGGCGGCCGCGAGGTGCGCCAGATCAGAAAGAGAGCCCATGAAAAAGGCCGCCCCTCGGGGCGGCCTTTCGTCGTGGCGGGAAGCGGTGGTTCAGGCGCTCAGCGCTTCCTTCTGCTTCTCGGCGCGCTTGCGGTCGTTCGGGTCGAGGATCGCCTTGCGGATGCGGATCGACTTCGGCGTCACCTCGACGAGCTCGTCGTCCTCGATCCAGGCGAGGGAGCGCTCCAGGGTCATGCGGATCGGCGGCGTCAGGCGCACGGCCTCGTCCTTGGAGGTGGTGCGGATGTTGGTCAGCTTCTTGCCCTTGAGCACGTTGACCTCGAGATCGTTCTCGCGGTTGTGCTCGCCCACGATCATGCCCTGGTAGACCTTCCAGCCGGGCTCGATCATCATCGGGCCGCGATCCTCCAGGTTCCACAGGGCGTAGGCCACGGCCTCGCCGGAATCGTTGGAGATCAGCACGCCGTTGCGCCGTCCCGCGATCTCGCCCTTGTAGGGCTCGTAGGCGTGGAACAGGCGGTTCATGATCGCGGTGCCGCGGGTGTCGGTGAGAAGCTCGCTCTGGTAGCCGATGAGGCCGCGGGTCGGGGCGTAGAACACGAGGCGCTGGCGGTTGCCGCCGGAGGGCCTCATCTCGATCATGTCGGCGCGGCGCTCGGACATCTTCTGCACCACGACGCCCGAATGCTCCTCGTCCACGTCGATGACCACTTCCTCGATGGGCTCGAGGAGCTGGCCGTCCGCGTCCTTCTCGAACACCACGCGGGGGCGCGACACGGCGAGCTCGAAGCCCTCGCGGCGCATGGTCTCGATCAGGATGGCGAGCTGCAATTCGCCACGGCCGGAGACATAGAACGAATCCTTGTCGGCCGCCTCCTCGATCTTGAGGGTCACGTTGCCTTCCGCTTCCTTGAACAGGCGGTCGCGGATCATGCGGCTCGTCACCTTGTCGCCCTCGGTGCCGGCGAGCGGGCTGTCGTTGACGATGAACGACATGGTCACGGTCGGCGGGTCGATCGGCTGCGCCTGGATCGGGATGTCGTTCTCAGGGGCGCAGAAGGTGTCGGCCACCGATCCCTTCACGAGACCCGCGATGGACACGATGTCGCCGGCCTCGCCGACGTCGATCGGCTGGCGCTCCAGGCCGCGGAAGGCCAGGATCTTGGACACGCGGCCGGTCTCGACCACGTTGCCCTCGCGGTCGAGCACCTTGATCGACTGGTTCGGCTTCACCGAGCCGGAGCTGATGCGCCCGGTGACGATGCGGCCCAGGAAGGGGTTCGACTCGAGCAGGGTGCCGAGCATGCGGAACGGACCTTCCTCGGTCTTGGCCGGCGGCACGTGCTCGAGCACGAGATCGAACAGCGGCGCCAGGCCCTGGTCGCTCGGGCCTTCCGGCGACTTGGCCATCCAGCCGTTGCGGCCGGACCCGTAGAGGATCGGGAAGTCGAGCTGCTCGTCGGTGGCGTCGAGGGCCGCGAACAGGTCGAACACCTCGTTGATGACCTCCTGATGGCGGGCGTCGGGGCGGTCGATCTTGTTGATGGCCACGATGGGCTTGAGGCCGATCTTGAGGGCCTTGGACACCACGAACTTGGTCTGGGGCATCGGGCCCTCGGCCGCGTCCACGAGCACGATGGCGCCGTCGACCATGCTCAGGATGCGCTCCACCTCGCCGCCGAAATCGGCGTGGCCGGGGGTGTCGACGATGTTAATGCGGGTGTCCTTCCAGACCACCGAGGTCGCCTTCGCCAGGATGGTGATGCCGCGCTCCTTCTCAAGGTCGTTCGAGTCCATGGCGCGCTCTTCCACGCGCTGGTTCTCGCGGAAGGCGCCGGATTGCTGGAGCAGCTTGTCGACCAGGGTGGTCTTGCCGTGGTCGACGTGGGCGATGATGGCGATATTGCGGAGTTTCATACGGGGTCTTTCAAAGCAAAGCGGCCCGGCACGCGGCAAGCTTGGCCGCGCCCCTGGCTCGTACCGGGCGATAAATCTGATGCGCTGCAATATAGTGATTAGTCTGCGGCGGCAATAGGGCGGGCTGGAACCTTTCTGAGCAAAGCGGATGCGGCCATCCTCCGTCCTCCCGGGCTCGTCCCGCTGAACGTGATGCCATGGAGCCCTGAGCCTCACCGGATCGGTCTGGCCGTGTCTCCCCGCCACGTTATCACCGGGCTCGTCCCGGTGATCCCGCTTGTCTGAAGCGCCGAGCCTTTCGGATCGGGATGGCCGGGCTTGTCCCGGCCATCCCGCTTCTGAGAAGCGCCGCGCCTCACCGGATCGGGATCACCGGCACAAGGCCGGTGATGACGTGGAGGGTGTTAGGACGGGCGGAGGGTGACGGGGAGGGTGCCATGGCGGGCGGAGGGTGGCCGGGAAGCCCCGGGGTGTCGGGTGAGGCGAGGGGAACGCCACTCCGGGCTCGGCGCCCAAGGACCGGAGATCATTGAATGAACAGTGCGACGGCCTAAATGGCAGGATATTCTCTGCTTCCCGAAAGTCGGCATGTCGGCCACCCCTATCTCGAACATTCCGCCCGCGCCCCCACTCCCGGCTTCCGTGCAAGCCAGGGTTCATGGCCGCGACGCCGGCGGACCCGGCACGGTCGTGTCCACCCGTCGTCGGCATCCCGACAGCTCCGCCAGACTTCACGACCGAAAGGCCGGGTCGTTTGCGACAGGCAGTCACGATGCACCATAAGCCGGCGCCCAATCTCGACTTCCTGAGCGGAGGCGGCGAGATGGGGGCTCTCATGCGGTCTCACGACTGGGCCGCTTCGCCCCTCGGTCAGCCGGAGCGCTGGCCGCAGAGCCTCCGGACCGTGGTGAGCCTGATGCTCACCTCCAAGTTTCCCATGTTCGTCGCCTGGGGGCCGCACCTCGCCTTCCTGTACAACGACGGCTACCGGCCCATCTTCGGGGCGAAGCATCCGCACGCCCTGGGTCTGCCTTTCCGGGAGGTATGGTCGGAAATCTGGCCCGATATCGAGCCGCTGGTCACCAAGGCGCTCGCCGGAGAGGCGACGTTCCACGAGGACCTGCACCTGGTGATGGAGCGCAACGGCTATCCGGAGGATACCTGGTACACCTTCTCCTACTCGCCCGTGCGCGACGAGACGGGCGGCATCGGGGGCATGTTCTGCGCCTGCACGGAGACGACCGGGGAGGTCAAGCTGCGGGCCACCTTGCGGGCGGAGCAGGAGCGGCTGCGCGAACTCTTCCGGAAGGCGCCCGGCTTCATGGCGATGCTGGGCGGGCGCGACCATGTCTTCGAGCTGGCGAACGACGCCTATCTTCAGCTCGTGGGCCACCGTCGCGACATTATCGGCAAGCCCGTCCGGGACGTCCTGCCCGAGGTGGCCGGCCAGGGCTTCTTTGAGCTGCTCGACAAGGTCTACGCGACGGGCGAGCCGTTCGTCGGACGCAACCTTCGGGTCGGCCTCCAGCGACACCCGGGAAGCCCCGTCGAGGACCGCTTCGTCGACCTGGTCTACCAGCCGATCACGGACCGCAACGGCAATGTCACGGGCATCTTCTCCGAGGGATACGACGTCACCGAGCGGGTCCAGGCGGAGGAAAGCGTCCGCGAGAGCGAGGCCCGGTTCCGCAATCTGGCCGACAACGCCCCGGTGATGGTCTGGGTGACGGAGCCGGACGGGGCCTGCTCCTACCTGTCCCGCTCCTGGTACGAGTTCACCGGGCAGTCGCCGGAGAACGGGCTCGGCTTCGGCTGGCTCGATGCGGTCCATCCGGACGACAGCGCCTGGTCGGGCGAGACGTTCCGGTCCGCCAATGCCCGGCAGGCGCCGTTCCAGCTCGAATACCGGCTCCGCCGGGCGGACGGGACCTATCGCTGGGCCATCGACACGGCCGCGCCGCGCATCGGCGAGGACGGCACCTTCCTGGGCTATGTAGGCTCGGTTCTCGACATCACCGAACGCAAGGAGATCGAGGAGCGCCTGCGGACGAGCGCGGCGGAGTTCCAGACCGTCACCAATGCGGCGCCCGCTCTGGTCTGGGTCGGGTCGGAGGACGGCCGCATCCTCTACATGAACGAGCGCTGGCACGAGTTCACCGGACAGCCCACCGGGGAGGCGCTCGGCTACGGATGGGTCAGCGCGATGCACCCCGAGGATGCGGCGCGCATCCTGCCCTACTGGCAGCATTGCCGCGAGACGGGCGAGATCTACGAGGGCGAGGTGCGCTACCGGCGCCGGGACGGGGAGTACCGCTGGCACGCCTTCCGGGCCATGCCGCATCTCGACCCGGAGGGCGCCATCGCGAAATGGTTCGGCGTGAGCGTCGACATCCACGAGCGCAAGGAATGGGAGGAGCATCGGGAACTCCTCATCAACGAGCTGAACCACCGGGTGAAGAACACCCTGACCATCGTGCAGTCGATGGCCGCCCAGAGCCTGCGGCAGCTGAGCGAGGAGAGCCGCCCCAAGCTCCAGGCCTTCGAGGATCGCCTGTTCGCGCTCGCCCGCGCCCATGACGTGCTCACGCGCGAGAACTGGGAAGGCGCGGAGCTCCGGGAGATCATCGACGAGGTCGTCGAGCCCTATCTCCGGCAGAAGACGAAGCACCTCGACATCGAGGGCCCGCGCCTGCGCCTCATCCCGCGGACGGCCCTGGCCATCGCCATGGCGATCCACGAACTCGCCACCAACGCGGCCAAGTACGGCGCGCTCTCCGTCCCGTCGGGATGCGTTCACATCACCTGGACGGTCGAGCCGGGCGACGTTCCGCGCCTGGTGCTACAATGGCAGGAGCGCGACGGCCCGCGCGTCACCGCTCCGACCCGCCGCGGCTTCGGCACGCGGCTGATCGAGCGGAGCCTGGCGCAGGACATCGGCGGGGACGTCCGGCTGACCTACGCGCCCACCGGCGTCGTCTGTGTGATGAACGTTCCGTTGACCGAGACGGGCGCGACGGCGGAGCTCCCTTCAGCCCATTGAGCAGTGAGGCCGGGCTTGGCCTTGCGGTCGTGAGGGGAGAGCGCCGTCGTCACGGGAACGTGGCGGCCATTCGCCACCGCGGTCATCTCCGGGCTTGTCTCGATGCGAGAGGCGGCTGGGCGAGAAGGTCAGGCGGGCGCCAAGGAGGCGCCAGCTCTCCGTCCGGCACGATGTTTTTCCCGCGTGCGCCCAGATAGCGTCGAGGCCCGGAGCGACAAGCTTCCCCATCCGGACATCTGCCCCGTCAGGAATGCAATTGTCCGCGGCCCGACAAAGGGCCGAGCATCGCGGGTGGCCGATTCCCGAACGCCACTCCGATCCTGGAGAACAAGGGAACGGTCGATGTCGCTCAAGGAGGAAACGCGATGGGAGCTTTGACCGGAACCGCACGCCTGATGCCGTATGTGGGCATTCTGCTCGCCAGCACGGCCATTCCGGCCTTCGCCGACATGTCGAGCGCCGTCCGGACCACGTCGCAGCAGGTGAAGGGCCTGCAGGCCCCGGCGGAAATCATCGTCGATCACTGGGGCATCCCGCACATCTACACGGCGAACCAGCACGACGCCTTCTTCATGCAGGGCTACAACGCGGCCCGCGACCGGCTCTGGCAGATCGACCTGTGGCGCAAGCGCGGGCTCGGCCTGCTCGCGAAGGATTTCGGCCCCGACTACGCGGAGCAGGACCGGGCCGCCCGCATGTTCCTCTACCGCGGCGACATGGACAAGGAATGGGCCGCCTACGGGCCCAACGCCAAGACCTACACGGAGGCCTTCGTCGAGGGCGTGAACGCCTTCGTCCAGGAGGTCCGGGACGGCACCCGGCCGGCGCCGGCGGAGTTCCGAATCGCCGGCACGCAGCCCGATCCGTGGAAGCCCGAGGACGTGGTCCGCATCCGCAGCCACGGCCTGACCCGCAACGTGGCCTCCGAGGTGCGGCGCGCGCAGGTCGCCTGCGCGGCCGGCCTCGATGCCGACCGCCTGCGCACCAAGTTCGAGCCCGAATGGCAGACCAAGGTCCCGGCGGGCCTCGACCCGTGCTCCATCCCCAAGGACGTGCTGAAGGATTACGAGCTCGGCACCAAGGACGTCTCGTTCGTGGCGCCGCAGAAGAAGGCCTACCTCGACTCGCACGAGGATTTCCTCAACGAGGCCATGGCCAATATCGACCGGATCGGGTCGAACAACTGGGTCGTGGCGGGCTCCCGCACGGCCACGGGCCGGCCGATCCTGGCGAACGACCCGCACCGGGCCCACGGGGTGCCGTCCCTGCGCTACATCGTGCATCTGAACGCGCCCGGCATGTCGGTGATCGGGGCCGGCGAGCCGGCCCTCCCGGGCGTCTCCATCGGGCACAACGGCAAGATCGCCTTCGGGTTGACCATCTTCGCCATCGACCAGGAGGACCTCTACGTCTACGAGCTCAACCCGGCCAATGCCAACCAGTACAAGTTCCGCGACGGCTGGGAGGACATGAAGGTCGTGCGCGAGACCATCGAGGTGAAGGGCGAGCAGCCGCGCGATGTCGATCTGCTCTTCACGCGCCACGGGCCGGTTCTCTCGAAGGACGACGCCGGCCAGCGGGCCTTCGCCATGCGGTCGGTCTGGTTCGATCCCGGCACCTCGGCCTATTTCGGCTCGTCGGACTACATGACGGCCCAGAACTGGACCGGCTTCCTGGAGGCCATGAACCGCTGGGGCGCTCCGTCCGAAAACCAGGTCTATGCCGACACGGACGGCAATATCGGCTGGGTGCCGGGCGGCCTCACGCCGAGGCGCGTGAGCTATGACGGTCTCATGCCCGTGCCGGGCGACGGGCGCTACGAGTGGGAGGGGTTCATCCCCCTGTCCGACCTGCCCAAGGAGTACAACCCGGCCCAGGGTTTCTTCGCGACCGCCAACCAGAACAACCTGCCGCCGGATTACCCGGTCAACGAGCGCAGGATCGGCTTCGACCAATGGGCCGATCCGGCCCGGTTCGAGCGGATCACGGAGGTGCTGAAGGCGAAGCCGAAATTCACCCTGGCGGACGCCATGGACCTGCAGAACGACGACACGAGCATGCTCGGCCGCAGGCTCGTCGCGCTGGTGAAGCCGCTTCGCTCGGAGGACCCGAAGCAGCGGGCCGCGCTCGAGCTCCTGCAGGGCTGGGATGCCCGGGAGACCGCCGACAGCGCCGCCGCCGCCCTGTTCGAGGTCTGGACCAGCAAGCATCTCGGTCGCGCCACAGTGGCCGCGACCACGCCCGAGGCGGCCCGCGCCATCATCGGCAACGGCAGCCTCTCGGCGGTGGTCGACTACCTCGAGAAGCCCGACCAAGCCCTCGGGGCCGATCAGGCGACGGCCCGGGACAGGGTCCTGCTCCAGAGCCTCACGGCGGCGGCCGACGAGGTCGGCAAGCTTCTCGGCGACGACATGGCGCAGTGGAAGTGGGGCAACCTGCACCAGGCCGAGTTCAGTCACGCCCTGAAGCCGCTGGCCGACAAGGCCACCCAGGCGCAGATGACCGTCGGGCCGCTGGTGATGGGCGGCGGCAACAACGTGCCCCACGCGGCGGGCTACAGCACGTCCACGTTCAAGGTGACGTCCGGCGCCTCGTTCCGCATGGTGCTCGACGTGGGCAACTGGGACGCCAGCCGGGCGATCAACACGCCCGGCCAGTCGGGAGACCCCTACAGCCCGCATTACCGCGATCTCGCGCCCCTCTGGGCGACCGGCGATTACGTGCCGCTGGTCTATTCCCGCGAGGCGGTGGAGAAGGCCGCGAGCGAGCGCCTTCAGCTGACGCCCTGAGATTTCTGCGGGAGGCGCTCGGGCTTTACGGCCCTGGAAAGGACCGGCGCGAAGCCGGTCCTTTTTTTGCGGGGACCCGTCCCGGCCGTTACTGGCTCGGAGCCGGGGCGCTCGCCGCCACGCGCCACACGACGTTGCCCGTATCGTCGGCGACCAGGAGGGCGCCGGTGCCGTCGATGGCCACGCCCACCGGGCGGCCGCGGGCCTGATCGCCCTCGATGAACCCGGTGACCACGTCCTGCGCCTCGCCGGACGGCCGGCCGTTCTCGAACGGCACGTAGACCACCTTGTAGCCGTTGAAGGCCTGGCGGTTCCAGCTCCCGTGCTCGCCGATGAACGCTCCCCTCCGGTAGGGCTCCGGCAGGGTGGAGTTCATCGAGAAGGTCAGGCCGAGCGCCGCCACGTGGCTCGAGAGCGCGTAATCGGGCTTCACCGCCTTCTGCACCATGTCGGGACGGGGCGGGTGCACGCGCTCGTCCACGTGGTTGCCGTAATAGCTCCAGGGCCAGCCGTAGAAGGCGTTCTCCTGCACGGAGGTCAGGTAGTCCGGCACGAGGTTGGGGCCGAGCTCGTCGCGTTCGTTCACCACCGTCCAGAGGATTCCGGTCTCGGGATGGAACGTCAACCCGTTGGGGTTGCGCAGGCCCGACGCGTAGACGCGGGACAGGCCGGTGGCGCGGTCCACCTGCCAGATGGCGGCCCGGCCCTTTTCGGCCTCGAGCCCGCGCTCGCCGGCATTCGAGTTGGAGCCGACCGACGCGTAGAGGAACCGTCCGTCCGGGCTCAGGGCCAGGTCCTTGGTCCAGTGATGGTTGATCGGCCCGCCGGGAAGCGGCGCCAGCACCCGGGGGGCGGCCGTGATCGCGGTCTCGCCGAGCCGGTAGGGATAGACCAGGATCGCGTCGGCGGCGGCCACATAGAGAATGTCCTCGTGCCAGACCACCCCGAAGGGCGAGTTCAGCCCCTTGAGCAGGTCGTGGCGCTCGTCGACCGTGCCGTCGCGGTTGGTGTCGCGCAACAGAGTGATCAGGTTGCTCTCCTTCTTCGGCCCGCCGCTGTCGCCCTTGGCGATCGCCATGATCCATTGCCGGATGTAGTCCTTGGGCCGCGACAGGGGCTTGCCCTCGGGCGCCCGCGACTGGACCACGAGCACGTCGCCGTTCGGCAGGGTGCGCACCAGGCGCGGGCTGACCAGGTCCTTCGCATAGGCCGTCACGGTCATCCCCTGCGGGGCCTTCGGCGCCTGTCCGTCCTTCCAGCCCACCACCTCGGCGACCTTCAGGTCGGGCATGAGCTCCGTGCTGGGCGCCGGCAGGGCCGGATCGGGGCCGATCTGGCTCGCGACGTCGAAATTGCCGTTGCCGTCGTTGCAGCCGGCGAGCGCCAGGGCCAGGAGGCCCGTTCCCGCGAGCGCGGAGACGGGCCGGACGCGGAAGCGATCAGTCATAGGCGTGCTCTCCCAGGGCAGGTCCGTAGGCGAACGACGTGCTGAGCCAGAGCGTGACGAGCACGGCCAGCACCGTCAGGGCCGACAGGGTCAGCCCCCAGGGCATGACCGCGGTCCAGCCGTCGGCCGCATGGGCCAGGTTGTTGAAGAAGGCCAGGATCAGGACCACGAGGGTGCCGATGGCGGCGGGCCAGCCGAACCGCACGGCCCGGGTCCGGAACCGGACCAGATAATAGATCGCCCCGAACACGGCGGCCGCCACCCCGACCGTAATGCCCGCGAGCAGGAGCCAGGCGGAGAACTCCACCCATACCAGGTTCGACGTGCGCCAATAGGCGATGTCGGCGGCGAGCGCCAGGATGAAGCACGCGACGGGGAACGACGCCAGCAATCGCTGGATCATATGCCCGGCAACCGCCGCTCGCGACGGCCGGTACGGAACTTGGGGCGACGGCATCGGGCCTCTCTCGGACGATGGGACTTGATGTCTACGGCCGAGATTCCGTTAGGTTCCAGGTCTTCTCCGAAGGGCAGCCTCCGCCCTTCCTGCCACCCTCCCAGGTCATGGCCGGGCTTGTCCCGGCCATCCCGACCGGAAAGGTCCGGCGCTTCAATTCATCGGGATCACCGGGGCGAGCCCGGTGATGACGTGGAAGTGGTGTGAGCCGGTGATGACTTGGCACGGATGCGAGCCGCAGCCGCTCGACCCGGAGGACCGCCCCGGAGCCGATCGGACGCGGCACAGTGATCCAGGGCCCGTTCCGGCGGCCGGAGGGGTAAGGATCGCTCAGCACGCTCGGCCCCCTGGCGGGACGGGCTGCGACCATCCCGGCCAGAAGCCGAACGCTTTTCACGGTCAGGCCGGGATGGAATGCGTCGGCCTGCGGTGACGGCCGTGACCGACGCATGCATGGCTTACAGCCCGAGCTTCTTCTTGCGCTGCGCGAGCGTGCGCAGGCGCAGGGCATTGAGCTTGATGAAGCCGGCGGCGTCACGGTGGTCGTAGGCGACGGCGCCTTCCTCGAAGGTGACGAGGTCCTGGTCGTAGAGCGTGTAGGGGCTCTGGCGGCCGATGAGGTGGACGCCGCCCTTGTAGAGCTTGAGCGTCACCTCGCCGGTGACGAATTCCTGGCTCTTGTCGATGAGGGCCTGGAGCATCTCGCGCTCGGGCGAGAACCAGAAGCCGTTATAGATGAGCTCGGCGTATTTCGGCATCAGCTCGTCCTTCAGGTGCGCGGCGCCGCGATCGAGGGTGATCGACTCGATGCCGCGATGGGCCAGGTGAAGGATCGTGCCGCCCGGGGTCTCGTACATGCCGCGGCTCTTCATGCCGACGAAGCGGTTCTCCACGAGGTCGAGGCGGCCGATGCCATTGATCTTGCCGAGTTCGTTGAGCTTCGCCAGCAGGTCGGCCGGGCCCATCGTCCGGCCGTCGATGGCGACCGGGTCGCCCTTCTCGAAGGCGATCTTGATCACGGTCGGCGTGTCGGGGGCGGTCTCCGGACCGTCGGTGCGCGAATAGACGTAGTCCGGCACTTCCATGGCCGGATCCTCCAGCACCTTGCCCTCCGAGGAGGCGTGCAGGAGGTTGGCGTCGACCGAGAACGGGGCCTCGCCGCGCTTGTCCTTGGCGATCGGGATCTGGTGCTGCTCGGCGAAGGCGATGAGCTGCTCGCGGGAGCGCAGGTCCCATTCGCGCCAGGGGGCGATCACGGTCACGTCGGGCTTCAGGGCGTAATAGCCGAGCTCGAAGCGCACCTGGTCGTTGCCCTTGCCGGTGGCCCCGTGAGCGACCGCGTCGGCCCCGACCCTCTCGGCGATCTCGATCTGCTTCTTGGCGATCAGCGGCCGGGCGATGGAGGTGCCGAGCAGGTACAGGCCCTCGTATTGGGCGTTGGCGCGGAACATCGGGAACACGTAATCGCGCACGAACTCGTCGCGCAGGTCCTCGATGAAGATGTTCTCGGGCTTGATGCCCAGGAGCTCGGCTTTCTTGCGGGCGGGCTCCAGCTCCTCGCCCTGGCCGAGATCGGCGGTGAAGGTCACCACCTCGCAGCCGTAGGTGGTCTGCAGCCACTTGAGGATGATGGAGGTGTCGAGGCCGCCCGAATAGGCGAGCACGACCTTGTTCACGCGCTTCTCAGCCATAGCAAAGGTTCCGATGATAAGGGTGCTCGCGACTTAGAACATCGGGCTTCAAAGGGGAAGCTTCTTGTTGGTCGAAGAAGGCGGTATGTGTCAGGTGCATTCCTGACCGGAAAGTCAGGCGCTGCCATAACTCCAGGGAATGCGATAGGCGTCATGATGGAGCGAAGAACCGGCTTTGGGGCGGCTCGTTTCTTCCTCCAGGCATCCGGCAGTGAAAGGCGCCCATGATCCGTCAGCCGCAGCTCGAGTTCTGGTACGAATTCGCCTCCACCTATTCCTATCTCGCGGCCATGCGCATCGAGACGGCCGCCGCGGAGGCGGGCGTCGGGCTCCTGTGGCGCCCGTTCCTGCTCGGGCCCGTCTTCAAGGCGCAGGGGTTGGACACCTCCCCCTTCGCCGCCTATCCGGCCAAGGGGCGCTACATGTGGCGCGACATGGAGCGGGAGGCGGCCCGCTTCGGGCTGCCCTTCTACCGCCCCAAGACCTTCCCCCAGAACGGGCTTCTGGCCGCGCGGGTCGCGTTGGTCGGCGTCGAGCCCGGCTGGACGCCGGCCTTCACCAAGGCCGTGTACACGGCCGAGTTCGGCGAGTGCCGCGACATCGCCGATCCGGCCGTGCTGGCGAGCCTCCTGAACGACCTCAACCTCGATGCGGAGGCGGTCCTGGCGGAGGCGCAGGGCGAGACCAACAAGATGCGCCTGCGCCGGATGGGCGACGAGGTCCAGTCCCGCGGCCTCTTCGGGGCCCCGACCTTCTTCACCGAGGATGGGGAGATGTTCTGGGGCAACGACCGGCTCGAACAGGCCCTCGACTGGGCGGTCGCCCAGGCGCGGCGCTCGGACTGGCCGGTTTGACCCACGGTCGAGCTGGCTCTCCGTCGACCCCGACGGGATGAAGCCGCGGCGAGACGCCAATCGCCGGCCCCCGTCCGAAATCCTTGCATCCTCACCCTCACGCCATGCGCTCCTCTCCCGGGAGCGCGTGTCCCCGTTGGAAAACAAGACGCATGATGTTGATGAAAAACACTGTCGCCGACCAGAAAGGCCGCCTCAAATCGATCCTCGGCGGATCGGCCGGCAACATGGTCGAGTGGTACGACTGGTACGTCTATTCCGCCTTCACGCTCTATTTCGCCCCGATCTTCTTTCCCAAGGGCGATCAGACCGCCCAGCTCCTGAACGCCGCCGCGGTCTTCGCGGTCGGGTTTCTCATGCGCCCCATCGGGGCCTGGATCATGGGCATCTATGCGGACCGGAAGGGCCGCAAGGCCGGCCTGACCCTGTCGGTGACGCTCATGTGCACGGGCTCGCTGATGATCGCCGTCACGCCCGGCTACGAGCGGATCGGCGTGTTCGCCCCGATCGTCCTGGTCCTGGCGCGCCTGCTCCAGGGCATCAGCGTCGGCGGCGAGTACGGGGCCAGCGCCACCTATCTCAGCGAGATGGCAGGCAGGAGCCGGCGCGGCTTCTTCTCGAGCTTCCAGTACGTGACGCTGATCTCGGGCCAGCTCATCGCGCTCGCCGTGCTGCTGATCCTGCAGCTCTTCCTGTCCGAGCAGCAGATCGAGACCTGGGGCTGGCGCATCCCGTTCTTCATCGGCGGCATCCTGGCCGTGCTCGTCTTCTATCTCCGCCGGGGTCTGGCCGAGACGGAATCCTACAAGAACGCGCAGGGCACGCAGGCCGAGGGCACGAAGGCGCCCCGCTCCAGCGGCCTGGCGCTGTTCACGAAGTACCCGCGCGAGGCCTTCACGGTGATCGCGCTCACCGCCGGCGGCACGCTCGCCTTCTATGCCTACACCACCTACCTGCAGAAGTTCCTGGTCAACACCTCGGGCTTCTCCCGCGAGGCGGCGAGCCAGATCACGGCCGCGGCCCTGTTCGTCTTCATGCTGCTGCAGCCGGCGGCCGGCGCCCTATCGGACCGGATCGGCCGCAAGCCCCTGATGGTGGGCTTCGGCATCCTCGGCGTCCTGTTTACCTACCTGATCTTCTCGACGCTCGCCGGCACGAAGGACCCGTACATGGCCTTCGCCCTCAGCCTGGCGGCCCTCGTGATCGTCACCGGCTACACGTCGATCAACGCAGTGGTGAAGGCCGAGATGTTCCCGGCCCATATTCGGGCTCTCGGCGTCGCGCTGCCCTACGCCATCGCCAACACGGTCTTCGGCGGCACGGCCGAGTACGTGGCGCTGTGGTTCAAGCAGGCCGGGATCGAATACGGCTTCTTCTGGTACGTGACCGCCATGATCGCCGTCTCGCTCGTCGTCTACCTGCGCATGCGGGACACCCGCCAGCACAGCCTGATCCACGAGGATTGAGAAACGGCTCGCCGGCCTCGGCCGATCCATTCGCACCCTCCGCTTCCCTGAAGCGGAGGGTGATTCGTTTCGGGCCCCGCCTGCCGCGGCGGGCCTGTCGATCCCTCCTAAGAGCAGTTCCGGCGCGGCGGAAATATGAGATTCTAATCCCCAAGCGAGACTCGCGGTCGGGCTGACCCGTGGGCGACAAGAACGCCGACACAGGGAGGTATCCATGACTTCGCAACGCCATGCACCGGGCGGGAACCGTGCTGTCCTGTCCAGACGCAGTCTCATCACCGCCATGGGAGCAGGGGCCTTGGGAGCTGGGGCCTTGGGGGCGGGCTCCGGCCGCGCCCTGGCCCAGGCTCCCGCGCAGCCGCCCAGCACCGTGACCAATCCCCCGCGCGACTTCAGCCCCCGGGGCGCCCCCACCACCTATTTCACCGACCCGGACGTGATCACGGTCGATCCGCTCTTCAACCAATACGCCCAGCCCAACAGCGCCATCACCCGCCTGTGGACCGGAACGCTCTGGGCCGAGGGGCCGGCCTGGAACGCCCAGGGGCGCTATCTCGTGTGGAGCGACATCCCCAACAACCGCCAGATGCGCTGGCTGGAGGACGACGGCCGCGTGAGCGTGTTCCGCCTGCCGTCGAACAACTCCAACGGCAACAGCTTCGACTTCCAGGGCCGCCAGCTCTCCTGCGAGCACCTCACCCGGCGCGTCGTCCGCTACGAGCTCGACGGCTCCGTCACGGTGCTGGCCGATTCCTTCGAGGGCAAGCGCCTCAACTCGCCCAACGACGTGGTGGCCCACCCCGACGGCAGCTACTGGTTCACGGACCCGCCCTATGGCGGCCAGCTCTACGAGGGCGCGCCCGACGTGCAGGGCGGGCCGAGCAATGCGGGCGGGCGGCTCAACCCGAGGCTCGGCCAGGCGGCCGGCATCGGCACGGCCCGGCGCGAGCTGCCGACGAACTGCTACCGGATCGACCCGAGCGGCCGCGTCGACCTGGTGGTCACGGAGGACCAGGTTCCCGATCCGAACGGGCTGTGCTTCTCGCCCGACTACAAGCGGCTCTACGTGGCGAGCACGGGCAAGGGCCCGGGCGACACGGGGCCGGGCGGCAAGGGCGACATCCACGTCTTCGACGTGGGCACCGACAACCGGCTCTCCAACCGCCGGCTGTTCTCGGACTGCGTGATCGACGGGGTGAAATGCGGGCCCGACGGGCTGCGCTGCGACGTGGACGGCAATCTCTGGGCCTCGAGCAATGCCGGCCGGGCGGTCGGCTACAACGGGGTCACCGTCTGGACCCCGGAGGGCAAGCTCATCGGGCGCATCCGCCTGCCCGAGGTGTGCGGCAACATCTGCTTCGGCGGGCCCAAGCGCAACCGTCTGTTCATGGCCGCGAGCCAGTCGCTCTACGCGGTCTACGTGAACACGCAGGGGGCCGGGCCCGGGTGAGGAGCCGGGCCGCCGCGGGATCCGCGCAAATCCTTGAAAGTCTTGTGATCCGGGGCCACATGGGATACAAGAACCCCCATCCGACAGGACATTGACGGTTTATCAAGCGTAGGGCGCGTGTTCCGCGCCCTTGTGGCGTCCCGAAAAGTCTTGCCGGATCAAGCGTTTCCATCCGTCGATGATACGCCGGCCCGCTCAGGAGAGCGGCATGCCCTGGACATGGCCCTAAAAGGGGCGTCCTCGGGCAGCGGCGGCTGGAAACGGCCCGTTAACACGAGCCGCCGGCGTTGCCCCTTTGAACGAGGGCCATTCAGGAGAACCTATGTCTGCAGCTTTGCAACAGCCGAGCCGTGAAGATTTCGCGGCCCTGCTCGAAGAATCCTTCCGCACCTCCGAGATCAGCGAAGGCTCGGTCGTGAAGGGCAAGGTGGTCGCGATCGAAAAGGACGTCGCGGTCATCGATATCGGGGCCAAGACCGAAGGTCGCGTCGCCCTGAAGGAATTTGCCGGCCCGAACCGCGACCAGACGGTCAATGTCGGTGACGAGGTCGAGGTCTATGTCGAGCGCATCGAGAATGCGCTGGGCGAGGCCGTCATCTCCCGTGACAAGGCCCGCCGCGAAGAGTCGTGGGTGAAGCTCGAGAAGGCCTTCGAGGCCGGCGAGCGCGTCAACGGCACCATCTTCAACCAGGTCAAGGGCGGCTACACGGTCGATCTCGACGGCGCCGTGGCGTTCCTGCCCCGCTCGCAGGTCGATATCCGTCCGGTGCGCGACGTCACCCCGCTCATGGGCGTGGCTCAGCCGTTCCAGATCCTCAAGATGGATCGCCGCCGCGGCAACATCGTCGTGTCGCGCCGTACGGTTCTCGAGGAGAGCCGCGCCGAGCAGCGTTCCGAGCTCGTGGCCAACCTCGAAGAGGGTCAGGTCATCGACGGCGTGGTCAAGAACATCACCGAGTACGGTGCGTTCGTTGACCTCGGCGGCATCGACGGCCTGCTGCACGTCACCGACATGGCATGGCGCCGCGTCAATCATCCGTCCGAGGTCGTAACCATCGGCCAGACGGTGAAGGTGAAGATCATCAAGATCAACCACGAGACGCACCGCATCTCGCTGGGCATCAAGCAGCTGCTGGCCGATCCGTGGGAGGGCATCGCCGCCCGCTATCCGGTCGGCGCCAAGCTGAAGGGCCGCGTCACGAACATCACCGATTACGGTGCGTTCGTCGAGCTCGAGCCCGGCATCGAAGGCCTGATCCACGTCTCCGAGATGTCCTGGACGAAGAAGAACGTCCACCCGGGCAAGATCATCTCCACCTCTCAGGAGGTCGAGGTCGTGATCCTCGAGGTCGACCAGGTGAAGCGCCGTATCTCGCTGGGCCTGAAGCAGACGCTCCAGAACCCGTGGGAGGCCTTCGCCGAGAAGCACCCGGTCGGCACCGAAGTCGAAGGCGAGGTCAAGAACAAGACCGAGTTCGGTCTGTTCATCGGTCTCGAGAACGACGTCGACGGCATGGTCCACCTCTCGGACCTCGACTGGAACCGTCCGGGCGAGCAGGTCATCGACGACTTCAAGAAGGGCGACGTCGTGCGCGCCCAGGTTCTCGACGTGGATGTCGAGAAGGAGCGCATCTCGCTCGGCATCAAGCAGCTTGCGGGCGATCCCTTCGCCGAAGCCGGCGAGATCAAGAAGGGCCAGATCGTCACCTGCGAGGTTCTCGAGGTGAAGGACGGCGGCCTGGAGGTGAAGATCGTCGACACCGACCTCACCACCTTCATCAAGCGCAACGAGCTCGCTCGTGACCGCGCCGACCAGCGCCCCGAGCGCTTCGCCCCCGGCGAGAAGCTCGATGCCCGCGTCACGCAGTTCGACCGCAAGGCCCGCCGCGTCACCGTCTCCATCAAGGCCCTCGAGGTCGCCGAGGAGAAGGAGGCCATGGCCCAGTACGGCTCGACCGATTCGGGCGCGTCGCTCGGCGACATCCTGGGTGCCGCCCTCAAGGCCCGCACCGACAAGAAGTAATCGGCCTCCGCACGTCGGAGACGGATGGATCCCCGGGCTGAAAAGCCCGGGGATTTTTTTGTTTGCGAGCTCAGCTCGACCTGGCATCACCGGCCTTGTGCCGGTGATCCCGATCCAAAAACCGCGGCGCTTCACGTCACCGGGATGGCCGGGACACGCCCGGCCATGACCAGGGAGGCGCCGGCCCGGGAGCTTGGGTCTGTCTTCGGGCCCGCTATCCCGAGCCGATTTTTGTTGGCCATCTCCCTTTCCGCCCTATCTGCTTGCGCGCGGAGGCATTTTCAGCCACGGCGGATTCACGTTCGCCACCTGGAAATTGCGTCCGAAGCGCTCTAGGGTGCTGCCCTTCTCATCCGACCTGGAACCAGCAAGAGACGAATCGATGTCCATCGATGCCGAAGCCATCGCCGACCGCCGCCGTCTGCGCCGCAAGCTGTCCTTCTGGCGCGTCGCCGGATTTTCCGGCCTGATCGCCGCCGTGGCCGCCCTCGGCTACGCCGCCGCGGACCGGGCGGGCTACGGGGCGATCCAGAGCCAGATCGCGCGGATCTCCGTCGACGGCGTGATCACCGGCAACCAGCGCCTGGCCGACCTGATGCAGCGCGTGGGCGATTCGAGCGCGGTCTCCGGCGTCGTGATCTCCATCAACAGCCCCGGCGGCACCACGACGGGCTCCGAGGAGCTCTACCGCAATATCCGCCGGCTCAGCGAGAAGAAGCCCGTGGTCACCTTCGTGGACGGCACGGCGGCGTCCGGCGGCTACATCACGGCGATTGCCACCGACTACATCGTCGCCCGCGAGACCTCGCTCGTCGGCTCCATCGGGGTGCTGTTCCAGTATCCCGACCTGTCCGGCCTCATGGGCCAGGTCGGCGTGAAGCTGGAGGAGGTGAAATCCTCGCCGCTCAAGGCGGAGCCGAGCCCGTTCAAGCCGACCTCGCCGGAGGCCCGCGCGGCCATGCAGGCGGTGGTCAACGACACCTATGACTGGTTCAAGGCTCTGGTGCGCGAGCGTCGCCGGCTCAACGAGGGCGAGCTGGCTGCGGCCTCCACCGGCCAGGTCTTCAGCGGCCGTCAGGGCGTACCCATGAAGCTCGTCGACAGGATCGGCGGCGAGCGCGACGCGGTCGCCTGGCTGGAGCAGAACAAGGGTGTTGCCAAGGATCTGCCGATTCGCGACTGGAAGCCGAGCAGCGACCGGGATCTCTCCCTCTTCGCCATGAGCGCGACGGTTGCCGACCTCTTCGGATTCGAGCGCGTGGCCGAAACCTTACGCAGGACATCGTCCCATGCCGAGATTGCGCAACTTGACGGCCTCCTGGCTGTCTGGCAACCTTCGGAAAAATAAAGCAACGTCAAAGATATAGCCACTCCATGATCAAATCCGAACTGGTGCTCAAGATCGCCGAGCAGAACCCGCATCTCTATCAGCGCGACGTCGAGAAGATCGTGAACGCCATCCTCGATACGATCGCGGACGCGCTCGCCAGAGGCGATCGGGTCGAGCTGCGCGGCTTCGGTGCGTTCTCGGTGAAGAAGCGCGATGCCCGTACGGGCCGCAACCCGCGCACGGGTGCGGCCGTTTCCATCTCCGAAAAGGTCGTTCCCGTCTTCAAGACGGGCAAGGAAATGCGGCAGCGGCTCAATGCTCCGGCCCCGAAGGTGCTCAAGGCCGCGGCCGCGCAGTGAGGTCTGCCCACGGTCCTTGTCCATGATCCTTGAAGTCATTCATGAGAGGTGTTCGTGATTCGCTTCCTGAAGGCGCTCATTCTCCTGCCGGTGGCCATCCTGGTCGTTCTGCTCGCGGTCGCGAACCGCGCGCCGGTCACGCTGTCGCTCGACCCGTTCTCGCAGGAGGCGCCGGAATTCGCCACGCAGCTGCCCCTGTTCGCCGTGATCTTCGCGGCCGTCATGCTCGGCGTGATCATCGGCGGCACCGCGAGCTGGCTCGCCCAGGGCAAGAACCGTCGCAAGGGACGGCAGTCGCGCCGCGAAGCGCGCCAGCTGCGCTATGAGACCGAGCGCCTCAAGTCGCAGGGCGCTTCGGGCAACACGCTGCCGGCCACGGTGCCCTCGTCCCCCGGCCCCAGGTTCTAAGACAGTTCCATGCGCGTCGTATCCTCCGCCGAGATCGATCGGGTCCTGTCCTTTCCTGCCCTGATCGATGCCCTCGCCGAGGCCTTTCGCGGCGACATGGTGACGCCGGTGCGCCATCACCACGAGATCGAGCGGCCGGGCGCCCACGGCACGCTCCTGCTCATGCCGTCCTGGACCGGCCCCGCCATGCGGGACGGGTTCGTCGGCGTGAAGATCGTGTCGGTCTTTCCCGAGAACGGCGCCAGGGGCCTGCCCAGCGTGATGGGCTCCTATCTCCTGATGGACGGCGCCACCGGCGCGCCCGTCTCGGTGCTCGACGGAACCCGCCTGACGGTTTGGCGCACCGCCGCCGCCTCCGCGCTGGCGGCCCGCCATCTGGCGCGCCAGGATGCCGGCCGCATGGTGATGGTCGGGGCAGGCGCGCTCGCGCCGTTCCTGATCCGCGCCCATCTGAGCCAGCGCCCGATCCGCGAGGTGGCGCTCTGGAACCGCAACGACGCCAAGGCCAGGAGCCTTGCCGACGAGCTCGCCCGCGAGGGATTGCCCGTCACCGCCGTCACGGATCTGGAGGCCGCCGTGCGGCAGGCTGATCTCGTCTCCTGCGCGACGCTCTCGACCGCCCCGATCGTCAAGGGGGGCTGGCTGAAGCAGGGCGCGCATCTCGATCTCGTGGGCGCGTTCAACCTGAAGATGCGCGAGGCCGACGACGAGGCCCTGCGGCGCGCGCAGGTCTATATCGACACGCCGGCCGCCAAGACCGAGGGCGGCGACGTGGCTGTTGCGCTCCACAGCGGCGCCATCGCTGAAAGCCACATCCGCGGCACCCTGGCGGATCTGTGCCGGCACGCGCCCCCTCGCGACCGCGAGGCCGTCACGGCGTTCAAATCCGTGGGTGCGGCGCTGGAGGATCTGGCTGCGGCGATGCTGGTGTGGCGCTCGCTGAAAAGCGTTGTAAAATAGCCCTTATGGATAACCTGATCAAAATCTGCGGGCTCTCCACGCCCGAAACCCTCGATGTCGCCCTCGGAGCAGGCGCCGACATGGTGGGCTTCGTGCGCTTCCCCAAGAGCCCCCGCCATGTCAGCCTGGATCTCGGGCACCGTCTCTCGATCCAGGCCCGTGGCCGCGCCCAGCGGGTGGTGCTGCTGGTCGATCCGACCGACGAGGCCATCGCGCAGGCCATCGAGGCGCTCAACCCCGACCTGATCCAGCTGCATGGCGGCGAGACGCCCGAGCGCGTCGCCGAGATCCGCTCGATGGTCAAACGGCCGGTCATGAAGGCGGTCGGCATCGCGCAGGCGTCGGATCTGCGGGCGCTTCACCCCTATGCCGGCGGCGTCGACCACATCCTGCTCGACGCCAAGCCGCCCCGCACGCCCGAGGCCCTGCCCGGCGGCAACGGGATCTCGTTCGACTGGCGGCTCCTGAACGGACTTGACCCCAGACTTTCCTTCATGCTGTCAGGAGGGCTCAACCCCGACAACGTGGCGGAGGCGATCCGGCTCACGAAGCCGCAGGCCGTCGACGTGTCGTCCGGGGTGGAAAGCGGTCCGGGCCTCAAGGATCCGGCCAGGATCGAGGCCTTCATCAGGGCCGCCCGGACAGCCTTCGCCGCTGCCCACCCCTAATTCAGACGGCACGTCCTTCCGGCGTGCCTTCAAGACCTTCAAGGCAGGACAGGCCGTGTCAGCTCAAGCCCAACCCAATTCCTTCCGCACCGGTCCCGACGAGCGCGGGCATTTCGGCCAGTTCGGCGGCCGCTTCGTGGCCGAGACCCTGATGCCGAACATTCTCGAGCTGGAGAAGGCCTACGAGGAGGCGAGGAACGACCCTGCCTTCCATGCGGACATGGCCCATTTCTCCACCCACTATATCGGCCGCCCGAGCCCGCTTTATTTCGCCGAGCGCATGACCGAGCATCTCGGGGGTGCAAAAATCTACTTCAAGCGCGAAGAGCTCAACCACACGGGCGCCCACAAGGTGAACAACGTGCTGGGCCAGATCCTTCTCGCCCGCCGCATGGGCAAGAAGCGCATCATCGCCGAGACCGGCGCCGGCCAGCACGGGGTCGCCACCGCGACCCTCTGCGCCCGGTTCGGGCTCGACTGCGTGGTCTATATGGGCGCCGTCGACGTGGAGCGGCAGAAGCCCAACGTGTTCCGCATGAACATGCTCGGCGCCAAGGTGGTGCCGGTGCAGTCCGGCACCCGCACGCTCAAGGACGCCATGAACGAGGCCCTGCGCGACTGGGTCACCAACGTGGCCGACACCTTCTACTGCATCGGCACGGTGGCGGGTCCGCATCCCTATCCGGCCATGGTGCGCGACTTCCAGTGCGTCATCGGCAACGAGACCCGCGAGCAGATGATGCAGGCGGAAGGGCGCCTCCCGGACTCGCTCGTCGCCTGCATCGGCGGCGGCTCCAACGCCATCGGGCTGTTCCACCCGTTCCTCGACGACAAGGAGATCGAGATCTACGGCGTGGAGGCGGCGGGCCACGGCCTCGACAAGCTGCATGCGGCGTCGCTTTCCGGCGGCCGCCCCGGCGTGCTGCACGGCAACCGGACCTACCTGCTCATGGACCATGACGGACAGATCCAGGACGCCCATTCCATTTCGGCCGGCCTCGACTATCCCGGCATCGGCCCGGAGCACGCCTGGCTGCACGAGATGGGCCGGGTGACATACATCTCCGCCACCGACGAGGAGGCCCTGGAGGCGTTCCAGCTCTGCTCGCGGCTCGAGGGCATCCTGCCCGCGCTCGAGCCCAGCCATGCGCTCGCCAAGGTCATGGAACTGGCGCCGCAGAAGCCCAAGGATCACCTGATGGTGGTCAACATCAGCGGCCGGGGCGACAAGGACCTGTTCCAGATCGCCGAGCATCTCGGCAACCAGATCGTCTGACGGGGGCGCGGTCCGAGCCCCGTCCCCGGGGGCGGGGAAACCGTGCATGCTATTGGTTTGCCCTGTCTCCCTCCCATGCTAAAGACCCGCCCATGACCCAACGCATCGAAGCCCGTTTCGAACAATGCCGCCAGGAGGGCCGCGCCGCCCTCGTCACCTATGTGATGGCCGGCGACCCGGATCCCGAGACCTCGCTCGCGATCCTCAAGAGCCTGCCGAAGGCCGGCGCCGACATCGTCGAGTTCGGGCTGCCCTTCACCGATCCCATGGCCGACGGTCCGGCCATCCAGGCGGCGGGCCTGCGGGCGCTCAAGGTCGGGCAGGACACGGTCAAGACCCTCGACCTCGTCCGGCGCTTCCGGGCCGACGACCAGGACACCCCCGTGATCCTCATGGGTTATTTCAACCCGATCTTCGTCTACGGCGTCGACCGCTTCCTGGCCGACGCGAAGGCGGCCGGCGTCGACGGCCTGATCGTCGTCGACCTGCCGCCGGAAGAGGACGACGAGCTGTGCCTGCCGGCGCTCAAGGCCGGGCTCGCCTTCATCCGGCTCGCCACCCCGACCACCGACGACAGGCGCCTGCCGGCGGTTCTCCGGAACACGGCCGGGTTCGTCTATTACGTCTCGATCACCGGCATCACCGGCGCGGCGACCCCGGATTTCGGCAAGGTCGCCACGGCCGTGGAGCGGATCAAGCGCCATACGCCCCTGCCGGTGGTGGTGGGCTTCGGCGTCAAGAGCGGGGCGCATGCGGCCGCGGTCGCCCAGGGGGCCGACGGCGTCGTGGTGGGCTCGGCCCTCATCGACGCCCTGAAGGGCACCCTGGATTCCGAGGGTCGCGCAACGGCAGGCAGCATCGAGGCGGTCACGAAGCTGGTGAAGGAACTGAGCGACGGCGTGCGCTCGGTGGCAAAGCGCGCGGCGGCCTAATACATAGAGAGACGGTCCTCGTCCCGGGGAGCGGCGCAGCTGCCTCCCGAAGCAGGGGCCGGAGAGCTCTGGAGACGCTCTGATCCTTCGAGACGGTCACCGTCGTGGCCTCCTCGGGGCGAGGGCGTTCAGGAAGCTCCTGACAGAGAAGGATCAGCAATGAACTGGATTTCCGAAGTCGTCCGTCCGAAGATCAAGACGCTCTTCAAGCGCGAGACGCCGGACAATCTCTGGATCAAGTGCCCGGAGACCGGGCAGGTGGTGTTCCACAAGGACGTGGAGGCGAACCAGTGGGTGATCCCGGGCTCCAACCACCACATGCGCATCTCGGCCACCCAGCGCCTGCAGCTCATGTTCGACGGGGCTACCTGGCTCGACGTGGCCGTACCGGAGGTGCCGGTCGATCCGCTCAAGTTCCGTGACGAGAAGCGCTATGTCGACCGCCTGAAGGACGCCCGCGCCAAGACCGGCCAGCAGGACGCGTTCAAGGTCGGCTTCGGCCGGGTCGACGAGCTGCCGATGACCATTGCGGTCCAGGATTTCGGCTTCATGGGCGGCTCGCTCGGCATGGCGGCCGGCGAGGCCTTCATCAAGGGGGCCGAGACGGCCCTCGACAAGAAGACCCCTTACGTGCTCTTCGCCGGCTCCGGCGGCGCGCGCATGCAGGAGGGCATCCTGTCCCTCATGCAGATGCCGCGCACCACGGTGGCGATCCGCCGCCTGCGCGACGCGAAGCTGCCCTACATCGTCGTGCTCACCAACCCGACCACCGGCGGCGTGACCGCCTCCTACGCCATGCTCGGCGACGTGCATCTGGCCGAGCCGGGCGCGCTCATCGGCTTCGCCGGCCCGCGCGTGATCGAGCAGACCATCCGCGAGAAGCTGCCCGACGGCTTCCAGCGCTCCGAATATCTGAAGGAGCACGGCATGGTGGACGCGGTCGTGCACCGGCACGACCTCAAGGCCACCGTCGCGCGCCTGTCGCGGCTCTTCACCAAGGCGCCGGCTTCCGCGCCCGAGACCGCGGCCGTGGCCGTGGCCGCCGAATAAGTGAGACCCGGGCGATGGAATCCTCCGATGCGCTGATCGCGCGCTTTCTCGCCCTGCACCCGAAGACCATCGATCTCTCCCTCGGGCGCATCCAGCGGCTCCTGGCCCAGCTCGGCCATCCGGAGCGCCGGCTGCCCCCGGTGATCCATGTGGCGGGCACCAACGGCAAGGGCTCGACCATCGCGTTCATGCGGGCGATCCTGGAGAGCGCCGGGCTCGCGGTCCATGTCTATACCTCCCCCCATCTCGTGCGCTTCCACGAGCGCATCCGCCTGGGCCGGTTCGGAGGCGGGCGCTACGTGAGCGAGGAGCGGCTCGTGGAAGCCTTCCGCCGCTGCGAGGCGGTGAATGCGGGCGAGCCCATCACGGTGTTCGAGATCACGACCGCGGCGGCCCTGCTGATCTTCTCGGAGGAGCCCGCCGACGTGCTCCTGCTGGAGGTCGGTCTCGGCGGCCGCTTCGACGCCACCAACGTCATCGACCGGCCGGCCGCCGCCGTGGTCACGCCCATTGGGCACGACCATGCGGAATATCTCGGCACGACGCTCCAGGCCATCGCCGGGGAGAAGGCCGGCATCTTCAAGCGCGGCTGCCCGGCGGTCATCGCCCCTCAGGATTATCTGGAGGCCGACCAGACCCTGCGCGATGCGGCCGAGCGCGTCGGGGCGTCCCCGCTTCTCGTCGGCCAGCAGGATTTCTCGGTGCACGAGGAGGGCGGCCGGCTCGTCTACCAGGACGAGAAGGGCCTTCTGGACCTGCCGCGACCGAAACTCATCGGACGCCACCAGTTCACCAATGCCGGCACGGCCATCGCGGCCTTGCGGGCGGCCGGCTTCGAGCAGTTCGAGACGCAGGCCTTCGAGGCGGGGCTCACCCGGGCCGAATGGCCGGGCCGCCTTCAGCGGCTCAACCGGGGGCGCCTGCCGGCGATCGCCCCGCCGGGCTGCGAGCTCTGGCTCGACGGGGGCCACAATCCCGACGGCGGCCGGGTGCTCGCCGCCGCCATGGCGGACCGGAGCGAGCGCTCGGACGCGCCGCTCGTCCTGATCACCGGCATGCTCGGCACGAAGGACAGCCAAGCCTTCTTCAAGAATTTCTCCGGCCTCGCCCGCGAGGTGATCGCCGTGCCGATCGCCGGCCAGATCGCCGCGCGCCCGGCCGACGAGGTCGCGGCCATCGCGGGCAGCGTCGGGCTCACCACCTCGACGGCGCCGAGCGTCGAATCGGCGCTCGCCTCGCTCCACAACTACGTCTGGGACCACCCGCCCCGGGTGCTGATCTGCGGCTCGCTGTACCTGGCCGGCGAGGTGCTGGCGGCGAACGGCACGCTGCCGGAATAGGCCTCCCGGTCATCACCGGCGCACAAGAAAAGGGGCCTTTCGGCCCCTTCGCGTCGTTGTCGAAACCCGGTCGGACTTAGGCCGAGGCCTGGATCCAGCGGGAGAGCTCGCCCTTGGGGGCGGCGCCGACCTTCTGGGCGACGACCTTGCCGTCCTTGAACAGCATCAGAGCGGGGATCGACCGGATTCCGAGCTGGGAGGAGATCTGCGGGTTCTCGTCCACGTTGAGCTTGGCGATCTTGACCTTGCCGGCCATCTCGTCGGAAATCTCCTCCAGGGCCGGGCCGATCATGCGGCAGGGACCGCACCATTCCGCCCAGAAATCGACCACCACGGGCTCGGAGGATTGCAGGACGTCCTGCGCGAAGCTTGAGTCGGTCACCTTTACGGTCGCCATACCATCACCTTTGACGTTGAACGCGACTCGGGATCCGAGCCGCTCGGCTATGGGGCCAAGGTAAGAACCCGGCCTGAGGGAATCAAGCAAGGGCCAGGGCCCTCACGCCGCTTTGATGAGGGTAAGTGCCGATTCCAGGTCGGGTTCCATGAGCTCATGGACGACCGGCCCTGCGGTCCAGACCAGGAAGGTGCGGATGCGCCGGCCCGGATAGATGGCGGCGAGCAGCGTCCGGTAGAGGGCGAGCTGCGCCACGTAGGATTGCGGCGGCGGCTGGCCGGCCTTCGGCGGCCGCGCCGTGGTCTTGAAATCGGCCACCAGCACCTCCGTGTCGAGGACGGCGAGCCGGTCGATCTGCCCCGACACCAGGATGTCGCCCGCGGGCGTCGCCACCCGTCCGGCAATCGGCGCCTCGGCGCGCGAGCCCTTGCCGAACAGGGGCTCGAGGTCGGGATGCTCGAGCACCGCGAGGGCGTTGGACAGGATCGAGTCGCGCAGATTGGGCGAGAGGCGCGGGGCGCGGGCCTTCACGTAAGCCCGCGCCATGCTCTCCCGGTGCTCCGGCGCGAGGCCGGGCAGGCGTTCCAGCAGGGCATGCACCAGGGTCCCGCGCAGGCGGGCTTCAGGCGCATAGGGGCCGTCCCCCGGCCGCGTCATGCGGTCGGCGGCGCCGAGCGCGCTGGAGGGGCGGATGGGCGGCAGCGCCTCCGGCTCCGGCGCGGCCGCGGCGACCAGCCAATCCGGCACGGCGACGGGATCGAGCGGCGGGACGTCCGATTCGGCCGCGAGGGTGCGGGCCAGCGGCGAGCCCTCCCGCCACACCGAGATCGGCCCGTAGGGCGCCTCGTCCAGCTCCAGGCCGCCGGCCTTTTCGACGAGGCCGTGGCGGATCATCTCGCACCAGGCTTCCTGCGGCGATTCCTTCTTGCCCGTCAGATAGGGGGCGATCACCAGCCGGTCCTTGGCGCGGGTCATGGCCACGTAGAGAAGGCGGTTGTGCTCCTCGCGGCCTTTGGCGTGCAGCACGTCGCGCGCCTGAGCCATCGTGCTCGAATCGGACCCCTTGCCCGGCGACCAGACCGGGATCCTGTCGCCCGACCGGGTCTGGAGCTGCAGCAGCGCCGGATCCCGGCCCAGGACCTCGCAGCCGTCGATGAGCACCACGATGGGGGCTTCCAATCCCTTCGCGCCGTGAACGGTCATCACGCGCACTTCGTTGTTCACGGAATCGAGGTCGCGCTTGATGGTGTGGGAGGCGGATTCGAACCGGTTGAGGAACACGGTGAGCGAGGGCGTCTCCGTCATCTCCGACTGATGCGCGAAGCACAGGAAGGCGTCGATGGCGTCGCCCGCCTCGCTGCCCAGGCGCGCCACGAGGAGGGAGCGGCCGCCGCGCGGGCCGAGCAGGGTGGCGAAGAAGCCGAAGGGCCCGTGGATGCGCGCGAGTCCGCGCCATGCGGCGAGCGCCTCGCAGCCGCGCCGTGCTTTTCCGTCGCCGGCCTCCCCGTGGCGCTCCAGGGCGGCGTGGAGCGATTCCCCGTCGGCGCGGTCGGCGGCAATGCGGATGAGGTCGTCGTCGGTCAGCCCGACGAGGGGCGATTTCAGCGCGGTGGCGAGGGTGAGGTCGTCGTCGGGCAGGAGCGCGGCCCGACCCGCGGCCACGAGATCGAGCACGGCGATGTGCTCGCCGATGTTGAGCCGGTCCGCGCCCGCCACCGGCACCCCCGCCTCCTTCAGGGCGCGGATCACCGCCTCGAAGGCGGCGCCGCGCTTCCTCACCAGCACGAGAACGTCCCCCGCGGTCCAGACGCGGCCCGTCTCGTCGCCCTTGGTGGTCCAGCACTTCACCGCCTGGGCGATGCGGCGCGCGACGACGACGGGCGGCGATTGCTGCTCCGGCTCGTCCACGGGAAGCACCCAGGCCTCGGGCTCCTCCTCCTCGGCCGGCGTCTCGACCGGCCACAGCTCCACGAGACCCGGCGCATGCGGGCGCGCGCTCTCGTGCACGGTGCCGACCGCCCGGTCCTCGAAGGACAGGCCCTTGAAATGCCGCTCGACCGCAAAGGTGGCGTCGACCGCCGACAGCACGGCCCTGGCCGAGCGGAACGACATGGTGAGCGACACGTCCTCGAAATGGAGCTCGGCCTGCTTGACCTTCTGGGACCAGCTCCGGCGCGTGGTTTCGAATTCCTGCGGGGCGGCGCCCTGGAAGCCGTAGATCGACTGCTTCGGATCGCCCACGGCGAAGAGCGTGCGCACGCGGTGGCCCGCGGCACCCGCGCCTGCGGTGAAATCCTCGGTGATGCGGCGCAGGATCTCCCATTGCTCCGGGTTCGTGTCCTGGGCCTCGTCGATCAACACGTGATCGATGCCGCGATCGAGCTTGTAGAGCACCCAGGCGGTGTCGCCGCGGGAGAGCAGCGCCAGCGTCTTGTCGATGAGATCCTGGAAGTCGAGGGCGCCGAGGCGCATCTTCGCCTGCTCGACGCGCGCATGGATCTCGGCCGCGAGCGTGAACAGGGCGGCGGTCCGCTCGACCGCGCGTGCGGCCTTGCGCTTGTCGATCAGCGAGCACACCCGCTCCTGCTCGGCGAGCAGCGCGTCCTTCAGGCTCTCGCCGACCTCCTTGGTGAGGAAGGCCGAGCCCTTGCGCGGCGTTCCCTCGTTGGTGAGGAAGACCGACAGATACTTCTCGAGCTTTTCCGGGACATCCTTGGCCCCGGCGGCGGCCATGAGGGCGTCGGCCCGCTTCTGATCGGTCGCCTTGCCGGCGCGCAGTTCCTGTGCAATGGCCGGCCAGTCCTCGGGCTTCAGGCCGCCTTCGAGCATCCTGCGCTCGATGGATGCGAGCGTCTCGTCCGGACTCAGATCGAGCGCGTCGCGCAGGCGCGCGGGGCCCTTCGCATCGTGCAGGAAGGCCTTGCACTTCAGGGCCGCGTTGATCGCTGAGGCGAGCGCGTCGCCCACCGCATCGACGCTGATGATGTCGAGAGCTTCGGCGAGCTCCGGGAAGTTGCCGCTCGCCGCGTCCGCCATCACGTTGGCGGTGGCCTGCGCCAGCATCTCGTCGGTCTGGCTCTCGTCGAGCACGGCGAAGCGGGCCGGCACGTTGGCCTCGAAGGGCACGAGATGCAGGAGCCGCTCGCAGAAGGCATGGATGGTGTCGATCTTGAGGCCGCCCGGCGTTTCGACCGCGCGGGCGAAGAGCGTGCGCGCGAGCCTGATCTGCTGACGCGTCGGCTTCTCGCCCTCCAGTTCCGTCAGCTCCCGGACGAGGCTCTCCTCGTCGAGCGTCACCCAGCGCCCGAGGCGTTCGAACACGCGGATCGCCATGTTGGCGGCGGCCGCCTTGGTGAAGGTGAGGCACAGGATCCGGCCCGGCAGCGAACCGGCGAGCAGCAGGCGCACGACGCGATCCGTGAGCACCTTGGTCTTGCCCGCGCCCGCATTGGCCGACACCCAGGCGGACGCGCGGGGGTTGGCGGCGCGGCGCTGCGCGTCCTTGGTGTAGTCCGGGATGACGAGATCGGTGCTCATTCGGATCCCTCACCGCCGCCCGCGCTCGCCAGCGACCATTCCTTGACGCGCGCCAGATGGTCGTAGTCGGAGAAGCGGCGGGCGTATTTGGGGAAGGGCCGCGAGACGTAGGCCGCCTCGCCCTTGGCGTAGCGCACGATCATGCCCTCGAACCGGCGGCGATGCTCCTCGACGATCTCCGCAACGGTTCGCGTTTCCTTGCCCGTCGGGCCGATCTCGCGCGGCTTGATCGGCTCGCGTCCTCCCGTCGTGTGGATGTAGACGAGATCGGGCGCTTCCTTGGCCATGGGTAGCCCCTTGAAGGCTCCCTTCATCAGCATCATGGCCTCGAGCGTCAGCTGCGGCGAGAAGCCGGCATAGACCTCCTTCACGCCGGGCGGCTGGCCGGTCTTGAAGTCGACGATGGTGAAGCCGCCGTCGCGGCGGTGCTCGATGCGGTCGGCACGGGCGCGCAGGCTGAAGATCGTGCCGTCCGGCAGCGGGATCGACAGCCGTCCCGAGCGCTCCGCGTAGACGTCGGCAAGAGCCGGGCGGCGCGCCTGCTCCCACACCACGAACTCCGTGGCGAGCCGCGTGAATCGCGGCCACCATTCCGCATAGAGCTCGGGGTAGGCCTCGGCGATGTCGGCAAAGGCATTCGTGCCGAGGGCGAGCAGATCCTCGAGCGCGTGCGCGGGAACGGTTTTCGGATATCTCTCGGCGAACTGCCCGAGCACCTCGTGAATGATCGTGCCGCGCTCCGCCGCGCTCGGCGTGACGGCGATCGCGTCCAGGGCGTCGAGCTTGAGGATGTGGCGCGCGAAGATCGAATAGGGATCGCGCACCAGGGTCTCGATCTCGGTGACGCTCAAGGCGCGCGGGAACAGGGCCGGGTCGGGCCTGGGCCGCGGGCGGGGCAGGGGTGGGGCGGGCTCCGGCGTGTCGAGGGTGCGCGCGAGCCGGCGGTAGGACTCGCCGGCCTTGATCATGCGATCCCACACGTCCCTGCCGCTGAAGGCCTTGAGCCGCTGCAGGAAGCGCGAGGGCACCATGGGCGAGCCGTCGCGCTTGTGGGCGCGCGTGATCACCACGTCGTGCGTGCCGAGCGCCTGCACGAAATCGTGCGCCGTCTGACCGATGCGCCGCTCCGGCGGCATCAGGCCGACGCGCGAGCGCATGGGACGGTTGAGGAACGCGTCGGTCACCGTGCGCGGCGGCCAGGAGCCCTCGTCCAATCCGCCGAGCACCACGCGGTCGACGGCGAGAAGCCGCGCTTCGAGAAGGCCTAGAATCTTCAGGCGGCGATGGGTGGCGCGGGGCGAGGGGCTCAGCGAGCGCTGCTTGGCGAGCGCCGTGAAGAAGGTCGGATAATCCACGAAGCGCCCGCCGAGCGGATGGCCCTCCTCGGCGCGGATGTCGGAATGCTCCAGATCGTCGAAGAGGGCGGCGAGCGCCTCCTTGGAGATGTCGTCGTCCTGTTCGTCGGGCGCGTCGTCCGGCCCGGTCCAGAGCAGTTCGACGGCCCGCCGGTGATGCTCCACCAGGGACATGAGGTCGAGCTGGCCCTCGCCATGGGTGGCGGGCGTGAAGGCGTCGAAGGCGACGCCGAGGCGCTGCAGCAGATCGTCCGCGAGGTCCCAATCGGCGTCCGTGAGGCGCTTGCGCGGACGCGGTGCGCGATGATCGCTCTCGGCGCGGCGGCTGGCGAGGGCCGCGCGCAGGCCCTCGATGCCGAGCGCCGGGGCGGGCCCGCGCAGTACGCCGATCTCGAGCACGCTGGCGGCCCGTTCGACCGCCTCGCGCGGCAGACCGAGGCGCACCATCGGATGGGCGAGCAGCGCCAGAAGGCGCACGGGCCGCAGGTCGTCGGCGGCCGCTTCCGCGGCCAGACGGGCGAGGCGTCCCGCGGGCGTGTCGGACAGCGGAATGCCGGCGGAATCCTCCACGCTCAGGCCCCAGCGGGCGAGCTCCGCGGTGACGCGCGCGGCGAGCGCGCGATCGGGCGTCACGAGGGCGGCCGTCCTGTGCGGGTGGGCCATGGTCTCGCGCAGCGCGATCGCGATGGCGAGCGCTTCCTCGCGCTCGTCCATGGCCTCGATGATGGCGAGGCCCTCGCAGCCGCCCGCGCTCAGGGCGACGCGCGCCTCGGGGTCGATCAGCGACCAGCGGTCCGTGGTGTCGGCCGGGCGCAGGACTTCCGAGAGCAGATGGTTGCGGGCTCTTGCCGCCTCCGGAACCTCGCCGAGAACCGTGACGGCGGCGCGCGGAACGCGCAGATGCCGGTCGAGGAGACGGCGGAGCGACGCTTGCGGATGCCCATGGACCGGGTCGGTCTCGTCATCGCCGGTGCCCCCGATGGTCGCCCAGCTCTCCTCGTCGAGATCGGTGTCGAGGCCGGGCAGCACGATGGCTCCCTTGGGCAGGCGCGCGATCACGCCCATCAGATGCGCGGTCGCCGGCACCGAACCGGTCGAGCCGGCCACGATGATGGGATGTTCCGGCCGCTCGCGGGTGAGGCGCCGCGCCTCGGCGTCGAGCAGCGCGTTGCGCCGCTGCGCCGGGTCGCTCGCTTGGCGCTCGGCGAGGATCCTGGGCCAGTTCTCGCTCGCGATCTGCACGAAATGGCGGGTGATCTCGAAATACTTCGAATAGTCGGAATCCACCGCCAGTTCGAGGGCGTGCCAGTCGATGCCCTCCGTGGTGAAGGCATCCATCAGGGTCTCGAGGTCGCCCGCGAGGTTCACCGCATCGGCCGGCGAGGCCGGCACCATGAAGGGCACTTCCGGGCCGAGTTGCAGCAACGCGCGGTCCACCTCGGCCGACCAGCGCTGCACAAGGCGCGTGAGGATGAGCCGGCGCTCCAGGGGAGGGATCGGCGGCTTGAGGCTCGCGGCCTCCTGCAGGGGCGTGCCCTCGAGCCCCGTCAGCTCGAACTCGGCCTCGTCCGTTTCGCCCAACGGCACGATGTGCGGCAGAAGCTGCGCCCTGCCGTCGCCGCGCTCGGCGAGCAGCGCGATCAGCGCCCGGGTGGCGCGGCGGTTGGGAACGTAGATCGTGATGTCCGCAAGGGCGGCAGGGTCGTCAGGCAGCGGCCCGACAAGCCGCCCGTCGACCAGCGCATCCACCAGGGTCGGCAGGAAGGCGCAACCCGGGGGAATGGAAAAGACGCGCGGTACGCTCGACACGCGGAAACCTCATCGCTTGCTGGCGGCAAGGCACCTTTCGGCCTCGATAATCGCCTGAGGCTCTCCAACATGCAGCCATTGCCCCTCCATGCACAAGCCGTAGAGGCGGTCCTTGGCGATGGCGCGGTCGTAGAAGGCGTTGGCCGAGAATGCCCCGTCGGGCGTTCCGTGGACGAGTTCTGGCTTCACGATGGCCACGCCCGCATAGGCGAAAGGCGCGCCCGGATCCCTTCCGCGGCGGCGCAGGCGGCCGTCCTCGTCCATGTGAAAATCGCCGGGGCCGTCGAATCCAATGCTTGTGGATAACGGCGCCACGAGCATCAGGATGTCCATCCTGTCCGGATCCCAGGCCTTCACGAGACGCTTCAGATTCGGCTCGTCCCCCTCGATCCAGAGCGAATCGGAGTTGAACGTGATGAACGGCGCGTCGCCCAGAAGCGGCAGGGCCTTCTTCACGCCGCCGCCGGTCTCCAGAAGGGCCGCGCGCTCGTCCGAGATGAGGATGCGCGGTGCCGCGCGGGTGCCGACATGCGCCTCGAGCATGTCGGCGAAATGGTGCACGTTCACCACCACGGTGTTCATTCCCGCCTCGTGCAGCCGGTCGAGGGCGAAGTCGATCAGGCTCTGTCCCGCCACCTTCACGAGGGGCTTGGGCAGGGTGGCGGTGATCGGCAGCATGCGCTTGCCGAGGCCTGCGGCAAGGACGATGGCTGTGTGGGGCGCGCGAGGGGTCTGGGACAAGGAAATGACTCAGGCTTCGGGCGGGATGTCATCCCCGTAGGGGACGAGCCGCGGCAGATAGTTTTCATACCAGCCCTTGAGCTTTCCCAGGGCCGGATGGGCGAGGTTGCGGACCAGGTAGGCCTCGATCCGCGGCAGGTGCTTCAGGTAATGCGGCTTGCCGTCGCGCCGGTCGAGGCGGGCGAAGATGCCGAGGATCTTGGTCGCGCGCTGGCCCGCCATGATGGCATAGGCGCGGGCGAAGGCGGACACGTCGAAGGCCCGATCGGCGGCCTTCCGGTCCCGGGCATAGAGGCCGATGAGCTTCAGCTCCAGTTCCGGCGGCACCGTCACGCGCGCATCCTGCAGGAGCGACGCGACATCGTAGGCGGGCGAGCCCAGGACCGCGTCCTGGAAGTCGATCAGGCCGACGCGCTGGAGGCCTTCGCGTTCGGGAAGCCAGATCAGGTTGGGCGAATGGTAGTCGCGCAGGGTCCAGGTGACCGGGGCGGAGAGGACCTCGCCCAGGGTCTCGGTCCAGAGATTGACGAACTCGGCCCGCGCCGATCCCGAGAGCTGGGTGCCGATGATGTGCGGCACGTACCAGTCGAGCAGCAGCTCCACCTCGATCAGGAGCGCTTCGAGATCGTAGGGCGGGATCGGGTGATCGATCCCGTCCGCCACGGGCAGCACCTGCGGCAGGGTCTGGCCATGGAGCTGCGCCAGAATCCGCGTCGCCTCCGCGTAGCGCTCCGGGATCGGCCCGTTCTCGTTGGTGACGGGCTCGGCCCCGAGATCCTCGATGAGGAGCAGGCCCGCCTCCAGGTCCTCGCCGTAGATGTAGGGCGCGCTGAAGCCCAGGGCCCGCAGGCCCTTGTCGATGGCCACGAAGGCGTTCACGGTCTCGGCGAGCTTCGCGATGGTGGTGTAGGGCTTGCCCCGCCGCACGGCCGGCCCGACCGGGCGCGGGGGAGAGATCATCAGCAGCGCGGTCGAGCCGTCAGGCTTCACCAGGCGCTCGTAGGAGCGGATCACCGAGGCGTCGGCGGTCATCGGATGGCGCACGGCATCGCCCCAGCCGCAGCGCTCCACCAGGTTGCGATAGGCCTTCATGCGCTGGAGCCGGGACGCGAAGGCGCCGGTTCCGGTCAGCATGGCGAGCCTGCCGCGGCCCTGACCGCCGGGCATGAAATCGAGACGGATGTCGAGATGCTCGGGCTTGAGCGCATCCGCGGCGCGCTCCGGCCATTCCACGAGCGCGATGGCGTTCTCCGTCATCTCGTCCCAGCCCAGCTCCGTCAGCTCGTAGCCGCCGGAGAGGCGGTAGAAATCCGCGTGCACGATCGGGCAGCGCGGGCCGTCATAGACCTGCATCAGGGTGAAGGTGGGGCTCGGGACCTCGAGCTCCGGCTCACCGGCCAGGATGCGCACCAGGGCGCGGGCCAGCGTGGTCTTGCCGGCGCCGAGCCCTCCCGAGAGGGTCACCAGATCGCCAGGCTTGAGCTCTTCGGCCAGGATCCGCGCGAAGCGCTCCGTCGACTCGTGGTCGGGAAGCGTCACGATCCATGCGGCCTGCAAAACATCCTGTTCGGGCATGAGAGCCAGTCCATTCGCCATCGCTGTTCCTACTCGGCTGCGATCGGTGTTAGCGCAGATTGCGCGGATCGGCCATCGGACGGCGTCTCGTGGCGGTCGTTCGGGAAGATGCACGTGATGGTGGTGCCGATGCCCGGGGCGGACGACACCTCGATGCGCCCGCCATGCAGCTCCACGAAGGAGCGCACGATCGACAGGCCCAGGCCCACGCCGCGGTGGCGCGTTCCCAGGGTGTGGCTCTCGAACCGCTCGAAGATGCGCGCCTTGATCTCGGGCGGGATGCCGCGGCCCTGATCCTTCACGTCGAAGATCACCTCGCCGCCACGCTTGCGCGCCGAAACTCGGATCGTCTGCCCGGGCGACGAGAAGCCGACCGCGTTGGAGAGCAGGTTGAACAGGATCTGCCGCACGCGCTTGCCGTCGGCCACGAAGGTGCCGATGTCATCGGGCGTATCGACCACCACGGTGAGCGAGGATTCCGCAAGCCGGTCCTCCAGCCCGCGCATGGCGGCCTCGATGGTGGACCGGATGTCGACGATCTCAGGGCTGAGCTCGAGGGAGCCGGTGTCGATGGACGCGAGATCGAGAATGTCGTTGAGAATCGCGAGCAGCGCCGCCGAGGAGCGCATGATGTGGTCGGCGTAGTCGCGCTGACGCGGATTGAGCGCGCCCACCGTCTCGTCGCCGAGAAGCTGCGTGAAGCCGATGATGTTGGTGAGGGGCGAGCGCAGTTCGTAGGACACGTGATGCACGAACTCGTCGCGCAGGCGCGAGGCGCGTTCGAGCGCGTCGTTGCGTTCGGTGAGCGCACGCTCCACGTTCACGCTCGCGGTCACGTCGGTGAAGCTGAGCAACGTGGCGCCGTCGGGCAGGGGCTGCGCGGTGCAGTCGAGCGCCGTGCCGTCATGGCGCTCGATGCGGCAGGTAAGGCCCATGCGCATGTCGGCAAGGCCCGCCACCGCGCCGCGGATGTCGATCCACGGCTCGTCCTGCGATGTCAGGAGGCGGCAGGTCTTGATGATCGTATCGATATGCGGGTTCTCGCCCGTCATCTCGGGCGGCAGGTTCCACATTTCGGCGAAGGCGCGGTTGTGCAGCTTGAGGCGCCCGTCGGACCCGAACACCGCGACGCCCTCCTTGAGCGTGTCGAGAGTCTCGGACTGCACGCGGGTCAGCGAATGCACCTGGGAGGCCAGCTCGAAGCGCTCGCTGACGTCGTCGAAGAGATAGGTCACCCCGCCCTGCGGATTGGGATTGATGACCACGCGCAGGGTCCGCCGGTCGGGCAGGTGCCACCAGGTCTCCTGCTGCTCGACCGAGCGGTAGCCCTGCAGGAAGTCGGCCTTCCAGGCGCGGAAATCCGCCTGCTCGGGCAGCTTGCGGCCGGCGCGCAGGCGGTCGAGCACCTCGCCGTCCGTCGGCCGGGACGCGAGAAAGGCCGCATCGAGGCCCCAGAGCTGCTGATAGGCCGCGTTGCTGAAGATCAGGGTCTGCGTTCCATCGAAGATCGCGACGGCCGTCGGCAGCTGATCCAGGGTGCGCACATGGGCATCCATCTGGCGCTGCAGATCGGTGCGGACCGCTTCGAGTTCCGATACGTCCACGGCGATGCCCGCGCTGCCGCCGGACGTCGGGCGCTCGATCACGTCGAGAACGGCGCGGTGGCCCGCCACCACGGCCGTCACGCGGCCCGAGAAGGTGGTGCCCGACTGGCGCTGGCGCCGCGCCTCGTCCCGGGTGATCGCCCCGAGGAGTTCGAGGGAGCGTGCGATGGCGTCGTCGAGGTCCTTGGCCTCCACCGAACGCAGATAGGCCTGATTGGCCCAGAGGAGCTTGTCGTCCTGGTCGCGGATCCAGAGCGGGTAGGCGACGTCGTCGAGAAGCATCGTCATGGCCCGCAGATCGCTGCGTGCGGTCGCCAGTTGGTTCTGAGCCGTCATGAGTTCGGCCCGGTCGCCCGTCACGTCCCGCAGGCGCAGGATCGCCCGCCCGCCGATGGTGCGGCCTTCCACGTCGACGAAGCGGCGGCCGGCCGTGCACCGGCCGGTGAGGCGGAAGCCCTGGCCGCGCTGCTTGAGCTGCTCGAGGGCGCTGTCCACGGCAGCCGCATCGGCAGGCGCGAGCCAGGTGCCGAACGCCAGAGCGCGCTGGGCCGGAGCATTCTCGCCCACGATGGAGGGATCGCCCTGGAAGCGCGGCTCGCCGTCCCGGCCGTGCCAGCTCACCAGGAGCTGACGTTCCGACCCCATGAGGAGCGCCGCGAGATCGTCCGCGCCCCGAAGGGCGTCGAGCTCGTTCCGGAGACGCCGCTCCATCCGGGCGGAGCGCTTCTGCTCGCGCATGAGCAGCAGGGCCGTGGTGGTCGAGAAGGCGACAAGGCCCATGAAGAGGCCGAAATAGGCGGCGTTGTGCAGGTCGAAGCTGTGGAGAAAGCCCAGAAGATCCGAGGCGCCTTCCGCGATGGGGAGCAGCAGGCCGTTGGCAAGGGCCGCCGGGGCGGTGCCTGCCAGGAGCGCCAGGGACAGGGGAACGCGGGCGGCACCGACGAGAGAGCCCCTCCCGTCCTTCCCGCCGTCGTGACGCTCCCGTTGGCCGGCCATGCCGCGCTGCCCTTTCTTCATTGGCGGCCCGACATTCAGGCCAAGTTGGATCGAGCCCCGGCCGCGCTTTCCCGCGCCGCAGAGGTCAACCGTCTACGCATGAACGGAACTGCCGGCGCAGGTTCGAAGCCACAGCACAGCCGGTCGATTCGCGTTCACTCTAGACTAGCCCTGACTCCGCCAGGAAGGGGGTTAACACCGGCTTAAACTTCCTTTGGAGAACCTGTGCGCAATTCGTCGAACCATATTGCATTTGAGACACACACATGCCGGTGCGACACTTTGTCGATTCGTCGGCCGCCGGACAAAGAAAAAGCCCGGCCGAGGCCGGGCTTTCGATCGTGGTCCGGGAGAGGGCCGATCAGTAGCGGTAGTGATCCGGCTTGAACGGGCCCTTCTCGGAGACGCCGATATAGGCTGCCTGGTCGGGGCGCAGCTTGGTGAGCTTCACGCCGATCTTCTCCAGGTGCAGCGATGCGACCTTCTCGTCCAGGTGCTTCGGCAGGGTGTAGACCTTCTTCTCGTACTTGCCCTGCTGGCCAAAGAGTTCGATCTGGGCCAGCGTCTGGTTGGTGAACGAGGCCGACATCACGAAGGACGGGTGCCCCATGGCGTTGCCGAGGTTCACGAGGCGGCCTTCCGAGAGCAGGATGATGCGGTGCCCGTCGGGGAACGTGATCTCGTCGACCTGCGGCTTGATGTTGGTCCAGGTGAGGTTCTTCAGGCCGGCCACCTGAATCTCGTTGTCGAAGTGGCCGATGTTGCAGACGATGGCCCGGTCCTTCATCGCCCGCATGTGATCGAGGGTGATGACGTCCTTGTTGCCGGTGGCGGTGACGAAGATGTCGGCGCGCGGAGCCGCGTCCTCCATGGTCGTGACCTCATAGCCTTCCATGGCGGCCTGGAGAGCGCAGATCGGGTCCACTTCCGACACCAGCACGCGGCAGCCGGCCTGGCGCAAGGAGGCGGCGGAGCCCTTGCCCACGTCGCCGAAGCCCGCCACCATGGCGACCTTGCCGGCCATCATCACGTCCGTGCCGCGGCGGATGCCGTCGACCAGCGACTCGCGGCAGCCGTAGAGGTTGTCGAACTTGGACTTGGTCACCGAGTCGTTGACGTTGATCGCCGGGAAGAGGAGCTTGCCCTCCTTCTCCATGATGTAGAGGCGGTGGACGCCCGTGGTGGTCTCCTCCGACACGCCCTTGATCGAATTGGCGATCTCGGCGAACCAGCCCTTCGGCTTCTCGGCGAGGAGGCGCCGGATGAGCGCGAAGAACACCTCTTCCTCCTCGGAGCCCGGCTTGTCGAGGAAGGCGGTGTCGCCCTGCTCGGCGCGCAGGCCGAGATGGACCAGCATGGTGGCATCGCCGCCGTCGTCGAGGATCATGTTCGGGACGCCGCCGCCGTGCCAGTCGAACAGCTTGGCGGTGTAGTCCCAGTATTCCTTCAGGGTCTCGCCCTTGTAGGCGAAGACCGGGATGCCGGCGGCCGCGATGGCGGCGGCGGCGTGGTCCTGGGTCGAATAGATGTTGCAGGACACCCAGCGGATATCCGCGCCGAGAGCCTTCAGGGTCTCGATCAGCACGGCGGTCTGGATGGTCATGTGGAGAGAGCCGGCGATGCGAGCGCCCTTCAGGGGCTGCTTCGGGCCGTATTCCTCGCGAACGGCCATCAGGCCCGGCATCTCGGTCTCGGCGATCGAGATCTCCTTGCGGCCGAAATCGGCAAGGCTGATGTCTTTGACGATGTAATCCTGCGCCATGATGGCCTCTCTCTTGCACCTGTTCGGTTGAATTGGTGCCGTCTCTATCAGAGCCCGCGGGAAGAGGCAATCAAGATATAAAGATGTCTTTATATGTCCACTTCGATCACTCGTCCTCGCCGAACCGGTTGGCGAGGAGGTCGTCGATGGCCTGGAGGCAGAGGGCCGCATCCTCCCCCTTGGCCGTGACGGTGATCGAGGTGCCCTGGGCGGCCGCCAGGGTCAGGAGTCCCATGATCGAGCGTCCGCCCACGGTCTCGCCGCAGCGGGTCACGGTGACGTCGGAATTGAAGCGTTCGACGGTCTGAACGAACTTGGCCGAGGCGCGGGCGTGCAGGCCCCGGCGGTTGATGATGGGAAGCTCCCGGACTTCGGCTCCATCCGGCACGGCGGCAGGCGGGCAGTCCTGGTCGAAGGGCCGGTCCATGAGGCTTACTTTCCGGAGAGGACGCGCGAGGCGATGTTGATGTACTTGCGCCCCGCCTCCTGGGCATGGGAGACCGCGTCGGACAAGGGTTCCTCGTCCCGGACGGAAGCCAGTTTGATCAGCATGGGCAGGTTGATGCCCGCCACCACCTCGACGGAGCCCCCGTTCATGCAGGACAGGGCCAGGTTCGACGGCGTGCCGCCGAACATGTCCGTCAGAACCACGACTCCCTGTCCCGAGTTGACCCGGCACACGGCGGCCATGATGTCCTTGCGCCGTGTCTCCATGTCGTCGTCGGGGCCGATCGTGATCGTTTCGAGCTGCTCTTGGGGCCCCACGACATGCTCAAGCGCCGCTTTGAATTCCGTCGCGAGCTGCCCGTGGGTGACGAGCACCATTCCAATCATAATGTTACAAGTCCGAACGCTCCGAGAGCGGAGCCGCTATTTTGTGCACCGCGAAGCCAAGCGCAAGAGCATTGAGAGGAAAAGTTCATCACAGTGTCACGACCGTGTCGCGCAGACCACTCAGGCAGCCCAGGGCGACGTCCGCGGAGATTGCCCCGGCCTGCATCCGGATGCGAGGGACCATGACGCCGCACAGGACGACATGCCCGTCCTGGGCGTCGGGATAGCGGGCCGGATGCTCCGAGAGATCGACCACCAGGCGAATGACGGCCGCGGGCTCGAAGGCCTGGCGGACGATGCCCAGGCCGAAGACCTCGATGCTGCCGCCGAGTGGATCCACGGGCCGCGCCAGAAGCCGGCCATGGAGCGCCTCGAGACGGGTGCGGTCGTCGCTGACCAGCCGACCGAACCGGCCGGCCCTGAGGGCGAGCGATACCACCTCGCGGGCCAGCGTCGACTTGCCCGATCCCGACGGGCCCCGGATCAGAAGTCCGGCCTCGCCGACCAGTACGCAGCCGCCGTGGATCGTCTGCGCGTCGCTCACGGGGCCTTCTTTCCCGGATCGCGCCTTGCCCGGTCCTTCCGGTCCTGCTCCTTCTTGGCCTTCACGCCTTCGATCGGAAGACGGATGACGAAGCGGGCGCCCAGGCGCTCGGGCTCGCCGTCCTCGTCGGGTGGGCCGAGCCGGTTCTCGGCCCGGATGGTCCCGCGATGGGCTTCGATGATCTGACGCGAGATAGACAGGCCGAGTCCGGAATTCTGGCCGAAGCCCTGCTCGGGCCGGTCCGTGTAGAAGCGCTCGAAGATCCGGTCGAGGGCATCGGGCTCGATGCCGGGTCCGCTGTCCTCCACGAGGATTTCCACCTGGTTCCTGCGGCGGCGCATGGAGACCTTCACGGGCTCGTCGGGCGGCGAGAAGGAGCGGGCGTTGTCGATCAGGTTGTTGAAGACCTGGCCCAGGCGGCTGTCGTGACCGAGGACCAGGAAGGCGTCGCGTCCCTGAGCCTGCCGGTCGATGCTCAGGGTGATCAGCGGGTCGTGGCCCTGCCGGCGCTCGTTGGCGACCGACACCACCGCGTCCAGGAGGCGGACCATGTCCACCGGCTCCGCATCGGCGCGGGCGAGCTCCGCATCGAGGCGCGAGGCGTCCGAGATGTCGCTGATCAGCCGGTCGAGACGCTTCACGTCGTGCTGGATGATCGACAGGAGACGCTGGCGGGACTCGTCGCTGCGGGCGAGCGGCAGGGTCTCCACGGCGCTGCGCAGGGAGGTCAGCGGGTTCTTCAGCTCGTGCGCCACGTCCGCCGCGAAGCTCTCGATGGCGTCGATGCGGTTGTAGAGCGCCTTGGTCATGTCCCGCAGGGCGCCCGAGAGGTGGCCGATCTCATCCGCCCGGCCGGTGAAGTCGGGGATCTCCTGGCGGGACTTCGTGCCCCAGCGCACCCGCTCGGCGGCTTCCGCCAGCCGCCGGACCGGCCCCGCGATGGCGCCGGCGAGGAAGAGCGACAGCACGATCATCACCACGGCCGCCACCAGGAATACCTGGAGCAGCGCGAAGCGCTCGGACGCGATGATGGCGTCGATGTCGCCTTCCTGGGTCGAGAGGAGGAGCGCGCCCTGGACCGTCCGGAAGCGCTGGATCGGCACGGCCACGGACACGATAGTCTCGCCGCGGTTGTTGACGCGAACCACGCTCGATTGCTGGCCGGCGAAGGCCTGCTGGACTTCCGGAAGGGACTTGCCGTTGGCGGGGCCGACCTCCTCCTGGACGGGCCGCACCGTGCGCCGGAACATCTTGCGGAGGCTGTTCCAGGTTCGCTCGATGAAGCTCGTCGTGTTCTCCACATTGGCGACCGGCGGAAGATCCATGCGCAGGATGTCGCCGCGGGAATAGAACGACCGGGAATCGAGCAGCAGCATGCCTTCCCGGTCGAAGATGCGGGCGCGGGTCTTGGTCGGCGTCACCAGCCGGCGCAGCAGGGGAGCGACGCGCTCCGGATTGATGGAGAATTCCAGGGCCGAGAAGGACTCGTCGGTGAACCGCTCGGTCTCGCCGGCCTGCATCTGCAGGAGCTGATCCGGATCGATGGTGATCGTGTTGGTCTCCACCGTCGCGGAGCTTGCGATCGCCCCGGCGATGATCTCCCCCTGGGTGAGAAGGCTCTGGACCCGGGCTTCGATGAGGCCCTCGCGGAACTGGTTGAGATAGAGGAAGCCGATCAGCAGGGCCACGAGCCCGGCCAGATTGAGCACGACGATCCGGCGCGTGAGGCTCGACGAGCCGCGCTGCACGATCATGCGGCCGAAATGCTTCAGCCGGGCCAGGGCCCCCTGAGGAGCGGGCGGATCGTCGAATGCCGCCTCGGCGTGGATGGGGTCAGCCTTCATGCCACTCGTTCAAGGCATGGTCCGGGCTTCCGACCACCGGACCATGGTCGTCTTTCCAGGTTGCCTGCCAGGTTGCTTGCCAGGTTCCTTGCCAGGTTCCTTGCCAGGTTGCTTGCGCGTCAAGGCGTCAGGCTTCCTTGAAGCGGTAGCCCACGCCGTAGAGGGTCTCGATCATTTCGAAACTCTGGTCAACCGACTTGAACTTCTTGCGCAGGCGCTTGATGTGGCTGTCGATGGTCCTGTCGTCCACATAGACCTGATCGTCATAGGCCGCATCCATCAGGGCGTTGCGGCTTTTCACCACTCCGGGGCGCGTGGCGAGCGCCTGCAGGATCAGGAATTCCGTCACCGTGAGGGTGACCGGCTCGCCCTTCCAGGTGCAGGCGTGACGCTCCGGGTCCATCTTCAGCTGGCCCCGCTCCAGGGCCTTCGGGTCGGCCTCCTTGGGGACGGTCTGGTCCTTGGGCGCGAAGCGCCGCAGGACGGCCTTCACACGCTCCACGAGGAGACGCTGCGAGAACGGCTTCCGGATGAAGTCGTCGGCGCCCATCTTGAGGCCGAACAGCTCGTCGATCTCCTCGTCCTTCGAGGTCAGGAAGATCACCGGCAGGTCCGATTTCTGGCGCAGGCGGCGCAGAAGCTCCATGCCGTCCATGCGCGGCATCTTGATGTCGAAGATCGCCAGATCGGGTGGGGCATGCTTGAGCCCGTCGAGGGCCGAGGCCCCGTCCGTATAGGTCTGAATGCGGTAGCCCTCCGCTTCGAGGGCGATGGAAACAGAGGTCAGGATGTTGCGATCGTCATCGACAAGGGCGATCGTTGGCATGAACTCTTCCTTAGCTTGGCACGGACGATTGTCAGCATTCTGACTCGTCTGACAACGCAGAGGGCTCTAAAACGTCCCAACTGCGCCTTTCTCGTGGCATAAATATGGTTTTCGCCCCGTCTGTGACCAGGGGCGGTCCAGAGAGTGGTGCTTAAGAGCCGTGGGTTCAACCGTCGATGAGCGCCCGGTTACGATTTGGACAGGTTGGCCAGGCCGTCCCCGCATCGGCGCGGCAAGGGTCCGGAGCCGGGTAAGAAAGCCCGCTCATCATACGAAAGAATTCCAGAATTGCTTGGAAATTCGAGGGATTACGACGGATGGAGGTCTGGTTCCCGGAAAAATAGAATGCGATGAAACAACCTGAGTTGACGGCACCGTCAGCTGACCTAAAGAAGGTTCCATGTTCAAGCGGGACGGCAAAGTTTTGCCCGGATCGTTTGACCCACCCCATGTGACGGTCATCGGACGGCGGCTGTTCCGGCTGCGCGGCGACCGCCAACCAGGAGAAGTCTTCCGTGGAAAATATCGGCGTGTTCAACAGCGCACAGGGGGCTGAGGTCTCCGGCCTCCGCAATCTCAAACGGGTCTACTGGAACCTCGAGGCGCCCGCGCTCTACGAGCAGTCCCTGACCCGCGGTGAGACCCGGCTCGTGCAGGGCGGGGCGCTCCTGGCGGATACCGGCGTGCATACGGGCCGCTCGCCCAAGGACAAGTTCGTGGTGCGCGACGAGACCACGGAAAGCACCGTCTGGTGGGACAACAACGGCGCCATCACGCCGGGCCATTTCGACACCCTGCTGGCCGACTTCCTGTCCCATGCGGAAGGCAAGGAGCTGTTCGCCCAGGATCTCTACGGCGGCGCCGATCCGGCCTATCGGGTCAAGGCCCGCGTGTTCACGGAATATGCCTGGCACTCGCTCTTCATCCGCAACCTGCTGATCCGTCCGGATCGCGGCGAGCTCGCCGATTACGTGCCCGGGCTGACGATCATCGACCTGCCGTCCTTCAAGGCGGACCCGGCCCGTCACGGCTGCCGCACGGAGACGGTCATCGCCTGCGACTTCAAGCGCAGGATCGTGCTCATCGGGGGCACGTCCTATGCGGGCGAGATGAAGAAGTCGGTCTTCACCTACCTGAACTACGTGCTGCCCGCCCAGAAGGTCATGCCCATGCATTGCTCGGCCAATGTGGGCGACCGGGGCGACGTGGCCGTGTTCTTCGGCCTCTCGGGCACCGGCAAGACGACGCTTTCGGCCGATCCGAACCGCATCCTGCTCGGCGACGACGAGCATGGCTGGGGGCCGAACGGCGTGTTCAACTTCGAGGGCGGCTGCTACGCCAAGACCATCCGCCTGTCCCGCGAGGCGGAGCCCGAGATCTTCTCCACCACCGAGCGTTTCGGCACGGTGCTGGAGAACGTGACCATCGACCCGATCACCCGCATTCCCGATTTCGACGACGCGTCCAAGACCGAGAATACGCGCTGCGCCTACCCGCTCGACTTCATTCCCAATGCGAGCGCCACGGGCCGCGCGGGCATCCCGAAGAACATCGTGATGCTCACCTGCGACGCCTTCGGCGTGCTGCCCCCCATCGCGAAGCTGACCCCGGCCGAGGCCATGTACCACTTCCTGTCCGGCTACACGGCCAAGGTGGCCGGCACGGAGAAGGGCGTGAAGGACCCGGAGGCGACCTTCTCGACCTGTTTCGGCGCGCCGTTCATGCCGCGTCATCCGTCCGAATACGGCAACCTGCTGCGCGATCTCATCGCCAAGCACTCGGTGGATTGCTGGCTGGTCAATACCGGCTGGACGGGCGGCAAGTACGGCGTCGGCCGGCGCATGCCGATCCGCGTCACCCGCCGCCTGCTCACCGCGGCCCTCGACGGTTCGCTCTCCCGGGCCGATTTCCGCCGCGATCCCTATTTCGGCTTCGCGGTTCCGACCTCGGTGCCCGGTGTCGAGCCGCACATCCTCTACCCGGTGAAGACCTGGCAGAACAAGGCGGAGTTCGCCGAGACCGCCAAGCGCCTGATCGACATGTTCAACGAGAACTTCAAGCGCTTCGAGGGCCATGTGGATTCGGACGTCCGCTCCGCCGCCCCGCAGACCTCGATCGCGGCCTGAGGGGTCTCGATCCCATCCTTCCGGAAGGCGGCCCATGGGCCGCCTTTTTTCATGGCCCGGCCGGAGCCGTGAAAATAGCCGCCGGGCCTTCGACGGCCGGGCGCGCAGAGCAGCGGACGGTGCGCCGGCAGCGCTTCCCACCTATGCGTCCCGGGCATTCCGGGGCAGCCGAAAACATGTATGATGACATGCAAATAAAATGAGTTCGCTGCCGGCGGGCTCGAACCCGGTGGGATACGCCCTTGCCCCGTCTGACAGGTGTGCTCTTTGCGATCGCCGCAAACGGTCTGTTTGCGACCAGCGACACCCTGGTGAAGCTCCTCTCCCTGCGCTATCCCATCTTCCAGATCATCGCCATGCAGGCGGGCGTCGCGTGCATGGTCGTGGGCATCGTCATCTGGCGCGACAAGGCCTACAGGCTCTCGGCCGTCCGCAACCCGAAGATGCTGATCGGGCGCGGCTTCCTGGCCGGGATCGGCACGGTCTCGGGCTTCTATGCCTTCTCGCTCCTGCCGCTCGCCGACGTTTACGCCATCACCTTCGGCTCGCCGCTCGTCGTCACGGTGGCGGCCGCGTGGCTTCTCGGCGAGCGCACGGGGCCGGCGCGATGGGCCGCGATCCTCGTGGGCTTCTCCGGCATTCTGATCATGGTGCAGCCGGGCCATGCCGCCCTGTCCCTCGGGCATCTGGCGGCATTCCTCAACGTCTTCGTCGGTGCCGGGGTCATTCTGATCATGCGCACGATCGGCTCGCAGGAGAACCGCGCCGTCATGGTGGCCGCCGTGATGGCCGGGCAGCTGACCGCGAGCCTGGCGGGCGTGTACCTGAGCCACGCGCCCGCATGGAGCGACCTGGGACTGGTGACTTTGTCCGGGTTCGTGATGGTGTCGGCGCAGTTCCTGATGCTTGAAGCCCTGCGCCGGGCGCCCGCGTCCAGCGTCGCCCCCATGCAGTACACCAAGCTCGTCTGGGCCCTGCCGATCGGCCTGTTCGTGTTCGGCGACGAGCCGAAGCCGCATGTGCTCGCCGGAGCCCTCGTGGTGATCGGATCGGTCTTGTACCTGCTCGCACAGGGGCGGCGGGCCGAGAGCAGGATGGCGCACCTGCGCAGAAGCGCCACGGCGCGGCCGGACCCGTCCGTGCAGCCGCAACGTCTCGAGGGGAAGAAACTTGGTTGAGCATCGAAGGACCGTGACGATGGCAGGATCGACACCAGCGCTGCGGGGCAAGACGGCCGTCATCGTCGGAGGGTCGAGCGGGATCGGCAACGCCATCGCGCACGGCTTTCAGGAGAGCGGCGCCAGGGTGGCGATCGCGGCGCGAACCGCTACGAAAGTGCAGGAGGCGACAGAGCGCCTGCAGGAGACCGATCCGGCGGCGCGCGGCTACGTGGTCGACGCGGCGCACCCAGAAGAGATCGACAGGCTCGTGGCATCCGTTCTCGCGGAGTTCGGGCCGGTGGACATTCTCGTCGCATGCCAGGGCACGACGATCCTCAAGCCCGCCGAGGAGGTCACGCCGGAGGAGTACGACGGGATCATGCAGACGAACCTGCGCAGCGTGTTCTTCACCTGCACGCGCTTCGGCCGGCACATGCTCGCGCGCGGCTCGGGATCGATCGTCACCATCGCGTCGCTGGCCGCCCATCGCGGCTGGCCGCTGGCGTCGGTCTATGCCGCCAGCAAGCACGGCGTCGTCGGCGTGACCAAGACGCTGGCCGCCGAATGGGCCGACCGGGGCGTGCGCGTCAACGCGATCTCGCCGGGGTTCTTCATGACCGAGCTGAATCAGGCCAAGATGAGCCAGACGCGCAAGGACAATGCGCTCCTGAGAACGCCCGCAGGCCGCTTCGGGCAGCTTGAAGAGCTCGTGGGCGCGGCAATCTATCTGGCCTCTCCGGCCGCGGGGTTCGTCACCGGCACCGTGCTCAACGTGGACGGAGGCTATCTCGCCTCCGGGATCTGATCAGACGGGCGCGACGAAGAACGGAATGCGCATCACGTGGCGATAGGTCTCGCCGGGGCGCAGCACCGCCGAGGGGAAATGCGGGATGTTCGGAGCGTTCGGAAAGTTCTGCGTCTCGAGCGCGAAGCCCGCATGCTTCTCGTACACGGCGCCGCCCTTGCCCACCGCCGGAACCTTGCCGAAATGGTTGGCCGTGTAGAACTGAACACCGGGCTGATCGGTCCAGATCTCCAGGCCCCGGCGTGAGACGGGATCCAGGGCGCGCGCCGCGCGGCGCAGGGGGGCTCCCCGGTCGTTGAGGCAGAAATTGTGGTCGTAGCCGGCCTCGGGAAGCTGGGTCGTGTCGTCGATCATCGCGCCGATGGGCCGTGACGATCTGAAATCGAACGCCGTGCCGGCCACGGGCGCAAACGCGCCGGTGGGAATCTTGCCGGGTCCGACCGGCGTATAACGGTCGGCCTCGATCAGCAGGTGCTGGTCGCGGACATGGCCGGAATCGTGGCCGGCGAGATTCCAGTAGCCGTGATAGGCGAGGTTCACCACCGTCGGGCGGTCGGTCGTCGCTTCCATGACGATCTCGAGCGCCGGTTCATCGGTCAGACGATAGGTCACCGACGTGGTCACGGCGCCGGGATAGCCCTCGTCGCCGTCGGGCCGGTGCAGCGTCAGCCTGACGGCGTTGCCGGCCGTATCGGGCTCACCCGTCCAGATCCGCTTGCTGAAGCCGCCGAAGCCGCCATGGATGTGGTTCGGCGGCTCGTTCGGCGACAGGCCATAGGTCTTGCCGTCGAGCGTGAAACGCGCATCCGCGATGCGGTTGGCGAAGCGCCCGCAGATCGCTCCCGCCGAGCCGCGGTTCTGCACGTAGGCCGCCGGATCGTCGTAGCCCAGAACGATGTCGGCGGCTTTTCCTTCGCGGTCGGGAACGAACAGGCGGCTCAACGCGGCCGCATAGGTGATGATCGTCGCGCGGACAGGGCCGGTTTCGATGTCGAAGGCCTCGACCGGCTGGCCCTCGATGGCCCCGAAGGCGGTTTTTTGAATGCTCATGGGCGGACACGAAAAAGCCGACGGCACCACCGGGAGGCAGGACCGTCGGCAGGGGGAGGATCAGTGGATCTCGGGTTCCGGCACGCCGCCGGCCCCTTCGAGGAAGTCGAAGTCGCAGCCTTCGTCCGCCTGGCGGATGTGCTGCGCGAAGAGCTTGTTGTAGCCGCGCGGGTAGTCGCGCGGCGGCGGCGACCAGGTGCGCAGGCGGTCCTTGATCTGCTCGTCGCTCACGTGCAGATGGATCGAGCGATTCGGCACGTCGACCGTGATGAGGTCGCCCGTGCGCACGGCCGCGAGCGGGCCGCCGATGTGCGCTTCCGGGGAGACGTGCAGGATGCAGGCGCCGTAGCTCGTGCCGCTCATGCGGGCGTCGGAGATGCGCAGCATGTCGCGCACGCCCTGCTTGAGGAGCTTCTTCGGGATCGGCAGCATGCCCCATTCCGGCATTCCCGGCCCCCCGATGGGACCCGCATTGCGCAGCACCATGATGTGATCGGGCGTGACGTCGAGGTCGAGGTCGTTCACGGCCTTCGTCATCTCGTCATAGGTGTCGAACACGATGGCCGGCCCCGTGTGCTGCAGCAGCCGCGCTTCCGCGGCCGGCGGCTTGATCACACAGCCTTTCGGGGCCAGGTTGCCGCGCAGGATGGCCGTGCCCCCGGAGGCGGCGATCGGCTTGTCGAGTGGCCGGATCACGTCGTCGTTGTAGACGGCCGCGCCTTCGAGCGCGTCCCGCAGGGTTCCGGCCACGGTGCGCTCGTCGAGATGGAGCATCGGGGCGAGCCGCGAGAGAAGGCCGCGAATGCCGCCGGCGATGTGGAAGTCCTCCATCAGCCACTCGCCCGAGGGGCGAAGATTGGCGATCACCGGAACCTTCTGGGCGAAATCGTCGAAATCCTGGAGCGTGACCTCGACGCCCGCGCGCCCGGCCATCGCCACGAGATGGATCATCGCATTCGTCGAGCCGGCAAGGGCGTTGTGGACCATCAGGGCGTTTTCGAACGAGCGCCGGGTGAGAATGTCGCTGGGCTTGAGATCGTCCCAGACCATCTCGACGATCTTCCGGCCGGTGAGGCTCGCCATGCGCGGATGCGCGGCGTCGACGGCCGGAATGGAGGCGGCGCCGGGCAGGCTCAGGCCGAGCGTCTCGACGATGGACGTCATGGTGGAGGCCGTGCCCATGGTCATGCATGTGCCGGGCGAGCGCGCGATGCCCGCCTCCATGTCGTTCCATTGCTGGTTCGTGATGGTGCCGGCCTCCTTCTCGGCCCAGTACTTCCAGATGTCCGAGCCCGAGCCGAGGATCGTGCCGCCGTGGTGGCCGCGGATCATGGGGCCGGCCGGCATGAAGATCATCGGCAGGTTCATGCTGATCGCACCCATGACGGTCGCGGGTGTCGTCTTGTCGCAGCCGCCCATGAGCACCGCGCCGTCGATCGGATGCGAGCGCAGGAGTTCCTCCACCTCCAGAGCGAGGAGGTTGCGGTAGAGCATCGTGGTCGGCTTGACGAAGTTTTCCGACAGCGACAGCGCCGGCAGCTCGATGGGGAAGCCGCCCGCCTGCCACACGCCGCGCTTCACGTCCTCGACCCGCGCGCGGAAGTGGGAGTGGCAGGGATTGATGTCGCTCCAGGTGTTGATGATCGCGATCACGGGCTTACCCATGAAGTCCTCGCGCGCATAGCCCATCTGGAGGGTCCGGGACCGATGCCCGAAGGAACGCAGATCGGTGACGCCGAACCAACGGTGGCTCCTCAATTGCTCAGGCGATCGCTTGGCCATTCTCGTTCCTCTCCCTGCGCCTCGCGGCGCAAAAGCCATATATCATACAAATTTAGGAATTGGTCGCCGTTTTGACGCACGCTGTCAAGGGTGGCAGCCCGTTTTGCCCAGAGAGGCCTAGCGCATCGGACGGAAAAGTGGACCCGGTTTTCCGCCTCTTCCGATGCGCAAATCAAGAGAGGGAGCCTCGGATGAATCCCAAAAGTGGTGTCCACTTTTGGGATTCATCCGAGGCTCTAGGCT
>NZ_JAMXFJ010000004.1:0-23622 GCF_025460805.1 Microvirga sesbaniae | reverse complement strand
CGGCCGCCTCGTTCTCCCCCCACTGGGGGGTCCACTTTTGGGTACCCCCCCGAGGCTCTAGGCTTTCGCAGCCGACCGGACTTTGACCGGTTTGGGCGCGGGCTTGGCCGAAACCTGCAGCATGCGGGCCGAGTAGCGGTTGCGGCTGTTGGCGAGATGCGCACGCATCATGGCGGCTGCGAGATTCGAGTCGCCCATGGCGATCGCATCCCGGATCGCCCGGTGCTCCCGCTCGATCACGCCGAGATAGTCGCGCTGGCGCTGATCCTCCCCGACCTGGGCGACCTGGCCCAGGCGGCGGGGCACGGCGAACTCCCCGAGGAAGTCCAGGAAGCGTGCGAAATACGGGTTCTTGGTCGCTCCCGCGAGGATACGGTGGAATTCCAGATCCGCCGCGATGCCGTAATCATCACCCTTGACGATGTTCTCCAGGGCGCGGTCGAGCGCGGCCATCTCTTCGTCGGTCCGGCGCACGGCCGCTAGCGATGCCGCTTCCACTTCCACGGCCAGGCGCAGCTCCAGCATGGCCAGGATATCGTCGACCTCGCCGTTGCTGAGGGATGCGAAGAAGTCCGATTTCGGCGGGGGCGGGAGCACGAAGGCGCCGGCGCCCTGGCGCGTCTGCACGAGCTTGGCCGCCTTGAGCGCCGCCACGGCCTCGCGAACCACCGTCCGGCTGACGCCGGCGGCCGATGCGAGTTCGGCTTCGGTGGGCAGACGATCTCCCGCCTGCAGCCGTCCTTCGGCGATCTCGCGCGAGATCGCTTCCGCCAGATCGCTCACGAGATTGCGCTTGCGGGCGACGGTGTTGAGGGACAGGCCGGAGAGGAATGAGCGTTCGTTCATGGGGTCGTTGCGTGCCGCTTTCGAGGCGCTGAATGCTGAAGGGGTCCAGGGTCGCCGCCGGTCGTTCGGAAGCGATCCGCCAAGCCTGCGCCGAGTCCCGGTGCAGCGGCCGGCCTCTCAGGTGATTTGCCTGGTTTGGCAGGCCAACTTGTCGTATGTCTCACTACTTGCTGGCCTCTCCCAAGTCAAAAGAAATCGTTATTACAGGCACATATCCTGGTGGAAAGGTGCCCTTGCGCGGACTGATCATGAGCCCATTCCTATCCGCTTGTCAAAATTTGTATGTTGCCATACAAGATAAATCGCAATTCCGAGGCCGAAATCCGGTGAAAACGGGAACCAGGGAGAGAACACATGAGGCAGTTGCTCGCGGCGATCGGACTCTCGCTGCTCGGTCTTAGCGCCGCGCAGGCGCAAGCCCCGGCTTGGCCGCAGAAGCAGGTCACGATCGTTGTGCCGTTCGGTGCCGGCGGCACGACCGATCTGTTCGCCCGCATCGTCGCCGAGCAGCTTCAGGCCAAGTACGGCAAGCCCTTCGTCATCGAGAACCGTCCGGGAGCGGGCGGGAATATCGGGACGACGGCCGTCGCCAAGGCCGCGCCCGACGGGCATACGCTCCTCGTCGGGACGGTGAGCACGCATGCCATCAACCCGTACCTCTACAAGAATCTCCCCCACGACGCGGAGAAGGATTTCATCCCGATCACCGGCCTGGCCAAGCTTCCCAACCTTCTGGTGGTGACGCCCAAGGTCCCGGTCAAGACCTTCGCGGAATTCGTCGAATACGCCAAGCAGAACCCCGGCAAGCTCAACTACGGCTCGTCCGGAGCGGGAACGTCGCAGCATCTGGCGGCCGAGCTGTTTCAGCTCAAGACGGGCGCGAAGATGACCCACGTTCCGTTCCGCAGTTCCCAGGATATCGTCAACGGTCTGCTCGGTGGGCACATCGACCTGGCCTTCGACAACATGACCATCGCGTGGCCTCAGGCGCAGGCCGGCACCGTCCGGGCGCTCGCCGTCACCAGCCCGGAGCGCAGCCCGCAGGCGCCCGAGATCCCGGCGGTCGCCGAGGCATTGACCGGCTTCGACGCCACCTCCTGGAACGGGCTCTGGGCGCCGGCCGGCACGCCGCAGGCCATTGTCGACACCATCGCGGCCGACGTGAAGACCATTCTCGACAAGCCCGAGGTCCAGAAGAAGGCCGCCGAACTGGCCTCGACGCCGGCACCGATGACCCCGAAGCAGTTCGCCGAGTACATCCAGGCCGAGCGGCAGAAATGGTCCGAGGTGGTCAAGGCCGTCGGCATCCAGCTCGGCCAGTAGGAACCGCAGTAAGAACCGACCATCGAGACACCGAAGCCGGGCGGCGCCCGGCCCATTCGAAACCGCCTGAAACAGCGAGACCACATCCATGCTGACGACGATCGAAACCTCCGAACTTGCCCGTTCCGTTCTGGCGGTTCCGCCCTTTGCCCTGACGCCTGATTTCGAGGCCAACCGGGACGCCAATGCGAAGCTGATCCGCCACCTCGAGGCCGGTGGCGTGTCGACGCTGCTCTATGGCGGCAACGCCAACGTGCACAACTGGCCGGTCTCGCGCTTTGCCGACTGGCTCGACAGCCTCGAGGAATCGGTCGCCGACAGCACCTGGCTGATCCCATCGGTCGGCCCGGATTGGGGCAAGCTCGTCGACGAGGCGGCGATCCTGAAGAGCCGCCGCTATCCCGTCGCGATGGCGCTGCCGATGGTCGCCCCGCAGACCCCGGACGGCGTGGTGCGCGGGCTCGAGGATTTCGTGGACCGGTCGGGCGTTCCGCTCATCGTCTACATCAAGACCGATCAGTACGTGCCCGCCAAGGCGATGGGGCGGCTGGTCGAGCGGGGCGCCGTCTTCGGCATCAAGTACGCCGTGCCGCGCGCCGACCTGACGCAGGATGCCTACCTGCAGGAGCTGATCGACGCGGTCGGGGCGGAGCGGATCGTGAGCGGCTTCGGCGAGCCTCCGGCCTTCCCGCACCTGACGCATTTCAAGCTGGCCGGCTTCACGGCGGGCTGCGTGTGCATCGCCCCGCACCTGTCGATGGCCTATCTCCACGCGCTGAAGCGCGGCGACGAGGCCGAGGCCAAGCGCCTCCTCGAGGTCTTCCTGCCTCTTGAGGCGATCCGCGAGCGCCACAACGCGATCCGGGTTCTCCACACGGCCGTGTCCCTGTCGGGCGTCGCCGACATGGGCCCGATCCTGCCGCTCCTCACCGAGGCCGATCCGGCGATCCACGGGGAGATCAGGGAAACCACCCGGGCTCTGCTGGCGGCCGAAATGACCGCTCGACAGCAGGCCGCTGCCGCGTAATGTGACCGGCACCGTCGGTCGGCCGGCCGATGCCGGCAGCATGCAGGGCGTTCGTGATTTTCATGCCTGAATCCCATCCCGATCTCCTGGGCGCGCTCGCCGCACGCCTGGGAGCCAAGCACGTCATCGTCGATCCCGCCGAGATGGAAGGCTATCTCGTCGAGGAGCGAAAGCTCTATCGCGGCGCGGCTCTCGCCGTGGTCCGTCCGGGCAGCACGGAAGAGGTCGCCTTCGTGGTGCGGGAATGCGCGAAGGCCCGGGTCGCGATCGTGCCCCAGGGCGGCAATACCGGTCTCGTCGGCGGCGGGGTGCCGCATACAGGCATCGTCCTGTCGCTTGCCCGGCTCGACCGCATCCGCGAGGTGAATGTCTTCAATGCCACCATCACGGTCGAGGCGGGCTGCATCCTGAAGACCGTTCAGGATGCCGCCAACGGGGTGGAGTGCATCTTCCCGCTCTCCCTTGCCTCCGAGGGCTCGTGCCGGATCGGCGGCAACATCGCGACCAATGCGGGCGGCGTGAACGTCCTGCGCTACGGCAACACCCGCGATCTCGTGCTCGGGCTCGAGGTCGTGCTCGCCGACGGACGGATCTGGAACGGACTCAAGGGCCTGCGGAAGGACAATACGGGCTACGACCTGAAGAATCTGTTCGTCGGCTCCGAGGGAACGCTCGGGATCATCACGGCGGCCGTGCTGAAGCTCTTCCCGAGGCCCAGGACGCAGGCGGTGGCCTTCGTGGGCTGCGCCTCGCCCCATGCGGCGCTCAGCCTGTTCGAGAGCCTGCGCCGGACCATGGGCGACGAGCTGACGGCCTTCGAGTACCTGCCGCGCTTCGCCCTCGAGATCGTCCTCAGGCATGCCGCCGGGGCCATCCGCCCGCTCGGCGGCGATCACGCCGCCTACGCTCTGATCGAAGTGTCGTCGCCCGATCCTGAGCTCGACCTGCGCCACCAGCTGGAGAAGGTCCTGGAGGGAGCCTTCGAGGGCGGGACCATCGAGGACGCGACCATCGCGACCAGCGAGGCCCAGAATGCGGCGCTCTGGCACCTGCGGGAAAGCCTCTCCGACGTGCAGGGCCTCGAAGGCGGTTCGATCAAGCACGACGTCGCGGTGCCCGTCTCGGACGTGGCCGATTTCATCGTCGCGGCGAGCACGGCCTGCGAGGAGGCTCTTCCGGGCGTGCGGGTCTGCGCCTTCGGGCATTTCGGCGACGGCAACATCCATTTCAACCTGACCCAGCCCGTCGACATGGAGAAGTCGCTCTTCCTGGCGCAGTGGGAGCGCTTCAACCGGATCGTCCACGACATCGTCCATGCGATGAACGGCTCGATCTCCGCCGAGCACGGCGTCGGGCTCATCAAGCGCGACGAGCTGGCGCGCTACAAGGACCCGGTCGCCCTCGACCTGATGAAGACGTTGAAGCAGGCTCTCGATCCGCAGAATATCCTCAACCCCGGGAAGGTCGTGGCCTTGGAGGGAGATTTGCCGCCCGCCCTGCCCGTGGCCCGAAAGGCCTGAGGCAGGCCTTGTCCCGGGCGCTTCGGTTTGCCGTCCGGGGATGGTAAAAGGCTGAACCCGCACGCCGGCCTTGCCGTCGCAAGGCCGCAGCAATCTGGATTGTCATGAACGCTCCCGCCGTCAGCAAACAGGTCATCCGAGACGCCGAAGCGACCAAGCGGCGGATCCTGGAGGCTGCGACGGCGGAGTTCGCCAGCCACGGCTACGGGGGCGCGCGCGTCGATCAGATCGCCGAGGCGGCCCGCACCAACAAGCGCATGCTCTACTACTATTACGGGAGCAAGGAGGCGCTGTTCCTGGCGACGCTCGAAGCGGCCTACGATCACATCCGCGCCGCCGAGCGGGAGCTCCACCTCGAGGAACTGACCCCGCTGCAGGCGCTCGAGGAGCTCGTGCGCTTCACCTGGAACTATTTCGTCCAGCACCCCGAATTCATGATGCTGCTCAATGCCGAGAACCAGCATCGGGCGAAGCACCTCAGGAAATCCCTGCAGGTGCATACCATGAACTCCCCGGTGATCGAGACGATCGGCGTCATCCTGAAGCGCGGCGAGACGACAGGGCTCATCCGGCCCGGAATCGATCCGGTCCAGCTTTACGTGTCCATCGCGGGGCTCTGCTACTTCTACTTGTCGAACGTCTATACCCTGTCCGTGGCGTTCGGACGCGAGCTCCTGTCGGCTCCCGCCATGAAGGAGCGGATCGACCACGTGGTCGATTTCGTCCGCGCCGGCGTGCGTGCCTGAATTGGCAATCGGCGCTTGACATGTCTGACAACCGGGCGTCTAATTAACCAGTTGGTTACATAGAGCGGCAGAAGCCGCCTCCGACATTGTTTGGAAACGCCCTTGAGGAAGACGCTTCATGACGTCGAAGCTCGCGCGCGCCGGTCAGAACCTGCTGAACTCCGCCTGGATCAAGCCGTTCGGGCTTCTCGTCCTCACGGTCGTGCTGTGGGATCTCACGGTCCGGATCTTCGCCATTCCGGCCTACCTGATCCCGCCCCCGAAGGACGTGGCGGTGGCGTTCTGGAATGAGGGCGACAAGCTGCTCATCGAGGCCATTCCCACCACCATGGCGACGCTCGGCGGGTTCTTCCTCTCCGCCGCGTTCGGCATCCCGATCGCCATGCTGATCGCCGGGTCCCGCACGGTCGAATCCTACGTCTATCCGCTGCTCGTCTTCTCCCAGTCGATCCCCAAGGTCGCGGTGGCGCCGCTCTTCGTGGTGTGGTTCGGCTTCGGCATGGCCCCGAAGGTGATTTCGGCCTTCCTGCTCGGCTTCTTCCCCGTGGTGGTCGCCGGCGTGCAGGGCTTCAAGTCGCTCGACCCCGAAATGCGCGATCTCGTCCGCTCCATGAAGGCGTCCCGCCTCCAGGCCTTCACCATGGTGAGCCTGCCCCATGCGATGCCGGCCATCTTCGCGGGCCTGAAGGTCTCCGTGACGCTGGCCGTCGTCGGCGCCGTCGTCGGAGAGTTCGTGGGCGCCAATTCGGGCATCGGCTTCGTCCTGCAGCGATCGATCGGCAATTTCGAGCTGCCGACCATGTTCGCGGCGCTCGTGATCCTGGCGCTGATCAGCGTCATCCTGTTCTGGATCATCGATCTCATCGAGCGTTACACCGTGCCATGGCACGCCAGCCAGCGACACGATTTTTCAGCAACCGCCTGAACCACAAGGGCGGGGCACCCAACCGGAGGAAACTGATGAAAAAGCGGACGTTCCTGAAAGCCACCCTCTTCGCCGCGACGGCTCTCATGCCCTTCGTGTCGCTGCCGGCGCAAGCGGCCGACAAGGTCGTGCTGATGCTCAACTGGTACGTCTACGGCGAGCACGCGCCGTTCTTCTACGGCAAGGAGAAGGGCCTCTATGCCGCCGAGGGCATCGATCTCGAGATTCAGGAAGGTCGCGGCTCGGCCGTGACCGTGCAGGCCGTGGCGGCCAAGACCGTCGACTTCGCCTATGCGGACGTCCCGACCATGATCCGCGCCGCCGTGAAGGGCGCTCCCGTCATGTCCCCGGGCGTGCTGCTGCAGAAGAACCCCATGTCGGCCATGGGCTTCTCCGAGAAGAACATCCGCAAGGCCGAGGATCTGCGCGGCAAGACGGTCGCGACGACGCCCGGCGATTCCATGTCGCAGATCTGGCCGCTCTTCCTCAAGAAGGCGGGCCTCAAGGAGAGCGAGATGCGGATCGTCTCCGGCGACGCGCAGACGAAGCTCAACGCGGTCATCAACGGCCAGGCCGACGTGCTCCTCGGCTACGTCATGGACCAGAGCATGAAGATCAAGGACGCGACGGGCAAGAACGTCACGCCGGTCATGTTCGCGGATTACGGCGTCAACCTCGTCTCCTCGGGCATCATCGCGCACAAGGACACCCTGAAGGATAAGGCCGATCTCGTGCGCCGGTTCATGAGCGCGACCACCAAGGCCATCGAAGGCGCCGAGAAGGCTCCTGCCGAGGCCACGCAGGCCGTGCTGAAGGCGCTGCCGAAGGCCGGCAAGCCCGACACGCTGCAGGAAGGCTTCGAGCTGACGATCCCGCTCTACCGCACCGAGGAGACGAAAAACCAGCGTCCGTTCAACGTCACGGACGCCAACATGGCCGAGACGGTCAATCTCCTCATCGAGTACGGCGGCCTCGACCCGGCCGCGAAGGAGAATCCGAAGGCTTTCTACACCCGCGACTTCCTGCCGAAGGCCACCCAGTGAGCAGGCAGGCGCATGCCATGGCACATTTGCGTGTCATCCCCAAGAGCGAGGCGTCCGCGCCTCGCAGCATGATCGAGATCCGCAATCTCGCGAAGACCTACCGCACCCGGGGCGGCGACGTGCCGTCCCTGCGGCCGATCAATCTCGACATCACGGAAGGCGAGTTCGTCGCCGTGGTCGGCCCCTCGGGATGCGGCAAGTCCACGCTCCTGAAGCTCGTCGCCGGCCTCATCCCTGCAACCGAGGGCGAGGTCCAGATCGGCGGCGTCGCCGTGAAGGATCCGCCGGACGACGTGGGCATCGTGTTCCAGAGCCCGGTGCTCCTGCCCTGGCGCTCGGTGCTGCGCAACGTCATGCTCCCGGTCGAGGTGCGCAAGCTCGACCGCGAGACCCATCTCGCCCGCGCCCGCAAGCTCCTGTCCATGGCGGGTCTCGAGGATTTTCAGAACAAGTATCCCTGGCAGCTCTCCGGTGGCATGCAGCAGCGCACCGCCATCTGCCGGGCGCTGGTGCACGATCCGAAGATCGTCCTCATGGACGAGCCCTTCGGCGCCCTCGACGCCATGACGCGCGAGCGCATGAATCTCGAGCTGCAGCGGATCCATCACGAGACGGGGAAGACGATCCTTCTGATCACCCATTCAATCCCCGAAGCGGTGTTCCTCGCCGACCGGGTGGTGGTCATGTCGGAACGGCCCGGGACGATCGCGGCGATCTACGAAGTCACGCTGCCGCGCCCGCGTGATCTGGAGATCATGGGACATCCGACCTTCGTCGATCTGACGCAGAAGATCCGCGCGCATTTCTATGCCCGCGGCCACCTGGATTGAACACCATGGCAGGACACCGGCTTCGCATCCTCGAGATCCAGACCTACGAACGCCCCATGCGCTTCGCGCGGCCGTTCCGGTTCGGCCTCGTGACCGTCGACGCGGCGCCGCAGGCCTTCGTGCGGGCTGTCGTCGAGGTGGAGGGCAGGGGTACGGCGACCGGCGTCACCGCCGAGATGATGATGCCGAAATGGTTCGACAAGAACCCGGCCAAGTCGCCGCAGGACACCATCGCCGACCTGAAGGCGAGCCTTGGGGCGGCGGCGCGCAACTACGCCGGGTCTCAGGACCCTGACACGGCTTTCGGCCATCACGTGCGGGGCTTCACGGCCCAGAGGACGTGGGCAGCCGATCGGCAAATGCCGGGTCTCGCCGCCTCCTTCGGGCCCGCCCTCCTCGACAAGGCCATCGCGGACGCCGCCCTCAAGGCGCTGGGACTCGGCTTCCCGGACGGCGTACGGCGCAACGTCTTCGGCATCGATTCCCGCCAGACGCCGGACCTCGACCCGGAGCGCATCCGGTCCTTCCTGAGCGACGTGCAGCCCGCCGGCGAAGTCCTGCTGCGGCACACGGTCGGGCTGCTCGATTCCCTCGAAGGCGCCGGCGGGCTCGAGGATGAAATCCGGCTCGCGCGCTTGAGGCTCTTCAAGATCAAGATCGGCGGCGACGTCGATGCGGACATCGCCCGGCTGCTGGCGATCCACGATCTCCTGTCGCGGCATGTTCCCGACTATCGCGCGACCCTCGACGCCAACGAGCAGTACGATCCGCAACGTCTGAGGGGCCTCCTGCGGGAGATGAACGGCGGCAGGCTGCACGCCTTCCGCAATCACCTTCTCTACATCGAGCAGCCGTTCGACCGGGCCGGGACCTTCGCGGCGCCCCTGGGCGATCTCGCCGACGGGATCCCGTTCATCATCGACGAGGCCGATGGCGATTACGATGCCTTCCCGCGCGCGGTCGAGCTCGGCTATCGCGGCGTGTCCTCGAAAGCCTGCAAGGGGTTCTACAAGTCCATCCTGAATGCCGTTCGCGTCTCGGCCTTGAACGAGGCCCGGCCCGGCGGGTATTTCGTCTCCGCAGAGGATCTCACGTGCCAGGCAGGGCTTGGGATCCAGCAGGATACCGCGCTCGTCGCCACCCTCGGCCTCACCCATGCCGAGCGCAACGGCCACCATTACGTCGAGGGCTTCGGGCTCGCGTCGGATGCGGAAGCGGCGCGCTTCGCGGCCGCGCATCCCGATCTCTACCGGGAGCAGGGCGGCCGCCTGGGCCTTGCGTTCGAGCGCGGTTCGCTCCCCACCTCGTCCCTGTTGTCTGTTCCAGGTTTCGCCGGCGGCGCCGAGCCCGACTGGAGCAGTCTCGTTCCGCTCGCACACCATCATCGTCGATAGGAGACTTTTGCTATGACTCAGCGCAGATTGGGCATCGTGATGCACGGCATCACCGGCCGCATGGGAATGAACCAGCATCTCATCCGCTCCGTCGCGGCCATCCGGGCCCAGGGCGGCGTGACCCTGTCCGACGGGTCGAAGGTGCAGCTCGATCCGATCCTGGTCGGCCGGAACGCCGAGAAGATCCAGGAGCTTGCCAAGACCTATGGCATCGACCGGTGGACGACCGAACTCGACGCCGCCATCGCCGATCCGAAGGACGAAGTCTTCTTCGACGCGGCGACGACCCAGATGCGCCCGACCCTGCTGGAGCAGGCGATCAACGCCGGCAAGCACATCTACTGCGAGAAGCCGATCTCCACGAACCTGCCGGAGGCCCTGAAGATCGTCCGTCTCGCCCGCGAGAAGGGCGTGAAGAACGGCACGGTGCAGGACAAGCTGTTCCTGCCCGGCCTGCAGAAGCTGAAGATGCTGCGCGATTCCGGCTTCTTCGGCCGCATGCTCTCCGTGCGCGGCGAGTTCGGCTACTGGGTGTTCGAGGGCGATTGGGGCCAGCCGGCGCAGCGCCCGTCCTGGAACTACCGCTCGGAGGACGGCGGCGGCATGATCCTCGACATGGTCTGCCACTGGCGCTACGTGCTCGACAACCTCTTCGGCGAGGTGCGCTCGGTCTCCTGCATCGGCTCGACGCACATCCCCGAGCGCGTGGACGAGAAGGGCAAGACCTATCAGGCGACGGCCGACGATTCCGCCTATGCCACCTTCATGCTCGACGGCGGCGTGATCGCCCACATCAACATGTCCTGGTGCACCCGCGTCTATCGCGACGACCTCGTCACCTTCCACGTGGACGGAACGCACGGCTCGGCGGTCGCTGGCCTGACCGACTGCGTGATCCAGCCGCGCCAGGCCACGCCGCGCCCGGTCTGGAACCCGGACCAGAAGCAGACCATCGACTTCTACGACACCTGGCAGCCGGTGCCCGACAACACGGTCTACGACAACGGCTTCAAGACCCAGTGGGAGATGTTCGTCCGCCACGTGGTCGAGGATGCGCCCTACAAGTACACCCTGGTGGAAGGCGCCAAGGGCGTGCAGCTCGTGGAATGCGCCCTCGAGAGCTGGCGCGAGCGTCGCTGGGTCGACGTGCCGCCGCTGAATGTCGGCGCCTCGAAGGAGAAGCAGCATGAACCGGCCTGAGACCGTCAGCGCCCTGTCGATCCGCCTGCCGCACGCGGATCGCAGCCTGGAGACCTATAAGCTCTCCGCGCCGAAATCCTTCCCCGACACGGTGAGCGGACCGATGAACCGCATCGCGTTCTCGGCCGCCCACGTGGTGGCCGACCCGCTCGCCGATGCGGATCCGTGGCTGCAGGCCGCCATCGACTGGGACAAGACCATCGCCTATCGCGAGCGTCTGTGGGATCTCGGCCTCGGCGTGGCCGAGGCCATGGATACGGCGCAGCGCGGCATGGGCCTCGACTGGCCCACCTCGCTCGAGCTGATCCGCCGCTCGGTCGGCGCCGCCAAGGCGCGGGGGAACGCTCTCGTGTTCTCCGGCGCGGGCACCGACCACCTGGCGCCCGAGGCGGCACGCAGCATCGACGACGTGATCCGGGCCTATGAGGAGCAGTTCGCCGCCATCGAGGCGGTCGGCGGGCGCATCATCCTCATGGCGTCGCGGGCGCTCGCCCGCGTGGCCAAGTCGGCCGACGACTACGTCAAGGTCTACGACCGCATCCTCGGCCAGTCGAAGGAGCCCGTGATCATCCATTGGCTCGGCGACATGTTCGATCCGGCGCTCGCCGGCTACTGGGGCACGGCCGATCTCGACGCCGCCATGGATACCTGCGTGGCGATCATCAACGCCCATGCGTCGAAGGTCGACGGCGTCAAGATCTCGCTCCTCGACAAGGACAAGGAGATCGCCATGAGGCGCCGCCTCGACAAGGGCGTGCGCATGTATACGGGCGACGACTTCAACTATGCCGAGCTGATCGCCGGCGACGAACAGGGCTATTCGCATGCGCTGCTCGGCATCTTCGACGCCATCGCGCCGGCGGCCTCCTCGGCCCTCGTGAGCCTCGCGGCCGGCGATCTCGACGCGTTCCACGAGGCGCTCGCGCCGACCGTCCCGCTGTCGCGGCACATCTTCCGCGCCCCGACGCGGTTCTACAAGACCGGCGTGGTGTTCATGGCCTATCTCAACGGCCATCAGGACCACTTCACCATGGTGGGCGGGCAGGAGAGCACACGCTCGACCCTGCACCTCGCCGAGCTCTTCCGTCTGGCGGACAGGGCCGGCCTGCTGCGCGATCCGGATCTCGCCGTGGAGCGCATGCGCTGCGTCATGGCCACGCACGGGGTGGAGGCGTAAGCGATGCGTGACTTTTCCGGCGATCATCGGGCCCTGTCGATCAACACGGCCACGGTGAGGAAGCAGGGCGATCTCGTGGCCATCACGGAGGCCTGCGCCAGGGCCGAGATCAAGGCGATCTCGCCCTGGCGCGACCAGGTGGCGGCAATCGGCCTCAACCGGGCCGTGGCGGCCGTGAAGGATGCGGGGCTGGAGCTCTCCGGCTATTGCCGCGGCGGCATGTTCCCGGCCGACGCGGCACGCCTGCAGGAGGCGACCGACGACAACCGCCGCGCCGTCGACGAGGCGGTCGCGCTCGGCGCCCCTTGCCTCGTTCTCGTGGTCGGCGGCCTGCCGCAATACTCGCGGCCCGGCTCCCAGCCGTCGAAGGACATCGACGCGGCGCGCAGCCAGGTCGAGGACGGCATCGCGACCCTGCTCGAGTATTCGCGGCAGGCGGGGCTGCCGCTCGCCATCGAGCCGCTCCATCCCATGTACGCGGCCGACCGCGCCTGCGTGAACACGATGCGCCAGGCGCTCGACATCTGCGACCGGGTCGATCCCGAGCGCACCGGAATGCTCGGGCTCGCCGTCGACGTCTATCACGTCTGGTGGGATCCGGAACTGAAGGAGCAGATCCGCCGCACGGGTCAGGACAGGCTGCTCGCCTATCATGTCTGCGACTGGCTCGTGCCCACCACGGACCTGCTGCTCGACCGCGGCATGATGGGTGACGGCGTGATCGACCTGCGCGGCATCCGCGAGGCCGTCGAGGCGGTCGGCTATGCCGGCTACTCGGAGGTCGAGATCTTCTCGGAGAACAACTGGTGGACCAAGCCGATGGAGGAGGTGCTCGCCACCTGCATCGAGCGGCACCGCACGGTCGTCTGACGACACGCGACCGCGATCTTTGACATCGTGTCTTGAAACATGGCTCCCGCCCACGGGCGGGAGCCGCACAGGTTCACGCGGCCATGGCCGGTCGCAGCAGGTAAGGAGCGCCGGCCGCCTCGGCGATCTCCCGCACCTTCAGCTTCAGCGTCTCGGGAATCGGGATGCCCTTGACGAGCCGCTCCTCGCGGGCGGACCATTCCGGCTCGCCCGGCACGAGCACGGGCTCATCCTGGCGGATCGGCCTGACGGCGTGCAGGGTGTCGATGACGGTCTCCACGTCCGACTGGAACGCGTCGAACGGCCGGAAGGCCGCCGGGTTCAACGCCATGAAGAAATGGCCGATATTGTCGGGGTCGGACGGTTTCTGGGTTTGGTTCCTGACCGGTGAGAACGAGCCGCCCGACAGGGTTCCGGACAGGATCTGGGCGATCAGACCAAGGCCATATCCCTTATGACCGCCCATCTCGCTGCCATCGCCGCCGATCGGCGTGAGGCCGCCCACCTGGCTCTCGAAAATCTGGCGGAAGGCCTTGGCGGAATCGGTCACGGGCTGTCCGCTGCCGTCGATCACCCAGCCGGCCGGAAGCTCCTTGTCCTGCAGGGCATAGACCTTGACCTTGTTGGCCGCGACGACGCTGGTGGAGATGTCGAGGCAGATGCTCGGATGCCGGCCGCCCGGCACGGCGACCGCGATGGGGTTCGTGCCGAGAACGCGCTCGACTCCGTTCGTGGGCACCACCGAGATCACCCGGGTCGTCGACGACACGACACCGATCAGCCCGCGCTCCGCGGCCATGGTGGCGTAGTAGCCGGCGGCACCGAAATGATGCGAGTTGAAGACCGATACGACCCCGACGTCATGGGCCAGCGCCTTCTCGATCGCGAGGTTCATGCCCATGAGGGCGGCGGGGTGGCCCAGGCCGGCGCCCCCATCGATCAGGGCCGTGCTGGCGCTCTGCCGGACGATCCCGGGTTCCGCCTGAAGCGCGAGCTGACCGGCCTTCTGCATCTGCGCATATTGCGTCAGCATCGAGATGCCGTGGGAGTCGATGCCGCGCAGATCGGTCTCGACCATCACCTCGGCCGTCAGGCGCAGCGTCTCCTCGCTCATGCCCCAGGCGCGCAGGATCGCCTCGATCTGGGCACGAATCACATCCGCCGAGAAGTTCTCGCTCACGATCATGGGCTGTTCTCTCAGGTGTTCCGTTCGGCTGCTCCCGTTTCCGGAGCAGGTGAGGGAGGTGGTTGCCGCCACCTCCCGTCGATGATCAGGCCGCGATGGCCTGGGTCGGATCGAGGAGCTTCGAGACGCTGACCATCTGTCCGGTCTTGGAGCTCTGAAGCGCAGCGATGCCGCACAGGACCGACATGGCGCCGGCGCGCGATCCGGCGCGCTGATTCAGCGGATCCGGCGTATCCGGCTTGAAGAGCATATCCTGAAGCTTCGGATCGCCGCCGAAATGCCCGCCCGGCTCATGCGGGACCTTGATGGTCTCGGCGCCGCCGAAATTCCGCACGAGCAGGATTTCGTCGTGCTCCGGCGTCTCCCAGGGCTGGCGCTCGAACTGACGCATCTGGATGCGGCCCTTCGTGCCGTCGAAGGCGATGAAATGGCCCTCGATCGGCATGTAAGTGTTCACCGAATAGGTGACCTGCACGCCCTTCCGGTATCGAATCATCGCCGACATGGTGTCGGGGATGTTGATCTCCTCGCGGAACACGCAGGCGTCGCGGACATAGCCGTCCTCGCGCGAGGGGTCCTCGTAGAGAGCCTCGAGCCAGGGATCCTGGCTGATGTCCATGTAGTAGTCGCAGTAGCTGGCGTGCGGGCAGGTCTTGCAGCGCTCGCCGCGGAACGGATTGACCTTGCCGTATTTGCGAAGGCTCGCGAACGCGAATACGTCCTCCGGGTCGTCGTCCAGGTACCAGTTCATCAGGTCGAAATGGTGCGTGCTCTTGTGGACGAAGAGGCTGCCGGAATTCTCCTCGATGGCGTGCCAGCGCCGGAAGTAGTCGGCACCGTGCTTGTTGTCGAGGAACCAGTGGAAGTCGATGGAGGTGACGTCGCCGATCACGCCCGAGTTCAGGAGTTCCTTGATCTTCCGGACGGTCGGGGCGTAGCGGTAGTTGAAGGTCACGTCGACGCGCTTGCCCGTCCGCTTCTCGGCGTCGAGGATGCGGCGCACCTTCTCGGCGGTGGTCGTCATGGGCTTTTCGGTGATGACGTTCACGCCGGCTTCGAGCGCCCGCACGATCATTTCATCGTGATTCGAGTCCCGGGTGCAGATGATCACCGTGTCCGGCTTGACGGCCGCGATCATTTCCTGGGCGTCGGCGTAGATGGGGGCATCGATGCCCAAAAAGCCCCTGGCGCGCTCGGCCCGAAGCCTGTTGAGGTCGCACAGGGCCACGATCTCGACGAAGTCGCCATAGCCCTTGACGACGTTGATTCCCCACATGCTCGTGCCGCGGTGGCCCGTGCCGATGAGGGCAATGCGTTTCCTGTTCGCGCGATCCATTCTCTTGAGTTCTCCTGCTGCGTCGCCCGGTCCGGGGCCCGGCGTTGAATTTGTATGACAAATATGAGCTTCGGCGATGGGTAAACCCGGGTCTGGTTGTTTCTTTGATCCGGTTATCCCTTAGGAAGCTTCGGTCCGGGAGCTTAGATCGTCGAATTACATCATACAACTGGTTGACATACAACCATTCTAAATTTTAGCTTCATGTCGGATGGCGACAAAAGCGGAGTGCTCCCGTAACGTCCGAGGGGAAGGGACCGGAACCTCGGCGGGGCAGGTGCCAAAGAACAAGAGATGTCGCCGAAAGAGGCCATGCATCAGGGCAGCCGTTGAGCCGGCGCCCGAGAGGGAGATACGCCACATGACTCACGATCTTAACCGTAGGACCTTGCTGAAGGCGGCTCTTGGATCCGCCGGCCTCAGCGCGCTCGGGAGCCTCCCGGCTTTCGCCCAGGATGCCCGCGTTCGCCTGTACTGGTGGGGCTCCAAGGAGCGGGCCGACCGCACCCTGAAGGCGGTGTCGCTCTACCAGGAGCGGAACCCCGGCGTGAAGATCGACGGCGAGACCCTGGCCTGGGGCGATTACTGGCCGCGGCTCGCCACCCAGGCGGCCGGCCGCAACGCGCCCGACCTGATTCAGATGGACTACCGCTACGTTGCGGAATACGCCCGTCGCGGCGCCCTGCTGCCCCTCGACGAATTCCTGGGCAAGTCCCTCGACATCGGCGATTTCGACAAGGCTTCCCTCGACAGCTGCAAGGTCGACGGCAAGCTCTACGGCATCAATATCGGCAACAACTCGAACGCGCTGATCTACAACAAGGCCGCGTTCCAGAAGGCCGGCGTTCCCGAGCCGATCGACGTGACCTGGGACAAGTTCTTCGAGCTCGCCGCGGCCGTCACCAAGGCGCATAACGGTGAGTATTACGGCACGTCCGACGGAAGCGCCGAAGAGGTCGCGTTCGAGAACTGGCTGCGCCAGCGCGGCAAGGCGCTCTTCACCGAGGACGGCAAGCTCGGCCTCGACGAGAAGGATGCGTCCGACTGGTTCGCCATGTGGGCCAAGGCGCGCGAGGCGAAGGCCTGCCCGCCCGCCGATCTGCAGGCCCTCGACAAGAACAACATCGAGACCAACCTGCTGACGCAGGGCCGCGCCGCCTGCGCGTTCAACCACTCGAACCAGTATGTGGGCTACCAGGTTCTCAACAAGAACCCGCTCGGCGTCACCATGTACCCGCAGGGCGCCGGCCCCAATCCCGGCCATTATCTCAAGCCGTCGATGATGTGGAGCATCTATGCCCGCAGCAAGGTGGCCGAGCCGGCGGTCAAGTTCGCCAACTTCACCGTGAAGGACGTGGACGGCGCGAAGCTCCTCGGCGTGGAGCGCGGCGTTCCGGCCTCGCCGAAGATCCGCGAGGCCGTGTCGGCGGAGCTCGACGCCCAGGGCAAGCTCGTCGTGGACTTCATCTCTCACGTCACTCCGAAGGTCGGGCCGATCCCACCCGCGCCGCCGAAGGGCGCCGGCGAGATTCAGACCATGCTGCGCCGGATCGCCGAGCAGGTCGGCTTCGGCCGCCTGTCCACGGCCGATGGCGGCAAGCAGTACGTCAGCGAAGCCCAGGCCATCCTGAGCCGCGCCTGACCGCGAGCGCCCTCTGACTCACCAGGCCGACCCAGCCGAACCGGGTCGGCCTGTCCGTCTATCATGACCTTGCTGTGAGCCATTCCGCATGACAACAACTGCTCAAATCCCTTTGACGATCACCGAGCCGGAGAAGCGCAGCAAGCGTCGGGGCGGATTGTCCCGCACTCTCGTCTCCTACTCGTTCCTGGCCCCCTGGCTCATCGGTTTCCTCGGGCTGACGCTTGGCCCGACGCTCGCGTCCCTTTATCTGTCGTTCACCAATTTCGACCTGCTTCAGGATCCGCAGTTCATCGGAACGGCCAATTACCAGCGCATCATCACCAACGACGTGAAGTTCTGGCATTCCATGCAGGTGACGTTCACCTACGTGATCCTGGCCGTTCCGCTGAAGCTCGCCTTCGCGCTCGGCCTCGCCATGGTGCTCAACCGCGGCATTGCCGGCCTGCCCCTCTACCGTGCGCTGTTCTACTTGCCCTCGCTGCTCGGCGCGAGCGTCGCCATCGCGGTGCTGTGGCGCCAGCTCTTCGCCAAGGACGGCCTCGCCAACGTGGCGCTGGGGCTCTTCGGCATCCAGGGGCCGAGCTGGATCTCGGACCCGAACTACTCGCTCTACACGCTGGTGCTGCTCAGCATCTGGCAGTTCGGCTCGCCGATGATCATCTTCCTCGCCGGCCTGCGGCAGATCCCGCCGGACGTGTACGAGGCCGCGAACATCGACGGCGCCAACAAGGTGCAGCAGTTCTTCAAGATCACCCTGCCGCTGCTCACCCCGGTGGTGTTCTTCAACGGCATCGTGCAGACCATCGATGCGTTCAAGGCCTTTACGCCGGCCTTCATCATCAGCGAAGGCACGGGCGGGCCGATCGACTCGACCCTGTTCTATACCCTGTACCTGTATCAGGAAGGCTTCGCCTATTTCCGGATGGGCTATGCGTCGGCGCTGGCATGGATCCTTCTGATCATCATCGCCTGCTTCACCGCCTTCTCGTTCCTCACCTCTCGCTACTGGGTCCATTACAATGACTGACGCCACAACAGTCGCCACGACGCAGAATGTCGGCGGAGCCCGCTCGCTCCTCTACCACGTGATCCTGTGCGCCGTTTCGCTGGTCATGCTCTATCCGCTCCTGTGGATGCTCGCGAGCAGCTTCAAGCCCGACGACGAGATCTTCGGCAACGCCTCGCTCTGGCCGGACAGGTTCACCCTCGACGCCTATATCCGCGGCTGGAGCGGCCTGACGGTGAGCTTCGGGACCTTCTTCTGGAACTCGCTGGTGATCTCGGTCCTGAGCGTGATCGGCAACGTGTTTTCCTGCTCGCTCGCCGCCTATGCCTTCGCGCGCCTGAAGTTCCCGCTCAAGAACTTCTGGTTCGCGCTCATGCTCGGCACGCTGATGCTGCCGTACCATGTGACCCTCATCCCGCAATACGTGCTGTTCCTGAACCTCGACTGGGTCAACACCTTCCTGCCCCTGGTGGTGCCCAAGTTCCTGGCCGCCGACGCCTTCTTCATCTTCCTGCTCTACCAGTTCTTCCGCGGCATCCCGCGCGAGCTCGACGAGGCGGCGATCATCGACGGGGCCGGCCCGTGGCGCATCTTCTGGAGCGTCATGCTGCCCCTGTCGGTGCCGGCGCTCGCCACGGCGGCGATCTTCACCTTCATCTGGACCTGGGACGACTTCTTCGGCCCGCTCATCTATCTGAACGACGCGAGCCAGTACACGGTCCAGCTCGGCCTGCGCACCTTCGTGGACTCCACGGGCAAGTCCGACTGGAGCGCCCTCTTCGCCATGTCGGTGGTCGCCCTGATCCCGGTCCTCTTGTTCTTCGCGGTCTTCCAGCGCCTGCTGATCGAAGGCATCGCGACCACCGGCCTGAAGGGTTGAGCGAATGTCAGCATCGGGAATTCGCTTCGCCGTCATCGGCATCAACCACAACCACATCTTCGGTCAGGTTGATGCCCTTCTCGGCGCCGGGGCCGCGTTCGTGTCCTTCTTCGCCCCCGAGGACGACCTCGCGGCTCCCTTTGCGGAACGCTATCCGCAGGCGGAGCGCGTCCACGACGCCCGGCGCATCCTGGAGGACGACAGCATCGCCATCGTGCTGAGCGCCGCGATCCCCAGGGATCGCGCGCGCATCGGCATCGAGGTCATGCGCCACGGCAAGGACTATATGGTCGACAAGCCCGGCATGGTCACCCTCGAGGAGCTGGCCGAGGTGCGCCGGGTCCAGCAGGAGACCGGTCGCATCTACTCGATCTTCTACTCCGAGCACTTCAGCAGCCGCGTCACCGACAAGGCCGGCGAGCTGATCCGCGCGGGGGCCATCGGCAAGGTGGTGAACACCCTGGGGCTCGGCCCGCACCGGCTCAATGCACCGATCCGCCCGTCCTGGTTCTTCGAACGGGATGCCTATGGCGGGATCCTGACCGACATCGCGTCGCATCAATGCGAGCAGTTCCTGTTCTACACCGGCGCGAGCGACGCCGAGGTCACCTATGCGCTGGTGGCCAACCGCAACAACCCGCAGACGCCAGGGCTGCAGGATTTCGGCGAGATGACGCTCAGGACCGCCGATGCCACCGGGTACATCCGGGTCGACTGGTTCACGCCGGACGGCCTGCCGATCTGGGGCGACGGGCGCGTCATGGTCGTGGGAACCGACGGCACCATCGAGATGCGCAAGTACATCGACATCGCCGGACGCGAGGGCAAGGATCATCTGTTCCTGGTCGACAAGACCGGCATGCGCCATCTCGACTGCTCCAACGAGGAGCTGCCTTACGGGCGCAATCTCCTCGACGACGTCCTCAACCGGACCGAGACGGCCATGGGCCAGGAGCATTGCTTCAAGGCCATGGAGCTGACCCTGAAGGCGCAGGCGCTCGCGGAAGCGGGGCCGGCCGGGCCGGGGCCCCGCTGATGCTCGATTTCCGTCTCCTCAAGGATACCCGCTGCGGGATCGGGGAGAGCCCCGTCTGGGACGATCGCCGCAAGGTCCTGTTCTTCGTCGACATCAAGGCGCCGGCCATCCATTCCGTCCGCCTGGACGGCTCGGAGCATCGCACCTGGACGATGCCGCGGGTCGTCGGGTCGATCGGGCTCGCAGCCAGCGGCCGGTTGGTCGTTGCCCTCGAACGCACGATTGCGGTGTTCGATCCCGAGAACGAGGGCCTGGACATCCTCGCGGAGGTTCCGGACGAGCCTTCCTGGCACCGTCTGAACGACGGCAAGGTCGGGCCCGACGGCGCGTTCTGGGTCGGCTCGATGGACGACCGCCCCCGGAAGGAGCCGCGCGGCTCCCTCTATCGGGTCGACGGGCGCGGTCAGGTCACCCGCGTGCTCGAGCATGTCTGCCTCGTGTCGAACGGGCTCGCCTGGTCGGCTGACGGCCGCACCATGTTCCACTCGGATTCCCGCGGCCCGTGGATCGACCGCTACGATTTCGAGCCGTCCTCCGGGCGCCTCGCGAACCGGGCGCGCATCGCCACGCTCGACGAGGCCCAGGGCCGGCCGGACGGCGGCGCCTGCGACGAAGAGGGCTTCTACTGGAGTTCCGGCGTGTCCGCCGGACACCTGAACCGGATCTCCCGGGACGGGGCGATCGTGGAATCCCATCCCGTGCCCGTTCCGGCCCCGACCATGCCGTGTTTCTGCGGCGACGACCTGAAGACCCTGGTGATCACGTCCCTGAAGCCGGACAGCCCCGACGTGCTCGCGGCCGCGCCTCAATCCGGCAGCCTGTTCATCGCGTCGTCCCCCGTGGCCGGCGCGCGGGTCGAACGGTGGATGGACGCCTGACGGACCGAGCCGGCCGGCGGCGCGTCCGACCATTCCGAGGGAGGCGAATCACGCCGAACGCCGACGCGCCCAATTCATCATATATATGATGAATAATTTTCTCCAACGAACCGTGGAACAGCCATGAACCCGCAACGCATTCTGCTCACCGGAGCCGCAGGCCGCCTTGGAAGCCTTCTGCGCCGATCCTTGGCCGGACGGTACCCGCTGCTGCGGCTGTCCGACATCGTCTCCCTGGGGGACGCCGGCAGGGGCGAGGACATCGTCCCCTGCGACCTAGCCGACGCGGCAGCCGTCCGGTCCCTGTGCGAGGGAGTGGATGCGATCATCCATCTGGGCGGCATCCCCTATGAGACCGGCTGGCCCGAGATGCTTCAGTCCAACATCGTCGGGACGATCAATCTCTACGAGGGGGCGCGGCAGGCCGGCGTCGACCGGGTGATCTTCGCGAGCAGCAACCACGCCACCGGCATGTATCCGAACGACCGGACCTTGTCCGGCGAGAGCCCGCCCCGCCCCGATTCACGCTACGGGCTGACGAAGGCCATCGGAGAGGACGTGGCGGCGCTCTATGCCTACAAGCACGGCATCCGCAGCCTCTGCCTGCGGATCGGCTCGTGCCTGCCCGAGCCGGACAACAGGCGGGCCTTGTCCACCTGGCTGTCCCATGGGGATTTCGTGCGTCTGATCGAGGTCGGCCTCACCGCCGACTACATCCACGAGATCGTCTACGGCGTCTCCCGCAACACCCGCGCCTGGTGGGACAATGCCGCCGCCTACCGGCTCGGCTACGCGCCTCAGGATGATGCGGAAACCTATGCGGCGAAAGTCGACACGGTCGAGCTCGCCACCGAGCTGGCCCGCAGCTACCAGGGCGGCAACTTCGTGCCGGAGGAGTTCTCGGGCCGGAAGGAATGGCTGCGTTGAGCATGCCGGTGGAGGCGCGCGAGGACAGCGCAATAAAAAGCCCGGGGCATGAAACCCCGGGTTTTTCAATGGCGCCAGGAACCAGCGCATGGTGCGGACGAAAGCGGGCCACGCCAGTGACCCAGAGGGCCGCGTCAGCGATGCGCCGCTTCAGGAATTGAGCATCGGATCGATCCCGAAAGTGTGTCCACTTTTCACGTCCGAAGTTCTAGAGCATCGGACGGAAAAGTGGCCCCGGTTTTCCGTCCTGACCGATGCTCTCATTCAAGAAGAAAGCATCGGATGGATCCCAAAAGTGCAAGTCCACTTTTGGGTCCGATGCTTTAGGCCCGGGCGGCGTAGCGCAGGATGTCCGCGCCTTTGTTCGCGAGGCTCCAGTTCGTGTAGCGCGGATGATCGGGGCCGACCTGGAGCGTCTGCGGCCGCTCGGTTTCGATGGACTGGTAGAAGGCCGTGAGCAGCTCCAGGGACCGGCGCGCATCGGCCAGGGTGATCGGCAGCTCTCCGCCGGAGACCAGCGCCTCGTGATAGGGGGCGAACAATCCCTCGAACCGGGTCGGGACGAAGGTCCAGCCTTCGAACGCCTGATCGATCCGGGCCTGCACCTCCGGGGAGGCCGGGATGATCTTCCACGGGTCGTCGCCCGGTGCGTAAGGCTTCTGGCAGCTCTCGAAGGTCACGTTCTCGAAGCAGAAGCGCAGGCGGCTGATCTCGTCCTGCGACCCCAGGGTGGCCGCCGTGGAGGCGAGCGCTCCGTTCTGCAGCTCCAGGCTTCCGACGACGCAATCCTCCACCTCGATGTCGTTCACCCGCGTCGCGGCGCGCGCGAACACGGACTTGACCGGCCCCATGACGAAGGTGAGGAGGTCGTGCAGGTGGATCGCATGGGTGACGAGAACGCCGCCGAGCTCGGTGTCCCAGCGCCCGCGCCACGGATTGTCGTAGTATTTCGCCGTGCGCTTCCAGAACACCTCGACGGAGGCGAGATAGGGCTTGCCGGCAATGCCCTGGTCGATGATGTGCTTGGCCTTCATGATGCCATTGCCGTAGCGATACTGGAAGATCGGCAGAACGCGGCCCTTGGATTGCTTTTCCGCCTGGATCACCTTGTCCACATCCGCCACAGAGCCCACGAGCGGCTTCTCGCACACCACGTTCTTGCCGGCGGCGAGGGCGGCCAGGATCTGCTCGAGATGGACCGCCGGGGGCGTGCAGACGTCGACGATGTCCACATCGTCCATCCGCAGGATCTCGGCGTAGTCCTTGGTCCGGCGCTCGATGCCGAACTCGTCGCCGATGCTCGCCAGACGCTCGTCGTTGAGGTCGCAGATGGCCACGACGCGGAACTTGTCCGGATGGGCCGCATAGGACACGATGTGGGTGCGGCCGATTCCGCAGCCGACGACCGCAACATTCTTGATCATGAGCGCTTCTCTCCCTTCACTCCGGGCCGCGCAGGCCTTTCGGAGCTCGACGATGCAAATCCGGTTCCCGTGCGGGGCGGCCGATGGCTCCCCGTCCGAACGACAGCCCGCCCTGGACGGAGCTTCAGGAACCGCAATCTTCGCGATGCAACGGCACTCCGGCTTGCATGTCAAGATTTGTCGTGCAACATGATATGTGCTTAACTTGATCAAGTTGCAGAAACACCTACCATAACGTAGCTGTATCAAGATTCTGGCAGGGCACCTTTAGAGTGCCGCGAACGCACATAGGTTTGGAGGAAGCCCCGTGGCCTCAGTAGAGATCCGCAACATCCGCAAGAATTTCGGAACGGTCCCGGTCATCCACGGGGTGTCGATCGACATCCAGGACGGGGAGTTCGTG
>NZ_JAMXFJ010000039.1 GCF_025460805.1 Microvirga sesbaniae | reverse complement strand
CTTGCCGCAGCCCGACGGCCCGACCAGGATCACGAACTCCCCGTCCTGGATGTCGATCGACACCCCGTGGATGACCGGGACCGTTCCGAAATTCTTGCGGATGTTGCGGATCTCTACTGAGGCCATGGGATTCCCTCCGAAGTCTTCTGTTCCAGGCAGCATGTGGCAGACGCATCCGTCCGCCACATGATGGAGAAGGACGTTAGGCGTAGCGCCGGGCCTGTTCGGGCTGCGACCGGGAGGCCCGAATCCCCTCCGGCATGGCGTCGCCGTGAGCTTCAATGAGTTCCTCCACCATGGCGCCGATCTCCTTGATCGACAGGACACTCGCCGCATGGCGATCGAGCAGAGCGGCACGGTGAACCCGATCCCGGTTGCCCTCGAGCGCCGCCTTCACGGTGAGATCCTGAACGAAGACGTGGGGAGCACAATACCCGGCAAGCTCGGGCGGCAAATTTCCGACCTGACAAGGACGCAGACCGTTCCGGTCCACAATCATCGGCACCTCAACACAGCAGCCTTCCGGTAGGTTTTCTATCAGCTTGGTGTTCTTCACATTGCCATAGATCACCTGAGGCTTGCCGGTCATCATGGCATGGATGATCAGGGATCCGTACTCGACACTGCGCTCAAGCGGGAACGCCTCGCCGCTCAGCAGTTGCTTGCGGGTGTCCTGGTAACGGCGGAGATTGCGCTCGCTGCGGCGGATGTATTCGTCCACCGGCACGTCGTACTCGGTGATCTGGTCATCCCGCTTCAGGAAGTAAGGGGTATACTCCGCGTTGTGCTCGCTCGACTCGCTGATGAACCAACCGAAGGAGCGCATGAGCTCGAAGCGGACCTTGTCCTTGGCGTAGATCTCAGGGTTCTCCATGGCCTGCCACAGGCGCGGATAGGCGTCCTCGCCGTCGATCCGCAGCTTGAGGAACCAGGTCTGGTGGTTGATGCCGGCGCAATCATACGACAGCCGCTCGACCGGCACGTTCAGGTAACTCGCGAGTTCCTTGCTCGTATTCTGCACGTTGTGACACAGGCCCACCACCTTCTGCTCCGGAAAAGCCTCGTAGACGGCTTGGGTCAGGATGCTCATCGGGTTGGTATAGTTGAGCAGCAGCGCGTCGGGGCAGAGCTCGCGCATCTCCGCCACCATGTCGACCATGAAGGGGATCGTGCGCAGGCCGCGGAAGATGCCGCCAATGCTCAAGGTGTCGGCAATGGTCTGCTTCAGGCCGTATTTGCGCGGGATCTCGAAGTCGAGCAGCGTCGCCTCGTGCATGCCGATCTGGACCATGTTGATGACGAAGTCCGCGCCGTCGAGCGCTGCCCGGCGATCCAGATGCTCCTCGACCTTGGCATTGGCGCCGAACTGCTCGGCCGTCCAGCGGGCCATCATGCCGGCGGTCTCGAGGCGCTCCGCATCGATGTCATGAAGGGAGATTGTCACTTCCCGAAGCTCGGGCAGGTCCAGAATATCCGTGAGAAGGTTTTTGACGAACACGACGCTTCCAGCGCCGATCATAGCCACTTTGAACATGAGGGATGTCCTTTCGAGAGTACGTGAGAGCGGTGATGTCTATTTTAGGCCGGTTCCGGCGATGCCCTGGATGAGCTGACGCTGGAAGAACACGAAGATCACGAGCATCGGCGCCAGAGACAGCAGGGCGATCGCCATGATGTCGGTCCATTCCGTGTTGTACTGCCCCTTGAGCAGGTTCAGACCGAGCTGCACCGTATACATCTCCTGATCGGTGAGGATTACGAGTGGCAGCACGAAGTCGTTCCAGCGCCACATGAAGGTGAAGATGATCAGCACGGCGATGATCGGCTTGGAGAGCGGGAGCACCACTTTCAGGAAGATGGTCAGCTCACTCGCCCCGTCGAGCCGCGCCGCCTCGAGCAGCTCGTCCGGGATGCTGACCATGAACTGGCGCACCATGAAGATGCCGAACGCCTCGGCCGCGCGGGGGAGGATGACGCCCCAGTAGTTGTTCAGCAAACCCATGTCCGCGACGACCAGGAAGAGCGGGACGATGATGACCTGGATCGGGATCATCAGAGCGCTGAGCACCCCGATGAAGAGGATGTCGCGGCCAGCGAAGCGGAACTTGGCGAAGGCATAGCCGCACAACAGGTTGAGACTGACCGTGATCACCACCGCGGCGACGGAGATCACTATGGAATTCCACGTCCAGTCGAGGAAGGGCATGCGGCCCAAAGCATCCGTGAAGTTGCTCCACACCCAGCCCGTGGGCAGAAGATTGACCGCTCCACTGAAGATCTGATCCCTCGGCCGGACGGCCGTGGCGAACATCCAGTAGATCGGGAAGAACATCACCACCGCGCCGGCGGCGAGGAGGAGCCAGAGACCCCAGGTCTCGAGGCGTTGACGTGCCGGACTCGTTGTCGTGACCATCAGGATACGGCCTCCTAAACGAATTGCTCGGTGCGGCGGTTGATCCGCCACTGGATGAGCGTGAAGAGCAGGATCAGCATGAAGAGGACCATGCCCATGGCGCTTGCGTAACCCATCTCCGAGCTCGCGAAGGCCGCCTGGTAGATGTACTGGACGATCATCGTGGTCGAGAACCCGGGTCCGCCTCCGGTCATGACGAAGATTAGGTCGAAGACTTGAAACGAGTAGATCACGTTCAGGATGAGCAGCAGGAACGTGGTGGGCCGCAGCAAGGGCCAGGTCACGAAGCGGAACTGTTGCGGGCGCGTCGCGCCGTCAATCACGGCCGCTTCGTAGTAGCTCGGCGAGATCGATTGAAGTGCCGCCAGATAGACCACCATGCAGAAGCCGATGCGCACCCAGAGCGTCGTCAGGATGATCGACGGGAGTGCCCATCGCGGAGACGACAGCCAGGAAACGGGTCCGATGCCCACCTGCTTGAGCAGCGCATTGATAACGCCGTAGTTGTCGTTGAACAGCCACGCGGCAATGACAGCCGTCGCGACGCTGGAGACGACGACGGGCAGGAAGTAGAGGCTGCGCAGCAATGTCCGCGTCGCCAGTTTCCGGTTGAGGCCCATCGCCAGGAAAAGGCCGAGGATGAGGCTCGTCGGGACGGTCGCGGCTGAATAGATGACCGTGTTCGTCAACGACTGCCAGAACTGGCCGTCGGTCAAGAGCCTGGTGTAGTTCTGGGCGCCGACGAATTCCGGCGCATCGATCAAGGACCACTGATGCACGCTGATGTAGGCGGCGTACAGGAGGGGAAAGAACACGAAGACCGAGAACAGCAGCAGGTTCGGTGCGATGAAGAGATAGGGAGTGAGGCGAGACCTGGAGGACCGCCACCAGCCGGAAACCCGGCTGGTGGTCGTCTCGCTTCGCTCCTTCGGATAGGTCATGGAAAGATCGGCCATGGTGGTGTCCGTCGTGAGAGGAATGATGGGCTTCACCCCGATCTCTTAGGCCGACAACAGGATGTTCTTTGCATGCGCCTCGATGTTCTTGGCCGTCTGTTCGGGCGACTGGCCCGAGGTGAAGGCGAGATCGAGTTCATCCGCCAGCTTGGGGTTGAACTTGCCCCAGGTCGGCAGCACGACCGTGCTGACGAGGTGCTGCGGGATGGTCTTCGTCTGTTCGACGAACACCTTCATTTCGTCTGGCTTCAGGGCATACTGAACCCCACCCTCGACCAGCGACTTGCGGACAGGCAGGAACTGCGCCGCGCTGATGTAGTCGCGCATGTTCTCTTCGTTGACGAGGAACTTGAGGAAGTCTGCCGCAACCTCGGGATTCTTGCTGTCGCGCGAGATGGCCACGCATGTGCCGCCAAGGTCATCGGCCATCGCCACGTCGCGCGGCAGGTAGGTGACGCCCCATTTGAACTTGGTCGCCTGCTGGTTCACGAAGGGAATCTGCCAATTGCCGTTCAGCATCATTGCGACGGTTCCGTTGGCAAACAGGTTCTGGACCGGCTCGGCGCTCTTCACCGACGTGCTCGGGGGAACCAGACCTTCCTTGAACCAGCTCTGGGTCCAGGCGATGGTCTCGATGCCTGCGGGCGTATTGATCTGCGGTGCTGTCAGTTCGTTGTTCAGGAGCTGGCCACCATGCTGGTACAGATAGATCATCCAGCGATGGACGGCGGAGTTCTGCCAGCTCATCGCGAACGGGTAGGAGCCAAGCGACTTCTCCTTGAGCAGCTTCGCGACCTGGATGAAGCGCTCCCAGGTCCAGGCCTGATCCAGGCTCGTTGGCACCGACACCCCGGCTTGTTCCAGCATGTCGGCATTGTAGAACAGGGCGAACGTATCGGTGTGATGCGGCAGTGCGTAGGGCTTGCCCTGGTAGTTGACGGCGCTCCAGACTGATGGCGTGAAGGCGGCGCTATAGCTTGAATCGATGAACTGGCTGAGATCGATCGCAGCCTTGCCAAGGGCATAGCGGCCGACCTGCTGGTACGTGACCCGGAACAGGTCCGGAGCCTGCCGGCCCGCGAGCCGCGTGTCGATCTGCTGGTAGAACTGGCCGAACGGAATGACGTCGAGCCGTATCGTCACGTTCGGGTTGGCCGCCTGATACTTGGCAATGACCTGATTGTAGGCATCGACCTCAGCCTTGCCGCCCCATACAGCCATGGAAAGCTTTACCGGACTCTGCGCCAAGCTGGGATTGACCCGCCCGGCGACCATCAGGCCAGCACCTGCGCCCAGTCCTGCCTTCAGGATCGTTCGGCGGTCGAATGTATTCGTCATGGTTTCCTCCTTGGTCTAGTTGAGCTTGTGTTGGGTTACCGTCCTGCCTTCTGCCGCGCAGGTTCGGCGCTTATTTCGCCTGGGCTCTGCGCCGAGCCTTAGGGGGTGAGGTCTTTCCTCCCCCACATGATTCACGCACGACGAGTTTGACGGGAAGCAAATGTTCCCTCATGTCGGCAGGCCTCTTCTCGAAAGCGGTGATGAGTGCCTCAATCGCGAGACGGCCGAGCTCCTCACGTGGGTGATCGATGGTGGTGAGAGTTGGGGCGGTGAACTGTCCGATGGCTACGCCATCAAACCCCACAACGGCAAAGTCATCTGGAACTCTCAATCCACGCACGCGCAGGGCGTGAAGGGCGCCAACTGCCATCTGATCGTTGTACATGAAGGCTGCTGTCGGTCGCAGCGCACCGAGGTCAAGCAATTGCTCCGTGGCGTTGCTGCCGCCGGCCATTGTGTTCTCTGCGGTCAGAACCAGAGAAGGGTCGAAGGTCAAGCCCGCTTCTTCCAGTGCCCGGCAATAGCCATCAAGGCGATCCCTGCGTGTGCCAGGTTCATGCAGCTTTTCCGTCACGTGGGCAATGCGACGGTGACCTAGATCGATCAAATGCCGGGTCGCCATGTAGCCGCCCGCTTCCAAGTCGACGCTGACGCTCTGGATGGCCGAATCCGGGCTGTGTTCCTGAAGAACGACGACCGCGACGCCGCGGGCAGCGAGTTGCCGCAGTTCCGCAGCGGTGCAGTTCTCGCGTCCGGCCACGATAATGCCGTCGAAGGCAGCGCCCTGCAGAAACGATAATGCATGGAACTCTCCAGGCATTGTCTTCGCCGGGATTACCGAAACCGCATAACCATGCTGTTGGGCTGCCGTCTGAGCTGCCCTGACGACATCGGAGAAGTAGGGATTGTCTAGGGTCGGCAGGACGAAGGTGATGATATTCGTCCGGCGCTGGCGCAGGCTGCGGGCGGCATGGTTCGGCGTGTAGCCGAGCTGTGCTGCCGCGGCAATCACCCGATCACGGGTTTCGTCTGAGATACGAACCTTGCTGGCGCGACCGTTCAGCACAAGGGAGATCGTTGCCGGAGAGACGCCGGCGAGACGGGCGACGTCGACACTCGTCGGAGCACTGGCTTGGGCTGCGTTCGTTGGGCCCCGTCGCGCCACTGGATATATCCCTTGCTAAATCGAATTAGCTAAAAGGATTTAGCAGAACTGGGAACTTGTCAATTCTCAAGTACGCAGCCGCGCTTCCTACTAAAGTCTAGGATCCAGCGCCTGTGCCAATGGCCCAGCTAGAGCTATAGGGAGCGTGGGAGACGCTTATACTACCGCTTATGAGAGGAGCTTGGACCAAACTGAGCAACATATTGGCGGCCGTAATCTCCCTGGCCGTTGCAGTCTTCCGATCGCTTATCCAACGCGACGCTGTCACTTACCGGCGTTGTGCGAACATTCACATCCACGTTCTTTCACATCTGCCACAGGCGGGAAATGCGACGTCCCTACTTTGCACGATCAGCACATTCTAATTTTGCGGCTACAATCAAAAGACCGGTAACAAACATCATGGAACCTGACCTGAGTGGCAGAGGGCGGGAGGCCGTCCTGATGCCTAAAGGCCGCGTTGCTTCATGATCATTCCGCTGCCTGCTGCGGCCCGTAGCCCAGGCGCTGATTAAGATCCTCGATCAGGTTCACGGCCGCGTCGGCGATGACGGTGCCGGGCGGGAAGATCGCCGCGGCGCCGGCCTTGGTGAGCGCATCGAAATCCTGCGGCGGGATCACGCCGCCGACCACGATCATGATGTCGTCGCGGCCGTACCTGGCGAGTTCCCCCTTCAGCTCCGGCACCAGCGTGAGATGGCCGGCCGCCAGCGACGACACGCCGATGATGTGCACGTCGTTCTCGATAGCCTGGCGGGCCGCTTCCGCCGGCGTGGCGAACAGGGGGCCGATATCCACGTCGAAGCCGAGATCGGCGAAGGCCGAGGCGATCACCTTCTGGCCGCGGTCGTGCCCGTCCTGGCCCATCTTGGCGACGAGGATGCGCGGGCGCCGGCCATCGTCGTGCTCGAACTGCTCGACCAGGGCGCGAACCTTCTCAACCGCTGGCGACGCCATGCCGACCTCCCGTTTGTACACGCCCGAGATCGCCTTGATCTCGGCCCGGTGACGGCTCCCCCTGTCTGTTGCCGAGGTAGGCTCATTGTTCTTGGATGGGGAGTTCCCCTGGTGGATTGCCGGCGGTTACGCAATCGAGTTCGCCGTCGGGTGCCCGTTCCGACCTCATGCAGACATCGAAGTTCTGCTCCTGCGCAAGGACCAACTGCTGGCCCAAGGAATGCTCGAAGGGTGGGACTGTTGGGCCGCGGATCCGCCAGGCACTCTGCGCCCATGGAGGCCAGGAGAGGTTCTGCCCCCTCATGTCTCGGATGTCTGGTGTCGGAAGGAGCCGACCACCCCCTGGTGTTTGCAACTGATGCTCGATGATGATGAGGGAAACTGGCGATCCTGGCGCAATGGTTTGGTCACGAGATCGATTGACGCGATGGGCCTCAGGAGCGCTGAGGGCCTCCCGTTCCTCGCTCCCGAAATCCAATTGTTCTACAAGGCCAAAGCGCCCCGCCCCAAGGACTGGCTGGACTTCGCAAAGGTGCTCCCTCTGCTGTCCAACAGTCAAAAGACCTGGTTGAGAGACGCTATACTTATCACTTATGGCGAAGATAACGATTGGCTTCGAAAGATCCTACCATGTTGACGGTCATTCACCTCAACGGCTCAATCAACAGCGGCAAATCATCAGTCGGTCATGCCTTGGCAGATCTACTGCCTGATGCCATCTTCATTGACGGCGATGATCATGACGCTCCTGATGACGCGCCCCTCACCTTGAGGATCCAGACTGCCCTGAGGCGTATCGAAACCAAAGTCGCGGACGCGACAGGGTACTATCTGATTGTGGCCTATCCTCTGGATCAGACGCACTATGACCAGCTTCGCGCAGCCTCAGGCAGGCGGGGCGCCCGACTTCTGGTCCTGACACTCGCCCCACCCCTTGAGGTAGCCCTCAGTGACCGAGGAACCAGGAGTCTCACTCCTGAGGAAAGAGAGCGCATCCTCGAGATGTATGAAGAAGGCTACCAGAGCCGTCCTTTCAGCGATGCCGTGATCGATACAGCAGGACGTACACCGAAACAGAGCGCAAAGCAGGCCGCCGAAGTGGTTCTTGCGCTCAGGGTATGTCGATAAGACGCTTTATGGAATTAGGTCTCAACGTCGGTGATATAGAGGTACCGGAGAACCTCTTGCCCAGTGGTTCGGCTGACCTTTGTGAACACTTCCCGCCTCTGATGAAATCTTTCAGCCACTTTTTGAGAAGGCAGGTTTTCGGGGCTGGTGATACTTACCACCCGAGGCATCTGGAGCATATCTAGCCCGTAACGCACACAGGCGCGGGCGGCTTCCGTGGCTAGGCCCAGGTGCCAGAACTCGCGCCAGAGATGATAGCCCACCTCTGGCTCCTGGCCGGCCGGCGTAGTCTGGAGGGTGAGCCCGCAGTCACCGATCAGATCGCCAGTGGCTCTGCTGACAACCGCCCAGAGGCCGAACCCATTGTTGGCATAACTGTCGAAGGCAAGCTCCTGAAACCATGCCTCCGTTTCAGGGTATGACTTTGGCGCGGGATAGAACTGCATGCACTTCCGGTCACCATAGATGCGATGGAGGTCAGGGAGGTCAGCTGGGGTGATCTCCCTGAGAATGAGCCGAGGAGTGGACAGGATCTCACGCATCATTTGCGCTCAGGCTGGCTCGCTTTCGGTTGCACGATGGCGCCAGCGTTGGGGTGGCGTTTTTCCGCCTGCTCTCCCTGCCGGGCGCCATCGCCTTTCATCCGCCCATCAAACAGGAATGGCTTTGTTCCATTCGTGCTCGGCGCAGCCGGAGCCTGCGATTGTCCGGAGGGAGCATTTTGAGCGCTGGCGGTGGTCGCGGCCAGTGCCAACACAATCGCGATTGCTATTCTCGACATGACAGACATCTCCTCCTTTTGCCCAGGATCGGTCACCATTGGGGAGCAGGGCCAGGCTGCCGGGAGCCTCACATTCTTTAGACGATGCCCCAGGCTCGATAGCGTCGCCGGCCGGTCAGTTCCCGTGGTAGCGCTCCTCCCAACTGCAGCAGCATAATATCAACCGCCTTAGGGGTCACCTTCAGAAGCTTCGCGCCTAGAGGCACCGTCACTAGCGGGCGCGACAGGAACAGATCCACCAGCTCGCGCAACTTGGAATTGCTGCGGCACTTGTCGGCCACCCGGTTCATCAGCTCCCGCGCGAGGATTAATCGCTCCAGATCCTTGTTCGCGATCTCGACGTTGCGCCGCGTGTTCCACCCATTCGACGACATCGAGAAACCGTTGCGTCTTTGTCATTGATGCTGTCGTTCCACGGCTCACAGCCCCCGGTACTTTACGCCGTCGGTTGGCGACGGCAGCCAGGTTCCCCGTGTGCCATGAGATCAATGCCGAGCAGGGAAGGTCGGTTGAGGGTCAGACATTCGCATTCCGACGTCCAAATAAATGTCGACTCTCGAACGCCGAACCGGACCAAGCTCTTACGTCTCAGGAGTGCCAGAGACGGACCTTCGCCCAGCCTCTCCAACGTTAAGAACGCTCTGATCCGACGGTCCCGCATAAGGATGTGCTTGGCACTCTGGATCCGACCCAGCACGCATCATTTTCCGCGCTGTCTGCTCTAGCGCGTGCTCCTCATCGGACTCTCAGGACGAACTTGCCTGGACCTTGCCGAGTCTCAAGTGCCAGATGTGCATCTCCTGCCGCGTGAAGATCGAGCACAGCAATCTCGCCCACGCTGTGATGGTTGAAGGACAGGGCGGCACGAGCAGCAGCCGCAATCCGATCCGGGAACAGAGACGAGAGCCCTCCAGTCGCAAAGCCTTCGATCTGCAGCGAGCGCAGCCAGATCTCATCCCCCGAAAGGGCGGTGTCCATCCCGCTCGCATTTCCGAGCAGGACGAAACGTCCTCTGGTCTTGAGACGGCGCAGGAGCCGGAGCCGAAGCTCGCCGCCGACGGTATCGAAAGCGGCATCCAGATCGTCCATCAGGTTCCCGAAGTCGTCCGCAGTGATCGCCCTGGTTGCTCCGGCTCGTATCAAGCTCTTATGATGGGTGACTTTGCTTGAGATGGCGATGATCTCTGCCGCCCCTGCTGCTTTGGCTGCAGCGATCAGGCACTGGCCGAGCCCACCGGACGCACCGCTGATGGCCACCTTTGCGCCGGGCACCAAGCTGCCGACGGCCATCACCGCAGTTGCCCCATTCACAATGATGGCTGCCGCCGTAACGAGATCGTCCCGAGGGTCAAGCGGAACCGTCAGCGCTGCCTTGGCTCGTGCGACTTCGCCATATCCGCCCATGCCTCCTCCCTGGACCGTGAAGTCGGTCAGCAGGGCGGCTACTTTCTGGCCAATGGTGAGGTTGGTCACCCCCTCTCCAACAGCCCTGACATAGCCACTCACCTCAATCCCGGGGATCACGGGAAGCTTGACAAAATCGAATCTGCCGGACCTGAGCAGCGTATCGACAAAGCCGACCCCGGCATAAGCAACGTCAATCGTCACCTCACCCGGTCCGGCCTCCAGAGGGGGAACATGATCTACCTTCAATTGGCCGACGTTACCGAATTCGCGGATCACGATCGCTTTCATCTTCTGGCTCCAAGCTGTTGATGCCGCAAGCATGCCCTGTTCAAGCCATCGGGATTAGTGTTGAAATTGCAGAGTCACCCGTTAGTCAGATTGTTGAATGAGTCGTCTCAAATCCCTCACTGTCTTTGTCCGCGTTGCTGAACTGGGGAGCTTCGCGGCCGCGGCACGGGACCTTGGGCTGTCGCCTGCCATGGTCGGCAACCATATCCGAGCCCTGGAGGAGTGGTTCTCGACCCCCCTGCTTCTTCGGACAACCCGGCAGCAATCCTTGACCGATGCTGGACAAGAGGTCCTGGGAAAGGCCCGGCATGTCCTGGCTGGCATGGCCGCCTTGGAGTCCTTTGCGGAACAAAGCCAGGAGCCGTCCGGCCCTTTGCGGCTGTCCGCACCCGTCGGAATCGGGCGGCATGTCGTTGCGCCCGCTCTGCGGGGCCTCGCCCGGAGGTATCCCGAGCTAAAGGTCGAATTGCGCCTTTCTGACCTTCCGGAGGACATGGTCAAATCCAGTCTCGACCTCGCCATCCGCAATGGTCCTTTGCCCGGCGACGAAGCAAGCCTGATCGCTCGCGTCATTGCTCGTCAGCCCCTGATTCTTGCCGCATCGCCGAGTTACCTAGCGGCCTACGCCTCACCTCGGACTCTCGGCGATTTGCTGCAGCACAAAACCATTCGCTACTCTCGCAATGGCCGGCCTCGGCCTTGGCTCTTCCCATCAGGGGAGAGCGTGGAGCTGATCGATCCACCGACCGCCTTTATGTCGGATGACATTGAAACTCTCTGCGATGCGGCCCGTGAAGGGCTCGGCATCACTTGGCTGCCGGATTGGCTGCTGGCACCGCACATTGCTGCTGGAACTTTGGCGATTGTATTGCCTGAGCAAAAGCCTTGGGAGATCGATACCTATCTGATCAGGCTAGCCTCCCCACACACCTCACCCAAGGTTCTGCATGCCGCCGAGTATGTGGCTAAGGAAGTTTCTCAGCGGCTGACTCCCGGATTAACCCGGAGAGCAAAGGCTTGACAAACCCAGGGCCTCATTAGCTCCATCGTCTCGCTCCTAGATAGCAATTCCTCCGGCCGACTCCCCGCTGACGAAGCTCTCTGCCTCACTGATCAGCCACTCCCGCACCGCTTCAACGCTACTATCATCATGGTGGCCGTCCGGGATCACGAGATAGAATCCGCGTCCTGTGAGCCTCGATCCAAGAGGAGCGGCAAGTGTGCCAGTTGCAAGTTCGTCGGCAACGAGCGCTAGTCCTGCCAAGGCAATTCCCTGTCCGGCGACAGCAGCCTGGATTGCGTGTGTCTCGTCGGTGAAGACGATGTCGCTTCCCGACCGCTGGTACGGCAGTCCTGCCTTAGCGTACCAACGTGGCCAGGTCGGTGTGATCTCGTCAAGCTGCCGCCATTCACTGTGGATCAGCGCGTGGTCCTCAAGATCGGGCGGGGTTCGGACGTTCAGATGCGGGCTGCAGACCGGCGCAAATGTCTCCCGGAACAGCAACTGCGAACGGCAGCCGGGATAGGTGCCGGCACCATAACGGACTGCGATGTCGGCGGCTCCCGTTCTGAGATCGATAACGTCATCGGATGCGAGCAGGCGCAGATTGATCCCAGGGGACTGCTGTCGGAAGGACGCTGTCCGCGGTACGAGCCATTTCGACGTAAAAGCCATTGTGGCCGTCAGGGTCACCGTGCTGGCGGCCTTGATCGCCGAGACCCGTTCTACCGCCCGTGCAATGGCATCGAAGCTGTCCCGAAGGGGTATGTATAGCGTCTGAGCGGCAGACGTCATAATCACGCGTCTGGTCCGGCGCTCAAACAGCTTCTGCCCGAGCGTTTCCTCAAGGAGCCGAATCTGATGGCTGATGGCCGTCGGTGTGACTGCAAGCTCGTTGGCCGCCCGCTTGAAGCTGAGGTGCCGAGCAGCCGCCTCGAAAGCGCGCAGGGTGGCAAGGGGTGGCAGTTTCCTCATCAGGGCTTGATAGCTGAGTTCATCTCATCTGACGAGTGAGAAATTCGACTTTGTCAGCGGCTAGTTCATGCGCAATCATTTTACAACTCTTGATCTCGGTTCCCATCCCTTCGCTATAGCAAGATGAACTAGGATCATCTCGCGGGATATACCCAAGGCCGGAGTTAGAGCTCATACTCCCTTCGGAGAACCATAATGGCCACAATTCTTCATCTCGATGCCAGTGCCCGGCCAGGGCGATCCGACCAAAGCCGGTTCGGTTCCCATTCGCGGCGACTGACCGCCCGGTTCATCGAGCGCTGGCAGGCAGCCCGCCCGACGGATACGATCGTGTACCGTGATGTGGGGCAGAGCCCGCCGAATCCGGTGACGGGACGCTGGATCCATGCCGCTTTCACGAAGCCGGACCAACGAGAACCTTGGATGCATGAGGTGCTCGCCGAAAGTGATCGCCTCGTGGATGAGTTGATCGGTGCCGACCTGATCGTGGCCGGCGTACCCATGTACAACTTTGGCCCCCCGGCCCAGTTCAAAGCCTATATCGACAACATCGTGCGGGTCGGGCGCACGTTCGGTTTCGACCGCTCCCGTGCAGGCGAGCCGTACTGGCCCCTCCTTGCCGGACAGGGCAAGCGTCTCATCATCCTCAGCTCCCGGGGAGACTACGGTTATGGCAAAGGCGAGCGTATCCAGCACCTGAACCATGTCGAGGCAAGTATCCAGACTGCGTTCAAGTACATCGGCGTCACCGAGGTCGAGTCGGTTGCGGCCGAGTACGACGAGTTCGCGGATGAACGGCTTCAGGCATCCCTCGCCCAAGCGGACGCAAAAGTGGACGCTTTGGTCGATCGGTTGCTCCCGACCACGATGCAATCTGAGGCAGCATAAGAACAGCACCGAACCAGATGGGGTCCATACCGGTGGCGGGCCCGAGTCGCTCGTATCGATCCGCCGCCGGTCTAGCTCAGATGGTTTCCCTTTTGTACCGCAGCCCAATCCTTGAGGGTGATCTATGACTGCTTCAGCCACTACCACCTCCCCTCCTCTCCTGTTGCCGTCTCTTGCCGTTGCCGGAACGGTACTGTCCTGGGCCGCGTCGTTTCCGGCGATCGGCTATGCCCTGCGGGAGATCGAACCGCTTCCGCTCGCGGCAACCCGGTTCGCTCTTGCATCCCTCCTGCCCCTTGCTTGGCTTGCGTGGAACAGGCCACCCTCAATGTCTGCAAAAGACTATGGTATCGTGGCGATCTGCGGCGTGCTCGGCATCGCGACCTACAACGTTCTACTCAACTCAGGCCAAACCACCGTCTCGGCCGGCGCGGCAAGCTTCATCGTCAACACTCAGCCTCTGTTCATGGCAGGTCTTGCGGTTGTCTTCCTCAAGGAAGCATTCACCCGGTGGAGCTGGATCGGGACCATGCTGGCACTTGGCGGTGTGGCGATCATCGCGGCCGGCCAGCGGGGAGGCTTCAGCTTCGGCACCGGAGCAAGCCTCATCCTTGGCGCAGCCTTCTGCGCGGCCGTCTTCTCGGTCCTGCAGCGCCAGTTGTTCGCTCGCAGCAGCCCGTTGCATGTTACAGCCTGTGTGCTGATCGCCGGAGCGATCGCAATGCTGCCTTGGCTCGCGACAGGCGCTGCGCCGTTGGGGGCTGCATCGCCTGATACAATCGCCGCTGTTGTTTTCCTAGCCGTCGTCCCGGCCGCGATCGGCCAGATCTGCTAGACCTATGCGCTCAAAAGCTTTGGAGCCGCCCGGGCCGGGCAGTTCCTCTACCTTATCCCTCCCACCGCAGTAGCTCTGGCATGGGCCGGCCTTGGGGAAGCTCCGCACTGGACCACGCTGACGGGCGGAACGCTCGCCCTCGCCGGTGTCATTGTCGTGAATACGTGGGGCCGCAAGCCTGGACCAGTCGCTGCTAAATGATACGCGTTTCTGCCCCCACAAATTGTGCTTGCACCGCGTGCTCCGACGTCTGAAAGCACTGACACGTTCATAGCGGCGTTCTTCCCGATGATCACCGCCGATGCTGGTCTTCCAAACTTTCGCGCGGCGGGATGAGCATCAACCAAGCGGTCGAGATGGCCCTGCACTATCCCGAAATTCGAAACCGCGTCGGAGACACTCAACCCAACAGAGATGCTCTGACCCGTGCCATCGGACGCGGGCGGGCGCGGTGATCGTCACGCATCTACACCTCGACCATTGCCTCCCCCAACATGACCTGACCGAGACCTTGCACCAGGGGATTGATAAGCTACTGCATGATCATGGGCGTGGACAGGTGTTGCGTAACGGCCTCCTGAATGAAGGATGAATGAGGCCGCACGTGATCATCGCCTCAGGAACTGTGCGTCGCATGAGCAGCGGCTGTGGGTGTCATGTGCGAAGTGACGGCCCAGAATACCAGCGTTAGTCCACTTAGACCTGCACCGACCAAACATACGCCGGACCATCCAGCGTGAGCGTACACCATTGTGGATGTGGATGAGCCAAGAGCGCTTCCGAGCGAGTAGAACACCATATAGATTGCCGTCAAACGACTTTGGGCCTCAGGGCGCACGCGGTAGATCATGCCTTGATTGGTGACATGAACGGCCTGCAGTCCGAAGTCGATCAGGATCGTCCCGCCGATCAACCATAAAAGCGATTGCGGGAGCAGCGCGATCGGTATCCAAGCCAAAAGCATCAGCGTCAAGGCAAAGCCGGTCGTGCGCTGCCCATGCCCGCGATCAACCCATACCCCGGCCCTAGATGCACCAAGGGCCCCCGCGGCACCGGCGAGACCAAAGAGGCCGACTTCCGTATGGGACAGAGTGAATGGAGGTGCACTGAGCGGAAGCACCAAAGGTGTCAGGAGGATCGTCACGTCGGCGAAGATCAACATGGCAATGACGCCGCGAATACGGAGTACGGGTTCCTGCACGACCAAGCCGAAGAGCGAGATGATCAGTTGCGAGTATGTACTTCTTGGCTTGTTAATCCGCTGTACGGGCAAAAGCTTCCAAAGCAATACGGTCATGGCCACAGTTGCGATGGCGGAGGTCAGATAGACTGCCCGCCACCCCGCCAAATCCGCCAATGTTCCCGCAATCGTCCGTGCCAGCAGTATCCCCAGGACAATTCCGCTCGTCACCACACCAACAACCTGGCCTCGCTCAAACGGCGGAGCGAGACTTGCCGCATAGGCCACGAACGCCTGCGTTGCGACCGCAAGGAACCCCATGGCAGCCATTGATGCCAGCAGCATCCCGCCGCTCGAGGAGAAGCCGACCGAGACGAGTGCAAGGACCGAGAGGAGCGATTGCCCGACCACAAGTCGGCGCCGGTCGATGAGATCCCCAAGGGGCACCAGCAGAATGAGGCCCAATCCGTAGCCAACCTGGGTCACAGCAACGATCATTCCTGTGATCGCCCGGGACATCCCAAGATCATCGGCCATGATGTCGAGCAGAGGATGGGCGTAATAGACGTTGGCAACGGCGAGGCCGCTCGCGATTGCAAAGAGAAGCATTACTGAACGGGACAGTGCCGGCGCAGTTCCCGGCTGGCCACCGGTGTCCGCACTCTCATTTTCTCCTGATTGGGCTACCATGCGAGCGCGTGCGTCATCGTTCGCAGCGCCGGCGAGCGCCACGTTGTCATCCAAGGGCATGACGGGTTCCTCTACAGAATCGGTTGCATTATGAAACCGTTTGATTGATAGCAAGGATGGTTTTATGATGCAACCGGTTTGGCAAACGCTGCCCGGCGGCCCCGAGGAAGGCAATGGTTAAACGAACGAGCCTCAAAGGCGACTACTGTCCCAGTGCCCGATCCCTCGATGTGATTGGGGATTGGTGGTCGCTCTTGATCGTTCGCGATGCATTCGATGGGTTGACCCGCTTTGGCGAGTTCCAGAAGAGCCTTGGCATTGCCAAGAACATCCTGTCCGATCGGCTGCGCACACTCAGCGAACGCGGCATCCTCAAGGTCGTCCCATCGTCGGACGGGGGCGCACATCAAGAATATCATCTGACGCCCAAGGGACGCGATCTGTTTCCCGTGATGGTCGCCCTCCGGCAGTGGGGCGAGCGGTATCTCTTTGAACCAGGTGAGGAGCATTCGAGATTGGTCGAACGCGACACTGGTCAAGCAATACGGCTCGATATCCGCACAGTGGACGGACGGCCAGTCAGTCCGGATCAAGCCGTTATTCTGAAAGTGCCGCAGCAAGAGGCACTCCAGCCGCGCGCCGCAGAGAGACTGCAGAAATCCAGCAGAAAGCGTTCTTGAACCTCATCGTTGAGGCATACAGGGGAAGAATTTCATCCAGCGAAGCTCGGACATAAATTCGATCTGGTCATGGGGCCCCAAGAAGCGTTGGTAGGTCGATTGCCTCCGCCATTGCCCGGTATCCATCGTCGCCGGGATGCAAACGGTCTCCGGAGTCGTACTCGCTCAGAAGCTGGCCCGGCCGTCGGGGATCCTGCGTCACCCGGTCGAAATCAATGACTGCGTCGAATTCGCCGCTGGTTCGGATCCAGGCATTCACGTCCTGACGAATGCGATCCTTCTCGGAGGAGAAGTAGCCCTTGATCGGCGTTCCCTCCAGCGCGCCCTCGAATGGGGTCAAGGTCGCGCCGATGATCCGGACCCTATGGATCTTCGCCCATGCGATCAATTGCCGATAGGCTCCGATAAGATCTTCCGCCCGCGCCTTTGGCACATCCGGTGCAAAGACGGATCCGGGCCAGGAAATGTCGTTGATCCCCAGCAGGACAATCACCGTCTTCATGCCGGGCTGGCTCAGGACATCCCGCTCGAACCGGGCGAGTGCGTTGTCGCCCATCCTATTCTGGAGAAGGCGAGCGCCCGAGATGCCGGCATTCAAGACGGCGACATTCCGGCTTGCCAGCCGCTCGGCGAGAAAGTCGGGCCAGCGGCTGTTCGTGTTCGGCGTCGACCCATTACCGTCGGTGATCGAGTCCCCGACTGTGACGACGGTTCGTGCCTCGTCCGTCGCACTGACCAGGATCTCACTGAGGAAGACGCGAGCGTCGAATGTCGTCGCGTCCCGGATGGCATCCGCGCTGACCTGGTTGCCGGCTCCGATATAAGCTGTCTGACGCCCGTCCCAATGGAATGTCGACAAGGCGTTTGGCTCGGGCAGGTAGAGGCTGATGGCTACGTCGGTCAGCGATGCAATTTCAAGGTCGACAGGATCGCTGATGACCTTGGCACCCGGCGGGATCGAAGCCGTGGTCTTGCCGCCGAACGTGAGTTGGCGCTGCGAGCCGGAAACTGTAGCGCCACCGCCCCTGGCCAAAGCGATCTGAGCATCGCCGATCCTCAAAGGGCGTGTCCCATACTCATTGCACAGCGTCGCTCGCACCTGACGCCCTCCCAGGCTGACCCTTGCCACCATCCGGACGGTCTGGTCCCAGATGGTGAAAGGGACATTGGTCGGCAGCGGGAAATCCGCCTCCCAGAGCGGCTGGGGGCTTGCCATCCAGGTTCCGATCCAGGCCCGTTCGTCCCGGGCCTGCGCCTGCATGCCGATGAATGCAGTCAAGCCAACCACGATGAGTCCAGTAGCTGCACTCCGGAACAGGCACCTTGGCCTTCGCCAAAGGACTCTTAATTCCGTTGAATGCTCGGCACGTTCAGGTGTCATGGCCAGTCTCCCTTCGCTCTCAGGCAAGTGCCATGCAGGGAGTTATGCTTTACAAGCTGGACCTTGCGTAGTCCGCCCCTTCTACTATCATCCATAAGCAAAACTTAGAGATGGATGATAATGGACCGCTTCACGGCGATGGCCACCTTCGTGCGGGTGGCGGAATTGGGCAGCTTGTCGGCGGCCGCCCGTGAGCTCGGCCTGACCCAACCGGCCGTAAGCCAGCAGGTTGCCGCTCTCGAGGGGCATCTGCGAACCCGGCTGCTGAACCGCAGCACGCGCAAGCTGACCTTGACGGCGAGCGGCGAGACGTATCTTGCCCGGGCGCGGCAGATCCTGGACGAGGTCGCCGAGGTCGAGGACGATCTCCTCAGTCTCTCGAGCGAACTCAAGGGCAGCCTGCGCGTGCAGGCGCCGAGCGGGATTGGCCAGAGGTACCTTGCCGCGCTCATCGTCGAGTTCCAATGTCAGCATCCGGGTCTGACGATCGAATTGATCCTCGACGATCATGTCGCCGATCTCGTCGAGGAGGACGTGGACGTGGCATTCCGCTTGGGAGCCCTGACCTCCGCAGGCTTGGTTGCACGGAAGCTCGGATCGGTGGCACGCATCCTCGTGGCATCACCCGGGTATGTCGCCACTCATGGGAATCCGGCAACGCCCAACGAACTCGCCCGGCACGGGCATGTCCGCTTCAGTTGGACGCCTGCGGGCGAGCACCTGACCCTGATCGGTCCCTTGGGGCCGGTCACCGTCGATGTGAGATCGAGCTTTCGCGCCAACAACTCGTTTGTTCTGGTTGAAGCCCTGCGATCAGGGCTCGGTATCGGCGGCGTGCAACTGCCGCTGGCTCAGGACCTGATCGAACGCGGCGAGTTGGTGAGGGTCATGGAAGACTATGCCTATCCCCCGATGGAGTTGCATGCGGTCTATTCGTCGAGGCGGTTCGTCCCGCTCAAGGTCCGCGCCCTTGTGGACCATCTCATCACGGAACTGGCGCAGGTTCCCGGACTGGAGATGCGATCGTCAAAGTAATCCGAGGGTGGCCGGATCGGGGCACATGTGAGGCCACTCGCAACAGGCCAAGGCCAGCTCGTGCTGCGGTGAGGATGAGCTGGCCAGCTTTATCATTTCATGATCCGTCAAACGGTCACGACAATCTTGCCGAACTGCTCGTTCGTCTCGAGAAAGCGATGCGCCTCCACAATCTGCTCGAACGGAAAGGTCCTGGCGATGATCGGCTTCAGGGCACCCGACGCCAGCCCATCGAGGATGAATGCTTTGGCGGCCTCCAACCGTGCCGGATCGCCGACGATCTCGTGAACGAGGTAGCCGCGCAGGGTCAGGCTCTTGCTCAGTACGCTGAACAACGGAAAGGGAGTCGGCTCGGGGCTCAAGCCGCCATATTCAATGAGAATACCACCCCGCGCCATCGCGGCCGCCAGAGGTTCGAATATCGGACCACCGATCGGGTCGAATACGACGCGTACGCCTTCCGGTGCGGTAATATCTGTCAGCCGGACTTCCAGATCTTCCTCTGTTGAAGCGATGACGTGCGCCGCGCCGGCCTCAAGCAAGGCTGGCTTCTTGCCAGACGTTCGCGTGACCGCGATCGGGACCGCGCCAACCCTGTTGGCAATCTGGATCGCCGCCAGTCCGACGCTGCTCGATGCCGCCGTGAGCACAACAAAGTCCCCCCTGCCCAATCTGGCGATGTCGATCAGTGCGCCGTAAGCAGTAAGATACTGCATCCAAACGGCGGCCGCCGCTTCCCAGCCGAGCGATGGCGGGTGCTTCACGACGAGCTCCGCCGGATATGTTGCACGCTCTCCATAGGCAGGCCAGCGGACCATCGAGACCGGCGGAACGATGCTGACGGCGTCGCCCGGCACGAAACCGTCCACGCCCTCACCGACGGCTTCGACGGTGCCTGCTGCCTCAAGGCCAAGGCCGGAAGGGAATACCGGCGTCTCGATGTATGAGCCCGAGCGGAGCAACACCTCAGCCCGATTCAAGCCCAGTGCCCTGACCCGGATTTGAACTTCTCCTGGGCCTGGGGCTGGAACCTCGATGTTCTCAATGCGCAGAACCTCGGGACCACCATGCTGATGGAAGCGAACCACCCGTGCCATCGGCCTCAACTCCAAAATATTTGAACCGAATAAGCTATTCTGGAGGAAGATGCGGCGATAAAGAGCGCCCGATGCAGAACAGTCGAAACCGGGAGTTTTGAAAAATGGATCGCCTGACGAGCATGGCCGTGTTTGTCAAAGCCGTCGATTTGGGTTCGTTCGCGGCCGCCGCGGACGTGCTCGATCTCTCCGGTCCGATGGTCGGCAAGCATGTCCGGTTTCTCGAAGAGCGATTGGGCGTGCGCCTCATCAACCGGACCACACGTCGCCAGAGCCTGACAGACTTCGGTCGTGCTTACTATGAGCGCTGCCGGGTGGTCCTTGCTGAGGTTGAGGCTGCCGATGCCCTCGCAGCCGATCAACTGTCCGAACCACGCGGCAAGCTGCGCGTCAGTATGCCGGTGCATTTCGGCCGGCGCTGCGTCACCCCTATCCTACTGGAGCTCGCACAGCGATACCCCACCCTGGAACTCGATCTGTCATTTAGCGATCGCATCATCGATCTTGCAGAAGATGGCTGTGATCTCGCCGTCCGAACCGGCCATTTGGAAAGTAAGGCCGGGGTGATCGCCCGCCGCGTCGCCAGCCAACCCATGGTAGTCTGTGCCGCTCCATCTTATCTTGAGAGGCACGGCAGGCCTGAGCGGCTCGAAGATCTGGCCAATCATCAGACCGTCATTTACCATCGGACAGGCCCTGTTCCGCCGTGGCTGTTTCCGCGCGATGGCCAGCCTCCGGTGGAGATCACGCCAAAGAGCCGGCTGCGGCTCGATGATCTTGATGCGATTGCCGATGCCGTGACGAGCGGGATGGGGCTGGCCTGGCTTCCTTCATGGCTGGTGCGTGAGCGCATTCGGGCAGGTGCGCTTGTCCCGCTGTTGCCGGATCAGCCGGGATTTCTATACGACTGCCATGCACTTTGGTTGCAGACGCCTCAACTGCCACGGAAAGTCCGTCTTGCGGTTGATGCGTTGGCGGCTGCTCTGCCCAGATTCATGAGATAGACTGCCGGTAGCCTCACATTCCTTAGACGATGCCCCACGCCCGATAACGCCGCCGGCCAGTTAGCTCCCGCGGCAAGGCACCTCCTAGCTGCAAGAGCACAGGTCCACGGCCTTGGGCATGACTTTAGCACATATCATGCGCCTAGGAGGACTGCGCCGCCGTGGACTTCGCCGGAGCCTGTCCCAAGCTGGAGAACGCTGGGATGCAGGTCCATGTGATTCCGTTCGCATCCGTGACTTCTCGGGGCATAGGCTAATCCTCGTTATGGGTGATCAGATCCGGACAACGAGCCAGCCAGAACCGGCGTTCCGGCTGATCATCCGCTTTCCCTCTCCGGCCTAAGCGGTTGTCGCGGATGACTGTGGCATGAAGCTGACTTGCAAGCCGCAGGGATTTGACCCAGGCTTATTGGCGCTATGACTTGCCCGTCGCCTGACTTGTGCCCCCGATGATGCCGGCGCCCCTTTCAGGCTTCGCGTGCGGAGACGGCAAGAGAAGTCTCGTCTTTGGGGAGCAACCCGACGGATCGATCGCACACATCTCGGAGGTTCCCCGCGGGACTCAGTGCAATTGCAAATGCCCGGAATGCGGGGCGCCTCTCGTCGCACGGAAAGGCGATGTGAAGGATCACCATTTCGGGCACCACAGCTCAGGCAACGAGCGGCCCTGCAGGACCGGCCCCGAAACAGCCCTCCACAAATTTGCGAAGGAGGTTCTCGCCCTGCGGCTCCACCTATTCCTGCCCACCCTCGACCTCACAGAGGGTGAGGACCGATGGGTCGGCTTTGAGGGCAGGAAATACAATTTCGACTCCGCGGTCCTCGAGAACAGGCTGGGGAGCATCGTCCCAGACGTTATCGTCCGTAAAGGGGACCGGGATCTTCTCGTAGAATTTGCCGTGACCCATGAATGCGGCCCGGAAAAGATCGCTCAGATCGAGGAAATGAACCAGAGCGCCATTGAGATTGATCTCTCCGGGATCTCCCACGAGATCGATAGTCGTGAAGGGCTCGAACGGGCCATTCTGGACAAGGCGCCCCGCAAATGGCTCCACAATCCAAAGCTCCGGGATGGCCAAGCCGCCCTTGATGCCCTCCGTCAGCAACGAGCCGAACAATTCGGCCGTCGAATTGCCGCGCTACGCGCCACGTACATAGAAGCGCGCACTCAGATCAACATAACTGTGTTCGCCTATCCGGCTGTCGCTCGGATTGCTGAAGACAACCTCACGCGGGCAATCGGTATTGCAGTTCCAGGCTATGGATGTTTCACTGTTCCGGCCCAAGATTGGCAGGCCACCATCTTAGCCGACATTGTCGATATTGCCGCCAGCGGCAAACGCGCCTTCATTAGCGTTCAGGGGGTATTTCGGAAGGTCAGGGATCGCGGCTGGATTGATCGCCGCTTCAGTCGGCTCACAGAAGCAGAGGCAGAAGCGATCTGCCAGGATGGGACCGACTTTGCTCTGCCTCAAGATGCCATTCATTCGTGGATCGTCTCTCTGGCCAAAGCCGGGATTCTCGTTCCCGCTTCCGACGGTAAGCAATGGATCCTCAATCGTCTTGTTGGCGCCGAGGTCCAGAATGCTCGTTACCGTCGCGCCCTCCCTGATATCCGGATGCGCCAGATCCGATCGGAAGTTGGGGAAATCCTTGCGGCGCTACCGGAGGAGGAGACAAAAGCTTTCTCCTTCGAACACTGGGCCGGCCAAACCCTTCCTGGGAGAGTATACTCGATCCGTCAGATTGTGCGGTTCGACGACAAGCAGTTCTCTCAGTTCGAGACGGAGTTCTATAAGTTCAAATCGCGCTTGAGATCCAATGCCCTATTGGGCGCGGATGTCTTCGGGCTCCCCCTCGCGGGCCATATCGCAAGGCAAAAGGAAAGAGAGCGACAGCAAAAGGTGGCCGATGAACAGGCCCGTCAGGCACTGCTTCGGGAACAAGCCAACCGACGGGTCCAGAACCTTCAGCGGCGTGTGCAGGATGTCCTGGGCCCTGGATGGTCCGACTGGCCCTTCCTCCCGAACGCAGATCTGAATGGTAGGAAGCCTGTGGATGCTGCTCAAGAAAGCGAAGAGGGATTCTGGAAAGCGGCGCGCTTGGCTTCCGACCTGAGCTACCGTCTTGAGGAAGAACACCGTGCTGGCCAGATCGCCGAGAAAGCACGGCAGGCTTTACGAAAGGAGGCGTCGAAAGTTCACGCGGGCCCCCTCCTCGATCTTTACATGAACACCGCCCAACCGGTGCTCGGACGAAAATCTCCGTTTGAATATTGTGTCGACGAAGCTTCAATGAACAGGTGCATCGAACTCACTCTCCCGACTAAGAGGCGACGCTGAACTTCCGCTGTCCATAAAGTCAGCGGGACGGCAGGTGGATCACTTCCTGCATATTTCTATTTCTATCTCGGGAAGGATGGGCTGGGATGATCCGATCCAAGAGATAGCCGTCTACTCCAGCTAGACGATCCCCAGGCCCAATAGCGCCGCCGGCCAGTTAATTCCCACGGCAGGGCTCCTCCCAGCTGCAGCAGCATAGAATCGGCCCCTAGATCCACCGGAGGCAACTGATGCCGTCAGGCATTTGCTCTAATCCCACGATGGTCTGAGGTAGATCAGGCCTAGCCCGCGAGTGTTGGTTTGTGAAGGTCCGCTTACCCTGCAACTGCGGGCCCTCGGCCTACTTCGGCTCCGTGCCAGAACCTGACCTTCCAATCTGAGGGCAACATTTTCGCGCAAGTGCACCGAACATCGGATCACAAAACTAACAATATAACAATCGTATTATGTTATGCACTAAAGCTTGTACGGAAGTCTATGGCCAATAGACCTTATGCAGTTTTGACTGGGCGACAAGCTTACCGGAAGGTAGGCGAACTCATCAGGTGACGGCCATGCGGTTTCTCTTTGAGGACTATACGCTCGACTTGGAGCGACGGGAGTTGAAGCGAGGTCAGCAGGCGATACCAATGACGCCTCAAGCCTTCGATCTGCTCGTCGTTCTGATACAAAACCGCAATCTGGTCATCAGCAGGGACCGCCTGCTGGAAAGCGTCTGGGGCGGCCGCATCGTATCGGAATCGACGATCAACAGCCACATCAATGCCGTGCGCCACGCCTTGGGCGATAACGGTCAGGAACAGCGTCTCATAAGGACTGTATCGCGCAAGGGCGTCCATTTCGTCGGTCTGGTCTCGGAACTGGATGCACGTCCGATGCCCACCATCTTCAATGGGTCGGGGAACCCGCTGGCGGGCATCCCCCCGGTTCCCGCAAGGCCATCGATCGCTGTTCTCCCGTTTACCAACCTAAGCGAGAATCCCCTTCAAGGATATTTTGCGGACGGTATCACGGAAGACATCATCGAGGCGTTGACGCGGGTTCGCAGGCTGTTCGTGGCGGCGCGCAGTTCGAGCTTCAGCTATCGGGGCCGAGCGATCAACGTGCAGCAGATCGGGCGCGAACTCGGCGTCCGCTATGTGCTCGATGGAAGCCTGCGTCGCGCAGCGGATCGATTGAGGGTCAGCGTGCACCTGATCGACGCAGTGACCGGAAGGAACATCTGGGCTGACCGCTTCGACAGTGTCGTGGACGACATCATCGACGTCCAGAACTACATCGCCACCAGCGTCGTTGGGGCGATGATGCCCAAGTTGGAGCAGGCCGAAATCAACAGAGCCATGCATGCGCCGACGGAAAGCATGGATGCCTACGAACACTATCTCCGGGGCATGGCCTGTTTCAACCGGGGCGGTCGCAGGGGCTTGCGCCAGGCGCTGACCTTTTTCTACATGGCGATAGAGCTCGATCCCGAGTTCGGGATGGCCTATTGCACCGCAGCCTGGTGTTACGTCCTGCTCAAGCAATCCTTCTGGATGGATGACATTGCACTTGAGAGCGCGGAGGGAGCCCGTCTGGCGCGCCTTGCCGTCGAGGTCGAAAACGAGGATGGACGGGCCCTGACGTGGGGCACCTATGCCCTGGGGCATTTCGGCGAGGATCTCGACGTCTGCTCGACTCATATGAACAGGGCGCTGAACATCAGTCCGCACCTCTCCAAACCCTGGTACTTGAGCGGGGGACAGAAACTGTCGGCCGGTCGGCACGAGGAGGCGTTGGAGCGCATCTCGCAGGCACAACTCATTGATCCAGGCAAGACGGAAGTGCGCGAAATTGCGATCCTGTCCTCCCTGGCCCACATGCTCCAGGGCCGTGTCGAGGAGGCCGGATCATGGGCACAAAAGGCCTTCGCGGTTGCGCCTGACCTGCCACGGGCGATCGGCCTGCTGGCGGCGAGCCATGCGCTTTGCGGGAGAGGCCAGGAGGCTGCTCGGGCGATGGCACTCCTGAGGCAGCATGGCCCTGAGCTGCGCCTTTCCGGTGTCAGGAACTGGGTCCATCTCCGTCGCCAGGAAGACCTCGATGTCTTCGAGGACGGCCTCCGTCGAGCGGGCTTGCCCGAATAGCGAACACACCTCTTCCGATCCATCAATGGGATGGGACGACCTGAATGGCAGCTCCTTGAACGGAATTCCAAGGGGCTGACAAGGAAAATCCACGATCCCTGCAAGGATTTCAGCCAGGGCCCATGCCAGGGTTGCTGCATCCACCGCGTTGCGTCTGCGCACACCCGTCGGAGCGGTCAGGTGGGGCCGCACTGGCCAGAAGGCATCGAGGAGATCCCAATGCCACACCAATCCCATCAAGACATTTCCGCCATCGGCCGGCGTGACCTTCTGGCCGCCGGCATGGGAGCTGCCGCCATCGCGGGCTTTCCCCTGGCGGCCACGGCCCAACAGGCCATGACGAGCCATCCCGCCACCCCATCGAGGGCCGATTCCATGAGCTATGTGACCACGAAGGATGGTGTCCAGATCTTCTACAAGGACTGGGGACCGCGTAACGGACAGCCCATCGTTTTCCACCATGGCTGGCCCCTGAGTTCTGACGATTGGGATGCACAGTTGCTCTTCTTCGTGTCCCACGGCTACCGCGTGGTGGCCCATGATCGAAGGGGGCACGGACGGTCGAGCCAGGTCAGCGACGGTCACGACATGGATCATTATGCGGCCGATGCGGCCGCCGTCTTTGAGCACCTCGACCTGCGCAATGCAGTCCATGTCGGCCATTCCACGGGCGGCGGCGAGGCGACACGTTATGTGGCGGCCCACGGCAAGGGGCGCGTTGCCAAGCTCGTGCTGATCGGCGCCGTTCCACCGCTCATGGTGAAGACCGACAGGAATCCGGGAGGGCTGCCGATTTCCGTCTTCGACGACTTCCGGAAGAACCTCGCGGCCGATCGAGCGCAGTACTACCTCGAGATTCCGTCCGGACCCTTCTACGGCTTCAATCGCGAGGGCGCGACGACCATCCCTGGTGTTGTCCAGAACTGGTGGCGCCAGGGCATGATGGGAGGCGCCAAGGCGCAGTACGACAGCATCAAGGCGTTCTCCGAGACGGACTTCACCGAGGATCTGAAGGTCATCGAGGTCCCGACCCTGGTCATGCACGGCGAGGACGATCAGATCGTTCCAGTCGACGACAGTGCGAGACTGTCGATCAAGCTCCTCAAGAAGGGTACCTTGAAGACTTACCCGAACTTCCCCCATGGCATGGCGACGACGCACGCCGACGTGGTGAACCGGGACCTCCTCTCGTTCATCAAAGGCTGAAGCCAACTATAGCGCTGCGGCGAGACCAAAGCCGCAGCGACCACACCATCACGAGGAAAACCCATGAAGATGCTCACAGGCGCAGTCGCGCTCTGCATGCTGTCGGCTGCCTCCGCCGCCATTGCCCAAACCAGGAAGCCTGGTGAGGCTAGCCGGATTGCAGGGTCCGTGAATGCCAAGGTCACTCTGGTTTACGAACACGCCCTGCCGGGGCTTCCCGGCAAGAGCCTGAAGGGCGTGCTGGTCGAGTACGGTCCGGGCGGTCAATCGCCGGCCCATACCCATGCGAAATCGGCCCTCATCTATGCAACGGTCATAGAGGGTGCGGTGAGCAGCAAGATCAACGGCGGGCCGGTCAGGATCTACCGCGTCGGGGAGAATTGGACTGAACTGCCCGGCGACCACCATGGCGTGAGTGCGAACGCGAGCAGGACTGAGCCGGCGAAGATCCTCGCCGTCTTCGTCGTCGACGACGGCGACACCGAGCTCACAATACCAGACAGGAATTGAAGGGCCTTCGATCCGACTGACGGTTACTCCCACTGGAAACGAACACTCAGTCTGTCGTGGACGATGTCCACTTTCTGAGTTCGAGGAGCAACGGATATGACGCAGCGTCTGAATTATGCCCACCAATCGCCCGAGCTCTTCAAGAAGCTGGCGGAATTCTCCGGTGCCGTGAAGTCCGGCGCGATCGACAAGCGGATCCTTTCCCTCGTCGAGATCCGAACCTCGCAGATCAACGGCTGCGCCTTCTGCCTCGACATGCACATCAAGGAAGCGCGAATCCATGGCGAGCGGGAACTGCGCATTCACCATCTGTCCATCTGGCACGAGTCGTCGCTCTTCGACGCGCGGGAGCGAGCAGCGCTTGCCTGGGCGGAGGCGGTCACCCGCCTGCCCGCGCAGGGTGTGCCGGACGACCTTTACACAGAGGTCCGTGGTCAGTTCTCCGAGAAGGAGATCTCGGATCTGACGTTCGCCGTCATGGCGATCAACGCCTGGAATCGGGCCAGCATCGCCTTCCGTGCCGAGCCGGGCTCGGCCGACAAGCTGTACGGCCTAGACAAGGCCGATCTGCACTAGGAAACCGTGAGCAAGAGAAGCACGAAACACAGCCAGAAGTGAGTCAAGAGGACTAGCAATCACTGACGTCGACAGGAGGGAACCATGTCGCCAACGACACTTGAAGTGCGTGATGCGTACCGGGCAGGGTCTTCCGAGGTCCACCGAAGTCAGGATTCGAGCCTCACACCGATCCCGCCCGGCGTGGTGCATGACCTCGGCAACCTGATCCAGATCGCAACGTCGGCGGTGAGTGTCGTAGCAAGCCGGCTGGGCGATGCTTCCGATCCATCGACCGTACGGGCGGTTGCCGGTGCGACGACATCCCTCGAGCAGGCTGGTGCCCTCATCCGGCAGACCATGAGCATGGCCCGCGCTGCGGGCAAGGCATTGGATCTCGTCGATGTGGCCCTGTTCCTGAATGAGTTCGAGGTTCTGATCCAGCCATCCTGGAGACCTAACATTAGGCTCGATCTCCTGATCGGCTCCGATCTTCCGGCGGTTTTGTGTGATCGGATTGGCCTGCAAAATGCCGTCTTGAACCTAATCTTCAACGCTCGCGATGCCATGCCCGACGGCGGGACAATCTCGATCTCGGCGGTCGCGGAGGATTACGCCTTGGGGGCTGCCGTCATCATCCGTGTCACGGACACGGGCCTAGGGATGAGCGAGCAGACAATGGCGCGAGCATTCGACCCTTGCTTCTCCACGAAGGATGGCGGGCTTGGCGGCTTCGGCCTCTCGATGGTCAGGAGTTTCGCCCTCGAGGTCGACGGGAGCGTCGACATCCAGAGCAGCCTCAGCACAGGCACGACCGTGACCCTGCGACTGCCATGCAACGGACGGCAGGAATCCCCTGCGGCCGGACCTATCCTGGCGGCGACCGATTGAAACGCCTGAGCGACACCCCGCGGCCCGCCGAGGGAAAGATGCCCACCGAACGCCTTGGGGAGGAGACAATGAAAATCGCCGTGATCGGAGGAACGGGACTGATCGGTTCGAAGGTCGTTGGCCAACTGCAACGCCTTGGACATCAGGTGAGCGCGCTGTCCAGGGGGCACGGGGTCAACGTATTGACAGGCGTTGGCCTCTCATCGGCCCTGACAGGCGCCGAGATCGTGATCAACACCATAGACGCTCGATTCCCCAATCCATCCGAGATGTCCGCGTTCTTCGTAACAGCCGAAATAAACATCTCGCGGGTCAACCGAGCTGTTGGGGTGACGCACTACATTGCCTTGTCCGTGCTCGGGGCGGATCGTCTGGCGCTGAACGCCTATTATCTGGCAAAGCTGATGCAGGAGGACGCTATCAGGACCTCGGGTGAGAACTATACGATCCTACGTTCGGCTCCGTTCTTCGAATCTCTTTACGCCATCATCGGAGATGGGGCTCGAAGCGATCGCTTACGTCTCCCTCCCGTCCACATGCAGGCGATTGCCGCGGATGATGTGGCCGATGCTCTTGTCTGTGCGGCGCTTGGCCCGCCATTCGGCGAGATCATCGAAGTCGTGGGGCCGGAGAGTTTGCGGCTCACGGACTTGGCTGCGCAGATCATGGCGGCGGATGAAGATCCCAGAGGCATCGTCCCGGACGGAGCTGCGGAATACCTAGGCACGCGGCTCGGAAACGAGGAGCTTGTCTCAAGCAAGCCCTGGCGGATCGGTGGAACGCGATTTGAGGACTGGCTGCGCAGCTCCGTTGCCGCCGCCTGACTCAGGCACAGGCATGAGTGACCCATCATGGCAATGCCGATCACAGCCCGGAACAAGTTGGTCTCCATCCTCACGGCCACAGTAGTCTTCACGACGCTGGCGACCCTCGCCGTCGTGGCGGTCGGAGAGCATTTTCATGGCGGGATGACCAATGGCTTGATCGTGGGAGCCGGGGTGGGATGCCTGGAGGAATTCTACGTCCAAGGCAAACGGGGACGCTGGATGCGATCGATCCACCCTCTGAAGTATCTGGCGATCTATGCGCTGATGGTGTGGGCGATCTATCTCGTCGGCGTCCACTTGACCATGCTGATCTACGGTAGCGGGGACGAACTCCAGGCCTTCTACGGGCGCCTGCCCATCGCCCTCCCGGTCTTCCTTGGCTTTGCGGTCGCCAGCATCCTGATCATCCGCGTGATCCATTTCATCGGCATGGTTGACCTGCTCCACCTCATGCTCGGCACGTATCATCGACCTGTCCTGACCCGAAAGGTCATCCTGTTCCTCGACATCAACGGATCGACCGCCATCGCCGAGCATCTCGGGGCGCTTAAGGCACGCGACCTCATCGCGAAGTTCTTCTTCGACATCTCCAAGCCGCTGACCGACCATGGAGGAGACGTCTATCTCTACAAGGGAGATGGGTTGATAGCGACCTGGGACTGGGACAAGGCGGTCAGGCGCGAGGCCGTGCTCAGGGCCGTCGACGCCATGGATGTGGCGATCCGAAGCCAGCATGATGCATTTCAGGCCCGCTTCGGACTGATGCCGTCATACCGTATCGGGATCCATGGCGGAGAAGTGGTCATCAGCGAGCAGGGCGATACCAAGAGGTCCATCGGCATCTACGGGGATCCGATCAATATCGCGGCCCGTCTCGAGGAGGTAGCCAGGATCCATGGAGTCGCCTGCGTTGCGTCCGGAGATCTGGCGGATGCCTTGGAGTGCGGTACCACAACCCGCATGGCCTATCTCGGGACCGAATCCGTCAGGGGCATCTCCCATCCCATTCGGATTTTCACCTACCGCCCGGCATGACCTGCGCTGTCGAGCGGTTGTTTGCGCATCCGCATCCCATCAAACCGCAACTGGCTGACGGGCGCGCCGGGCGATGATCGACAGTCCGATCTTCACACACACGAGGATCGGCACTGCGGCAATGAACATCAGCGCCAGCGTCGCAAAGGCGGTGTCGAAGGCAATGATGGACGCCTGCTGTCCTAGTGCCCGATTGAGGAGTGCACGCGCGGCATTGGCGGCCGGGGCCGCATCAAGCCCGCGGGCCATGAGGGCGGCACTTGTCGCGGCCAAACGTTCGCTGACCCCGGTCACACCCGAGGTCACGTATGTGCCGAGAACGCTGGAACTCAGTGCCACCCGGTGGTCAATCAGCGTCTGGAGACCGGCGACGCCCATCAGGCCTCCTAGCTGGCGTCCGATGTTGAAGAATGCAATCCCCGATGCGACCTCGGCTCCCCGCAACTGACCGAATGCCATCAGGGTCAGCGCCAGGAACATCAGCCCAAGCCCGAATCCCCGGATCTGCAACGGCAGGGTCATGTCCCCGCTGCCGCTCTGGAGATTTGATTGCGCGAGCAGCCACATCGCCGACATGACCATCAGGATCCCGATCGGGACCAGGACCAGTCCCGGCAGCTTCGCCTTTTGGACCAGGATCGCCGCAACGATGAGGGCGGCAAGGAATGGAAGAGACCCCGGCAGGAGCAAGGACCCTGCCGACAGGGGAGTGTATCCCAGAACGCCCGTCAGGAAGGCGGGGAGCACGAATGCGCTGCCGAACAGGGCGGCACCGGCAACGAAGCTGATCACAAAGGCAAAAGCGAAGGTTTCCGTCGCAAATGCAGAGGTTTGGAGCAGGGCTTGGGAGCCGCTCCGTTGCTGTCGGACCAGGAACGCTGCGCATGCAAGCACGGCGGCTGTCAGGCCAAGGACGATGCGCTCCGAGGCCAGCCAATCCCAGCGGCTCCCTTGGCTGAGCACGAACGTCAACGGGAGAACGGCCATGCTGAGCAGCGCGAACCCAATCAGATCGAACGGGCGCGTTGGACGCACACGCTGGACGGCGACGCCGGAGAGGATGATCAATCCTGCGGCCAGGGCACCGATCGCAACGACAGTTATAAACACCCATTCCCATGACCATACATCGATGATCCAGCCCTGGAACGCCGGAGCGATGGTGCCCGGAGCGACCACGGCGCCCGCAGCAAAAACGGCTTGGAGAAGCGGTTGATGCGCACGCGGGAACACCCAGAACACGATGCTCTGGCCCGCTACCAGCAGTGCGCCGCCGGCAAGACCCTGGACCGATCTGAGGATGGCCTGGGTTTCCAGATTGATGATCAGCCCAGCAAGGCCGCTGGCCGTGGCGAGGATCAGGCTCGCGGCCACGACAACGTCGGTCGGTCGCACGCGGGAGACGAGCCAGGGCGCTGCGGCGAATCCCATGATCCTGGCCGTGGTATGGACGATGTCGAGCCAGGCGAACTCATCGGGCGTTGTCGCCAGGTCGCCGGACATGTCGGCACGTCCAAGCGCCGGAAGTGTTCCCGAGACTGCATCGGCGAACGCGGTAAGGATGATGCCGGTCATCAGGAGCACCCCAGCCATGGCGCGCGGGGCGCACGCCGGTTCATCGCGCGAACTGCTCATTGGCTTGAACCCTGATCGATGGTCACGCGTGCGGAGAGGCCCGGCAGGACCCGATCCAGCATCGGATGGGACTCGAACCGGATCCTGACCGGCACACGCTGGACCACGCGGACGAAGTTACCGGTCGCATTGTCGGGCGGGAGGAGCGAGAAGGTCGCGCCGCTGCCCGGAGCAATGCTCTCGACCCTTCCGTTCAAGGGAACATCCGGCAGGCCATCGACCTTGATCCGAGCGGCCATGCCCGGCGCGACATGGGGCAACTGGGTCTCCTTGAAGTTTGCGACCACCCAGACATCCTGGGTCGGCACGATATCGAGGAGGCTCACTCCCGGTGCGACGAGACGGCCTTGGCGTATCTGGCGATTGCCGATGCGGCCGGCGACGGGAGCGCGCACGATCGTGTTGTCGAGATCGATCCGGGCAAGGTCACGAGAAGCCTCGGCCTGCCTCAACGCGGCCTGCGCTCCCTGGAGTTGAGCCTCAAGCAACGCCAATCTGCGACGCTGCGCCTCCGTGGCGGCCTCCGCACCGGCCAATCCGGCCTTCGCCCGTGAAAGAGCGCTTTCGCTCTCATCGACCTGCGCCGTGCTGACGGCGTTGGTGCGAACGAGACTGAGCCGCCTGGCGCTGATTTTCTCGGCCAGCTCCAGTTCGGCCGTTGCCGTCAGGTATTGCGCCTCGGCCTGAAGGATCATGCTTTGCTGGAGGTCGATCTCGGCCTGCGCGCCTGTCAGGCGCGCCCTGGCAGCAGCCACGTTTGCTTCAGCCTGAGCCACCTTGGCACGGTAATCCTCGTCGTCGATTCGGAACAGGATGTCGCCGGCCGCCACGCTCTGGTTGTCCGAGACAGCGACTTCCCTGACGTAGCCGCCGACCCTCGGCGCGATTGAGGTGATGTCGGTCCGGACATAGGCATTGTCGGTGCTGACCGCGCCGCCTCCGATCAGGAAGATGGCCCCTCCGGCGACGATGCCACCCAGGCATAGAGCGACACCGACAAGCTTCTTCTTTGGCGACAGGGTCATGACCCGCTCCGGTAATGATTAGTACCGGATTGACATATGTGGTAACGATCATTACCAGTCAAGAGGTAACCGGAGGATGTGAGATCGGATGAGCGATCTGAACCAACCTGAGGTGTCTCGGGCGCCGCGACAGGATGAGATCCTCGCGGCCGCGGCTGCGTTGTTCTTCGAGCGCGGCTATGCCGCCACGAGCATCGACGCGATCATCAAGCGGGCCGGAGGGTCGAAGCGGAACATCTACAGCGCCTTCGGGAACAAGGAGGGACTGTTCATCGCCCTGATGCTCGAAACCGCGAAGGACGTGCTGTCGAGCCTTGAGGTGGATCGCGCGCAGCCACGGGACCTGCGCGAGGCCTTGCTGGCCTATGGATTGCATGTGCTGGACATCTACACAGGTCCGGCCCTGGTCGGCATCTATCGGACCGTCATTGCCGAGAGCGGCCGCTTCCCGGATCTTGCCCGCCGTTTCTTCGAGGAGGGTCCGGCCCGGGCAACCGCCGGCTTGGCTCAAGTTTTGGATGCCGCCAGGGACAGCGGGGAACTCCCTGAAAACATCGTGCATACCAAGATCCTAGCCGAACAATTCGTCGCGATGATGCGCAACAACGTGCATCTTGAGGTCGTGCTCGGTCTTCGCCCACCGCCATCGGCTGCGGAGATCCGGCACTATGTCGAGGCGTGCGTGGATACGTTCCTCATAGGCATCGGTGCGAACAGGCGCCTTTGATTGGTTCGGTCGCTACGATCGCCGGATCCGGCCCATCACTGCGACCTTCAGCCTAGTGAATGTCTATCTTCCAAGGGAATGAATGATGAGCCCCGTCAAGACACCGTTTGGATTTCACTCGACTGCCGACCAGATCCTTGCTGGCGTCGATCTAACCGGGAAACGTGCCATCGTGACCGGAGCGTCCTCCGGCATTGGAATCGAAACCGCACGGACTCTCGCCCATGCCGGAGCCGAAGTAACGCTGGCCGTACGCAACCTGGAAGCCGGAGAGGCAACGGCCACCGCGATCCGTTCCTCGACGGGCAATTCCGGCGTTCGTGTCCGGTCCCTTGACCTGTCCGATCAAGGCAGCGTTCGCACTTTCACAGCCGACTGGGACGGCCCCTTGCATATTCTGGTCAACAATGCAGGCATCATGGCCCTTCCCACACTCGAGCGCACCCACGAGGGCTGGGAGATGCAGTTCGCCACCAATTACCTTGGGCATTTTGCGCTGACCGTGGGTCTCCATCGGGCGCTTGCGGACGCGAGTGGAGCCCGTATCGTCTCGGTCAGCTCAAGCGGGAACCTGATCGCTCCGGTGATCTTTGACGATCCCCACTTCAACTTCCTGCCCTACGATCCGCTGGTGGCTTATGGGCAGTCCAAGACCGCCTGCGCCCTCCTGGCTGTGGAGGTGACGCGGCGTTGGGCGGATGACGGCATCGTCGCCAATGCCCTGAACCCTGGCGCGATCGCCACCAATCTCCAGAGGCACACAGGTGGCCTGAAGACGCCGCCCGAGCGCCGGAAGACACCGCGGCAGGGCGCTGCCACGTCCGTCCTGCTGGCCGCCTCGCCTTTACTGGAGGGAATCGGTGGACGATATTTCGAGGACTGCAACGAGGCTCCAAGCGTGATGAAGCGCCCGGACGATTGGAAGGGCGTCGCGCATTATGCGCTCGATACCGGAAATGCTGAGCGTCTTTGGGAAGCATTCCGTCCTTTGATCGCCTGATCCAAACTACGGTTCGACTTCCATGATGCTCATTGAGCCTCATGACATGGCGTAGCGGTTGTCCTGACGGCCGCTGTCCGATCTTGCGACTACCGTTTCAAGCCGGAGCATCTTCGTCCGTTTGTCCCATGCGCAACCTGGAGCGATAGCTTCTGGGGGACATCCCTGAGCTGCGCTTGAAGGCATTGCTGAAAGCGCTCTCTGATGTGTAACCAACCGACAGTGCAACCGAGGCGATCGGCGCGTCGCCATGACGAAGTGCACGTTCAGCCAGTCGCATGCGCCAAGCCAGCAGGTAGGCGACCGGAGACACGCCAGACACCTCCTTGAAGCGGGCAGCAAAGGTCGTTCGGGACATTGCACTCGCGCGGGATAGTTCCTCCAGCGACCAGGAGCGACTGGGGTTGGCGTGGATCAGACGCAGGGCTGGGGCGATCTGATCATCAGCCAGGGCCCGAAGCCAACTGGCGTCCGATGAATGGGCGCTGGTGGCGAGATAAGCCCGCAGAACCTGCACGAACATCAGTTGAGCGAGGTGAGAGGACGCGAGCGCTCCTCCGGGGCGATGAGCGCCCAGTTCCCCTACCAACTGCTCCAACAGCCAGCGTAGGACTCCCGCCTCAGACCTCGCGGATCTGACATGGATCAGGGGTGGCAGCACATTCATCAGCAGGTCTGCACGCACGGCATCGAGCGCAATGTGCCCGCCGAACAAGGACACCTCGTCCCCGACGCCAATCCTTGCCACGTTATCCGGAGCGTCCCGAAACAACTCTCTCGCATCGACGGGGTCGACATCCACATCGCTGGTCAGTGTGAAGGATCGTTGACCATTGACGACAATCACATCTCCAGCCTCCAGACGGATGGGATCGGCCGCCCCTTCCATCATGAGCCAACACTCGCCCCACAGGAGAGCGCTGAATTTGATCTTCTCGGGAGGCGGAAAGAGCACGCCCCAGGTGCCACCGGCAACGAGACGGCCGGACAAGAGGCTTCGCGCCTCGACCATAGCCAGCATATCGGACAAGGGATCATTCATTTCCGGACGATCGCGCAGAACTGGCGCACGATCAAGCATTCAAAATCCGTCCATGGTGGAGCATGCTCTTGGCGAAGGAGAAGCCCATGACTTTCCAGACTCCCTTGAACTCCGGGTTCGGCCCGTCGACGACCGCGATTGAGGTCGTCGCAGGTCGTGACCTTTCCGGCAAGGTCGCTATCGTGACTGGCGGTTATGCTGGGATCGGCCTGGAGACCGTACGCGCCCTCGTCTCGGCTGGGGCAAGTGTCATCGTGCCAGCACGCGATCCGGACCGGGCCCGTCAAGCACTGACAGACATGCCTGGCACATCGTTGGAGGTGCTTGACCTGATGGAACCGGGGTCCATCGATGCCTTTGCCGACCGTTTCCTGGCGTCAGGCAAGGCGCTTCATATCCTCGTCAACAATGCCGGCATCATGGCCAATCCTCTCGCCCGCGATGGCCGAGGGTACGAGTCCCAACTCTCCACCAATCATCTTGGACATTTCCAACTGACTGTGCGCTTAGCACCTGCCCTGCGGCGAGCCGAGGGAGCACGCGTCGTCGCCGTCTCTTCCCGAGGGCATTGGATCTCTGGGATCGATCTGGACGATCCGAACTTCGATCGGCGCGCCTACGATCCCTGGATTGCCTACGGACAGTCGAAAACCGCCAATATCCTCTTCGCATTGATGCTGGATCGGCTCGGCGAGTCCGACGGCATTCGGGCCTTCTCCCTCCATCCCGGGGCGATCCTCACAAATCTGTCGAGGCATATGACACGCGAGCAGATTCAAGCCCAAGGTGCCCTCGACGAGGATGGCAGCCCTATCATCGATCCTGCCCGCGGTATTAAGAACGCGCAACAAGGCGCGGCAACCAGCGTGTGGTGCGCCACGAGTTCGCAGCTTCAGGGACTGGGCGGGGTCTACTGCGAGGACTGTGACGTCGCGATTGTAGCCTCGGACAATCTTGAGGAACCCCGGGGAGTGCGGCCGTGGGCGATCGATCCTGACATGGCTAGCCAATTGTGGGCATTGAGCGAGCACCTGACCGGGCATGTCTGGAGAAGCAATTCTGTTCGCGTCTAATGGTCGGCTACGAGTAGAATGTGGACTGTCGGCTTTCGGGTCCAGCGGCCACGCAGCAGACACTGGTCCCGTCTGTGTAGCCGGTGTGCGGTGTGGGACTGAAGGGTTAGGCCAGTGTCTCGCAGCCCGACGCTCACAGCCATGGGTTGGATCGTGAATGGCGGAAGCGGAACGGCGCCGGGGCCGTTCCGTGACGATGCAAAGAAGCGGATCAGGCCTTGGCCTTGACCGGGAGCCGAAAGGGCGCGCCCAGCCGGTTGAACGCGTTCATGGCCGCAATCGTGATCGTGAGGTCCACGAGATCCTTGGGCGCGAAAGCCGCGCTTGCGGCCGCATAGGCCTCGTCGGAGGCGTGCGTCTCGCTGACGAGCGTGACTTCCTCCGCCCACGCGAGCGCGGCGCGGTACTTGTCGGGAAACAGGTGGGGCACCTCGGCCCAGACCGGAACGAGGACGACCTTCTCGATCGGCATCGTTTCCAGGAGGTCCCGGGTGTGCAGGTCGATGCAGTGCGCGCAGCCGTTGATCTGCGAAACACGCAGGAAGACGAGGTGGATCAGTTCGTGGGGCAGGTCGGTGCCCGTGGTGATGTAGTGGTGGACGCCGAAAAGGGCCTTCGCACCCTGCGGCGCCACCTCGTTCCAGACCAGCCGTTTGTTCTCGCTCATGACACATCCCTATGTTCGGAACGCCGGAGATCGACGTTCGAAGCTATGACTGGCCAAGCGGTCAGGGTGTGACATGCCACTCCGCATTTCCGCTCGAAGCGGCCGATGTCACATCCGGGCACGTCCGATCGTCTTATCCTCGGGTTCGGGATGCGCGGGCGACGGGAAAGCGGATATGGTCGGCGAGGAAACGGGGCGGATGGTGGCGATGGACGATCGGCGGACCACCGAATTCGAGGCGGAGCGCAGGCGCCTGACACGCCTGGCCTACCGGATGACGGGCTCGCTCACCGAGGCGGAGGACGTCGTGCAGGACGCATGGCTGCGGTGGGTTGGGGTGGAGGGTGGCATCGATTCGCCTCCCGCCTACCTAACCCGCATCGTCACACGCCTGTGCCTCGACCGACGCCGCTCCGCGCGGGCGCGGCGGGAAACCTATGTCGGACCCTGGCTGCCCGATCCTCTCGTGGGTTCCGTGGAGCCGGACGAGACGGTCGCCGACGACGTCACGGTCACGTTGATGCTGGCCCTCGAACGTCTGTCGCCTCTGGAGCGGGCCGCTTTCCTTCTCCATGACGTCTTCGACGTGCCGCTGACCGAAGTGGCCATCACCCTCGGCCGCGAGCCGGCCGCGGTTCGTCAGCTCGCGGCGCGCGCCCGCAAGCACGTGCAGGTCGCACGTCCCCGTTTCAACGTCGAACCCGCGGATGCGGACCGGATCACCCGTGCCTTCTTCGCCGCGGCGCGGGACGGGGACGTGGCGGCGCTATCAGTGCTGCTGGCCAGGAATGTCGAGATCCACACCGATGGCGGCGGCAAGGTCCTTGCCTTCCGCAATGTCATCCGGGGCGTCGAGCGGGCCCTGCGCCTTTTTGCCGGGCAGCGGCGCAAGGATGCCGTGCCGCCGACGCTGCTTCGTGTCGTCACCATCGACGGCCTACCAGGCTACGTCAGCCTCGATGGAGGCGGCCTGCTTCAGACAACCGCACTCGACATCCGCGAGGACGGGATCGCCGCGATCTACATCGTCAAGAACCCGGACAAGTTGTCTCGCTTGGCGGCAGAAGTGGACTTTCCAAAACGCATCTCGCCGATACCACTAGCCTGATGAGCCGTCTGAGTGACTGCGGTAACGCGGATAACCGTTCGATAGGCGGCACACGTTGCTCGTTCACGGTCGAACGTCCGCTTCGGGTCAGGCAGTGATGTTCGCTCAGCGACAGGAATGTCTGTTGTCCCCTTCGACAGCAGACATTCGGTCTACTTCGCGAATGTGCCATTTGCGGCCGTTCCCGAGGATCTCATGTAGGCCAGCCTTGACATATGACGCTGCGACAGAAACTAGGGAGAGAAAAGCATAGCGGCGCACCTTGATCCCCACTGATCCGGAGCCCCGGACTTTTAATCCAGCCCCCGCGGGCACGGGCGGCTGCGCTATTGCCACAAGTGCATCTGCTTTCAACATACCAGCTCCGAAGGAGCTCGATGGGCCGCGCGCTGCGTCCGCGATCAAAAAAACTAGGACGGCAAAGCCGGCTGTCTGGTAGAGTGTAGTGGTGGGGGTCTTCTGTACCTGATGGGAGGTGCGGGATGACCAGACTCTCAGGGCGCCAGCCGCCGGAGCGCGAGCGGGTGCTGCGGCCCG
>NZ_JAMXFJ010000038.1 GCF_025460805.1 Microvirga sesbaniae | reverse complement strand
GGCTGGTGCGTGCGAGCAGCGCGTCGGTCTCCGCGAAGTGCGCCTTCCACGGATCGGCATCGTTGGCATAGGGCAGGTAGGCCTCCTCACCGCCGGGATCGGTCTTCTTGCTTCCGGCCCTGATGGGGGCCTGCTCCGCCACGCCTCGGATGCCACGCAGGGCGGCCAGTCCGTCGATCGATAGCGGCCAGGGTGCCTTGCTAGCCAGAACGGTGCGCCGGGCCCGCAGGGCGGCCGCGGCGCGGACAAGCTCGTGCGTGGGATGGCGCACATCCATGCAGGCATCCTGCAGAATCAGGTCCCCGACATCGACAAGGTGTGCTTCGAGGAGCAGCGCCCGCACGACCTCGGTCATATCGCAGCGGGACTGCCACCCGACCGCGAGGCCGGAGGTCTCGAGCCGGGCGTCGAAGCGCAGGATGCTGATCGTGATCAGCTTGAGCGGGCCGGCGACGGCCTCCCACGGCAGTTCCAGCAGGGAATTGGCGCAGGGGAACGGTTGTTCCTCCTCGATCCTCCCTACCCTGCCCCCAAAAACCATCACTATGTCCTCAGACTAAGCTCTTGATAGGCCTGACCTTAGCCTAACAAAGCGAAGTGAATCAAGCTTTCGCTACGTTGAGAGGCGAGACCATTCAGGTCTCTCTTTGAGGCCCCGGTCGCTTTTCAGCGCCGTCGGCCTCGCCAAGGCGACCCGACACACCCTTTCTGACCCGTGAGGGCGCAGGACGGGTTTGGCGGTGTTGTCACGTTAACCGGCCTTGGGCCAATTGAAGCAAGTTCGGCCCAATGACAGCTTCAAGCGGCGACATTCGCCGCGACTTTCCACCCCGCCATGGCGTTGCGGCGTTGAAGGTGGGTAGCCCGGGCAGAGCGACGGGAGCGGGTAGAACGAAAAGGTTGCGGACGGCAGAGAACACGTTGACGAACCTCTGTAGCCCTTTGGCGGATCGAAAGCCCTGCCTCGCCCGCTCGCGTCGGCGAAACGGCGGGTGCGAATTCTCTGCCCGATTGTTAAGCCCTTTATGCGAGCGGTGCTCGACGTCTGGCATCATCTGACGTCGGGCAACAGCGTAGGAGCCGAGCTTGTCGGTGATCATTCGCCGAGGTGGGCGGCCTTGTTTCTTCAACAGCCGCTTCAGCAGGCGCTTGGCGGCCTTGGTGTCGCGTCGGCTCTGGACGATTTCATCAAGGACATACCCGTCCTGATCAACCGCCCGCCACAACCAGTGCTTTTTGCCAGATATCGTGACCACGACCTCATCCAAGTGCCAGATGTCGCGGCGGCTCGGCGTCTTGCACCTGAGACGGCGGGTGTAGGCTAGGCCGAACTTCAAAGCCCACCGGCGGACCGTCTCGTAGGAGACGAGAATGCCGCGCTCGAGCAGCATCTCCTCAACCAGCCGCAGGCTCTGAGGAAATCTGAAATACAACCACACCGCATGGGCGATAATCTCAGGCGGAAAGCGATGGCGTTTGTAGCTGACGGGGTTGCGCATGCCGGACCATCTATACGTCTGAGCATCTCCTCCGCGTTAACGTGACAGCACCACATCGTCAATGTCCGATAATCCCTACATACTTATCGGACATTGGCCGGACGTAGACCTTCAACATCAAATGAGTACCGCCTGTCGTGAGCAGCTTAAGTAGCAGCACATTCAAAAAGGCAGCGGGCTCGGGTGGCATGGGCCAAAAAGAAGGACCAAGAGCGGCTAGCCCTTGCTCCTCAAAGTTGTACATGGGCCTACCCAATGAGCAAGTTGGCGAAAGATTACTGACCCGGATGTCTACCTGTCCAGTGGCTGATAACAGTTTATCGTTGTTGCCCTCATCTTGGATCGAGTGGCGTATCCAACATTTGGCTGACCTTGCATGGACCTGGGGCACAAGAGCCGAGAACCGCTTCATGGTCTTTCTGCTGGTGTGCGGCCTGATGGCAGGGATCACTATCGCGGCCACAAGCATCTACGATACCTGGAAGGCGGGTCGGCTGGGATCTAAGACGAAGGCAACCGGCACGGCGGTAAGAAGCCCCAGCCGAGGACGGTTCAGGACACTCAGCCAGGGCGACTTCCATGCTTGGAGGCAATGGACCGGCCGTCTAATGCGGAACACGACCGGTCCGTGCATCCTAACCTGGTGGAGCCAATACTCGGTTCAATGGACAGACGGCGTCGACCTACTCTCGCAGGAGGAGACCGGCTTTTCCCAAGAGGAGCCGGGTCCTTGAGCACCCGGTCGCATGAGCGGGCGCTCTTTCTTTGGGGCAACCTGACTGGGATCATTAACCCGTTCGTGAGCCCCTCGCTGCTCCATTACATCTCACATGAGCCTGCGGCGCCCACACGTTTCGATACCCGCGCCGGCGCTTGGCTGCTGCGGTCCTCTTGAGGGACTGGACTCGCCGTTTCCTCATTCCTCTACCTGAAACGCAAAAGGCCCGGGTGTTTGCCCGGGCCTTGTGTGTCCCTGTCGAAGACAGGTTTTTAGTAGGTGCTGAACTTGTAGCTGATGCCAGCACGGACCGTGTGGAATTCAATGTCGTTGCTGCCGAGCGAAACATTGTTGAAGAAGTTATCCCCACCATCAAAGTTGGTGTAACGGTATTCCAGACGGGCGGTCAGGTTGTTGGTGAAGGCATATTCGACACCAGCACCCAGCGTCCAACCGCTCAGCGTGTCATCGTTGCCAAGGATGCCGAAACCATCCGAGACACCGGCGAACGCGAAACCACCGGTTGCGTAGATCAAAGCGCGGTCAAATGCGAAACCGGCGCGAGCGCGGATCGAGCCTTGCCAGTCGAGAGCGTTGCCCGCGAAGCCGTAGTTCGTGAACACGCCGCCGCCGGGGCCAATGATGACCACGTCGTCGTTGTCGTCGCCGAACACGCCTTCGACATCGCCTTCAACACCGATCACGAACGAGCCGATCTGGTAGTTGTATCCAGCATGGACACCGGCCAGGAAGCCGTCACCGCTGTCACCAAAGTCGCCGCTCTGCACTACGAACCCGTTCGGGAGAACGATGTTGTTGTCGTTGGCATTCCAGCCATAGCCGACCTGGGCACCGACGTAGAAGCCGGTCCAGGTGAAGACCGGGACGGCAGCGATGTAGGGAGCCGGCGGAGCGGCACGCATCGGCAGATCAGCGGCGGAAGCAGCGGAAATGCCAGCAGTCGCGAGGGTGGTAGCGGCGAGCAAGCCGAGAAGACGGGTTTTCATGAGGGGAATCCTTTAGGAGAGGAGATCTTGAGACAATTTATGGAGAGGCGGGAAAAAAAGACTATGACAAAGATACAACACCGCTCCGGTTTAAGCCCTCCTTGACGAGGCCATAACGGTGATTGTGCTTACCAAGCCGTTAACACTTGGTGGATTTGACAGGGTGGGGACCGCATGCCCTACTGGTTCTTGTTTTCGGACACTCCGAAGGCGAGGAGAGACTTAGCCCTGTCCCGCAACGGGCAGGGTTTTTTACGTCTGTACCGTGGTCTCGCGCCTCTACTGAGGCGGATTATAAGGAACTGACGTGGTTGGCGGCCGAGCCTTCCCGACGGTGTGGACCGTGACGCTAGGCGTTGCCTGCACGTATCACGATCAGCCCTCAGTCAATCCCAAAGCGCTCGCCTTGGTGGCCTGTGCTTCGGTGGCAATTATAGGCTTCAACATCATTCGCCGGCATGGGTCGGATGTCGAGCGCTATGCCATTCGGGAGCAGGTGTTCACGATCTCCGAAGCCGACTGGCTCGGCGGCGCTTGGCAGCGGCTTTCCGCCTACTGGATCGACCTGACGGGCGAGGTCGAGGAGCCGTTCACGGTGCAATAGGCCGGCACTCTCGGCGATGTGGAGCAGGCGCCGCAAGCGAAAAGCTGGCGGCCCGTGCCATGGACGTTGGCCAGCGCGGGCAAGAAAACCCGACCGCAAGTGCCTGTAAACGCTCCTGCCCTGTTTCGTACTCCGCAGCCATGTGGTCGGGTCTGGAACAAGAGCTGCTCAATGACACGATCAGCGAGATGGGCACCGCTCTTGTTCTGACTCTGGGAGGGCCAGAGGCGGGCCCGTGTAACGGTTCCTTAGCCACGTCTGCTAAACCGGCGTTAGTCAGCCATTCGCAACACTCAAACTCCTCACTCGCACCCAGGAGCCATCCAATGAGTGTTCGTCTCAGTGCCGTAGCCCTTCTCACCGGGTTAGCTTTTGCCGCTCCTGTCCATGCCGAAGTCGACCTCCTCAGCCTTGAGCAGTTTGTAGATGCTCATGAGACTGAAACGGCTGCTCTCATCGCGGTGGATCTCGCAATACTTCAGGGCCCAGCGTCCTTCGCACCTTCCGAGGCCGCTCAGCTCGTGTCTGTAGCTGATACCTTAACCGGTGATCTAGCGAGACTCCGCTCCGAGCCAGCCGTTCTGGTCAGCGTCACACCTGCTGAGAAGCAGGAAGAGGCATCTCTTGCACCTGAGCTCTTCCTTGACCTTAACGAGGACGAAACTTTTGCATGGATAGCTGCTGATCTTGCGCCTGCTCAGGAACTGACGACCGGCACGATTGAGAACGACCGTGCAGGAACAGCGCCTCTCCCGGAGGGTCAACTTATCATCCAGTCTCTCACGGATGACGCACTGCCGTTTGAGGAGTACCTGCTCCCGTAGATCCGCTGAGCTTCAGCTAGCTCGGACGTCGGATGTTGAGCAGTGTCCCTTAGCGAGTTATCGAAGCCCGAGGAGCGAGAGGATCGCGAGAACGACAACGATGGCTCCGATAATCCAGATAATGCGGTTCACTGATGATCTCCTACGGCCAATAGCAAGCTCCAACGCTCTCACTATGTAGGGTGTTCCTCGATCGGGACTGTCCGGGGTTGGAATAAGATCCGCCCCACACATACGCTAACCAAGTACGCAGCGAGAACGAGGGTCCGTGATATTAACCCAGGGACCGCGCCATGGCTGAAGACGGCTCACATCCTGATGTTTGAGCCGCTGTCTCGGGCCGAACACCTGATGGAGAAGCGTACTGCTCTCGAGGCGTTGCCTGTGAGAGGGCATCGCTGTCCGAATTGGCGCGAGAAGGTGGGTTAATACAGTACTTTCGATTTGTATCTGATCGACGCGAGTCTCCCCAGCCCCCCGTTCAGGGTCGATCCGCAAGCCCTATTGGAAGGGTTGCTGATCCGTTTTAGCTTAGCGTACCAACAGGAGCAGGTCCGGTTCTGACCCTGCTGTAGGCGCTCTGGCCCTGTGCTGTCATTTGACAGACTTCGTGGTATTTTGGCTCGCACCTCGAGAGAACGGTGACAAATGAACGAGAGTTTCTCTCCGGTCATCTTCCTCTATGGCATGGCCGTCGTCGTTGCCGTCAGCAAGGCCTGTACGCTGTTTATCTGGCGAGCTCTGCCCAAATTCAGAGCACCCTTGCGCCAGATGATGATCGGGGCCTGGCGCCGCCGAAGGACCAGTAAGCCGATCCTGGAGGCGAGCCCTGATCTACAAAGATATCCCTCGGACCCGCTCCGCGCCGCCCTCTGAAGCCCTGGTCACGACCGACAGGCATGATCCTTTTGCGATGGTGAACGGAGCATCCGGGCTGCCTGAGGGGTCCAGCCGCCCGGCCCGGACCGCGCCAACCGGGGATTTAGTCGACAGTCGATCGAATGGTGAGCACAATTGAATCCTTCGTTGAAGTCGAAGGTGCGCGATGCTCAAAGTTTCCGGGCGTGGTCTCCCGCCCAAGGAACCGCCTCCATCCCGAAGCGGGCTGAGCCAATCTCAGAGGTTCACGACAGCGACACAAATCCTCGCGGCCGTCGCCCTGCTCGGCGCGCTCAAGGCTGGCCTTCTCACCTCCCTGCTGTCTGGCTTGCTGGTCCATGAACTGGTTCATGCCCTGGCTCCACGCCCTAGTACCCTCGTAACCCGCCGGGCCGGCAAGATCCTGGTTGTGTCGCTGCTCGCAACGGTCGTGGTCGTTGTCATCGGAGCAGCGATCCTCGGGCTGGTGTCCTTGCTTTCCGGCGGGCCGGACAGCCTGGCCATTCTGCTGCGGCGCATGGCCGAGGTGATCGAGAGCGCCCGTCCCCTGCTGCCCGACTGGATCGGCAGCTATGTCCCAGCCGATCCTCAGGAGCTGAAGGGCGCCGCCTCAGCTTGGCTGCGTGAGAACGCGGGCCAGCTCCGGCTGGTGGGTCAGGACGTCTGGTGGGCGCTCGTCCACATCATTGTTGGCATGGTCATTGGAGCGATGATCGCCGTCAGCCACGAAGCGGGCGAGGCCGAGCAGGGCCCCCTAGCACAAGTGTTACGAGAGCGGACGCGCCTGCTCGGCGAAGCATTCCGCAACGTAGTGTTCGCGCAGGTGCGGATTTCCGCCCTGAACACCGTCCTGACGGGTTTGTACCTGCTGGGCCTCGTGCCGTTGATTGGGGTCCAGCTGCCTTTGACGAAAACCTTGATCGCTGTGACCTTCATTGCCGGGCTCCTGCCGGTGATTGGTAACCTAATTTCCAACACCGCTATCGTGGTTGTCAGTCTAAGTGTGTCCCCACTACTGGCCCTGAGCTCGCTCCTGTTTCTGATCGCCATCCACAAGCTGGAGTATTTTGTGAACGCCCATGTAATGGGAACACACATCAGCGCCCGAGCCTGGGAGCTTCTTGTGGCCATGTTGGTTATGGAGGCTGTTTTCGGGATCGCCGGTCTCGTGGCTGCTCCGATCTATTATGCTTATCTGAAGAACGAGTTGGCAGTGCGCCACCTCATCTGATTGGGTGTTCGCTGCCCCATGCACTCTCCCGTGAGCTCTGTTGCAGCTTTGAGGGTCTCCTTGCCTGGACTATGACGTGCGGGCGGTGCGGGGGTTGGCGGTGCAGCAGAATAACAAGAACCTGTTCAAGGGTCGGCAGTTCACGGCGGAGACCATCCTGTGGTCGGTGCGCTGGTGCCTGCAGTTCCCGATCAGCTACCGCGATCTTGAGCACATGTTCTCCGATCGAGGCATTCAGGTCGATCACACCACCCTGTTTCGGTGGATCCAGGCCTATGTACCGGAGTTGGAGAAGCGCATCCGTCCGCATCCTCGTATGGGCAGCAGTTCCTGGCGGGTCGACGAAACATAGATCCGGGTTAAGGGGAAGTGGGTGTATCTCTACCGCGCCGTCGATGCATGCAGCGCTCGAACCAGTTACAACACCGCATGCGGATAGTGACTTCCTCTATCTGAGCAATCCCGGTTCAGGAGGCTCGGCTTTAGGCAGATTGATCAGGTAACTGGCATGTTCATTCTTGACATTGCCCTACGAGAGGCGGACCCTTTCGCTGCTGCCCGCGCAGCGCACCAGTCACGAGAAGATCGGTGCATCCCGGGAAAGGAGGTTCAGCATGGAACCACCTCCGAACTCTGCCGCGATGACCACTGAGGCATGCGCACCGGCCCCAGCCTAGCGGACACAAGGACGGCAGACCGGGAGCGGCTTCAGGAACCGCAGCAGTGAGGCAGGGCTCCATTTTGCCCCTCCCGGCCTTGTGGATCGGCTCTCAGCCAAAGATGACCACACGAGTTCAGGGAGGCTTATGATGCGCCTGCTTACCCTTACGACGGCCCTGCTCCTCGTTGCGACCGGTAGCGTCGTAGCTCAGGACCAGAAGACCGGCCACTCCATGAGGGCTGATCAACTCCAGTGGGAGCCCACGCCACCCATCGTGCCCAAAGGAGCCCAGATGGCTGTGCTATCGGGTGATCCCACCAAAACGGGTCCGTTCACGATGCGGCTGAAGCTGCCCGCAGCCTATAAAATCCCTGCCCATACTCACCCCACAGCTGAGCGTGTGACGGTGATCTCCGGAGAGTTCAACTTCGGCATGGGCGACAAACTCGATCAAACCAAAGCCGAGAAGCTCGGGAGCGGCGGGTTTGTCGATCTGCCCGCCAATATGAGCCACTACGCCTTCGCGAGCCCTGAGACTGTGATCCAGATCGACTCAGATGGTCCGTTTGTCATTAAGTACGTGAACCCAGCCGATGACCCAAGCAAGTCCCAGTGACACCGGCTCCTTGATGTGAGGAGTGCCAGCAATAAACGGAGATAGTCATGTGCCATTATCGCGGATCATACGAGTCCGAAGCCAAGATGAAAGCGGAATTTGACCGCCAACGGGAGATTGAGGCCAGACGCATCCAGGCTGTTGAAAAGCTGAAGAATCAGGCTGATACAGCGGCTCAGAAGGCAGCGTCCACACCGGCGAAAGAACCCGTTCCGGCAAAGTAACATGTAGCCGTACCTTTAGGGCGCACAAAGCAGTCCCGATGCCCCGCGCTGGCGGGGCATTTCTTTGCCGTATGTTCTCATTGAAAAGATTTTGTCGCCTGCCTGCATGTTGGCCCCGTGATCTATGGCAACATAGGCAGCCCGGATCGGCTGGACTTCCCAGTCGTGGGCCCCACGGTCAACTTTGTTAGTCGGCTGGAGGCGGTTGCAAAGATCGCGAACGCGGCTGCGGTGTGCTCCCGGGAAGTGGCGGCTTGCTTTCCAGCAGACACCACACGGCGGCTTGGAACCTTCAAGCTGCCGGGGATTCCGGACGAGCAGCGATCTTCGAACTGGTGCCCCCGGCAGAGGACTTCGGGACAACCTTGGACCGAACCCAGAGATAAAGTCCGGCCCAGAGCTCGGATGTCAATCTGGGTGATGGCGGCGCCTCCGGAAGGGGTGCAAACCAGCGCCGGTCCAAGGAAACGTCTATGCCGCGCTACATCTTCAATGCCACGAATGGCATCTACTTTGCACCGGAGTTCGAGGTCCACCACCTCCCCGAACTGGAAACCGCCCCTTGTGCGGCTTACCGGATCGTCAGGCACTTTCGGGCCTGCGTGCCCCGCAACCTCCGCCAGGAAAATCGCACCGTCGAGATTGTGGAGGAGACGAGCCAAGAGCTGGCAGTCTTGCGGTTGGAAGCGCCTTTCTAAAAACCAAGGCAGCGGATGTGACGAGGCACAGGACCATGATCTGCCTACATCTTACGCCATCCGTGGAAGGTCTACGTCAGGTCCGGCAGCGATACACGTGAACTTGGTGGGAGGTCTGGTTTCGCGAGCAATGCTGCCCTCGGGCTTACGTCTCGGGAGCGCCATGAACAGACGCTCGGGCCTTCGGTGCGAACGCCTGAAATCGGTTGAGATCAGTCGGTCCGTAGCCATCGCCGCATGCAGAAAACAGGCATCTCGCCAGCCCTTACGGGCCCACCGTCCCAAAGTGACAAGCCCCTGTCCCGTCGGATCAAGCGCTACCGAAGAGTCCTCCTACAGTGCATGCCTGTGCAGGGTTGCCGTCCGGATCGGCTGGAGCCCTGTGCCCCAAACCAGCGGAGAGCGCCATGTGCATCGAGTGCGTCAGGATGAACCGTCGGACATTTATGTCCCTCGTCACAACCGGGGCTGCGGCGAGCATGTGGACGATCAGTGGCAGGTCAAGCTCAGCATTCGCAAGGACAGGTCTGAGTGCTGACGAGGCCCTGGCCAGGCTGAAAGCCGGCAACGACAAGTTCGTGAACGCACCCCAACTGTGCGAGGTCGGGCTCCGCGAAGAGCGTGCGAGTACCGCGGGAGACCAGTCGCCCTGGGCAACGATCCTGACCTGCTCGGACAGCCGGGTCGCGCCAGAGCTCATCTTTGGGGGCGTCGGTCTCGGCGAGTTGTTCGTCGCCCGCAACGCGGGCAACGTCGCTGACACAGCGGTCCTAGGAACAATCGAGTACGGTGCCGAGCATCTTGGCTCGCCGCTGGTCGTAGTCCTCGGACACCAGCGATGTGGCGCGGTCCAAGCGGCCTGCGATGTTGTTGCAAATCATGTCGAACTTCAGGGCTCGATCAGGCCGATGGTCGAAGCGATCGTTCCGGCTGCGAAATCACAGGAGGGCAAGCCTGGAGATTTCGTCGACAACACCGTACGCGAGAACGCGCGCCGCAATGCCGCTGGCATCCTGGCCGGAAGCGACATCATTAGGGAACTGGTTCACGAGGGTCAGGTGAAAGTCGTCCACGGCTACTATGATCTGGAACGTGGCACGGTCGACTTTATCGACTGACTCCCAAGTTCCACCAGCCAGTCCCTCGTGAGGCTCGGTAAACATCGAATTAGTTGCAGTCGGTGGCTCATCGGAATGACTGCAACGGGTCTCGAGCAGGAGATCGAAGCCAGACCAAGAACGTCCAGCTTACCTCGGTCAGCCGACAGAAGGTTTGGAAGAGATGATCCGCGTGGGTTTCCTGTTGTCATAAGAGGCCAAGGTTCATTGCGGGGGCTTCGTTTCCGGAGCACTGCCATGCAAGACAGTATCTCTGACCATCCCTGCCGAACCAACCCCCGTGGAACCGAGGCAAGCTGATCGGACCCAAGCCATCTCTGAAAGCCAAAGAGATCTGGTCCATCCGGGTCAGGCTACAGGTTGCTCATCGCATTCGGGATTTAGCCCTGTTCAATCTAGCCCTCGACAGCAAGCTGCGAGCCTGCGACCTCGTCGGGCTCCGCGTTGATGATGTGGCCCTCAATGGGCGGGTGCGATCCCGAGCCACGATTATCCAGCGGGAAACCGGCCGGCTTGTTCAATTTGAGATCATGGAGCAGACCCGCGAGCCTGTGGGGCGGGGGCTGGAGAAGAAGGACCTGCACAAGGGTGAGCCCCAGTTTCCAAGCCGGATCAATCGAGCGAGGCCGATGACGACGCGTCAGTACGCTCGCTCATTGGCATCCTGGCTTCGTGCGATTGGGCTCGCTCCCCTCGCCTACGGCACTCATTCCTTCGACGAACCAAAGCGTCAATGATCTACCGGAGAACAGGCAATCTCCGAGCCGTCCAGCTCCTGCTGGGGCACAGCAAGATTGAGAGTACGGTGCGGTATCTTGGGATTGACGTCGACGATGCCCTTCTGATCGCGGAGCAGGTTGAGATCTAAGCGCCTGAGGCAGCTTCCCGACAAGCCGCCTCAGAGCCTCATTACCTGTTACGAAGCTAGGTCCGGACCTGAGACTGAAGCAGCCACAAGGCAAACGACCGGCGCGTGCCGATTGCAGCCCTTCCTCTTCGTGCGCTGGGGTTTGAAGGTCTGTCTAAGCCAAACGCGAAAGCGCCCTCCCGTCGCAAAGGGCGCTGCACGACCCAACCCTTAGGAGCAATCAGTCGGAATCGGTATTCCGTCCTAACGTAGGCCTACCTCCTTTGTCCGTCAGGTGTGGGACAAACCAACGGGGACAATTCGCACTCATGCGCGTTATCGGGTCGAAGCGAGGCAGTTAGATGGCTAAGCCTTGGGACGTGGATCATCGCACGAACTGGCTTCTGCGGGCTCTGGAGCCCGACGACTTCGCACTGCTGGAGCCTCACCTGGAGCTTGTCAGGCTGACCCGCAGTCAGGCGCTCTATGAACCCGGCGAGATCATTCACCATGCCTACTTCCCTCACTCTAGTGTCATCTCGCTCGTGAATGTCCTGGAAGATGGCCGCACCGTCGAGGTGGCTGTGTTCGGGCGCGGGGGTGTGATGGGCCTGCTCAGTGCGGTGGTCACGCGCGAAGCCTTCGGCCGCTATGTTGTGCAGATGCCCGGCACCGCCTCGCGCATTGTGGTCGAGCGCCTCAATGAGGTGAGGAATGTCCGCTCCAAGGTTCGCCATGTGATTGCCAGCTACAGCGAGGTGCTTCTGGTGCAAACGTTTCAGATGCTGACCTGCAATGCCGTCCACCCCATCGACGCCCGCTGCTGCCGCTGGATCCTGCGGCTGCATGACCGCACTGACGGGGATACGCTGCCGATCACGCACGAGTTTCTGGCCGAGATGCTGGCGGTGCAACGCTCAAGCGTGAGCGTTGTTCTGCGCACGTTGCAGGAGGCGGGGCTGATTCAGCAGGGACGTGGGAAAATCACGGTGACGGATCGGGCGGGACTCGAGCAGGCGGCGTGCGAGTGCTACGGTAAGATCCGGCGCATCTACGAGCGTCTCCTGCCGGGCTCCTGCCCATCAAAAGCCCGGTTCCGCTAGAAGATCGCTGCCGGTTTGACTGAGCAGTCTATAGCAAGCGGCTGCCCTTTCACTTCTCTATAACCCTCAAACCATCAGGGAAGTCTGCAACGAGGGCACAGCTTCAAATTCTCGCGGGTCCACGTGTGCATTTGCGCATGGTGGGGATCTGGTTCATCGCATCACCTCAGTCGCATTTATGCACGATGCGGGACACGCTTGCCCAGGGCGTGCGATGCTTCTGCACCTCCAGATAGCAGTTCTCGGCCAGTACGAGGTTCTGCACCTGTTGCAGGCGATCCTCGCCCTCATGTCTGTCCGCGGCAGCCATCGGCATCGGTGCCTCAGCTTTGGTCCCTGCCTGAGGCGCCGCAAAAGCTGCATGGCCGAGCACAAAGGTGGCTCCGATGGCCAAAACAGCGGCGCCTCGCAGGTAGGGAGCAGGGATGCGGATCATGGCAGGCTCTCAGGAAGCTAGGGGGTGAAGGCCTGCCGTGAGGAGCAAGTGCAAAGCCATTAACGGGCAATAGAATGCCGCGCAACTATACTAACGGGCTATTCAGTGGTACGTGAATGAACATCCTTGCTCCAGGAGTCCGCCTTGGCCAAACCGCAGCCGCTTGAGCCCGACACCGCCAAAGACACCCTCAATCTCGACCGGCAGCTTTGCTTTGCCGCCTATTCTCTATCCCAGGCCTTCAACCGCGTGTACAAGCCGGGGCTGGACCAAATTGGCCTCACCTACCCACAGTACCTTGTGCTGCTGGTGCTGTGGGAGCAGGACGATCAGACGATGAAGCACATCGGCGAGCGACTTCATCTCGACTCGGGCACGCTGACCCCGCTGCTCAAGCGGCTGGAAGTTGCCGGCATCGTGCGCCGCCAGCGGGATCCGCAGGATGAGCGTCAGGTGCGGATCAGCCTCACGTCCAAAGGCCACAGCCTTAAGGAGCAGGCCGCCAAAGCACGGCACAACGTGGTCTGCGCCAGTGGCCGCTCCGCTCAGGAGATCCAGACGCTGATGGATGAGCTCATCCACCTGCGGGACAGCCTCAACAGCTTTCTGGAATAGTGTCCTAGACCTCCCAGCCCACTCGCCTCTGGTCATCCCTGCTTTGCTGCTGGATGAGCCTACGGTGTGTATGGGTTCAATCTCTCAATCGCAGTAGAACCTTATTATACGTCTTGCAGCCGAGCGGCGCCGGACGTGTGCGACAGGTTGGCATTGAACCAATGGCTCATATACAATTGCGCGTCATTCATTTATACACAAATGAATGGTGCAGAAACCAGGCCTGGACCGCGCGGTAGCGCACGAGCGGAATCACCCCAAGCCTCTCCGTTGAGACAGGTTTTCGCCCTGCACAGCCTGACATTCTGGAGTGGCCTATGAAACGCTTTTACTTTGACCTGTTCGACGGGCGTGACGTCTCGCGCGATGAGGTGGGCACAACCTTTGATGATCACAACCAAGCTCAGAACGCCGCTGCCGAAAGCCTGCTTGAGCTCATGAAATCTCGTAGGACGAAAGGTGCTGCCGCCGAGTTGGTGTTCTTGGTCCGGGACGCCTCTGACATGGCTGCTTTTGCGGTGAGGCTATCACTACAGGTTACGAGTCAGGGAATGCTCTTCGGGCCCGCTTCAGATCCTGTGCCAAGCCTTTGTCCCTAAGTCCGCTTTACATACGGTACTGACATCTTTCTCCTTGAGATCTGGTCAGTGGAAGACCTCTCCAGGACTGAGATCATCATTGCTGAGTGTGGAGTGGAAGATCTCCACCAAGTCAGTCCGAGCCCACAATCGAGATTACGTGAAGGTCGTCTCGCAGCGCCATTTCGGAAGTGCGGCTAAGGTCAGCCTCGTGCCAAGACCTGACCTTCCTGCACACGATGCGGCGCCATCGGAGACCCGGATCGCCTGGGAATAGGGTGCCCTCTTGCCGGCTGGCCTACTTCGGGACCGGAACGTGGGTTGCACGCGCAGGCCTCAGTCCGGCGCCCCTCCGGCTTAATCGCGTAGTAGCGGCCGCCGACCCAGAGGCTCATCGCCTGGTCGCCGATCTCGAACACCTTCGCCATCACGAGGTTGACCGGCACCGTCAACTTGTCGTCCGTCCAGTCGTAGCTCGATTGCGTGTTGAATGTGACGCTCCACCCCTGACCGAAGTTGTACGACGCGAACGGCTGGACGAAGGTGGAGCTCACGTCGAAGCGACCGCGCGGTCGGCATAGGACCAGACGTGACTGGCGAGCAGCCCGATGGTCCACGACTCCTGCCGCGTCAGCACGACGCCGGTCGGACCCACGCCCCATTACTCCGTGCCGAGGCTGTCATCGGTGGCGGTCGGCAACAGGAAGGCGGGGCCAATACCCCAGATCAGCCCGCCCGCTGTCGGCTTCGACGGCGAGAGGAAGAAGCTCTGGGTGGTATCGCCTAATCCGAATTCGAAGTTCGGAACGTCCCGGGCGACGAACCATCCCGCAATGATGCTGCCGGCAGCCGGCAATCCCCGGACGGCCCAACCGATCATCGCAACCTCCCCGAAATAGCCGCAAGGATGTCAGTGCACCGCGGATGGACTCGTCGCGGCAGGCTCCCGACCGCTCCCAAGATCGGACGCGAACCCGAGCGGCAGGGTGGCCACGACCAGCGTACCCCGGGCATGGCTGAGGAGCCGCAGGTTGCCGCCGAATCGCACCATGCGGGCCTGCATGCTGGTGACGCCGACCCCGAGCAGGGCCCCGCTCTCGGCCGCCTTCCGGACGCCGCGGGTCAGCCCACAGCCATCATCGAGGACGCGCAGCTTCAGGGTATCGGCCCCGACCCGCAGATCGATGATCAGCCGGGACGCGGCCGCATGCCGATAGGTGTTGGTCAGCGCCTCCTGGATGACCCGGAGCAGAGCGCGCTGGACATCGAAGGGGAGGCTGTCGGCTGTGTCGGGCATGCGGATGGAGGCGTCCAGGCCCGTCCGGCGCGCGAAGCCGGCCGCAAAAGCCTGCACGGTTCCAGCCAAGCCGCTATGCTCCAAGCCCGGCGGGTGCAGGAGATAGGTAAAACTGTGCAGCTCCCTGGCAGCTTCCTCCACCGCGTTCGCGGCCTCATTGAGCACCTTCTGGCCCTCGCCGGAGCTGACATACTGCTTCAGCCGCATGAGGTGGAGGTCGGCTGCCACGAGATGCTGGGTAGTCGAGTCGTGCAGTTCCTCGGCGATCCGTTGCCGCTCCTCGTCCTGGAGGCTCACGAAGCGTCCGGCGAGCTCATCCAAGGCTGCCTTGGCGGCACGCTGTTCCGTGACGTCGGTGAAGAAGACGCTCAATCCCTCCGTCGAGGGGCAGACCAGAAGATCGAGACAGCGGCCGCGCCGGAGGCCGGACATCACCTCACGCCGGATGCGCCGCCGACCCTCCATGCCATCGCGAATGACGCGGCTGCACTCGGCATCAGGACTGCACAGGTCCCAGAGGCACGTGCCAAGGACCTGGTCCGAATCCGTGCCCACCCAGTCCCTCGCCGCCTCGTTGAGGTCGGTGACGCGATACGACCTGTCCAAGGTTAAATAACAGTCGCTGACGCTGGCCAGGACAGACCTGAGCCGCTCGTTTACATGGTCAACCTCTACCGCCGCTTCGATGCGACCCCGCAGGTCATGCAGCTGCCGCTTCTCCGATGCGGTCCGCGGCGAAGACAGGTCACCCATGGCGCAGCTCCAGAACAAGGGAACAACCGGATGACGGAGATTGTCGCGGTGCTGTCGATATGGCTGGCTAGGCGCTCCGCATCCGATTGGCCTGGCAGTCTAACATAGATTAAACGGCGACGGGATGGGGCGGCACCAGCTCGCGCTGGCATGTGTGTCGGCACCAATGACGGCTTCGGCATTGGAATATGAGCGCTGATGTTGTTCCTATCAGAGCATCGATCTCACTGTGTGCAAACTGCGGAAGGTCTCTTCTGGGTCAAAGGCGATGAAACGTGCTTCGCAGGAACGTTGGATGTCCCCTATATCAGCAGACATTCACTCTACTTCGGCTTGGTGCCGATTTTGTTCTCTAATGGGTCAAGGGGCAGCCCTCCGATCCTGAGCGATTTGCGATCCCAAGGGGTGTCTGCGTTCTCTACGTGCTCCAGGGCACTTGATGGGGTCAGATGGAGTGGAGCGACGTGGTTGAAACCGCAGTCAGCCCTCGTCACAGGCCGCATGCGACAAAATCGGCGTCGTCTTCCACGCCCTCCCTCGGGCAACGCTCCGCTCGGGAGCTCGTCTCGACCTGCTTCTGCTGCTCCTCCTAGGCGGCGTGGAACGGGGTGCCGTGCCGGAGCATGGCATGCATGATGCTCGCCAACCGGCGGGCGAGCGCCACACGGGCCTTCCTCATCGTCGAGCGCCGGGCAATCCCCAACGCCCACTCCTTGAGGGCCAGAGCGCCGCGGTAGCGCGTCAGCATTACGTTGGCGGCCTCATACAACAGGGTCCGCACCCGCCGGTCGCCGCACTTGGAGATGCTGCCGACATAGTCGATCTCGCCCGACTGGAAGCGCCGCGGCACCAAGCCGAGATAGGCTCCCACATCCCGCGATCGGCGGAAGCGTTCCGGCGCGTCGATGGTGGCGACAAAGGCAAGCGCCGTGAGCTGGCCGACACCAGGAATGGTCATCAGCCGCTGGCATGCTTGAGACGAGCGCGCCAGTAGCCGCATGTCACGATCAATTGCCGCAACCGCTTCCAGAACGGCTTTGCGGGCCGCAAGCAGGCCCTGCATGGCACCCGACAGACCTGCAATCCCCTGGCTGGCTTGGATGACCTGCTCGGTAAAGCGGGGGCTCAATCCGCGCGGCAACCGGACCCCGAATACTACGGCCAGGCCGCGGATCTGGTTCTCCAGCGTGACGCGCTGCCCGACCAGCTTCTTGCGGGCGATCATCAGGGCGCGCACCGCATGAGCTGGCAGCGATTTGACGTGGACAGGCTTGTAGAAGCCGGTTCGGGCGAGATGGGCCAGGCCGCGGGCATCGTTGCGGTCCGTCTTGTGAGTGGCCAGCGACTTGAGCGCCTGGTAGGCCTGCCGGCTTTCGATGCAGATCACCGGCAGCCCGAGGGCGGCAAGGCCATGGAAGAGCATGGGCGCCATGCGGCCGGTCTCAAGCACGATCTTCTCGCAGGCGGGTGCCGTCTCCAGCACGGCGGCGATCGCTTCTGGGGTGCTAGAGGCCTTCGCCTCCAGAACTACACCTCCATCCCGCTCGACCACACAGATGTGGGTCTCGTTCATCGAGACGTCTAAACCAGCATAGTAGTTCATGGCTGCTCTCCTGTGCACCTGGCCCGCCGATGTTATCGGCTTCCAGGAAGAGTCGCCCCATTACCCAATGTTGAAAAACTCCCAAGCCCTACTTCATTGATCTATTACTAGGGTCAGTGTGTCGGACTAGGCCCAGCATCCTGTATGCTGATCACGCCAAAAGCAGCAGTTGCGGACTTCTTCAACAGTATCTGCCAGGAAGAGACATTCCGGATGCACATTGCGCCACGCGCTCAATTCTTAACCGCTCAAAGCGGAATTTCGCGGGAGGCGGTTTCCGGAATGCGCAGCCCTGACTCGGCCGGCCCGGTTGGGCCTCACTCGCTAAGTCAGGGCTGCTAGTTGGTCAGGCAGGCATCAACGTTCCTTGCCGTCAGTGGGGCCTTAGTTTGGGACTCCTGCGGCCTTGGCGGATGTTGCTGACGCGAGGAGCGGTGCCGCAGTGACGGCTGATAAACCGAGAGTGACCGCTGATCTGCGGCTCATGAACTCTGTCATGGTTACCTCCTACAGGTGGCATATACAAACTCGGCACAAGGAGATGTTATGCGGGCAGCAAGTCGATGATGCGCATGATCGCAACCGTGCTGCCGGTGTTTTTGCTGCGTTCCGGTAGTCCTATGGCACACGACCACACGTCACCCTTTTTGTAGAGGTTGTCGCCCGAGCCGGTGTCGACGGTTAGTTCGCCCTCCAGCATGTGACAGACCATGTCATTGGGCATGCTGCCACCGCTGGTGGTCGCGCCCGGCTGGTAGATGTGATCCCGCATTGCGACTGTCTTATAGTTCGGGATCATCGTCTCGCGCTTCGTGTAGTCCACGCGACGAACGCCGGGGGCAATCTCCCGTCCCTCGGTCGAAGCTGCTCCTTGAGCAATGGCTTTGCCGGAGGACACAAGTGAAGATGCGGCGGCGATACTGAGCAGTGTATGGCGACGGTTAAGCTGTCTCATTGCCTCCTCCCGTCCAAGGGGCCACCCCAGCCCAACGAGTATGCGCCCGATCCGGTGCTGGGGCCATGTGATTTCAAGAACGGCAGGGAAAACCCTAACGCAAGGTGGAGGTGCGCTCTGTGCTGGTGGGGCAGGCCGTTGGGGAATGTCCATACAGGGTCAACCTTTCACCTTCCGGCCTCTCAATGAGCGTCAGCTCATGGCCGCTGAAGCGGACCGAGTGCTCCCGTCTCAGGAGTGCCAGGAGCCTACATTGCGATGGAAGAGCAGGGCCAAGGCTCGGGCTGCTGGGCTCGCTGGATCCCTCGGCATGCTCGGCAAAACGTTAGCGCAAGCTGGCAAGGAGCCGTTCGAGGTCGCGAAGGTTTGTTGTGCCGGTCTTGAGAAGGATCGCGTCGACCTGGCTCCTGATGGTCGATTCGCGCGAGCCGCGCATGGCCGCCACCGCGCCCTTGGTGGCACCGCCGTAGAGAGCGCAGGCCACCTCGGCTTCCGCCTGGGTCAGGCCGAACAGACGCCGCAGCAGGTCAGGTTCCGGCGCGCGTAGGGCATCGCAGAGATCCCGCAGCAGGAGCAGGGCTTTGCCGGGCACACGTCCGGACTGCCCTTCGGGCCCATCCGAGAGCCGACTTGGCAGGGGGCTGACCAGGACGGCCAGCCTCGGGGTGAGGGTCGCGTCTCGCACACGCATGCCACCTCCCGAGAGGCCACGCAGGGCGGCCGCCCGCACAAGGCTGCTCATCGTGGTCTGATCGGCATGGTGCAATGCCGCCAACATCCGACTGCGCGAGCCCGGCCCATTCTTCTGGTCGACGATGTTCAGACCCGTTTGGCTGGCGGCGATTGTCTCTGCCGCAGCATTCGCGACGACGATCCTCAGGTCCGCGTCGACGACCACGACCGCAGCCGCCAAGGCATCGAGCGCCGATAAGGCCGGATTGGCGGCGGTCGGGCCTGGATGAAGCCGATGCCGCAATTGCATCGCACGGCGCAGGTGCGGCAGCAGATGGTCGAGGAGCCGGGCATCCGTTGCCTCGAAAGGCGCCTCATCATCGGCCCGGTGAAGGCAGACCGGCATCAGGCCGGCGGCCCCAAGCGGCATCACAGTACCGACCACGTGGCGCAAGCCGACGTGCCGTCCGAGATCGCCATAGAATTCGCTCCGCACGTACTCGGCATCAGGGACCAGGAAGCCGCTGGTCCTTGCTTTCGGAGGCGCGGAGGGGGTGGCATGGCGCACCGCCTGCGCGGTGCGAATGGTCCACAAGTCAACGTGACGATAGTACGCCTGGTAGGCCGCGATCTCCTTGTCGGGGTAGTTCGCACGGTAGAGGAGGCTCGCGTTCTCGCCTTGATGATCCGTGACACAGAGCCAGCCATTGCTCGCGCGAACCAGGTTCGACAGGCTCCTGCCAACGACAGTCCACGGAGTGCCGCCTGCGGCCGCATCATAGATTTCCTCGGTAAGTGCAAGAATCTGACCTTCCGACATGGAGTAAACCTCCGTGACCAAGGCCCCCGAGCCGCCTTCCCGCCGGCCCCTTCGGGCCGAGGCTGCAACCGCCAATCGGAACAATAACACCGTCGCGCGGGATTCCCGCATCCCCCGTTCGGAGGATGCGGGCACGGCCTGGCTGCGGCAATCTCAATGCACGGCTCCCGACGCGTCGGGCTCACCTGCGGAGACGCGGCGTCAGTATGGGTTCCGACAGGGCCTTCAGTTGGCTGCGTGCGTGCCCGGTGTCTGATCGCCCGCCCTCCCGTCTCCATGTTCAGTGGCCATGGGCCCGGCCGGCTCATGGTAGAGGAGCCTGCCATGCGCTTTCTTGGTCAAGGTCTCGCTTGCATTGGTCGCCGCGGGCCGGCCCTGCTGGTGCTCTCCCTGGCTTTGGGAGCGGCCTTTGCGCCACTTGCCACAGCAGCCTATCAGGCGTTGCCCCTCTCAGCCTTCCTGCTCACCTTGGGGTCCTTTCTCAGTGCGAGTCTCGCTCCTGCCGAGAGGGCCGTGGGCTGGCGCCGCATCCTCCTTGCTTTGGTGTGGGTCGGTGTCGGCGTGCCGCTGCTTGCGGCAGCCATTGTGTTCCAGTTGCATCTTGATCCGGCACTGGAGGCGGGTGTCGTTCTCTCCGTCCTGGCGCCTCCCGTCGGCAGTGCCGCCGCGATCGCAGTGATGCTCGGTCTCCAGCCGCGCCTTGCTCTGGTGGCCTCCCTTGCATTGACGCTGGCGGCGCCTTTATCCATGCCAGCCTTTGCGACGACTCTTGGCGTGAATATGGCGGTCGACATGCCCCATCTTGCCTGGCGATTGGCTCTCATCATCGGTTCGGCCGCCGCTTTGGCACAGGCGGCACGGCATTGGCGCAGCAGGATCAGGGCAATCCTGCCCGACCAAACGGCCGCGGCGGGCGTGGCCGTGGTGGGTCTCATCATCGTGGGTCTTGCCACGATGAGCGGCATTCGAACCCACTGGGTCACCGATCGGAGTGCGTTCACCGTCTTCGCCCTGGCTGCCATCGGCGTAAACCTGGCGGCGGGCGGTGTGGGCGCTCTCTTGTTCGCAGCCTGGGGCGCCAGGAACGCGTTCACAATCGGGCTCGTGAGCGGCAACCGCAACGTCACGCTGGCTTGGGCCGCGGCGGGCACAACCCTCCCGGCGGCCACCGAGGCTTATGTGGCGGCTTGTGTCCTCCCCGTCTTGGCCCTGCCACTGGTCGTCAAAGGTGTCATTGGCGCGAGAACTCGCCTCGTCCGCACACTCGGCCGGCACAAGCTGCCCGTGAACCCTGCCGCTGTTGCGGCGCCTCCTAAAGCCTGAGGACACCATCCATGCACGCCATCACGCCCCTCCCTCAAGAAAGCAGGCCCACTGCTGAAGACGTGCTGAACGCGGGTCCCCGTCCGCTTGCGGGTCGGACCGCGCTCGTCACCGGATCAACCAGAGGCATTGGCATGGGGATTGCCCGTGCCCTGGCGGAGGCCGGTTGCAATCTCGTTCTCAACGGCCGTAGTCCAGGTCAGCAAGGCGAGCCTCTCGCAGACGCGATCGCCGCAACCTGGAACGTTGAGGCTCGCTATCATGCGGCGGATCTTCGCAAGAGCAGTCACGCGGAGCGGCTTGTTGCGTTCGCGCAAGAGCAGTTCGGTACGGTCGACATCCTGGTCAACAATGCTGGGATCCAGCATGTTGCCCCGGTCGAGGCGTTTGCTGACGCATACTGGGAGGAAGTCCTGTCGCTCAATTTGACCGCGGCGTTCTGTACCGTCAAAGCGGTTCTGCCGGCCATGCGTGCCCACGGCTGGGGGCGCATCATCAACATCGCATCGGTTCATGGCCTTGTTGCGAGCATCAACAAATGCGCCTACGTGGCGGCCAAACATGGCCTGCTGGGACTTACGAAAGTCGTTGCCCTGGAGACGGCCAATGACGGGATCACGTGCAATGCGATTTGCCCGGGCTGGGTACTGACCGAACTTGTCCAGCGTCAGGTGAAAGCACGGGCTGCGGCTTCCGGAATGAGCCCCGTCGAAGCACGCATGGACCTGCTGCGAGCGAAGCAGCCGATGCATGAGTTCTCGTCCATCGAGAGCATAGGCGCTCTCACGGTATTCCTCTGTGGCTCTCACGCTCGGACCATCACGGGAGCAGCCTACGCCATGGACGGCGGCTGGGCGGCACACTGAGTTGGGTGGTCCGGAGGCCGAGTTCCCAGTCGGGCTCCCAATCGTTGTTGGATATGCGACGTCTGGGTCAGGAAATGAGATTCCCTGCTATTTCGCAACGTCCGATTCGCTGAGGATTACTGCCTTCGAGCTCTGGTCTCAGGCGTACCATTTGTAGCCCTTCCTGGCTCACTGGCCCGACTTTTGCGGAAGGCCGGTTTCCTTGAGGCCAACTATACTGGGGCAGTGTATCACCGCTCAGACCAGACCCCACAGATCCGCATTCCGCAGCAGCATCGCGACGGCCGTGCCCTGGTTCGGTGCCGCGAGGCCTTTGGCGAACTCCGGGGTGCCGTCGACATACACTTCGAGACGCTCGATCTCCCGTATGATGACGCCCGAGCCCAGGACCGTTTCCGCGCCGGGCACGAAGCCGTTGATCTCGGCCCGGAACTCCGCTGACGCGAAGACCTCCCCGTCCACCTCTAATCGAAGGACGTCAGTTCCCGTCCCTCCAGTCACGGTGTCGAAACCGGCCGGGGCATCCTCGGTGACGATCAGGAGGTCGTGGCCGGCACCCCGTTGGCACTGTCGAGGCCGGTGCCGAGGAGCAGGACATTATTGTCGGCGCCGCCGTTGAGCGTGTCGTTACCCGCATTGCCAGCAAGGAGATCGCTGCCGGTGAAGCCCGTAAGCGTGTCGTTGCCGCCGCCGCCAATGAGGAGATCGAACCCGGCAATGCCACTGACACTGTCGTTGCCCTAGCTCGCGAGGGCGACATCGTTGCCGCCACCCGCCATCACCAAGTCCGCTCCAGAGATGCCTGCGACCTTATCGGCAGCACCGCCGTGAAACGTGACACGATCGGCACGCAGATTGGCCTCGGAGAATGCCGTGACTGGCCGCCGAAGGGTGAACCGGGTCAAAGTAGGCGACCTCGTCGGGATCGGCTTGGCTCGTGATCCCGGTCGGAACGGGACTGTTGTTTCGGTCGAGGGTATAGAGAGGAATGTCGAACACCTTCAGGCCGAAGGTCTCCAGGTCGCCATGGGCCTCGCGGGTGAGGCGGTCGACGTCGATGATCGTCGTCGGCACGCCGGCCCCGTTGTAGGTGGCCGCGAGTTGCCGCAGACCGGCATTGTGGGCCGCGATCATCGCGTCCTCGGCTGCCCGCTCGGCCTCGGGGAGAGCAATCCCACGAGGCGTTTGTAAGGAGAGCGGCAGGTTGAAGAGGACGAGGTCCTCGACACCTTTTCGTGCGAGCCGCACGGCCGCATCGTTCGGATCGGCGTCGTGGTAGTCATTGCCGCCGATGAAGATCGCGGCAGCGCTGTCTCTCGGTCCGCCGAAAAGATAGCCGACCTCGAATTCCGTGATCTGAGCGTCGAGACCGATGAGGACCTGCTCCGGCCCCGACGAAAGAGCCTTTGCGCCGCCATAAGCGTAGTTGTTGGAGGCAACGCTGAGTTCCTGAGGCAGGGTCTGGGCATAGACGAGGCCGTTGGTGAAGCGACCATCAACATAGGGCGGATCAGGCCGGAACGGCTCCGGCAGCCGTCCCGCATCAGAGATGCTGTCCCCGAAGACGAAAAGCCTCGTGAAGTTGATCGTCATGTCCACCTCCGACGCCACGGCTCGCATGGCTTCGTCACTGTGATTTGCCCCTTCCCTGCACCGGATTATGGGCAGGATAAGGCCCCACGCTTCCCCATTGGCGGGAGGAAGAGACATTCTTATAGGTGATCGAAAGACTGTTCGCTGAATGGGAACTACGGAACGCCGGACCGCTCAGCGCATGCCTGCGAGTCGGAAAGGTCTCCTGTGAGGCACATCCTGCTCTTAAGCGTAGCCACTTGGAGGTTCGCTTGCCTTACGACTGCGGAAATACGGCCAAGGTCCGCCTCGTGCCATGAGCGGCCCGTGCGAAGTGGGCAGCTGACCGCCGATGCTCTCGCCCCAAAGCGGGCGTTTGTTATCAGTCTCGTAGCAAGTACTACCTCGCGCTGTGCCGACGCGCTTTCCGAAAATGCGCGATCGGCCCGTTTGCTGTTACGAAAATAGCTTTTAGCCGCCCTCCATCATGGGGACGTCTGTACCTCTTCCAGCAGCCATTTCCGAAATGCCTCCAGGCCAGGGCGCATGGGGCGATCCTCGGGCGTCGTAAACCAATAGGCGTTGCGGCTTTTGAAGCCGAGCCCAGCCGGATTGACCAAGCGTCCAGTCTCAAGCTCCTCCTGCACGAGCCGGCGGGGAACCAAAGCGAGGCCTTGGCCGGAGATCGCCGCTCGAATGACCAGTGAATAGAACCCGAACCGTATCGTGTGCACCGGCGTGAAGTCGTCCAACCCATGTGCCTCGGCAAACTCGCTCCAGCGCAGGGGCGTTTGGAAATGATCCAGTACGGTATAGCGGCGCACATCCTCTGCCGCCTCGATGCTGCCTAGGCGTGCAACGAAGGATGCCGCGCCAACCAGAGCGACGTCGCGGCCGAAAAGGTAATTTCCTCGATGCCCGGGCCATACACCCTCCCCAAATCGGAATACCCCATCGGCCGCCTCCGCTGTGTCGGCCGTCACAAAAGTCGTGAATTGCACGTCGATCTCAGGATGGAGCTGCGCGAACCGGGAAAAGCGCGGAACGAGCCAGCGATCGCCAATGATCGGCAAAACATGGAGCCGGACTGACCAGGGCGAGGCCCTGAGAGCAGAGACCTGTGCGCTGCCCGTCTCAAGCTCTGCCAGGGCACGGCGAACATGTTTCACATAGACCCGCCCAGCCTCTGTCGGAACGAGGCCGCGGCTGCCGCGGGCGAACAGGGAAATTCCCAATGCCTCCTCCAAGCCTCGCAAATGTTTGCTCACCGCGCTTTGCGTCAGGTTGACAGCCGTGGCGGCAGCTGAGGCCGTGCCGTGTTCGGCAACGGCAAGAAGGACACGGAGGGCAGTCAGGGAGCCTGGGAGGCGCTGGATCGTCATGGGCCTGAGTTCAGAGGAGAGAAGCGGAACAGGCTCCTACTATTCCAAAATAGAATATCAAGGAAACGAATTTTCAATTGCCAGCCATGGGTTCCCTTGGGACACCAAAGCAAAAGGAAAGTTGCATGACATCGACCAACGTTCTGTGGGCCTCACGCTTCCGCTCAGGCCCTTCCCCAGAGCTCATGGCTCTCTCACGCTCCGATGCCAGCCATTTCCGCCTAGCTGCTTATGATCTCGCTGCCTCCTTCTCCCATGCGCGGGAGCTTGTTAGGGCCAAACTGCTCACCCAGGACGAAGGCGAAACGATCGAAACGGCCCTTAGGGCTCTCAAGATCGAGATCGCCGCTGGAACCCTCATTCCATCCGAGCATGACGAGGATGTGCACACCTTCCTGGAGCGTACGCTCATCGAAAGGCTCGGGCCGCTCGGCGGCAAGCTCAGGGCCGGACGCTCGCGCAACGATCAGGCGGCCAACGATCTCAAACTCTATCTCCGGGATCAGGCCCGTCGCATCGTCATCGACCTGTTGGGCCTGCAGGAAGCCCTTGCGCTTCAGGCCGAACGGCACCTTGAGACCATCGCCCCGGGCTTCACACATCTTCAGCCCGCGCAGCCGGTGAGTTTTGCACACCAACTCCTTGCGCACGCCCAAGGCTTCGCCCGTGACATCGACCGCCTGCAGGATTGGGATCGGCGGGCAGCACGCTCCCCGCTCGGAGCCGCGGCGCTCGCGGGATCGGCCATTGCCAAATCGCCCGAACTCTCCGCCCATGAACTCGGTTACGATGCTCCCTGCGAAAACTCCATCGATGCAGTTGGCAGCCGCGATCATGTGACGGAATTCCTGTTCATCACCGCGATGAGCGGTGTGAACCTGTCCCGCCTATCTGAGGAAATATTCCTATGGTCCTCGCGCCAATTCCGCTGGATCGCGCTCGACGATGCTTATGCGACCGGCTCGTCCATCATGCCGCAGAAAAAGAACGCCGATATTGCGGAGTTGACCCGAGGTCGCGCGGCACGCCTCATAGGCGGCGTCGGCACGATGCTGACCACACTCAAGGGGTTGCCCTTCGCCTACAATCGCGATCTCGTGGAAGACAAGCGGGCCGCATTCGAGGCGGTCGATTCCTTGGCCCTCGTGCTTCCAGCCATGGCCGGAATGGTTCGAACTATGCAGGTCAATGCACACGAAATGCGTCGTCAGGCAACGGATGGCTTCACGCTTGCTACCGAAGTGGCCGACTGGCTCGCTCGCCAGGGGGTTCCTTTTTCGGAGGCACACGAGATCACCGGTCGGCTGGTACGATATTGCGAGGACCGTAATATCGGCCTTGAGGATCTGAGGCCAGAGGATCTGGCGGTCGTGGACCCGCGCTTGAACCCGGCCCTTATGGCGAGCCTGACGCCCGATGCTGCCATTGGGGCCCGTGACGGCTATGGCGGAACGGCTCCACTCCGGGTGGCCGAACAGCTTGCTCGCCTGCGTTCGGATTTCGACACACAGCGCGAATGGGTGATGCGCTATGATGGTCCGCGGATCTGAACAGGCACGAATGGGAAGAACCGGAATGAGTAGCACTACCGCATCATCCTCGACGGGTATGGCCAAGACCGAACGCTTCGATCCTTCAATCGCGCATCTGACTCATGTGCCCCGCCGCCATTACGGACGCTGGATTGCTAGTGCCCTGATCCTCGCGGCTTTCGCCTATGTGGTAAAGGCATTCGCTGAAGGACAGATCGACTGGGCCGTGGTTGGTCAGTTCTTCACGGCCCAATCGATCATTAGCGGTCTTGGCAACACGATCATTATGACCGCTTGCGCTATGGCTCTAGGCATAGGGCTCGGCGTCCTGTTCGCCATTATGGTGATGTCGCCCAACCCGGTTCTGAAGGCCGTCGCGGTCTTCTACATCTGGTTCTTTCGCGGCACGCCGCTCCTTCTTCAGCTTCTGATCTGGTTCAATCTCGCTCTGGTGTTCCCGCGCATCGGAATCCCGGGCCTGTTTGAGGCCCGCATGGTCGACGTGATGACGCCATTTATGGCGACGCTGCTGGGTCTCGGCATCAATCAAGGCGCATACACAGCGGAGGTTGTACGTTCAGGAATCCTGTCGGTCGATGCGGGCCAGACGGAGGCTGCCAAGGCTATCGGCATGACGCGCCTGACGACCCTACGCCGCATCGTTCTTCCGCAGGCCATGCGGGTCATCATTCCGCCGGTCGGCAACGAGGTGATCAGCATGGTAAAGCTCACTTCCATCGCGAGCGTGATAGGCTTCGCCGAGGTGCTGCGGAACGCGCAGACGATCTACTTTGCCAATGCCCGCGTGATCGAACTCCTGATCGTGTCTGCCGGCTGGTATCTGATCATCGTGACGATCCTGAGCATTGCTCAGCATTTCCTCGAACGCTATTTCGCCAAGGGATCGGGCCGCCGGTCTCGTCGGGTTACACGTCCGGTGGTTGAGGGTTGAGCCATGATGCCTATCGTCATTGCAGCCGATGTGCGCAAAACGTTCGGCTCCGTTCTGGCGCTCGACAGTGTGTCAATCGAGATTGCCGCTGGCCAAGTACTCTGTATAGTCGGGCCATCAGGATCGGGTAAGAGTACCCTTCTTCGCTGCATCAACCAACTGGAACGCATCGACTCCGGGGCCATCTGGGTAGATGGCGAACTCGTCGGTTATCGCCGTATCGGCCACAAGCTATATGAACTGACCGACGCAGAAATTTCACGCCAGCGCCTGACGAGTGGCATGGTTTTCCAGCGCTTCAATCTGTTTCAGCATATGACGGTGCTTGAGAACATCATTGAGGGTCCAATGACGGTGCAAAAGCGCCGTCGCAGCGAAGTCATCGAAGAAGCCATGGCGCTATTGGAGCGCGTGGGGCTTTCAGCAAAGCGGGATGCCTATCCGTCGGAACTCTCTGGTGGTCAGCAGCAGCGTGTGGCGATTGCCCGTGCACTCGCAATGAAGCCTAAGCTGATGCTGTTCGACGAGCCGACCTCGGCGCTCGACCCGGAGCTAGTTGGCGAAGTCCTAGCTGTTATGAGAGATCTGGCCCGCTCGGGCATGACGATGATTGTCGTGACACATGAACTTGGATTTGCGCGCGAGGTCGCAAATGAAGTCGTCTTCATGGATCGGGGGGCCATTGTGGAACGGGGCTCGCCGCAAGAGGTGCTGATGCACCCGAAACAACAGAGAACGCGCGATTTCATCGCGGCAGTACTCGCTTGATAAATGTTCCCCAGGAAAGGACCGACGAGAATGAAACTGACAGCAGGTTTGCTAGCGAGCGTACTCGCATTGGGCTTCGCGGCTCCGTCCCACGCGGCGGAACTTCCAGATCGGATCAAGAAGGCTGGCAAAATCGTCGTTGCGACGATGCCGAACTACGCGCCGATCACCTTCAAGGATCCGTCCACGAATAAGCTCTCGGGACTTGATATCGATCTGGGCGAGGCTCTCGCGAAGGAACTCGGCGTTGAAGTCGAGTGGCAGGAAATCGCATTTGCTCAGATGATCCCGTCGCTTCAGACCGGCCGGGTCGACATCGCACTTGCCGGCATGAGCGATCTTCCAGCCCGTCGGGACATCGTAGATTTCGTTGACTACATGAAATCAGGCGCGCAGTTCTACACCTCGCCCGCCATGGCAGCGACCATCAAGACACCCGAGGATCTGTGCGGTAAGAAAGTCGGTGCGAGCCGCTCCACCAATTGGCCCCGCCAAATCGGCGAATGGAGCCAAGCCAACTGTGTAGCGAAGGGAAAGCCCTCCATCGAGGCCATCGGCACCGAGGGATCTGCGGACGCTCGAACGCAGTTGAGGACGCAACGCCTCGATGCAGCCGTTCAGGGCAACGAGACACTGCCGTACTTCCAGTCGCAGGAGCCCAACACTTACGTGCTCATCGGCGAGGCTTTCACGGTTTCCCTTTCTGGCATACCGGTGCTCAAGACGGAAACCCAGTTGCGCGATGCCATCAAGGAAGGACTTGAGCGCCTTCAGCAGAAAGGCATCTATGACGAGATCGTGAAGAAATACAGCCTTCAAGCGAACAGGCTGACACCCATCACGATCAATCAGGGCAAAGACTAAACAAGAAGACGGGCTCATGCATCGTCGCGTGAGCCCGTCAACTGTCTCGGTCGACGGCACGAGAAGAGCCCGGCGTCGCATACTTTTGCGCATTCAAGAACTCCTCTTCGCCTCCTGCGCCATTAGCACCGGAAGGTCGTCCCAGACATACAGGCGGTTTTCGGAGCGCCAGACAGGACCGGGATCGGTGTAGTTCCCTGCCCTTGTGCCGCCCATCCCTTCATAGAACGCAATGGCCGGATTGTTCCCCACAACGACTCCAAGCCCCACACCACTGTATCCGGCTTTCATCATGTGGCGCGCGAGGTGAAGCAGGAGGTCGCGGCCGACGCCCCGACGCTTGAACGCAGTTCCCACATAGAGGAACTTGATTTCGGCTCGGCTCTGAAAGATCTCGTGCGAGGCTGATCCCGCCATCCCAAAGCCCGCCAGTTGCCCATCGACCTCTGCAATCAAGATTGTCTGCTCGCACCCTTCCCTCGCAAGCAAGCCCTGCCATCGGGCGAGCCTGACCTCCTCCGTTACCGCGTCAAATGCAGCCTGCGGAGCAAGACCTTGATAGGTCTCCCGCCACGTATGAAAATGCAGCCGTGCAATCGGCGGTGCATCGGTCTTCTGTGCCAAACGGATCGAGATGGTCATCTTGTCTCTTATTGCGTCATGGCAATCATTAGCTGAGCTCTACCTCTCACACCCAGACACCAGAGCCAAGTACCTATAGACCATAGACTAGGCACCTTAAGGACACCGCCGATGTCAATGTTCAGCCCAATGTATGCCGTGAACGGTGCTGAAGTGAAAATCTTACGTAATTCTCTGCCCTTCATAAGCATCCGGTATTCCCGTCCTGAGCGGACATTCGCTCCACTTCCGGGATGTGCCGCTTCCGCTGAAAAAGTCCTCGTGATTGAAGGCGGATTGTGATTCCCTGATGAGGCATTCTCAGCGGAGGATCGAGCCATGATGGGCGAGCGTCTGGTGATGCAGGAGAGCCTGTTCTACGAGTTCCGGCTTGAGGATCATGTTCCCTCCGATCACCTGCTGAGGCGCATCGACCGCTTCGTCGACTGCTCCGGGCTGCGCCAGCGTCTGGCCGGCTACAACAGTGCCACCGGCCGACCCTCCGTTGATCTCGAGCTGATGATCCGCATGCTGCTGATCGGCTACTGCCTGGGCCTCCGCTCCGAGCGGCGGCTGTGCAAGGAGGTGCACCTCAACCTGGCCTACCGCTGGTTCTACCGTCTCGGGCTGGAAGGCAAGGTGCCCGACCATTCCACCTTTTCCAAGAACCGGCACGGGCGCTTTCGGAAGTCTGAACTGTTCCGTCACCTGTTCGAAGCGGTGGTGCAGCGCTGCCTGGACGAGGGGCTGGTGGGTGGTGAAGGCTTTGCGGTCGATGCCAGCCTGATCCAGGCCGAGGCCAACAAGCAGCGCTCCCTGGCAGGCGCCGAATGGATGGACCAGGACCATACCGATGCCGCGCCGCTGGCGGTGCGCGAGTACCTCGCCACCCTCGACGAAGTCGCTTGGGGTGCAGCAACAGACGTTGAGCCGAAGTTTGTCTCACTATCTGATCCAGCGGCTCAGTGGACCGACGCCATGCGCGGACCCGCGTTCTTTGCTTATGCCGACAATTACCTCATCGACCTCAAGTCAGCGGTGATCGTGGACGTGGAGGCTTCCCGGGCGGTGCGGCAGGCCCGAGGTGGGTGCTGCCCGCACCATGCTGGAGCGCGCGGCCGAGCGCTTTGGCCTCAAGCCCGAGCGGCTGGCGGGTGAAAGTGCCTACGGCTCGGCCGAGATGCTGCACTGGCTCGTGGACGAGCAGAAGATCGAGCCGCATGTTCCGGTGATCGACAACTCCGAGCGCCAGGACGGCACCTTCTCACGATCTGAATTCAGCTACGACCCTGAGGCGGACACCTACATCTGTCCTGAGGGCAAGACGCTGACGACCAGCGGTCGGATCGTGAATGAAGGAACGAACCGGCTCTACCTGGGCAGCACCTTTGACTGTGGCCCGTGTCCGCTCAAGGAGCGTTGCTGTCCCAACACGCCGGCCCGCAGGATCACACGCAGCATCTATGAGCACGCAAGAGAGGTCACGCGAGCGCTGGCTGGCACGCCAGCCTTTGAGCGGTCACGTCAGGGCCGCAAGCGCATCGAGATGCTGTTTGCCCATATCAAGCGGATCCTGAAGATGGGACGTCTGCGGCTGCGCGCTCCGTGCGGGGCTCAAGACGAGATCCTGCTGGCCGCCACCGCTCAGAACCTGAGGAAACTCGCCAAGCTGGTTCTGCCGACAGGGCCTCAGATGACCCAAGAGGCTTGAGAAGGTCCGCAGGATACACCTCACCACAGTCTTAGCCTCAACAAGGCAAGCTGAATCGCTGTCCCAGCCCGTCTGGATGCCGACTTTGTCAACGCAATCTGCCAGAAGACGACATTCCCCGCTCCATCCATATGCGCTGGGTGACAATCGTGCATCGAAGGGTGACTGTTTTCCCGAGGCTTAGAATAACCGTCGGGGCCGGTGGTCTTGGCCGGGAAGCGGTGCCGGGCGGCGCGGGCCAGACGAGCTTGAGCACCGTCAGGTCGAACTCGACCTCTTGGGAGCCCAACTCGATGTCGCCCAGTACGAACTCGATCAGAGCACGATCCGCGCCCGGCCGTTGGCGAGGCCTCCGGCATCACCCTGAACCCAGGCGGCTGCCACCAAGGCGGCGATGTCGTTCGTCGTGTCCGCCGGCCTCCACAGCGTCGGTGTGTTCGGCCGGAATGGCCTGCAAACGCCCGTTGGTACAAGGTGATCTTCACGATAAGTCGTTCCCGTGCTCTTCGGCTAGCGTGTCTGCGGCGGCCTGCCGCTCGGCATCGCTCCGCCGCCCGCCCTACCGTTCGCCGAGATAGCGAAAGAGCGTCTGGCGCCACCAGGCGCCCTGGATCGTCTCTAGCATGGCGACATCGACAGCCTCGCGCAGGGGACTGCCGGGGGGCAGTGCGATGCCGTACATCTGCGCGTCGAAGGAGATCTCCAGTATCTCCGCGGAGGACGCGAACTGCTCCCTCACGATCCAGGCCAGCAATGGCTTGTCGTACACGAAGGCATCCAGCGTGCCTCCTTTGAGTGCCCCAAGACCATCCTGGGGAGTGGCAAAGGTCTGGTAGCCGATCCGGCGCTCGTCGAGGAATGCCGTGGTCGCCGAACCTACCACGACCCCGACCCTGACCGCCGTCAGATCATTCACCCCGGACACAAGCCCCTGGAGCTTGCGCGTTGTGAGCGTCGACGTCACGCTCGCGGTGAAGACCGCAAGCGCCACGACGGAGGCAGCCATCCACACGATGGCCAAGATGCGCCCGGGCAGTGTCCTCGGCGCGAGATAGCCCGTGCTTGCCTGGGTCATGGTCTCGGCCGACCACCAGATGCTGGTGCCAAGCCCCTTGACGGCCCCACCCCCGAAATCCTCGTTGTGGCGGCGCTCGAACAGCCAGATCAGCAGACCGATGCCCACGGCAAGGCCCACCAAGGCCAGGATGGCCTGGACGAAGCCGAACGATCCGACCGTATCGATGATCAACTGCCAAGCCGAGGGGCGGGCCGACGGCACCGCAATCCCTAGGCCGCTGAGATAGAACGGCTGGCTGAAATCGAGCAATCGTTCCCGCTCGGCTGTGATGGTCAGGGCCGCGACCGCCGCGTCGTACTTGCCCTCGGCCGTCCCGTGCAGCAGCCCGGGCACCGTCGGCTCCTCAACGAACCTGTACCGGAGTTGCAACTGGTCGCCGACCCTTCGCCACAGGTCGATGCTGATGCCGAACCACGAGCCGTCAGCCGCCTTCATGGCGAAGGGCGCCGCTTCCTTGGTAGCGATGACGAGTTCGCGATTACCAGTGATCTGGGCGGCAGCCGGTGCGATCGACGGTGCTATGAAACTCCCGAACAGGAATAGAAGTGCGCGCAGGTACTGCATCATCGTCCCTCTTTGCCTGCGTGGAGAAGAAGATTGGCGGCATGCGGAAAGTCGCTCAGCGGCGGCGATTAAGCCAGACTGTCGCTTGCATGCTTGTCCAGGCCGACGGCACCAGGAACTCGTGCCACCTGCCGTCAGGCGCCAGAAGCCGCCGCACGTCATCGTCGGCGGCCTCGCTCGATGGAGCCGAGATCCTGTCTGGAGAAGCCGGCAGTGCCTCATCGTGCCGGGGTGACAGGCAGATCCGCTGCTCGTCGCCCACGGTGTGAAGCATGCCGTCGCACGGACCTCCTACGCACCAATAGGTTCGCTCCCGCGCCGCCATCCCGATCCTTTCCACGCCCGCGGTCCATTGCCCGACGTTTCGTCAGACCCCCCTCCGGCTCGGGCAGTTGTTACGCCCGCCTCCCGATGGCGCCCGGTCAGGCCCGAGTTCCCTCCGTCGCGTCCGGCAGGCGTCCATCCGGGGGTTCGCCGGAGCCGCGATCAAGTCATAATCCTAACAGGAAAGGTTGACCTCCCGAAGCGGGCTCCTCCAACTCCCTTGAGGCTCTGCTCCAGGCGACGAAAGAGCAATCAGACTGGAGCGGCTAAAATGGATAATCCTCGACTGCGGCTGATGGCTTGCGGCCCAGGGCTGGTCCGGGCGTTACTTGTCTTCAACAAACAAGCCGCACTGAACGGCGTCATGGGGGGCAAGCTCGGTAGTACCATGGCCTGAACGAACGTCCGATCATCCCATCAGTGAGGAACTAAGGCTAAGGTCAGCCCGATGCCATAAGGCGACGTTTGATCTGTGACTTTAGAAGGCTCAAGGGCGCAGCGAAGGCTGGGTCACTTGGCGGATCTGTCTCAGGTGCCATTTCTTAATCTGGCAAAGCGAAGCAAGGGAAGAACAAACGGTTAGTGGCAGCTCCGGGCCTCCCACATATTTCCGACGGAGCGCAAAGGTTAGACGGCGAAGTAACAAGATGTTCATCTTGAATTTGATAAGATCTCGACTTTCAGTAGTGCTCCGTTAGACTTCTCCTAGGCTCTTCCCTGAATGAGAACGAGCTCTGGGGTGCCTTTCGATCTATGCCAAGTCTGCCGTCTTTTTCTTTCGAAGGATCCCTGGTGTCCGCGCCGGAGGAGGCATACTGGATATGGCGCAACATTGTCTCGCCGCTGTTTGACGTAGCGGTCGCAGATACACAAGCCGTCGCATCGTTCCGGGTCAAAATCGACAGTTACCACTTTGGTCCGTTGCTCCTCGGAAGCGTGGCAGCGAGTGGGCAAGAGTTTCGCCGCACCCCGGTGACGATCGCGCGCAGCGGCGTCGATCATTACCTCGTGCAGCTTTATCCCGTAGGCGGCTACGCGGGAGATGCAGAGGGCCGAACGGTCCATGTCCGTCCTGGCGATCTCAGCATCCTTGATCTGTCCCGGACAATGCATACCCGGGCGGAGACCTTTCAGAACCTCAGTCTCGTGGTCCCGCGATCGGTATTGGAGCCTCTGGTGAGGAATCCCGACGGGCTCCATGGCCTTGTGCTCTCAGGTCAGTCCTCTCTCGGCCACCTGCTCGCCACCTATCTGAGCACCGTCTATCAGGCGGCAGGCTCTCTCAGTTCAGAGGATGGGGCTCGTATCTCTAATGCGACGGCTAGCCTTGTCGCTGCCTGTTTCGGCCCTGCGGCCGACGCTCATGAGATAACAACGATCGCCAAACGCGCTGCACTGATCCTGACGATCAAGCGCTATATCGACAACAATCTGGCAGATCCATTGCTGACGGTGGACAGCATCGGCCGCGAGTTCCGCCTGTCAAGGGCCACACTCGGCCGAATGTTCGAGCCATTGGGTGGATTAGCGGCGTTCATACGGGCACGACGGATGCTCCGGTGCTTCAGCGAGATCACGTCATCAGCCCATGCTCATCGCTCCATTGCGGATATCGCCTACTCGTGGGGCTTCAACAGTGAAACCGCCTTCAGCCGGACGTTCCGCGGAATGTTCGATATGTCGCCCCGGGAAGCCCGAGCCGAGGGCGCCTCGGCTCATCGGACAATCAAACATCTCCAGCCTGGCTCGAATGGATCTGGCCAGCCAGTTCTGGCCGAGTGGATCCAATATCTTCGGGTCTGATCGGCCCTACCTCCTTTGATCCCGCGCGTGAGATAAACGGCGCAAAGCTTGAGGCAAACTGCAAAGTATTTCCCCGGCCGATCCGCTAAACAGCTTACAGGGTTAATCCGTTGCAAGGGGGCAGCCGCGATGACCGCAAAGATCATTCGGCGCCGGAGGGAACCATCCGGCAGCATCATTGAAGCCGCGTACAGTCCATCTCGGTTCTTCCATCCGGAGGCAGCGAACGAAAACCGATGCTCTGCCTCCCCGGGCATGTCGCCGAGGGAAACTGAGATCATCACGCATCTGGCGACCGGCCAAAGCCCGTCTACCGTTGCGGATCTGTTGAAGATCGACGAGGCTGCCGTCAAGGAGCACATCAAGTCCGTTCTGCGCAAGTTGAAGACGAGAACAGCCCGGTCGCCATCAGATCGGCCCGTGAGCAAGTAAGTTGATCGAGACACAACTGAGATACACCGCAGGACGACACTTCAATGATTTCGCTTCGCGGCCTGCTGACCAACGATCAAACATTATGAATGCCTGCAACGGGTCGACTTGGGTCTTTAAGCGCGACCGTGTGAAGGTCGGCTCGCGGGCGCGTTGCAGACGTTCTTCCCTGCCTGAGCCCAAGCGATCCAAAGGCGGCTATTCCTCAACGCACATGCCCGTCCAAGGATCTTTCCCGGGTCCTGCTTCATTGGGGGACAAGACAGAGGAACAAAGCGAACGCCATGAGCGGCATGGGCACGGCGAAACCCTGGTTGAGGGCATTTACCCGGATCTCGGGCCTCATCGCTCGGCCTGTGCGTGAGGCGCAAGGCGAGAGCGGGGTGGTCCTCCAGCCCTACCGTGGGTATGGTTCCCCCACTGAGGTGTTCCTGATCGGCCGGGTGTTCCGCCAGTCGAAACCGTCCTCAGAGACCCGACGAGCCCCGCTCCTCGCTGATCTGCGCGATATCGGCCGGCGCATCGCCCGCCGCGCCGTTCCCAATGCGGACGGGACAGCCCGGTTCTACGGCGCGGAGGAACCCTTCACCACCGACCAGGATGGCTACTTCCGGGTCCATCTCGCCCCTGCCGTGCCACCCCAGGACGATCGTCTATGGCACCCGATGGATCTGGCCCTGGAGCAGCCTCAGGCGGTTCAGGCGCAAGCGCAGATCTTCATCCCGCCGGCCAGCTGCCGGTACGTGGTCATCAGCGACATCGATGACACCATCATGTACACAGGGGTCGCCAACAAGCTCAGGATGCTCTGGCGCTTGTTCGTCGAAGATGCCAAGAGCCGAGTGGCTTTTCCTGGGGTCGGTGCCTTGTACCGGGCCCTGCACGCCGGCACCTCAGGCCATCAGCAGAACCCCATGCTCTATGTCTCGCGGGCGCCTTGGGGCATCTATGAGGTGCTGGAGGAATTCTTTGACCGGCATGGCATTCCCGTTGGCCCAATTCTGTTCCTGCGCGAATGGGGTGTCTCGTGGACCAGCCCGCTGCCCCGCAAGGCCGAGGACCACAAGCGTGAGCTGATCCACAACATGCTGGCGCTCTACCGTGACCTGCCCTTCGTGCTGATCGGCGACAGCGGGCAGCATGATCCTGAGATCTACCGCCAGATCGTTGACGAGCATCCCGGCCGGGTGCTGGCGGTCTACATCCGCAATGTCTCGCGGGATCCCAAAAGGATCAGGGAGATCGAGGATCTCGCCAAGGTGGTGGCGGGGGCGGGAAGCAGTCTGGTGCTGGCGGCCGACAGTCTGGCGATGGCCGAGCACGCGGTTGGTCTCGGCCTCATTGCTCCAGCGACGCTCTCGGAGGTCAAGGACGAGAAAGCGGCGGCCGACACGGCGCGGCGGCCGGCGACCCATGGCATCCAGCGCGCCACTCCGGCTGCGACAGCCGACGCCGTGTCGCGGGGTGACCTGCAGCGTCTGGTCGAGACGGGATCGGAGGCTGTGCCGCCCAGCGTCGTCGTCGAGCCGAAGACGCGCCGGCCCCTCGACAAGGCTTGACGTGGCAGGGACCTCCCAGAACCAGGTGTGTCAGGAGCGGTCGATGGTGGAGGGCTCCTGCCACGGTTCAAAGACCCTCACTCCGGGGCTCAAGGGTGCTCACGCAATGGGCTCTGCCAAACCCACCGAGCAGCTGCATCTCCAGGCGATAACTCCAGATAAGGCTGCCTTAATGCCAGAACGGCATCCTGACCTTTCGGTCATTGGGGAACTTCGCGTTCATGAGCGGCTCCGCATAGGTGAACAGCAGCCGTCTCCGAAAGGCCGGAGGCGTCTCGATGATCTGAATGTCGCGCGCCAGCGTCTCGTCTGGCCAGAAGTACGGCCTCTGTCCGCCCATGAAGGCCGCCTCTTTGGTCCAGGGCGGCACCTCGAGCCCCCAGCGCTGGGCCAGGTGCTCGCCGACCGCTCCGAGCCAGGCATTATCCCTCGGCTCTCCGGTCGAGATGGGCACCGGATCGAGCATAGCCTGTTGGGCTGCCTTGTCCTTCTCCAGATAGAACGCCTGCTGGAACTCGCCCGCGGCAAGTCCAAAGCAGTCGCCATCCTCCCCCGCCAGTGCGGCGACATCGGCCAGGGACTTCGGGGTCGCGTTCAACACCAACCCGCAGCCAAAACGATCAAGTGCATAGTCGAACTGGGACAGCCTCCTCTCAATGGTCCGGGCTATCTCGCCGTCCTCGTTGACTCTTCTCTCCAGGTAAGGAGCGACGAGGCGCTTCAGCCTCTTGGCACTCTTGATGCCGGCCTGAGCCGCGATCCGGATGGCAGGTTCAAGATCGTCGTAGCCGATGTCGTCTCTCAGGCGAAGCGAGGCGAGGAATGTCATCGGAACAAGCAGGCTGGCTGGCGCAGCGAGAACCCGAAGCCCAGGGCGCTCCCAGGACGGGTACATTCCCGTCGGGAACCCAGCCGCCGCGGACGGTCCGTGATCAAAGGCGGCGGGCAGGATGTCCTCGACCCAATCGTTGGGGAGCCCGACACTTCGTCCTGCGCCCACGACCACTTGCCGGACAATCCCGCCCCTGCCCTCGAGGGCAATGTCTGCCTCGATGCGGGTGCCATCGTCGGCCCAGCTGTAGCGGACCAGGATGACGCATCGCTCATGAATCATGATCTCACCAATGACCCGGTGACCTCGAAGCTCCTCGCCAGCGAGGTTCAGTGCTCTGCGTACGAGGTCTAGGTAGATGTGAGCGGAAGCTGTCATCGCCGAACTCGCAGGGGTGACATGTATGCGGGGAGGTAGGGCGTCCTGCTCCGCAGGCCATGGAGCGGAGCGACGCTGCTTTCTTGCCGGCTCACACACGTCCCTGTGTGCTCCCGCTCGGCCTGCCTGTCGGGCACGTGAGATGCGAGTGCTAGGTGGTCTTCCCGTTGTCACTACTGTCGTTGGAACTTGGCCGTATGACGTAAGGCGTGCCTCTGGACCTGTGAACGACCTGCCACACGCTCGGGCTGTCGTTCTTCGCTTATCTTGCGACCGACTGGATCGAACTGGGGTGAGCCGAACTCGTTTTCCGGGCAGCTTGAGGCCACGCCCCTAAACTGCCCTGTTACCCCGCCACTACCAGTTTATACACCATATAAAATGTTGAATAAAAGGATAAATCTGAGAATTAGTGAAGCTAAGTAGGAGTTGACTACAGTTTGGCATCGGGGGATTAGCGTTGCGGTTTAGGTATCGATAACTGCCGCTTATCGGCATCTCGGCCGAGAAGGCCGGCGAGAGCCTCGCATTCCCTAAGGGAACTGCCAGAGCCTTAACTTTCAAGGCATTTCTGCTTGTTTTGGTCAGCCCCCTCCCCTCCTCGTCACGCCATGAGATCGGCCGCAGCAACAATCCCAAACGGCCAGATGCGGCTATCCGCAGACATTGTACAACAGTTATCTCTGATTAGTGGTTTGATAGGCTGCACTGGTCTTGCTTCGCTGCACCTCACGAATTAGATATACATCTAACATTTCGTATATCATGGAGGATATCATGCAGGTCGCCAAGTGGGGGAACTCCCTTGCTGTCCGCCTTCCCTCAGCCGTCGTCGACGCGTTGAACCTGAAGGAAGGCGACGATATCGAAATCATCGTTGCTGGATCGCGCTCCTTCGAGGTCTCAAAAGCCCCTGATGCAGCCGAGACCCTCGCACGCCTGCGGCGCTTCCGTGGCCGCCTCCCCACTGGGTTCAAGTTCGATCGGCTTGAGGCCAATGAGCGGTAAGACCTTTTTCGACACCAATGTCATCTTGTATCTGCTGTCTGAGGATGCGGCCAAAGCCGATCGGGCCGAGGCTCTCCTGGCTTCGGGAGGCACAGTAAGTGTTCAAGTCTTGAACGAGGTCGTGAGCGTCATGACTCGAAAGCTCAAGATGGATCTCGACGAGGTCCGAGAGGTCTTGGCTGGAGTACGGCACTTTTGCGCGGTCGAGCCGATCACCACCGATACCCATGATGTGGCGCTCAACGTCATGAAGCGCTACGGCTTCTCGATCTATGACAGCCTGATTGTCGCCGCAGCCGTGAGTGCCGGCTGCGAGACCCTCTTTTCGGAGGACCTACAAGACGGCCAGCGGGTTCAGGACAGTCTGACCATCGTAAATCCGTTCAAGTAAGGCATAAGCTCGGTCCGTTTAATTGAGCCTGAAGCGAGCTCCGAGGTTTCTCCGGCGATGAAGGCCCCCTCCCCTCCTAAAGCCAACCTAATCGGCTATGCCCGTGTTTCTACAGAGGACCAGGCAACAG
>NZ_JAMXFJ010000037.1 GCF_025460805.1 Microvirga sesbaniae | reverse complement strand
ACCGCCGACGGTGACGGCGCACCAGCTGCCCGAATCCCCGCAATCGCCGATGTCGACCGCGGTGCCTTCCGGAAGCGTGCGAATGGAGGAGTATTGCGTTCCCGGACCCGAGCGGAAATTGACGCTGCTTGTGGTAATGCCCGGAGCCGCGAGACCTGGGGCCGCGGCCACGATGGGGACGAGCGCGAACGCGATGATCTTTTTCATGGATCGTATCTCCCTCCCGAACGCCATCCTTCGCCAGGCCCGGAAGGTCCCGATCTTGGTTGCTGCCTTCGGCATGAAATGAGCGCGAACGGGTCCTTCGGGAGCGTGTGATCGTCCCGGGTCCCTGCCCTTCGAGCCGGCCACACCGGCCGGCACTCCGCGGGCGGCGCGGAACGGCCCGAAGCTACCGGCGGCGCATCAGCCAGAATGGCCATCGCCGCGCCAGGCGGTGGGGGTCTGGCCCGACCAGCGCCGGAAGGCCCGGGTGAAGGCGCTGGCCTCGGAATAGCCAAGGGCGGCGGCGATCTGGGACAGCGGCACCTGCGTGTCCGTCAGCAATTGCCGGGCGATCTCGAACCGGATCTCGTTGGTGATCGCCCGGTAGCCCATGCCGCTGTCCTTCAGGCGGCGGCTCAGGGTGCGGCGATGCATGGCCAGGAGATGCGCGATGTCGTCGGCCGAGCAGTGATTGCTGGTCAGCCGGGTCCGCAGCAGCCGCCGGATGTCGTCGGAGAAGGCGGAGTCCGGAGCCCCCTTCATCTGCTGGATCCGCTGCTCCAGCATCGCTCGCAGGACCGGATCGGCTCCGGCGACCCGGATCTCCAGGTCACGGGCCGGGAAGACGATCGTGGCGCTCTCCTGGTTGAACCGGACGGGCGCGCGGAAGTGACGGCGGAAAGGCTCCTGGTCCGCCGGTGCGGCCCGGGGCAGGAGGACCTCGGTCGGGTTCCAGTCGGACCCGCACAGGGCCCTCAGGGCATTGACCGCCACCGCCAGCGACCCGTCCGAGATCTGGCCGGCGCTCTTGGCCTCGGGCTGATAGACCGAGAAGGTGAACAGGGCCGTGTCTCCGACGATCGTGAGCGACGGCACGGCGCCCCGGTTCTGGATGCTCAGGTTGGCGACGAGCGCGCGCATGGCATCGCCCACCGTCTCCGATTGCTGCATCAGGCGGCCGACCAGCCCGAGCGACAGGATCGTGGCGCGCTGTCCGACGAGCAGCCCGAAATGCGGGCAGTTCGTGCGGGCCACGCTGAGGGAGAGCAGCCGGCCCAGGGCGGCGTGCGGGATCACGTTCGCCCCATCGTCGAACAGGCGCGGGTCGAGCCCGGCCTCGCGGATGAGCGGATCGGGATCAAGGCCGAACTCGCGCAACGTCGGTTCGATTTCCCTGGCCACCCCAAGGTGGATATAGCCCGGAGGAATCGTCCGCCCGCCGGGTGACGCATCCTGGGAGCCCGGCATGGGGATGCCGGAAGACGGAAACACGGCTTTTCCGGACATCGTGCGCTCCTTCGCAGGGTCCACGAAACGCTCCGGCACCGCACGGCGAACGAAGCCGGCCCCATCACTTTGGTCTGCGGCATATTAACATAGATTAACGTTAGGTCACCAGCGCGCCGGCCTCTTAGAGCATCGGACGGATCCCAAAAGTGCAAGTCCACTTTTGGGTCCGATGCTTGAGCGGGTGCAATCCCCCTGGGAGGCCGCTACCGGCCGAGGGGGCTCGGGAGAAGGCAGGGCGGCAAGGCTGTCGCAGGCCCTGGCTCGGGAGTCCGCCAGCACTACAATCTTGGCGTGATGATCCGCCCGCTGGGCCCGGCCATGCACGAACGTCCTGCTCTGCGGGCATGGTCCGCACCAGTCTTCCGAGGATGACGGCTTTGAAATGGGACTATGACGTGAAGGAGATCATTGCCGATGGCATCGTGCATGTCATCGGCGTGACGATCGGGGCTGTCTCGATCGCGGCCCTGCTCGTCGTGGCGGCTCCCGCCGTCGGAGCCTGGGAGTTCACGTCCCTTCTCATCTACGGCATCGGTCTTCTGACGGTGCTCACCGTCTCGGCGCTTTATAATCTCTGGCCGGTCTCGCCCATCAAATGGATGCTGCGGCGGTTCGACCATTCGGCCATTTACCTCCTGATCGCCGGCACCTATACGCCGTTCATCACCCAGATGAAGGCAAGCGCCGAATCCCTGGTGCTGCTGGCCGGCATATGGCTCACCTCCATGGTCGGGATCACCCTCAAGCTCCGGTTCCCGGGGCGTTTCGACCGCCTTTCGGTCCTGCTCTACCTGCTGCTGGGCTGGAGCGGCGTCATGGCATACGAGTCGGTGTTCGGCGCCCTCCCCGCCTCCACCCTCTGGCTTCTCGCCATCGGGGGCCTCCTCTACACGACCGGCGTGGTGTTCCATCTGTGGGAGAGCCTGCGCTTTCAGAACGCGATCTGGCACGCCTTCGTCCTCGTGGCGGCCGGCTTCCATTATGGCGCCGTGCTCGACTGCCTTGTGCTCGCGCGGGCCTGACGGGACGCCCGCCGCGGCGCGGGCCGCGGTCAGGGCGTCGGCCCTGTCGCCACCGCGGGTCCGTCCCTATTGCTCGGTGAAGAAGGTCAGGACCACCTTGCCCTTGTCGCTGACGAGGCACACGAAGCGGTTCGGCTTGTCGCTCTTCTCGCGCTGGAGGTAAGCCTCGCCCATGACCACCATGCGGATCGGCGTATCTTCGACCCGCGTGGCGGCCTTGGAGATGGCCAGCGACTCCATGTCGAAGGTCAGGTGCTCGAGGGTGGGCGATCGCTCCTTGAGGGCTGCCAGTCCCGAGAGGCGACAGGCCTCGACCTCCGCGGGCGCCTGAGCGAGAGCGGACGTGGTCATCAGAATGGATCCGGCGAGAACGGCGAGACCTCGGCGCATGGATGTTTCCTTCCTGGATGTCGATGTGAGCGAATGAGGGCGTGACGGTTACGGAGCAGCTTTTCCCTGCGCGGCGCGATGCACTTCGCCGACCATCTGGGACAGGCGGTACGGCTTGGGGAGGAAGCGCGCGCCGGCCGGGATGCGGTCGCCGTGGCACCGTCGCGAGCGCCCCGAGGCGAGGATGACCGGAAGGCCAGGCTGTGCCTTGAGCGCCCTGTGGGCGAGGTCGCAACCGTCGCGCCCACCCAGGTCGATGTCCGTGAACAGGACGTCGACCATCTCCTGGCTGAGGATGACCTCCGCCTCTTCGGCGCTGGCGGCGGTCAGCACCATGAACCCGGCATCCTCCAAGGCTCCCGCCGCCGCGGCGCCGATCATCAGATCATCTTCAACCACGAGAATGCAGGTTGGACCTGCCTCGTAGCCTGTGTACTTGGGTTGGGAGGCTCTCGACCAGCGTGTTGGGATCAGGTTCATGCGACGCCCTTCCTGTGGGAGTTCGGCTGGCTAACTCCGAACCGGAAGGCCGCGTTCACGAGGGTCTGGGACTTCCGCTCGACATGGTGAGCGCGCGGTTAACGGCCGCTGTCGCGGGGCGAAGCCCGGCCGTGCGGACGGAAGCGATCCTTGCCGGATCAGAAGGCCCCCATCCGGGCCGAGCGCTGCGCCGTGCGATCGATCGCGTCGGCGACGGCCCCCGGGGCCAGGTGATGGATCATGTGCCCCAGGCCCGGAAGGGCGATGAACTCGCTGTGCGGCAGCTCCCGGTGCAGACGTGCCGATTGGCGGCCCACATCGGCGATCTGATCGTCGGCGCCGGTGATGATCGCGAGGGGCACCCTCAGCTCGGCATAATGCCGCTCCAGGTCCATCGCCGACGGCGTCATCAGGGCGGCATCCTCGGCGGCCGCGCGAAGCTGCCCGGGCCGCAGCATCAGCGCCTTCGGGAACTCGCGCTCGAAGCGCTCCGGCACCGACGCCGGCTGGAACACCCGCTTGATCATGCCGGGCAGGATCGCTCGTGCCACCGGCGGCGAGACGGTGTAGCGCATGACGTCGCCGATCAGGGGAATGGCCGGCGGCGAGAGCAGGAACGTGTCCGCCCGCAGGGTCGGATAGTAGTAGCCCGATCCCAGGACGAGACCACGAACGAGGTCGGGGGATTCCAGCGCGAGCGCCACCGCGACCAGGGTGCCCCAGGAATGTCCGTAGACCACCGCCTGCTCGACCCCCAGTCGGGCCAGGGCGCTCCTGAACAGCCGGGCATGGGCCCGGGGCGTCCAGAGCCGGCGCGGCCGCGCGCTGTAGCCGTAGCCGGGGCGGTCGATGACGATGACCCGGTACCGGTCCGCCAGACGGTCCACGAGGCCGCTGACGGTGAAATCCTGGATCATGGTGCCGTTGCCGTGGATCAGCACCAGCGGGCTGCCCCGCCCACGGTCGATGTAGTGCAGGCGCACGCCGTCCACCTCGAGGAAGCGGCCGATCGGCGGGTATCGACGCTCGGCCTCCCGGGCCTGCCAGCGGTTGTAGAGGGCCGCGGCTGCCAGGGCGGCGGCGCTCGCAAGGGCCGGCGCGAGCCAGCGCGGTGCCGTGCCGGCGGCCCCTGTGCTCCACCGGCCGGCATCGTCCGGCTCCCGAACCGGCCGATAGGCTACGGGAGCGCGATCGCGCACCGGGTCGGGCATCACGCCATCACCGCCCTCATGGCCATGTCGGCCGGATGAGTTCAGGTCGGCTGCTGTCTCCACGATGCGCATCCGCAATCTCCGCTCTGCTCGCAGTCGGGGAACGCCCGGGCCGGGAAAGGGTTGCTGCGCCGCAGAAAGGGCCGGCTCGAGCGGCGCACCATTCGGGCCCCTGTCTTGATCGCCCGGCCGATCCACCACCCCGTCATCACCGGGCTTGTCCCGGTGATCCCGATGCGAGAGGCGCCGCGCTCTTCCGATCGGGATGGCCGGCACAAGGCCGGCCATGACATGGGGAGGGTGGCAGTGAGGCCGCAGGATGGCCGGGACAAGCCCGGCCATGACGTGGGGAGGGTGTTCGCACCGGGTCACACACACACACCACGTCATCACCGGCCTTGTGCCGGTGATCCCGCTTCCGTAGGGCGCCGCGCCTCACCGGATCGGGATGGCCGGCACAAGGCCGGCCATGACGTGAGGGTGGCGGGAAGGGCGGAGGGTGCCATGACGTGGGGAGGGTGTCATCATCCGCTCACACCACCCTCTCACGTCATCACCGGGCTCGTCCCGGTGATCCCGATTGTCCGATGCTCCACTCTTGGCCGGCGCACCGTTGAGGGCGAAAAACCGGGTCCAATTTTCGCACGGCGCGCTCATGCGGCTTGGCTTCAGGCCAAAGCGGGATGGGAGGCTGGTCAGCCCGCTCTTACCAAGCCTGCCGATGGACCTGGACTGGCCGGCGACCGATGCCGCCCTCGGGTGTCGCGAGCATGCCGCGGTCGATCGCCTGCTCCAGGACCGTCGTGACGGCATCCTGCTCTCCGACGCGCACATGGTCCTCGAACGCCGAAGCCGCCGGAACAGTGAGGGTCCTGATATCGAACCGGAAGGGATCGGACGCGTATGCGCCATCGGGCGAGGTGGTGAAGATGTGGGATGAAGGCTGGTAGGTGACAGGATCGTCGAACTGGTACGTGCGATAGACCTTGATGCCTTCGTACTCCAGAAACACGTCACGATCAGTGTGGTGCGTCGAACGGGTCATCACGGTTGCCCCTTGCTTATTGTTGAGTTTGTGTGGACCTGTTGAGCCCCGATAGGGGCGGAAATGGGGCGCCTTCCGATCCGGGCGGGACGCCGGAGGGTCTATCCTCCCGACACTCGGCGCATGGCGTCAAATCCCCTCGCAAGATCGGCCTTGAGGTCGACAACGTCCTCGAGGCCAATCTGCAGGCGAATGACCGGGCCCTCGCCCGGCCCGCGCAGAACGGTGCGCTCGCCCAGGTCCACGTGGAGCGCCAGGCTCTGAAATCCGCCCCATGAATACCCAAGGCCGAATAGCTCGAGGCCATTCAGAAAGGACCGGGCCTTCGCGTGGACGTCATGCGTCCCTCCGGTGGCCAGAACAAAGGAGAAAACCCCCGCCGCACCCTTGAAATCCCGCTTCCAGAGATGGTGCCCAGGGAAGCTCGGAAGAGCCGGGTGGAGCACACGCACGACGTCGTCGCAGGCCTCGAGCCATTCCGCGATCGCCAGGGCGCTCGCCTGATGACGCTCGAGGCGCACGCCCATCGTCCGCAGGCCGCGGAGAACCTGATACGCATCGTCCGGAGCGCCGCATAGCCCGAGCGCGCCGTTCGCCTGCTTCAGTCGCTTCCAGGCGGCGGCATTCGCGGAAGCCGTCCCCATCAGAATGTCGGCATGGCCGGCCGGATACTTGGTCGATGCCTGGATCGAAACGTCAACGCCGTAATCCAGCGGACGGAAGTTCAGGGGCGTCGCCCAGGTATTGTCCATGGTCACGATGGCCCCGTGCCGGTGAGCGACCGTCGCGATGGCCGGGATGTCCTGCATCTCGAACGTGTTCGAACCCGGCGACTCCGTATGGACAAGCCTCGTGTTCGGCTTGAACAGCGCCTCGATACCGGCGCCGAGCGAGGGATCGTAATACTCGACCTCCACGCCGAACCCGGCCAGCATCGTGTCGCAGAAATGGCGGACATTGCCGTAGACGGTATCGACGATCAGCGCATGATCGCCGGCCGAGAGATAGGCCAGAAGCGTCACCGTGACGGCCGCGAGACCCGACGGCAGGAGGATCGTGCCCGCCGCACCCTCGAGTTCGTTGATGGCATGACAGAGAGCATCGGTCGTTGGCGTTCCGCGCGTTCCATAGGTGTATTTCTGCCCATGCGTTTCCATCGTCCGGGCATCGGGGAAGAGCACCGTCGAGGCCCTGACGATCGGCGGGTTGACGAAGCCGTGATAATCGAAGGGGCTGTAACCGGCACGGCTGAGCCGCGTGTTCGGGCCGAGGCCCGCCGGATGATCGTCTTTGTCGTTCATCGATTCCATGCTGTTCTATCGGTACCCGGGAGTGGGTGGAGCGGGACAGGGATCGAAACCCGCGAAGGACCACGGCGGGCCGCCCGCTCTGTCGATGGCCCGGCCTCTGCTCGGGAATTCACGACGGCCTCGAGCGGCACCGGTCAGGACACCGCATGAAGCGCTGGGCTCGGCTGAACGGCGGGCGGCCCGGCCCATCCGAGTTCCGGCGCGATCAGGGTGACGAAGTCGGACAGGATCTGCCGGTACTCGTCCTGCTCGAACTCGTAGGGAAGCTCGAGCCGGAACTCGCTGACGAGCGGCACGATCGGATCGTTGGAGAGCCGCTCGAGAATCTCCTCCGACGTCCCCACGAGATCGCGTGCGAACAATGTCCTGCGTTCGCCCTGCGGCGAGAGCGTCCGGGCGGAACGACCGGCTGCGTACTCCGCGTAGCGCCGACGGCTCACCGGATCGGCGCCGTCGGTCGGGACGACCACGCGGCCGAGCGCGACGCGCCTCGATCCCGGGGAGGCGCGCCGGAACGTCTCGATCAGGCGGGCCTGCGCGACGAAGAAATCGTCCGTTCCCTCACCGGAGATGACATTTCCCGTCAGGAGATTGACGCCCGTGCGCCCAGCCCATTCGGCTGAATGCAGCGAGCCGCCCCCATACCAGATCCGATCGATCAGCCCGCGGGCATGTGGCTGCAGACGCGGGCGCCGGGGTCCGAACGGCGTCCCGATCCGCGTCTCGTCATCCCCGAGATGGCCACCCCGCAGGTTGTCCATGAAGCGTGTCACCCGCGCATGGGAGAAATCGTTGCCTTGCCAGTCCCCATCGAAAACCAGGGGCGCCATCAGATCGGCGTGCGGAGGTCGCCCGGCGCTGATTCCGACATTCAGCCGTCCCTTCGACAGGACATCCACCGTCGACAGGTCTTCCGCAAGCCGAAAGGGGCTCTCATAGCCGATCGGGATAACAGCGCTTCCGAGCTGTATGCGGGATGTCCGCTGCGTCGCCGCGGCGAGGAAAGTGCTTGCGGACGAAACTCCCGGCTCCAGATGCCGTTGACGAACCCAGGCGCTGTCGAAGCCCAGATGCTCGCCATACTGGAAAAGCTGGAGCGTCTGCTCCAGCCCATGCCATGGATCGTCGTCCGGGTAGTTGCCGGGCGCGAGGAAACCGATATGGCCGATGGATGGAAGGCGAGTGTTCATGCTGGCTGTCCCATCCGTCGATCAGAACTTCGGCAGGCCCGGCGGGTTGGTTTCCGAGCGTGGCAGGGCCTCGTCCTCCAGGGCCCAGCGGGCGAGCGCCTTTCCGTACTTGCCGTTGGCGATCAGAGTGTTGGTCGCGAGCGTCAGCGCATCCACGAGGCCGCTGCCCTTGCGCGTGGCGATGGCTACATCGGATTTGTTCGGCCAGCCGGCGCTCAGCGTTCCCGTTCGGCGGATATTGCGGTCCCGAGCCGCGATGAAGACGAGCTGCGCGTGAGGCTGCACGATGACATCGGCACGACCGGACGCAAGGGCGACAAGCTGCGTCGGCTGATCATCATAGTATTGCAGTTCGAGCGGCTTCAATCCGCCGGCGACATTCTGCTTACTCCATTCCAGGAGGATCCGCTCCTGGTTGGTGCCGGCTCCGACGATGATCCGCAATCCGGCAGCGTCCTTCGGCTCCTTGATCGAGCCAATGGCACTGTCGCTCCTGACGTAGAAGCCGTGCAGGCCCTGACGATAGGTCGAGAAATCGAACTTTTCCTTGCGCTGCTCGGTCACGCCGACATTGGAGATGACCGCGTCGTATTTGCCCGACGTGAGCCCCAGGGGCCAATCGGCCCAGGCCACCGGAACGAGATCGAGCTTGAGTCCGAGGCTGTCTGCGATCAACTGCGCGAAGTCGGCATCCGCGCCCACGACCGTCTTGGCATCCGTCGCGTAGGTTGCGAGCGGCGGCCCGCTTGGGCTGATGGCGACGGTGAACGTTCCCGATGCGACGAACTTGAAACCCTGCGGGATCGCCCTGATGGCGTTCTCGTCTCGCTCTGCCCTGATGCGGCCGGCCTGCTCCGGACCCAGGTCGAATGCGGCTTGGGCGAGCGCGGCTGTGACGGTCAGGGCCGACAGGGCTCCTGCGGCCAGCAGCGACGCGACGGCTCTACGTCTTGATATCATGATGGTCCCTCGCTTGTACGGTCTGATAGAGTGATGCCTGGTGCTGCTGGCGGGCTCAGGTCTTCGGCAATCCGGGGGGGTTCGTCTGCGACCTTTCGATAGCCTCCGGCACCAAGTTCCAGCGTGCGAGCACCTTGGCGTAGTTGCCGTTCTGGATCTGCGTGTTGATCGCCTGCGTGATCGCTTCGGCCAGGCCTGCCCCCTTGCGGGTTGTTACGGCGATCTCGGCCACGAGCGGCCACCCGCCGCTGAACGTGCCGACGAGCTTCGTCTTGCCGTCCTTGGCGGCTTCGAAAGCAGACAAGGCGTTGGGGCCGAGATAGGCGTCGGCGCGCCCCGACTGGATCGCCAGTCCCCGCACGACGTCGTCGTCGTAGTATTGGATGTCCACCGGCTTGAGCCCCTGCGCCACGTTCTGCTGGTTCCATCGCAGCAGGATCTGCTCCTGGTTGGTGCTGGCCCCCACGATCACCCGCAGACCCGCGACGTCCTTGGGCTCCTTGATGCTGAGGCTGCTGTCCGCCTTCGCGTAGAATCCGAGCTCGTCCTTGCGATAGGTCGAGAAGTCGAACTTCTCCTTGCGCTGCTCGGTCACCGTCACGTTCGAGATGACCGCGTCGTATTTGCCCGACGCGAGGCCGAGGGGCCAATCCGCCCAGGCGACAGGGACGATGTCCAGCGTCAGGCCCAGGCTGTCGGCGACCAGTCGCGCGATGTCGGGATCGGATCCGATCACGGTCTTGGTATCCGTCGCGTAGGCACTGAAGGGGAGCCGGCCGGCTGCGATGGCCACCGTGAACACGCCCTCCTTGGCGAGTTTGGCATTCGGCGAAAGGAGACGGATCGCCGCCTCGTTCCGTTCCGCCCGCGGCCGCCCCGGCTGCTCGGGACTGAGATCGATGGATTGAGCGGAAGCCATTGCTCCGGAAAGGCTCAGCGCAAGGGCTGCAAGCAACGTTCTGACGATCATGATGTTTTCCCTGGGTTGTCTCAGAGGACCTTGGCGAGGAACTCGCGGGTGCGGTGATGCTGCGAGGCGTTGAAGACCTGCTCGGGCGTCCCGACTTCGAGAATCCGCCCCTGCTCCATGAAGACGACCTGATCGGCGACCTCACGGGCAAATCCGATCTCGTGCGTCACGATGACGAGCGTCGTGCCGGAGCGCGCGAGTTCCTTGATGACGGCGAGCACCTCGCCGACAAGTTCGGGGTCGAGGGCCGAGGTCGGCTCGTCGAAGAGCAGAACCTTCGGCTTCATGGCCAGAGCTCTGGCGATGGCGACGCGCTGCTGCTGCCCGCCGGACAGTTGGCGCGGATAGGCCTCGGCCTTGTCGCGCAATCCGACGCGGGCGAGGAGTTCGTGAGCCTCGGCCACCGCTTCGTCCCGCGTGCGGCCACGAACGCTGATCGGTGCCTCAATGACGTTCTCGAGGGCGGTGAGATGGGGGAACAGGTTGAAGTTCTGGAACACCATGCCGACATCGACGCGGCGCTGCAGGATCTCGCGTTCCTTCAGTTCGTACAGGGTGTCGCCCTCCCGCCGGTAGCCGATCAGTTCTCCGTCGATGGCGATGAAGCCGTCGTCGACCCGCTCCAGGTGGTTGATCGCCCGCAGCAATGTCGACTTGCCGGAGCCGGACTGCCCCAGGATGACCGTGACGCTGCCGGCCGGAATGTGGAGGCTGATCCCGTCGAGAACCTTGAGCGCGCCGAAGCTCTTGCTGACGCCCTCGATGCTCACCTCGCCGCCTGCTGCCACAAGGGCCGCCAGGCTGGCGGAAGACGCTCGCTGCGCACCGGAGGCGGCCGAACGGGGAGCAGCCTGCGCGGCTGTCGCAGCGCGCCTCGGACGCGAGAACCGGTTGAGGGCCGCCGTCAGGAGCGACGGTGGCGGATTGCGGAGCGCGCCCTTGGAGTAGTGTCTCTCGATATGGTGCTGGATGAACGACAGAACGCTCAGGATCACCAGGTACCAGACCGTCGCCACCATCAGCAGAGGAATGACCTCCAGGTTGCGTCGGTAGATGATCTGGATCGTATAGAACAGTTCCGGCAGCGCCAGGATGTACACCATCGACGTGCCCTTGGCCAAACCGATGATCTCATTGAACCCGGTCGGCAGGATCGCCCGCATGGCCTGCGGCAGAACGATCCGCGTCGCCTGGCGTGACTTCGGCAGTCCGAGCGCCGCGGCCGCCTCGAGCTGGCCCTGATCGACCGACAGGATGCCGCCACGGATGATCTCGGAGCAGAAGGCCGCCTGATTGAGGGTGAGGCCAATCACGGCGGCGGCGAACGGCGTGAGCAGCTGGGTCGTCTGGTACGAGAAGAACGAAATGTCGGTGAACGGGACGCCGAGCGTGATCGTCTCGTAGAGATAGCCGAGATTGTTGAGGATCAGCAGCAGGACGATCAGGGGGATCGACCGCAGGAGCCAGACATATCCCCACGAGAGGGAGGCCAGGAGCGGCGATCCGGACACCCTTGCAAGGGCCAGGCCCGTGCCGAGGAGAAAGCCGAACGTGGCACCCAGCGCCGTCAGCAGGAGCGTTCGCCCGAGACCCGCCAGAACGGGCTCGGCGAAGAACCATTCCGCGAAGACGTCCCAGCCCCAGCGCGGGTTGGAGAACACCGAGTTCAGGATCGCGAAGATCACGACGAGGGACAGGACGGTCCCGACCGTGCGGGCCGGGTATTTCGCCGGGACGATCCGGAGATGGGCCTTGCCGCCGAGGGGGATTCCTTCGGGCACGACATCGACTTGCCTAAAGGCTGGTACCAGGGTCATGAATGTGCCTCCGTGTCGGACCGGGCTTCAGGCCACGGATGTTGCGGCTGGCGCGCGTTGACGCCGGCTCGCGAGGGTGACCACCTTCGGCACCAGCTCCTTCTCGAACGGCAGGATCTTGTAGATCTCGGGATTCAGAGTGACGTCGAAGCGCGGCGTGTAGCCCATGGTCAGGTACAGTCCCTTCGCCTCAGGCTGGCGAAATCCCGTCGTCAGGAAGATGCGGGTGTAGCCCTGTCGGAGCGCCTGGGCCTCCAGCTCCTCCACGACACGGCGCGCCAGGCCCTGCCGGCGGGCCTTCTCGTGCGTCCAGATTCGCTTCAGTTCCGCGGTGTGCTCGTCGTAGCGCTTGAACGCGCCACCCGCGACGGCGGTCCCGTTGCGCAGAAGCAGGACGAAGTTTCCCTCCGGGGGAGCAAACAGGGCCGCCGGATACCGTCGCATCTCCGCACCCGGCTCGTCGCCGAAATAGGTGCCGTAGCGCGTGGCGTATTCCCGAGTGAGAGCTTCGATGAGCGGGCGGGATCGCTCGTCGTCCGGGGAGGTGTAAAGGAAGGTGTCCGTCATGAGATCGCTCCGGATTCACTGGAGGAAGGCGCCGGCAAGTCCGGCCCAATAGGCGGCTGCCGGTGCCAGGATGGCGTCGTTGAAGTCGTATCGCGGGCTGTGCAGGGCGGCGCTGTCGCCGTTGCCGACGAACAGGAACGCCCCGGGCCTTTCTTCGAGGAAGAAGGCGAAGTCCTCGCTCGCGGTCCGCGGCCGGAAGGCTTCGGCGATTCTCTCCGGGCCGAACTGGGCCAGGGCGACCCCGTGCGCCAGCCGGGTCTCGCGCGGATGGTTCACGACGGGCGGGAACCCGCGCCGGTAATCGACCTCGGCCCGCGCGCCGAAGCTCTCGGCCTGCGCCCTGGCGAGAGCCGGGACGCGGCTCTCCAGGATCCTGCGGACCGCCGGCGTGAAGCTGCGCAGGGTCAGCTTCATGTCCACGCTGTCGGGAATGATGTTGGACGCCGTGCCGCCATGGATCGACCCGACCGTGACGACCGCCGCCTCCAGCGGGTCGACGCCGCGCGAAACGACACTCTGAAGCGCCGTGATCAAGGAGGCTGCCGCGACCACCGGGTCCACGGTCTCGTGCGGGGAAGCCCCATGGCCGCCCTGCCCGATCACGGTGACACGAGCCTGATCCACGGCCGCCATCGCCGGCCCCTCGATGAAGCCGAACTGTCCCGCGCCGAGCCCCGGCCAGTTGTGCAGCCCGAACACCGCGTCGCAGGGAAAGCGCCCGAACAATCCGTCGGCGATCATGCGCCGCGCGCCGGCGCCGATCTCCTCGGCGGGCTGGAAGATCAGGTGAAGCTCGCCGGAGAACGCGATGTCGTCCGCCACGGCCTTCGCGGCCGCGAGGAGTATCGCCGTGTGCCCGTCGTGACCGCAGGCATGCATGATTCCTTCATGCCTGCTGGCATAGGGCAGTCCCGTCGCCTCCTCGACCGGCAGGGCATCCATGTCGGCCCGGATCCCGAGGCGCTTCCCGCCGGATCCCCGCCGGAGCGATCCGACGAGGCCCGTTCCGGCCAAGCCCCGCGCCACCTCGTATCCCCAGGAGGCGAGATGATCGGCGACGAGCTCACTCGTGCGCCGCTCCTTGAAGGCAAGCTCCGGGTGGCGGTGAAGATCGCGCCGGATCGCCACGAAGGGATCGAGTTCCACACCCTCCCCCATTGCGGCCTCCGTACCGGATGCGGGAGGCGCCTCTTGATCGGCCAGCAGGGTCATGACGCCACCGCTTCGTGCCGCGCCGCGCCCTCGGCGGCGTAGCGGCTCTCGCGAAACGGCAGCCCGAGATGATCGCGCAGGGTCCGCCCCGTGAGCGTGCGATCGTAGACGCCCCGCTCTTCCAGGATGGGGATGACGTGACGGACAAAGTCGTCGAAGCCCTCGGCAATGACCGGAAAGCCGAGGATGAACCCGTCGGCCGCCTTCTCGTCCACCCGACGGATGATTTCGTCCGCGATCCTGTCGGGCGTGCCGATGAAGTCCGTCCGAGGCGTGGCGGCATCCAGCGCGACCTCTCGCAAGGTGAGCGCCTTGGCGCGCGCCTCCGCCTTGATGCGGTCGGTGGTCGACCGGAAACTGTTGCGGCCGATGTCGCCGAGATCCGGGAACGGCCCGTCGAGCGGGTAGGCGCTGAAGTCGTGGTGATCGAAATAGCGCCCGAGATAGAGGAGAGCCTCGTCGATGGTGACGAGATCACGGATCGCCCGGTACTTGGCTTCGGCCTCCGCCTCCGTCGCTCCGACGACAGGTCCGATTCCCGGGAACACCAGCACATCGTCGGCCTGCCGGCCATGCGCCACCGCGCTCGCCCGCACCTGGCGCCGGAACAGCTTGGCGTCCTCCAGATTCGTGCCGTTCGTGAAAACCGCATCCGCGTGCCGCCCGGCGAGGCCGATGCCGGCGTCGGACGATCCGGCCTGAAAGATCACGGGCTGCCCCTGCGGCGAGCGCGCGATGTTGAGCGGCCCCTCCACCGAGAAGAAGCGGCCCTTGTGACCGAGCGTGTGAAGCTTCGCCCGGTCGAAGAACACGCCGGTGGCGCGGTCCCGCACGAAGGCGTCGTCGTCCCAGGAATCCCACAATCCCTTGGCGACATCGAGATACTCGTTGGCGATCTCGTAGCGAAGGGCATGCTCGGGGTGCGGGCGGCCGTAGTTCAGGCCGGAGCCCTCCAGCGGCGATGTCACGGCGTTCCAACCGGCGCGGCCCTGGCTGATCAGATCGAGGGATGCGAATTGCCGGGCAATCGTGAACGGATCGCTGTACGAGGTCGAGACCGTGCCGACGAGACCGATCCGCGAGGTCACGGCCGCGAGAGCCGACAGCACGGAGATAGGCTCGAACCGATTGAGGAAGTGCGGGATCGACTTCTCGTTGATGTAGAGCCCGTCCGCCACGAAGGCGAAGGCGATGCCGTTCTCTTCCGCCTTGAGGGCCGTCGCACGGTAGAAGTCGAAGTTGACGCTCGCATCGGCGGGGCCGCTCGCGTGCCGCCATGCATTCATGTGGCCGCCGGGTCCCTGCAGCATGATGCCGAGTCTGATGTGCTTGCGCGACATGGAGTTCTCCTTGTGAAATCAGGCAGCCGCCGCAGGGGCGCCGATGGCCAGAAGCTCGATGGAGTTGAACCGCTCCGCCGGGCTTGCGACGGGCGTGTCGAGGATGAATTCGCGGATCCCGAACTCGCGGGAGAGTTGATCGAGCTCCCGGTGCACCTGCGCCGGAGTGCCGGCGACCACGCGCGGACGCCGCTCCTCGATGCGGTAGGATGCGGCGCCCGCCTGGCGGGCGAACTCCGCGGCCTGCTCCTCGGTGCCGAGATTCACGCTCTGCCCGGTATCCAGTTCGACCCGCACGATCTTCAGGTCGGCCACCTGGCGCTCGGCCTCCGCCGACGTGCGCGCCGCCAGGGTGGCGAGAGCCAGAACGGGCGCCTGACCGCCGCTCGCCTGCCGGTAGGTTCCCAGGATCTCGGTCATCGCCTTGCGGTCGCCGTTCAGGTGGCCGGCAAAGACGAAGGCCCAACCGTGCTTCGCCGCGAGAAGCGCGCTCTCCTGGCTCGCGCCGAGCAGGAACCGTTCGGGCGCGAAGGTCGGGGTGGGCTTCGCAGCGGCGCCATGAAGGGGATGCCCCTCCGGCGGCCCCTGTGTCAGGAAGAGTTCGAGAAGCGCAAGCTCGTCGGCGAAGTCGGACGCGGAGCGTCCATTCGCCAGAGCCTTCGTAGTCTGCGGGAAGCCGCCCGGGGCCTTGCCGACGCCGAGGTCGACGCGGCCGGGTGCCAGGGCGGCCAGCAGATTGAAACTCTCGGCCACCTTGTAGGGACTGTAATGCTGCAGGAGCACGCCGCCCGATCCGACGCGGATCCGCGTCGTCTGCGCGAGAACAAAGGCGGCGAGGAGTTCCGGCGCGGAACTGCCGAGGCCAGGGAAACCGTGATGCTCTGCGACCCAGAACCGGTGATATCCGAGCGCCTCCGCGCGGCGCGCGAAATCGACGGTTCGCGCGAGCGCGGCTTCGGCGATGTCGCCGGCGGCGAGAGGGCTCTTGTCGAGCAGGCCAAGGCGATAGGTCATTGGACGGCCCGGGCGGAGCGGCGCAGGATTTCCGCGCCGCGCGAATGCGTCGCGAGAAGACCCGCGAGTTCGTCGGCTGCGGCGCACAATCGCGAACGGATGCCCGCATCCGTCACGACATACCCGGCGCCGTCCTCCGCCGCTTCGAAGTCGGCATCCGACGCATAGACGGCCGTCGGAAGGGTCAGGGCGGCAAAGAAGCCGAAGAGAGGCCGGAGCGCATGCTCGACGACGAGCGCGTGACGGGCCCCTCCACCCGTCGCGGTCAACGCGACCGGCTTGCCGGCCAATTGCTCGGGAGCGATGAAGTCGATCAGGTGCTTGAAAAGACCCGTATAGGCTCCCTTGTAGACCGGCGTTCCGACGATGAGCGCGTCCGCACCCTCGATTTCATCGACGATGCGGGCCGCCGGCAGCGGCAGCTCGCTGCGCGCCAGCGCGGAGCCGAAGCCCGGGCCGGCATCGAGAATGTCGTAGCTCTTCAGCTCGATCGACGCCCGGCGCCCCACCTCTGCACCGAGTGCCTCGGCGAGGCCACGGCTGCGCGAAGGGCGGCGGATGTTTCCGGAAATGATGACGACGCGAGGCCGGCTCATGGGGCAATCTCCTTGTCAGACGGGCAGTAGGAACGGGCCTGGAACGGCGAACGGCCGATCGGCGGATGGGTCCGCCGGCGGAGGGCGAGGCGCGCGAGATTCGGGCGGGATGCTCCGGCGCCACCGGTCGTGGACGGCCCCGGCGATCTGCCTGAGGCTGCGGAACCGGCGCCCATCGAGGGCATCGAAGACGCCCCCGGACGAGAAGAAGCGAAATCCGCCTTCTTCCGGAACCGCGATGCCGGCGGTCACGCCGTCGACCTCGATCACGCGGGCTGTGCCGTTGGTGGTGCTGTTCATGGCAAAGGTCTCCTGTCGCCGGCCGGATGGCCAGCGGGGTCGCGCTCAGACGTGGGAAGCTGCGTCAGCTCGGCTTCAACAGCCGCAACATCCGGGCAGGAGCCGACGACAGGAGAGAAGTTGCTTTCGGGAGGATGGAGCAGGCACGACCGGGCATCCTTTGCGTTAGACTGAGGACCACGGGGCGATACAGGCTCCGTGGCGCTTTAGCGTTTGATCACGCGGCGCAAGCTGCACACCGTCAAATCACCGCGGCGGCCCCAGCGAGGATCTCGTTCGAACCGCACGGTCAGGGTGCTGTCCTTCAGCGGAACTGTCAACGAGAATGTTCTTTTTAACGAACGAGGTATAGAGGTACTTTTGCCTATTCATTCTCACCAAGCGAGAACGCACTTCTCTACGGAGCATTTTCTTACTCAGCGCCTCTAATATGAAGAAAAACGTTCTTCCAGGAGAACGAGTCGGCTGCGTCGCGGACCGTTTAGGAGCAGAGTCGATGGTCTTGCGGGGCCGGTCCGGCAACGTGGTGCGCACCCCTTCTCGCCCGCCGCGCCGCCGCCTCGTGCATCGCCCTGCCCGCTCGAACCGCCCGTTCGTCGACCGGCCCGGCGCCACGGCGTTGCGCCTCGTCCCGCTCCTTGCGGCGGCCGTCTTCGCGGCGAGCGCCGGGGCCCAGACTCTGTCGCCGCGCCAGCATCCGTTCTGGGCGCTCGACATGATCGTGGAGGTGATGGAGCCCTACGAATGGCATTCCTTCGGCCGGCTGCGATCCGTCATGACCGGCCTCGCGCAGGCCGGGCATGCCTGTACGGCCGAAGCCTACGAACGGGGCGTCGTGATCGCCTGCAGGACCGGCGAGGAGCGGCTGCTGATCGACCTTGCCGCGGCACCGACGCGGCATCCGGAGGCGCTCGTCGTCGAGGAGATCAGGCCGAAGGGACCGGACGGAACGCCCTTGCCCGCCCATGAGCACATCGCGTTCATGAACGCCCTGCTGGGCCGGACGGCCCGATAAGCGGCATGGCGCGGCCGCTACGCAACGGCGCGGGACGCCTCGTCCCGCTTCCTCGCCTGCGGCTTCGGCGCGTCCGCGATGAAGGACGCAATGGCCTCGCGGGACATGGGCTTGGCGATGAGGTAGCCCTGGGCCTGGGAGGCGCCGGCGAGACGCAGGGCATTGAGCTGCTCGTCCGTCTCGACGCCTTCGGCCGTCGTGCTCATGTTCAGGTCCTTGGCGAGGCCGATGGTCGCCTTGATGATCGCACGGCTGTCCGCGGAGGTCAGCATGTTGCGCACGAAGGACTGATCGATCTTGATCTTGTCGAACGGGAAGCTGCTGAGATAGCTCATCGACGCGTAGCCGGTGCCGAAATCGTCGAGCGCGATGGAGACGCCGAGCGCCTTCAGCTTCCTGAGCGCCGCCGTGGCTTCCTCGGTGAGCTTGACGGATTCCGTGATCTCCAGGACGAGGCGGTGCGGCGGCAGGCCGGAGATTTCCAGGGCGGCGCGGACGCTGGCCACGACATCCCGGCTGCGGAACTGGACAGGCGAGAGGTTGATCGCGACCATCAGCGGCTGCGGCCAGGTCATGGCCGTCGTGCACGCCTCCTCGAGAATCCAGTCACCCATCGGGCCGATGAGGCCTGATTCCTCGGCCGTGGGGATGAACTGCAGCGGCGAGATCATGCCCTTGGTCGGGTGCTTCCAGCGCGCCAGCGCCTCGCAACCCCACATCTGGTTGGTCGCGAGGTCGAGGATCGGCTGGTAGAACAGGTCGAGCTCCTTGTTCTCCAGAGCGGCCTTGAGCGCGCCCTCGAGGGCGCGGCGTTCCGCGCGCGCGTCCTTGATGCCGGAATCGAAGATCCGGTAGCTGCTGGTGGAATCGGACTTCGCCGCATAGAGCGCGATGTCCGCGGCCTTCAGGATCTCGTTGGAACTCCTGCCGTCGGTCGACGCGATGGCGATGCCGATGGAGAGCCCGACTTCGATTTCCGTGCTGCCGGCCGTGCACGGGATCCGCATGGCCGACTGGATGGCCGTGGCGAGATCGATGGCCTGCTGGCGGTTGCGGAGCGGCCGCTGAATGATCGCGAACTCGTCGCCGCCGATGCGCGCGATGAGGTCGGTCTTCCTCAAGCGCTCGCGCAGGCGCCGCGCCACGGCCTGGACGATCTCGTCGCCGACCGCGTGGCCGAAGCTGTCGTTGATGTCCTTGAAGCGGTTGAGATCGACGAGGTGCAGCGCGAAGTCCGTGCTCGAGCGCTGGGAGGCGAGGAACGTCCGCTTGAGGTCCTCGACGAACTGGAGCCGGTTGGGAAGCTTGGTCAGCACGTCGTGCCGCGACAGGTAGCTTTCGCTCGCCGCGCGCAGGATGCCGGTCCGCACATGCCGCAGGCCGAGCAGGGTGGCGGCCTCGATCCCGATGTCCATCAGATAGGCGAAGAATGCCACCACCCGGCTCTCGAGGCGCCGTCCGGCCATCAGCTCCGCGACCGTCCTGCTGACCGCGAGGCCGGCCGGATAATGGGCGAGCGGATGGAGAGCCATGACGCGCTCCTTCCGGTCGATCCAGCTGACGTCTCGGATGAGGGTCGGGATGTTCTTTCCAATCAGGCGCTGCAGCGGGGTGTTGGGCCTCCACACGCGTCGGCCGAGCGCCCTCTCGGAGACCGGACAATGCGCCAGGATGATGCCGTCGCGGCGATAGAGCGTGATCGCCTGGGAATGAGTGCGAAGGTGATCCTTGAAGATCTGCTCGAAATGCCCGATGTCGATCGTGGCCACGACGAGGCCGAGAAAATTGCCGTCGGTGTCCAGGATCTTGCGGGCGAGCGAGAGAACCTTCTTGTCCATCGCCCGGATTCGCATCGGCTCGCCGAGATACAGGGTCAGGGCCGGCTCGGTGGCGAGCGCCCGGTAATAGGACGTGTCCTTCACATAGATCGGATCGGTCATGGGGCGCGGCGTCGAGGAGCCGACGATCCTTCCACGGGCATTGACGAGGTCGATCCGGACGAGCTGGGGCAGCGAGTGGCACGCGCCGACCAAGGTGGCCTTGGTCGTCTGCGCGGCGGCGAAGCCGTCGAACTCGTGCGCCTGAAGGCAGGCTTGCGGAATGCGGCTGACCACGTCGCGCAGAACGTTCTCGGTGGATTGGAAGACGCCGTCCGTCCGCTCCTGGAGCGCGAGAGCGAGATTCGTCAGATCGGCCTCGGCCTGGGCGAGGTCGTCGTTGTAGCCGCGCACGAAAAGGAAGATCGCGCCGAGGATCCCGGCCACCGCCGCCACGATGCTGAGAGAGATGATCACATAATCCGGCACAACGGGCTTCGATTCATTCCACGCGACGCTCTCGGTTACCATCCGGCACGATTTGTCGTTATTCCGTTAATGCCGTCAGGAATTCTGTCCGTTCGGTGAAAAAAGCATAGCTTCGATCCGAACGGACGCCCGTCCCTCGCGGCCGGCACCGCTCCGCGTTCCGAGCCGCCCCGTCATCACCGGGTCCGTCCCGGCCATCCCGCGGCCGTTCCCGCGACTCCGCCCGTCGGCCATCTTCGCCCGTCATGGCCACCCTCCGCCTGTTGGTCCACCCTCCCCCGTCATGGCCGCTCTCCGCCCCTCCCGCCACCCTCCCCCGTCATGGCCGGCCTTGTGCCGGCCATCCCGATACGGAGAAGCACCGCGCCTCAGACAATCGAGATCACCGGGACAGGCCCGGTGATGACGTGGAGGGTGGTGTGAGCGGATGATGATACCCTCTCACGTCATGGCCGGCCTTGTGCCGGCCATCTCGATACGGAAAAGCTCAGCGCTCCACCGTATCGAGATCACAGGCACAAGGCCGGTGAGGACGGGAGCGGGACTCGGCCCGGATCAGTCGACGCCTGCTGTTTCGGTGCTCGACAAGCACGCCGACCTGATGAAGATAGGGCTCGGGCGGAACAAGCGGGAAAGCGGGGCGAATGCGACGATCGGGACACGATGACGGCGTCATGGCCTCGACCCTGGAGGGCGGCCCCGCATGGGGGGGCGGTCCGGTTCCGGCGGATGGCGCGTCGCCCGGGACGGGCGTGCGGCGGGCCAATCCGCGCCCTCTCGCCTCCTGCGCCCGCCGTTTCATGGCCCTCGCGGTCGCTCTCGGCCTGGGCGGATGCGCCAGCAACAAGGGCGCCCTCCTGCCCGTGGCCGCGACAGTGCCGGGCGCCAGCACGGTGGACATGCTGGTCGCCACGACCCGGATGCGGGCCAGCGACCCGCAGGACTTCTTCTCGGGCGGCCGCGGCCCCGAACTGTCCTTCGCCGAGTTCACGGTCTCCATCCCGCCCGCGGCCAACCGCACGCCGGGCGAGGTGCAATGGCCGCAGCGGATCCCGGGCAATCCCGCGACCGATTTCGTGACCCTCAAGGCCGATCTTGTCGACCGGAAGCAGGCGACGGCCTGGTTCCACCGCACGGTGCGGACCGTGCCGCAGCGGCGCGTGCTGGTGTTCATCCACGGCTTCAACAACCGCTTCGACGATGCGGTCTTCCGCTTCGCCCAGATCGTGCACGATGCCGGCACGCCCGTCGTCCCCGTGCTGTTCACCTGGCCGTCCCGCGGCAGCATCCTGGCCTACGGCTACGACCGCGAGAGCAACACCTATTCCCGCAACGCGCTGGAGACCACCCTGCGGACCCTCGCGGCCGATCCGGCCGTCGGGGAGATCTCGATCCTGGCCCATTCCATGGGCAACTGGGTCACCCTGGAGGCCCTGCGCCAGATGGCGATCCGGGACGGGCGCGTCGCCCCCAAGATCCGCAACGTGCTGCTGGCCGCCCCGGACGTGGACGTCGACCTGTTCCGCGAGGCCGTCGTGGACATGGGGAAAACCCGCCCGGGCTTCACCCTCTTCGTCTCGCAGGACGACCGGGCCCTGGCGATCTCGCGGCGCCTCTGGGGCGATGCGGTGCGGCTCGGGGCGATCGATCCCGATCAGGAGCCCTATCGCAGCGAGCTCGAGACGTCCGGCATCACCGTCCTGAACCTGTCGAAGCTCAGGACGGGCGATCCCCTGAACCACTCGAAGTTCGCCGAAAGCCCGGAGGTCGTGCGCATCATCGGGCGCGAGCTGGCCGAGGGCCAGACCCTGACCGACTCCCGCGTCGGCGTCGGCGACCGGATCATCCAGGTCACGGCGGGCGCCGCGGCCGCCGTCGGCACCGCGGCAGGCCTCGCGGTCTCGGCCCCGGTGGCCGTGGTCGACCCGCGAACGCGCGAGAATTTCCGGGGGCACGTGGAGGGGCTCGGCCAGGCGGTCCAGGGCACGCTCACGCCTTGAGGATCTCGGCTCAGGGTCGCGTCGATTGGGACGCAGCGTCCTCCTGCAGCTCCACCAGCGTCGCGGCATTGGGGCAGTACGAGTCGTAGCGGGCGGGCGCTCGCTCGTGCTCGAGATCCTGCCGGCAGCGGACCGCCGCCGTGCATCCCGAGCAGGTCAGGCTCATGTCGCGCATCAAGGCCGCGTGGATGCGCCTGATCCGGTCGGGATCGAGCGACAGAGCCTCCATGAGGCGCGGCAGTTTCTCCGCCGCGCCGGGACCGCGCGCGGCGAGGATCGGCAGCATGTCGGCCGAAACTCCGATGTCGCGGGCCAGCGCGTCGCCCTGGTCCCGGTCGAGGGCCTCGAGTTCATGCCGCTGCTTCCAGGTCTCCCACCATCGCTTGATCGCCGCTCCCGGATCCATGACCGCCTCCATGCTGCCCGAAGCCTATCGGATCGACCCGTTCCGGCATTGATCCAGCGCAATTCGCCCCGACCATTGCGAAGGGCGGCTTGGAAGGGCCGCTTGGAAGGGCCGCTTGGAAGGGCCGCTTGGAAGTGCGGCCTGGAGGCGCAAGGAAGCCCCGGTCCCATTGCGGCCCGGGCGCCCTTTCGGCATACCGTTCGGGCAGCAAGAGGATGAGTCGACGCCATGGAGCCGGGAATGAGCAGGGTCGTCTGCATCGGCGGAGCGGCCGTGGACCGCAAGTACCGCGCCTTGGCCACCATCCGTCCCGGCACGTCGAATCCGGTCGTGGCGGAGCGCTCGTTCGGCGGCGTCGCGCGCAATGTCGCCGAGACCATCGCCAGGCTCGGAACCCAGGCCGCGCTGGTGTCGATCGTGGGCGACGACGACAACGGGCACGGCCTGCTCGAAGACCTCGAGCGCCTCGGCATCGACACCCGGCGCGTGACCGTCTCCGACGCACACGCGACCGCCGAATACGTGGCCGTGCTGCAACCCGACGGGGAGCTGGCAGTCGGACTTGCCCATATGGCGATCTTCGACACCCTGACGCCGGCCCTGCTGCACGAGGCCGAGCCCGAACTCGGATCAGCCTGGATCTTCGCCGACTGCAACCTGCCTGCCGAGACCCTGAGCGATCTCATCGGGCTTGCACGGCAAAGAGCCCTCATGCTCGCCCTCGATGCGGTCTCGACACCGAAGGTGATGCGCCTGCCGCCGGATCTGAGCGGAGTCGGCGTGTTCTTCCTCAATCTAGACGAAGCGCGGGTCTATCTCAACCGCCCTGAGGTGGCGCCGGAATCCGCGGCGGAAGCCCTGCTCGCCCGGGGAGCGGAACAGGTCGTCCTGACCCTCGGGGGCAAGGGCCTCGTCGCGGCGGATTCTTTCGGGATCCGGAAGGTTCCTGCGATCAAGGCCGGGATCGTCGACGCCACGGGAGCGGGGGATGCGCTGATCGCCGCGACGCTCGTGGCCATGCTCAAGGATGCGCCCTTGGACCAAGCGGCGCGGCTCGGAGCGGTCGCCGCGGCCCTGACGGTCGAAAGCCCGGTGAGCGTGCGGCCGGATCTGTCGTTCGCCTTGCTGGAATCCACGTTGTCGCTTAGAGCCGGTTCGGATGTGGAACGGGAGCCCTCATGACGCACGATACCGCCAAGCGCTTTCTCGACATCGCTCCCGAGGTGCAGGCCACGCTGGCCGCGGGCGGAGCGGTCGTCGCGCTCGAGTCCACCATCATTACCCATGGGATGCCCCATCCGCAGAACGTGGCCACGGCCCGCGACGTGGAGGCGGTGGTACGCGACAACGGCGCCGTCCCGGCCACCATCGCGATCATCGACGGGCGCATCAAGATCGGCCTGTCGGACGCGGAGCTCGAATGGCTCGGCACGGCCGGGGACGTGATGAAGCTGAGCCGCGCCGATCTTCCCTATGCGGTCTCGTCGGGACGGCATGGCGCCACCACCGTGGCCGCGACCATGATCTGCGCAAGGCTCGCCGGCATCCGGGTCTTCGCCACCGGCGGCATCGGCGGGGTTCACCAGGGCGTCGAGGATACCATGGACATCTCGGCCGATCTGGACGAGTTGGCCCGAACGCCTGTGGCGGTGGTCTGCGCCGGCGCGAAGGCCATTCTCGATCTTCCGCGGACCCTCGAATATCTCGAAACCCGCGGCGTGCCCGTGATCGGCTACCGGACGGACCGCTTCCCGGCCTTCTGGAGCCGGACCAGCCCCCTGCCCGTTCCCCTGCGGGTCGATTCTCCGGACGCCATGGCGGATCTCATCCGCACCAAGGAGGCCCTCGGTCTCGAGGGCGGCGTCCTCGTGGCCAACCCGGTTCCGGACGCCGATGAAATTCCGGCAAGCGAGATGAAGAGCTTCATCGACGCGGCCATCGCGGAAGCAAAGGACCGCGGCGTGACCGGCAAGGCCGTGACGCCGTTCCTTCTGTCTCACCTGTTCAAGGTGACGGGCGGTCGAAGCCTCGCCACGAACATCGCGCTGGTGAAGAACAACGCGGCACTGGCCGCGCAGCTTGCCTCAGCCCTGACGCGCTGACCGCATTATTCCTTCTCGCTCCAGGCCGCCATCGCCTCGAACACGATGGCGTGCCGGCGAGCCAGGAGGTCGATGTCGGCGGAATAGCCTCCGCCGATCACGGCGACGAGCGGGATCCGGCGGCTGCGCGCCTGCTCAATCACATAGGCGTCGCGCCGGCGCAGCCCATCGTCGGAAAGGCAGAGCCGGCCGAGCTTGTCGTCCCGGTGCGGGTCGACCCCAGCGTTGAAGAACACGAGGTCCGGCTCGATGGCATCGAGCAGGCGCGGCAGATGGGCGTGAAGAGCCTGCAGATAGGCCTCGTCCTCGAGGGCATCGGGCAGCCCGATATCGAGGTCGCTGGGAATCTTGCGCACGGGATAGTTCTTCTCCGCATGCATCGAGAAGGTGAAGAGATCCGGTTCGTCGCGCAGGCAATCGGCCGTGCCGTCGCCCTGATGCACGTCGAGATCGACGACGAGCGCGGTTTTGATCGCGCCCTCGGCATGGAGCGCCTTCGCCGCGATGGCGACATCGTTGAAGACGCAGAAGCCCGCACCCGTCTCCCGCTGCCCATGATGGCTGCCGCCGGCCGTCGTCCCTGAAAGCCCGTGCTGGAGCGCCAGCCTCCCGGCAAGCAGTGTCCCGCCGGCGGATGCACGGGCACGGCGCACCACGCTCTCGCTCACGGGAAGGCCGATCCGCCGCTCGATCTCCCGGGGAACGGAGCAGGACAGGACCTGATCCACATAGGCGCGGTCATGCGCCAGGGCGATCAGGTCGGCTGGGGCCTCCTCCGGTTCGACGAAGCCGTTCCGGGCAAGCCCCATATCCGCGACCACCTCGGCGAGACGCCCGTATTTTCGCATGGGAAACCGATGACCGTCCGGCAGGGCGGCCTGGTAGGCGGGATGAGAAACGATCGGCACCTGCTTCATGTCCCGCCCCTTCCGGATCAAGCCCGTCTATTGGCCGACCGCGATCGCCTTCTCGGCCAGCCTGACGGCGGATTCCTGCGACCGCGCCCCGCAGATGAACCCGCCAGGATGGCAGAAGACGCCGTCGGCGATCCCGGCGGTGCGGGAAAATTCCTCTTCCTGCAAGCCCCGCCACGCCTCCGGCAGGGACAGTCTCTGGCCGAAGGAATTAGGCTCCGGCGGAACGGTCCGGCAATACCAGGATGTGGCGTCCTCATTCGGGTATATGATGAAGAGAAGATCGCGCAACCCCCCCTCGAAGACGGCCTTCTCCCAAGGCAGCTTTCGATTGAGAACGATGATCCGGGGGTCCTGCGTCCTCCGGGCGGCGGAGAGCACGGAGGACTGCGCCTGCGCTTCCGCATGCGCCTGCTGGCAAGCCCGGGCCAGGATCCCTCTGGCGAAATCGGCCGCCTCGAGGAACGCATCGTCATAGGATTGGTCGCTGGCCCAGGTGGGATTGAAGGCTTCGATCAGGAGCGACAGGTGACCCTGACTGACCGACGCGACGCCGTTGTCGGCCTGGTCGATGGCAAGAACGAAGCCGGTATCGATGTCCTTCCAGACCACGTCCAGCAGGTCCTCATCGATCCCCGGAGCCAGGTTCGGCAGGGCATTGCGCCCGAAGTCGCGCCAGATCAGGCCCACGGAGCTGTAAGGCGTCCCATCGGGCCGGCGCGGCAGATCCCGCATGTGGTGATCGTAGCGTCCGCGCGCGATATCGTAGACGCCGCCGACATCGAAGACGAGGTCCGCGGCGTCGATCAAGGCCGTGTCTCGGGTCCGGGTGAAATCGAAAATCCCCAGGGCTTCCCGCAAAATCGAGAAGGCGAAGACATCGTCGGCATGGAATGTGCCGCTATGGGTGACAACCTTCATCTGACTCGTCCCGACCACCGTCGGCTGCTCCTGACCAGTTCTGCATCTCGATCCGCGATAACAGAGCTACTCGAAGAAGATAAGCTGCTGCAATCACATCCTTTATGCTGACGGGAAGATAGCCCGAATAACCGCCTTGGCGCATCGTGCGGACCCAGAGGGCCGCGTCGAACGATGCGCCAGCCAAGAGGGGAGCATCGCAATCGATCCCAAAAGTGGAGCCACTTTTCCGTCCGATGCGCTAGGCGGCTTGACCTTGCCATCGTGGAAAGGTTCAAGAGTGTCGGGATCTCGAGAAAGGATCCCGACCATGCATCACTTTCACGTGCCGGACATCCAGTGCGGCGGTTGCCTGAGGAGCATCAGGCAGGCTCTCCAAGCACTCGATCCGCAAGCCCAGGTTGAGGCCGACCTGGAAAGCCGCGTCGTCGCGGTCGCCACGGACCGCGAGGAAGCTGCGATCCTGGCAGCGTTGCACAGGGCCGGCTACGCCGCCAGGCCTCTCTCGCAACAGCATGCCTGACGCCCGAACGATCACGGAGCAGCCTGGGCCATCGCGCGCCCAGGACAGGGCGCTGCACCCCTCCCACGCGTTCCCATTTTTCGCGAGCAACACCGATGAAAACCTATTCTCTTGTCCTGACCGCCCTGCTGAGCGCCCTGCCCGCGGGTGCGCGGGCGCAGGGCGCACATGGAGGCCACCATGGAGGTCACGCGGGGCAGCCCGCCACAGCACCAGCGCAGGCCGCAGAGGCGCCCTCCACCCAAGGCTACCGCCAGGCGAACGAGACCATGCACCGGAACATGGACATCCCGTTCAGCGGTGACCCGGACGTCGATTTCGTGCGCGGCATGATTCCCCATCACCAGGGCGCCATCGACATGGCGAAGGTGGCGCTTCAGCACGCCAAGGACGAGCAGATCCGGAAATGGGCCGCCGACGTCATCCGGGAACAGGAGCGCGAGATCGCCGAAATGGAAGCCTGGCTGAAGACGAAGGGGGGCCGGTAGGCCCGTTTGGTTCCGTCGACGGACCGGGCCTCCACCCGGTCATCTTCATGTCGCTTCATGTGCATATCCCTGCCACGAACGTGCAGGGTCGTGCGTTAGTGGGTATCCCTTGCGGGCGAATGGAAAGGACGAATCATGTTCACGCTGACGATTAGCGACAAGCCTGTCGCCATTACCAATGCCGGAGAGGACGAGGCCCGCGATCTCCTCATGAGCGAAGACTTCAAGGACGATCTCAAGGTCCTGGAAAGCGAGGGAGCTCCCCTGTGGGACGGCTTCGCGACCCTCAACGTTAGGCCGGCGACCGATGAGGAGAAGACCGAGTTCGAAAACGCGGATTTCGATGAGGACGAGGATGACGATGACGAGGACGAAGGTCCCTACATCATGTTCCTGGTCGACGTGACCGATCCCGACGAAGTGGAGGATGAAGCCTGACCCGCTTCATCCGTTTGTCGGGCGCTCCCGCGTCGTGATCATTCCGGGCCGGGTCCGCTCCATGCGGACCCGGCCTTTCACTGCGGAACATGCCCGGATCGGGCCCGTTGGCACCGGATGAGCTGGCTTGTGCAACCCCGCCTCGTGAACGATCCGTTCAGCGATCCGGGCGTCTACCTGGATTTTCGTTACGGCCGCCGGGCGATCCTCTTCGATCTCGGCGACGTCAGCGCCCTCTCCTCCCGCGAACTGCTGCGCGTGAGCCACGTCTTCGTCTCTCACACGCATGTGGACCACATGGCCGGGTTCGACCGGCTGCTTCGGCTCTGCCTGCATCGTCCGCGCCCTCTGACCCTCATCGGACCGCCAGGCTTCGCCGCGCAGGTCGAACATCGGATCCGCGGCTTCACCTGGAACCTTCTGGACGAGAATTCGGTCGATTTCCGCCTCACCGCCATGGACTACGACGGCCGCCGGGTGACTCAGGCGGCGGAGTTCCAAGCCCGTGAAGCCTTCGCCCGGCGGGACGTCGAGCCGCCCGTTTTCCCGGAGGGCGTCGCCTGGATGGAGGGCGAGTTCAGGATCGAGGCCGTCGCCCTCGATCACGGCATCCCGTCCCTCGCCTTCGCCCTGAGGGAGGTCCTTCAGGTGAATGTGTGGCGAGGCGTCCTGAACGAACTCGATCTCCCGCCGGGCCCCTGGCTCAACGAAGCCAAGCGGGCGATCCGCCTCGGCATGCCCGACGATCATCCCGTTGCCGTCCCTGGCCGAGGGAGCATTCGCCTTGCTGACCTGAAGGGTCAGGCCCTGCGCATCGCGCCGGGCCAGAGCGTCGCCTATGTCACCGACGCGGCGCCGCATCCCGAAAACCGCGAGAAAATCGTTCGGCTCGCCCGCCGGGCCGATCAGCTCTTCATCGAAGCGGTCTTCCTGGAGTGCGACCGTCCCCTGGCCGTCGCGTCTCTGCACTTGACCGCCCGGGACGCCGGATCGATCGCCCGGGAGGCGGAGGTCAGGTCGGTCACGCCGTTCCACCATTCGGCCCGTTATTTGTCCGAGCCGAACCTCCTGCGGGAGGAAGTGTTCGCCAGCTTGGGTGCGCACCAAGGGAGCACGATGCGGGCCTCGGGCCGCTAATCGGGCCGGAAAACCGCCGCCTGGATCTGCCTGGGATCGGGCCTACGGCTCGAGCTGAAGCGGACCACGCGGTAGCCGCAGGATTTCAGGACCTTGTCGCGCTGGGCGTCCCTGCGGGCGTCATGGGAGCGGTCGTCGAGTTCGACGACCGCCACGACCTCCAGGTCCCGAACGACGACCCAGTCGACGCGGGTGTTCGAAATTTTCTTGAAAGCCATCCAGAAGGCACGGCTGCCTTCCTTCGCGTCCGGACGGACGAGCGCCAGGATCGGGACCTGCGGCCAGACCTGACAATCGGGGCAGGCGGCGAGAAGGCGCTGATAGAACTCGCGCTCGTTGTCCGTCATGATCGCAGCACGCCGGTAGCGCGGCTTGCGGGTCCAGAGAAGAACCAGAACGAACAGGACGCCCAGCAGGCCTACGCCCGCGAGCCACGACCATGGGAGGTTCTCGATCATCACACCAAATTGCCCCTGCTCCGTACTCGCCCGAATGTGAACGGCCAGGCTTCACTCTGCCCGTGAAGCATAGCAGCTACCATGAAACCGAGACGGATGGTCCTGCGTCTTCTTATTGTCGAGTTAAGTCCGCCGGGGAGAGCACAATGGACCTCAGCCGCAGAACCTTCCTGCTTGGAGCCTCAGCCGCCGTCGTCGGCACCGGGCTGCCGACCGACCGCAGCCTCGCCCAGTCGATGCGGGACATGTCCGCCTACCAGCGCATGTACGCTCCCGTCGACGACCTTTACCCGGTACCGGGCATCGAACTGTCGAGGATCAACCCGGCCTACCTGCGGCGCGTCGTCGAGTACCAGACGGCCGAGGCGCCCGGGACCATCGTGGTGGACCCGCGTTCGCGCTACCTCTACCTCGTCATGCGCGACGGCATGGCCGTGCGCTACGGCGTGGGCGTCGGCCGGTCGGGGTTCAGTTGGTCCGGAACCGCTGTCATCAAGGACAAGCAGGAATGGCCGGACTGGTATCCCCCCAAGGAGATGTTCGGGCGACAGCCGGACCTCAAGGAGCAGATGGGGGAACTGCCCGGCGGTCCCGGTATGCCCGGCGGCCCCGGCAACCCGCTCGGCGCTCGGGCGCTGTACCTGTGGCAGGGCAACAAGGATACGCTCTACCGCATCCACGGCACCTTCGAGCCTTGGACCATTGGCACCAATGTTTCATCGGGCTGCATCCGCATGATCAACCAGGACGTGATCGACCTGTACAACCACACGCCCGTGGGCACGAAGGTGGTCGTCCTGTCGTCGCCATCGGGACGCCCGAAGCGAAATCAGACGGCGGCCCTGCCCGATTAAGCAAAAAGGCACGCTTCGCGCCTATTTTTGCCATGGTTAACGATCACACGTCGCTTAAAGGGACGCGGGAACCAACGAACCATGGCGCGATTACTCGCCCGATCCGAGCGATCGGTTGGCGGATGCAGGTCAGCCCCTGCCTCCGAACGGAGCTACCGGCCTGTCAGGACGGGCGCATCCTGTCTGGCCCTCGGCCTCCTGGGCGCGGCGTCCTTTCTTCTCCTGGCGACGGCCCGCGTTCAGGATGCCGCCGCGTTCGGAGAGAACCGCACCCTCACCTTCTATCACACGCATACGCGGGAAAGCTTGACCGTCACCTTCCGCCGCAACGGGGAGTACGACTCGGGCGCTCTGCAGCAACTCAACTGGTTCCTCCGCGACTGGCGCGTGGAGAGGCCCGCGCAGATGGACCCACGCCTGTTCGACATCATTTGGGAAGTGTACAGGGAATCCGGCTCGTCACAGCCCATCAACATCATCTCCGCCTACCGGTCGCCGGAAACCAACGGCGCCTTGCGCCGTCGGTCGAGCGGGGTCGCCGAGCACAGCCAGCACATGCTCGGCAAGGCGATGGACATTCGTCTGCCCGACGTGGACACGGCCCGCCTGCGCGCCATCGCGATGAAGATGCAATACGGCGGCGTAGGCTATTACTCGTCCTCCGCCTTCGTCCATGTGGACACCGGCAACGTCCGGGCCTGGCCGCGCATGACGCAGCAGCAGCTGGTTCAGCTGTTCCCTGACGGGAAGACCCTGCACCTTCCCTCGAATGGCAAGCCGCTTCCGGGTTACGAGCTGGCGAAAGCCGAGATCCTTCCGCGCAACGCGGCCCTCGCCACCCAGGCGTCCGCCGGCGGCGGTCCTTCCATCGGCAATCTCTTCGCCAGTCTGTTCGGTCGCAAGAATGCCGCGCCGGCGCCGCAGCAGGAGACGCAGGCCTCCGGCCCGTCGACGATGGTGGCTTCGGCTGATCCGGACAGCGTCAAGGAACTCGCCGTGGCGGTTCCCCTGCCGCCGCAGCGCCCACCGGAGATCAAGCTGGCGGCTGTCGCCATGGCGGCAACCGCAATGGGCGCGGGTGAGGCGACCGTTCCGCGGGCAGCCGCGAGGGTCACGCCCGAGCTCGACGCCATCATCGGGTACGACGCGACCGCAGCAGCCAAGTCCCTCTTCGACCCGAGGACGGCGTTCCTCGACCTCGGCTTCACGTCGGACGCGCGGCATGACCTCAGCGTCACGCATTTCAGCGGACCCGCCGTCAAACCGCTTCCGGTCGTCGGTGGGCAGGCTCAGGCGGAACTTTTGACGGGTGGTGAGATCAGACGCCCAGCATCATGACGAGGCCGACCAGGAGCACCAGGACCAGGAGCCCCGAGATCGCGACGGCCCAGTGCGTGGCCCCCCGCCCGGGCTGTGCAGCTTTGGGGGCTTCAGACGCCGTCGGACTGGCCTTCTGAAGAGGCGCGTTCCGACGCTTCACCCGGGCGGCCGCGGCGCGATCCGGAAACGGAATGATCTCGGCGCTTCTGACGGGCGCCGGGTTGGGCTTGGGATTGGGCGATGCGAGACTGTCGTCGAGCTCGACCGGAACGCCGGTCTCTTCCAGATGAACCACGATGAGGGCAATCTCCTCCGCACTCATGGAGGCGATCGGAAGATTGGCCTCGAGATCCTGATTCGTGAGATGTCCCTGCTCCCGTCCGAGGGCGATCAAACGGTCTAAGGTGCTGCTGTCGAGCGCCGGCTGCATGAGGGCACGACTCTATTGTATCTGTTGGTCGGAGAAGCAGCTCGGGCTGCTTCGGGGACTTCGCCGAGCTAACGCAACAATAACTCCAGATGTTGCACCTGGAAAACGCCTGAAGTGCGATTTTAGTGGCGCTTTAGCCGTAAGTTGAATCTGCTGCGAAGTCTGGCTAGTTCTTCGTCGCCCCGGAGGCCTCCTGCAGCGCCTCCTTCTCCCGCCTGACCTGTTCCGACAACTGCTCGGCGATGGCAACGAGCTTGCTGGCGGTCTGGTCCTTGCCCTGGAGCTCCACATGACCGGCGAGCCCGACGGTCAGCAGCGACTCGAAGACCATGTCGGCCGGAATTCCCTTGCGGATCAAGTCGATGGCGACTTTCTGCCATTGGTCGGACAGCTGCACGCGAAGCTCGGGATTATCGTTGCTCATGCTCCAACCATACATGATCCTCCGCGGGCTGTCCCGTGGCTATCCCCGCTCGGGCGGCATTGTCACGGCGCCGACATGGAACGGTTCCGTGGCGCCTGTCGTCCCCGAAAGGCGGCCCTCTGGGTCCGTCCGATGCGCTGGCCGAGGGCTACGACGCTCAGGTGCTTCTGCGCTGGGGTGGAGGCTGCCATCCCGGCAGCGGGAGGAGAGTGGCGCGGGCGACGGGGCTCGAACCCGCGACCTCCGGCGTGACAGGCCGGCACTCTAACCGACTGAGCTACGCCCGCGCATTTCCTCGCATCGCGCGCTCGCAGGAAGCGATTTTCGCGATGGAGGCGCGCAAGTACCGGTGAATGCGCGCAGTGTCAAATGGTGTTTGGGTTATCCCCAGGACGCCTTTTGCGGGAACAGGAACCAAGAGCATCGATCCCGATGCTCAAGCCTTTGAGCGGCGCATCGTCCGGGACCCTGTCTTGATCGCCCGGTCGATCCACCACCCCGTCATCACCGGGCTTGTCCCGGTGATCCCGATACGAGAGGCGCGGCGCTTTTCCGCATCGGGATGGCCGGCACAAGGCCGGCCATGACGTGTGGAGGGTCGTGGGAAGGGTCGCGCCACTGCAATGGTCACCCTCCATGTCATCACCGGGCTCGTCCCGGTGATCCCGATTGTCCGATGCTCCACTCTTGGCTGGCGCACCGTTCGACGCGAAAAACCGGGTCCACTTTTTCGCACGGTGCTCTAGTCTCTCGTGCTAATCGAGAAGACCTCGTGCCCGGCGCCGTTCAGAACGCGCACGGCTTCCACCTCGGGATCGCGCGATTGCGGGCGTCGCGCCAGGGAAAACACCTTCAAGGCGCGTTCCTTGGCCTTTTCGAGGGAATCGACGCGCACCATGATTCGACGGATGATTCCCCCGCCCGCCTCTTCCGACGCGACGGTTTCGATACGATAGATCTCGAACAAGACTTTCAAACTCCACTCTCAGAGCAACTCCACCATCACGCTCTGATGCGCTGGAGCTTCTCGAACCGTTTGATCAGACGGTCCCGCTTCAATTTCGACAGACGGTCGATCCAGAAGACGCCGTCGAGCTGGTCGATTTCATGCTGGAGGCAGATCGCCATCAGCTCGTCCGCCTCCTCTTCCCGTTCCGAACCGTCGAGGTCCCTGTAGCGCACCCGCACCCGTGCGTGACGCTCGAGTTCATCGGTCACCCCCGGCATGGAGACGCTGCCCTCCACGTGCCGGATCCTCTCCGGAGAGGCCCACGTGATGTCCGGATCGATATAGATGTGCGGCGCCGGATCGGATTCCAGCTGGATGACCACGAGCCGCGCGAGAACCCCCACATGCGGCGCCGTGATGCCGATGCCGGGGGCGGCCCGCATCGTGTCAGCGAGATCCCGGGCGAGCTCCCGCACCGCCTCGTCGACCGTGCCGACCGGTTGCGCCTTCTGGCGCAGCCGGTGATCGGGAAAACGGACGATGGGACGGATGGCCACGGGACCTCTCTTGGAAGCGGAGCGACGGAAACGTTCGACTACTTGTAGCGCCCGCCGCGCTGCAGAACCTCGATCTTGTACCCGTCCGGATCCTGCACGAAGAAGAAGCGCGCCGGAGGCCTACCCTCGAGCCTCAGCTCCTTCAACGGGGTCGGAACGAGGCCGAGCGCCGCGAACCGGGCATGCTCCGCCTCCAGATCGTCCACGGAGAAGGCCAGGTGTCCATACCCGTCGCCGAGCGAATAGGGTTCCGTCCGGTCGTGATTGATCGTCAGCTCCAGTTCGAATTCTCCATCCTCGTTGCTCAGATAGACGAGCGTGAAGCTCTCGAACGCCAAGCGCTCCGCGACCTTCAATCCGAATGCCGTGTCGTAGAACGCCACGGAGCGCGGCTCGTCGAGCACCCGGATCATGGAGTGGATGGCTTTGGCCATGTAACGACACCTCTTCGGCATGAGTCGTCCGCTGGTTCGGCGGGTGCGACTGGGACAGGCAGGACGCTCAGGCAGATAACAGTGCAGGAAGGGGAACGGAAGGGCATCGTCGCATGATCGATCCCGACAGCCCCGGGCTCCAACAAAAAGCCTTCCCTGGGCGGGCCAGGGAAGGCAAGTTCGGGAGGAAGAAACGCTGACTGCTGGCCTCCAACAATGCCTGGGGCCGTTTGTTACCGGCCTGCGGCGTTCCACCACATCCTTTGCCGGTAATCCAAAGGACGAGTGAGCCGTCGGATCGTGGCGCAATCAAGGAAAATTGATGCCTGCCAAGCTTCGAATTCGACATTTCCCAAGGAACATTGATCAAGCTAAACGCTTGGTTTGGTACGGAGGCACCATTCCCCGCAACCCCTTGTCGCCTCCGCACACTTAGCAGCCCCGTTCAGCCTGCTTGGAACGGGGCTTTTTCATGGGCTGCGCGGGTCGGTTCAGCGTTCGAACTGCTCGGCAAGGGCGCGGATGCGGTTGCGGACATAGTCGGGAAGCCCAGCGCTGATGGAGTTGCCGGAATTGAACGAGCTCTTGCCCATGAGAACCTGGGCGGGGATCAGGTTCCGCAGCACGGGAACGTTCTCGAACTCCTTCTTACGTTCCAGAACGTCGGTCTCCACCGCAAGGGTCATGAACATTGTCGCCACGGTCTGGCCGGCATCGGCCGGCGAAGGCTGCAGGACCGTGAGCAGCTTGCCGAACTGCATGACCTGGTTGACGTAGAAGATCGTCTGCTCCAGAACCCCGGCCACGGGAGCATCCAGGCCGGTGAGCCTGGCAAAGCCGCCCCGGTCGATCTCGTCCCGGCCGAGGGTGCGGATTTCCGTCTGGAACTCCATGAACTCCGAGATCTTCTTGCCGCCCTCCTCCAGCTTGTTGGCGAGCCTGATCCCGACCGGCAGCTTGCCCTCGAGCGGATAGCGGGACTCGATGCAGAGGCTGTCCTCGGCTTCGCACCAGCGGCGTCCGGGACGGCGGCTGTACGCGTATTGCGGATCGGCCTGCGGGGCAGCCTGGTCCGCCGTGATGCGGCGATGCTTGATGGAAGGGTCGATCTTCTCGAGCACGTCGAGATGGGTGTAGCGCCCGAGATCGATGGCATCGGGCGCCTTGTCGATCAGGAAGCGTGCCTCCACCACATACATGTGGAGCTTCTCGGTATAGGATTTCGCAATCCCATGGACCGAGACCCTGATGACCGGCTCGGCATAGTCCGGAAACGGGCTCAAGAGCTGCTTCTGGATGGGCCGCTCGCGGGCCCAGTCCTCGAACCGGATCAGCCCCGTGCCGGGATCGGCCAGCTTGTCGTCACGATGATCGCTGAACAGGATGGTCCTGGGCTTCAGCCTTGCCGGTGCGACCGCCGTTACGGACGGCACCTCGTCGATCTTGAACTCCTGAGCCCACAGGGCCCCGGCGGAGAACAAAAGGGCCGCGAAGGCGGCCATCATCCGTCCGAAAGGCTTCGTCGATGTCATCAGTAAACCTGTCCGTTACGCCAGAAGTAGTCCGGATCCACACGCCGGGGTCGCCGGGGAGCCTCGTCCTCCCACCACCAGCGGAACTCCCGCTCGGGCTCGGCCTGGCGGCGTGACGGAACGTTCTGCCGCAAGCTGTCGAGCCAGCCGGGGCCCTGCGCATAGGGCCCCTCTTCGGGGTAATCGGGCCCGCCATTCGCCTCCCCGTCGCTCCACGGATCGGGATGACGGAAGGCATAGACCTCCGATTGCGGCACGAGACGGAACTGCGTCTCGCTCAACCGGCCGAACCAGTTCAGCCGGAAATACTCCGTGAAGCCCCGCCCCTGCCCGTCGGTCAGCCGGTCGCCCGTGTTCAGGTCGATCGGCAGGGCGATGAGCTGCTTGGCCGCCTGAGGCGAAGGCGGGCTGAGCGGGGTCTTGGGCGCATGATGATCCCACGCGGCCTGGAGGATGGACTGGAAGATGGGAGCTGCGACCTTGCCGCCCGTCTGTCCGCGCCCGAGGGTCCGCCGCTTGCCGTCAGCATTGTCGTGCCCGACCCAGACCGCGATGGTGACGTCGTTGGTAAAGCCGACGAACCAGGCATCGTTCTCATCGTCGGACGTTCCGGTCTTTCCTGCGGCGTAAGGTGCAAGCGCCTTCAGGGAGCGGGCCGTTCCACGCTCCAGCACCCCCTGCAGCATCGACTTGAGCTGGAAGAAGGCGGCGGGATCGGCGGAACCGAGCCGGACCAGCGCACCGGCCTTCCGGCTGTAGACCGTGCGCCCGTTCTCCTCCACGGTCTCGATGGCATGGAGCACCGGCATAGCCCCCTCGTTGGCCACGGCCGCATAGAACGCCGCCAGATCGATCATCCGCACCGGCTGCGCACCGAGCACGAACGGATAATGCGGCGTGCATTCCAGATAGAGCTGCGCCTCGATGGCAAGCTCGCAGACCCGTTTCAGGCTCTGTTCCGGAGAGGATTCGATGCCGCCGTCGAGGAGGCGCGCGGTCACCAGGTTCTTCGAGTTCTCGAGGGCCCGGCGCAGGGTGACGATGCCGGAGCCCCCGCCGTCGAAGTTTTTCGGGCTCCAGGAAGCGCCGCCTCGGGCGTTGGCGTCGCCGCCCACGGGCGGCAGCGTCACCGGGGCATCCCAGATCAGCGTGTTGGGCTGCAGCCCCTTCGACAAGGCGGCGAGATAGGTCAGCGGCTTGAAGGCGGATCCCGGCTGCCGCTGCGCCTGCGTTGTCCGGTTGAGCTGGCTCAAAGGGTAGGAGAAGCCGCCGGCCATCGCGAGGATGCGGCCGGTCTTGTTCTCCAGGACGACCGCCCCGCCCTGCACTGCCGGCGGGGTTCGCAGATCGGCGCGAACGGCGCCCTTGCCTTTCTGCTCGATGACCTGGACGCGCACCACGTCATGGAGCTTGAGATCGCGACGGGCCGCCTCCCAGGCGTTCAGCGGCAGGACGCGCCCGTCCGCCAGACCGACGCGCAGGACGTTGGCGCCCGTCTTCCGGTCCTTCCCCTTCTCGATCACGACGGCCGCGGGCCATTGGACGTCGTAGAGCGGCAGGCGCACCGCCCCGAGCGCCCGCTTCCAGGCGGGCGCCGGATCCTGAACGCCTTCGAGCGCCTTGATGGCCCCGGCGAGGTTCGCCTCGGCCCCCTGGTAGCGCTGCCGCCCGATGCTCAGCTCATAGCGGGCGAGCCCCTCCTGCAAGGCCGCCTCGGTGGCCTGCTGCAGAGCCGGGTTGAGGGTGGTTCGCACCGTGTAACCGCCCGCGCTCAGGCTATCGATGTCGGCGAGCGTGCGGGCATCCCGACTGACATGATCGACGAAGTAGAAGCCCGACGTCCGCTTGATGCGCTCGAAGGGGACCCTCGACGGCAGGGCCGCGACGGCCTGCTGAACCTGATCGGCCTTCAGAAATCCGTCGTCCTGCATGCGGCTGAGCACGTAGGCCATGCGCTCCTGGGCGCGGTCCGGCTTCGTGTCGGGATTGTAGTAGTTCGGTCCTTTCGCGAGACCCGCAAGCAGCGCCCCTTCCGAGACGGACAGCGCCTTGGCGCTCTTTCCGAAATAGCTCCGCGCCGCCATCTCGATGCCCCATGACGAGCGGCCGAGATAGATCGAGTTGAGATAGATCTCGAGGATCTCCGCCTTGCTGAGCACGCGCTCGATGCGCGAGGCGACGATCATCTCGCGCATCTTGCGATCGTAAGTCACATCGTCGCCGACGAGCAGGTTCTTCGCCACCTGCTGGGTGATCGTGGAGCCGCCCGCCGGACGGCCGGGATTGGCCAGATTGCCCACGAAGGCGCGGATCACGCCGCGCTCATCCACGCCCTTGTGCTGATAGAAGCGCTTGTCCTCGGCCGAGACGAAAGCCTGCTGGACGCTTTTCGGGATCTCGGACAGGGGAACCCAGACGCGCCGGTGGTCAGGCTCGTAGACCTCGGCGAACCGCTTGCCGTTTCCATCCAGGATGACGCTCACCCCGGGGAGCTTCAGGCCTTTCAGCTTTCCGGCGTCGGGGAGCCCGGCGACCGCCGCATTGTAGGTGGAGATCACCTCGGCGAGATCGACCGGCGGAGGCTCGACCTTCTCGTTCTTGCAGAACTGGCGATAGCTCGCGTGCAGGTCGTTGAAGCTCAACCCCTGCAGCACCTTCATCTCGCCCGCGATGGCCTGGGGATCGTCCATCGCGGTGGCGATGAGGTCGTCGAGGTTGATGTCCTCGATGTCGAAGGCCCGGCGCATGTGGGCGCATCCGTCCTTGAGGAGCTGCGTGACCTGCTCCTGATCCCGCGCGGGATCGAAGCTCGTCCTGACCATGTCCGGGTCGACGAGGACCTGGCTCAGGGTCAGGGCGGTCGCAAAGATCTTGACGAGGATCGCGCTCATTCCACCGCCGTCATCGGAAAAACACTCTCCCGCGCAAAGGGGCCGGCACGGCCGTTCAGGCCAAGCCGCACTGCCGGTTCCGATCCTGCCCGGGACAAGCTGAATGGGAACCGTACGGCGGGCCGGATATCGGCCGCGCCACCCCGGTCAGATGGGGCGGTCGAGCTTACTTCCCAGGTGAGCCCACCCCCTTCACGGCAATGTGTCTCACCCCCGGCCGACGAACGGCATCTTCGTCGCCATGACGGTCATGGTCAGCACGTTCGCGTCCAGAGGCAATCCGGCCATGTAGACCACGGCATCCGCCACATGCTTGGGGTCGATCCTCGGCTCCGGAGCGAGCGTTCCGTTGGGCTGGAGCACGCCTTCGGTCATGCGGGCCGTCATGTCGGTGGCGGCGTTCCCGATATCGATCTGCCCGCAGGCGATGTCGTAGGCCCGGCCGTCGAGGGATGTGGACTTCGTGAGGCCCAGAACGGCATGCTTGGTGGCCGTATAGGGAGCCGACAGCGGGCGCGGAGCGTAGGCCGAGACGGAACCGTTGTTGATGATCCGTCCGCCCCGTGGGGTCTGGTCCTTCATGATCCGGAAGGCCTCCTGCGTGCACAGGAATGTCCCGGTCAGGTTGGTCGCCACCACCTGTTGCCACTGCTCGAACGGAATGTCCTCGAGCGGAACCGCCGGAGCCCCCATTCCGGCATTGTTGACCAGAAGGTCGACCCGTCCGAAGGCCTGCCGGGTGGCGGCGAAGAGCGCCGCCACGGAGGCCGGATTCGTGACGTCGGTCGGAACCAGAAGCGTGGAGGCACCCGCCCCGGCGATCTCCCGTTGCGCGGCTTCCAGGGCTTCCCGGCGGCGCCCGGCCATCACGACGCTGTAGCCGGCCGTCAGGAGCCCTGCGCTGATCGCCCTGCCCACGCCCGTTCCGGCCCCGGTCACGATCGCAACCTTGGAACGTTCCGCCATCCTGTCCTCCCAACCCGTGCTTTGCGCCTGTCATGAGAGATGCATTTGAGGGCCGGAACGGCAAGGACAAAAGCCGCACCTGCACACACCTTTCGACCGGGGAGCGTGCCTGTTGGGCCAGGAAGGGAACCGGCCAAGCTTTCCCGCGTTCGCATGGTGCTAACCGGAAAGGAATCCGCCATGCGCAATCACGTCCTCCATTCGGCCGCCATCCTGACTCTTCTGGCTCTTCCCCTGGCCGCTTGCCAGAGCAGCACTGAAACCGGCGCCGCCACGGGCGCTGCGGGCGGAGCCGTGACCGGCGCGGTCATCGGCGGGCCTGTCGGGGCGGTGGTCGGCGGCGTCGCCGGGGCTGCCGTGGGAGGCGTTCTCTCGGCTGAGGAATCGACCAGGGTCCGCACCTATGTGGTGGCCCAGCGCCGCCCAACGATGCGGGTCACCGAGGAAGTGGTCGTCGGCCAGCCGCTGCCGCCGCGCGTGCGGCTCTACGATGTTCCCCCGAGCGTCGGCCTTCGGGACAATTACAGCTACACGATCGTGAACGACAGGACCGTGCTGGTCGATCCGCAGACCCGGACGGTCGTGCAGGTCATCCAGTAATCCGAAGGCACGCCCGAACAAGAAAAAGGCGGCTCGTGAGAGCCGCCTTTCGGTTTCGCCGCGGGATCGGGCATCAATCGTCCAGATCGAGATGGTTGATCAGAATCTCGCGTTTCCCGGCATGGTTTGCGGGGCCGACGATGCCCTCGTTTTCCATGCGCTCCATGAGCGAGGCGGCGCGGTTGTAGCCGATCTGGAGCCGGCGCTGGATGTAGCTCGTCGAGGCCTTCTTGTCGCGCAGCA
>NZ_JAMXFJ010000036.1 GCF_025460805.1 Microvirga sesbaniae | reverse complement strand
CCGAACGCGAGCGAGACGCCGAGCAGCCCGATGCCGACGTCGGGAAAGGCGGCGGCGATCACCGCGCTGCCGCAGCCGGCGAAGGTGAGCCAGAAGGTGCCGATGCCCTCGGCCACGCAGCGGTGGATGTTCTGAGTGTTGTGCAGATCCATGGGCTCCTCCCTGGGCTGACGCAAACCACGTGGGTGCTGGAGCGACGTCGACAAAGCTGTTGATCAAAAGCGGGCCGTCGCAGGCCCAAGTCCAACGCAGGACAGTGACTGATGTGAGCAGCATACGCCTTCACGGTTGGGCAGGGAAGCGGTGCCAGTACCATTTGAAACGTCCGTTCAGCGTGAACCTGAGCCATTGAGCTGTTGCCCATGAAGGTCAGCTCACGCCGCCGATGCGGAATTTCGGCTAACGGCGGCACCGCGCCAGAAGCTGCCTTTCCGCTGTGGCCGGCTTCTATGCCGGCAGCTCCCATCCTGTGGCCGCTGATCGCCTGTGGTACATGGGCTCTCACTTGAATCGATGATCTGCTGCGATTCCCTAAAGGTCTGCTTACCGTCCGAATGCCGAACCTCGGCGAAGGTCCGAGAAGTGCCATTTGTATGGTCCGGCCGTGCGTTGCAAGATGATGTTGGCAGACGGATGAACGTGAGAGCTGCATCAATGTATTCGGCCTCGATGTGGAGCCTCAGCCCCGGGCCATCATGGGTATCCGCGCGCATCCAGGACTCGCTAAGAGAAAGACCTCTATGGGCCATCATGGCACCCAGTCTTGTGGTTGCGTCGGGCAGACCGTTCGTCCATCTCCTTCTTCATCTCGCAGACCTCGGCGGGACAGCCGCTGATTAGATCACTGATCTCATCATCGTCTCCTCAGGGCTGATCGGTTGCAGAAGGAGCTGGCAGCTTCCTCATCTCACATCGCATGAGAGGCACTCCTCGGCTGATAAGCATGTCCACGGGCCAGCACCGCCCAGGCGATGCGGGCGAGCTTGTTGGCGAGCGCAATCACCAGCATGTTGCGATGCAGCCGCCGCCCGGCGGTCTCGATCCAGGGCCACAGGCCGAGTCTGGCTCTATGCGGTCGGCTCACCAGAACGATGTGAGCCGCTTGGACGAACAGCGTCCGCAGGTACTTGTTGCCGCGTTTGGAAATCTTGCCCAGGATCGTACGGTCGCCGGTCGACTCCTGTTTCGGCACCAGCCCGAGCCAGGCGCCAAAATCCCGCCCCTGTTTGAACCCGGCACCCGTGCCGATCGCCGCCACCATGGCCGACGAGATGATCGGTCCCACGCCTGGTACGCTCATCAGGCGCTGGCAGTGCTCGTCCTGGGCAGCGAGCGCTTCGATCTCAGTGGAGACCGCCGCGATGCGCTCATCCAGTCTGTGCCAGTCCTCCACCAGATCGACAATGAGGCGAACGATGCGCGGTGAAAGGGCGTCTGAGGACGAAGCCAAGATGCCTGACAAAGCCTGCCGCAAGGGCGTGAGCCCCTGGCGCACGGTGATGCCGCGCTCGAGCAGGAAGCCGCGGATCTGGTTGGTGACGCCCGTGCGCTGACTGACTAAGCGGGAACGCACCCGGTGCAAGGCGAGGAGATCCATCTGGTCGGGCGTCTTGATCGCCACGAACGACATGGTGGGCCGCTGCACCGCCTCGGCAATGGCTTCCGCGTCGCGATAATCATTCTTGTGCCCCTTGAGGAAAGGTTTGACGTACTGGGCCGGAATGAGGCGCACGTCATGGCCGAGGCCCTGGAGCTGGCGCCCGATGTGGTGAGCGCCCGCACAGGCCTCCATGCCGATCAGGCACGGCGGAATGTTGGCCAGGCGCTGCGTGAGCTGGGGCCGGGAGAGCTTGAGGCGCAGCACGATAGCGCCGCGCTGATCCTGACCGACAAGATGGAAGCTGTTCTTGCCCAGATCGATGCCCAGCGTGGCAATGGCAGCAGAGAAAGAAGACCGTGACATGGGACGTGCTCCTTGCGTGGCTTGAACCCCCACAGCTTACAAACAAGCGGGGCAGGAGCACGGCCGGACCATCCCATTAAGAGACGTTCCCTGTTCAGCAGTAACTTGCGGAAGATTGCGCGGGGTTGCTGTCAAGTTGATGCTTAATAGGCATAGCTGGTGCGGTCAGAGCCGACAGGTCGGTCCAAGCTGTTATACGAGGGCAGCACCGGTCGCATCGCGACAAGGGGCGAAGGCGTGATCACGCGCAGTCCGGTAATTATTGGCAGACAGGAGATGACGGCGGAGCCGGAAGTGGTTGTGGATCGAGCTATTCATTGAGAGAAACTGCTGGGCCTGCCGGGCTGACCTGAATCGCCTCATGTGGCGCTCCCGCCTTCGGGTGGGCTGGTGTGAGACCTCACAGCGGTTGTTCAAGTATCGGCTCTGCCGGTGTTCGACGCCCGGCAGGATCTCGCATTGAGACACGCCATAGGACCCGAGTTTATCCGTCACAATCACCCTGGGCGCGTAGCGCAAGGCCATCAGCAGCTTGCGAAAGAAGCGCTTAAAGCATCGGACCCAAAAGTGGACTTGCCCTTTTGGGATCGATCCGATGCTCTAGCCGCCTTGGTGTTACGGCGACTCTGGACTAAGACGTCGAGCACGTTTCCATTCCGATCGACCGCTCGCCAGAGATAATGCAGTTTGCCCCGAATGCGCACGAAAACTTCATCCAGAGGTAGCGTACCGGGCTGCGGCCGCCGCTGCTTGAGCGTCTTGGCATAAGTTAGCTCAAAGCCCAGGCTTCATTTGCGGATCGTCTCGTAGCAGACCATGATACCTCGCGCCGCGAGGATCAGTTCGACTTCCCGCAAGCTCAGATTGAAGCAGAGATACAACCAGACGGGCTGGATGATGATCTCGGCCGGAAAACGGGACCCACAAAACGGATTGGATGGCGTGCTCATGCCCAGGACCGTGCCATAGATCACCGCCTCTCGCCAACTTGACAGTACCGCTGACACGCCGGTCATTGAGGGCCGAAATTACCGCCAGAATGTCGCGAGCTCTCGTTGACAGCAGGCAGGCTCCGGCTGGGATAGATCTGCGATCATTATGGCGCAATGCCGGGCTGAATTAAACTTCAATCCGCCTGGACCTGAACCGCCCTGCCGAGGGCCTCACCATCCCGCTCGAAAATTGCGAGATAGCGGCGATCGACATGCACGTTGCCTTGAACGATCTGCCGGATTGGGCCAACGGCATTCACGACCGCCGAGCCGGCCGGGTTGGTCACGAAGCTTGCAAGGGGCTCACGTGCGCCACTCCCGTCAGGTTTGCTCACCAGCGCAAGAACATAGGCCCGCGTTGGTTTCAGTCCGGTCGCAGCAGCCTGAAGCACCTGGGTCAAGCCCTGATCAAACAGTGACACGTTGGTCATCGCTTGGCTGCCCGCAGCGGTGGCACCGACAGGCGCAAGGGTGAGGTGGGCTGCTTGGCCAGCAACGCTCAGCGGGTCAAGTCCCTGAGTGCCATCACCCTCCGGAACGGCGTCCGGCACATAAACGAGGGCCTGCGGCGCTTGCCCGATCGGGATCGTTGCCACAACCTCATTCGTCAGTGTGTCGATTGCTGCCAGAGCGTCTGCATTCTCCAACCCGACATAGACCCGCGTGCCGTCACCGGACGGCCAGACGCCATGGGGAAGCCTGCCGACCGGGATCGTCGCGACCATCTCAAAGGTGTCGGTCCGGAAGACCTTGACTTGGTTCAAGCCGCCGACCGTCACATAGGCGAAGCTCCCCTTGGCATTGCGCACGAAATTGACGTGATTGGTGATTGGGCCGGCTTCGATCGTTTTCAGTATCGCAAAGGGCGGGCGGGCGTCGAACGCCTGGACTTGACCAATATCCTTCAGTGTGAACCAGACCTGATCGCCGTCTGGAGTCGCTGCGAGGTTGGGACAGAACGGACTCGCCTGCGGCACTCGCCCAACGACCTTGTGGTCAGCGACGGTGATCACGACAGTTTCGGGAGTAAAGGATGAGCAGACATAACCATAGGTTCCATCCGGCGAGAAGATCTGCATGCCGGGCCCGTTCGACAACTCGATCCGTGTCTTCTCCTCGTACGTCGCACCATCGAGGACAGCAACATAGCCCTCGCCCCGTATCGTCACCCAGACCTCCTTGCCGTCGGGCGTGAAGAACGCCTCATGCGGCGCCCGGCCAACATAGGTGACGTGCTTCACGGCATTGGTTACAGTGTCAATGAAGCTTACGGAGTTCGTTCCGATCGACACGACCGCCAACGTTCTATGATCAGGGGAAAAACCCAGGCCGTGCACGAGAACCTGACCGCGATAAAGGGGACTTAAGTTGCCCGGCTGCGGTTCGCCGAGGCGGATCACACCCAGCAGTCGATTGCTGGCCGGATCAGCAACCGACACCGTGTTCGAAAACTGCTCGGCCGCATAAACGCGGTCACGAGAGGTGATTGCTATGTCAGGATCAGCTGCGGCTCTTGGCACCTGCCCGGCCCGCGCTAAGCCTGGTAGAAGTACCACGGTAAGCAACGCCAGCCTGAGAATATTGCATGTCATGATGAGCAACTCCTGCTTCCAATCGGCTGTCCTGCAGGGTGACCATGTCACTCCCTGGTTTGGTGACCCTGACGGGTATGGGCTCGCGGTATAAATGGCTGGACCGGAGAGCTCCCGGTTGCAGGGGAGTCTTCGATCGCCAACCGCATGACGGCGATTTCCTGCTGCTGTGTGACGATGATTTCCTGTGCGATCCGCCTCAGCTGCTCGTTCTGACCATACCGGAGATAGGCCATTGCCATATTGATCGCACCCTGATGATGCGGCACCATCATCGCTGCAAAATCTCGGTCGACGTTGCCAGAGGGCTTCACCAACATGGCTCGCATCATGGCGCTCATGGCGGCGGAATTCTCCTGAAGGAAAGCTGTATGGCCGTCACGCTCCAGCCGCGCACCCTCGCAACAAGGCTCACTTGAGTCCCCCGGATCGTAAGCCCAGGTGCCGGGTGCAGCCGTCATCGTGAAACCTATCAAACCAAGGACGATAAAGCGACCTGCAACCATGCCCCTGATCTCCTGATTGCTAACCGATGAATACCTGCAGCCGCGCGTTCTCATCCGGAGCAAGAACGGGACATACCCGCTTCCGGCGAGCTTCCATGACAGGTCGTGCCATGCCAAACATCCTTCGATCTTACCCTTGCAACGAGTGGTATCGCGGGCGGTCTGTGAGGTACTGTGAAATCCCGAGAGGGACTGTGGGATTTTGTGAGCTCCAACCAGGCAGACCGCTCTCTCGCTAACCCCTGAATAGCGGGCTAGATCATCTTCTTCCGGTAATCGCGGGGTGAGTGGCCGGTGACCTGCCGGAACAGGGTCGTGAACCGGCTCGGACTGCTGTAGCCCACCGCCATGGCAATGTGCGTGATAGACAAGGTCGGATCGGTCAGCAGTGCCTTGGCCCGCTCGACACGACGACCCATCTGATAGCGGTGCGGCGGCTCGCCGACTGCTTCCTTGAACGCCCGACAGAAGTGGTATGGGCTGAGCCGGGCGATCGCCGCCAGCTCGGCCAAGGAGAGGTCCTGAGGCAAGTTCTCCTCAATGTAGTCGCGCACGGCCCGGTGCTGCCAACTTGCCAGCCCACCCTTGAACTTTGGGCGCTCGACAGGGCGACCCAGCGATCGGTCAATCGCCTGACAGTTCATGATCTCCGAGAGCAGGAGAACCGCGAGCGACTCGACATACACGCGCGAGTACATGTCCGGCTGTGCCAGGACGCGATTGAGCTGGAGCAACAGTTGGGTCAGCAGGGGATGCTCGACATGCAGCATCGGGGAGAGCTGGGGCCGGTCCGTGCTGAGGTGTGAGCAGAGATTTGGGTCCAGATAGGCGGCCGTGAAGGCGATTGGCGTTGTTTCCGGTTGGGACCAGCCCTGCAGACGGCACCCGGCCGGGATGAAGACAAGCTTGCCTCGGACGTCTCGTAAGGTGGAGCATGGGAGTTCGTCTGCAAACGTTTCGCCGTCCCCGCGGTAGAAATTCAGCAAGGCGAGATAATGCCGGCTGCTATGGAGGTTGAACTCGATCCGCCTCGGGCGTCGCATGGCCACATGCTCGGCCTCGAGAATGCCCCAGCCATGGCTCGACCTCAAAGTCTCGGCGGGTAAGCGGTTGCGAACCTGCAGGTTCACCGCATCATCTGGGTTCATGGTCGCCTCCACGAGAGAACTTGGTCTGCCATGACGTGAGCTTTGATACGCTAAAGCATCGGGCCCAAAAGTGGACTTGCCCTTTTGGGATCCATCCGATGCTTTCTTCTTGAATGAGAGCATCGGTCAGAACGGACCGAGCGGGCCGCGCCAGCGAAAACCGGATCCACTTTTCACTGGCGTGGCCCTTCGGGTCGCTGACGCGGCCCGCTGGGTCCGTCCGATGCTCTATGGTGAACCTAAGACAGCCAGAGGACCATCGGGCTCACCCTGATCCGATCTCAGGGAAACCCTGAAGCGCCAGCTCAGATCTCAACCATGTGGTGGCGAATGGCATAGCGGACGATGTCGGCCGTGCTCGTGGCGCCGATCTTGCGCATGGCCGCCGCGCGGTGGCTCTCCACCGTCTTGATCCCGACCTTCAGGATCGGGCCGATCTCCCGACTCGTCCGCCCCTCCCCGATGAGCTGGACCACGGTGCGTTCCCGCGGCGTCAGCGGGACGCCGTCCCGCAGCTTGCCGGGCTTGAGAACCGCCTCGAGCAGGGTGCCGGAGACTTGGCCCGAGATGTAGGCTTCGTGCCGGGCCAGTGTCGCGATCGCCTCGAGAAGGTGGCCCTGGGCGTCCGACTTGAGCAGATAGCCCCGCACGCCCGCCAGCACAGCCTCCCGCAGGATGGCATCGTCATCGTGCATGGTGAAGATCAGGATCTCGGGCCGCGGCGGCTGGGCCCGGAGCCGTTGGGCCACCTCGACCCCGGTCATGACCGGCATGGCATAGTCGAGCACCACGATATCGGGCTTCGTCGTCTCGGCGGCCCTGAGCGCCTCCAGGCCATCCCGCGCTTCCGCGATCACCTCCCAGCCAGACCTTGTCTCGATCAGGGCCCGCAGTCCGGTTCTGAGCACATCATGGTCATCGGCAATGAGGATGCGAGTCATAGTGGACCTCGCGGAAACCAGGCATGGTGCGCATACTAGCGTGACGGTGTCAGGGCGTCTTCGGCGAAAATCCTGAGATTGTCCTCAGGAGAGTGTATCGCCCCATCCTCCCCAGTCGCTGGGTGCAGTGGGATCGAGGCCAGCACGGTGGTGCCCTGTCGACTGCCCGTCAGCGACACGTCTCCCCCCAATTGCCGGACTCGGCTCCGCATGCTGCGAATGCCAACCCCGAGTTCTGGGACGGCATCATCTGTCGTCGCCAGGAGACCAATGCCGTTGTCGGTAATCCTGAGCATCAGGTTCGGTCCATCCACTTGGATTGTCATGGCGACCCGGGTCGCCCGGGCATGGCGATGGACATTGGTGAGGGCCTCCTGAACGACCCTGAGAATGGCCCTCTGCGCGGGCGGTGCGGCACCGTCCGCCGCATCGTCGACCTTGCAGACAAGATTCAGGCCTGCACGTCGCGCGAAGCCCTGAATAAAGTGGCGCAAGGTCGAGGCCAGCCCGTCCCGGTCCAGGCTGGGCGGAAAGAGCAGGTACGAAAAGGCCCGGATCTCGCGCTGAGCCTCGGTCAACGAGGCCATGCCGCGCTCGACTGCCGCCGCAAGGGCCGGATCATCGGGCATCAACTGCTGAACCTGAGCGAGGGCGAGCCCCGCCGCCGCCAGATGTTGGGTTGTGGAGTCATGCAGCTCCGCCCCGATCCGGCGCCGCTCCTCTTCCTGGGATCTAAGGAGTCGTTCTGCCGTAGCGTCAAGCTCCCGGCGCACGCTGGCGAGTTCCGTGACGTCCTCATGCGCCACCACCGCATGTACGGCCCCCTCGTGCTCAAAGCGGTTCGCTCGCAGCAGGAACCTCCGGCCGCCCCAAAGGTACGGCACTTGGAAGTCCGACCGGCTGCCCGCCAGCAGGGCCTGGATTCCTTCGGCCACGGCAGCCGCGTTGGCTTCGCCGTCGGCACCGGCGTGGAAGAACTCGACGTAGTCGGCTCCGACAGGATTGCCTGGCCAAATCAAGGAGGAACGTTCTGCGAACTGGCGCCAGGCCTGATTGACGGCGAGGATCCGCCCGGAGGCATCCAGGATCGCAATCTGGGCCGTGAGGGAGTCCAGGGTCGCCTGCAACAGGCCGGTCGCGGAGCTCAACTTGGCTTCGGCGTCCTTGTAGGGCTGGATGCCGATCGCGGACCCGAACACCCGGGTTACCAGCCCGTCGGTGCCGCGCCGGAACACCTTCTCCCGGCTGTGCAGCCAGACATAGCGGCCGTCGGGGCGCCGCATCCGGTACTCTACCTCAGCGATGGCCTCGTCGGCTAGGAACTTCAGCCGAGCGAGGTGGTCCACCACGGCGGCGAGATCCTCCGGATGGATGAGCCGGCCCAGAACCTCGCCGTCCATGGCCGCGATCTCGTCACGGGACCAGCCGAGGATGTCCCGCACCCGCCCGGTGATAAAGACGTTGCGGTGCTCGATCAGATCATAGACGTAAAGGATGTCAGGCGAAGCCTCGATCATCTGCTGCATAAGGCTGCGGGTGTCTTCCTCCCGTCTCAGGGCCTCATATTCGAGGGTGACGTCGCGGGCGCTTCCGAGGATCCGGTAGATCCGCCCGGTGTCGTCCCGGACCGGAGTGAGAAGCGTCTGATAGTGGATGACGCCGGCAGGCAGGTCCAGGTCCTCCTCATACCTGATGGGGTGTCCCGCTTCCACGCAGGAGCGGTAATGCTCCGTCACGGAATCGGCCACAGCGGGCGGCAGGCATTCATGCGGTGTCCGGCCGGACACGTCAGCGTTCCTGAGGCCGGTGCGTCTCTCATGTGCCGGGTTGAGGAACTCAATGACGAACCGGTCCGGCTCGACCGCGATGATGAAGAGGCTATCGGAGGAGTTCTCGAACCAGACCTCACCGGTCTGCTCGAGCAAGGTGTCGGGGAGCTGCAAGCGCCGCAATAAAGCTCTCATTCGGGTCTCCCGGCCATCCCCTGAAGATGATTGAACTTGGAGCTCGTCTCAGGCCTCCTGCGCCGACCGCGAGACATGGTCGTGCAACTCTGTCCTAAACGAAGTGGCGTCGCCGTTCCGGAGCTTTCGAGCCACTCCGAGGCAGTAACGTCAGGCTTCTCTCGCCGGAGTCTGTTCTCAGGCTGGTCGACCCCTTCCCCAAACGCTCCCCGTCGACCGACAGAGACTAGACGAGGGGCATGACTAAACTGCGTCGTAATTTTGTTCTTCAACGGGGTTGCGCTACGGAACAGGTGACCGGTTCATTCCGCAGGATTCCGCAATCAGCAGCAAGTTTTGACAATCCAGGGCCTCACGGTAGGATTCCGACACGCTTAACCTCCCAATCTCAAGCAGAAGAGACGGCCCAGCTGCCGAGATCCTCGCACGCCACGGTCGCTTATCGGCTTTGGTGCGTGAAAATCAGGTTTGACCCCGGTTCATGACATTCAGGGAGTCAGCCGGTGCATGAGGTTCGTGCATCTCTTCGGCAGTTGAAACGGATCGAATCCCCGCAAGACGCGGCTCGGACGGGCAGCTCGCGTTCATTCGGTCGCCCGCCTCTCCTGCAGCAAAGGAAACAGTCGCTGCCCATGCCTGAACCGCACAATCACGGGCCCGCAGAGCTAGTTTCCTTTGGCCCATTCACCCTCGATCGCACGGCAAGGCTCCTCCACAAGGACGGGATACCCATCGATCTGGGATCACGCGCCTTCGACATCTTGTGCGTGCTGGTCGACCGCGCCGGCCAGGTGGTCACCAAGGGCGAGCTTCTCGCAACCGTGTGGGAGGACGTTTCCGTCGACGAAAGCAGCCTCCGGTTTCAGGTCTCCGCCCTGCGTAAGGCACTCGGGGATGGCGGACCGGACGCTCGTTACCTGCAGACTCTTGCTGGCCGGGGCTATTGCTTCGTCGCGCCGGTGTCCCGCGCCACCCCGCCCCTCCCGTCAGCTCAGGTGACGGGACGATGCAACCCTAAGATACCCAACGGCATCCCCGCCCAGCTTGCCCGGATGGTGGGGAGGGACAATGCCGTTAGACGCATTTCCCGGCTGCTGCTGGACAGCCGCTTCGTTACCGTGACCGGTTCGGGCGGCATCGGCAAGACAAGCGTGGCCGTCGCGGTCCTCCACAAGGTCGCTGGCGAGCTTGGAGGGGCCGCCTGCTTTCTTGACCTTGGATCGTTGACCAACCCAGGTCTGGTGCCGACCGCGCTGTCGGCGGCGCTCGGGCTTGCAGTCCAGTCTGAAAATCCCACCGCAGAAGTCATCACGTTTCTGCAAGACAAGCAGATGCTCCTGCTTCTCGACTGCTGCGAGCCCGTCATCGAGACCGCAGCGGCTTTGACCGAATGCCTCTTCCAGGAGGCGCCCGGGGTGCACCTGCTTGCAACCAGCCGGGAGGCGTTGCGTGTGGAGGGCGAGAACGTGATTGCCCTGTCGCCGCTCGACAGCCCACCACAAGAGGCTGATCTTTCCCTTGGCGAGGTGCTCAAATTTGCTGCAGCCCAGCTCTTTACCGAGCGGGCCGTTTCGAGCGGATGGCTTTCCGGCTTCGGTGAGGAGGACGCGCCCGTTGTGGCTGAGATCTGCCGCAAGCTCGACGGCATCCCGCTTGCCATCGAACTCGCCGCGGGTGTCGTCAAGGTCTATGGGCTCAACGGCATTGCAGCGCTGCTCAAGGACCGGTTCGAGATCCTCAGTCAAGGCCGGCGTACAGCCCTTCCACGACACCAGACCCTGGCGGCAACCCTCGACTGGAGCTATGAGCTCTTGTCTCCCGTCGAACGTTCCGTCTTCCGTCAACTTTCCGTGTTCGTCGGCACCTTTACCCTGGACGCGGTTCGGTCCATCGTCATGACCGAAGACGGCAACCTGCCCGAGGTCATTCTGGCGCGGCTCGTCGCCAAGTCGCTTGTCGCCGTCAAGGCCGGGCGGCAGATCTCGCAATATCGGCTGCTGGACACCACACGCGCGTACGCTGCCCGGAAGCTGGCCGACAGCGGGGCGGCTCAGGCTGTGACGCGGCGTCATGCCGAATTCTTTGCCGGGTTTCTGCAACAGCTGAGTTTTGATCTCGAGCGGTCCTCCCATGCCTTCGCGGCCCACGGCGGTCATCTGGGCAACGTGCGGGCGGCATTGGACTGGGCGTTCTCCTCCGCAGGGGACCGCCAGCTTGGAACCGCCCTCGCCGCTGCGGCAGCGCCCTTCTACCTTGAACTGTCGCTGCTGACCGAATGCCGCCACTGGTGCCGTCAGGCTATCCCATACCTCGATGCCGGCGCACAAGGCGGCATCGTGGAGATCGATCTCCAGGCCGCGCTGGGGCTGACGGTGATGTTCACCGAAAGCAACAGCGATGAGGCCCGGATTGCCCTGGAGCGAGGCCTCGCCCTGGCCGAGGAGCTTGGGGACCTGCCCCGTCAATTCCGGCTGGTAGGTCGGCTCCACCTCTTCCACTACCGCACCGGCGACTTCCGGACCGCTCTCGGCTTTGCCCAGCGCAGCGAGGTCATCGCCGAGCAGATGGCGGATCCGGTTGCGATTGCAGCCGCCCATTCGCTGCTCGGCATCTCGCATCACTTTATGGAGGACCTGAAGACGGCTCACAAGCACCTCAATGCGGCCCTGGTGTTGCTTCCTCCTTCTCGAAACATCAACGGGTTGTATTTCGGGGTGGATTACCGCAATCGGGCCGGCATCTGCATGGCGCGAACCCTCTGGGTTCTCGGATTTCCTGATCAGGCAGCCCATGCGGCAAGGCAGATGGTTGAGGAAGCGGAAAGCCTGGACCACCCCTTGAGCCTATGCATCGCTCTTATTATGGCAGTAACCGTCTTTCTGTGGATCGGGAACTGGCAGGCTGCTGAGGGTTACATCACGAGGCTTGTGGAGCACGCGAGAAGCCGCTCCATCATCCCCTATCCGTCCGCGGGGATCGGCGTACAGGGCTACTTGATGATCATGCGTGGAAACGCCGAAGAGGGTATTCCTCTGATCCGAAGTGCCCTGCAGGATATGTATCGTCACCGGTACCACCTGATCACCACGGCCCTGTACAGCGCCATGGCCGAAGGCCTCCTGACGCTTGGCGCACGAGACCAGGCGCTGGAGGCCATTGAGACAGCATTCTCTGTGGTTCAGCAGCACGGCGATCTGTTCAACCTGCCGGAGCTTCTACGGATCAAGGGAGACATTCTTGCGTCCGGCGCACAGCCTGATTACCCCCAGGCCGAAGGTTGCTATCGTCATTCGCTCGAACTGGCATCACGCCATTCCGCACTGAGTTGGGAGCTTCGGACAGCAATCAGCTTGGCTCGCCTCTGGGCAGGGCAGGGACGCGTGAGTGAAGCAGTCCAGGTGATAAAACCGATCCTCGCGCAGTTCACGGAAGGAATCGCCACTCCCGACTATCAGCGGGCGGAACGCCTGATCAGCGAGTTGACTGGATCCGAAACAAACTGAGTGCGCAGACCGCTCATAAAACCTCATGATCCGCTGAGCGGAACAAGCCGGTTAAGCGACTGTTTCTCTGCTGCCCCCTCAAGTGAATGCATGCGCCAGCAGACCCTTCGCGTCCCAATCTCACAAGATCCCACAGCAGCCCACAACATCTAACACCGCGAGACAGGCAGGCGGGTGTACCCCTGTTGAGGACGCCTGGTGGAAGAGAACCTCATCGAGTGGCTCACCATGGGAACTTTCGTACACGCACTGGCTGTCGATTGTCGCGGGACACCAGATTCCTGGCTGCTCGCCGAGAAGCCGACACATCGCCTGGATCCGGGCTGGAAGACGCCCGTCCTGCCGTTCTATCGGGGCGCCCAGATCGTAGGCTGGAATCACCTGGCGTGGAGCTCCATGACGGCCGTTGTGGTCGATCTCCGATCCGCGGGTCAAATTCTTACAGAGTTGAACGCTGGCTTCACCCGGATCTGCATCGCCCTGGAGGAGGTTGGCGGAATCTTCCAGATCGGCGGGGAGCGATCTCCGAGAGAAGCGGCCCAGATGGCCCGAGGCACGATCAGCGTCATCCCCCCAGGATCGCGAGCTTACGGCAAGGGGGATGACGTGACGTTCATGCGCCAGCTGATCCTCCAGGTCGATCAGCAAACGCTCTGCGAAACGTTTGGCCCACAGATCGATGCCGCTTGCGCCCTCGCGCCACGCCTCATGGTGTCGAACATACGCCTGCGGCGGCTTGGCCAGATCATTGCCGAGGAGTGCACCGCCGGCACAGCCATGAGTCGAGCCTATGGCGACAGCATGACGATGGCCGTGCTGTCTGCGCTCGCCGACTCCGCGGATGCCGAAGGCGAACAGGTGGAAGCCCGGGGTGGACTAGCGCCATGGCGGCTTACCCAGGTGACCCAATACCTCTTCGAGAACCTGTCGGAACGCCTGGAACTTAACACCCAGGCGGCGATTGCCGGGTTGTCGAAGTCGCACTATTGCCGCGCCTTCAAGGCATCTCTGGGGCTCTCGCCGCATCAGTGGCTCCTGGCGGCCCGCGTTGAGAAGGCCAAGCAGTATCTACTGGAAGAAGAAACGCCGCTGGCCGAGATCGCACTCGCCGTCGGGTTCACGGATCAAGCCCACTTTACCCATACATTCAGCAGACTCGTAGGCGCCAGTCCACGCGCATGGCAGCGGGCCCGCTGCACGCCGCCGGAGCCGCCACCAAACCAAAGATCGGCCTTCGAGGTGATCCCGGGGTCTCTCCACACCGGTTCGACGGCCCGCGGAGCAAGCAATCACCACCCCTTCCAACCTGCCTCTGAGAGGACGCGATAATGACCCAGACGAACAGCGGCTCCAACTCAATCACATCACGCCGGACTATCCTGATGGGGGCGTCTGGCGCTGCGGCCTCTACAGTCTTCGGCGTCCCGGTGCTGCTGGCAGCGAGCCACGATCTGGCGGCGCAGACTTCCTCCTCCACCCTCCAGAAAGGACAGACCATGGCAACGATCACCACCAAGGACGGCGCGCAGATCTACTACAAGGACTGGGGCAAAGGGCAGCCGGTCGTCCTTAGCCATGGCTGGCCGCTCACCGCGGACGCATGGGAAAACCAGATGTTCTTCCTAGCTAACAATGGTTATCGCGTGATCGCCCATGATCGCCGCGGCCATGGCCGGTCGAGCCAGACTTGGGATGGCAACGATTTGGACACCTACGCCGATGACCTCGCCCAGCTCGTGCAGGAACTCGACCTGCGGGACGTCATTCATATTGGTCACTCCACGGGTGGCGGCGAAGTCACCCGCTACATCGGCAAACACGGCACGAGCCGAGTGAAGAAGGCGGTGCTGGTCAGCGCCATACCGCCCTTCATGCTCAAGACAGAGTCCAATCCGACAGGCCAGCCGAGAGAGGAGTTCGACAAGGTGCGAGCGGGCGTTCTCGCTGATCGCACCCAGTTCTGGAAGGACCTGAGCCTTGCCTTCTACGGCTATAATCGACCGGGGGCCAAGATCTCCGAGGGCGTACGGGAACAATTCGTCTATCAGTCCATGATGGCAGGCTTCCCGGCATCGTATTTCGGCATCAAGGCCTGGTCGGAGACCGATCTCACGGAAGATCTCAAGAAGATCACTGTTCCGGCGCTCGTCGTGCATGGCAACGACGATCAAATCGTTCCGTTCGCCAACTCGGCGGAGCGGTCATCCAAGATCATCCCCAAGGCAACGCTGAAGGTCTACGAGGGTGCGCCGCATGGTCTTCCCACTACCCACAAAGACCAGCTGAACCAGGATTTGCTTGCCTTCCTTAGAACGTAACTGGCTCCGCACTAATCCATTTGCCGCCGGAAGAACCCAGGAAGCTTTCATGTCAAACCCTCATGACTTTCGTCTCTCGCGACGGGGCTTCTGCCTGTGCTGTCTGGGTGCCACGACCTTCGCAGCTTCCGGCGGCTGGTTGACGCCGAGCGAGGTCTTCGCCCAGTCCAAGAGCATCGTTGACAACATCAGGGCCGCAGCGGCGGAAGCGCCAATTCAGGTTCATAAGCTACGCAACGGCATCAGCGTGCTTGAAGGCTCGGGCGGCAACGTCGCCGTGCTCACCGGGCCGGATGGCAAGGTTCTGGTCGACGCCGGGATCACAGCCTCGCGTCCGCGTATTCTTGAGGCTTTGTCTGGTCTTGGCAAGGATCCAATCCGACATCTGATCAACACTCACTGGCATTTTGACCATACCGACGGCAATGAGTGGCTGCACCAGGAAGGTGCGTCCATCCTTGCCCACGAGAATACCCGCAAGCATCTTGCGATGGCCACGCGGGTTGAGGACTGGAACTTCAACTTCCCGCAGTCGCCGTCGGGCGCCCTTCCGTCCGAGGTGTTCTCCCAGGACAAGACCCTTAAGATGAACGGCACGACGTTGGCGCTTAAGCACTACGAACCGGCCCACACCGACAGCGATATTTCTGTCTACTTTCATGAACCTGACATCCTGCATACCGGTGACACTTATTGGAATGGGTTCTACCCATTTATCGATTATTCGACCGGCGGCAGCATCGACGGGACGATCCGGGCGACCGAGGCTAATCTGGCGGCGATCACCAACAATACGATCGTGATCCCGGGGCATGGTCCCCCCGTCAGCAACAAAGCACAACTCACTGAGTATCGCGACATGCTCGTGATCCTTCGTGACAAGGTGGCGGCTATGAAGAAGCAGGGGCGGTCGCTGGACGAAATCGTAGCGGCAAACCCCACGGCTGATTATGACGCCAAGTGGGGTCAGTTTGCCGCGAACCCCGCCCTCTTCACCAAGCTCCTCTATGAGGGCGTGTGATGTGTCAAAGCCGACCCAAACTCCTAAGGACAAGTCATGCAATGCATGCTCAAAGGGATACTTGCCATGGCAGCCAGTACCATCGTTGCCGGCGCAGCCTCCGGCCAGAGCGCCAAGGACATCCGCGGACCATCACCCCTGGTTGCTGTCGAAAACGAGGCGCCGCCCCGATTGGTCGTCGATTCCCCTCTCCCGGAACAGCTCGCCATGGGTTGGGTGTTCATCCAGTACCGGACGGAGAATATGCGCATCGTACCGGTGTTCGGCCCGGGCGCCCTCGATGTGTCGCCGCGGATCGGGCATATCCACGTCACTGTGGATGATGCCCCGTGGCATTGGGCCGATGCCAGCGGCGAAACCCTGGTCTTGGTGGGCCTTCCGCCAGGGCCGCACAAGGTGCTGATTGCGTTGGCCGATCCCACCCACAAGGTCATCACCAGCCAGGCTGTCAGCTTCGTGGTGCCCGACCCGCAATCCCGGGACAGACAGTAGGTCTGGATCTTTCCTGGAGAACGTTAATGGCCGACCGCCCTCCCCTGCCGCCCTTCACCCGCGAGTCTGCGGTCGAGAAAGCCCGCTTGGCCGAGGATGGTTGGAACAGCCGGAATCCTGAAAAGGTCGCACTCGCCTACACGGAAGACACCTCCTGGCGCAACCGGGCCGAATTCCTGCGCGGCCGGCACCAGGTGATCGAATTCCTGCGCCGCAAGTGGGAGCGCGAGCTTGATTACCGGCTGATCAAGGAGCTGTGGGCCTTCTACGAGAACCGGATTGCGGTGCGGTATGCCTACGAGTGGCATGATGACGATGGTCACTGGTACCGCTCCTATGGCAACGAGAACTGGGAGTTCGACGAGCACGGCCTGATGCAGCGGCGCTTTGCCTGCATCAACGACATGCCGATCAAGGAAGCCGACCGAAAGTTCCACTGGCCCCTCGGCCGGCGGCCGGACGGCCACCCGGGGCTGAGCGAACTTGGAATGTGAGACAGGGGGAGGCTATGATCACTCTCTCGGGTCATGCGTTCACAGTTTCCATTCCGGTAGCCGCCGGCGACCACGTCTGGACAAGGCGCTTGCGGCGAGCAATCAGCTCACGTCAAACCGCTGCTCCCCACGGCTCAATTCCATATCGGTCGTTTCACAACCATTGCCTTGGCGAACAGCTATTCAACCCGGAAGAGGAGATCCATCATGGGCCAAGTCACGGACAGGAGTGCGCAAGCACCCGTGCCAAGGGAGGCCTATGCGGCTGACCTCTCCCGCTTCAGCCATGGCGATTTCGACATCACGGTTTTCAGTGACGGGTTCATCACGCTTACGGCTGAGATCATTCTCCCAGACGCACCGCCGGACGAAAGACCTGCCATTCTCAGACGTCTGGGCGGCGATGCCGAAAGCGCCCCTTATCAGGTCAACATCCCCTTGATCCGTGCCGGCAACGATCTGATCCTGGTCGACAACGGCTCCGGGGATAAGTTCCAGGCCAGTGCCGGCAAGCTTGCCGCCAACTTGAAAGCGGCGGGTGTCGACCCGGCCTCAATCACGAAAGTCGTGTTCACCCATATCCATCCCGATCATGCAGGCGGCACAATCCTTCCTGATGGAACGCTGCTGTGCCCCAATGCTCACTACTACGTCAATGATGCAGAATGGCGGTTCTGGACTGACCCGAATTACGAAACGACCATGCCCGCCACCCTGCATGATTTCGCTCGTGGGTCACAGCGGGACATGGCGGCCGTCCAAGACCGTCTGACCCGGTTCAAGCCCGGGGATGAGATCGTCAGCGGCATGCGGGTGCTCGAGACGCGTGGCCACACGCCGGGCCATGTCTCGTTTGAGCTCGCTGGTGGTGACGGCCTGATCATCAATGGCGATGTCTCAACGAGCAATATTTTGTTCTTCGAGCACCCGAACTGGCACTTCGGCTTCGATACCGAGCCTGAGATCGCACTCAAGACCCGCCAGGCGTTCCTTGATCGTGTCGCGAATGAGAAGACCAAGATGCTGGGATACCACTGGGTCTATCCCGGCGTCGGCTATGCCGAACGCAAGGGCACGGCATACCAGTTCGTTGCCGCATGAGGGAGATCGTCATGATCCGCAATCCTCCTTTGCTCTAAGATCTTGGGGTATATGACGGTCACGGACGCAAAGGACAATCCGGATCTCGCGACGCAATTCGCGGTGCCGGGCTATGGTGCCACCATCGTGGCCGGTGACGGCTCACGCCAGCCGAGCCAGAACGAGCTGGACGGCGCCCGCTTCCAGAGCTGGCATGTGGCCGAGATTGCGAGTAGGCTGAGGTGCGGGGCCATTCCAAGACCAATGGATCTACAGATGGTATTGCCGAGACGAGCCTAGCATTCAGGCCCGCCACCGGCCCCGGCTTTGGCTCTCTAAAAGGAGAAGGCACATGGCAGACACGAACGCAATCCGTGAGCACATGGAAGTGATCGGAGCCGATGGTGTCCATATCGGCACCGTTGACGGCGTCGAAGGCAATCGCATCAAGCTGATCAAGGCAGACAGCGGCATGGGAGCCCATGCCGGCCACCATCACTACGTTCCGATGTCTCTGGTCGCAGAGGTCGAGGGCGACAAGGTTAGGTTGTCCGCCACCGCGGATGTCGCGGTAACCTTCGAGGAGGAGGCCGACGGCAGCGCCCAAAGGCTGTGACGGGTCCGGCTCGAGATTATGGCCATGACCGCTTCGCGGAGCCAGCAGCGGGGCTTTTCGTTGCCGCCGGCCGTCCCTCCTCCGCATGATATACATACTGGTTCGCAATCAACCATCCTTTGAGCGGGCGCAACGGAAGGAGACTGCTCAGGAGAAGGAATGGGAGCGTCGTGAACAGGTGTACCCAGAGGGGAGCCTCAAACTCGGCCTCGATCCAGATGCCTAAAGCATCGGACGTGAAAAGTGGACTTGCCCTTTTGGGATCCATCCGATGCTTTCCTCTTGAATGAGAGCATCGGTCAGAACGGACCCAGCGGGCCGCGCCAGCGAAAACCGGATCCACTTTTCACTGCCGTGGCCCTTCGGGTCGCTGACGCGGCCCTCTGGGTCCGTCCGATGCTCTAAGGCGGTGCTTGGCACGCCTCCGATGCTAATGGCGAGGAAAGCCGGCCCATCTGCCGGATCGGCGAAGGCGTAATCCAGCCCACACACCTCACACCTGGGTCGGAGCTGCGGGAAGCCCTGAAACAGACGTCCACGTCCACACCGGGGGCAGCGCCCTCGGAGGCCAGTCATCACTGGCGACAATGGAGGTCATTCCCGGTCCGTTATCGGACAAGCCTTCAGCATGGATCCGACCAAGGGATCCGGCTGCCTTTCATCAGGGAATCCGGCTCATCAGCGGACATCACCGGGGGCATAATGTGTCCTGCTACCTCGAGTTTCGGATGACCTGGAACTCTGGTTCGGGGATGAACCCGTCACGATTGGGCATTTGGATCTTCGGTAGATTGTTCCTGTCGAGCTTCGCGTCCGCAGGCACGATGCCGTTGAGGTTGAGGATATAGGCGACAAGCGCATAGGTCTCATCATCGCTGAGCGACCCCGGTGTCGGGTAAGGCATGGCTCTCCGGATGTAATCGAACAAGGTCGTCGTATAGGGCCAGTAGCTCCCCACCGTCTTGACGGGGCTACTCGAACTGAGAGTGCCCTGTCCGCCGACAAGCCGATCCTTGATCCCCCCTTGGCCATTCGGCCCATGGCAAGCCACGCAATTGTTCTCGTAGACCGTTGCTCCCGCAGCAACCGTACCACTGCCTGCCGGCAGACCGGAGCCGTCTCGCCGGACATCGATATCCCAAAGCCTGATCTCCTCAGGCGTGGCAGGTCGGCCGAAGTCGCGGCTATGGGCTGTCGAAAACAGACAGAGACAGATCATTCCGCTTGCGATGAGGGCTCTAATCGAGAACATTACGAACTCTCCCGGCGGCGTCTATCGCCCAGGTCTGCTGTGCGCTATAATGGAACAGCGCATTGGTTCCGACTTTGGCGATGAACGATTTGCGATCGGGCTGGACATTGCCCTTCTCATCGGTCGAGCGACTCACGATCTTCGTCGGCTCTCCATTCCATTCCCAATCCATCTGAAAGCGCGTCTGCGCTTTCGGAAGGATCGGATTGTTCAGGCTTGCGTCCTTCCAGGTCCACGCGCCGTCTGTGCTGATCTCGACCCTGGTAATCTTGCCGTATCCGCTCCATGCCAAGCCGGTGACGCGGTTATAGCCGGGCTTTATCTCCATCATGCCGGACGGCGAGGTGATCACTGAGTTCACGTCCTGCCGCAACTGAAACTGTATGGCTTTACCGTCGGCCTGCAGCTGCGTATAGCGCGCCGTCTCCCAGCGCGTCAGGAACGGACGGTCGCCGAACTTGAGGCGTCGCAGCCATTTGATGTTGAGGTTGCCTTCAAGTCCCGGCAGGAACAGCCGGAGTGGGAAGCCATGAGCGGGCCGTAGCGGCTCACCATTCTGCCCGTAAGCGAGGATGGCCTCGCTGATCACTTCATCAGTCAGCGGAATGCTCCGCGCGACCCCTGCCCCGTCGGCACCCTCTGCCAACATCCATGTGGAGGCACGATCCACTCCCGCCAGGTCGATCAGAAAAGAGAGCGGGACTCCCGTCCACTCATGCATGCTGATGAGGCCATGGGTGTTCTGCACCGTGACATTGTCAGGCGCGCTCTTCCAGTTCTCCCACCCATTCCCGGTACATTCGAGGAAGGCAATCCGAGACATGGACGGCATGGCCCTGATGTCGTCCATCGTCAGGACGATCTCTCTTCTGACCATACCATGCACCAGAAGCCGGTGCTTTGTAGGATCGAGGTCGGGCACCCCGGAGTGACTACGCTCGTAGTGGAGGTCCGATGGCGTGATTGTCCCGACAAGCTTATCCAGCGGCGTCTTGGAGTTGATGGCGTCGATCGGATCGACATTGCGTTTGCCAGGGCCGGCCTCTGGGATGCGCTCGATGTGCACATATTGTGAGCGCTCGCTATGGCCCGATAGGACATCCCCAGGCTCCCGTGGTGGAACATCGGCCAACGTATCCGCTGCTGCCTTGCCCGTGACAGCCGCACCAGCTGCCCCTGCGGACACCTTGAGGAACCGCCTCCGGGAAACCCGGTGATCGTCCGCCGATTGTTGCGGCGTTTTGTCTTTGCTCAACATAGGTCTCTCACCAAGCCGACGCCTATGCTGCCCGATGATAGCTTCTGCAACCACGCGCGGCGCGGGCAATGACTGCATTCAAATATGAACAATTAACCTCTTCAGAGCATCCGTCTTGGAGAGAATTGCTCCGCACTGTCAAAGCTTGCTACTGCCGCTGCACCTAACGTCCAAAAACGGTATCCTGACAGGTCCATCAAGGCAGCTTTCAGCCGTGGCATGTCCAACTGCGGGAAGCTAGCTCAAATCATCTCCACGCCACTGGCGCAGTTGCCCGCCCGTAGGAGCCAAGGTCCTTGTGTGCTGCCCTCGAGTGTCATCACGTCGAAGGACAGGCTATCCTTCTTCGTTTTGGTCGTTTGCAAGCAAAACGTCATCGCAGACCTGAGCCAGCTTTGCAGTGGACCAGTGTCAGTCCTTCCTCGAGGCGAGCGCGGTCCACGCGAGATAGCCGCCGCTGATGTCAAGGACAAACCCTGTGATGAAACCTGCGTTGGGACCAGATAAATAGACCACGCCGGCAGCTACCTCCTCGACTGTGGCTAGGCGGCGAGTTGCGAAAAGGTCCAAATGGCCCGGCGGTAGCTTTCCTTCTGAATTCGCAACCATGTCGGTCACCATGACGCCCGCCTGAATGACGATAACAGTGATGTTGGCGGCCTTATTCAGGATTGCAGATAGATTTGCCAATCCCTGCAGGAACACGGGCACTGAAGCTTGGTACATCGACAATGTCATTGGCGCTCTCCCGCCTGCCAAACTGTGTTAGACCCAGGATGCGACTAGCGGTACGTCAATCAAGATGAGCTCGCGTGGCTAGCCAACTTCGACAACGACGATCTCGGTCTCGCTGAGGGAAGTGACCGAAAACCGGGGCTCACCTGTCACCGCCGCACCATCGCGAGGTGCAATGGGAAAACCATCGAGTTCGATCGAACCCACAGTCGTCACGAGATAGGCGCTTCGGCCTTTGCCAAGGTAGTGGACAATTGTTTCTCCTGGCTGCATCGACGCTATGAGCACTCGAGCGTCAGCGTTAATGAAGAGGGCACTAAGCTCGGAGGGATCACCGCTTGCTAACGCCATAAGACGTCCGTTCCGGTCAGCGCGGGGAAAGGCACGGCTGCTCCAGCGGGAGGCACCACCGCGGTGACGAGGCTCAATCCAGATTTGGAACAATCGGGCCGGGACGGGTTCAGCGTTAAACTCGGAATGGTGGATTTCTGCCCCAGCGCTCATTACCTGCACACTACCGGCTTCGAGGCGCGCCTTGTTGCCAAGGTTATCTTGATGCGTAATTGCGCCCTCAAGAACATTGGTGACAATTTCGACGTTCTCGTGGGAGTGGCTCGGGAAGCCGGAGCGTGGGGCGAACTCGTCGTCGTTCCAGACCCGCAAAGCACCCAGAGGGCGATGTTCAGGCCGCCCCATATTGGCGAAGGCGAAGTGAAGCTTGGCCGTCAACCAGTCGCGGTGCATGACGCCGAGATCTTCGTAAGGACGATGGTCGATCATGATCCCACTCGCTGCGATGTGCGGCTCGGCGCAACGGCCCCCTGTTCGACAGGGCGCTGTTAGGAGCTGTCAGATTTGAGCCTCGCCGCCATCGACGAAGAGCTCGATCCCAGTTACGAAGCTTGAGGCATCTGACGCCAAGAACACTGCTGCCTTACCGATTTCATCGGGATCGCCGACCCGGCCGATCGGCAGTTTGGCGGCGAAGCTGGACAGAAGATCCTGCTCTTGATCAGGAGGCACCAATCCGAGCAGGCCTGGGGTTCTGGTGGGGCCCGGGCTCAGGACGTTAACCCGTATGCCAGTGCCCTTCAGATCTAGAATCCAGGTGCGCGCGAAGTTGCGCACCGCTGCCTTGGAGGCGCTATAGATGCTAAAAGCCGGATTGGCGACCCGACTGGTGGTCGACCCAGTCAGTATAATCGACCCACCGTCCCGCATTAAAGGCAGGGCTTTCTGTACTGTAAACAGAGTGCCTTTGACATTGGTATTGAAGGTCTTGTCGAAATGCTCTTCGGTGATTTCGCCGAGAGGCGCAAATTCGCCGCCACCGGCATTCGCCACGAGAACGTCGAGCCGACCATACTGAACTTTTACCTGATCGAACAGCGCGTCCAGATCTGATAACTGCGAGACATCGGCCCGGATGGCAGATGCGCTCGGGCCGATCGCGCTGACTGCAGCGTCTAATTCTGCTTGGCGACGTCCCGTGATGATGACGGAAGCGCCCTCGGAAGCGAACCGCTTGGCGATGCCAAGACCAATGCCAGTACCGCCGCCGGTTATGAGGGCGAGTTTACCCTTAAGTGATTGAGACATTTCACTTACTCCTCGATTTACGGGATAGGACATAGTCCACGGCCTGGATGTCGCATCCCGACTAATTCTCCTTGGATGTGCGTGCGATGGTATTGACAATCAGTTCTTCAGCAGGGGCGAGTTTCGCAGCCATGCCGGCGGGCAGCCCATGCTTCCCTTCCAGAGACGTCGACGGGTTGAAGGTCACGTACGTCTTTCCATCGTCCGCCACGCGAACCAGGACCCGAAGTGGAAGCTCGAGCGCAAAGTCTGGTGCCTCGGTCATCAGCGGGGTTCCGCCCCTGGGATTTCCGTAGATGAGAACTATGGTTGGCGGCATGTCGAGGCCGACCGACTGGGCAGCCGCACGATGGTCAATCGTTGCAAATATCTTGAAATCCTTGCTCTCAAGAGTCGATTTCAGGCGAGCAAGCGTTTCGGCAAATGAATAGGCGCTCTCGAGTCTCATGGCTTCCTCCGCCGAAGCTCCACTTGCCATGCAGCCGATGAAAGTCGCCGCGATGCCAAGGACCCTGCTGCTGGTGAGTGCCAAAGCAACCGAGATGAGTGACCTGCTGCTCATACCCTCAGACCGAAAGCAACGAATAGGATGCATGTGCAGAGCTAATTATAGCTACAACGAAAGGTATCCCGCCCGATGAACTCTCCTTTGACGGCGCAAAGGACCAAAGACTTGTGCGTGGAATCTAGCTTACGATTAGCAGGTTCCGAGCGACCATCTTGCAAAGGATCTCCTCAAATTGTAGATTATTGCTCTTGGTGCAGCTTATTTTTGGCGGAGAAACTCTGGATAGAGTCTGACCGCGCTTGCACACAGAACACTCTGAGTATTCCGAATGGGTGATGCTGTGTCGTGAGATCATGTGAAAAACTTGCGCACCGTTACGGACTAGGACGAACATGGCCAGCCGAACCGGGTGCTCACCCGCCACATAACGCGGTTTAGAGCGACTTTCTGCTATAAAGTGTCCAATAGGACTCCCGCCGACGAGATCGGACGAAAACTGTTCTCCACGACCAACGCGCTGACACGCCTCTTTCAGCGAATGGCAGCAGCCGCCTTGGTTGTGAGTGCTCGCGATAGCTAAAGTAAGACAACAGTGAGGCGCCTTCCAGGAAGAGTCGAGTTTGTCATGGCCTTCGAAGTGCTGCAAACGCACCATCGCACCCGTTCGTGGTTTGTTTGACCACAATCCAAAATATGAGCGATTTCTTGCAATCCGATCGGTGCGAGTTTTTGCATGCTCGATCAGACGAGGATGACAGTTTCGGACCAAGCCAAAGCCCCGGTCTGGCCACACGCCCTGTGTCGTTTCGCCGGCCACAATGGGGGCCCCAGTTTTGGTGTTAGCAGGATGGCGAGAGAGGATGACAGCCTGATTGGGAACGGAGAGGGAGTGCTGTGCCTGCCCGGCTGTCGGTACGCCCGCATCAAGGCGATACAGATCAAGCAGGAGGGGCTACAATCACACGGTTTTCGTGCACGTGGCGCGCTACCGAAGAACCTGAACACCCGATGGTAAGACTATGAGCGAGCCTATCCTTCATGATGAAGAGCAGGGCGACGGATCGCCTGCCCTCGTGTTTCTCCACTATTTCGCCGGCTCCCTGCGGTCTTGGGCCCATGTGGCCGGAGATCTGTCGCACATCTACAGGTGTCTGCGGATCGATCTTCCAGGCTTCGGCCGCTCGCCGCCCTTACGGGCCTTCAGCGTCGATGCGGTTGCCCAGGTGCTTTCGCGGCGCATTGCGGGCCTTCGCCTCAAGTCTTTCGTCCTTATCGGCCACTCCATGGGCGGCAAGCTGGCGCTCGCCTGCGCCGCCGCTCATCCTCCAAGCCTTGCTGGCGTGGTCTTGGTGGCTCCGCCACCCCCTTCGCCTGAGCCAATGGACGAGAAGGAGCGAGCGCGCCTGCTGACAACCCACCGCGACCGCGCCTCGGCGGAGCATACACTGCGCATGATCACTCAGCGACCGATCCTAGCAGAGGACGCCGAAATCTGTATCGCCGACAACCTCATGACCTCAGCCGATGCCTGGAACTGGTGGCTGGCGCAGGGTAGCCGCGAGAACATCACGGCTCAGGCCGAGCGGATTGTCTGCCCGGTCTTGGTCCTGGGCGGCAGCGCTGACCCGGTCATCCCGCCGCCCGTGATTACGACCGAGGTTATGCCCCGGCTCGCCGACGCCTCTCGCGTCGAGATTGCACGTGCCGGACACCTCCTTCCGTTCGAGGCCTCAAAGGAGGTTGCAGATAGTATCCTGAGATTCGTCCGTGAGAGATGCCGTGACACAGCGCCGAGAGCCGATCGGTCGTGACCGGTGGGGAGACGCGCGGTACCCCTTCGGGTAGCCGGCAGCCTCTTATCCATCTTTTCGGCTGCCTCGAACCTATGATCTCTCGGAAGACCAGTAGATACGCATAGGCCGGGTGCATCGGTCCGGCCGCCTTGTTCAAGGGCACCTCTCTTCACGCAAAGCTGTATCGCAATCAACCTGATCCGTCAGTGGGTACCATGTGAAGTCGATACGTACTGCGCCGATCTCGATCGTCATACTCATGTTCCGGCAAGAGAGCCCCGGTTCAAGGCTCATTCCCGGCGAAGGAATGCGCCTGTTTCTGACGGGAGGATTGTTCGGATCGGTGGGAGCCCTGATTGCGATTTCGCCGATCGGGCGCATCAGCGGCGCACACCTCAATCCTGCAGTAACTCTTGCCTTTTGGTTGGAGAAGAAACTGGCATGGCGCGATGCAAGTCTTTAGGTCATGGCTCAGTTCACTGGCAGCGCCGCTGGCGCCCTGCCTCTCCTGGGCTGGGGACGCATGGGCGAAAGCGTTGCGTTCGGTGCAACGCAGCCGGGATCCGGAGTCCCCATCTGGGTTGCCATGTTGGGTGAGACGGGAGTGACGTTTCTGCTCATCCTTGCGATTTTGGCAACAGCCGCCCATCCCAGCACGCGGCGTTTGACGCCGCTCGTGTTGCCTGCTGTCCTCTCAGTGCGGGTATGGCTGGAGGCACCCATTTCCGGTGCCAGTGCAAACCCGGCTCGTGCGTTCGGACCTGCGCTTGTGGCAAGTATCTCTATGAACCCATGGATCTACATTGGAGGGCCTTGTCTCGGAGCTATCCTGTATGCTGGCTTCCTGCGCCTTGAGGCCGTCCACCTGCCACGTGTGACGGTTGCCTGATTGTTTCATTTCAACGTCAAACTTTGACAGCCTGCCGGCACGAAAGGTCCGCTCCGGGTCAGCAGGTAATGTTGAGCAGGTCAAATGAGAGTCCGCTCACGCCGATAAAGCGGAAATCCGGCTAAGGTCAGCCCCGTGCCATTAGAGCATCGGACGGACCCAGCGGGCCGCGTCAGCGGCCCGCTGGGTCCGTTCTGACCGATGCTCTCATCCAAGAAGAATGCATCGGATGGATCCCAAAAGGGCAAGTCCACTTTTCACGTCCGATGCTTTAGCGGTCATCCGGTCATCGCCGGACGGTTGCTACGCCACCGACGCCTCTGTTGTGCTCTCTCACCGCGGGCCATTGATGATTTAAGAGCAGCGGCCAACTGCCTGTTCGGACGTCCAGCCGTATCCTGACGACCGAAATATACGAAATGTTCTCTCAGATCACCTTTCTCTATGGCATGGCCTTCATGCTGGCGATCAGCAAGGTCTGAATCAGTGATATCGGTCCCCAATCGTAAGATGAAAAACAATATATTGGACCCGAAAAGCGTTTGAGGCGAAGTTTGCCCGACATCCGAATGCGGCCGATGCCCAGTGGTTCCCGCACCTCATAATGTCAGTCTATCTCACTGAAAGGACAAGAAATGAGACGGGGACTCAACGTTCACCTCGCCGCCCTGGCTGTTGCGGGCACCCTCGGAACGGCGGCTCACGCATCCGACCTGCCGGAAGGACGATCCAGCGCTGGAGCATGACATGATCGGCTGGAGCCTGCTTGTCGCGGACAGCGCCGGAAAGTCCCTCCTCTCACTTCCTCTCGCTGGATCGGTGCAGGCGAATGCGCCTCGGAGACTAACCGCGTGCTTGAATTGAGAACGCCTGCACCCCCTGATCCGTCGAAACCCCAAGTCATGAAACTGATTGCCAAAGCATCAGAGTCGCCCAGAAAGCCCTGCGCCCTGCACCAAGCGACCCGCCTTGTTGTCGTTCTTTCCCTTTGCATCGGTGCGACGGGATGTGCGGGCTTGCCTAAAGGGGTTTTGGCGCCGGTTCAGGCAACCGTTCCAGGCGCCTCTCAGGTGAACCTTCTCGTCGCCACCACACGGGCTCCCGTATCGGACCCGGCCGTCCTGTTCTCGGGAGAGCGCGGCCAGGGGCTACGCTCGACTGAGATCACGGTCTCCATCCCCCCGGCGGAGAACCGGCAGGTCGGACAGGTGCAGTGGCCGAAGAGCCTGCCGCCGGATCCTGCGACAGAGTTCGCAACGACAAACGTCAGGGACTTGTCCGACCTCGGCGAGGTGCGTGGATGGTTGAAGCAGCATCTCCCACGCAGCCGTCGCGTCCTTGTCTTCGTGCACGGATTCAACAACCGCTATGAAGACGCGGTGTACCGCTTTGCTCAGATCGTGCACGATTCCCACGCGGACGTCGCGCCGATCCTGTTCACCTGGCCTTCTCGGGCCAGTGTCCTCGACTATGCCTATGACAGGGAAAGCACCAACTACTCCCGGACGCAGCTCGAGGAGGTTCTGCGGCGAGCTGCCCAGGACCCGTCGGTCGGCGATGTCACGATCATGGCTCACTCGATGGGAAGCTGGCTTGTGACGGAGGCCCTGCGTCAGATGGCGATCCGCGATGGTCGTGTCGCGCCGAAGATCAGGAACGTCATTCTGGCATCGCCGGATCTCGACATCGATGTCTTTCGCCGGCAGTCGCAGGAACTGGGCCTGTCCCGTCCGAAGCTTACGCTTTTCGTCTCGCAGGACGATCAGGCCTTGAGCGTGTCACGCCATATCGGCGGCGACGTCGATCGGCTCGGCCAGATCAATCCGGCGGCCGAGCCCTACCGGTCCGAACTGGAGAAGGCCGGGGTGACGGTTCTCGACCTGACGGCGCTCAAGAGCGGCGATCCGCTCAATCATGGCAAGTTCGCGGAAAGCCCTGAGGTGGTCAAGCTGCTCGGCGAGCGGCTCGTGGCCGGGCAGACGATCACCGATGGCAAGATCGGCGTCGGTGAACAATTGGGGATCGTGACGGCGGGAGCGTCACAAACGGTAAGAAGTGCCGCTAGCCTTTTCAGTCTCCGCTGACGGATCGCTCATACTGAGTATTGCGCGATAGATTCACGGAGCGTCTTGACCCCTAATCACGACAGTCCTGTCGTCCCCGAACCAAGAGGTCCCTCATGGATCGGTGGAAGCAGTCCCGCGTAGTCCGCGCGACAACAAAATCGAGCTTCTGCGAGAGCTTGCCTGCGGTCCCCGGGCCGTCACCAGAGGACCCTTTGGCTTATGTCTCAAGATGGGCTGGTGTGCGCGAACTCCGAGTCATGACCCAGGTTCATCCGACCTGAGCGGACCTGCTCATTATGCCATCACTCCGGAAGGACTGGATGCTCTCGGGCGGGAAACGGAGCAGGTCGAGCCGTCGTGCGGTGCTGGAGGTCCGCGTCAGCGGAACGTGGATTACACTTTATGCCCGATTCTCTCATTCAAGAAGAAAGCATCGGATGGATCCCAAAAGTGCAAGTCCACTTTTGGGTCCGATGCTTTAGTGGCGTGTCCGCAGTTCCGTGATGGCAGCATTCAGACCCGATTGGTACTTCTCGAGCAACAGTGCCATCACGTTGCCTGCGCCTGTCTTCCCTACTCGTGCAACCAGGAAACTGCTCAGCCCATCCTCGCGTGCTTTGCATCGCTCGAAAGCTTTCTTTGCGAGGATCTCCGGATCCTGCCGCGAATGGATCCTGTCTCTTACGAATGAGGCGGCACAAGCCTGCCATTGGTCGTTCAGAGTCCTAGCCTCCTCATAGACGACAAGGGGATCGAACTCGTCGGCAAAGACAGGAGGTCCGGCAACCAGTGAGGCGATCATAGGGCAGAAGAGAAACGCAACGCGCCAGCCTGTCTTGGGGGAGCGGATGTATCGGGTAGCATCATCGCGATGTCGCCTCATGAACAATTGCATTCCGAATACCTGTCCTTGCTCCACCCAGAATTTTGGGGATCGAGCAAAAATGAAAATCCAACGCCGCGTCGCTGGCATGCTTCATGCTTCCATGCCGCTGACCAGATGCGCGGTGGAAGCAATCCGTGATCTTACGACTACTCGCCGCGCTTCACGCGAATCCATTCGTGCTTGAGGATTCCTTGCAGGACTTGCGTGATATCGCGGCTGATGGCCTCGATGCGGTCCTCGACGCCCTCGTCCAGCAATGGAGAGCGGAGCTGGTCGATCGCTTCCTTCATCAGGACATTGAGCTGCAGGTGGTCCTGCTCGAGCGGGTTGAGCATGAGCTCGATCTTGGAGACGGTCCGCAGCAAGTTCTCCACGCGCCTGGAGAGCTCGGGATCCCGTGCGATGATGAGCCCCGTCGGCTCCTCGAGGGTCTGGCGGAACGCCGCTGCGATCAGAAGCTGCGAGTTGAGGCTCGCCACAAGGTCGCGCATCGTGTCGATCCACTTCTGGCGATTGACCGAAAGCACGTTGGCCCTGAATTCGAACCTGGCGATCCGTGTGTTGACGAACGGTCCGGCGATCGAGGCGATCATCGCCGTCGAGGCCGAAATGAGGGTGATCCACTGCGGGTTAAGATCCATGGCCACCTGCCTCTCCGGTGGTGACGGCCTCGCCCGGATCCAATGTGACGGTGCTGGAGGTCATGGGCATCAATCCGTCCCTGTGAAAAGGTATGGAGAGAGGAATAGACGCGGGCAAATCTCCGGTCCAATATATTGTTTTTTACGCTTTGATTTGAAAAGTATATCAGTAGCTGACTTCATCTATCGCGGCCCAGACATCAAAGCCCGGACGCAGGGCGGGCCGATCCAGTCCTCAGTCGTCTGCGGGTCAGGACGGGCCAAAGGGATGCTCATGTAAGCCGGTAGATCCCCATCGTGCCATCTCTCTCCCGCACCTCCCACCGGGCCCAGAACACGGCCTGTCCGGGCTCAGGCAGGCCGGTATCGACTCCCTCGGTGGTCAACGTGATCACGTCGCTGTCGTCCTGGACGTCCTTCCCGACCTGTTCCAGGCGCTGCGCGATGTTAGCCGCATCTCCGGCAAGCGTGTAGTTCATCCGGCTGGGAGCCCCGATGTTGCCCACGAGTTCAGGGCCTGTGCTGATGCCAATCCTCACCTGGACAGGGGCGAGGCCGCTTCTCGACCGGACTCTGTTGTCCGCGTGAATCCTGGAGGCGATCGCCTGTGCGGCCCGGCAGGCCCGTTCCACATGATCGGGCTGCTCCTCCGGTGCACCCCAGAACGCCATGAGGCTGTCGCCGATGGACTTGTCGATCGTGCCTCCCTCGGCCTCGACACAGGCGCCGACCAGAGCAAAGTGCGAGTTCAGGAACCTTGCCGTTTCGGAGGGGGACAGCCGCGATGCGATCCGTGTGAAGCCGCTCAGATCCGTGAACATGACGGTGACAGCACGCTCATAGGCGTTGGCGAGATCGTCCTGCCCGTGCGCGATCAGGCGATGAACAAGGCGTTTGGGCAGATACAGCTCAAACCAGCGAAGGGCAGCAACCATGGCGTTCAGGGCCTGGCCAGCCGTGTCGAGTTCCCGGACCCGGCTGCGCGAGAGAACGGGGGCCTTGTCGAAGTCGAGCGTCCGGACGGCTTCCGTGACGCGAACGAAGTCATGGATCGGACGCGCGACCCGCCGGCCGACCGCGATCGCGCCGAGCACGGAGACGAGCAGGAGCCCTGATCCGGCCAACACCATGGTCTGCAGTCGCTCCGCCTCCTGCCCGGCGTCCGAACCGGGCAAGGCCGCGCCAATGATCCAGGGCTTCTCACCGAACCCTGCGATCCGTCGGTACATGTAGATGAAGCAGTCGGCCGAAGATGGGGTCCCGCCATCCGGCAGCCTTGCCGGCGCGCACATCCTCGAAGAGCTTGATGATCTCGGGCTGGCCGGACCAATCCTCAATGATGAGGCGGCCATCCCGTCGCTCCACCCGCTCGACCTCCAGGTCGGAGCGGATGAAGCCGATGCCGGTTACCTGCGGTGTTGCGGCAAGGGCAGACCTGAGGGCTGTTTCGAGCGCTCCGGCATCCTTGATGTCGAGCTGTCCCCGATCGATCGAGATCCTCGGATACTCGGCCTGGGCCACGACGAGGCCAAGATGTTGCCGGACGCGCTGCTCGATGGATGACAGGATCAGGTCGGCCTTGTCGGCCAGAAGCTCGCCCGTGTTCCGCCCCGCGCCCGCGAGGCTTACCACGAGAACGGAGTCGACAGCGAGGAGCATCAAGCCCCCGAAACTGATCGCCAGAAGCGTGCTGAGAGAGAAATAGCGTGGAGAGATACGCTGTCGCATGCGGATCTCGGGTTTCCGACCGAGGATTGTTGCTCCAACGGAGCCGACCGGGCAAGGGCTTCGCTGATGAGCGGAAACCGCGTGGACATCATGCTTCCCAGCCATAGCGGCTCATGAGACCTGCTCTCCCGCCGTGCGGCCGGCATCCCGCCGTCGGATGCCCGAGTTTCGGAGAATGTCCTCGACCACCGCCGTGCATTCCGCTTCCGTCAGGCAAGGCTGGTGGGGCACCAGGACACGCTCCATCACATGCGCCATGCACTGCCTTGCGAACTCCTCTGCCGCGGCACGGCTGCTGCCGATCCGAAGGTTGCCGGGAGCCGCTCGGAGATCGAGATAAGCTGCGATCTGCTCCACGGTCTGGCCCAGGCTGTTCCGGAGGAACTCTTCTCCGAGCCCGGGAAACCGGCCAAGCGCTCCGATGATCAGGCGCAGGGTGGCGATGGTGGCCGGATTGTTCAGGGTTTCGAGAACGGCCAGCCCGATCTGACGCAGGGCGGAGCACGGGTCAGGGTCGTCCTGGTCGACGGACGGCAGCGCCCGCGCGATCCTCTCCGCTTCCGTGGCGATCAGCGCTCTGAACAGGGCATCCTTGCTGTCGAAGTGGTGATAGACCGATCCTTTCGAGACGCCGGACTGATTGATGATCTGGTCGATGCTGGTGCCCGCATAGCCGCTCAGAAGAAAGACCTGACGCGCGCCGTCCAGGATCTGGCGCTTCGTGAGGGTGCTCCTGAGATCATGCTGGCGTTTGTCGCTGCGAGGCGGATTGTCGTTGGGCACGGGGCTTCGCTCCTTTTTGCATGCAGGGAAGGTGTGCCCCGGCGACACAAGCCGCCGGGGCTGGAAGGCGTTCACACGAACCGGGTACGGGGGACAGGGCCGCGGTCCGGAACGCCCGCCAATCGGGTCAGCGCGCTCTATGCCGGCGCATGCGTCTTCTCTGGTTTATGCCCCGCCTCGGGGGCCGGCAGCTTCGTATGAGGTTCAGATGGCGCCTTGATGCGGAACCAGGCGACGTACAGCGCCGGCAGGAACAGGAGCGTCAGCAGCGTGCCCACGATGATGCCCCCCATCATGGCGAAGGCCATCGGCCCCCAGAACACTTCGGATGCGATCGGGATCAGCGCCAGGCTCGCCGCCGCCGCCGTCAGCAGGATGGGGCGCGTCCGATGCATGGTGGCGTCGACCACGGCTTCCCATGGATCCCAGCCCTCCCGCAGATGGTCGTCGATCTGCACGACCAGGATCACCGAATTGCGGATCAGGATGCCGACCAGCGCCAGCACTCCCAGGATGGCCACGAAGCCCATGGGAGCCCCGCTCGGCAGCATCGCCGCCACCACGCCGATCAGCCCGAGCGGCGCCACCGCCACCACCAGGAACAGCCGCGAGAAGCTCTGCAGCTGAACCATCAGGATGGTCGCCATGATGAACAGCATGAGCGGGACCACCGCCGCGATCGGCCCCTGGGACTTCGCGCTCTCCTCAACGGGGCCGGCCACCACCACCCCGTACCCGGCCGGGAGCGTGCGGATGAACTCCTGCACCTTGGGCTCGAGCTGCTGGGCGATCGTTGCCGGCTGCGTCGCATCGACGATGCTGCCCCGGATCGTGATCGTTGGCAGGCGGCTGCGGCGCCAGATCACCGGCTGCTCGAGCTCGTAATGGAAGGTCGCGACCGCCGCCAGCGGCACCGACTGGCCGTTCTTGCCCGGCAGCTGCAGGTTCTGGAGCGTCTCGATGGAGCGCCGCTCGGCGGCGCGGGCCCGGGCCACCACGTCGACCAGATAGATCGAATCGCGCACCTGGGTGATGCTCGTGCCGCCCACGACACTGTTAAGGGCGCCTGCGATGTCCTGCGAGGTCACGCCGAGCTGGCGGGCCTTGTCCTGGAGCACATCGACCTTCACCACCCGGGCGGGCTCGTTCCAGTTGAAGCCGATGTTGGTGACCCGAGGGTGCTCGCCGATGACAGCCGCGAGCTGCTGCGCCAGCCTCCGCACCGTCTGGACGTCCGGCCCGCTGAGCCGGTACTGCACCGGGCGCCCGGCCGGCGGCCCCATCGCCAGCAGGTCCACGTACACGTCGAGGCCGGCAAACTCCTCCCGAGCCCAGGTCTTGATCTTGGCCCTGAGACGTTCACGAGCCTCGATGCTCTTGGTCACGATGACCATCTGGCCGTAGAACGGATTCGACGGCTGCGGGTCGAAGGAGAGGATGAAGCGCACCGCGCCCTGGCCGACATAGGACGACCAGTGATCGATGTCGGGATCACCTGCGAGCTTGGCCTCGAAGCGGTCCATCTGCGCCTTCGTGTCGGTGATCGCGGCGTTCTGCGGCAGGGTGAAGTCGACGAGGAGTTCGTTGCGGTCCGAGGACGGGAAGAACTGCTGCTCGACGAGCCTCATGCCGTAAAGCGAGAGGCCGAACATCGCCACCGTCACCCCGATGGTCAGCCAACGCCAGCGCATGGCACCGTCGAGGAGGTGCGAGAACGCCGTCAACAGGCGGCCCGGCTTGTCGTGATGCTTCTTCATCGTCTTCGGCAGCAGCGTCACGCCGAGCAGGGGCGTGAACACCACCGCGACGATCCACGACAGCAACAGCGAGGCGGCGATCACCACGAACAGCGTGAAGGTATACTCGCCCGCGTTGCTGCTGTTGAGACCGACCGGGATAAAGCTCGCGACGGTGACGAGCGTCCCGGTGAGCATCGGGAACGCGGTGGAGGTGTAGACGGCGGTGGCGGCCTTGCGCAGCGTGTCGCCGGCCTCCAGCCGCGCCACCATCATCTCGACGGCGATCATCGCATCGTCGACCAGAAGACCGAGCGCGATGATGAGGGCGCCGAGCGAAATGCGCTGCAGGGAGATGCCGGCAAGTTCCATGATCATGAAGGTCATGGCGAGCACGAGCGGGATCGACAGCGCGACCACCAACCCGGCCCGCATGCCGAGGCTCAGGAAGCTGACCACCAGCACGATCACCACGGCCTCGAACAAGGCCTTGGTGAAGCCGCCGACTGCCTCCTCAACCACGACGGGTTGATCGGCCACGAGATGTACGCCGACGCCGATGGGCAGTTCGTCGGTGATCTTGGCCATCTGTTCGTGCAGCGCCTCGCCGAAGTGCAGCAGGTTGGCGCCGGTCTTCATGCCGATGGCCAGGCCGATGGCAGGCTCGCCCTTGAACCGGAACAGCGCCTGCGGCGGGTCGATGGTGCCGCGGCTGATGGCGGCGATGTCGCTGAGGCGGAAGAAGCGGTCGTTGATGCGCAGGTTGAGATTGCGCAGGCTCTCCTCCGAGCTGAACTGTCCCGTCACCCGGACGCTGATGCGCTCAGCACCGGCCTCGATGACGCCGGAGGGCGTGATCGCGTTCTGGGCCTGGAGTGTCTGCACGACGTCCTGCTGGCTGATGCCGAGGGCGGCCATCTCGCGCGTGGAGAACTCCAGGAAGATGACCTCGTCCTGGGCGCCGATCAGGTTGACCTTGCCGACGTTCGGCACTGTGAGAACCTTGGTCCGCACGTCCTCGACATAGTCGCGCAGCTGCCGCTGCGTCAGGCCGTCCGCGGTGAACGCATAGACGTTGCCGTAGACGTCACCAAAATCGTCGTTGAAGACAGGACCCACGACACCTTGGGGAAGCTCGCGTTTGATGTCGTTGACCATGTTCCGGACCCGTACCCAGACGTCCGGCACGTCGCGGCTTTTGACCGTGTCCTTCAAGTTGACATAGATCACACTCTGGCCCGGCGTGGTCTGGCTGCGGGTGTAGTCGAGGGTGTCGAGCTCCTCGAGCTTCTTCTCGATCCGTTCAGTGACTTGGCGGGCGGTATCCTCAACCGTGGCGCCGGGCCACTGGGCCGCGATCACCATGGTTTTGATGGTGAACGACGGGTCCTCCTCGCGCCCCAAGTTGACGTAGGCAAGGAAGCCAGCAACGGCGGAAATGATCATGAAGTACCAGACGAGGGAGCGGTGCTCGAGCGCCCAGTCGGACAGGTTGAAGCGGCTTGTCATTGGGAGGCCTCATCGGCGATCTTGACTGTTTGGTCGGGGGTCAGGCTGTTCACGCCGGCGGTGACCACACGCATGCCGGCGGCGAGCCCGTTCAGAACCCGGACGGAGGATCCGTCCCTGGCGGCGATCGTCACGTCCCGGGTCGACACTGTCCGGGTGTCCGGATCGACGACCCAGACCGTCGTCCTACCGTCCCGCTCCAGCAGCGCCGAGACGGGCAGCTCGATCCCCGGCACCGCCTGCGTCGTGACCGTGGCGGTGATCGTCGTTCCGAGACGGAAGCTCTCGGGTGGGTCCTCGAGGGTGATCCGCACCCGCCGCGTTCGGGTGGCGGGATCCGCCTGTGGCGCGATCTCCCGCACCGACCCGGCCGCCCGCACCGAGGGATCCAGCTGCAGAGCGATGTCGAAGCGGGCCTCCGGCCTGAGATCCCGCCCGATGCTCTCGGGCAGATCGACGACCGCCTCCCGGATGTCAGGGCGAGCCACCGAGACGACCGTTTGTCCCGGCTGGACCACCTGCCCGAGTTCCGCCGCGGTGGCCGTGACTACGCCGGCGAAGTCGGCGCGAAGCTCGGTGTAGCCGAGTTGCTCCTCGGCCTTGTCGAGGTTTGCCCTGGCGCTCGTGACGCCGGCCTCCGCGGACTCGCGGGCTTGCTTGGCGGCGTCGAACTGTGCCTGGGTGGTGATCTTCTGCTCGAGCAGTGTGCGCTGACGGGTCTCGGTCGAGGCGGCATTCTCGAGGCGGGCGGTCGCGCTGGAGAGGTCAGCCTGCGCCGATCTCACCGCCAGCTGGTAGGCGAGGGAGTCGAGCGTGGCCAGGCGCTGCCCCTTCTTGACCACGTCGCCCACATTGACATCTCGGCTGATGATGCGTCCGAGCACCCGAAAGCCCAGGTCGGACTTGTACCGGGGCTCGACGGTTCCGGCGAAGCCCACGGTCCGCACGGCCTGCGGGGCAACAACGACGGTGAGAACGGGTCGAGGTGCCGGCGCCTCGGCACGGTGCTCCTCCTGGCAGGCGGCGAGCAGGCCGACCACACTCAGGGCTGCCACGGATGTCAGAACAGGGTTCATGAAGCCGCTCCTTCGGGGAATGCAACGACCTGATCGGGCCGCAGGAACTGCGCTCCACCGGTCACGATGATCTCTCCGGGTTGCAGCCCCCCACGCACGACCACCTTTCCGGTCTCGTAGCCGTCAACGGTGATCGACCTCAGCGACACTGCCTTGGTCTGAGGGTCGACGGTCCACACGGCCGGTCGACCGTTCCCGCTGGAAAGGGCGCTCCACGGGATCACCACGAGCTTGCGGGTCTGGAACCGGCCCTCGCCGACGACGGCGGCGCCGAGGGTCATCGCTGCCGGCGGATGCTTGATGGCGACCTTAGCCCTGACAGTTCCGGTGGCCCTGTCCACGGTCGGGGAGATCTCACGCACGCTGCCCGTTGCCGTCACGGCCGGATCGGACACCAGCGTCAGGGCGATGGCGGGATCAGCGAGTTCGCAGGTGAAGATCGATTCGTAGACATTGAAGACCGCATCGCGCGGTCCGTCCTGCGCGATCGAGAAGATGGTCTGGGCCGCCTGCACGACCTGCCCGGTCTCGGCCTTGCGGGCCGTGATGACCCCGGAAACGCCGGCCCGCAGCACCGTGTCGGACAGGTGGTCGCGGGCGGTGCCGAGTTGGGCCCGTGCGGTGTCGAGGGTAGCCTGCGCCGTACGGAACGCTTCCTGGGCCTGATCGTGCTCCCGCTTGGTCGTGTAGCCCTGGACGAGAAGAGCTTTCTGGCGCTCGTAAGTCGAGGTCGCCTCGCGAAGCACGGCCTGGGCGGACTGGACGGCGGCCTCGGCGGCGGTCAGCGTCGCCTGCTGCTGCTGCGGATCGAGCCGGGCCACCACCTGGTCGGCGGTCACGTGGTCGCCGACATTGACCAGGCGCTCCGTGATGCGACCGCCCACCCGGAACGACAGGTCGCTTTCGACCTGTGCACGGACTTCCCCGGTCAGCCGCACCACTGGGGCATAGTCGGTCAACCTGGCCGTCTCGACCTGAACCACGACCGGAGAATTCTCCGGTCGGCTGGTCTGTTGCTGACAGGCCGTCAGACTCGTCACCGCGAGCATCGCCGTGTAACCGACCAATCTGTGCCATTGACGACTGCATGCCATGGCGTGCTCTTTCCCTGATGTCCTCGGAAACCATTGCCCTTGACGATGGGATAGGCTTGTTACATGGGCTGGTCCAATATATTGTTTTCGTCTTTACGATTGGCAAAACATATCGATATGCCGAGATTGGAGCCGGTATTCGCGTGGCCGCTGGATTGGCCGTTCAAAGGCGACAGCACTCGGGAGTCGGGGCTGACCCTGTGCAGGCAGTCATCTCCCCGCCACACCCGCTAGGGCAGCCTCCACCCGCACGCGCAATCCTTCCGGTGCGAAGGCCACATCAACCTCGCCGCCGAGTTGACGGCTGAGCACGCGCTCCAGCAGCGTTGTTCCGAAGCCCTTGCGGTCCGGCACGGCCACGGGGGGGCCGCCTTGCTCCACCCATTCGAAGCGGATCCTGCTTTCCTCGACGACCTCGGCAGGCAGGCTCCATGTGACCTGAACGCGTCCCTGTGGACTGGACAGTGCTCCATACTTGGCCGCGTTTGTCGTCAGCTCATGCACCGCCATTCCGACAGCCAGGGTCAGATGGGAAGGCAGGTCCAGGTCCGGTCCGTTCAGGAGGATGCGTGTGCCGGTCTGATCGTCATACGGCTCGAGCTCGCTGCGCAGGATGTCCCGCAGCTGCACGCCCGCCATCTCGTTGTCGAACAGGAGCGTGTGGGTCTTTGCGAGGGACATGATCCGCTGGGTCAGGGAGTCCCTGAAGTTCTTGACCGAGGGCGCGTTGCGGGCCGTGGAGTTCACCAGGGCCTGCACCGTGCTCAGGGTGTTCTTCACCCGGTGATGGAGCTCGCGCATGAGCAGGGCCTGCTGCTCCTCCAGATGCTTCTTCTCGCTCATGTCGGAGAACATGCCCAACGCACCCGAGACCTGCCCTGCCTCGTCACGCAGGGGGCTGGTGGCGGCCAGGACGGGGATGGCCGCACCGTCCTTGCGCCGGAAGCGGATCTCGAACTGCTCGGTCTCGCCGGCAAGATTGCGGCCGACCCGCTCGCGGTGGTCCGGCTCGTCCTCGGGGAAGATGAACTCCACCGCCGGACGCCCGGTCATCTCGTCCGGGGTGCAGCCCAGCATGGCTGCCATGCGGGCATTCACGAACTGCGTCCGGGCATCGGCGCCGATCAGCCAGATCCCCTCGTTGGCGGTCTCGACGATGGCGCGGAAACGCGCCTCGCTGGCACGCAGCGCCTCTTCGGTGAGCCTGCGGTCATGGATGTCGGTGGTCGTCCCGGACCAGGCGGTGACGGCGCCTTTGGAATTCCGTACCGGGATGGCCCGGGTCAGGAACCAGCGGTACTCGCCGTCATGGCGACGGATGCGGGTCTCGATCTCAAAGTTCCGTCCGCTCTGCCGCGCGGCGGTCCACGCCTCCCAGCAGCGGGCCTGATCATCGGGATGGAGCACCGACAGCGGCCAGCGGCGGGCATTCTGTGCGGGCGCGATGCCGCAGAAGCGGTACCACTGGTCGTTGACGAAGGTCGTCGTGCCGTCCGGAGCCGCAGTCCAGACGATCGATGGGATCACGTTGGCAAGGGCACGGAAACGAGCCTCGCTTTTGTCAAGGAAGTCGCCCTGCTCCGAGAGCAGGTCGATCGGGTCGCTGCGAGAGAGCAGGATCCCCTTGTCACCATCAATATGAGCGAGCTTTGAGGTGTCGATGACGCTCTGGCCGGTCAAGCTTTCTGCAGCTGGCAGCTCAACAGGCTTGTTGTCGACGGCGAGTGGGCGGGAGATCATAGGCATCCATCTATCCTGTGCGAAGGCAGGAATAGGGATTAGTTGCCCACATAGCCCGGATCTAATATATTGTTTTTGGCCCTACGATTAGAGAAACCTATCAATGGATCTGCGCCAGCTCCGGTACTTCGTCGCAACCGCCGAGGAACTGCATTTTGGCCGGGCAGCCGAGCGGGTTCACATCGCGCAGCCGGCCCTGAGCATCCAGATCAAGGCCTTGGAGGACACGCTGGGTGTCCAGCTCCTCAACCGGACCAACCGGGTGGTGACCCTGACAGAGGCAGGCCGCCTGTTCCTCAAGGAGGCCCGCCGCACCCTTGATCAGGCGCAGCATGCCGCCGTCGTGGCCCGCCGGGCCGGACGCGGCGAGATCGGCCGCATCGAGATCGGCTACTCCGTAGACACGTCCTACTCCGGGGTCCTGTCAGAGGTCCTGCGGCAGTACAAGCGACGGGTTCCCGATGTCGAACTCGGGCTGCACGAGCTGCATCCGAGCACGCAGATCGCACAGCTCCTGGAAGGCCGGATCCATGTCGGATTCATCGCCAGCTTTGCCGCCGGTCCTGCCGGGAAGCTGCCGCCGGAGCTGGATGCGATCCGCCTGGCGGAATGGCCGTTGAGGGTGGCGCTTCCAGCGGACCATCCCCTCGCCAGGCGGAGCCGGATTCCGCGGGAGTCGCTCGCGGACGAGCCGTTCATCGTCTACGTCGGATCGGACATCGAACAGGACCGCTCTTTGATCCAGTCAGTGGTTGGGTTCGTGCCACGTGTCGCATACGAGGTGCGCAACGGGTTTTCTCTCGTGAGCCTTGTCGGTGCCGGACTGGGTGTGGCCATCGTTCCTTCGTCGGTCAGCTCCGTCAGCATCGGCGAGCACGTCGTCTACAGGCCCATCTCCGGCAGCACGATGCAGGTCGGAACCGACGTCGTTTTCCGCAGGGACGCTGACGATCCGGCCGTGGTCAACTTCCTGGAGATCGTCCGGCCAGATCAGCATGATGCCAAGGGAAAGCGACACCGAGGCACGTGATTCATCCGGGAAACCGAAGAGACCTCAAGGTCCGCCGGCGGAGCGCTCCCATCCGGGTTCCGGGCCGGCCCTCACACCGACGTCCAGCCGCCGTCCATCGACAGGTTGGCGCCGGTGATCTGGCTCGCCGCGTCCGAGCACAGGAAGACGGCGAGCGCCGCCACCTGATCCACGGTGACGAACTGCTTGGTGGGCTGGGCCTCCAGGAGCACGTCGTTGATCACCTGCTCCTTGGTCAGGTTG
>NZ_JAMXFJ010000035.1 GCF_025460805.1 Microvirga sesbaniae | reverse complement strand
GAACGGAACGAAATGGGCTGAGACATGCGAAAAAGCATGATCGTACTCGGCGGCGGCCTCCCGCCTAAATGCCAGTTCATCGGTCATCTGCAGCGCCCTGCCGCGATGGCCTAGGATAGGCTCCGCGTCGCCGCAAGTACAGGCGCGGGCCGCAAGCGCCTATTAGCAACACCGAGATACTACGTTCCGTTGGGTTCTTACCATCAGCGCTCTAGGTTGGGATTAGCGGCCTACACCGAATGTTAAGCCTGGCCGGTCCAAATTGCCTGCAACGGGCGCGTTGCGTATCAGCCCGAACATTCTCCATAGCCCTAATGCTTGGAGTTGGCCCTGGCCGAGATCCCTTACACTCTCGGCTGGGGCTTTTTCGTTCGATACAGCCGGTTTTATTTGAAGCATGCTGGCTGTCACGAAGCTAGGGATGTCGGCTTCTGGGAGCGCAAGTATGCATCCCGATTCTTCTTGAAGGTTGCTGCCTTCTCCAGATCCTTCAGGACCTTCTTCTGCGCTGGCACCTGTCGCTGGGCGTATCGAGCACAAAGCCGGGGTAGTGAGAACGGGACTGCAATGTCTGTCCGGTTCTTCTGAATGGCGTCCTGGATGAGCTCAACCTGCTCCCCTGGCACGGGCATCCCACCTTCCTCTCCGAGGAGCAGCAAGAGGTTCATCACGGCTGAAGGCATTGCTCTGATGAGTTCCTTCCCGGGCTTCGCAGCGACGATCTCGAGATACTCGGTCCTTGCGAGCGTGATTGTCATCGCTTGGTCCTTGCTCACGGGTCCATCGGCGAGGTCGGTGAGATAGTCCCGGAAACTCTGCTCCCGCGCACGCGCTGCATCGTCATGGCGGCCGAACCCTGCCTTTTGTCGGATCCACTGCTCGCTCGGACCTTTCGGGCCGACCGCCACGATGGAGGACTTGATCAGGCCCTCGGCGAGGCTCGGGCGGAGTTGCTCTTCCTTCTCAGGGTTGTCGATGATGAAGAATCGCACGTTCGTGTTCGCCACGATGGCCTTGATTTCAGGCAGTACGCTCGGGTCGAAGGTCGTGACGGAAAAAGCCGTCGGCTTCCCTCCAAACGCATAGGGATAGAGATCGGCGAACCGCTGGCGCAGCCGGCAGTAGGCGGCGAGAAGATCGCGCCTTTGTGGGGTGAGTTGGTTGGGCCGGTCCAAAACGACCGAGCGGAGGTCAGGCCGCAGGCTGTGAGCACCCGTTGCCCGCTCGACCAGCCGGACAGCTGCAACATTGAGCAACCTGGCAAGCAGTCCTGCCTTGTCCTTGAGGAGATCGATGGCGGCCGACATCTGGGTCGCGTTGGCCGGTGCTGCAAATCCCGTGAGCCACGGGAGTGCGAGAGGCCGTGCCTGCTGAAGGCTCGTGAGGAACCGGCGTTGCTTGTCCGTGGGGCTGGCGCTCTCATAGTCGCCGTCGTGGCGGATGCCAACGAAGGCCACGTACTTGCGGGCCACATCCTGGGTCTTGCAGAGGAAGGCCTGCTGCGCCCCGGTCCGTTCGTCGTGGGTGGCAACCAGCCAGCGCGGGAGATCCGGGGCAGCTTCCTCGTCAAAAAGCCTGAACTCTTTAAGGTCGCAGAACAGCGCCACGCGGCTGGAGTATCTCTTGGTCTCGGAATCGTACCGACGCATTCCGGTCGCCATGAGACCGGCCGCAAAGGGCTTCGGCACCGGAAGGGTGTCCTCGTCGCCAATCTCCATCGTGGGGTCGAGCGGATCGTCGTACTGCTCGCTATCCCCCTCGCCCATGCGGAGGCGGATCTGACGCTGGCGTTCCTCGATCTGCTCACGAAGGCTGGGATCCTTGTCGAACCATGCCTCGAACTGCTCCCGGATCGGGGCGGCCAGCCCGCGGATCTGACGCCGACAGCGCTCCGGATCGTTCCGGCGCATGGCGTCGATGTCGCTGAAGATGCGCAGGATGGAATTGCCGACGTCGACGAAGACTTGGTGCGTCTTCCCAGACGCCTTATGAGCCCGTTCTCCTCGCCCACTGATCTGCTTCACCGGGCCGATGGATCGCTCCTGACAGGCCAGGATATTGAGGTCGGTCTGTGGAACATCGGTACCGACGCCTAGAGCATTCACGTTGACCAGAATGTCGAAGCCGCCGGCACGGGCCGCATCGAGGAGATCGTCGCGCTTGATCTTGCGACCTGGCTCCTCGCCGTCCTTCAACCCTACCTCGGTGCCGTTGCGCCAGACGCGGATTTCCCCGGCCACGACAAAGGCCACGCGGGGCTTCTCTCCTTCCCTACGATGACCGGAAGGGAGGCATTCTTGAGCCAGATAGCCGGAGAGCTCCTTGGCGAACTCGACGCTGTCGCAATGGATCATCGCCAGGGTGGCACTGGCCGCACGCTTCGCCCAGATCCTGGCGACGGCGGCTACGATGAGGGCAGCAATCGCCTTGTCACCCTCACTCGCACCTTCCTTGAAGAACCGCGAGAACGCCTGCTGGGAGGCTTGATCCACTGACTTGTTCTCGGCCAGCAGTGCGAGGAAGGCGCTCTCGATGAGCCGGACGGCGTCGGTGCCGAGATGAGCCTCGAATTCTCCTGTAGCGATATCGAACCTGGTGGGAACCGTGCGGCCCGTCGCCAGGACCTCGTCATAGGTGGCAACGTCGATCAGGTCGTGCTCGATGCTGGCACCGAAGGCATCCAACGGATCCTTGCCGTCGGTCCGGAATGGTGTGGCGGTCAAAACAATGCCGGAGCCACCAGCATGGGCAACGCGGGAGAGCACCTTTGCGAGCTCATCTGCCGCAGCCTTGTGCCCCTCGTCGATAAGGACCACCCCTCCCCTTTTGCCGAAGCGGTCGAGGGAGCGCAGGAATTCCTCGTCATCGAGCTTGTTGACGAGAGACATGTTGGTGGCGGGGATCACATTTGCGTCGAGTGAATTCCGAATCATCGGACCGTCGCCGATAACCTCATTCTTGGCGACGTAGAACGCGGTCTGGGCCCCTCTGACAGCCGGAACGCTCTGGAATTGGGCATAGTTCTGGCGCAGCAGGGAAACATCGGGATGGAGAACAAGGATCGGCTTCCCCAGATCGATCGCGTCTTCGGCGGCGCCAGCCGCCAGAAGACTCTTGCCGCTGCCAGTAGGTGCAAGCACCGCACCTGAGCGTCCCCGTCGAATGGCCTCACGAACGGATGCTGCGATCCTAGCCTGATAGGGCTCAGCCTGCTTGTCACCGATCCGCCGGCCGGATTCCGAAACGGAGATTTGAGGCAAGGATTCCGCAGGGTTGGAGTTTGGCCGCATCGGTCAAGGATCTGAAAACAATGGAAAACGAGTGAAGTGGCGGACCGAAAATGCGTCATGATTCGCAAATCAAAACGCGGTCTGCCGATTGCAGTGATTATACCCTGAAGGGTTGCGCGGGGCAGCGCTTATTGTCACGTTGGGCGCAGACAAATGCTCCTGGATGAAACGAACGCCCGGATGCCAAGACGGAAGGTTCCACCCGTGTGCAATCTCTATAGCTCGTACGCAACACAGGCCTCGATGCGGCAGGCCTTCGATGTTACCCGCGATAGCGCAGGCAACCTCCCTCCCCTGCCGGCGATCTTCCCGGACCAGATGGCGCCGGTCATCAGAAATCATGGTGGCGAGCGCGAGCTGATCCAGATGCGCTGGGGGTTCCCTCCTCCGCCGAAGGTCGGCAATCATCCGGTGACGAACGTGCGCAATGTTGGCTCGCCGTTCTGGCGTGCCTGGCTCAAGCCGCAGTACCGGGCCCTTGTGCCCCTGACGTCCTTCTCAGAATACAAGGATACCCGTCCCCGTAAGACACCCGTTTGGTTCGCCCTGAATGAAGAGCGCCCCCTTGCCGCATTTGCTGGCATTTGGCGGCCGTGGACCGGCGTACGTGGAACGAAGGCTGATCCTGTCGAAGGTGAACACCTGCTCTATTCATTTCTGACATCGGAGCCGAATGGCGTAGTGGGGCCGATCCATCCGAAAGCGATGCCGGTCATCCTCACCACGCCTAAAGAATATGACATCTGGCTCAATGCTCCGACTGAAGAGGCCCTGAAACTTCAGAGACCGCTCCCCGATGACATGCTGCAAATTGTTGCGGAGGGGGAGAGATCAGACCAAGCGAAGGTGCCGGTTTGAACGGTCACCGTCACAGCCGGAGCGTGGGGCGCTACCATCGCCCTCGGAATTCAGTCCGACGAACAAGCCTATGAGGTAAAATCGCAAGTAGCAGTTTGGCAAACAAACGACACTCTGAACAATGCAATCTAGCCCACGCAACTTTCCTGCAGCGCATTAACCATAAGCTTTGACATTGTTAGTCTTAAGTTTGTGCGGGCGAGATAAGCATTCCTCAACCAATACGCCGTACCTTCCCACGCGCTATTTATCCATTTTCCTGGTATAGCAACAAACTTCACGGCCACTGGCAACAGCGGCCGTTTTTCATATCGGGGTGCTTGAAGCAAAGGTCGGGCCAACAGGGTTGCCGCGCTTACAACCTGAGAGACCCGAATTGACTCTCGCCTGTTATCAGGGAGCTTGTAACGTCAGACATGTCTACCGAGATCGCGCAAGCCGTGTTCGAGGATCTCCGCGCCCGTGGCGTGCACGTCGGCACCGTCACGGTCGGGACCTATGTGAAGCCAAGCTCACCCGAGGCCGTCGCGGCGCTTCAGAACCAGCTGCCCTAGCGCTGGACCTGAGGGACGGCGTACCCCTAGCGCCGCCCGCATCACTTGAAGCGACTGGCCGGTCGCGCTAGGTCTCACGAATGGCTGATACCCGCACGAAACCCAAGTCCATTGACCCGTTCTTCGAGGTAATCGCCGACGGCGAGTGGAACGCGTGCGTTGGCGTTCAAGGCAACGCTCTGAACTATGTCGACGGTTACCTGGAAGCTGCCCGCGAGCTGATCGCCGCGGTCATCGACAAGCGCCTTTTCGCGAGCCGCGACACGCTAGCGATGCCGATCCTCTACAACTGCCGCCACGCGCTGGAGCTGTCGCTCAAGTTCGCGATTGACCGGCTGCACCGGATTGAGATGATCGCGGCCACCCATCCCGTGAACCACGACATCCACTCGCACTGGCAGCACCTGCGCAGTGCAGGCGTCGGCGATGCCCAGCTTGTTCGGATTATTGGCGAGCTCGAGCCGTTCGTGACCAGCCTGGCTGGGATCGACGAGGATGGCCAGGAATTGCGTTACGCGACCAATCGCGACGGCGGAAAAAGCCTGGGCGGCATCGCGATCGTCAACCTGCCGCTGATTCGGCACAGCATCGACGCGATGAGCGCCATACTTGAGCGCCTGAAGAACCGGCTCTTCGATCTCGAGGACGAGCGGCCGACTGGGACGCATACTAAAGAGTGCTCGCGCGCCGATCTCGAGGAGATCGCGCGCGTGCTAGGCGACCACGCGACGTGGTGCGAACCGAGCTTCGATGAGAAGAAGCGGCAGGTCATGGAGCGTTTCGGGCTCGGGAGCCGCAAGTTCTCTGCGGCCGTTGATGCGATCCGCCGGTCGCGCCCGCTCGCCGCCATGGTTGGTCTCGAATCCGAACTGCGCTACCTTAGCGACGACAAGGCGATCGCTGCGCTTGAACTGTGGGCCAAGGCGCACCCCGTGAAGGTCTACGATCCCGAGGATCTCGGCATGGACTACTTCGATCGCGACTGGGACAAGTTTCGAGAGGAGGCGCGGATCGCGCACGAACTATACCAAGCCGTTCTTGAGCTTCTCACGGTCGAAGAGCTCGCTGACCTGCAGGTCCTGTTCTACATCGGCCGCGACCGGATCAAGGGCGAGCACTACGACGACCATCTTGAGCGCACGATTGCGGAGCACCAGGCTGCCAAAACGCTCTGGGAGGGCGTCCATCACCTCATGTCGAAAACCAGCCTGCTCGATGCCGCAGTCGATGGTGCCGCCACTGTTGGACGGCCAAGCTTGGGCGCAAAAATCCGCGCCATTCGCCTGAGATGAGAGTATTGCGCGTCGCTAGGCTCGCACTGCGCCCGGTTATTAGACTTTTTGTCTCGCCCCAGCGCACTTGCGGTAAGCAGTCGTGTGAGGGCACAACTCTGCCCACCGGCAGCCTCTCGGATCAGTTCAAGCCGTGATCACTGGGAGCTATTCTCACCGTGAGCACGGGTGATGGAGCGGTGCCGAGATGAGCGAGAGAAAGTACCTGACAGCTGAAGAAGTGTCCGAGCGTTATCGCGGCGAGATCAGGGTCGGCAACGCTCCGAAATTGGCGCGATGCGTGTCGGTCCTAGCTTTGTGAATCGGGAAAGCGGCGATCTATCCGCTTGACCAGCTCGATGCGTAGGACGAGACGAACTTGGTGGTCTGCCGTGCGTCACGACGACTCACGATGAGCGAGCAGGACTGAGCGTGATGATTACGGGGCAGCACGATCTGCCGATCTCAGCAACCGCTCCCAGCGATATCGCCGATCAAGAGAAACTGATGCTTTCTCAACGCGGTACCTCCTAAGACTGTGCTGTTCCATAATCAGCCTCCGGAAAACTCGGCGCGGTTCATCTGCTGGTGAACGGCGGGGGTGGTGCGGGCTTGGGGATGAAGGGACAGCATCAGATCTTCCACTAGGCACGCGGTGGGCGCCGCGAGCCATCGAAGCGCCAAGTATATTCCTCAGTCGCCCAACGCACCGGTCCCAACAACGTTCCGCCACCAAACAGCTAAACACTTAGCCCGTCGATTGTCCGTCCTCAAGATCTGGGAAGCTCCCGAGGACAGGGGCTTTGAGCCATTCTCCGACGACAGCTTCGTGCGGCGGATGAGGATACGCATGGAGAACGGAGGCTACGACGAGGGAGATCTTCAGGGATTGTTGCGCCGTGACCAGGGGGTTGACTTGGCGACAATGGTCCGGGTTTGGCCGAGACTTACGTCTTCCCGGTCTAACTCACCAAGGAGGAGCATGCCCTGTTGGACGACAAGCACGAGCGGGAGCGGGGTCTCTATTAGGCCCACCGCTCGGCGATCCAGGCAGATGCCGCGTTAAGCGGCCCGCCAACGCCTTAGCGAGCAGGTTATTGCGGATGATGATGCCTGACGTCACGCACCCCAAGGCCCCCACCATGACCAGCAAGGATAAACCTGCCATCGGCGTTGATCGCTTGGCGGCTCAGGTCGGGCAAGCGTCGAGCGGCAGCCGCTCAGTCCATCCGGTAGCACTCGCCAGCAAGCCACAACGAAACCGGCACGCCATGGTCGTCCGCGCTCAGCGAACCGGCCTCGTAGCGCCTCGTCTCGACGTAGGCGAGCCCCGCCCTCACCTGGTCCTGGTTCCCAGTCAACCGCTTCTCAAAGCAGGCCAGCAGGGCACCGACGGACAGTCCCTTACTGGACAGGGGGGAGAGCACGAAGCGGACACCGCCGACAAGTGCAAGGCTCTCCTCGTAGCGCTGCATGGCACCAAGAAGGCTTCGGTACAGCTGGAACGGATTGTCCTCCGTGGCATACAAAATGTCACGGGGATCGACCTCGAAACGCTCGAACAGCTGCTCGCCGACCTCATGCATGATGTTGTCCGCCCGGTGCGGGTCGGCGGTCTGGGCCGGCAGCACAGGGCAGACGTCCTCAGGCACAACATGATCGGCAATTCGCGCAAGGATTTCAGCGTTGCCCTCGCCGAGCACCGGAAACCAGACCGTCGGCCATGCCTCCGTTGCCTCTTCGTCGAGGCGAATGGACAGGTTGTGGATTGGAGCAAGGTCCGGCTCCAGCTCCTTTTTCTGAATGCGGCTGTCGATGCCTGCGGCCTCTGCGTAGACCACATGCAGGTTCGTCGATGCCCCAAGCGGCCATTCGGCGTCCTTGTCGACAAGCCAAGTCAACAGCGTGTTCAAGATCGTCAAGTAGATGATCCGAGGCAGCGAACTGATGTCGAGAACGATGTCCGTGTACCCGGAGAAGCTCCGGACGTCCCCGAGCATGAGCGCCGTGTTGCGCGATACGCTGCGTATACCGTCCTGATCGTTCGGCTCCAAGCGCCGGACATCGAGACTTCCGCCTGGGAACAATGCATTGAGGCCGGTTTGGTTGACGTCACGGAATGCCCCTGCCGCCTCGTCGGCGGTGAAGCCGTCTTGGAAATCGATGGCGATACAGTGGCGCTCCGCGTTGGGCTTGGCGGCGACGATCTTCTGCAAGGGGCCGAGGACGCGGGGGTCGAAACCAACCCCTACGATGAACAGAAGCTTGCGCGGTCGCGCGAGATGTTCCGACCAGAAGCCGTCAAATCCCGGCCCCACGAACCGGCTGTAGGGATTCCACCACCTCGTCATCGTGCAAAGCCTCCCGCCTCAGGTCAGGCTGAGACGGCCGACGGCCTGCGGAAGCGAGCCCCGGCACCACTCGGCGAGCCTGCGCAGCGACACGCGCTGCCAGCCTCCCATGTGGTAGACCAGATCGAAGCGGGCGCACAAGGTACGGTTCAGATAGAACACCGTGAACTCGCGGTTGTCATGGCGAATATCCCGCATATCGAACACGTTCTGCGCGACGCATGAGGTCAGCACCGCGGCCAGATCGGTGTAGATCGATAGGGACGGCTTCTTGCCCAAGGCTGCATCAGCCAGCATGATTCGGTCTTCCGCGCTCAAACCGAAGCCCGTGACCCCAGGTGCGTAGGGAGCGTTCGGCTCGTAGGTGCGCTCCCGCGACATCGTGCCAACTGCCTCAACGAGCTTTTGGGCCATCTCGCCGTGACGGACACTCCTGGACAGTTCGGCAAAGCGCCGTTCAGCGAGCTTGCGCACCGCGGCCTCCTGGTCAGCAGCCGAGACGGCCGTGGGGCGTCGGCTGCGGACCACCCGCGAAGCGTGGATAAGGTCGTAGAGCGCCGCGCAGATCTGCAGAAACTCCTCGACATTGTACGAGGCGAGGCGAACGATGCGCTCGATGCCGTAATAGTATGGCACTCCAAACCGCTGCGCCACAAAACGCTCTGCGGCCTGCGCGACGCCAGACGCGTTCAGGTCGCTGTCCGGGAGCGGCTCCAGGTCGAACGATCGTTGCGGCTTGTTGCGGTCACGGGCGATCAGGATGCCCACGCGTGCCCAGTCGATCGCCTCCTGCGCCGAGGTCGCGTGATCGCTTTCCGCAACCATGCGCACCCAGTAATCATACCGGTTCGTCGCCGCCGCCCGTTCTGACATCTCCTTGCGCAGTTCCTTCACAGCGGCGGTGATGCGGGCCTGGATCTTCTGGTCGGAGAGGTCACTCGCCAAGGAGGCCGCGAATTGGAGATCGTCGCCGACCTGGCGCAGGCGGCGGTCGGCGATCGCGGTCGCGAAGGCCTGGAACCGCTTCGACTTGTCGCTCCAGGCCCTCTCAAGCTGGATGACACGGTAGTCCCTGTTACTGCGGCTTGCGCTCAGCACCTCCTGTGGATCAAGCGCCTTGGTCTGTTCGGCCAGCCAAACCATGACGGCCGTGCGGTGCTCCATGCACTCCGCGAACAGGATCTCGCGCTGCCATGGCCGCAAACGCTGGACATCGTCGAACATCAGGAGGGGACGGTGGGCCAGCGGGGCGCCGTCCAGGCAGAAGCGGGATTGGGCAAGCCACCGAATCGCGTCGATGCCCGGGTGCGCCGGAAGGCCCCCGCGCGGCTCGCCCACGCTGAGAGTGTCGAGGTGCCGCAGGCAGAGAGCCTCGGTCTGCTCGGCCCACGCCCGCAGATCGGTGGCGGACGCCTCCTGGGGCACCGCCCCTTGATCGAACAGTCCCGGCTCCGTCTCGATTTGCAGACGTCCAAGGCCGCTCGGGTAGTCAAGGTCGGACAAGGCGCAGACCGCGCGTAAGGTCCGCAGCACGATGCGGGCGTTGAGAAGGGCGCGGAACAGGCCACGGGAGAGCTCCTCCGGCAGAGGCGGCCCGATCTCCGCGTAGCCGCTGCTGGACGACAGATAAATGCCAAGGATCCCAGGACCAGTCCTGTCGAAGGTGCCCAGCGCGTCGAGCTGGCTGTAGATCTCGTCGTATGGAGGATTCTTCCGGTTGCGGGCGACCTGCAGCAGAGGCCCGGGCGTGAACATCCGCAGCAGCGACGTCTTGCCCCCTCCAGGGGCACTCCTGATGACCAGGGCTCCCGGCACGAAGACATCGTCCGGCAGGATCTGAAGCGCATCCGCGGCAAAATAGCGGGTGAAGGTATCGTCCGGCGAGGATTGCTCCGATGTGCGGAGCGCAAAGGCGTTGCGGGTCACGTCAGATGTCCTTGTGCCGGGTCACTCGTGGGAACAGGCCATGCACAGCTTCCGGCTCGTTCGCCCACAGGAGATAGACGGAATTGTTTGGCGTATTATGAACGAGAACCACGGGCAATGCGCAGCCCGCGTAACCCAGCCTCATGTCGTCGGTGCGGCCCTTCTTCTCGTGGGAGTCCATTGGCCGCGTCCGATAGTATCCCTCCCCTCTGATGAGGCGTAGGAATTCGGCATCCTCGGGGTGCTGGTCGCTCACCGCCACCTGTCCGGACAGCGTGTACACGGCCGCGGCCTTAGGCACCGGCCCGACCGGGTTCTCGGCGGCGAAGCGGGCCAAGTGATCCCCGATATGGACCAGGGCCCCGGTCGTTGCGATGTACAGGATAATATGGATCTCCCGGTCGGGCGTGACCAGCTCGGACGGGATCTCATTGACCGCCTTCTGGATCTTGCCGGTCCAATTGCCATCGTCCTTCCGAATGTAGCTTGTGCCGCTGGCTGTGAAGTCGTCGATCAGGAAGATGGTTTCGAAGCGCGCATCGGGACCCTCTTCCTTCTGCAGGTCCTTGAGGAAGCGTTTCGCCTTGGGATCGCCAACCTCGTAGGCCTGCCATACCTGCTCATTGCTCAGGCCCGCCGCGCGGCGGAAGATATCCATGCGCGCGCCGTCGCTCAGGCCCAGGAACAGGCTTCGACGCCGGACACTCTGGTACTCGGGGCTGTGCATGACCTTGAGAAGGCGGTGCGGTGCGCAGTTCGGGATCCGCCCAGCCGCCTTCCTGAGCAGAATCGGCTGCACTACGTCAGGGAACGCGGATTCGATCAGCTGGCGCATCTCTTGGGTCGAGATGAACACCAACCGCCTTTTGACCCAGGCGTACGCCGCCTCGCGCTCCTCAAGGGTTTTGAATTGCCACAACCAAAGCCCGAGGCTTTCGATAAATTTGCGCCCCGGCAGGAACTGCTGGTACTCGTCGTACTTGAGCCGCGCCATGCGATCGAGCACAGGCCACTCCTCGCCGAGCCGCCCGACGTCCCACCGCATGACTTCCGCGAGCATCCGCTCGGCGAGCGCCTGTTTCATTGCCTACACACGTGTGCGGGCCGGCCATGACTGCCCTGTGGCAGCGACTCGCCCGGTCTTGCTGACTATGGGAGTTCCGGGCGCATCGCGGCCCGACGGATTTCGGCCACCACTCTAATGATCTGCGCGAGGCGTTCAAGCCCTTCGAGCGTGCCCCCGGACGCGTCACGGAGCAGCCCGCGCAGGGCATCGAGCTCGTCAGCGGAGCCCTCCGCCGGTCTCCGCCGCTCCCGCGTTTTTGCATAAGCCCACAATTTTTGCATAGTGGGGGTCCACGCTGGCCGCGGGCTGGTCAGAGCCCGATGCACGCTGGATTGATTGACTCCCACGAGGGTAGCGAGCCCCTGATCCGAAAGGCGCATTTCTTCCTTCACTGCACGGATACGCGCAACCGCGCGATCCGCCCCTTTCACCTTGCTCCTGGGTCGTCCGGGCCTGCGCCGCACCGCTTGATCCTTTCCAATTTATTGCATATACATTTATTGCACAAATTGAGTTAAGGGCAAGGGGTGTCCCAATGGACGAGATTCGCTTTTACCGGGCCAGCGAGCGGCCGTATGGCGTGTTCAGCAATCTCTATCGACGGACGATGGAGTTCGAGGGCCGGACGTTCCCGACCGCCGAGCACGCTTACCAGTTCGGAAAGGCCCGCCGGCCCGAGGTCCGCGAGTGGCTTATGGCCGCGCCCAGCCCGGCGCTCCTCGCCATGGCCGCGCACGGCCTCTATTATTGGGACGTGGCGCCGAATTGGTCGCGGACCAAGGTGGACCGCATGCGTGCCGTGCTGCGGGCGAAATTCTCACAGCATAGGGACCTCCACGATATTCTTCTCTCGACCGGGGCCGCTCGGCTGATAGAGTCCGCCACCGTTGACTCGCCCGTCAACCGGTTCTGGGGCGAGGTCAACGGCCAAGGCCAGAACACGCTTGGGCGCCTCCTGGAAGAGATCCGGGAGGAGCTGCGTCCGGCCTACAGCACTCCCTCCAGGACCGTGGCAAATGCGTAGATTCCGTGCAGCGAACCGTTTTTGACGCAAAATTGGAAACCCTGCCGCTCACGTGGCGCAAGGCAATGGAGCAGGATGTCTCAAGCCTGAGCCAGGATCTCGCGCTCAGCGGCGTCGCCGATGTCCTGGCGGTAGGATCAGGCGGATCCTACATCACCGCCCTCCTTATCGCCGACGCCGCACGTCGGGTGGGCGGGCGCGCGGCGGAGGCCGTGACCCCCCTTGAGATCGCTGCGATGCCGGAGCGGGCCCAGGGCCGCCATGTCTGGGTTGTCAGCGCCGGCGGGGCCAATGCCGATGTTGCCGCTGCCTTGGAGGCTGCCGCCCAGGTCGAGCCGGCCCGCATCTCGGTCCTCACCAACCGGGCCGGGACCGCCTTGACAGCGCGCGCGGCCGACCTTGCGCGAACCTGCCTGCACCTCTTCGAGCCTTGGGAGCCCAAAGACGGTTTTCTGGCGACGCACAGCCTCCTCATGAACGCTGTGCTCGTTGCCCGCGCCCTTGACCCGGACGCCGTGCCGGGCACCATGGAGGAGATCGTCCCGAAGGCGGGCGTAGACATTCTGCTCCACGACCCGACGGGGGATGCACTACGACGGTCGACGGCCATCATCGCCTACGATCCACTGCTCAAGCCCGCCGCCTCCGTCCTGGAAACAAACCTGTGGGAAGCTGCGCTGTGCAACGCGCAGCTCGTTGACCTGCGGAATTTCGCCCATGGCCGGCATGTGTGGCTTCACCGCCGCGCCGCCGAGACAGTCCTGATCGGCTTTGTGTCGCCTACGGGCGAGCCGCTCTGGACGACGATCGAGGCCGCGGTTCCCGCCGCCATCCCACGGGTGAAGGTGCAGATCGATTCCGCTCGTCCCGGTGGGCCAATCTCGGCCCTCCTCGCGGCCTACGAGCTCACCCGCGGGATCGGACAGGCGCAAGGCGTCGACCCGGGTCGGCCCGGTGTCGCGGAATTTGGACGGGCTCTCTACGACGCACAGGACCTCGCGCGGGTGCGGCCCGCGCTGGAGCCTCCCCCGGTGCGGCGCAAGGCGCAGGCATCCCGGGACGCGGGAGTCCCGGTCGCGACCACGAAGCCCATCGCCGCCGCGGCCGCAGCGTTCATGTCGGCGCTTGCCGACACGCCCATCGATAGCTTGGTTCTCGATTACGACGGAACGTGCGTCTGGACCGGGCATGCGGGCACCCCGCCCGGTCCTGGCATCGTAAACGCCCTCGTCCACCTGCTCGACCGCGGCTTGCGGATCGGCTTCGCAACAGGCCGTGGAGGTTCCATCGCGGAGGAACTCCAGAGCGTCCTGCCCGAACGGCATTGGCCGGCGATCACGATCGGATATTACAATGGCGGCCATATCGGCACGTTGGCGGTTCCGCCCGCCAACGGAAACCTGCCGGCTGATCCATCGCTAGCCGCTTTTGCGCGCGCCCTCGCCGACGATGAGGAAATCGCCCGGTGGTTGGATCGCCTGGGCGAGAAGCCATATCAACTGTCCCTCGTTCCGCGCCGGCCCGTTAGCCCCGTCGCCTTGCGAAGGCTGCTGGCTCAACGAGTCGACGCGGGGAGGCTGCCCAACCGAAGAATGCTGTGCTCGGGTCACACAGTTGATGTGCTCGCCGAGGGGGTCTCGAAACTGAACCTTTTGGCCACGCTGCGAAGCCAAAGGGTGGATCCTCAGGCGCAAAGCCTATGCATCGGCGACTCGGGAGGCTGGCCGGGAAACGACTTTGAGCTTCTGTCCGCTCCGCTCTCCCTCAGTGTGGATCGGGTATCCCCGGACTTGGCGACGTGCTGGAACTTGCTTCCGGGAGGGTGCTCCGGCCCTGACGGTTTGCTGTTTTATCTCGCCGCGCTGTCGCAGAGTGGCGACAGTTGGCGTTTCCAACCGGAATTGCTTCCGTCCCGCTGATCCGCGATCCTGACACTGTCCAAAGCCGGTGCCCGTTATGACACACGCTCGCCATCCCTTGCTGGTTGCCACGGGCTTCGTGGCCCTCGACCGGATCTTCAGCCCGGACGGGAAGCCTGCGTTCAGTGCCCTCGGCGGGAGCAGCGGCAACGTCCTTGCGAACGCGGCCGCCCTTGGCGCGCGCACCCTAGGCCTCTATCGCATCGGAGCCGATGTCCCCGGCCGGCAGGTCCGAGTCGAGATGGAAGGATTGGGCTGCGACGTGTCGATGGTGCGCGCCGACCCCGGCATCGTGACGCCCGTGATCGAGCACCTCGTCGCGCGCGAAGACGGTGGCGCCCCTGGGCATCATGAGTTTCGCCGGGTCGATCCCCTGACCGGAACCTCGTTGGGCCGGTGGTCCAGCATCGAAGCCTCCGACGTCGAGCGCCTCATTCGCTATGCTGTCCCTCCTCAAGTGATGTACTTCGACCGTGTGTCCGCCCCTATTCTCCATGCTGCCACATGGGCTCGCGAACAGGGTACCCTCATCATCTTCGAGCCATCCGCCATCCGGGACCCTGACCTTTTCCGGCAGGCGATGGAACTCGCGCACATTGTGAAAATCTCAGCCGAGCGGATGGCGGAGATCGTCGCAGGTGCCTTGCCGCCGGCGTCAACCATGATCATCACCTTGGGCGCACGCGGCCTGCAGTTCCGGCTATCCCCGGACGATGACTGGATCTCCCTTCCGGCTGTCGACGCTCGGTCAGTGATCGACACGGCGGGAGCGGGCGATATGGTCACAGCAGCGCTGATCTGGCAAATCCTGGATCACGGCTGGCAGGTAGACGGGTCCGTGCTCTCTGGAACACTGCGTCTTGGCCAGGAATTGGCGGCTCTCAATTGCGAGTACATCGGCGCCCGAGGGCTGATTCACGCTCTTGGAGCCGACCCGTTCCGCGCGCTTGCCCAGCGGCTGCGGTCTGCCGGCACCACACACCTCGCCTCTTCGACATAGCAGGGCAGCGCCACGATTTCACCCCGACAACCACGATCACGGCTTAAATAGCACGATGTGGTTGTCAGAGTTGCGGCGCACCACCTCCAGCGCGGGACCGGACCACACATCGAGGCGACGGGCATAGGCCGCCAGGAAGCGCTCGCCCGGAACAGCTTCGTGATCGCGAGGTAGATCCCCATCTCAGTGGTGGCCGGCAAGCCCTCCCTTGGCCAGGCAGCCGTCGCGCACGAGCATACAATCGTGCGCTCCACGATCGCCCGTATAATGGCGCCGAAAATCGCTGTCTGGGGGAGATTCCGACAGGCTTGAGGTTGCAGGTGTTGGCGGTGGAACGCGGAAGGCGACTTCAACGTGGTTGCGGTCGATCTTGGTCCGTCGCACCACAGTTCGGATCAGGGCCTGCTTGCCGGCAAAGCCCAACTCGTCCAACCTGAACGGAGAAATCCAATTGTGCAAACTTCTCCCGCGGAGGCCTCCTTGTATATGGCTGATAGACAGCGCCATCATGGCACAGTGCTGCTGTCGAGGGGGCGTCCACCTCATCGGGGTGCTCAGCGCACCTACGGCACTTCATGATTGGCAGAAGCTCAGAGCTTGCTTTGCTCCTCTCCGGACGCGGCGGGCGCTCGCACGCTTGGACAGCTTGCGCGGGAGGACGAGGCTCCCTTTCAAAAAGCTCGCGCCGTTGCCAGTGCCGGTAACCACAAACCCCATGAAGCAGGGCAGGACTGCCGTATCGATTTCAGCTAAGGCCGCTTATCATGAAACGCAGAGGCTTTGCTGCCCAGCGAAGTAAAGGTAAGCGTGGTGCAGTCTTGTCAGGTCCCGCCTTATTTGCTCAGTGGTAGCTGTGAAGATTGCAGCCATCGCGGATATTCATGGGAAACACGCTGCTTTGGAGGCCGTGCTGGCGCATATCGCTCAGCAAAGCCCTGATCTGATCGTCAATCTTGGAGATACCGTCTTCGGGCCGTTGCAGCCCTCAGCGACGGCCGAACGGCTCATGAGCCTCGGATTGCCGACCGTACGCGGCAATCATGAGCGTCAGCTTCTCACCATATCGCAGGATTAAATGGGGCCCTCGGACCTTTTTGCTGCCCAGAACTTAAGCTCCGAGCAGCGCGCCCGGATGGCCACCCTGCCACAGACCCTTCTCATCGGGGACGATGTACTCCCGGTTCATGGGACCCCAGACAGTGATCTCACCTACTTCCTCGAAACCTTGGAGAATGGAAGCTGCCGTCCGGCAATACGGAATGAGTCGACCACCCGGGCGGGCCAAACCAGCGCCTCCCTGATCCTGTGCGGTCACACTCATATTCCGCGGGTTATGACCCTGGACGACGGTCGGCTCATCGTGAACCCGAGCAGCGTGGGGCTTCAAGCCTTTCACGATGATGCTCCCTTCCCGCATACAATGGCGGCTGGTTCACCGCATGCCCGCTACGCCTTAGCCGAACGCTCCAAAGGTGGATGGCACGTCAAGATGATGGCCGTTGAGCATGATTGGGATGCGGCTGCAATCCTGGCAGAGCAGCGGAGGCGGCCGGACTGGGCCTAAGCGCTCAGAACGGGCAGGCTATGAATTATCCTCGAAGGGTAGGATCGTGATGAGTGTAGCGCATCGCCTCAGCGTCGCAGAGGAATCCGAAAAGCGCTGGCACATCTGCTCGGGTCGACCGCCGCAGAAGAAGTCGTGCTGTTTCGGTGCTCATCCGAAGCCCCTGCCGAGCTGCTAGTCCATTAGCTTAGTGCAGGTCGCCTGCTCGCATGATTTCGCTGACGACGCTATATGGAACTGGGTGATGTGTCATTTGAACGTGTCCAAAAGTTTTGTATAGCGCTGCTGACGAGGAGCCAGTAATGAGTCAGTCTGAGTGGCCCTTCGAGGGAACTCACCGAGGCAAATATCACTTGGCAGTACTGCTCACTGAACACTGGCTAAATTGCGCTCTCAAAGCCGCCGCAGTCTGTGCCACCTCTTCTCGCTGCTGCTGAAAGGCGGCCGATCCTTCCCGCACCGTCGCAATGACAGCAGGGTCAGAACTGCTCGGAGATCCTCCAGGAAATGGTGGTTCGGGATCGTACTCCATGGATAGCTGCACCCGCCGGGCCCGATCTTCACCAAACAGAGCTGCCGCGAGCGTCAGAGCGAAATCGATCCCGGAAGTGACACCCGCCCCGGTCACCCGGTTGCGGTCTACCACAACACGTTCCGCCACAGGCTCGGCTTCAAAATAGGCGAGTTGGTTGAGCGACAGCCAGTGGCAGGTAGCACGATGGCCCGTCAGCAGACCGGCGGCGGCCAATACCAGTGACCCCGTACACACGGAGGTCACGTAAGTAGCGTTTTCAGCCTGGGCCTGGAGAAAGGTGAGAACCTCCCTGTCAGCCATAAGGTTGATCTGCCCAGGCCCGCCAGGACCAAACAGGATGTCCGCCTGCGGACAATCGGCAAAGGTGGTGGTCGGTATCAGGCCCAGCCCACTCCCATCGACGACCGGATCGGAGGACTTCCAGGCCAGATGAAGAGACAATTCCTCGAATCGGGCGAACAGCTCAAAGGGCCCGGTCAGGTCCAGTTGGGTCATACAGGGGTAGGCGAGCATGACAACGTGCATGGGCACTCTCCGAGGAGCTATCGCGGGTGTCTAAGCGAGCGGCGTCTTACAGCTTACGCTCCCCAGTGGTGATCCACCTTGCCTTGCCGGTCACGTGAACACGCAAAGATGAGCTGAGCTCATTAGGGATAGCAAATGGGACATTTTGCCTTTGCTCAGTGCTGACAATTTAACTTTTGCGCCTACACAAGACTTGGCTGGCAACAGGTATTTTGACAAAAAGTCCTTAGCGGGTGTCGGTCATGGACCTGACCGGGAGAATTTTCTCTTCTCAATGGTTCCACGTTGGGAGCCGGTTTGCTGCCTCTCTGGTGAAGCGCTGTCGGAGGCAGCGCTTGGCTGTGAAACTTCGTTTTGGGTGAAGTAGGTATTGATCAGGGCCACAACCTTTCGGCCCAGCGCCCGATCCTCTTCAAGGCTGCCCGTATCGAGGATCTCGAGCCGGATCTCGAAATCGGGGTCGCAAATGAGAATGGCCGGATCCTGCTCGTTACCGTCGCCCGAGCTGTCGAGGAACCAGCCCTCGTCCAGGTTCGGGTCGTCAACAACGAGACCCGCATTCAGGCTCTCGACAAGATATCTCGCCAGACGATCGTTGATCCGTGTGCCATCGTCCTCACCAAAGAGGATCCGGGGCTCGCCCTGAGGATCCCGGATGACGTGCTGCCGCTCTCGTCCAGGGCGGGCGAGGAACAGGGTCCATTGTGACGACGGGCTCATGGGCTACTTCTTGTCCGAAGATTATTGGGGACAGCTTACGCTGGCGCCATGACAAATAGCACTTCTGCCTTCGGATCAGTATCGCCGTCCGAGCATCCAGTCGCCTACCTCATCAAGGGCATCAAAGGCGCGGTTGGTCAGGCGGCGCGGACCGGCCAGCAGCCCCTCCTCCCGCTCCACATTATCAGGCAGCGGACGGGGTGGCATCGCCTCACGGTATCCTCCGAATTCGCCAGCCGGCCCGTCGATAGCCCAGTCCCGCTGAGCCACGGCAGGCGGCGTGCTCGCTGGCGGCGCCGAGTGCCTGTCATTCCTCGCCTCGGCTGAGCGCCGGTTCTCAGGCGGCAGGATGTCCTCGACCCCGCTCAGGGCCACAGACTGCGACTGGGGCAGAGCAACCCTGTAGCCGAGCTCCTGGGCGACACCCGGCAGGTTCCGGACCGCCGCCCGGCCCGCTTCCATGCCATGGCAGATGCTGAAGTACAAGGCATGGAAGTTGGCGTTCTGACGGATGGTCTCGCGGCTCTCCCGGGTGGCGAACGGCGCGAGATAAAACGCCATCGTGCGCCCAGCCTTCTCGGCCACAATCGCTGGCTTGGTTCGCGAACAGTACACATACCCGTTCTCCTCACTGAGTTCCCTGCGTCCGCTTGAGCTGGCATGGAAGGTCTTCACCCGGGTTTGCATGAGTGTGCCCTCCCCTGTCTTGGTCAGAGGAGAAGCCGACAGGATGGCGAACTCGTCGCAGCCATCAGGACGGCAGAGGCCGCGGATGATGTCGGGACGGCTATTGGTCTGAGCGAAGGCTGGGGTCGCGAGCACGAGGGCAAGGGCAACAAGAGGTCTGAGCATTGGTGGCCTTGGGCGAGCTGATGGTTAATGAAGCGTCACCTCCGACGTCGCGCACGAATGTGACGATTTCAGGCCGGTCCACCCATGGTATCTGGCGGCGATAGCCGCGACGCCCCTTCGGCCGCGAAGGGCTCCAAGACGTCCGGAAGTCCTGCCGTGGGCTTGGACAAGTTCGAGTGTTTTTGTCCCGATAAGAACCCGAGCATCAGGAGCGCCTTTCATATCGGGCGATCTGAGCGACCTTTAGCCTGCTCGCGACCGCCGTCACCAGGGACCGTTCCGCAGGTTCCGTGTGCGGACGGGGATGACGTACCCCGGCGATGGACGCCGAGCGTGTCGTTGTTCTCGCCTGGCTGCGAAAACCTGCCGCAAAGTTCTGCAAAACGTGGACCTGTGCGTTCCTCTCCTGCGTAACAGGATTTCGAACTTCTCAGTCGCTTTCTCTTTCCTGTCCACCCGAACGGATCAGACCACGTGAAAGACCTTCTCAAAAAACTCTTTGGACTAGGGCTCTCTAAAGATGCCATCATCGCTCCCCACGGTGCGATCCTCACGCTCGGGGAGGACCGCCGGGGCGTTCCGCACGGCACGACCCGGAACGCGAACACCCTCCTCCTTGGAGCCAGCTCGCGCCAGCGGGTGGAGAGGGTGATCGTCCCGACCCTTCTGCGGGGCACATCGGCGAGCTACATCGTCGACGACCCGACCGGAGAGGTTTACGACCTCACCGCTGCTACCCGGGCCAAACTGGGACCCGTCTCACGCATTCGGTGGCACAGCGGGAGCTCCTACAATCCACTCGCTGACATCAATCTGGGCACCGATCCGGAAACCCGCTCCCGACGGCTGCGCAACATCGCGGAAACGTTCATCACCCAATGGGCAGAACGATACGATCGGATTCCAGAGATCAAAACGAATGATGGCAACGACACCATCGAGCAGGAAGCAATCTCCGCTCTTTGGGGCCTGCTGGAGCTCGCCACCGCTCAGGTCGCGAACATCGGCGGATTGCGTCTGGTCGAGCCGACCTTGATGGGGCTGTGCACGGTCCTCATCGAGCACCATCTTGACGATCAAGCTGCTGATTATGTTGCCGCCGCCGACAGGTCCGGGAGCCCAAGGGCACTATTCGAATTGCGCGCCTACGCGGCTCTTTCCGATGAGCGCCGTCGGGTGATCCATGACGCGATCGTGCAACGGTTGGTGCCCTTTCATACTCCCGAGACGTCCTGGGCTTCCGGCGATCCGCGCGGCCAGTGGGCGGCCCACCGGAACATCAGTACCTCTGAGGGGGTCGAGATCAGCGGCCCGGCAACCGTTTATGTGTGCTGCCCGACCCGACACGGCCCGCATGCCGCGGCCTACAATCTCCTGACCCGCCTCCTGTGGCAGCAGATCATTGACGAAGCGATCCACGGCCGCAGCGAACAGGCGGCTGACAAGCCACAGCGGCCAGCCGTGTTCATCTTCACAAACACCGATCAGGCCGAGCCGATCTCGGGAATGACAGAGCTGGCCGCAGCCGCCAAGAAGACGGATCTTTCAATTCTCGTTTCCGCTGACGATGCGGCGTCTCTTGACCGGCTCTATGGACCGGCCAACGCTGAAGCTCTCAAGGCTGCGATGGACCTGGAACTCGACTTCGATCCAGCCGCTACCCGATTCGTGGTCAAAGGACCTGAAAAGCCCATCTTGCGGCCGTCCCAGGCGATGGGATCCTTCCTCCTACCGGCCCCCAGAGATCTTTAGAAAACCGCGCCAGAGGTTTCAGACGCGGAAATCTCTGGCGCGGTCTGCAACAAGGCCGTTTCTGGCCTCAGCAGGATGATCAGTCAAAGTTTTGGATCAGAGATGAGTTTCTTTCGATCGACTACGACTTCGGGAAACCTGTGGCTCATGGCCGTCCGCCAATTGAGAACCGGCTGCCCGGAGGTGCGTCTATACTGGATCTCGAGAAGTGTGCCACGCTGCCGCGCCCCAATTGAGCCGCTTGTCACCTCCGGCAAATCAGCTCAGTCTGATCTCGGCTGCCTGTCGACGACAGCTATCGACGAGCCCCGGGAGTTGGCACGGATGGACTGCCCTCCCGGGCTCCTCGTCGGACCTGGCGCGATACCAGGTCTGCCGGCTCTCTCAGCAGCAAAGCCCCAAGTCAGCCTGCTCTCCTATAAGTGGCCTTCCGCCGTAGTAGGAACATGTGCATGCCCTTTGGAACGTCCGAGAGTCGTTCGAGTGAGCGCTTCTCCGCGCCCTTGAAAGGGTGGATTGCAGACAAGACGGCTCCGGCACCGATTGAATGCGCCATTTGGGATCTGTCTCAGACCGGAGTGCGTGTTGTGGTGTCTGAGCCAGCCGACATTCCCCGGGAGTTTCAGCTGCAAATTCCAGACCATGGGGCGGTCGCTCGGGTTCGCTTGATCTGGACAGACGGGGTTCATTACGGGGCGACATTTACGGATTGAGGCGAGAACCCGACCAAGTCCAACGATGAGAGGGAGCGAGGGTCCTGGGCTTGGCCGGGAGTACGGTCGGGCAACCGGTGTCCTAAGATGCCGGCTCACCACTGAACCAGTGGTGAACGCGGATCAGCATCCTGTCTGGACTCCATCGAAAGGGGATGCTCACCGCTCCCAGGCGTCACCATGGCGATTGTTGGTTTTGATCGCCGGACTTCCGAGCCAATCACAAAGATCCTCCAACGAGGCGAAGACATGCTCGAGGTCGGTAAAGGGTGCCGGCCTGCGCGCTGGAGGTAAATCCTCGAGGAGTTCCGCTGTCCACGTATAAGGCTGATAGGAGCTGTTGCGCACCACGCTCCCCACGACCTCTCCGTTGAGGAGGAGATCATAGGCGCCGGGCGCCAGCTGGATCAGGCTGTAGGTCATTGTCGGTTCTTGTCAGAGGCGAGTTGCCGATCAATCCATCATCATTTTCGGCCTGGGCGGCAACCATCAATTGTCCTCATCCTCGGCGGATGACCTGTGCCTCCCCTGACACAGACACCCCGAGCTGATCAAGCCGCCAGTGCTTTCCCTGCATGGATCCAGGCAAGGATCCTCTCCGATGCAAGCTCAACTATCTTGACGACAAGATCAGCGTCCCTGTGGCTGCAATGAGCGGGCGAGTTCCCGGATCACGCTGTCTTCGATGTTGAGCCTGTCGAATTCCTGTTCGGCCGCAGGATCTAAGACCGGCTCCGAAGCCTCAGGCGCACGCGCCGCCTGGGATGGCTGCGGCTGGGGCTCGCCAGCGCGATTGTCCAAGATATCGAGCAGGCTGTGGAGGGCTGCGTCCGTGACCTCTATCATTGCAAGGGATGGCAGACCGGCCAGAGCGATGGCGCGGGTTTGATAGTTGGGATCACTGGTGACCTCAGGCCCGAACCAGGCCGGAGGCCGGAACTTTCGCGCTGCCTTGTCGTGCTTGAACACGATGGTGATCAGATCGAGCGGTCCCGGACTGATGAAGCGGTGGACGGCGGCGATGTGGGAGCCGATGTCCACGCTGACATTCTGGAGTTCGACCTGTCCGGCAGTCAGTTCGAGCAGAGCCTCGGCCTGCAGACGGGAGATCGCAGTCAGATCCTCGTGCATCCCGGTGGGATGAGGTGAGACCAGGACGAGGTGCCCTGCTTCGCCTTCCAGCTGGACATGGGTGCTGCGGCTTGGTCCTTCCGGGAAGTAGCCTCGTCGGACAAGCTGACCTCCTCTCTCCCTCTCGATCAATCGAGCCAGGGAGGAGGCGAGCAGAAAGACACGGGTGGTGCTCATCGGGTGTCCGCCTTCCACAAGAGGTGCTGGTCGATCAAATCGATGCAATGTTACATTGCGACGACCGACAGGGCACGACAGTTTGGCGGGATCTGCTTCAAATGCAACCCGGTGGTTAACCCGGCACTCGACCAGCATCTCCTGATCGCGCCCGATGTCTCCGTGGGCACCGAAGGACGGCGATGAGCCGAGATGATCCTCAGCAGAAGGTTGTTGGCGACCACCCTCTCTGGTGAGGTGCTAAGCATTGAGGAACGGGCGATCGCCAGGTCGGAGGTTTTCGTTGGCCCACATGGCGGCTTGGGTGCGATTGGCGGCCCCGATCTTGCGCAGGATCGACTTCACGTGGACCTTGATTGTCGCTTCCGTGATCTCGAGCTTCCGGGCAATGACCTTGTTGGCCTCCCCACCCATCAGCGACTGCAGGATGACCGTCTCGCGAGGCGACAGTTTCTCCACCCGCGGATCAGGAGTGTTGGGCTCGGACGTCGACGGGGTGGGAGCCAAAGCCGAAACCGTGGACGCTTCATCGAGCAGGGACTGGAGCACGCTTCCCGGCAGAATCGGCTCGCCCAGAACTGTCAGCTCAAGAACGTTGATCAGCACCTCACGGTCAACTGTAGCGAGGCAGAAGCTATCCACCCCGGCCGCGACCGCAAGCCGGACCAGGCCAAGATCAAAGCTTGTGGCGATGACTACGATGCGAGCCGAAGGGTGGTGCCGCTTGGCGTCTTCAACAAGCGTGATTGTTTGCTGGGGCGATCCACTGGCGTCAATGACATAGAGAACTGGAACTGGATCAGCCTGACAGGTTGATGCGCTCTCTCCGAGGCATCCTCCGTCGATAACTCTAAAGCAGGTCCCCGTCAGCAGATGCGTGAGCCCGGCCCCTAGCAGCGCGTTGCCGCAGAGCAATGCCGTGACGATCTGCTGATCGGAGCAGCCTGCCTCTCCATTCGAGCCAACCGCACAGCCGTATTGATCGCCATACATCCCCTGCCCCCGTCGTATCGCCCCAAGCCAATCCTGCATGTTCATCAATGATGAAGAATCCTGGCTGGGCAAGGGAATGCGACCCAATCTACTCACTAAGAGGTACGCATTAGTACGTAAGGGCAAGGCACTGTTCAGCTGTGCTTAACGAAGTTGTGGGCGGGCCTCCGTGTCTCAGCCCAGTTGAGGGTAGAGCCCACCATCGGGATCCCTTGCTGCGCCGTGGAATGAGATGGGTTAGCCATCGTCTCACCGCCGCTTGCCCGCGCTAGCGACGGACCTCTATCGGGCAGCTGGGCATGGTTCTTGCTTAGCCCAAGGAACTCTCCTGGTGTGAGGCTCGCATGCTGAACTTTCTCCGCCCCTGGCTCGAAACCCTGAACCACGCCGAGCGCGATCTCAGGCAGCAAGGCTACATTGTCATCTATGGTGGAATGACCTCCATCATCGTGCCGATCGACTCAAGCGAGCGAACGCCACGGTCTCCTGGCAAGCCGCTTCGGCTGTGGGGAGCGGCTCCAGCGGAGTTTGGAATCTGATCAGAACCTCCGTCCTGGTCTGCCATGCGAGAGATTCACTGCGTCGACTGCAACGCAGATCGCTCCATCTGCGCGATGGCGCGCTCCTGGCTCAGGACTTTAGCTCCTCCCTTCCCTCCCCCGCTTTGGCCTCGCCGGATGCCCCGGTCTCCAGCGCGTGAACTCGGGCCTCGATCCACTCGCTCATCTTGTCGACGAACTCCATGGCGTAGCCCCTCAGCCCCTCATCAGCCTCATAGGTCTGCAGGAAGGCTTGCCGCACCTTCTCAACTTCATCCCCGATGTAGGCGGAGCGGTGATCAGGAGGCACGATGACGGCCCGCTCGGCAATTGTCGCAACGATCTTCTCGATCCGAGCGGCTTGCTGTTCTCGATTCATCTTCGCCTCTCGTCCCGGTGCTGCCGATCCTGTTAAGCGCCTCCGGTTTCGCCGATAGCCGCTCTCAGATCCGCCAATGCTGCTTCAAATTTCGAGCCCGGCACATAGGCCTTTAGGAGAAAGTCGATTGGCTTTTCTATCCCTACCTCCGTCAATTTTAGGGCAGGATCCGCTTTTTGGATCGACAGCCACCGGAGCATTCGCGTGAGAGCGAGCAAAAGCCTGTGATCATCCTTAAACTGGCAAGCTGCTACATCGGGCGGCCTCGACTGTCAGACTGCCTGGCCTGGATCCAAAGCGCGATGTCACTTCATTTTGCATGCAGACATCCTGGCTGATGGACCGAGCGACCTTCGCCGAAGCATTTGGATTTCGGAGCTACTCCTGAAAGGAAACAGGGCGTGGTCCAGGACCAAAGACCCACTCCTCTTGCTCAGTTGCGGATGGATGGAGACCCCTTAGCCTATGAGACGTGGCTCAAGTAGTTGCCCCTACGGGAGTTACGGCGCTCCGGCTGAGAGTTAAAGCGAACCTCTCTTGGCTGGAGCGTTTCCTTTTTGGCTCGACCTGGCCGAGCAGCGCTCGATCCTGCCACCTCATTTCGGGCGCCTTGCGTCGGTTGGCCAATTATCTCACGCTCACCGTGGTAGTCTGTCGACGGTAGTCCGCCGCATGAAGGGATCCGAGTTTGAAGCGGAATTCAGGTGGGTTTGGGAGGGCCGCAGGTGACTGCCTGGAGGGCTGCTGCCTGATGCGGCACTCGTCCGTGAGCTTTGCGAGCATCGGCGCCGTCAGCGTAGCGCCGCGTGAGCCTCTGCTGAGGACCCCGCGTTTCCGCTCATATGCCAGGTCGAGATCACCAGCGTAGCGATCAGCACTTGTCGCGAGAGCTCATCCTGACTCCCATCCATGATGATCGTGCGATCACGTCCTGTCCTGGTAAAGAGAAGCGCCTCGTGCGTAGCAGAGGCGCTCCCCTTCCAGGGAGATTCGGACCCCAGCCGTTCCTTCAAGGACGCGACCAATATGCCTGATGGCCAGCGCTTTGGCTGTATCGGAATCAGCACAGGCGCCTAACAATGTGGCCTTAGCGCATCGTGCGGACCCAGCGGGCCGCACCAGCGAAAAGTGAACCCGGTACTCGCTGACGCGGCCCTTCGGGTCGCTTGCGCGGCCCGCTGGGTCCGCCCCGAACGATGCGCTCTTCAAAGAGTGGAGCATCGGACCCACAAGTGGGTCAACTTTTGGGTCCGATGCTCTAGAGCGCGGCTAGCACCAGGCTCAGGCCGATCAGGGCGGCAAAGGAAACGACAAACCGCACGGCGGCTTGTGTGAATGTCGGGGCATGTGTCGGAGCAAAGACAGGCGCTGCAACCTCTGTCGGCGGCATGATGAAGACCTCGATGAATGCGGCAGGTTCTGGAAAATGGTGGGAGGGGCGATCCAATCGTGTCGCTCGGCGACGCTATGTGTCGGATTTCGACGCTGATGTCTGTAGCCGGCAGGTCACACGGCGGGTCTTGATGCGCGTGATCCGCTGGCTTTTGAGAGCCGCATTGCCGCTGGCTCAGGATGACGTACATTCATGCTGTGCGTCATTCCCTTGGCACACCCGCTCCGGTCGAGGTTTCAGACAGCGCCTCCGCCGGGGCGTTTCTCTCTCATGCACCCTGAGACGCGGTGCCTGGGTTGTTGGTCTTCACAGCTGGGTGGCCAAGCCAGGCGCACAACTCCTCCAAGGACGGAAAGCTGTGCTCGACCTCCCGGAACGGTGCGGGCCGCCTGCTCCGCGGCAACTCCTCAAGCAGTTCGGCGGTCCAAGTATAGGGCTGGCGCAGGCCGCTTCTCACCACGCTGGCCACGATGGTGTCGCCGAGGAGAAGGTCATAGGCGCCGGGCGCCAGCTGGATCAGGCTGTAGGTCATTGCGGGCTCTCGTCCGGGGCCAGCTGGTGATCAATCCACTCTCGGGCTTTAGCCAGGACCGTGTCCCGCTCTGGGGCCATGATCAGAGTGGGCTTATGGTCGGGCCGGGTCACGAGGGCCATCCAGTCCAAGCCGCTCGGGCTGAGGCGGATGCGATAGCCGTGATGGTCGACGAGGTCGGCCTCCTGAGAGGGAGAGGAATCGGTCATTATCGGACGGGTTGGTTTGGATGAGCGGGCAGGTCTAAACGGCGTTGGGTCGATATGTGGTGGGCCCGCCCGGACTCGAACCGGGAACCAGACCGTTATGAGCGGCCGGCTCTAACCATTGAGCTACAGGCCCACAGACGCGGACTATGCCGGATCGAAAGTGGCTTGGCTATTGCATGATCACCACTAAGTCATGAACGACGCCGCGGTCCAAGAGAATGGTTGTCTCCTGACTAACACGGCCTTGCCGCACTCCCGGCATCAAGGCCGGGAGTGCTTTGATGAAGCCTATCAGGAGATGGGCCGATCTGCCGTCGAAGACATGATCGTCTGAGTGGCCTCTTGCGCAACCTGGGCCGAGATCTGCGCGAGACGCTGGCTGTTGCCAATCATCTGCTCAACATTCTGACGGATCAGAGAGCTCTGGAGGCTCACGAGATCCGGTATGGAGCGGCAGGCCAATAACTCGTTCATGCCATCAAGGTTTTTGAGCAGGCGCTCCTGTCTGAGGCCGAACCATTCCAGTGCGATCGTGCCGGTTCCGCGGGCCAGGACCCTGTTCGAACGGGCTACGGCTTGCAGATACCGTGGCGCATGATCCAGAAGGTGTGATGTCACTCGACCCTGGACACTGGTGACCTCGATGGCGCGGTCGACGATTTCGGCCGCAACAGGCAGGCTGGCCTGAGCCGTCGCTTGGATCTCCTGCTCTACGTCCTGGATAGCCTCCGGCATAGCCTCAACTGCCGCCAGCAGGTTGCCGCTTGTGCGCGGTGTGCGTTTAGCCCTCGGGCGCCGGACCGGCTGGTCACCGGCCGCCCGCGTGGCCTCGGCGATCTCCTCCTCAACCTTTTCGACGACCGCCTCGACCTCCTCCTCGTTCAGGACCTTCAGCACCACCGGAAGCAGTTCGTTCTTGTCGTTGCGGATGTGCTGCTGGAACACCTTCCTCAGCTCCTCGACCTTCGGCAGAAACGTATCGCTGTCCTTCGGCGTGGCGGCAAGCTCGTCCAGAAGAGCCCTGGTCTGCTGATTGTCATCCCGCGCTTCGCGGACGAGGTCAGCGGTTTCTGGATGGTTCTCCAGCACCGGAAACAGGTGCTGCTCCTGCAGATTGGCCAGAAGATCCAGCTCATGGGCCAGGCTTGCGAGCAGCTGTTCGCGGGTCTCGGCAGCATCATTGGCTGTCCCCAGCAGCTGGGCGAAGAGTTCGTTGGCCTTATCAGGCGGAGTTTGGCCGATGGTTCGGTTGATCATCATTCCTCGCAGACAGGACAGAGGATCCGGCATCATCGACCGTACAGAGCCTGCAGCGGTCGTAAGGCGAGATCCCGCCAAGGGTGAAAGAACGCCAGAGACAGGTACGCACAATTGGGCAGGCAAGCTTGTTGGATTGTGGAACGCAACAACGACACAGCCGCAGTCAACAAGCTCGACCATTCATATGGCAGTGCAGCATGAGGGAGCAAGCCTTCGGGTTAGATTGGCCGTGATGCGCGGCAATATAGCCCAAACCGCGCGATTGTGCGCCGCACAATAAGCCTTGACTTTCATTGTGCGATGCACAATAAGCCAGCAGCCGATATCTTGAGCGGCTGCATCTTACAGCGGGCAAGGCGCCCATTTGGAGAACCATCATGAACCAGCCGTTTGAGACCGTTCAGAAGCTCGGCAAAGACAGCTTTGGCGCGACCGTGAAGGCACTCGAGGTTGCCACCACCGGCACGCAGGCGATCGCTGTCGAGACCGCCGACTATGCCAAGAAGTCGTTTGAGCAGACGGCCTCCACGTTCGAAAAGCTTGTTGGCGTCAAGTCGCTCGACAAGGTGATCGAGATCCAGACCGAATATGCGAAGAGCGCCTACGAAGGCTTCATTGCTCAGTCGACGAGGACCCGTGAGCTCTATGCCAAGCTGGCCCAGGACAGCCTTGCGCCGTTCGGTGCCCTCTACTCTGCTGCGCAGGCGACCTTTGCCCCGGCAAAGTCTACAGCGCGTGCAAAGTAATCACAGGCACCATCAGCCTGTTTAGAGCGTCCGGCTCGCCGTCGGGCGCTCTCGTCTGTTTGCTGCTGTGCATACTTCCTGATTGCATCAAGGGCGCTTGCTTGATCAGCTTAACGGCTCGCCAAGCAATCCGTAGCACTGGAGAAGCAATGATGCTGGGATCCTGGGTCAGGCTTACCCTCGATACAACTCTGCTCGGCCTGGAAGCGCAAAGTGTGATAAGCCTGCGCTTGGCGCAGATTGCAATGGGTCAGGGTACTCCGGCTGAGGCGCAGCTCATGGTGACAGAGAAGATGCTCGCCTTCATGGACGCCGCCATGACAGTTGCAGCCGGTGGGTCGGCTCATCAGGTCGTGCAGAATTACCGAAGGCAAGTCCAGGCGAATGCAAGGCGCCTGAGACTGGCCTGAGGCCAGCATTGCGGGCTAAATTCTTAACGCCACCTCGCTCCTCAAGAGTACGTCAGATCCGATCCGAGATGTCAGGCGGCGTGCATCTCATGCTCGTCAGGAACGGACCGGTTTGATATTTGCCCGATGACACCGACAAGCTGGTGCGGACGGTACGGCGTTCGCAGACAGGGAGCGCCAGTGACCTTCTCGCGCTCCGGGAGCCTGTTGGGAATGCCGCAGGTGTAGACGACCTTGATCTTCGGGTCATCCTTGCGGGCGGCCTTCGCGAGTGCCAAACCCTCGGAGAAGTTCCCCAACTCTACGTTGATGACCAGAACGCTGATGCGCGGGGTTGTGCGCAGAAGCTCAAAAGCCTTCTCAACACTGGCCGCCACCAAGACGTCATACCCATAGCCAAGAAGGCCGTTGCTGGTCAGGATGCCAGTCAGTCGATCCTTGGAAACCAGAAGAACAAGCGGTTGTCGAGCCATATGGCGCCTCTCAGAAGAGAAGGATCCGCCCACATGGTTAACAAGTGCTTACATCAGGGGATCTACTCGGTGACATTTGTGGTCATCCGCACAAAGGTGGGTGAGAACCCAGCGGCTGCAACTGATGTCCCATGTGAGATGCTGGAATGGACGCAACCGGCTCAAGGAGCGGACCATAAGGTTGCAAGACTATTGATGCCCTGGGGATCAATGTCTTTGGTATTCTCGCTGCTGGTATCAGCCGGATCATTCCATTTGTGAATGTCACCGGCTTGCGGCCTGAGACAATCTCGGAGTCAGCACAGCCGTCGCTCTTCGAGCCTGGTGTACTCAACGATGCGTCCAAGGACGATTGACTGATGAGAGCGATTCACCAGGAGCTGAACATCGCTCCGATAGCCATTTTGACAGCCCTTGGCCATCAGGCGCTTGTGTCCAAGACATACACATTGGACAAATTATCCGAAGCAGCACCGCCTCTGCCGCGACGCGATTTCTCTAAGCGGCTGAACTGATATCAAGAACGCCGCACTCGTTTTTGGCGAAGGCTGGCTATTGACTGAGCGCCATTTTTCCCTAGGTCCCGCATTATTCCGCTAGGATCGCTGCAATGCAACTCGCGGGTAACAATCTGCATCGCCATGCGTCGATAGCATGGATCGCCAGAGCACTTCCTTGACTGCGCCAAAACTGATCAGTTTCTCGGCAGACGAGCTGCTTTGTGCGCATAATCTGCTGGGACCCGCTAATGGCTGCATTTTGAGCAGGTCTGCCTTGTTGAACTTTATGGTGCACTGCACAGTTTGTTCGCCATGAAACTCTCACTCCAAGACCTCCTGATCGGCTCTCACCCTGACCACGGCACCCAAGCCGACGCACCTGCCCCAATTCGGCGCCGGGTCATCGCGTCGAAGACCAGCAGGAGACGACTCTCTCTGGCTCTCCAAGGCGGTGGTTCTTTTGGTGCGTTCACCTGGGGCGTCCTTGATCGCCTGCTGGCCGAGGATGATCTGGTGCTGGATGCTGTGAGTGGCGCAAGTGCCGGCGCGGTCAACGCTGTTCTTCTGGCCTCGGGGCTGTCCGAAGGTGGCCGATTGGGTGCGCGACAGAAACTGGAGCGTTTTTGGAGGCGCGCCAGCGATACTGCGCCTCGGACGCAGTCCGGTGCCGCACTGGCCATGGCAACCAGCGTCCTATCCCCGTACCAGTTCAATCCATTTAACGTGAACCCGCTCAAATCGCTGTTGGCCAGCGAAATTGACTTCGATGCCCTGCGGGCGAATCCCAGTGTGCGGCTGCTCATTGGAGCTACCCGCGTACGCGATGGCAAATTGCACATCTTTCGTGAGAAGGCTTTAACGCTCGACGCCATTCTGGCGTCCGCTTGCCTTCCGGTTATTCATCATGCCGTCTCGATTGATGGTGAAGCCTATTGGGATGGCGGGTACTCGGCCAACCCGCCACTGATCCCGCTGGTTTCTGCCTCACGAGCTTCTGAAGCTCTGATTGTGCAAATCATGCCAACGGCTGGCGCAGAGATGCCAACAACATCCTCTGAGATCGCCAAGCGCATGGAGCAGATTACCTTCAACAGCTCACTTCTGCGGGATATGGACGCTCTCGCTGCCATGCGGTCATTGTCTGGCGCTGAGCCGGGAGGATCAGTTCTCTCGCGCAAGCTCCGCAAGCTACATCTCCACCATATCGCGGCTGAGGAGAGCTTTCCGCTGCTGAGCCAATCGAGCGCGCTCAATCTGGATTGGCCGTTCTTGCTTCAGCTTCGTGATGTGGGACAGGCAGCAGCGGATAAATGGTTGTCGGGGGCAACTGACGGACTTTCGAGCTAACCCTTTCCTCAGTGATGAGCTTCGAACGCAACCTCTCCTGTTGATTGCACTGGCTGCGAGTGCCTGCCGGCAACGGAGACCTGCCCTTCCTAGCCGCTTGTCCAGATGCGATGTTTCCGACCATACGCATGAACAGGAGTTTCTGGCCGCCTCGCTGCCGGTGTCCTCTGCTGAGAGCACCTGCTTCAGGGGGAAGACCACTGGCGGAGGCCTGACATCGCATTGCTTAGTCTAATGTGGTAACCGTCACCCGCTGCCCGCAGGAGTATGTTCCATGTCGGTTGCGACGAACCGCCTCGGGGAGCTTCCAGATGCCACTGCTCCAGATGGCTCCGAGGTGCGGGTCCTGTGCAGCACGAGCCGGGGCAGCCTGGCGCATTTCACGCTGCCGCCGCACGCGGTCTCGAGGGCCATGGCGCACCGGAGCGTTGAGGAGGTCTGGTACTTCGTCTCTGGTCGGGGGCAGATGTGGCGCCGCTGGCATGACCGGGAAGAAGTCGTGGACGTGGAGCCTGGGGTCGCCATCTCAATCCCGGTTGGAGCCCGCTTCCAGTTTCGCTCCGTCTCGCCCGAGCCCCTGACGGCGGTGGGAACCACCATGCCGCCGTGGCCGGGCGACGGCGAGGCGTTTGCCGTCGATGGGATCTGGGAACCAACTGTTTGATAGGTTCAGGAGAGTGTCGCGTTAACGCTCCGGGTGCCGAGGTCCAGTGCTATACTTCCTCAAGCCTTAAACCGAGCCGAGCGAAAGATGGAAACTAAGAATTTACATAGGGATGCGATCAATTGCTTCTGAAGAAGCCGCCATTTCCGAATGCTATGACATAAAGGCATAGCACCTCTTCGAGGATGCTGCTCCTCAGGAAAGGCCCGATCCTTCTATGCTGCAGCGCAGCAAGAACAATGATCGCCGGCCACTAAGGCCGGTCACTGCTGGGGGCCTCCATGTTCGTTATCTACATCCTGTCCAAGATCCGTAGCCACAAGTTCTATTGTTAGAACTGATCGATGCCCGCACCCAAAAAGAAGCCGTCTGGCGTCCAGACCTCACTCCGCTTCAATCCTCCCTCCCTGGAAGAGGCGATCTATGCCGCGCAGGGTCTCACCGACGGGGTTGATGGTCAGGCAGAGATTGCCGCAAGGCTGATGGGCTTGTCGGAGGCAGAGGTCAGAGCCGCGATTCTCAAGGCAGCCGCCGCCAGGCCACGCCTCTCCAGCCGGCCACTGACTCAGGCTCGGGTTGCGCCAGGCCGACAACCTGTTGTGGTGGAGCGTAGAGCGCCGCGCGTCTTGACCCGCTGAGGGCAGGCTTTCGTTTCGCCTGATCGCGCCCCGTCGCACGAGGCCGTATCCTGTTATGGATGTTCACCTTCCAGCGTGAAACCCGCCTTGAGCACGACTTGGTAATGGTGAACCTCGCCGTTCTCCACATGTCCCCGGGTTTGCACCACCTCAAACCACCTCAGGTTGCGTAAGGTCTGGTCGGCACGCTTGATTGCCGTTTGGATTGCATCCTCGATGCTGCTCGTCGACGAGCCCACCAGTTCAACGACCTTGTAGACGTGATCGGACATTCTACCCTCCCTGCTTGTATCCAAGGATCATAGGTAGGGCGACCGATTTCGCCTGCGAGGCCGGTGCGCTCAGCCGGCGCGTGGAACGAGGATCAGGAACATTGCGGCTGCTGACGTCGATTGGTGGTCGAGGTATTCCCATAGGTGTGAGGGAGCAGCCGCTCAAAGCTGCTGCGAACAGTGCCGTAGCACTCACAAGAGGTCTGCTCCAGACTGGCGCGGTCGGTCACCGTGATGACACCACGGCCTTGTTTGATGAGACCTGCCTCCTGGAGTGATCGGGTGATGCTGCTGACGGTGGAGCGCTGCACGCCCAGCATGTCGGCCAGGAACTCATGCGTCAGCGGCACGGTGTTCCGATCGAGCCGGTCGTGCATGCTCAGGATCCAGCGGCAGGCGCGGGCTTCGACACTGTGGACGGCATTGCAGGCGACGTTCTGCAGAACCCGGGCCATCATCGCCTCGGCGAACCGCAGCACCAGTTGGCGCACCTTCGGGCGCTGGCCGATCACCGCGTGCAGGCGCTCCAGCTCGATTCGGGAGGCAGTGCCGGAATTCAGCACGATGTAGCGCCCGAAGGAGTGGCTGGCTGTCATCGCACTGACGAGGCCTAGGGCCCCTTCTCGACCATAGACCGCCATCTCGGCCGAGCGGCCGTCCTTCAGCACGGCCACCAGCGACACCACCGTGTCATGAGGAAAGATGGCATGCCTCAGAGGATCCCCCGCCTCGTACAGCACTTGGTCCTGCTGCAGGGAAACCCCGTCCAGGTGCGGCTCCAGTGCCGCGAAGTCGTCCGGCTCCAGGGCCGCCAAAAGGCGATTAGCGCGATGGCTGACCTTGGGAGCTGGAGCGAGGACAGAGTTATCAGCTTTCATACCCCGAGCTAGCCGAAGAGATGCCGGAAGAAAAGTTAGGGATCCTACTTAAGCTAACGGAAGGAGGTTTGGCGGCCTTGCTCATCCGAGCGCCTGCTCCAGATCGGCGATAATGTCGTCCGGATCTTCCAGCCCGACCGAGAAGCGGAACACCCCGTCGCCTGCCCAATCGCGGTAGGAGCGGGCCTCCGCCCCCTCCAAGTGGAACGATGACCGTAGAACGTCGTCTGTAGGAATGTAGAACAGCAGGCTCTTGGTCTTGCCCAGTGAAACCGCATACGAGACCACCCGCAGCTGCTCGGCGAGCTGGCGGGCCAATGCTCCACCTTCTTCCTTGGCCGAAAAAGCCAGCAGGCCGGAGAAGTTGCGCATCTGGCGCTGAGCCAATTCATGCTGCGGATGGCGGGGAGAGCCCGGCCAAAATACCGACCGCACCTTGGGGTGATCGGCCAGGAAAGCCTCGATCCGGCGGGCGTTCACTTCGTGCATCATCATGCGGGGCGCCAGGGTTTCTAGCCCGCGTAGGATCAACCAGGCGGCAAAGGGCGAGAGCGAGCCGCCCAGATGGATGAGGCTACCCTTGCGTAAGGCGGCGATTTGCTCCTGTCGGCCGATCACGGCGCCTCCGAGGGCGTCGCCATGCCCGCCAATATACTTGGTCAGCGAGTGCACCACATAGTCGGCGCCAAGCGCCAGCGGCTTGGTGCCGAGTGGGGTGGAGATGGTTGCATCGACCGAGAGTTCGGCTCCGCCAGCATGGGTGATCTTAGCGATGGCGGCTATATCGGACAGGCGGAGGATCGGATTGGCTGGCGTCTCAACGTGGACGAGCTTGGTGTTTGACCGCATTGCCGCAGCCACAGCCTCAAGGTTCGACGCGTCGACGGCTGTGACGGCGATGCCGTGCTTGGGCAGAATATCATGGGCAAGCTCTGCAACACCTGCGTAACAGACATTGGACAGAACCAGGTGATCACCGCTGCTCAGGCGATCCAGAAACAGGGCGCTGATTGCCGCCATGCCGCTGGTAAAGCTGAGGGCCGCCTCGCCACCTTCGAGTGCAGCCAAGCGAGTTTCCAGCAGCGCGAGGGTCGGATTGCTCCAGCGCGTGTAGAAATGAGGCGCGGCCTCATTCAGATCGTTGGCTGAGAAACCCACCGCGTCTGGATGGGTGAAGAAGCTGGTCGCCATCACTGGAGGGGACGATGCCGGCAATCCGATCTCCCGAGGCCCCGCTCCGGCATGAAGGGTCAGGGTTGCATCATGGCTCACCGACGTCTGATCATTCATTCGGCTGCTCCTTCGTGGTGTTCCTTCCCCGTCCCGGTAGCACTCGCGCCAGCAGGGTGGCAAACGGCGGCAGAACACAGGAACCTCCGCAAGCGTGGGCGCAGGGCTACAGTTCTGGGCCGCAGTATCGGCTTAGGACGGTTATAGTCCAATAAGTGGCAATTCTCTTCCAGCCGCCAAGTTAAGCAGGGGCTCAGGGGTAGGTTTACTGTTATAACTGTAACTAGCCAACTCTCTAATCGACATCTTGAGCGGCTCAGAACGGCGGCGCTGGACGACCGACGATATCCCGCGTGTATCAGGGTGCCATGGGAGCGATACTGAGAAATCATCCGAAGCAGGGCTGTACAAGGCCATCGGTGAGTGCGGTTCGGACAATCCTGGACAGTGGCTCCTGCTTTGAGGAGTAATACTGGGATACGAGAGATCGTCCTCGTGATGGCAAAATCGCACCGCAGGTAATCTCCGTGATGGTTCTGAAGGGACGACCATGCCCAGCCGGCGGAAGCCAGATGTCCGTGTCTTCGATCTTGCGAGCTGGCTGGCTGGCCCTGCTCGCGTGAGCCTCACGCCGGTCGAGATCGTAGCGCAGACCTGCGAGCGGCTGGTGCAGGCCGGCATCCCGCTCTGGCGGGTGCGGCTCGGACAGCGGCTGGCCAATCCTCTCATCGGAGCATGGGGAATCATCTGGGTGCGCGGGGCTGAAGCCCAGGAGTACATCGTTCCGCGCAGCATGCTGGCGACGAGTTCCTATGCCGGCAGCCCTTTCGAGCACGTGATCAAAACCCGTACCCGCTTTCAGCGCTCCTTGCAGCACTTGGACCCGGCCAAGGATCATCCGGTGTTATTCGAACTGGCCGCAGCTGGAAGTACCGACTATCTTGCTCTTCCCTACATCTACGGTGACGGCTCGGTGCAAGGGGCCGCATTCACCACAGACGCCGTCAGTGGCTTCAGCCCGGAGGATGTCGCTTTTATTCAGGAGCTCAGCCCGTTCTTGGCCGCAGCGTTAGAGCCAGCTGCCATGCGGCGTTCAACCGAGAGCCTGCTCCGGACTTACCTCGGCGATGGTCCGGCCAGACGCATCGCAGCCGGTGCCATCCGCCGCGGCGATCAGGTGGAGATCGAAGCGGCCGTGCTGCTCACGGACCTGCGGGGGTACACGGCGCTTGCGGAGCAACTGGCGCCCGACCAGCTCCTGGAGCGCCTCGATCAGTACCTCGAAGTCATCGTCGAGGCTGTTCGCGCAGCGCGAGGGGACGTTCTGAAGTTCATTGGCGACGGCGTGCTGTCGATCTTTCCTGTCGAAGCTGGTGGACGAGAGGAGGCCTGTGCTCGCGCACGCCGTGCCTTGGAGGCAGCCCTGAGGAAGGCCGCTCAGCTGAGTGATCTGCACTTTGTCGGCTGTCTGCACATTGGCCCTGTCACTTACGGCAATATCGGAAGCGCCGATCGCCTGGACTTCACGGTAGTTGGTCCCACAGTCAACCTCATCAGCCGATTGGAAGCAGTCGCCAAGAGCATGAAACAGGTTGCTGTGTGTTCGCGAGAGATGGCAGCGTACTTTCCTGCTGACACAATTCAGCCTCTCGGCAGTTTCGTCCTACAAGGTATTCCGAACGAGCAGATGATTTTCGCTTTGGCGTCGCCCGACTCGGAAACCAGGGAATGATCATCTCATCTGTCAGTGCATGATGTGAGCTGTAGTCAGTTGGTATCTGATCTGCGTCCTGGCTGCCGATTGCCCACGCATGCCGGCCTATGCTCTTCGGAGTTCATGGTGTCGTGTAATCAGTTTTGCCCCTTGCTCATTTCTGATCACGTACAGGAGCATGCCATCCTCTGTGACAGGAAGAACGCGCACTACTTCACACAGACGTCCAGTTCCTCTGACGCGGACAAGCTGACCAACCACGAAGGCAGATTGCATCGCACTCTCCACGCCAAACCGGATCGCTGGCATAGCTCCCGCAGTAACAAGATGGGCTCGTTGTCGAGTAATTTGGTGAACGCGTCAGAAATGATGAAACAGTCCGCGTCTGTGCCGGTCTGGACGATCGAGTCCCCGGATGCGGAACTCCAGTTCATGCAGGTCTGTGGCTGATGCGAGGTGCGCCGCATCGCGCTCTTCATCTGTGGGCTTAAGCTGATGGCGAATCCAAGTCAGATGACGGCCGATGACCAGGGGCAGCGGCAGCCGACCAAAGGCGGCCAGCTTGCAAAGCGTGTATAAGACCATGTCATGGCTCCTCTGATGTGTCTGGAGCCCTCTGGCGCTTCCCCTGCAGGCTGTTTGTTGTTGTACGCTCTTTTCCGGTGCGTGCGCTCTCGTTCGAACGTCTTGAGCGATAGCAAACCGACATGACGGGTCTGTTACGAGGAGGCTCAGGTGGCGCGGAGACCGCGCCGTTTGACAACCACGATCTTGGGCTGCCGTCCTCGGGGAACCCCCGGTCGACTCGGCCTGGTCTGAGCCTGCACCGTCAGCACGCGCCCTCGGACTTCATCTTCCGGCAGGCCGATCAATTGTGCCGCAATGGCAATCTGGCTCTCGACCCGGTGTGTCAGGCCCTGTGCCGCCGCGATGGCCTCATCAAGACCAGGCGGATCATAGCGTGTCCGACGCTGGCCCCACGCGGCAGGAATGCTTTTCTTGTGACCCATGACCCTCTCCCCGGCATCTGACAAGGCAACGAGGGAAGAGGCCATTTGTGCGGCGCACAATTGTCGCAGCCGACGTTCAATGCAATGGCGCGTGAAGTCATGGGCCAAGGGAAAGGCGTGGCAGTCTTCGCATACACATTGTTTACCATGGCTACGGCAAGATGCGTGTACCGGCGCGTGGCGTATCAGCCCTAACAGAGGCTCTGGTGCCGTTGGTCAATGGCGCCGGGGTGGTTGGAGGGCTTCCTCTCCGCTGACGCCCTGGCTGAGGGATTTTGAGGCAGCACCCTCGGCCAGGGCGCTTGGCCGCGCAACCGGCACAGCCGTTGAAGATCAAAACCAAACCGGGGCCAGCGAACAGGAAAGAGTGCCATGGCCCGCTACTATTTTGATGTTCAGAGTGGAAAGCCGCCCGTGCACGATGACGAGGGAGCCGAGTTCGACAGCCTCGAGGCGGCCGTGCAGGCGGCGGCCCGCTCAGCGGCTGAGATCGGCACCAATCGTCTGGCGAAGGGCGATACCAGTGATGTCGTCATCGAGGTGCGAGACGAGCAGAGCCAGCGGGTCTGTACGGTGACCGCGTCAATGCGAATTGACCGGCACGGCCCATCCCATCAGGGGCCGCATTCCTGGAGCGCGTAAGTCACGCGAGGCCCGCGGCAAAGAGAAGCATCCTGCGGTTGACCAATGCCGACTCTGCCTCGCTTGGAAGCCATCCGGGCGAAATGAGATCGACGAGACGGTCGATCAGGAGCGCTGCTGGTCAGCTCTCTCACGCACTTTTCGTAGAACCGACCCGACGTATTCCTGAACGAGAGGTGCCGCCAGGCCAAGTTCCCGTGCGATCGTGTCGACCCCGGCCCCGTCGCCGAGCCGCCGCAACACATTGGCTTCCATGGTGGAAAACCAGCAGACTTCCGGATCGGGCACTTTGATGAGGGTTGCTGTCATGCTTGGCTGTCCAGGAGCGCCGACAGTTCCCTGACGTAGTTCTCCCGCCGCTGCAGGTGCCTGGCCTTGAGCATCGTTAGGGTTCGATCCTTCACATTGCTGTTGGGCAGAGTTCGGCGCAGGTTCTCGCGCTCCCGCTCGTACTCATCATCGATCTCCCGCAGAATGGAACGCAACGATCGCACCAGCGGATGATCCTCAACAGATGCAGCCGAACCTGCGCTGCTCCGGCTGATGATCAAATGGCTCTCGGGCTGGTCGCTCACCTCCGGCCTCCATGACTACTATCCTGCCGACTGCATGGTGGCAGGAATATAGATGCTTTGTCTGTCGGCAAGACGACACATCAGGGCGGATCAGGCCGGCTTGATCGATGTTTCGGCACAAAGCCAAGCGGATGAGCACAATCTGCTTCGGGAAGCAGCGCTGAAGCAGACTGTCACCAGCAACCAGCACTCATGGCGGCTCCTGTCCATAGGGTGGACGCGGAATGCTCTTGTGAGCAGCGCGTAAGGCAGCCGACCAGCGCTCGATCAAGTCATGGAAGTAAGGCTCGCCCGGCTCGATCCGGTGGAGCACTTCGAAGGCGAACGCATCGCGCCGGGCGATTGCCAGATTAATGGGTAGGGCGACTCCGATGTTCGAGCGCATGGTCGAGTCCATCGAGGTCAGGCTGATCTTCAAGGCCTCATACAGGTCCGTGTTGTAGCGAACGGCCCGATCCAGAATGGGCTTGCCGTACTTGCGCTCGCCGATCTGGAGGAAGGGGGCGTCCGGCCCGCAGCGGATGAAATTGCCGGCTGAGTAGACGAGGTAGAGTTCCATTGGCCCGCCGGTCTCCTTACGGCGGAGCCCTTCGGCCGGCAACCCCGAAACAGACTGGGACAAACTTGCCAAGCTGAAGGAACTCCTCTGTTCTGGGGCCAATACGCTGAACGTTCTCCGCCTATGGGAGGAAAGCGCAGCATCCGGGGTGCGCACCCGTCTCCAGCCGGCACTGCGCCGGTAGCCTCCCACGGCGGCATGACTTAATTCCGGCACCTGCTTTTGGCAGGATCAGCACAAACTTGGGTTTGGCAAGCTGGTTGAGTGGTCCGCGGGGGTGTCCACTAAAGCTGAGGTGCATCCAATAAAACGACGGTTTGTTCGATCTGTTGGCCCGACCTCCATTAAATTGGAGGAAAGAAGCGGCCCTGTCAGCGAGATGCGTTGCTGTGGAACCCTGCCAGGCTCATCCTTTTCTTCGACGCAGCGGAAACGCTGGCGAACTTCGGACCAGCAGACGAGAGACAGACAGATGACCAGCTCAGCCGCAATGCCCATGATGGGCAACATGATGCCGGGGATGATGCCGATGATGGGCGGCATGATGCCCAACATGACGCCTCAGATGCAAATGCCCATGATGGGTGGAATGATGCCAGGCATGATGCCCCAGATGCCGATGGGCGGGATGATGCCGATGATGGGTGGCATGATGTCCCCGATGCAGATGGGTGGGATGATGCCGGGCATGATGTGCCGCATGTCCTGCGACATGGCCGCCGACGGCTCCATGACCTGCACCATGATGCCGATGGAAGGCATGTCCGCAGACATGTTCAAGATGTGCTGCGAGAACATGATGAGGATGATGGAAATGGGCATGCCCTGCATGATGATGTGCGGCGGCATGATGCTCGTTGGCATGGGCTCGGCCATGGGCGCGCAGACCAAGCCGATGAAGAAGAGCGCCTGAACAGGCCCTCTCTGAAAGGCGCTGCCGCCCGCAAGGTGCGGCGGCGCCTACTCGGGGCGTAGGATCGAACGATCAAACCGTCTCGACGTAGGACATCACCAGGTACATGATCGCCATCACGTGGCCGGGGTTCCGGTAGATGTGCGGAACGTCGGCCTGGAAAATGATCGAATCGTCCGCGTGAAGACTGTAAACGGAGCCGTTGACCTCGATCTCTACATCACCGACCACGACGGTCAGGTTCTCGATGGTGCCCGCCGCATGCGCAACGGCGTCCTCCTGTGACTGCGCGGCGAGGGTGAGCTTATAGAACTCGACCCGCCGCTCCGCTTCGAACGGAAACAACGCCCTTGAGGTGAAGCTCCCATCCGCTGACGTCAGGATTTTCGCACTCTTCGAACGCATGACAACCGTGCCGCTGCCAGTACTCGGGCTTG
>NZ_JAMXFJ010000034.1 GCF_025460805.1 Microvirga sesbaniae | reverse complement strand
TCGAGCAGGGCAGCAGAGTCTCCAGCGCCGGGAGTGTTCGTCAGTGTCAGGTAACTGCTACGCTCGGTGCTGACAGTGGTGTTGGCGTCAAGCGAAACGGTTAGCGCAAGGCGCCCAGCAGAGTCGATTGAAACAGCCGCAATCTGACCGATCCAGTTCTGCACGTCCGGGCTAGGAAATGCATCGCACAGGAGTTTCTCACGATCGAACCGGGCTGACTCATTAACCATGTCCTCCCGCCCGCTAGGAGCATACTTGGCGCGTGCTTTGTGACAGATTTCCAAAAATTCCTGTTGGTCGACCGGCACGTTCAGCCGCTCTTTCGAGCTTTGGGGCTGTGACGCAAGTTCCTGGTGGAAAGCAGCCATCAACGAGGCACCGTCAAAGACGCGCCCTGATAGTACAGGATCAAGCACGTCACTTGGCGGGTTCGCGTCGCTTGCGAGTGCACAACCTATGAAGCCCACGAGAGCGAGGGCAGCGCCCTGCCGCCGGGAGTGGACATGCAGAACGCTTAAAGGGATCAGAACAGACAGCAGCCCGGTGATGAGGGCGAGTATCGACGCTGAAGCAACGCAGTTCCACATGCCGATGTCCTGTGAGCATGTTCGTGTCGGTACTGTAAGGTTCTTATGTCTCTATCCAAAGGAGACCCGGCCGCCAATACCACTGCATGATGACCCCCATGGCGGGAATAGATCTGGGACTCCGACCGTTATCGTAACTTGTGCTGGTGAAAGTACGTGGCGGTATGACAGTGGTGCTGAAGACAGCAGCAGGTTGGGGGACGTCTATCAAACTATGAAAACCGCAGCAGAATACAGCAAACACGCTGAAGAGTGTCGGGTACTCGCCAAGCAGGTGCCTGAGGGGGAACAGCGCAATCAGCTTCTGGAGATGGCCAAAACCTGGGATACCTTGTCCGCAGAGCGGGAAAGATTGGTCCGAAACCGCTCCGAACTCGACAGCGCGGAAGAGTCGAGCAAGGCCCGCATGTCCTCGATCCGCCAGTCATAGGACAGGCTCATACTGTTTCTGAGCTAAACCTTTAGGAATATCTCCTCGACCCGTTTGCTCCGTTGTGGAGCGGCCAGAACAGTTTAGCTTCCGAAATGTGGCAAAGCCCCCTTCAGCCACGAACGCCCCGGCCGGAGGTATAGGACACCCTCTGGCTGGGGCGTTTTTGCGCCCGCCGACTTCGCACGTAAACCTGCCCAGCAATTAGCATAAGCCTCAGTATGGAAAGGTGAGTAAGGCGCTGGGCGTTGGTGGACATTGTCTCCGATGCCCAAAGCCCCATGGTTATGTCCGAGCCATCCCCAGCGAACAAGGCGGCTGAGTATCGACAGCAGGCCGAGAGCATCCGGGCCATCGCTCGGCAAATCTCATTACTCGACACCAAGAGGCAACTCCTTGACGCTGCTCAGCATCTGGAGGTGCTGGTAGAGGAGGAGGAGCGCAGGGCCAAGTACGCAGCCGCTCAGTTGAAGCCCAAGCCGGACGTGTAATTCTGCATAGCGCGCCGAATTAAACAGCAAGCGACCGTAACATAGTTTAAGGCAACCTTGGGCCAATCGCTCCATGCTTCAGGCCATGAGCAGATTAGAGGCCAATCGGAACTGGACACATCTACGCCGGCGCGCGGCGCGGCAAAGCCTCAGGCTGACCAAGCAAACGATCCGGGAAGCTGAGCGCGTGATCGAGGAAAGTCGTAAACTGCTCGACCAACCAGTCTACCCCTATGATCCCCGCACTGCCCCCAAGCCCGATAAGTAAGGCCGAAAAGTTCTCGATGCCGCCCGTTATGGGCTTATTTGTCTGACATAGAACCGCAGCATCCGCTCATAGGCCTCAGTCAGGCGCCGGCCGGCATCCCCCCGCTTGTCTTCCCTGCCATTTCTCGAGAATGGAAGCGCCGGGCCGGGCAGGGTGGCGGTCAAGCTCCACGCCCATGTGCCCGCTAGTGGCCCATGAGGCTCCTGATGAACGTTGCCGATGTAGGTGTGCCAGCGGCTGCCGCTCTCCCGATCCGGCTTGTCCTCGTCGAAACAGGTCCAGCTCGTCTCAAGCCAGGTATCGTCGGGCCAGGCCTCAGAGGTTTTCATCCAATAGATGCTAGGCATACCGCGCTACTTACGGGGACGGCCCGAAGCGTCAATGGTGACGTGCTGTCCGGAAATCGGGTCGAGAATGGTCATGGCAGCCTCTCTTGTGCAGGCGCATGAACAACGCCGAACGTCCGTTTGCGGATCATTCTAACTCCCGTTGTGGTTACGGGACTCTTACCGACACGTGTGCTCGAACACAAAGAGCAGTCCGTCAGGGAACAGGCCGCATTTCCATATCGGGATAGTTGTTATCCCATCGAGCCGCCCCGGTTTTCAGGTCGATTTCCATAGTGAACCGACGCGGAGCTGTTTCCGGAGCACCGCCGCACTTGCCGCCGTGCTTCTCCCGAACAGTGACCGTTGCCACTGTCTTCGTAGCTTCTTCCAGCACCAGGGACGAACAAGCCAACTCCGCCCGTGAAAGAAGGCGATGCTGGGTGATGATGCGGAATGCCTTCTGGAGGATGACGTCCTCTTCGGCCGCGAAGGCGGCGAGAGGAATGAGGCACACAAGGATAGAGGCGAGTACTCTCACTCAGGCTCCCCAATGACCACGCGATGCAGAAGCCCCGCTCGGGGTAGAGCCGAACGGGGCTTCCTGCTGCCTCAGCCTGAGACGTACTCCAGGCTGAGTTCTGTATAGCGACAGGGAATTAACGGCCCGTTGCCCTGTCATCCTTATTGAGACATGGCGTAAAGGGCAGCTGCATGGGTTGGGTAGCCTTCCCGCAGAAGTGTCCGCATGTCCTCCAGTTCGTTGTGCGGCGGGTTCTCTTGTGCCTCGAGGGCGCGGATTGCCAGGAAGAGGGCGAGAGCCGTTATCCAGGCTTCACGGGGACGAATGAGGTTGCGTGTCATGCTGCGAGCCTCCCGGCTGCGGGTGCCGGCCGAAACCACGGCTCCACAAGGTTGATCGAGGGTTCCTCGTGGCCGTCGGGCTCGGGATCTCCGTTGTCCTCCAGGTCTGCATCCCCGTCGATTGCGTCGAGGATGTCTATGGCCTGTTGGATCAGGCTTTCGGCATAGAATCGCCACTTCCGATACTGTGCAGATGTCACGGCAATGCTCCTGCATGAGACGTGCGATGTAGGTGCCGAGATCAGGCGGACCTATCCGGGTTGGGATTAAGGGCGTCAGGACGAGGCCACACGAAATCATCTGGCAGACTCAGGCCCAGGCTGGTCTCCAGTTCTTCCATGAGAGTCTTGAGACGCTTCAGGGAGTGCGTGACGTGCCCGAGGTGCTCCTTGATGATGACGAGCCGGATCTCCCGCTCACGGCGGACATTCCAGCCGCGTGGACGGCGAGGGGCGGGGGCTACTTGGGTGCCGTCGACAGCGACAAGGCGAAGGTGAGAGGTACGCATGTGATGTCTCCTATGAAATGCTGATGAGGAAGCAGGCGAGGCAGAGGAAGGCGGTGCCCGTCAGGACGCGGGCGGCCAGCGAGAGGGTGTGCAGGGTCGTTGCCATTCCAGGGGCTCCAGAGGCTGGGGCAGGGATGCGAGGCGGTAGGTTTGAGACGCGCTTACGGAAGCGGCGGCGCTTGAGCCATTCGAGCCATGGCTAACCAGTAACGGCAGCAGCTCTTGTAGTGGTCCGCTTCGTTCGGGCAGGCCTTCACTAGGATCCGAGCTTGCCGGGCACAGTGCAGGAAGGTGAAGAATTCTCGGGCCATCAGTGCGCCCTCACCTGCGAAATGGTGCGGCGAGCAAGGATGCCGATGTCATCGACTAGAGCGTCATCCAGGCGTCCCGTCTCGTGGTACTCGGCCACGAGGTCGGCAATCTCCTTCAAGGCATCCAGTGCGCAGGACAATTCAAAGCTCTTGTCCTGCAAGGACTCCGATATGGCTCCCGCGGGGAACAGGTTCTGCTTCACGGTGCCCATTATGCGGTCTCCACAATGCGAGAGGCTGCCTTGCGGACGAGGATCTCACGGGCTTTGGCCTTCTCGATCCAGGCACCCTTGGAGCGCTTCACCGCCACCCCAAACCAGACGTGAGCCAAGTCGCGGTTGCCCGTCTCGCGGACGCGGAAGAAGCGGTTGTCAGAGGTCTCGATAATCATAGGGGATCCTCCTCAGTGAGCGGCAAAGGCGCGTTGGGCTTTGGCGGTGCGCCAAATGTTCTTGAGAGCGGCGCCGACGAGCTGGGACCAGGGTGCCCTGGATCCCTTGGCCTTCTGAGCACGGGCGGAGGCTATTGCAGCCTTCATGATGGCCGAGCGGTCATAGGAGCCAGCGACCGCGAAGGGTACGGCAGCAGCTTCCTTGGCGATCCGGTCGAGGCGGGCAGCCTCCAACGAACGGGCAGCGAGGAAACCAGGGACTGGCTTGGCGCGGCCATTGCGCATATCGCACATCGCAGCGGACCAATCGATTTTGCGGTGGGTTGCCATCGTCTGAAGCCTTGTCGTTTCATCCAATGTCAGATAAATTATCTCATCTAATCACTAGGTCAAGATAAATTATCTAATGTCAGATAAAATATATGAACTAAGGGCAGATCAATGTCGTGCGGCCCGTGCTCTTTTAGGGTGGAGCCGAGATGAGCTGGCAAAGCGCAGCAAAGTATCGAATGCTACATTGGCAGACTTTGAGGCGGGTAAGCGCACCCCCTACGACCGAACCCTCGCAGACATCCAGAAGGCTCTCGAGGAAGCCGGCATACAGTTCATTCCAGAGAACGGCGGGGGTGCTGGCGTGCGCTTCAAGGATCGGTCAGGTGATTAGCGCCATGAGGCTCCTTGCCGCTCTTCTGCTAGCACTCGCATCAGTCCCTGCTGAAGCCCAGGATCGCGTGGCCTTGCCTCTCAGATCGTACGGTGGCCTGTCTCCTGATCGCTTCTTCGCAGAATGCAAGCCGCTCTGGGATCTGCTGAATGGAACTAACGGCCTTGCGAACGAAGTGGATCAACGGATTGCTTCTGCCTGCATGGCATATGTGCAAACTGCGTTGTGGGTTGCTTGCAGGCGGACTGATGTGCCTCTCTACGAGGCGTTGGTCACATTTGACAACGCTCTGAAGACATCGGCTGCTCGGACAAGCCTGCGAACAGACGACTTCTTACTTGGCGAGCTGCAGAAGACTAATCAATGCAGGCGGCCCAATCAGGCAGGCTAGCCTTGATCAAGACTGGGTACAGGTGTGACGGCCATCCGAAAACCCGCCCGCACCTGGCAGTTATGTGTTACCTTTCCGGCCGTGAGAACATGTAAAGGCAATGTATACTCCTCCGAAGCTCCCGAGTTCGACAGTTCTTGCTGCGCTTGATTGGCAGGATACGCCCGAGTTCTGGAACTCGCTTAAAAGCCATGCGAGTGAGATGAACCAAAGCCAACGCCAAACTCTGGTCGAGATCGTTCAAGCTTATGTCCGTGAGTGCGAGTTTGAGCAGAATGCTACCTCTGTTGCCGAGGCGGAAAAGCGATTGCGAGAGATCGAAAAAGCCGCAGAGCCATTCTGGCGAGTGCTCGACTGTGCGGGCAAGGATATCGGCCGCGAGGCCATGCACCATGTTGAGGGATTGCTGAATGATTATTTCGAAGACCGCCTCGACTTGGATCCGCCGATCCGACTTCATCACTTGTCGCAGATAATGTTGACCTTCATGGAAGGTTGTGACTCAGCCAGAAGACAATTGGAGGCACTGAAGCGGCAGGAGCCCCATTTCAAGCAGAACACCGCATGGCGCTTATTATTCATTGGCCCGCTTGCAGGATTCTGGGAGGTAACCCTCAAACGTGGTCGCATTAAGATCCGCAAAGACACTGACAAGATGAAGCCAGATGTAACGGATCCCCCTTTCGTTACTTTTGTCAAAGAGGTCGAACGCGCATTACCAGAACAATTCCGTCGAAAATCCAATAGTACAGCAGCCTACAGAGACCTTGTCTCAGATGCTGTGTCTACCTGGCGAGTTAGTTCGGGGGGCAAGCCCACCGAAATTGATGGCGCTTAAACCCCGCTCATATCTCCTGTAGTCGCCTACTGTTGCTCCTATCAACCCAGTTTGGTTTGGGTTGTTCAGGAGTAGCATCACAATGTCAACGCAGGCTTTCTCACCACTCCGCAAGAAACTCGACACCCCACAGGCCGCCGAATACCTTGGCCTCGGCAAGTCCACCCTCGATAAGCTTCGGGCGGCAGGCGGTGGTCCCACCTTTATCAAGATTGGCAAGCGCGTGGTCTACGACCCTACGGACCTTGACGCTTGGTTTGCTGCCCACAAGCGCACCAGCATTACCGAAAGCACCGCGACCGCCGCGTGATCCACCCACCCATTGCGGGCCTCACGTGGACAAAAGAAGAGCCCCGACACAGGGGCTGCGCGGGGCTCAGAAAAGTATTTGCTATGACAATCAATACACTATCGCGCTCTCAGCGCAACGAAAATTCGCGTCTTCCTGACCTCGGCCACAGGCCTCGTATCCACACCGTCCCCGAGGAATTCGGACGTCCTGGATCTGCACTCGCTCGGGCTCGGAATGCAGGCATTATCGACAATCGAGAATTCAAGGCGGGTCAACGCATGGCGGCTCTCTGGCAGGCTGCCGGTGGCATAGAACAGCAAGCCCGCCTCTCTGCTGGCCGCTCCCTTCTCGCCCTCGGGGAAAACGTCGCGTTGGCGGTCGTTTCGGTCTGTCGCGACAACTGCGGTGTCGGCAACCCGCAGCGTGCCACTCTCCTGAAGCAAGGTCTCTCCAAGCTGGCGTCTCACTTCGCTCTGACGGGAGACTTCGTCAATGTCTGAGGATTTCGACGTCCCCAACTTTGCGCCAGCCGAACCACTGATGTTCCAGAAGTGGGCCGAGCGCCTTCATTTGGCGCTCCGAGAGGCTGACATCGTCAGGCGCTTCGCAACTGAGACTGGTCACACTTGGAACCCGCCCTCTTCACTTCTCGACACATCGATCGATGAAGCGGTCGGCGCGGCATCGGCATACATGAAGGCATTCGTGCCGTGGTTCAATGTGAACATCTGGAGCGACATGGGAGGCGATCATGCCTGACATGGCCATCATTGCCCCAAAGCTCTCCAGGCTCATTCCCATGCTCGCTACGGACCATGACGGCGAGGTTATCGCTGCCGTGCGGGCAATCGACCGCACACTCAAAAGTGCTGGCATGGACTTCCACAACCTTGTGGAAGCTCTGTGTTATCGGCAGCCCTCCAGCATCCCAGTTTCGGCAGCGGCCCCTGAGCCACACCCGAGATCCCTGCTGGATATCGCTAACTGGTGCCGAACCCATGCCGCCGGGCGCCTCACTTCAACCGAGCGCAAGTTCGTCTGCGACATGGTTGAGCGACTGAGCCAAGGCAGGCAGATCTCCCAGAAGCAGGAGAACTGGCTTCGAAACATCTACTACTGGAACTGCGGGGATGTGCCATGAGCAGTGCCTCTTTCTCTCAGGGCGCTCCTCATGGATCGCCCTGGGCCTATCGGGAGTTCATCGAAGAGACTCTCAACATGGCCCGCATCCAGGCAGAACTAGGCGTCACCTACGCATCCATCGGGGATGATGCCGGCCTTGAATACACTGTGCGTCGGCTGGTGGCCTACACGCGCGCCGCACTCACAACCCTCAATGATCTCCGCACGACCAAGGAGCAGCGCCTTTGAACGCTCTCGACAACGATCCCTTTGCTGATGAGATGGAGCGCCTTGGAGCGGCTGCCTCAGAGCCCGAGATGTCGCACCAATTTAACCCAATCAAATGGCCTCAAGGCTATGTTCTTGACCACAAAGGCATGTGGTTCGACCCTGGAGAGGACAAACCGCGCATTCGCCTGTCCGGGCCTTTCACGGTCCTCGGCTTAGCCCGCGATCCGAACGGCGAAGGGTGGTCCATTGCCTTGGAGTGGTATGACCGGGACAGGATCCGGCACCGCCACTTTCTGCCGCTGGCGGATCTGATCGGCGACGGGACGGAGGTCCTAAAGCCTTTGGCGGCTGGTGGGCTGGAGCTGTCTCCTCATTCAGACCGACTGAAGAAGCTGAAGGCAGCTCTCGTTGGCGTAAGCTGTGGATCAAGGGTCCGGCTCGTCCGGCGTAGCGGCTGGTACAATGACGTGTTCGTTCTGCCTCACGCTACTCTTGGACAAGCGGCCGGGGAAAGCGTGGTCTACGACGGAAAGGCTGATGCTGCTCGGTATGGTGAGAATGGCACCCTAGGTGATTGGATCAAGCAGGTGGCGGCGCCGGCTGCGGGCAACTCTCGTCTCGTGTTAGCTCTCTCAACTGCCTTTGCCGGTCCACTGGCTGATCTACTCAATGATGAGGGCGGCGGTGTTCATCTTGTCGGCGGGTCATCCCTTGGCAAGAGCACGGCTCTCGTAATCGCTGGAAGCGTCTGGGGTGGCGGTGGGCGCGGCGGCTTTACCCAGACGTGGAGAGCTACCGGAAACGCCTTAGAGGCCATTGCTCGGGCTCATTCAGGCACGCTCCTTGCTTTGGATGAGTTGGGGGAATTGGATGCTCGGGAGGCAGGCTCAACCGCCTACTTGCTGGTCAACGGGCAAGGCAAGGCTCGAGGCACCCGTGACGGCGACGCTAGGGTGCGTTCTGAGTGGCGCGTCATGCTTCTGTCGTCCGGTGAGATCGGCCTCGGCGACAAGATTGCAGAGACGGGCAAACGGGCTAAGGCCGGTCAGCTCATCCGTCTGGTCGACGTGCCTGCGGACGCTGGGAAGGGCTTTGGGCTGTTCGAGAACACAAAAGGGTATGGCCCGGCTCAGTTCTCGAAAGTCATTAAGTCCGCCGCGCTCGAATTCTACGGCACGGCAGGGCAGGCCTTCGTGAAAAAGCTGGCGGAAAATCCGGGTGCGGTCTTGGACAAGGCCAGGGATCGGATCGCAGAAATCCAGAAAAAGCTTCTCGACGGCGCTGGGGAAACTGGCGGTCAGTTGTTCCGGGTTGCACACCGGTTCGCCCTGATCGCGACGGCTGGAGAGTTGGCAACGTACGCTCTTGGCCTGCCATGGGCCGAGATCGAGGCTGAACGGGCAGCTGCTGTCTGCTTCGACGCCTGGCGCTCTACACTCGGCGGGGATGGCCCGGGTGAATTGGTAGCGGCCATCGATGCCCTGCGGTCCGCTGTCGAGAAACATGGTGAGAGCCGCTTCCGGCTCCTGCACGACATGTCCCAGGACGTTCCTTTGAGCGGGCAGGGTGTGCGCGACCTCATCGGCTACCGCTTCAAGCGGGGAGATGACCTGTATTGGGGCTTTACCCCAACCGGATGGAAAGAAGCCCTTGCCGGAGTTGCGGACTCTAAGGGCATTGCGGCGATGCTGGCGGAGCGAGGCGCACTTCTAGTCACCCCATCAGACCGCGCCAACCGCTACGTCCAGAAGATCGATGGGCGTTCGGTCGCTACCTACGCTGTCCGGGCTACGGCGTTGAGCTATTGAGGGCCCAACCATGAGATCTCCTCTCAGGCCGCAACTTGATACATTCAAGGCATACCTCATAGCTCGGGCTGGTCAGAAATCGCGTGTAACCGATGTAACCAGTGTAACCTCAACAAGATCAGCCACTTGCCAGTTACAAGACTCTGTAACCTGTGTAACCGAGGTCGCCAGCGATATCCTGGCGTGTTCGGATCTGGACGAGAGGCAAGCCATGGCGGAGATAGAAGGGGGCGTGCCTCCCCTCTACTCGGCTGGATTTGCCAAACTACAGTTGACGCCACCTGCTGATCTTTCGGTTCCTCAATGGCTCCAAGCCGTCGATGATGCAGGGCGCTTCCTTGATGTCTTCGGACAGCAAGCACACGCCATGGGCTGGCAGGCAGATGATCTCTTCCATTCTGATGGGCTCGTCCGAACGCTCCGAGGCGCGCGTGTCATCACTCTCACCTCAACGACTGCGTCGCTGTCCGATGGCCGCACCTTTGAACGCAGGAACGCGAAGATATCAGAAAATATTTTTGCCCGAACCGCTTAAACAACCTCCCTCTTTAATACTACTGGATATTGAGGGAAATACTAGCCATCTACAGGAGACTACAGGCAATAACTACTTGAAATATTTGACTTTTTCCGGCTTGTTGCTACAATGAAGCCACGAAAGGTTGGAGAAATGCCGCAACATACTTCCTACTCTGAAGTGATCCGGTTTCGCGCACCGGACGGGTTCGGCGAAGCAATCGCAGAAGCTGCCGCACGCGACATCACCACCACATCCGAATTTGTCAGACGCGCCCTTGTTGAGCGCCTTCGATCGCTTGGCATCGACCCGACCAAAATGAATGGTCGCGATAATAGCCGACATGAGGACATCACGGCTTACATCTCGGTCGCCTAGCAATGGAGACGGGGGGACACGGATCGGCAACCTTGAGCTTGGCTAAAGTACATCCGGGGGACCAGACCCGCACGGCTGCCATCGTCGACCTGGAGCAGGCACAGGCCTTCCTTGGTCTCGTCCTTTCCCAGATGCGGAATGCCCCGGGGAACTCCGAGGCTCTCAACTACGCCCTTCGGGGATTCCACCATCACGCGACGGGCGCCCTGAGCCTTCTGAAGGAATACGGGAACACGGCCCGTCTTGATGCGATGCCGGCAGAGGGGAACGCCTGATCATGGTGCAGCCCCTCTCCAATTCGTTTCAACAGAGGTTCGACCAGATCCACGCATTCGCCCTCACTGACGAGGGTCTGCGTGAACTCGCCGATGCCGTAGGACCGGACGTCCTCGAGCACATCAGGCAGGCCCGTGAGTGCTTGGACCTCATCATCCAGTCGTGGGAACATGGCCGGACCGATGGGTTGTCGATCCACGGTTATCTCCTTCAACACCAGGAGCACATGCGGCAGTCCTTGGAGATAGCCGAGAGCTACACCGCCCTTGTGGCCAATGCCTTTCGTGTCACCCAGGGGGATGCAGAGCAGGAAGTCACTTCCGCAGTTCCTGAGACGCCCTGGCTCTTCAGCATCCCTCTTGAACGTACCATGCAGGAAGTCGGGCTTTGGATGCCTCACTTCCAGACCTTTGCGAAACGCCGCAATTCGCAAGCCATCCTCGAGGCCATTCAGGCCGGGGATGTGCAGATCCACCTCGTCCTGGACCGGGGCGACGTCGTGGCAGCCATCGGAACCCGCGTGTTCGATCACGAACGTGGACGCATTGGCGAACTGATGTGGTGGGGCGGCAAGTCTATCCCAGCCACGCAAGCGGTCCTCCCAGAACTCTTCCAACTCCTCGGGGAGCAAGGCTGCTCCCGCCTCGTCGCAACAGGCCGCGAGGGCCTGACGCGCATCCTTGAGCCGCACGGCTTCAAGCGCACACAGATTACTTTGGAGAAGATTTTCAATGTCCGATAATTGGTTTGGTGGCGGCGGCAAAGGTAAGCCCGCGACCTCCACGCAGTCCCCGTGGGAGCCTACACAGCAGCCCCTCAAGGACATCATGGGGACTGCTGGCAACTTGTATAACCAGTACAAGAACAAGTCGACGCTTGCTCCGCTCAACTCCTACACGAAGGATGCTCTGAACCAGACGCGTTCGCTTGCTGCCCAGGGCGTTCCGAACCTCGACGCAGCCTATGGCGCTCAGTCGTCCCTGCTCAGCAATGGCGGCATGACGTCGGGCATGAACCAGGCGGCCGGCATCCTTGGGGGCATTGCCTCGAGCGGCGGCATGTCCCCGGAGCTGCAAGAGGCGGCCGGGTACCTGAAGAACTTCGCCAACGGCAGCTATCAGGAAGACCCTCGCCTCCTCAGTGTCGTTAATGCAGAGCGCGAGAAGGCGTTGAATGCTGCCTCCACGCGGTTGGGCGGCGGCAAGTACGGCTCGAATGCCATTGGCGCAGGCTTCGCCAATGCGGCGTCGCAGGCGACCGACCGCTTGATGTTAGAGAGCAACGAAAACGGCAGGAACAGGCAACTGCAATCCGCCGGCATCCTCGGGAACATGTACTCGGATGCGGCCAATCGTGGCCTGTCGGCTGCTGGTGCGATGGGTTCGCTCTACTCGCAGGGCGCCGACAACATGATGGGTGCGATGTCGATGACGGGCGCCCTGAACAATCTCCGGTACGACCCCGCCAGCCGCCTGGCGAGCGTCGGCGACTACTATCAGCAGCGGGATCAGGCCAAGTACGACGCGAAGTTCGACCGTCTCTCGCAGCTCTCCAACTTCATCAACCCGATTGCCGGCATGGGCAAGACCACGACCGCCACGAAGGCCACGCCGTCCGCGGCTCAAGGCATCTTGGGTGGTGCAATGGCCGGCAACAGCCTGCTGGGTCCTTGGGGCGCCTTAGGAGGTGGAATCCTCGGTGGCCTCGGTGCGTTCTCGTAAGGAGGCCAGGACATGAGCGGTGGAATTCTTGGCGGGATCTTCGGCGATATGGGATCCGGGGGCTTCGGGATCCTGAGTAGCACTCCCGGGGCAGTGACGACGGGAGTGCCGTCCCCGCAGTATGGGTCGGGCATCCTCGGGGGCCTGAACCGCATGGCGGACCAAAACCCCTATGCGCAGTTGCAGATGGCGGCCGCCCTCCTCGATGGCGAGGGCTGGGGCGGTGGCATTAAGGGCTTCGCAGAAGGCGCCCAGCAGGATAACGCGTTGCGCATCCAGCGACAGAGGCAGGCGGAGCTCGAACAGAAGCGCGTCGGGTATCAGAAGTTCGCCGAGGAAATCGGTCATCCGGAACTCGCCAACATGCCGGACGTCCTCGACTCCCTGGCGCTCGACAAATACAAGCGCCGCGAGCGGACCGAATGGGACCGCCTCACGCAGGGTCTGTCCCCTGAGGAGTTGCAGAAGGCCAAGCGTTACAAGCTCGGCCTCGAGACTAAGCCTGCCACGACCGACGACATGGTCGAATTCGAGTTGGCGAAGCGTGATCCGGAATTCGCGAAGTTCCTGCGTGAGAAGAAGGGTGCTCCCAACGCACCGTCGGGTTATGCCTATGGCCCTGACGGCAAGCTGGCGCCAATCCCCGGCGGCCCGCAGGATCCGGACAGGGACATCAACGAACCTCTTCCCGCTGAAATCGCCGGCCGCTTCGGTCTGGCGAACGAGTATTTCAAGCGCTTCGGCGGCATCGAGTCGGATCTGAAATCGCAGGATCCGAAGATTACGGGCCCCATCGATGGCCTTGGCTTCGGTAAGAGCGGCTCTCTCCAGCGCGACATGAAGATTGGCTCTGAGGCTCTCGTCCGCATGTTGACGGGTGCTGGCCGTTCGGAGTCGGAAGCGCGGGAAGAGGCCAACCAGTACCTGGTGCAGCAGGGCGACAACGCCGCCACTGTGCTGGACAAGCAGTATCGCCTTCGGGCGGCTCTCCGGAGCGCCCAGCGTGAAGCTCTCACGGGACGCCGCTCCAAGCGCCAAGTCGACACTGATTATCCCGAGTTCGAGTCCCCGACGTTCGAGGAAGTGCAGAAGCGGGTTTACTCCGGGGCACGGAAGCCCGTCGGCCAGAACCGTGCATCGGTCACGGCCCAACAGGCTGCCAGCGGCAAGACGTCCTCGGGCGTCACCTGGTCGGCACGGTGAGGTGAAGCATGACAACCCTCACCATCGGCAATCGGGAAGTTGAAGTCAGCGACGACTTCCTGAAGCTCTCTCCGGAACAGCAGAACGCAACCGTGGAGGAAATCGCGCAGTCACTCGGGGTTACGGGTGATGACGCAGGATCCGATACGGCTGAAGCACCCGAACTCACGGCCGGACGCGCCGCAGGCCTTACGGGTCGTGCGGGTGTGCAGGCCGTCCCCGGGGCAATCGCTGGCCTTCCGGCTCTCGCCTACGACGGAACGATTGGCTTCCTCGAGAACATGACGCGCCAGGCCTACAACGTCGGCGCCCGTGCTCTCGGAGCACAGGAGGTTCCCTACCGCGATCCATTCAAGATGACCAATGCCGTCTCATCGCTGGGCGAGGCCGGGGCTGATGCTCTCGGCCTGCCGAAGCCGGAGACGGAGGGCGAACGGATTGCGGTTGCCGGCGGACAGACTGCCCTCGAGGCACTGTCCGGGGCGGGTCTCGCCAAGGTCGGCGCGAAGACCGTCGAAGGCGGGACGAGACGGGTTTTCACGGAACTGGCGGACGCTCCCTTCACACAGGCTGCCATTGGTGGTCTTGCGGGGACTGGTGCCCAGACGGCCGTTGAGAACGACGTCAACCCGCTCCTCGGAACCGTCGGGGGCTTGGCTCTCGGCGTCACCGGGGCTGCTGTCCCCACGTTGGCACGGCAGGGCTTCCAGTCGGCGACCAATGCGCTGGATCAGGCCCTCCTGCGGTCTCCTGAGGCACAGGCAAGGGCCGCGAGGGCTCGCATCTTCGGTGCGGCCTCGGATCCTGATGCAGCCTTGCGGGAACTCGAGGAAGGCGCCGGGGCTGAACTCGTCCCGGGGTCGAGGCCCACCACGTTCCAGGCGACCGGGGACATGGGGCTTGGTTCCCTCGAGCGGGAATTGCAGACCAACAACCCCGAGGTTTTCGCACAGCGTCGTGCCGACCAGAACTCAGCCCGCCTGGAGTCCTTGCGTTCAGTCCAGGGCGAAGGGAGTTCGGAGGATATCGTCACCTTCCTGAAGGGACAGTTGGACGAAATCGACCGCGTCACGGGCGACTACGAGGCTAAAGCACGGGCGGCTGCGGAAGAGGCGACTGACGCCATCCGTTTCAGTGAGGACGCCGACGGCATTGGCAATTCAATCCGCGGTGCCATGAAGGAGGCCGAGGACGAAGCCCGCAGGCGGGAAAAGTCCCTCTGGGAAGCCGTAGATCCTGACGGCTCTCTGACCGTTCCTACACAGGGGGCACGTGAGGCTGCACATCGCGTCTATGGGAATATGACCCGAGCGGCTGAAATTGGCCTCACCCCTGAAGAGAGGAGCATTCGGGAACTCATCGGTTCATACGGGCCTGTCGAGGCGTTCCGTGAACTCAATGACCTTGCCTCGCAGATCAAGGCAGCGATGCGAGCGGAACTGAGTTCGCCCGGCCGCGGACGGACACCAGCCTATGCCCGCCTGGCTCAATTGAACGAGGCTCTTCGCTCTGCTATTACTAAATCAGCAGCGGAGCGGATCTCGACTGATCCTGCTATCGGCAGCAAATTCGCGCAATGGGCCAATGAGTGGGCAGACGCCACAGGGCGAAACGCTAGCGAAGGTAATGGAGCGGTTCGAGCCGTACGACAGGGCGGCGTTCCTGGCGTGGGTCGAGAAGAAGGCCCGTTCTCTCGCGGATCTGGAAGCCCTACGCGAAATCAAGGCGTACAAAACGAAGCGGGACTCCGAGCGGAAATAGACCGCCTTCGGGACGAGCGGTCTCGTGCCTTCGATCAGGCAGTAGCAGCCCAGCAGCGTGGCGACACGGCAGCCTTTGAGGCGGCCAAGGCTCGCGTTCAGGAACTTGATGGGCCTATCAACGACCTGACGTCCCAGATCCCCGTTAAGAGTACCCGCGCCAATCACACAACCGGCACCTTCGATGATGAGCCGAAGGGTAACTCCGCGGCCGTCTCAAGACAATTGCAGAAGGAACTCCAAGGGGCTGGGGTCCGTCCGGAGGAAATCAGCCCTCAAGCGTTCAATGATGCCGTCGAGCGGCTCGCCCGGAGCGAAGAAGCAGATGCCATCACGGCGTATGAGCGGGCTGTCATGTCCCTCGAGGACGAAGGCCCTGTAGGGGCGACCTATGCCCCGCGTGCGGGTCGGTCGGCTGGCTCTCTCCTGGATGGCTTCAACGAGGATCCGGAGGCCGGCAAGCGGTACGACGCCGCAACCAAGGCGACACGGGAACGCGTCGGCACGTTCAACAAGGGCTATGCTGGTCAGATCCTGCGCAAGGAAGGCGACAAGGACACCTTCCGCATGGGTCCGGGGTCTGTGACCAAGAATGCCTTCATGCCCGGCGCTACGGGCGGCGAGAGGGTCAAGGCTCTGGTGAAGGCTGGGGCCAAGCACTCCGATATCGCAGAGGCGGCCGCTCTGTCCCTGTCCAAGCACATCAAGGACGGCGTTCTGGATCCGAAGGGCTTCCAACGGTGGCGGCAGCAGTACCAAGCCGCTTTGCAGGAACTGCCTCCTGACGTGCGGGCACGGTTCGCCAATGCCTCTCTGGCATCAGAAACCCTTAATCAGGTCGCGGCGCTCCGGAAGGCGAAACTCGATGCCTTCAACAAGTCGGTCCTCGGCAGGCTCGCTAAGGTCGATACTGCGGATCTCCCTGGGGCAATCGGTCGGATCCTGAACGGGGCTGATGCCAACAAGCAGATGGCTCAACTCGTGGCGGCCGCCAACAAGAACCCGAATGCCAAGGAAGGGCTGCGCCGGGCCGTGGCCGAGTATGTCCAGGAGCGGTTCATCTCCAACAAGGAGGTCGGCGCCTCCGGAGAGAACGCCATCAGGGCGGATGCCTTCCAAGGATTCATCCGGTCGAAGAAGGGGGCTCTGACCCTCGTCTTCGGACAGGAGCATGTTCTGAGGCTCCAGGCCATTGCGGACGACATCAAGCGGTCGGAGCGGTCCCTTCAGGCTGTTCGGACTCCTGGCAACTCCAACACGGCACAAGACATCGGCGCAGCTCTCGACAAACATGCTGAGAAGGCGGGCAAGTCCAGCCTGTTCTCTCAGATCCTCGTGGCTGCTGGCGGCGGTGCCCTCATTGGGGACTTCACGGGCGCCGCGGTGGGTGCTGCGGGCGCCGGCCTGAAGGGAGTCCTTGGCTCCATGCGGGCGGCTGGTCTCAAGAAAGTCGACGACCTAGTCCTCGAGATGATGCTGGACCCGCAGTTGGCAAAGGCTGCCCTCCTCAAGGCTCCGGTATCGAGCAAGGCGGCTCAACGGGTTCTCCGTCAAAGCCTCGAACGGATCGGCAAGAGTGCAGCCACAGGTGCTGGGTATGCGGCGCCGTCATCCAATAACCAACCAATTCAGTGATCAAGGGGCCAGTTATGGCGAGTATCAGAGACTACAACACGACAGCCGACAGCAACACGGACATCGCCCCCGAGGGTATGGCGCCGTCAGCGGTCAACAACGCTATTCGCGCGGTGCAGGGTGAACTTGCGAAATATCTGAAAGACGATGGTGGTTCGCTCTCTGCGGGGGGCTCTTCCAACGCTTACACTATCACATTGAGCACGGCGCCCACCTCCTTGGTTGATGGTCTGAACTTCTCCTTCACGGCGAACCACACCAACACGGGCGCCGCCACGCTGGTGACCACTCCTGCCGGCGGTGGTGCCTTCGCATCAAAAAGCATTCGGAGGTTCGTCAACAACGCAGAGGTTGCTCTGGCGCCGGGGGACATAGTCTCGGGCGGACGGTACAGTGTGCAGTACGAGGCGGCGGCCAACGGCGGCTCAGGTGCGTACATCCTGCTCAATCCGTCAGGAACCGGCTCGACCTTGTTCGGAGCCGAAGGCGGGACGGAGCCGGCTGTCACGGCGGGGGGCATTGGCTCCGCCGCGGCAGGCTTGCAGGTGTCGTTTACGGCGACGGCCCCCAATCTCGTGCTGAACGCGGGATGTCACTACGAGAAGACCTCCGGGGCCTCCGAAACGGAAGTTTATTCTTTCATCCGCCTGATTGCGACGACGGGCGGCACAACGGTTGCGCAGAGTCAGGTCCAGTACAGCCGCCTCGACACGCGGGTGGCTCGTGGCATCGGCAATGCCAACATGGGCCTAGTCGTCACTGGCCTGAGCGTGGGCACACAGTACACGGTTCGCCTGTACTTCTACCAATCAAACGGCAGTACGGCGGTTGCTCCTCGTGGGCAATGGGTTACTGGCCAGAACATCGGCTAACGGGGCGCTCTATGTTTCAAATCATTCGCGACGAAAACAACATCATTCGGACCATTGTTCAGTCGAACGACCTTCAGCCTGGAGCCGTCGAAGTTTCTCAGGCCGTGTATGACCAAGCCGCCGGTAAGGTTGGACGCGCTCGGCTGGTGGATGCTGAGGTAGTCGACCTTCCCGCTGAGCCGGTTCCGTCTTTCTCTGCCCGCACCTACAAAGCGGATATCTGGCGTGAGGCAACTGACGCAGAGGCGGTCACGATCGACGCTCAAATCAACGCCCAGCCAGTTCGCCTTCGCAACCTGTTCCGGGATTGCGACTTCCTGGACCATGCGGACCCTTACTTCATCCAATTGAAGGCCGGCTTCGTGGCTCAGTTTGGACCTGACCGAGCGGCTGAGCTCCTGGCCCCAAGCGCATAGAGGGACGCGATGAACAGCACCCGCTCCCAATTGCAGGCGGATCAAGACAGCTTTGTGCGGTCTCTTGGGCACCTTATCCTGATGAAGGTGGACCCGGAGGCTGCCAAGCGGCTTAATCTAGCCGGGCACAACTCCGACGAAGGAACCCGCCATGAACCGGCCGGCCGCTCTCGCTCTCGCAACGCTGCTGCTGGGGAGCCCCGTCATGGCGCGTGATACCAACTATGAATTTGCGCCTCCGCTCCAAGGCGAGACGGGGGCCGAACGCCTGTTGAACTCCCCCCGCGGGCAAGAACTGCGGGGGGTCGTTGACCTCATGATGAAGGGCGACCGGGAGGGGGCTGAACAGGCCCTCCAGGAGTACCGGAAGAAATACAACCAGGCGCCGGCTGGGAACTCCTCTGCGGCGGGATCCCAGCCCCGCCAACCGTACAACTTTGGGCCGCCCATGATGCTGCCCCCGGAGGCCCGATAGATGCCTAACCCTCTTTCCGAATACGGCTTGAGTGACCTGGATTATGCCATGACCGTTGGCATGGTCATGGGCGAAGCCCTCAACGAGGGCGTTGTCGGTATGGGCATCGTGGCGGCCACGGGTCTTAACCGCTCGATGAACCCGAGCGCCTACCTGTCCCGCTCGGCTGCCCTTGGCGACATCTTCTCGGCTCCCTTCAGTGCGGAGACCATGCTCGAGGCCACACGACAGAACCGTTCTCTGCCTGGTGCTGGTCGGCAGTTCTCCCCGACGTTCAACAAGGACATGCGGGGCGCCTCGACGGCCGGCCATGCCAATTTCAAGGCGGGTGTTGAGGCGTCGTTGATGGCAGCTCTCGATCCCGAGTTCTCGCCGGCCCTTGGTCCCCGGCAAGCTAGCTTTGAACGTGCCCAGCTTGCTACGGAAGTAGCAACGAAGGCCCATAGCATGGGGATCGATATCGGCTTTGGGGTGGAGCATTTCTCCGCTCCGGGGTTCGAGAAGGATGCTGGTGTAGGCGCCAACCGCTCGAGGTTCGGCGGTCATAGCTTCTCACCAACAGGCGGGTGGCCGGCAGGCGTAAGGGCCCCATCCAAGCAGGAGATGGCAACGCGGTTCGCCGTGGCTGCGAAACTGGCCGGGGTTGAGGTCCCTGATGAGGTTGTCGTTCAAGACATCGCGCCGTTCACGAGCAACGCGGCCATTATGGCGGCGGCCCCTGCCGTGCAGCGGCAAGCCCAAGACTTCCTGAGCCAGAAGCTCGGGCAAGACGTGATGCCAGGCTTTGACTATGACGACGTTGTGCAGCCTACGGGTCTCGCGGCCGTAGACGTCCCCGACATGACGGGACAACTCGGGATCGGTCCCCTGGGGCCGACGGAGATGGGCGACACGTTCGGCATCACGCCGGATGATGGCTATAGCTCTTTCCCGGCTGATCCTATCGGGCGGGTGGATTTCGCCGGATATCTCGATCCTGTCGGGCCGAGTCCTATCGATGGTCCTGACGCCATCACGGGTACTGGCTCCGTTGCGCCTGCCGGGGCGTTCAGTGGGCAGCCCCTTGGTCCGTCGCAGGGTTTCACCTCGCCGGACGCGGCCGCATTGTTCGGTGGCGCTCCCATGGGTTCCCCGCAGGCCTTTGATGCGGGATGGACGCCAGGTTTCGAGGGGTTTGATGCCCCGGGGCTGATCGACCAAGCCAACTTCGACGCTCGCTTCAACGGTGCCATTCCAGAGCGTGCCATTGAGACGGGCTATCCGGAGACTGATCTGGGTATCGTCTCGCCTGGCGCTCTTGGCATGGGTGAAACCTTCGGGATCAATGCAGAGGGCTTCGCTCCCTCAGGCTTCTCGGCCGGGGTGGATTCCGGTCCTTGGGGCAACGTCCCAGACTTCAACGCACCCTCGGAAGCCTACCGCACCAATGAGGCGTTCGGCATCACCGCCTTGAACGACGCCGCTGCCGCGACTGGTTGGCACCGCTCGGATATGGACAACGAGGCGATTGCCGGCCGCATGAATGCCGACCTGGGCCGCGTCTCCGAGAAGGAACAGCAGGCCTATGAACGGGCCATGTCTGAGTACAATCGGGAGAAGGCACAATACGAGCGGGATCTGGCAGCCTACAACGCCGCAACCAAGTCGTTCTCAGCCACGCCGTCGGGCTTCAACACTGACATCGCCTCCCTCGAGGCTCCTGTGGCGTCGGGGCTGAATTCCTTTGGTCTGGCTGGGTTCACCAATCCCACGACGGGAACGGCAGTTGGCCCGGCCATGGCTCCTGCTCGGTTGAGCAAGCCGACACCTCCGACGAGGCCGAGCGCACCCGTCGCCTCGGCTCCCGTGGCTGCTGTCCGGTCAGCTCCGACCAGTGGCGCCCCGGAGGGCTGGAACCCTGGCGTCGGTCCCGATGGCTGGGGTGGTTATACGACCGGAGTGGGCGGTCTCGCTGGGTTGGACCTCGACAACTTCGGCAAGTCCTATGAGAACTTCATGAACGAGATGGCGTCGACCGCTCCCACGACGACGTCTTCCATCGGTCCCTTCGGTTGGAATGACAAGACGGGCCTGACCATCGGCGGGTACGCCTCGCCCGTGGATGCCATCAAGGACGGTCTGGGCTTCTCCACCAAGCCGGACACGAGTTTCATGGATGCGATGGCCAATCCTGACATTGCGAAGGGCTATCACCCTGGCTTCATGGACAAGATGTCGAGCAGCCCCCCCTCTGGCTGGAGCACTCCCGGCCTGATTGGCGGCGCCTTGGGTCTTGTGACGGGCGGGCCAATGGGTGCCTTCATGGGCTACCAGACGGGCAAGTTCGGCGGGCAGGCCTTCAATGCCATCGGCGACCTCTTCGGGGGGAACACAGGCTTTGGCGACATGCTCGGGGGCATGTTCGGCGGACCGGCCGCAAGCTGGGACAATTGGGATGCCGCAACCATGGGCTACGGGCCTGGGTACAACTCCCGGGGCGAACGCTCGCCTACGGGTGAGGATCGTTCGGGGAACGCCACGGTAGGCGATGGCTCCTACAGCGAGATGGCGGGCTACAATTCGAACTCCCCGCAGGGAATTCTTTGACCATGGCAAAGGCTACCACCTCCCGAAAAAACGAGGAGAAAACGAGGGGCGGACGGTTATTTGCCCCTGGCAATCCGGGGCGCCCTAAGGGTTCTCGGAATAAGACGACGCTGGCACTCGAAGCCCTCTTGGATGGTGAGGCGGAGGCCATCACGCGGAAGGCTGTCGAGATGGCGCTTGCCGGGGACAGCGTAGCTCTCCGGATGGTGATGGACCGCATCATGCCGCCCCGAAAGGATCGGCCTGTGATGTTCACCCTCCCAAAGCTGGAGACCGCTGGGGACGCGGTAAAGGCGACGGCCGCCTTAGCGGGGGCAGTGGCCAACGGGGACATCACCCCGGGGGAGGCCGGCGAACTCGCCAAATTGGTGGACGGGTTCACCAAGGCTGTGGAGTTGCACGAGATCCAACAACGTCTCGAGAAGTTGGAAGCAGCGCAGGGGCAGAAATGAGCAGGGCATTGACGAACCGCCTCATGAGGTTGGAGGCAGCCGCAGGGCGGAGGGCTCTTGGGTACCTGCACGTCATCTACGAACGGAGCCCAGAGGATTTTGAGGCCCAGAAGGTGGGCATGATCCAGTCCGACCGCGCCAAGCCCGATGACTTCTTCTTCGACTGGAACTTCAACCTGGCCCCGGAGCAGCGGGAGTTCAGGGAGCCGCAGACGATCCCCGTCTCCGAAACCCATGAGAAGCGATTAGAGGCTCTATGAACCGAACGACACTCATCCGCTTGGCGAAGCTGGAATCCTCCACGTTCACATGGGACGGCATTGTGCACGTCATCCCCGCTCACGATGGCGATGAATTTCAGGAGAAGCGGACAATCCTCCTCGCGGAGCATGGCGCCCGTCCTGGAGACATCTTCGTGCGGATCCACGGATCTGCCCAGGCGGACCCATTCACCACAGGCAAGACGATGACGGATCTGCTGGCCCATGTCGCCATGAACGGGCGCCGGGTCCATGACCATGGAAGGATTGACCGATGAACCGCAGCACTCTCAAGCGGCTTGAAGTCCTGGAGCGAAAGGCTCCGCAGGACACTGGTAGGTGGCACTCGATCATCGTGGGCAGTGACGAGGAAGAGGAGCAGAAGACGGCAGAACTGAAGGCCTCCCTGAAGTGGACCGAGGGCGACAACCTGATGGTCATCCGCCTGGTGGGCGTCGAAGTCCCTGAGGGGGCAGAATGAGCCGAGAGGTGGCCGAGTTCATGGTGTTTGTGTCACGATGACTAGGCAGCGCTCCCTCCCCCTCTTCCCTTCTCGTGGCAAGCCCCAGGCGTATCGGCAGCCCAAGGTACCGGCTCCGAAGGAGTCTGTCCTCCATCGCGCGGTTGCCGACCATCTACGGACATTTGCGCATCCAGATTGGAGATGGAGCCACTTCCCTGCCGGCGAAAAGCGTGACCCACGGACCGCTGCGAAGCTCAAAGCCATGGGCGTCCAAAAGGGCTGGCCTGATTTCATCCTGTTTGGTCCGGGCGGGCGGCTGCATGCTTTGGAGCTGAAGCGTCGGGGTGGCGTCATGACCGACGAACAAAAATCGTTTGCGGCATGGTGCCAGAGTCAGGGCGTTCCCTTTGCCTGCTTGGATGACCTTAGGGACGTTCTCGTCGCCCTATCAAATTGGGGGGCGCTTAAGAACCCGCTGACATGTTTCTCCTCACCAAGTTACGACCGTGTCCTCAACCCCGCCTGCATCAACGGCAGGCGGGGTTGAGCGGAGCGATTTGCGAGTATCCTGGGCGGCTTCCGGTCAATTGACCTTGTCGTCAGACCCTGGACCCGACTCATCATCCATGAACTTCTTAAGCATGGATAGGCGCCGTGCCTCGTCTCCATCCTTTGGCGCCTGACCAAGGGCTAGCTCGACCTCACTAATCACTTCGCCAAGGATGCCGGCTGCGTAGTCTGTTGCGTACTTCCTGGTTTCGGCTGGCAGGCCATTGATGTGCACGGCAACGTGATGAGCCACCCATCCAATGTGCTTTTGAATTCCTTCGGGTCCTGATTTCTCTTCCCAGACCTTTCGTGAGACAAGGACGAGTAGAGCGTACTTGACGCCCCATTCCAGGGCGAGCAGACGACCAGCTTCTGCCTCGACCGTGTTGGCGATCGGGAACTGCGGCTTGATAGCGTTCATCACTGCACCCTCTCCGGCCAAGTGTCCTTGATGATGCTGTGAAGGCGAGTGGTGTTCACGGCCGCGTAGGTCCTGCCCTCGTTCCGAATTGGGCTGGGTTGTGTTTCGAACACCTTGTCCATGAGGACGGCCAGCCTCTCAAGATAATTCTCCGCACGTTGGCGGCTTGATTGTCCGGTTGGGCTTGGCATCTCGGCGACGAACTTTGTTGCCAGAGCGTGGGTGCCCAGCAGGATCTCTTGGAGAGCGATGAAATGGGCCTCGGTCTCGTCGTGGGTTGGAATCGGCATCTCTGGGGTGGGTGTATCGGGCATGGAAACTGTTCCTCTGGATGATTGCGGCTGGCGAATGGTGAATCCTCATCCCTGCCTGCGCCAGCGGAGCCAGGGTGCGGTCTAGGTGTTGGGGTACCAGGTGCTGGGGTCTGGTCGCTTCTGCCGTGAACACGTGAACACATGTGAACACGTCCAAACAAAGAACGGTCTTACGCGCGTACGCGTGCGCGTGGGGGAGGTTTTAGGTTTCTCCTGGCAACATGTGTTCACGTGTTCACAGTGCGTCAGAGCTTTTCGGAGCAAGACGGATGCCCTTGAAGGCTCGGACAATCTTGCCGGCCGAGCGAGCCCTGTGCCTAGCAAAGCCCCTTCGTCCCATCTCGGCAGCGAAAGTCTTGGCTGTGCCCGGCGTCTCACCCGCGTTCTGAGCGAACATTGCCCACTCAGCATAAAGGCGGGCGGCGGACTCCCACTTGCTGGCATTGCCGGGATCCGTGTCGCACTCCTCCTCCAGCCAGGAGCCAAAGAGGTCCTGGTCGGCGAAGTAGGTCTCCGTTGTCTCGGCAATCGCCTTCGGCTTGATAAGGCGGTTCTTCTGCCAGTCCAGGCAGCCCTCAATCATCCACCGCAGGATCTGCGGCCATTCCGCTTTGAGTTTTGCCTCGAGGTGCGGGTCAGGCTTCGCAGGCTTGTGCATGAACGGCACGATGCGGAAGCGCCGGCGCATCGCATCATCCACCGTACGCAGAACCGGGTGGTGATTACCGATAATGGTGAGCTTGAAGTGCGGGATATAGGTGAAATTGTCCTTATGCATGAAGCGAGCAGTTATCTTGTCGCCGCCCGTCAACTGCTTGATCCGGCTCTCAGCCCAAGGCCGACCCTCTTCCGTCTCACTCGCCGTAACCATCCGCGCGCCCCGCAGCATGGCGAGCTCGGTTGAGTGTTTCGTGAACTTGGACTCCGTGAACGTGTCCATGGCAGCTGTCACGGCATAGTCGCCGAAGATGCCTGAAACCGTGTTGACGAAGACGCCCTTGCCATTGCCTCCCGGACCGCAACCGAACACGAGGGTCTGTTCTGTCGTGTCTCCGGTAAGACTGTATCCGCACCACTGCTGCAGGAACCGGATCAACTCGGCATCGCCGCACGTGATCTGATCGAGGAACGCAAGCCATTGAGGGCAATCGGCGGTCTCAGCTGGGCTGACGGCCGATAGACGTGTAATCCCCTCCTTAGGAACGCTTGGCCTTAGCTTGCCCGTCCGCAGATCCACCGTGCCGTTTGGTGTCCCGAATAGGAAGGTGTCCTCGTCCCAGACCTCAGCAGTCACTGCCAAGGCGGGATCCGTTCTGGCGAACCTGTCTACGCCACTGGCAAAGCTGGTCTTGCTGGCCATGTAGCGCACTTTATCCGGCTGCGTGACCGCCAGTTCGCGCGCCAGTTTCCGGGCCCAATAGAAGGCCAACCCCTTGGTGTCCTGCTTCCAGGAGATGCCATCCCACTCGAACCAAGCGCCTGTGGTGTGGCAGTAGCGGAGCTTGTCGGCGTACATCTCGACGAACCGCTGGGCCGCGCCGTCCTCGGTGACGATGTTGCTCCCTGCGGCCATCTTACTAGGCTGTTTGGCCTTCTTGGTGGTCTTGGATGGAGAGAACTCCGCAAAATCAAGGATCTCGGCCGCTTGCTCAGAAGGAGGTGTGATCTCAGTCATCAGGCCACCTTCCCTTGCAAGGCGTCATTGACATCGCCGCCGAACTTCGGGCTGGCCACAATCACGGCGCGGTTGGCCTCATGCCAGCGTGTCCCACAGGCGTTGATCGCGCGGGCATTGGCGCCCTTCTTGTCTGTCTCAGCCAAGAGTGTGAGTGCCTCGACCCCGGGAAGTACAGGAAGGGTCTGGATCATGCTGACGGAGCCAAGCGCCCAGACGGGTCGGAGGCCAATTTGGCGTGCGGCGAGGCATGTCTCGATGCCTTCGCCAACAATAAGGCCCATTGTCACCGCCTCGTCGGGATCGAGTTTGACAGCAACCTCGGTCGCATCTCCAAGCATCCGACGATCAACCTTTTTGCCGTCCGGCGTCAGTCGCGTGCGATGAACCGCCTTGAGACGGTCGGTCCTGATGCAACGCATCGCAGCGACCATGGCCGGAACGTAGAGGAGATTGCCGTTTGCATCCTTCCAAGGGCAGGCCGGATGAAAGCGCAGGACAGCTGCAGCCACGTCGCTAGGTAGTGTGAGGGCGCGGCTGGCGAGATAAGCTTCTACGATGGTACCGTGTGGATCGCTTCCACCTTCCCAGATAGACAGAACGCGGGCCTGGAGCCATGCAGCCCTGCGCTTTTCATCATCGTCTGGTTTGTCTGGAACAATGACAGGGCGAGGCGCTGCTGATTGGTTCCCAGAGTTTGGACCCCAGGCAGGCAGCCCGGCCAATGCCCGCACGTGGTCGCGGCATTGAATTTCATCATCCCCGGCAAAGGACTTGACCCAGAACCCCTCCGGGTAGATCGGATCAAGATGGACCGACATGCTGCGATCCTGCCGACTGTGGCCGGGACCTGGAGCCAGAATTCGGTTGCGGCCGGTAACCTCGCCGCCAAGGGCGCGAGCAAGGGCTTTAGGATTCATTGGCTTGCCCTTCCTCTTCGATTTCGATGAAGTAGGGTTTGATCCGTCGATCAATCATCTCGGCGAAGATGTCGAGGATATCGACCACAACAAAGACGAAGAACCTATCAGCTGCAGGTCTTTTGAGTTTCTTCCTTTGAGCAGCATTACTTAGCTTGAAGCTCTCAATGCTCGCAGCTCTCTCCATAGAGTAGCTGATGTAGCCGGAAGGCTCCTTAGTTTCAGCGTAGATAAGGTAGCGGTTCTCATCCTGACGCAGTGGAGTGGTGTACAGGTCTCCCGCAAATGGTCCTACGACAAGGAGCTTCTCCTCTGCTGGAACAGCTTGTTCAGCTTGGTCGAGGATGCTGGCTACCGTCCCGAATGCTGCTGTAGTCTCCATGAGTTCAATGTCTTCGCCGGGGTAAGCCTCCGCTAGTAGCCGTTCAAGCACAGGCAAAATTGCCATGCGCCCGAGCTTCCGGGCGAAGCCTGGCGGTATGTTCCTCTCACTGAGGACGCGCATAACCAAGACTTGGACTAACTCTTCAGTCCCAAGTCTCTTCCATCCGCGGCCGGGGGATGTGTCGATCAGCTCACGCCGGCGCCAGTCGCGTTGCATAGCGGACGTGACACCTGTGATCTTCTCGACTTCGGAAGCTGTGAAAGTCGCCACTCTCAGGCGGCGCGAAGCAGGGATCTCTTCCATACCGTGGGATATGCCACACTTTTCAAAACGTGGCAAGGCCCACACTTTTCTTCCGAACCGGGCGCTCCATCTACCCCTGAGGCAACATGAGAGCATGCTCGGCAGTTTCGGTTACACGGGTTACACGGGTGTGTAACTGATAAGTCGTTGATTTAATTGAGGTTACAGCAGTTACACGGGTTACAACTGCAAAACGAGGTATCGGGCGTACTGTCCTAAAGCGTGGCTTGTATGGCTCGCCGGCGTTTGTACATTTGGGCAGTTCCAAGAGGCCGCCTCTATGTCCGCCAGGATCCCGCCCCATCGGCAATCGGACCAAATCATACGAAGGCTTGAGAGAGAGATCTACGACGCGCGTTCGACGGTCATTCGCCTCATGCCGGCCGATGTTCAGAAAGTCATTGATGAGTTCTATGCCTGTAAAACCAGGACCGAGCTGGGGGCTTGGCGCCGCAGACTGATGAGGTACATCATCAGCCGAGCTGAGATCCTCCCAAAGCACCGCTATTCTGGCGAGCGTGCTTACTGCCCGCTGTGCCGAGAAGGCCCATCATCTTCGTATGAGGAGGGCTTCTCGATACCACTAGGGCTTGAGAGACATCTTGATCGAGCCACGACAGGCCATGGCTGCTCGGTCATGGAAGTGATCTGGGAATTCGCACACACGTCCAAGAGCGAGCAGATCGAAAGAGAGGAGCGCAGGCAGCGGGAGGCGGAAGAAGCTGAGGCCAAAGCTCGCCGGGCGGTTGAGACCCTATGGCGTGTCGATCAAGGCGCTCCGAAGCTCATCAATGAGTTGTGGTTTTCGGAGCAAGCCCGAGATGAGGAGTCTCTAGCGGTAGCAGAAGGTCGGCTTGCCCAGATCGGATTCAAGCTTTCGGTCGATGGAAATATCAAGTCCTACATGGAAGAGACCGAGAGCTACATCGTTTATGCCGATCCCAGAGTTCAGGGTCGCATCGAGTTCAAGGTTTATTCCAAGACGAAGAAGCGGAAGAAGAGCGTCGGCGCTGACCATCGGAGCTTCCGTCTCCCTGATGGCTGGAAGAACAAGCTAGCGGACAAATATAAAGCCGGACTGGAAGACGTGCTTTCTCGCTTATGAGGACGGGCTAGTCAGTCGACCAGTTGGCAACAAGCCATCCATCATCCATCCGCCCGAGTTGTTTGAAACCTAATCCATCACCTCGCAGGCTATCGTACCTGTCCCTGGAGATGCGGCTATAATCTCTTGGCTTGGATCTGGAGCATAGCCCCCTACTGCTCCTCATCCAGGCGGGGAGAGGCCGGGAAGTGTTCCTCTCGGCCTCTCCTTCGCTAGGCAATCATGCGGCACCGGGCTTTCACCCCCGCAGGAGAGGCTTGGGACTGGCTTGGAGGCGCTCCTCATCCGCCGCCAGCACCTCAAGGTGTTGCGCCGCCTTGATCAGTTGGAGCTTGGTCTCTCGGTTCGCTGCACCCTCGGCAATAGCCAGAAGCGTGGCGGCCTTCCACCAATACTCGGCTGCCTTGTTGGGTCGGGGGTGAGGCACGGAGTGGAACCTTGATCCTTCGGACATTGAGAACATCATCGCGGGGGCTGCGGCTGCGGGTGGACCCGGTGGATCTCCATCGTCACCGTCACCGTCAGGACCCGCTGGCGATGCTCGTTCTTGAGCTCGACCGTGACGTCTCGAGCATCGCCCTTGGGCAGGCGGTCCCGGCCTATCTCAGCCGCGGCCTCGGCGGCCAAGAGTTCCGCAGCGTCGAAACTCTCGCACTCCACGCCCTCTTCATCAGGGGTGAATGTCGCCCCCTCCCGCACGTCGAAATAGAAGCGCGGCATGGCGTTTCCCCTGGTTGAATTGATGCCTACCAACTCGTGGGGGAGCGGGTTGTTCGTTATTCCGTAAATGACCTTCTGCGAATTACCGCCGGGTGTTGCAATCGGCATTATTGAACGCACCTGGCCCACCGGGCTTCACTGCATCCGCCCGATTACATCCGCGAAGGGAACCCGCAGCACGGTTTGGCCAGTCTCATCAACAATCTCGATTGCCATGCCAATTCGGGCTTCAGGCCAATCGAGCCAGAGTTCCCCGATCACCCGTTTAGCCTCCGCTTGGGCGGCCCCAAGATCCGGAAAGTCATCGCCCTCTGGGTCTAGCTCAAGGTCCTGGCCGGTGTGAAGGTGAAGGTAATAACGCGGCATGGATACGCTGACCTTAGGCTAATGGCTATTAAGCCAAGAGGCTCGCTCACCGTTCCCTAAAGGGCTTCTGCGAATTACGGAGACTGGTTTCCTGCCTGCGCCCGGATTGCCCTCACTATGCCAAGTTCCCAATAGGGGTGCAGGAAGAGGGGGTCGAGCTCTCGTTCGATCTGCTGCATCCGTTCAAGCTGCTGAGCCGTTCGCATCTGGATCTGCCGACGGGCCTCGCGAAGTCTTGACGCTTCCGCAATGGCCGCCTCGGCACGCTTGAACAGGGTATCTTCGTGAGACTGAGGAGTCAGGACAAGGCTATCCCCTTGACGCTCCTCGGTCTCGGCCAGAGCTTCTAACCGATTGGCGTCGTCCAGAAGCCTCTGGCGATCATCGTTCAAGGAGAGCCACTTGGCGACGGCGCGGGTCTCTTGGGCTTGTCGACGGTAATCCGCCGCTTTGTCATGCATGGGCATGATCCTGACCTCTATCGGTCAGACCTACAATGTAACAACGACCTTGCTTTAGCCGTGTTCCACAAAAGGCTTACCCGAAATTCGCAGCCACCTTCGGACGGTTTCCCATCGGTGTATAGGAACGCAAAGGGATGGTCAGGCTAGAATGCCTAAGCTCGGCCTATATCCTGCCTTGCACGTGCCAAGATTAGAACCTGCCATCGCAGGCCCACTTGCGCCTGGAGCAGAACCCATGACGCCGGATGAACCTTTCCCCTTAGAACAATTTCCGTCTCGGATCAGGGCTGCAATCTTGGACGAGTTCGATGGCCGTCGCCCGAGCCAGCAAGAGGTGGCTGACATCCCGGATGCTCACTGGCTCGCCACCCCGGCCATCGGCCCAGCCGTCTTGAAGAAAATCCGTCGCCTGGGCCGGGATGATGCGCCTCCCTCTCGGCCGATGGCGGATGCCGAGCTGTTGCAGCGCCTGACATTCCTCCAGGAAGAGTTGAAGCTGATCCAGCACGCTGTCAGGAGAGTGCTCCCGCAACGCTCGCGAGAAGTTCGCCGGCTGCGTCATGGATCCGTAAGCTCTTCCCCCCGAGGCCTGCTCCCCTTGGAACTGTCGCTATCCTCCGAAGCGGAAAACGGAGGAGACGCACCCTTATCCGCCTGAGGAATGCCAACGAATGCACCAGGAGACCGCTTGCTCACCGATCGATAAAGGGATTTGCCGGAAGTTCGCAGCTTCAGCCCCGGCCAGACAGGCTTCCTTCAGGAAATGAAGCGCGGGCGAGCTCGTCCCGGGTCACTCGCGCCATTGCCGGTCCGATGCCCGGAAGCTGTTCAAGGCGATCCGCGACTGCACTAAGCTGATCGACGGTTCTGATGCCTTCGTTGATCAAGACTTTCCAGACTGCGAGGGGGAGACGAAGACCCGTGATCGGGCCCTCCCAACGGTCAGTGAAGAGGTTGGGCATCTGCGTCACTCCAGAAATGTCGTTCTTGAGCCCAGGGCGACCACTGACAAGTATAAGTTGATCCATGTTAATTTTAAGACCTTGTGTATGGGGTCTTTCAAGCATCTTGGCCTTAAGGCTGATGTCAGAAACGGCCTTATCGGAGTTACGCAGCCCAATCCTCCTCGGAATTTGGTTTCGTAGTTTATGCGCGATGCCATGCCCTGATTTTAGAGATCCAGAAAGCCGCGCCGCCGCTTTAGCCGAGCCAGTGCTTCCAGAGCCTCCGCAGCTTCCTGCTCCGTCGTGAACTCTGTCACAGCCTCTTGGCCTCGCGTCCCTACCCTCCCCCAATGGCAGACCAGGCGCACGACGCCGAACAAGTCTCTCTCGATCATGAGCGAGTAGAAACGCCGGATCCCCTGCTCCGGGTCGATCCGATGCAGCACGAGATGATGCTTGATTGGGGAGCGGAATTCGTCAGGCATCATTGCCTTTCCGGTTGCGTCCACTCTTCTGAGTCTCTCGTCACGAGCGCCGCGGTGATAGACCGATAGTATTCTTTAGAGAGCGAAGTCGACGGCGACGGGAACGTGGTCGCTGATCCGCGTCGGAACGAATTTCTCAAAGGAGCCTATCGAGACATTCTCGACCTGTAGACGCTCAGGATAGAACACGAAATCGATATGGAAGGGGTGCTCTGCGTTCCATCTCCAGTAGAGTGTCGCTGCGGTCTCCGCCCCCTGCTCTTCCCCATAAAATGAATGCCAAGCACTCTCCAGGCCGTAGGACTTAAGCAAAGCCAGGACCTCAGAGAACCGCCGCCCAGGGCCCTTGCGCTTATCCATTGCGATACAGTGATTGAAGTCGCCGGCGATGATGGTAGGAGCTGCTGCAATGAAGTCTCTGAGCTGCTCCAGAGCCCGAAGTGTGGGAGGTCCGCACTCTTGAGCGGAGTCAACCCATACGGCAACTATGTGGATTTTGGTTGCACCGTTCTGAGCAATGAGCGGGATGAACCAGCGCTCCGAGATTGTAAAGGACGCTGGTGTAAGCGTCCAATCACCATAGGCGACTGCTGCCAGTCCCTTCTGGCCCATATCGCCTACCCATACAGCGCGTTCGGTGAGGCCGGCATAAGCTATGCACTCAGGTCGGACCTCCTGTAGCACTGCGATATCGGGTTTTAGCCTCTCTAGGTGACCAAACTTTCGCTCGAACCCATCACACACGTTCCATGTGATGAACCGCATCTTCATGCCCCTGTTTGTGGTTTGAGTTTCGTCTCATGACTGGTGTTCACTCGCAGCAGAGCCATGATAACAGGTCCGAGCGAGAACTTTCCTTCCTTTGCCCGCTGCGTCAGGTTGCGAAGATACGCCCCGGGGCTCCTGATAGCTTCTGCCCTCTGAAGAATGGCGGCAACAGTGACAGCCGCATTGTCATGCCCCATAGTTTCGCAGGCCTCAGCCCACGCGCTGGGACTGATGCCAAGGATCGGCCGAACAACGGCTGCCGCTTCAGAGAGAGCTCGCCAAGTTGCAATTCCCTCCCCGCCCCTCGTGTACATGGCGATGTCCGGGCATGCCTGGAGCACGACACCTAACGAGAATGCCCTCACCGGCTGCCTCAAGGCTTCAGGATCAGGTGTGCCGGTCCCTTCTTCCTCTACTCGATAGCCGCGTTCAGAATCATTTGAGGGGTTTGAGTTTGAATTCTGATGGTGGCGCTCAGTATGAGACTCATTGGTGCTCATATTCTCCTGTTTCAGATGATCTGTCAGGCACTTGTCCACATCCCGCCACAGCGCCCGCAGATCCTTCGCCAGTCCCTCGAGGAGCAGGACGTCAGCGTTCCGTGCCGGCATACCGCCGAGAGCCTTGAACCGATCCGCTAGGGAGCGCCAAGGACCAGGAAGCCCCTCGTCGAGGCTCATGAGGATCGTCTGCGAGATGTCGCGGCGCAGGAGGCTGATTTCCTCCCGCAGCAGGTACCGAGCCTTCGCCGCGGCTCGAGCTTCCCCGGCAAGCTTCTCGAACTCGGCCGCACGAGCGACGAGCGGGCTCAGGTCGAACCCGAACGCCTGTTCGATCTGGCCGCCCTCCCCTTTACGAGCGTACCGCTTGCCGTTCGGGCTGTCCCTGCGGATTACCAGCCCCACGTGGACAAGCGCCGCCAGGTTCCTCCGGAGCGTTGCCGGCGCCATGCCGTTCGCCCGCAGCAGCAGAGACCGATTTGACGGATAGACGATGAGATCCCCGCCAAGCGCCAGCGTCGTGTCCTGATGGAATGTCAAAAGCGCGTTGAGGACGCTGAGCGCCCGATCCGACACTCCGAGGACCTGCTTGGCCTCCCGCAAGTTGTCGAGCACCTTCCATTTCTCGGCGATGGTCTCGGCTGGGCAATGCTCCGCCTTCACCCTCGCAGCCACCATGGTGAGCGAGAGCGGCCGCCCGAAGGGCGTCGATGAGATATGATCCATGTTCTTTGCCTTGTTCAGGGCAAAGGAAATCCGCTCGCCAAAACGACGCTAAGACTCTTGACTGAGTTTTGCGGAAGTGGGATTCTCTGAGTTGTCCAGACTACAGAGAGAGGCTTCCGTGACGTTGTTCCGGGGGCCTTTTTCTTTTGCCGCGCTACTCCTGCTCACGTTGCTGATTGGCGAGAGCATCACCCTCACCGGCTTCACCCTTCCCGTTCGCTTCCACATAGGTCGCGAACAAGGATGGGATCTGCTCTACCAGGAACGATGCGAAAGCCGCATCCAGTCCCTGATCGAACGAAATCTTCAAATCTCGCCCCGAGTTCTTCACCCGCGCAATCTTCTGGCCGGTAGCTGCAACAACCGTCCGGGCCTCGGACTTGCCATTCTGTGGCTCGTCAGGCGCTTGGGTCGCCGCTGACAGCAGCTTGAGGAACCGCGCGTCCGAATCTCGCCCCACGAAGTCGGGTTTGCTGATGACAGCCCTTATCGCCTTCGCCGCGCCGCGGTGGGCCTTCAGCGCGTCAGCCAATGCCTGCCATCGGGGCCGGCCAATCTTTGGCGCTCGTCCAACAGCCTCGATGATGTCGGCCGGGATCGCCTTGGCCACTGAAATGAGCTTGGATGCCTCGGCCTTGTCGACCGATAGGGCGTCTTGCACCACGGACCTTTCGTGCCCCGCATCCTCAAGGCGAGCGGCAAACACAGCTCGCTCAATGAAGCTCAGATCCTGACGAGCGGAGTTCTCAACACCCTGAGCAATTACCAGGTCCTCATCGGACAGCGCTCGAACGACGGCCCGAACAGACACGCCAAGTTCACGGGCGGCCCGGATGCGTCTGTGGCCGTATGCGCTTTGATAACGGCCAGCTTCCGACGGATGAGCGCGGAGCAGGACGGGGACTTCTTGACCTCGGGCCTTGATTGACTCCTTCAAAGCCTCGAAGCCGGCGTCTTCCTGTTCACGGAAGCGGTCAGCAATGGGCGAGGGGTCAATGAGGCTGGGATCGATATCCAGGACAACGACGGCCGCCGCGAGCTTTTCGCGGAGTTCCTCGTTCTCCCGCTCGACGCCGGAAAATGAGTCCTTCATGGAACGGACGGAGCCCGAGGACACACGGGGCAGGGGTGCCGGCTTGTTGTCAGCTGACAACGGGTCGGGTTGAGGATTAGCAATCAGAGACCGTATGGCGTCCATCCGCTTGTTCATGCTCACCGCCCCCAGGCTCCTTTGATCAGACTTGTAATCTCTGCGTTCACAGCGTCCACGGACTCCAAAGCACGGTCATAAGCCGCCCGGCCGACGGATCCGCGATCGAGCTCGTAGAGGCTCTGCTTGGTGAGTCCGGCATTCGCGATGGCGGTCGATTTCCATGCTGTGGCTCGCAGCACGTCTTCGCCGAATAGGCCGCGGAGGAGGGCGACGATCTGCGCCTCGGGCACGTCATTTGGATCGTGGCGAGTGATGACATACCGGATGAAGTCGTGATCGAGCCGCCCACCTGCCTCCTCGACCACCGAGATCAACTCCGAGGTCATGAGGAGGAACTGGTTCATCGAGGCAACGTCCACCATCTGCGGGTGGACGGTGACCAGCATCGCGGTCGCTGCATTGAGTGCCCCAAGCGTCAGGTAGCCTAGTTGGGGAGGGCAGTCGATTACCACGACATCGTAGTCATCAGCCACTTGCTCGATCGCTGTCGCGACACGACGGAAGAACAGGTCATGCCCCCGCTCCCGGCGATCGATCATGGCCCGCGGCGTATGGTGCTCGAACTCCATTAGCTCTAGGTTGCCAGGCACCAGTCCCACGCCATCGAAGTAGGTTTGACGAATGACCTCCCGCATCGGGCGACGGAGCTCGTCATAGCGAATGGCGCCGTAAAGGGTTTCATTCTCCGCAATGTCAAACTCAGGCTGATACCCGAACATGGCAGACAATGAAGCCTGCGGATCTAGATCAATTGCTAGGACGCGGAAACCCTGAAGGGCCAGATATTGAGTCAGGTACAGAGCTGTCGTAGTCTTTGCGGATCCGCCTTTGAAATTGGCGACCGCAATCACCTGCAGCTTATCCCCAGACCTGCGCGTCGGCTTGAACTGAAGGGCTTCCTTCGGGCGCGCTTCGGCAAGATACTCTCGCAACTCATTGACCTGAGATAGCGTGTAGGACCGCCTGCCGCCTGTCGCCAGTGCTGGCTTAGGACCAAGTCCATCAAGGGAGAGCTGACGCAGGTAGCCGTCAGAGACGCCAACGATACGGGCGACCTCACCGGAGGAGAAGGACCTCAGACCCTTAGACGCTGAAGGTGGGAATAGTGACGTACCAAGCGAGCGTAGCTGACTCGAGAGAACTTGGGCATGGCGTGCAATTCGCGCACTGGTCGCCTCGCCTCTCTGCTCATTCTTTAGCGCCGCCTCTGCCATCAACTCTCTCTCAAAACGGTTTCCGGGCGTTAAACGCCTGCTTTCCGTCTGAGATAATGGCCACGATTCGGTGAGCCGGGCAAGCGTTTAAGGGTTACCAAGCTGTTAACGAATGGGCGTGACTTGGTTGTCAGCTGACAACTAGACGAGAGCCGCTCCGGACCGACCATGGAAGTGAATCGCTCTGGCATTAATGATTCATAACTTTCATTAGACCTTGAAGCGCCCTGCGCTAAGTCTTGAACATGCCCAAGAACGAACCGCAGCGCATCACCCTTGAGAGGCGGAACTCGGCCAGCAGTATGGCCCGGTTTTACTCGCTTGCTGTCGAACCAACCTTGTTTGGAGATACCGCCTTAGTTCGTGCATGGGGTCGGATCGGCCTCGTCGAAAGAAGGCGTATAGAACTCTACGAAACCCAGGAGCAGGCCGCAGAAGCTTTGAATGCGTGGCTCAAGCGAAAACGTAAAAGAGGTTATGTCACACTCAAATAGAAGGTGGCGCTATACGGCGGGGGACGTCAACCTCACGTATATATAGTGTCGATTGCGGTTCTACCGTCATCGCCCTCCCTTCAGTCTTCTGTGACCTAAGCTGCCTCGAGGAACTTAGAATTCGCTGAAGGTTCTGTGTCTCTCCTACCAAACACCGTTGGCCGCATATTCACTCAGATGAACAAATCGCTGTACTCAAATGTGCCGCTAGTAACAAAGCCAAACTGGTTGAACTTACTCAGCCCGGAATCCCCCGTGACACCAGATAGGACCACCTCGATATAGGCAATATCAGCCGTGTCAGGATCTGTGAGCCTCACAGCAACGCTCGTCTGTGCGTCGTTGGTCGTGAAGCGCGAGAATGCGAAATACCCGTCACTGCTTTGGCCGTGAAGATCGAAATCGCGACCTCCATTTCCGATATTTGTGCTGTCGTAACTGAAATTCGCCAACACGACCTTGTCGTGGTTCGGGTCGAAGCCTGCAATAAAGCGATAGCTGGGCTCAACACCGACCTGGCTTTTGAACGTCGTCAGGTCGACTACATAATAGTCGTTCTCGGACGTTGCAGTGTAATTGCCCCCAAGTGTTACATCGGTGATGGTGTAAACGTCCTTGAGATTGATCGTGAAGTCCTGCGAACTGGTTACGCCGGCACTCGTTGCCTTGACCGTTACGGTTTTGCTGTGTGCGGTTTCGTAATCAAGAAGGCTGCCATCCTTAGCGGTAATCGCTCCTGTTCTCGGATCAATCGCAAAGGCGTCCGAACCTTGCGTTAAGCTGTAACTGAACTTCGAACCGCCCTTCGACGCTTGAGCGGTGATCCCAACCGACGTTCCCGCGGACGCTCCTTCGGAAATCTCATTGTTGGAATTGTTCGTGTCGGCCCATAGTATCTTCGGGCCTGGACTAGCAGGGCGAGCCATGGTCATCCCCTCAGGTGTTGGTGAGCCCCTGAAGCCTCTGCCGGGTTTGGGACATCCTGCTCCTCAACTTGGCTTGATACAATTGTTTTGTGGAGAGGTAGTGTCCCTTCGCCAGCAATGGCAGGTGCAAAGGGACAGACCACCACTCAGTCCGCGTACGGACGGGGAGGAGACAGACCATCCTACTAACGAAAGGCTGGGCTCGACTTGAGGGACTTCAATCATGGGACTTGAGCATCAGACAATTGCTTTACCTGTTCACACTCGGGCACTTTGCCTTACACCGACGGGCAAGATCCTAGGCTCAGTCTGCCCGCTATCGATCGGTTCAGTCTTCGCGCTCAACCATGGGAGGATCTTGCGCTGGCATCACCTATGAACCAGCGTCCAAGTGTGCTCCGAACGCTGCAGGAAACCATAGACAACTCAGACTTCACTACTTTAACAAAGATTTTGTATATGTCTTACAGAGTCGTAGTCTAAAACGCATCGCGAAGGCTTCGCCGCCTTGAGGTGGCGTTAGCCTGGGATACGGCCATCTCGACAAGCTGAGTTGCCATCTGATAAGCGAAGCAGTTATAAATTCTCGGGAGAGTTTATAAATGGGCAGGTAGGATATTGCCCTGCCTGGAACGGAACGGCGATGAAACGGGATATGGATCTCATCCGAAACCTGCTCCTGACACTGGAGAGCAGTGACCGCGACCCGAACAAGCCAATGCCCCTTTCCTCAAAGGACGCGGATCTTGAGCTCGAAGGGTATACCTCCGAGCAAGTCGATTATCATGTCATGCTGCTCTACGAGGCCGGCTTCATTCGGCACCATGGAGTTCACGAAGGCGAGGTAGTGTTCAGCCGCCTGTCATGGGAGGGACATGAGTTCTTGGACGCAATTCGCGACCCGGAAGTCTGGAAGAAAACAAAGGAGGGGGCCTCAAAAGTCGGCGGCTTTGGCGTAGGGCTCATCAAGGATTTGGCGACAGGCTATATAAAGCACATGGCCAAGGAGAAGCTGGGGTTTGAAATATGACGCCAGCAGGAGGATCGAAGCGGGTTCAGCGCCTTAAACGTCGTGCCCATGCAGCCGAGACGGCCCGCGCCGAGGTAGCTTCTAAAGCTGTCGGGTACATCAGGGTGTCGAGCGAGGAACAGGCTTCCTCCGGGTTCGGTCTCACCACCCAAGAGGCAGCTATCAAGGCCTTTGCCGCCAGCCAGGGCTACGAGCTGCTCGAGGTCGTGTCCGATCCAGGCGTCTCGGGTGCGACCAAGCCAGGAGACCGTGAAGGATTCCGCCGCATCGTGGAGATGGCCGAGCAGGGCGCCTTCTCCGTCCTCCTGGTCTGGAAGTTCGACCGCCTGGCCCGACAGATTGTCTACGCCGTCACGGCCGCCAACGACCTACAGGAACAGCATGGGGTGCAACTCCGGTCAGTGACCGAGCCTATCGACACAGCCACCCCCATGGGCCGGACTGTCTTCGCCATTCTCGCGGGCATGGCCGAGCAGGAGCGCCAGGTCATCACTGAACGCACATTCTTAGGACGCCGCGAAAAGGCATCCCGAGGCGGCTTCGCAGGTGGGGCGGCTCCTCTCGGTTATCGGAAAGACAGGCAGGGTGGCCTTGTAGAGGATCAAGAGCGCGCCGACACGGTGCGTCGCATCTTCGCCATGAAAGGGGAGGGCGCCACACTCCAATCGATCGCCAACGTCCTTAACACCGATGGAGTGCCTACGGCCCGCGGCGGCAAGTGGTGGCCGGCAACTGTTCGCTATGTCCTCGATAACCCGAAGTATCGAGGACAGGTAGAATATCTGTTCAGGTGGAATGGCAGCGAGAGCCATATCGTTCGGGCTGGTTCTCATCCGCACATCATAATCGGCTAGCAAGACGCGAAATGACAGACGATCCTCGCGCGTGGGGCTATCCGCGATAAGTGTTTGATCGTCGCATTGACGGCACCTCAGGAGAGGGGCAAGAAGCGCCGCCTGCGTTCCCTCCAGAGTTCCCCATGAGTGACCTTCCCGATTTCCTAGACCTCGAAGGTGTGAAGGTCGTCGACTGGCATCGCTTCGAAAATCAGTATGCTTTTGAGATTGAGGTGACGAAGGGACTGGTGCGGGAAGACCGCTGCAAGAACCCACCATGCCGCATGACGCGAAATGGGCCTAGAGGGAAGCCGCCGCGGTTCACGGATCTACCCATTAACAAGAAGTGGGTTGAGCTGATCCTGAAACGGCAGCTCTATCGCTGCAAGCTATGCAAGGTAACAGCGAAGGATCCTCTCCCAACAAGCCTTCATCCTATCCACAAGATGACCATGAGGCTGTTTCAGCATATTGGAGAGGCAAACATCCGGCAGACGGACGAGGCCTTGGCACGAGAAGTCGGCCTTTCAACGGACACGATCAGCAGAGTGTTCAAATCGTTCAGCGATGATGTTTTCGCAAGCACTCATTTCGATATGCCAGAGGTCCTTGGGTTCGATGAAAAGTTCTGGCTCAAGAAATATTGCTGCGTGATCGGCAATATCAAAGAGCGAACTCTGATTAACATCCTTCCCAGCCGCAGTTCAGCGGCGCTAGATACTTACTTCGAAAGCCGTCGCGACAGGCATAAGGTCAAGGTTGTTTGCCTTGACATGCGTAGTGAGTTCCATTCGGTCGCTCGCCGTTGGTTCCCGGGCGCGGCCATTGTCCTAGACCGCTTCCACGTCGAGAGCAAAGTTGTCGCCGTGTTGGAGCAGATCCGGAAGGCGGAAGCAGAGACCTTGAGCAAGGAGGAGCGCCTTGAATTGAAACATGACGCAAAGCTCCTGCTTCTGCGAGGTGGGGGTAATGACGAGGACTCGCGCGAGCGACTATCCAGATGGTTTGATCGCCTTCCTCGCTTCGCGGCTGCGTACTGGGCGAAGGAGAGGTTCGCCAACATGTACGATACAAAATGTTCTTCTCCTGAAGCAAAACAGTTGTATAAAGCATGGAAGGCCAGCATTCCGAACGAGATCTATAGAGATTTTTTCGACGTTATCAAATTCGTGAATCCACGTGAGGATGTTGTATTCGCCTATTGGGACAACAGATTCACGACGAACTACCTTGAAGGCATCAATCGATCTATCGAAGGACTCAAATGGGCTGGGTCTGGTTACTCCTTCGATAAGATGAGAGCCAAGATCTTGTTGGCTCACTCGACTCATAAGCTGGAAAAGCGTCCCAAATTCCGGCGCATGGATCTAAGCACCAAGGAACTGCGACCCGGCTTCTTCAACTCTCTAGGGGGCGCGAAAGGGGGCGAGGTGGTGACGTATTACGAGACGGTCAATTACGGCGCATCGATCGATAAACTGATCGAAATCTTCGACACTCCTGGCGGCTTTGAAGGCCTGGATCCGTTCAAGCCCGCCACCTGACGAGAACACCAAATCAAACACTTATCGCGGATAGCCCCACGCGCGAGTACTGGGGCTATTCCGGCCGCTCATCGGCCCTTTTAGAGCTGGCACCCGCCCGTCGATCAATCTCGGCTGCAACGGCTGACCAGAACCGAAAGCCCTGTTCGCTTCCACGAGAGCGACAGTAGAAGGCTTGTTGCCGGGCACGGGCGTATGCCGCGGCACTCTCATAGGTGATCAGGCAGACAGCCTCGTACTCGACGGCTGTGAGCCCGTCTCGACTTCGACGCTCGGATAGATGGGCAAGGTAGCTGCGGATTTGGCTGATCAAACGCTTCATCGCGGTCAGTATGAACAAGCAACGATGCAGGTCAATCCAACGGACGCTCCCAAGCTCCGCGCCCTGTCGGCTTCTCTTTGATCCGCTGCTTCCGCTCTCCCGGCGGGTCTTGCTGTGCGATCCCGCTGCCTCAGGCAGGCAGTTGCAGATGGTGCTGCGCCCACATGGCGGCTTGGGTGCGGTTGCCCGCCTTGACCTTTCTCAGAATGCTCTTGATGTGGACCTTCACGGTTGGTTCCGCGATCCCGAGCTGACGCGCAATCATTTTGTTGGAGGCGCCCTGTGTCAGGCATCGAAGGATCTGGGCTTCCCTGTCCGACAGCCGCCCTGCCAACCCAACAGCCGGGAGCACCGGGCTGTTCTGAGCGTCAAGCCCGCTCCAATGGGATTGCCGTTCGAGCAGAGCCATGCCTATCTCAGCCGGAAGGAAGGTCTCGCCGTCGGTTACCAGTTCAAGAACCTTGACCAAGCTGCTCCCGCCCATGGCTGGAGAGCACAGCCCGTTCAGACCGGCTTGGAGCAGACGGAGGACGGCGTTGGGCTCCAAATGGTCGGCCAGAACGACCACCCAGGCTGCGGGACACTGGGCCTTCAGCCTCTCCAGGGTTTCCAGATACGCGTCGAGTGTGAGGGTCTCTCCCAGCAGAATGAGAATGCGGTCGCTTTCGGCAAAGGCCAACATATCCGAAGCTGGATCGATGGCATGATCCGACAGAGCGAACGGCGTGTCAGATAGGACGAGCCTGAGACCGGCGCGAAGAACAATGTTGCGGCAGATCAGCAAGGTTGTAGTACACGGTAAGGCATTGGAGGCAATCAATGGCGATTGCCTCCTGACAACAACTTCCTGTCTCATAACTCGACGCCCCCTCGGCCCTTAGTCAGCAACTCAATACTGTACCACGAGCATGCCCGGTGGTTGGTCGCGAACGTGGCATTACCCGGGCGCTGGTGGGTTAACTCTTTCGGCCGCCTGAACCCTAGACGGTCACCGCCCGTAAGCTCGTTGGCACCACGGGCCGCAATTTGCCGAGGTTAGGGAAGGCTCCAATGCGCGCGTCTTAGAGCATTGCGTACATCAGGATCGCACAGTTCAAGCCGGAAAGCGCCAGGGCCAAAGCTACGATGGAGACGGCCTGAGATCCGAACCGATCAAGCTCAGCCTGAGCCGCTTCGGGTTGGACATGAGGCTTAAGGTCGAGAAAGTTCATTGTGCCGCACCAGATCCGGGCCACCCAGACATACAAACGCCGTGGTACTCCGTAAGGTTCAGCTTACGATGTCGAGAATGGACCTGCATGAGGGCTGGTCTCCAATCAACGCTGCACCGCGTGATGGCACGCCCATAATCTTATGGATGGCCCAAGACGAGATCCTGCCAGAGGCCCCGCAATCTGTTGGCTACTGGATCCAAAGTCCCGAGGCTCGCATAGGCTATTGGCGGCTCTTCGGCGATCCACCGCTCTTCTGCTCGGATCGGCATATCAAGGGATGGAGGCCGCTTCTTCGCGAATGAGGAAAGGAATTCGTGCCTGTTCACTCATCAAGGGATCAGGCTGATATCGGAGAACTGAAAGGCGAATTCCGGCGTTTGCATTGAGCCCGATAGCGTCATGCTCTTCTCCGCAAAGCAGTCTCGTTTCGCTTTGATGAAAGTCCCGGAGAACTGAACCCACTGTCCCTTCGTGAGGCCAGATTGCTCGAGCAGGGCAGCAGAGTCTCCAGCGCCGGGAGTGTTCGTCAGTGTCAGGTAACTGCTACGCTCGGTGCTGACAGTGGTGTTGGCGTCAAGCGAAACGGTTAGCGCAAGGCGCCCAGCAGAGTCGATTGAAACAGCCGCAATCTGACCGATCCAGTTCTGCACGTCCGGGCTAGGAAATGCATCGCACAGGAGTTTCTCACGATCGAACCGGGCTGACTCATTAACCATGTCCTCCCGCCCGCTAGGAGCATACTTGGCGCGTGCTTTGTGACAGATTTCCAAAAATTCCTGTTGGTCGACCGGCACGTTCAGCCGCTCTTTCGAGCTTTGGGGCTGTGACGCAAGTTCCTGGTGGAAAGCAGCCATCAACGAGGCACCGTCAAAGACGCGCCCTGATAGTACAGGATCAAGCACGTCACTTGGCGGGTTCGCGTCGCTTGCGAGTGCACAACCTATGAAGCCCACGAGAGCGAGGGCAGCGCCCTGCCGCCGGGAGTGGACATGCAGAACGCTTAAAGGGATCAGAACAGACAGCAG
>NZ_JAMXFJ010000033.1 GCF_025460805.1 Microvirga sesbaniae | reverse complement strand
CCACTGGACGGCTGTCAGCTCATAACGCTTCGGCTTGGCCATGGGTCAGGCACCAGATCAGCAAATCCAGGGCCCCAGGAATCACAAATCACCCTCAAAGTGAATCCTGAATGTCGATTGGACCTAGGGCCGCCAAGGGTTTTCCCGCCGCCTACGGTTGCGCCGCAAATGCGCAGCCGTGGACAGAAACCTGAACATGCACAGCGGGAACAATGCATTCGGCGCGAGGACGACCTGAGTTATCAGACGTTTAGGCGGTTCGTAGAGATCGGGTGAGTGTTCGCGTATGGCGCACTACGAATGCGATATACATGACCTGCTGACGTGCCGATTGAATCTACACTTGTCTAATGCCTGTAACAGGGCTGCCCTCTCAGCCCGCCTGGAGCTTTGAACCACAGCAAGGAGCCTTGAAGATAATGTATAGCCTTACAACATTCTACATACGAGCTACCCACCCATTTTCATGTGTAACGCGTGACCGCCTTGGTCTTGGCGGAACCTTGGATTGGCTTAATATACATTGAGCTCAGAACCGACGCTGCATCGCTCCACGGCAGCTATGGTGAACTCTGACCCTCCTGACGTAGTGGGACATGGTCATTATGACGCGTTCGTCTAACTACAGCGACCCCATAGACCCGCGCCATGCATCAAACGCTGGCGAAGAGGCTGCTGGCGAGCGCCGAAATATAACTTCTCTATTCTACGATATTGTGAATTCAACAGCCCTCTTGAATTTAGTTGATCCGGAGGATTTTCATCAGGCTCTACTTGTCGTTCACAAACAAATTCAGTCTTCTATCGAAGAGCAGGGCGGCTACTTAGGTCAGGTCCAAGGTGATGGCGGACTCGCGTTCTTCGGATACCCAGCCCCTACCGAGGATGCTGCATACTGCGCGGTGACAGCTGCCCTTATCGCTCTCCGACGTTGCCAAGATTCAAAAACGGTAATCCGGGGACAATACATTGGCGTCCGGTTTGGGATAGCTACTGGCGTCGTTCTGCTAAATCCAGCAAATACGGAGAACTCAACTGATAGACAATTCGTTGGTTTGGCTCTGAATTTAGCCTCTCGAATACAATCGGAGGTCGAAGCCAACAGCATTGCAGTTGCAGAGTCTACCTATCAGCTAACAAAATCTGCTTTCGAATACGAGTTGATTGGTATGAAAATCCTAAAAGGGTTTGCTAGTCCTCAACGACTCTGGCGCCCTTTAAGGCATCGCGAGGTTATTGATCGGTTTTCGACTTATCGCAGTCAGGCCACACCATTTGTGTCGCGAACCGATGAGATGCAGGAATGTAGGCGCCTTTGGCGCCAAGCAACCCACGGAGTCGGGCAAGCTATCATCATCGTTGGCGAGCCAGGTGTGGGTAAGTCGCGGCTTCTGGCGGAGTTAAGTAGGGATCTTGAGCCCCATTTATCAATAGTTCGCCTTTATCAGTGCCAACCGAGAGGCAACTCCCGCCCACTACATCCTTTCATTGATCGATTGCAACGCGAAGTGCGAAACCGCACCAATCGAAGCTCGTCCGTTGCAGGGCGAGATCTTGAAGGTTATTTCGATACGATCTCACCCGGTCACAAGCGCGAAAGTGTAGAAACAATTGAGTTTCTGCTCAACCACCCACTTGGCGAGCGGCCTAGTTCTGAAAAATGCTTGGATCCGCAGCCTGACCCGGATTTTGCGGCAAGAGCGGTCGACGCGATCTTAGACTTGTTGTCTGCTGCCTGTAAGGTCCGCCCACAAGTAATCGCCATTGAGGACTTTCAATGGGCTGATACGCTCACCCGGTATGTTGTCGACGACCTAATTGGGAAATTGAAAAAGCTACCTTTGCTTTTGATCATAACGTCGAGAGATGAAGCCGATCTTTCACGCTTTGCGGCGGAACATGTTCAGAAAGTGGCCTTAGCTCCACTTGACAGGGCCTCTGTTAAGGAGATGGTTCTGCGGCTTGGAGTCCCTGTAGGGAGCGAACCGCTAATATCTCTTATCTTTCAGCGCAGCGACGGCATTCCGTTGTTCGTCGAAGAGTTCGTTCGGCTGCTACAAGATCAACTTGGGAATGGTTCTTCGATTAATCTAAGTGCAGCTGAGAGGATCCTGCGTGGCAGTCAAATTATGTCCCTTAGCGATCTTTTGGCTGCGCGTCTCTCAGCAGCAGGTCCTGCGCGGCGCATTGCGCAAGTCGCAAGCGTATTTGGTCGTGACTTCACATTGCAGAATCTCGTGCCGATTTGCCGTGAAACGATAGGGGACACTCAACTTACTAGTGGACTGGAGCAGCTGCGGAGACTTGGCATAATCGAAGTGCGAGTCCCTGATCTCAGCAACCCCGTCTTCTCGTTTCGCCATTTGCTTCTACAAGAAGCAGCATACGACAGTATGTTGAAGGCTGATCGAGTGACTCAGCACGACCGGATTGTTCGAGCATGTCTTGCCGGGCAACTAGCATCTATGCCTGATGAAATAATGGCTTGGCATTGCGAAAAATCAGGCCGGCATTATGAGGCGGCGCGGTTCGCTTTGAATGCGGCCGAAGCCTGTGCCACACGGTCTGCCCTTCGTGAGGCTGAACAATTGCTTATACTCGCAGAAGCGCAGCTTGATGCTTGTAGTGCAGAAGAAGCGGTCCGTGACGTCTTGCTCAAAGTTCTTACTCTGAGAGGAACAATTGCGACAGCGATCTATGGCACAGGCTCTAGCGAAGCTCGCAGCATATATGAGAGAGGCATCGCAATTTGTCGTGAAGGGGAGATGGGTAATCCTGAGAAGTGGTTCCCGCTATATTGGGGGTGGTGGTTCACGTCACCAGATTTTGATACACGCCGAGGCCGATCAAAAATCATCGTCAGTGATTTAGAAAACTCGCAAGATCCCGAGATAAGACTGCAGAGCTTCCACTGCGCCTGGGCCGCCAACTTTCATTCAGGCGCTCACTATGCATGCCTCAAGTGCATAGAGCACGGTCTCAAACTTTACGATCCTGACCGAGCGATTGTCAGCCGAGGCCGATACGGTGGACACGATGCGAAGGTCTGCGCATTGGGAGAGCGTGCTCAATCCCTTTGGTTCACTGGGGAGATCGATGCTTCAACGGAAAGTTCACTAGCTGCAGTAAGGTGGGCGGATGAGATTGCCCACGTTGGGAGTATATGCCATGCGCTTGATATGGCTATGCTTCACGGGTTCTATCGCCGTGATCGGTTGATGGTAAGCTCATTGTCCGAACGTCTCCGCGATATTGGTAACGAGCATGGATTGGCGGGCGCAATCGCAAAAAGTAGCATCTTCGCAGGCTGGTGTAGAGCGGACACTGCACCTGATGACGGACTTCATCTGATCCACGAGGGATTACGTGTTCAAAAGGAGGTCGGGACCGAGGAGGATTTGCCAATCTATCTCGATATGCTGGCGGAACTGACTGAGATATCCGGGAGCCTCGGGGAAGCACTTACGATCCTTGATAAAGCCATCGAGCACTCGCTAGCAACTGTTGACGCCTTCTGGTTAGCAGAGCTTTATAGGCGGAGGGCTGTGCTCAAATGGACGGCTTGCTACCAACCTGGTGAGATATCGTCAGACCTAAATTCTTCAGTCCGAACGGCTAATGCGCAGCACGCCCGTGCTATCCTAAAGAAAATTCAGGATTCAAAAGCCTTGATAGCATTGAGTTCTGAGGGGCTTTGAACTTGGATTGTAGCTGGCCATCAGTTTGTTCCGTTCCCGATGCGCTAGATAGCGATTTGCCGCCCGTGCAGCCAATCGTTCTAGTTAAAGATCTGATACGTCGGCGTCGTGATTTTGGAATATCTCGGATTGGTTCAATAAGTCGGTTGGATCGGGTTCGCATCCCCGTAATCCAGGTCACAAGGCCTCTTGCCTTATCAAATGCAGTCACGCAAGGTAAGGGTATCAACTACCTTCAAGCAACAATTTCCGCTTTAATGGAGGCGCTGGAGCTTTGGGCGGGGGAGGTTCCATGCCCCAACAGGATAAACACAACTGCCGCAGAGCTTGGCGCTAAGATCGGTGATCTCTATGACGCGTCCACTTTGGCTGGAGCTCAGCCCAGTTGGAGAGCCGTGCAGATCAGCTGGTCGCAGGGTTGGGATCTGTTTAGAAACGAGGCTATGTGGGTTCCGCTTGCCCTTGTGGATACAGTATACACTGTTCCAGCACCTCATCCGGACTTCTTCCCTCGTTCAACTACTGGGCTAGGTGCTGGCCAAAGCCTTTACCAAGCACTCTGCAAAGCTGCCCTTGAATTACTCGAGAGAGACGCCGTCGCAAACGCCCAGAGGACGCATCAGTTCTTCGATAAAACTCAAGTCAGTCCAGCAAGCGTGACGAATGGACTTTCAGCAAAGTTGATTAAAAAAATCCAGGAAGCGGGTTTATTAGTAGGGATATGGCGCGTTCCAGCACCTCATGATCTCCCAATCTATTGTTGTCATGTAATGGAAGGCCAGGGCTTCAATGAGCTTGCTCCACTACCCGGAGCCGGTTACGCATGTCACTTCACCCATGATGAAGCGCTGGCAGGCGCTCTTTTGGAGGCGTGTCAGGGACGCCTTACAGCCATTGCAGGAGCTCGGGAGGATATCACTCGGAACCTCTATCCAATTGAGCACTATAGAGGTCAACTTGCAGAATGGCGGGACTTTCTCAAGGCGCCAACGAACGTGATTGCGGTTCCTGAGTTGACCAACGAGAAAGGTGTCGACTGCGATCGAAGCACTCAGCGGCTGGTTCGTGCCTTGCGTAACGCAGGGGCGAAGCGGGCGATCGTTGTTCCCCTCTACGTCGAGCCCCCTAGCAGGATACATGTGATCAGAATGGTAGCACCGGGTATGCGACTCGCTCCATAAGGATTTACGGTTTTTATGAAGCTCAGAAGAGGGGCCAGCATGACTTTTGCTCAACATGATACCGTCGTATTCCTGGGGCCTTCTTTAGAGAGAGATACAGCAATAGGAATTCTCGGTGGCTGTTACTTGCCGCCCGCTGAGCAAGGATCGGTTGTAAATGCAGTTCAAATGTATGACCCACGCACTATCGTTCTGATTGATGGCTCGTTCGCCAGTGTGCCTGCTGTAAGGCACAAGGAGCTACTTTGGGCGATCAGCAAGGGAGTGCAGGTTATTGGAGCTGCAAGCATTGGAGCGCTTCGAGCCGCGGAGTTGCACGAGTTCGGCATGACCGGGTATGGCTTCATCTATCGTTGGTATCGAGCAACTATCGGGGCTGACGATGATGAGGTCGCTGTCGCAATGAGCCCGATTGAGATTGGCGCACAGCCTCTGACGGAGGCGCTAATCGACATCCGTTTGACCCTACGATTTGCTGCTCGGATGGGAGTAATTTGCGAGGATACCCATAAATCCTTGATTAGGATTGCGAGAGCAATGGACTTCCGTGATCGAACGTATTCGACAATATTAGAAGCTGCGAAGACGGAGCTGCCAGCTAACAGTCGCGAATCGCTGTCAAGGCTCGCCGAATGGATTGTAGATCACGCTATCAACCAAAAAGCCTCTGATGCGAAGGGGTTGTTGTCTGCTCTAAGTAACAAAGATACGAAGATTGTGCTTAAATCTACATCACAACCCTTTCGGATGACGGATGCATGGCTCGCAGACCTGGAAATCGCAGGTCTGCGGCTTGGCAATTAGTGGTGAGTGATAGTAATTGTGACTGAGCTGGAGTGACAGACTTCAAAGGGTGTGAAATACTAAATACCTATCTCGCGCAGGACTGTTGAAGATGCTCCGGGAGTCTAATCTTTCAGGGGACGCAAGTTCGCAGCGCCTTGGAACTCGATTCCTTATCTTTCCGCAGCCGCGATTTATCCCTGGCTACGAGAAGCCGGAGCCAGTTTGGATATCTACTCCGCGTGGTAGCGTGGGCGTTGGGCCATCCGACCATCGTCTCTACGTTGTGGACCCGCTTCAGCCCAAGGAGCCATATTCTGCTCCCTATCTGCCCCCGTTCATCGGCGATGTTTTCCCCCCTGCCGAGGCTGGGTCTGACGGGCATTTTGACGGAATCCTTCCCGGGACCCGTCAATTTCTCGCTGCGCACACTTTCGCAAGCGTGCGTCGAGTGTTGGATATCTGCGAAAGTTACATGGGATACCAAGTCCCATGGTTCTTTAGTGATACCTACGAGCGGCTCGAAGTCATACCATTGTTAGATTGGGACAATGCTCAGTCTGGATACGGCTACCTTGAACTCGGTGAGGACAGCACACGCCACGAGCCCTTTCCTTTCGCGCTCAACTTTGACGCCATTGCGCATGAGACAGGTCACCTATTATTGTTGGGCGCAATAGGAGCGCCTCGTTATAGCCCTCCCTCGATCGACTTCCTTGCTTATCACGAGGCGGCTGCAGACTTCACTTCGCTTCTCGGATTGTTGAATTTCGATACTGCCCTTGATCACATCCTGCGACGAACTCGCGGCAATCTCCTCATTTCTAATGAGTTGGATCGCCTTGCCGAGTTGTCAGATGAGAAGCAAGTTCGGATGCTTAGCCATTCCCTTAGGATTAGTGATGTCGGAGACGAGGTTCATGACCGATCTCGACCATTTAGTGGTGCGTTGTTCGACACACTCGTCGAGATATTTCAGTTGATTCTTGTAGAACGGGGGCTTGCTTCCTTAGACACCCGGGCGCTCCGAGAAGTCCGGTTAGATCTTGGGCAGGAGGATTTGGATCGAGAGGGTATACAGCTTCGCGAGGCCTATAACACGAGCCACTTCGCATTAAAGTCTGCTTTGGAGGAGGCACGGGATATCGTAGGCGAGATCTTTGTTGGATCTTGGCTCTACCTTGACCCAGATAACTTCTCATTTCCGTTGGCTTCTGAAGCGTTGATCGAGGCTGCCTCAAAACGTCGAGCTAGGCGTTTTGCAGACCAGGTATATCTGAATTTTGTGTGGCGGGGGCTGCTGTAGACTATGGCGATAGATCAATCAAAGCTGCGGCCGCCAACCGTTTCGACCGATGGATCGCGACCAATTTCAGGAGGAGTAAAAATGTCTTCGTCTTCGGATTTGCCTGCCCCCGGGAATTTCTGGGAGTTCGCAGCAGAAGAAGTCGTATTATATGGTGTAAAGCTGAACGCGATTGCGGGGGAGAATTTCGCGCTGCTGCCTTTGAGTCCGGATCTGCGCCTTATTTTGTCCGTCGGGAATATCGATCATGCTGCTGACCGAGATCTCGGTCCCGGGGAAGTTGCGATAGCTGCCATCTATGGCTATGCATACGAGGGTCACTGCTATCGGTTTGATAAAACTCGCCTTTTTGTGTTTACAAGCGACCCATATAGAGGTGGTGCAGGTGGTCTAGGAATGGAGGCAGTTGGGTGTGGCTTCGATACTGTTCCAGGCTATACGATGTGGCGGATCCGCTCGCTCGATACTCTCATTGAACTAAATCCGAACTTTGGCTCTGTTGAAAAGCTTATACTCGAAGCTAATTCCCCTGGTAGACGCGCTCCTAATACTTATAATTCGACGATGCAGATGGCGCATCGAAGTGGCCGCCTGCAGACTCCGTCGGGTAATTGAAGTTTGTGATGCCGTGAAGCATCCTGAACTCTCATCAACTCGTTTGTAGTGGGTAGGAACTCTCTCCGATGATTGAAGCGGCTGAGTATCGAAGCTCGGGATGTTCGGGGTAATCAGTTACACTCAAGGCCAGCGCACGTTAGCTGTTGGCCTTTAGGACGTTTGATTAGTCGTCTCTGCCGGAAACTACAGTACGTGCTCGTGTGCGACGACGAGCGACCTCAGTTCTTGTATCTGCAGGTCTGCTTGCAGACGCAGGCACCCGCTTATGCCCATTACTAGCACTGCCCGTCCGGACAGCAGGAAGCCGGCCTTTGGGAGTGACAGTCCGGTTCTTTTCGTTAGGACGCTGTGCTTTTGATGAGTGTTCGTCGAGAAAAGTTCGACAAGCGGCAAAGTCAGCTAACACTGCTGGTGGACACTCACTCCCCTGCTGCTCGGCAAGCGACCGAGCATAGCGCACCATTGCTTCACTGGGAGGACGTGGCCCCCTCTGCGGTGCGTCCTTTGCAGGCCCAGATGATCGTTGCGGGGCATGCTGATCAAGGAAGGCTCGGCAGATTGCGCTATTGCTTTTAAGCCCGCGGGGCAGCTTCAAGCCACGCTGGGCGGCAATCGATGTTGCGAAAGCGATCATCGCCTTTGTCGGAGGCTTCCCATCCCCTGCGAAGGGTGTTGGGAGACACGCTGGATCCAGAGCAACAGTGCCCGATTGTCCAATCGTCGTGATCAGCTCTCTGACACGGCTGCGGGTTCGCTCCTGATAGGCCGTGGCTCTGCCCAACGCCTCAGTTCGCGTGGATGCACGCCCGATCTCAGCTAAATCCGCCTCGAACATCGCCCGGCCAACCGGGTCACCATAGGCGGGAAAAACATGCCGGACGGCTGCAATGAACGCGAGACCAACTTCCGTCACCTGGATCGGCGGGTCCTTACCCTTCAGCAACTCAATATACTGGCTCTTCTGGAGCTTGGGCAGGATCGTGTCGCGAGTCGCGGCAGTCCCGAGGCCCTTGGGCTCATTTGGGTTGGCCGGGTTCTCGAGAGCAGCTTTGAGTGTTGGGTCTTCCACCTGATCGACGAGGCGGCCCATCACGACCGGCAACTCACCGCGCGTGATCCGCCGTGGTGGCTCGGTCTTGGCCGTCTCAATTCGAGCGTCAGTTGCCTTTCCAGGCTCCTTGTCGCGGACGGGCGGGAGGCGTCCGGTGGTGGGCTCCTCGTCCGGCTTGGCCTTGCCCGGAACAGCCTCATTCGCCTCGTCAGCCTCGGCTCCATACACTGCCCGCCAGCCCGGAGACTTGATCACGCTGCCGCTGACTGAGAAGCGCTTCAGACCAGGTGGTGTTGGGACCTGAACAGCGACCGCAGTGCGAGCGTCGATGCCGTCCGGCAGGTGCGCTGCTAGAAAGCTCTTGGCGACCAGCTCCCAGAGGCGGAGATGCTCTCCACTAATACTGCCTAGCTGCGGCACCTTGCGCAGCGGCACGATGGCATGGTGCTCGCCCGGATCTTTGACGTAATGACCCTTGTTGCCCTTGCGGAACACGAGGTTGCTCGCGGCTGGCACTAGGCTGGCAAGATCAGTCAGTACCCCGACAACACTCCCGATCACAGCACTGGCATCGCCTGTCTGACTCTCGGGCAGGTGCTCGGATTCAGTGCGGGGATAGGTCAGGTAGCCCTGATCGTAGAGCTCCTGTGCCAGCTTCGCCGTGTGCTGAGGATCCCAGCCGAAGCGCTTGGCGCAGCGACGGGCGAGGGTATCTTTTGAGAATAGACGAGGGGGCACCCGGCGCACGTCCTTCTGCTCGACGCCAAGCGGGCCTGACCAGGAAATGGCGGCCTGCTGAATCGCCTCGGCCACCTGCTTGTCGAGGATTTTGTCCTTTGGTGCGTGCCAGAGGGTGATCTCAGCTCCGCCATCTGTCGCGACAGTCAGAGCAATCTTGAAATAATCCTGCGGGACGAAATCACGGATGCGCTTCTCGAGGTCAGCCAGGATCGCGAGCGTCGGAGTCTGCACACCACCGAAGCGCCAGGGCTGTCTGAAAGCTGGCGGCCGGAGCCTTAAGGAGATTGCACGCGTGCCGTTGAGCCCCAGGTGGTAGTCCTCATATTGGCGGCACAGGGCTTCAAGATAGGCGGCATAGTCGCGCTCACCCGAGTCGGGCTCCTTGGCCATCGCTGCAAAGGCACGTCGGATTGAGACTTCATCGAGAGCACCCAGCTTGAGGCGATCTACCCGACCGCGATAGCCAAGATGCTCTAGCACCTCCCAAGCAATCATCGAGCCCTCGCGGCCTGGGTCGGTGGCGATGATGACGCGCTCCACGCCCTGAAGAGCTTGCTTGATCGCCTCGATCTTTGGCTTGTGCGACTGACCGGAGCGGTTGGTGCCATATGTAACAGGGATACGCTCGAGCACGATTGGCAGGGTATCAAGGCGCCAAGACTTCCATTCGTCCCGCACATTGCCGGGCTCCTCGGCAGCTAGGAGGTGGCCCTCGGCTGAGACACAGATTGTCGTAGGCGATTTGAAGAATCGCTGCAGCTGGCGCATGGCCGAGGGCTTCTCAAAGAAGAACAGCGTGCGCGATGCTGATTGAGCAGTCATAGCCTACAGTCATGCAGTCCAATTGCGATACGCAGCCCAAAGCTGGGTTACTAAGCCCGCCGTGAACGAATAGAGAACGTTACCCGCAGGGACGTTGCTGGTCAATGGAGGATAGGGCGACAGCTGAGCGGCCCTTAACGGCACTGTCACTCAATTGCAGACATGCCTTTTCTGCCGTGCGTCAGAACCCGCGCCCACAGATGCAATATTATTGGAAGGACCGGTCTTACCTAAACGGCAACAAATGTCAGGAAGAGTGCCGCGATTGTGGCCGCTACTGATCAGGCGAGAAATTGCCGCTCAAGCTTCAGTTCTATGGCGGAGGTAGCCTAGACTAACCTGCTGACTTAACTGAATTAAATGGCGGAGAGGGGGAGATTCGAACTCCCGATACGGTTGCCCGTATGCCGCATTTCGAGTGCGGTGCATTCAACCACTCTGCCACCTCTCCGGGGTGCGAAGGCGTCTAAGCCCGCTGGTTGAGGCCGGGTGGATATCATGGGCTTGGCGGGTCTTCAAGCACCAAAAATCAGGTTTTTGATTGACAAAGGAGAGGGCAGCCCGTAGGTAGGCGTCATCTATGAGCGGGCCCGCGTGCCTGCTCGTATCCATGCGGCGGCTCAAGCCCGCCGTGAACCGAAGCCGGAAACTGCCAAAAAGCCAATCCGGTGGGGCTTCCCCCGCTGAGAATTGGGTTTGAACACGAGGATCAGATGTTCGCAGTGATCAAGACCGGCGGCAAGCAGTATCGCGTTGCCGCCAACGACGTCATCACCGTCGCCACGCTCGCAGGCGAGCCTGGCACCGCCGTCACCTTCGACCACGTTCTCATGGTCACGAACGACGGTTCGACCCAGGTGGGCGCTCCCCTCGTCGAGGGCGTGACCGTGGCGGGCGAGGTGGTGGAACACACCCGCGGCGAGAAGGTCATCTCCTTCAAGAAGCGCCGCCGTCAGAATTCGCGCCGCAAGCGCGGGCATCGCCAGGACTACACCGTGGTGCGGATCACCGAGATCCTCGCCGGTGGCGAAACGCCCAAGAAGGCTGCGGCGAAGAAGACCACCAAGGCTGCGGCTGACGAGGCTGCGCCGGCCACCGCTGAATAAGCGCAAGGCAACACAGGAACACGGGAGTAACCCATGGCTCACAAAAAAGCAGGCGGTTCGTCTCGCAACGGTCGCGACTCGGCAGGCCGTCGTCTGGGCGTCAAGAGGTTCGGCGATCAGCAGGTCGTCGCCGGCAACATCATTATTCGTCAGCGCGGCACCAAATGGCATGCCGGCGCCAATGTCGGCATGGGCAAAGACCATACCCTCTTTGCCACGGCCAATGGCCGAGTCCGATTCCTGACGCGTCAAGGCCGAGCCTTTGTATCGGTCGTACCGGCCCAAGAGGCCGCAGAGTAAACGGCGAGAGCGAAACGAAGGAGCTCCCGCCGGCATCACACCGACCCGGCGGGTGAAGAGCTCCAGACAGGCCCAAAAGGCCAAGCTCCAATCCGAAACTGACAGGGGAGGTGGGATGTCCACCTCCCCTTCGTCATTTCTTGGGCCCAGGGAGGGCCCACCGGATCGGAGCAAGACGATGTTTCCCGACCTCACCCGTGACGATGTTTTCCGCCTCGAGACCCGCGGCCTCTGGCTCCGCTGGGCCCGTCTCGCGGATGCCCAAGCCATCGTACGCCTTGCCGGTGAGAAATCGGTCGCGGAGATGACGGCGCGCATTCCGCATCCGTATCACCCGGACGACGCCGAGCGATTTATCTTCATGTCCCGGCGGTCCAATGCGGACGGCCATGGCCTGCAGCTCGCCATCACGCCCAAGGGCAAGCCCAACAGCCTGATCGGCATGGTGGGCATCGGACCGGACCCGGAGACGGGCAAGCCCAGCCTCGGCTACTGGCTCGGCACCCCCTACTGGGGAAAGGGCTACGCCACCGAGGCGGCGAGAGCGCTGATCGACGCCTTCTTCGCCTATGGCGAGGGGGATGAGCTCACCGCGTCGACCCGGGTCATCAACCCGGCCTCCCGGCGGGTCCTGGAGAAGTGCGGCTTCGCCTATCAGGGCGCCGGCCTGGTCGAGCTGCCCGCCCGGGGAGGGCTCTACCCGGCCGACCATTTCCGCCTCGACCGGCGGGCCTGGGAGAGCCTGAAGAGCTGGAGCCATACCGGCCTCGTGCGGGAGCCTCTGTCCGTCGAGATCGAGGTGGACCGGGGGCTGTCCCTCGCGAGCTGAAACCAAGGGAGCGCTCCCGTGATCACGGGAGCGCTTCGCTTTTATCCGCGTTGCTCCCGCAGACCATCGCGGACGGGAGCCTTGTCTGAACCACAGGGCCTGATCGGCTCTTTGCGAAAAATGCTCCAGTCCCGTAAAGGATGCGGGTTATGAAATTTCTCGACCAAGCCAAGATCTATATCCGTTCCGGCAACGGCGGCGGCGGCGCCGTGTCGTTCCGCCGTGAAAAGTTCATCGAGTTCGGCGGGCCGGACGGCGGCGACGGCGGCCGCGGCGGCGACGTCTGGGCGGAATGCGTCGAGGGTCTGAACACCCTCATCGACTACCGCTACCAGCAGCACTTCAAGGCCAAGACCGGTGGCCACGGCATGGGCAAGAACCGGCACGGGGCCAAGGGGGCCGACGCGATTCTCAAGGTGCCGGCCGGCACCGAGATCCTGGAGGAGGACGGCGAGACCGTCATCGCCGACATGACCCATGTGGGCCAGAGGGTCCTGCTGGCGAAGGGCGGCAACGGCGGCTTCGGCAACGCCTATTTCACTACCTCGACGAACCGCGCTCCCCGCCGGGCCAATCCCGGCCAGGAAGGCCAGGAGCGCACGCTCATCCTGCGTCTCAAGCTGATCGCCGATGCCGGGCTGGTCGGACTTCCCAATGCGGGCAAGTCCACCTTTCTCGCCACCGTGACGGCGGCCAAGCCCAAGATCGCCGATTACCCCTTCACCACCCTCCACCCGGGGCTCGGCGTCGTGCGCGCCTACGGGCGCGAGTTCGTGCTGGCGGATATTCCCGGCCTGATCGAGGGAGCCTCCGAGGGCGTCGGCCTGGGCGACCGCTTCCTGAGCCATGTGGAGCGCTGCCGGGTTCTGCTGCACCTGGTCGAGGGGACGAGCGAGGATGCCGGGGAGGCCTACAGGACCGTCCGGCATGAGATCGAGGCCTATGGCCACGGCCTGTCGGAGAAGCCCGAGATCGTTGCCCTGTCCAAGGCCGACGCCCTGGACGAGGAGACGCTCAAGGAGCAGCTGAAGAAGCTCAAGAAGGCCTCGAAACAGACCCCTTACGTCGTCTCCTCGGCGTCCGGGCAGGGTGTGCAGGAGGTGCTCCAGGCGCTGCTCACCGTGATCGATCAGGCCAGGGCCGAAGAGGAGCCCGCCGCCCCGCAGGCGGAGTGGCATCCGTGACCCCGGAGCTCGGCCAATTCCGCCGCGTCGTCCTGAAGGTCGGATCCGCCCTGCTGGTCGACCGGGCCCGCGGACGGCTGAACCACGCCTGGCTTGCGGCGCTCGCCGAGGACATCGCGGATCTTCACGCGAGAGGCGCCGACGTTCTCGTGGTCTCCTCCGGGGCCATCGCCATGGGGCGCACCGTTCTGGGGCTGCCCGCCGGCCCCCTGCGCCTGGAGGAGAGCCAGGCTGCCGCGGCCGTCGGGCAGATCGCGCTCGCCCGCACCTGGTCGGAGGTGCTGGCGCATCACGGCATCACGGCCGGCCAGATCCTCGTGACGCTCGCCGACACCGAGCAGCGGCGGCGTTACCTCAATGCCCGGGCCACGACCCTGAAGCTCCTCGAGATGCGGGCCGTGCCGGTGATCAACGAGAACGACACGGTTGCGACCTCGGAGATCCGCTACGGCGACAACGACCGCCTGGCGGCGCGCGTCGCCACCATGATCGGGGCCGATCTCCTGGTGCTGTTCTCCGATATCGACGGACTCTATACGGCGCCGCCCGCATCCAATCCCGATGCCGAGCACATTCCGGTGGTCGAGCGGATCACGCCTTCCATCGAGGCCATGGCCGGCGGGGCAGCCTCCGAGCTGTCGCGCGGGGGCATGCGCACGAAGGTCGAGGCGGGCAAGATCGCGACAGCCGGCGGCACCCATATGATCATCGCGGACGGCCGCACGAAGAACCCGCTGAAGCGCATCGCCGAGGGCGGGCGCTGCAGCTGGTTCCTGACGCCGTCCAATCCGGCGACGGCGCGCAAGACCTGGATCGCCGGCGCGCTCGAACCCCGCGGGACGCTCTACGTGGACGAGGGCGCCGCCCGCGCGCTCCAGGCCGGCGCGAGCCTGCTGCCGGTGGGGGTGCGTCGGATCGAGGGCAGCTTCCATCGCGGCGATGCGGTGACGATCCGCAGCGAGACCCGGGTGCTCGGCCGGGGCCTCGTGGCCTACGATGTCGAGGATGCGGCGCGCATCATCGGCCGCCCCAGCCGCGAGATCGAAGGAATCCTTGGCTATCCCGGCAGGGCCGAGATGATTCACCGGGACGACATGGCGCTGAGCGACTGATCGGACGACAGAAGCTGCAGCAGAGCCTGGGCGTCCCCGGGAGCGGCACTCTTGATGTCGTTGTCGAAATAGACATAGACGCTGCGGCCGCCGCGCTGCCATTCGCCGGCCCGTCGCGACCAATCCTGCAGGGTCTCGGTCGAATAGCTGCCCGCATAGCGTCCGTTGGTTCCATGCGCCCGCACATAGACGAAATCCGCCGTCGCCACCCAGGGCGCCGGCGCATCCGCGTGGTCGGAGATGCAGAGCGCCGCGTTATGGTCCCGCAGGATGCGGAACACGGATTCCTCGTACCAGCTCGGGTGGCGGAACTCGAAGGCGCAGCGGCGGCCCCCGGGGACCAGCGACAGGCAGCGCGCCACCCGCTCCCGCGTCTCGTCGTCGGCCCTGAACGTGGGCGGCAGCTGGAACAGGACCGGGCCGAACGTGTCGCCCAGGCCGTTCATGCGGCCGAAGACGAGATCGATGCTCTCCTCGATCCCCTTCAGCCGCTTCATGTGCGTGATGAAGCGCGACGCCTTCCAGGCGAACAGGAAGCCTTCCGGCGTGGCGTCGTGCCAGGCCCTGACGGCCTGCTCGGTCGGGAGACGGTAGAAGGAGTTGTTGATCTCGGCGCTATCGAAGCGCTGGACGTAATAGGAGAGGAAATCCTTGATCTTCAGGCGCGCCGGGTAGAAAGGTCCGTGCCAGGACCTGTAGTGCCAGCCCGATGTCCCGATCCGGATCTCCGTCTTCGTCATGGCCGATGAGACCGTGCGGCTTGGCTGTGAAGCCGCCGGACGTGCTATGGGTGCTGAGTGGCGTATTTCCCCTGCAACCGTCAGGGGCCGGGACTTGGACATGGATGAGATTCGCGCCTTGATTGCAGAAGTGCTTGCTGACCACCTCAACGCGCCAGGTGCGCCATTGGTTGGAGATCCGGACGTTCCGGCCCTCATGGCCGAACTCGGCCGGCGCGCGCGCGCCGCGGCCAGGCAGGTCGCGCTGGCAAAGGCCGACGACAAGAACGCGGCGCTTCGGGCGATGGCGGCCTGCATCCGCGCCCGGGCGGATGCCATCCTGGCCGCCAACGCCGAGGATCTCGCCGACGCGACGGCCAAGGGCCAGAGCGGCGCCTTCATCGACCGGCTCGTTCTCGACCCGAACCGTCTCGAAGCCATCGCGGGGGCCGTCGAGAGCATCGCGGCGCTCCCGGATCCGATCGGGCGCGTGCTTGCGCGATTCGAGCGGCCGAACGGGCTTGTCATCGAGCGGGTGGCGACCCCGCTCGGCGTGATCGGCGTGATCTTCGAGAGCCGTCCCAACGTGACGGCGGACGCGGGCGCCCTTTGCCTCAAGGCCGGCAATGCCGCGATCCTGCGCGCCGGCTCCGAGAGCTTCCGCACGTCGCTCGCCATCGCCGAGGCGATGGGCGAGGGGCTGGAACGGGCCGGCCTGCCGCGGGACGCGATCCGTCTCGTGCCGACCCGCGACCGGGCGGCGGTCGGCGCCATGCTGTCGGGGCTCGGCGGCCATCTCGACGTGATCGTGCCCCGGGGGGGAAAAAGCCTCGTGGCCAGGGTCCAGGAGGAGGCGCGGGTGCCGGTCTTCGCGCATCTGGAGGGCCTCAACCACGTCTATGTGCATGCCGGGGCCGATCTCGAGATGGCCAAGGCCGTCGTGCTGAACGCCAAGATGCGCCGCACGGGCGTGTGCGGCGCGGCCGAGACGCTGCTGGTGGATCGGGCTTGCGCCGAGACCCATCTGGGGCCCCTGATCTCCATGCTGCTCGATGCGGGCTGCGCCGTGCGCGGCGACGAGGCCGTGCAGGCGGTCGACCCGCGCGTGACGCCGGCCACGGAGGACGACTGGCGCACCGAATATCTCGACGCGATCATCGCGGCCCGGGTTGTGGACGGCCTGGAGGCGGCAACCGCCCATATCGAGGCTTACGGCTCCCACCATACGGATTCCATCGTGACCGACGATGACGCGGCGGCCGAGCGCTTCCTGGCCGAGGTCGATTCCGCCATCGTGCTCCACAATGCCTCGACCCAGTTCGCGGACGGCGGCGAATTCGGGTTCGGCGCCGAGATCGGCATCGCCACGGGGCGCATGCATGCCCGGGGGCCGGTCGGCGTCGAGCAGCTGACCTCTTTCAAGTATCGCATCCGCGGCGCGGGCCAGACGCGCCCGTGAAGCCGGCCTCGTCCCGCTTCCGCCTCAGGCCCTCGGGCCTGACCCGTCTGCCGCGGGCCGCCGCCGGCATGCGGATCGGCCTCTACGGCGGATCGTTCAACCCGGCCCATGCCGGGCATCGCCACGTGAGCCTCATGGCCCTGAAGCGGCTGGGTCTCGACCGGGTCTGGTGGATCGTCACCCCGGGCAATCCCCTGAAGGATACGGGCGAGCTGGCCACGACCGAAATGCGCGTCGAGGAGGCCAGGCGGGTCTCCGACGACCCGCGCATCGACGTGACCGCCTTCGAGGAGGAAATCGGAGCCCGCTATACGGTCGACACCCTGGCCTATCTCAAGCGCCGGTATCCGGGGGTTCGGTTCGTCTGGATCATGGGCGCCGACAATCTGGCGAGCTTCCACCGGTGGCGGGGCTGGCGGCGCATCGCCGGGATGATGCCCATGGCCGTGATCGACCGGCCCGGCTGGACCCTGAAGGCGGCCCGCTCCCGCAGCGCCACCGCCCTGTCCTCCAGCCGGATCGGCGAGAACGAAGCCCTTGCCCTGCCAGGGCTCGAGCCGCCGGCCTGGGTGTTCCTGCACGGCCCCCGATCCCACCTGTCATCCACGAAGCTGCGCCAGATGAGACGAACTTCTCCTGTCGGAAGGCGTTGAAAATTGGGGCCTTCCCGCATTATCTTAAGGGTCGGCACCCTCCGAGTGCCGTTGAGAAAGGGTCTGAACCTGAACCGACTATCTTCCGTCGAAGCGGACAAGAACCCGCTTCCGCCTCTCTCCGGAGCGGACGCTCCGCACGATGAGGACATCCGGGCCGTCGCCCTGGCCTCCCTCGAGGACATGAAGGCCGAAAACACGGTCGAGATCGACCTGGCCGGAAAGACCTCCCTTGCCGACACCATGATCGTGACATCGGGCCGTTCCGATCGCCATGTGGGCGCCATCGCCGACCGCGTGATCAAGGACCTGAAGGACAAGGGGTTCGGGAATGCGCGCGTGGAGGGGCTGCCCGCCTGCGACTGGGTGCTGATCGATGCCGGCGACGTGCTCATCCACGTTTTCCGTCCCGAGGTGCGTGGCTTCTACAACCTCGAGAAGATGTGGGGCGCCGACCGTCCGCAGGACCGCGTCAGCTAACACAAGGCAAGATTCGTGCGACTGAGCTTGCTGGCCGTGGGCCGACTCAAGAGCGGCCCCGAACGTGAGCTCGTCGAACGTTACAAGCAGCGGGTCGAGGGCATGGGTCGTGCCCTGGGCCTGGGCGGGTTCGACATCGTGGAATTGCCCGAGAGCCGGGCACGCCGCGAGGACGACCGGCGCGCGGAAGAGGCCGAGGCCCTTCTCGACAAGGCAGGCTCGTCCGTGCTGATCGTCTTCGACGAGCGCGGCAAGAGCCCTTCGAGCGAAGCCTTCGCCGAGCGCATCAGGCAATGGCGCGACGAGGGCCGCTCCGGCGTCGCCTGCGTGATCGGCGGCCCCGACGGGCTCGATCCCCGGCTGAGACAGCGGGCCGACCTGGTCGTGTCCTTCGGGGCGCTCACTATGCCGCACCAGATCGTGCGGGCGCTCGTGGCCGAGCAGCTCTATAGAGCCCTGACAATCCTGGCCGGACACCCTTATCATCGCGCCGGCCACGACGATTCCTGACGGATGAAACGCTTCGACTCCTTCTTTTCCCGCAAGGCCTATGCCCCCATGGCGCTCGGCCTTGCCGCTTGGATGGTTGCCGCCAGCCTGAGCCCCGCCGGGGCCCAGCAGCCTGCGCCTGCGCCGGCGCCTCAGCCCGCTCCCGGCGGACCGGCCGAGGAGAAGGCCCAGCGGGAGAAGGACCTGAAGGTTCTGGAAGACGCGATCGCGGCCAATGCGGAGTCGCGCAAGCGTCTCGAAGCCGAGATCGACGACATCAAGGCGGACCGGGCGAAGCTCAATGCCGCCCTGATCGAGACCGCAGACCGGGTCCGCGGCACCGAGGACCGGATCCGCGGACTGGAGCAGAGGCTTCAGACGCTCGGATCCAGCGAGGCGGCCATTCGCCGCTCCCTTCAGAGCCGGCGCGGCGTCATCATCGAGGTTTTCGCAGCCCTCCAGCGCATGGGCCGCCGGCCGCCGCCCGCCGTGCTGGTGCGGCCTGAGGACATGCTCGAGGCGGTCCGCGCCTCGATCATGCTGGGGGCGGTTTTGCCGGAACTGCGCCAGGAGGCCGAGATTCTGGCCGGCGACCTCGCCGAGCTCGTGCGCCTCAAGGATGCCATCACGGCCGACCGCGCGACGCTCAACGGGGAGCTGACCGCCCTCAACCGGGAGCAGGAGCGCCTCGCCGCCCTCATGGACGCCCGGCAGAGCCGCATCGCCGAGGTCGAGCGCAATGCGGGCGCCGAGCGGCAGAAGGCCGAGGAGCTTGCCCGCCGGGCCGGCACCCTGAAGGAACTGGTCGACCGGATGGAGGCGGAGATCGCCGGGGCCAGGCGCGCCGCCGAGGAGGCTCGCAAGGCCGCCGAGGCCCAGGAGCGGGAAACCCGGGAAAAATTCGCCCAGCTGGCCTTCCGGGATCCGGCCCGACTCGCCCCGAAAATCCCGTTCTCCGAGGCGCGGGGCCTGCTGCCCCGTCCCGTCAGCGGCGAGACGGCCCTGGAATTCGGGGCCGCCGACGGCTATGGCGGAACGACGCGTGGCATTTCGATCACGACGCGACCCAAGGCGAGTGTGGTATCACCCGCCGACGGGTGGGTGTCCTTTGCCGGCCCCTTCCGGTCCTATGGTCGACTCTTGATCATCAATGCCGGTGGGGGATACTATGTTCTTCTGGCAGGGATGGACCATATCAATGTCGATGTGGGGCAGTTCGTGCTCGCAGGCGAACCCGTTGCGACCATGGGGGAGGCTCCTCTCATGAGTTTGATCGGTGCCGCCATAGAAAAGAACAATCCCGTCCTCTATGTTGAGTTCAGGAAAGACGGCGGTTCAATTGACCCAGGTCCCTGGTGGGCAAAATCGCAAAGCGAAAAGGTTCGCGGATAATGCGCAAACTATCCCTTTTGATTCTCGGTGCGGCCATCGGCGCCGGCGGCGCGACCATGGTGTCGCAGACCAGCCTCCTGTCGGGCATGAGCGCGGTTGCCGCCTCGGCTGACACGTACCGCCAGCTGAGCCTTTTTGGAGACGTCTTCGAGAAGGTGCGGACGGATTACGTGGAGAAGCCCGAAGAGTCGAAGCTGGTCGAGGCCGCCATCAACGGCATGCTGACCTCGCTCGACCCGCATTCGAGCTACATGGACGCCAAGAGCTTCCGTGACATGCAGGTGCAGACCCGCGGCGAGTTCGGCGGCCTGGGCATCGAGGTCACCATGGAGGACGGCCTCGTGAAGGTCGTGACTCCGATCGACGAGACGCCCGCCTCCCGCGCCGGAATCCTGGCCAACGACGTCATTACCCACATCAACGACGAACCCGTTCAGGGCCTCAACCTGAACCAGGCCGTCGACAAGATGCGCGGCCCGGTCAATTCCTCGGTCACCCTCAAGATCCAGCGCAAGGAAGCCAAGGATCCGGTGGTGGTGAAGCTGACCCGCGAGACCATCAAGGTCCGCCCGGTTCGCGCCCGCGTGGAGGGCGACATCGGCGTCCTGCGCGTCACCCAGTTCAACGAGCAGACCTTCGACGGCCTGCGCTCCGGCATCGAGAAGCTCACCTCCGATATCGGCGCCGACAAGGTGGCGGGCTTCGTCGTCGACCTGCGCAACAATCCGGGCGGCCTGCTCGACCAGGCGATCATGGTGTCCGACGCCTTCCTCGACCGCGGCGAGATCGTCTCGACCCGCAGCCGCAATGCCGAGGATACCCAGCGCTTCAGCGCCAAGGTCGGCGATCTGGCCAAGGGCAAGCCCCTGGTGGTGCTCGTCAACGGAGGCTCGGCTTCGGCCTCGGAGATCGTGGCCGGCGCCCTGCAGGACCACAAGCGCGCGACGGTTCTCGGAACCCGCTCGTTCGGCAAGGGCTCCGTGCAGACCATCATTCCGCTCGGCGGCAACGGGGCCGTGCGCCTGACGACGGCGCGCTACTACACCCCGTCCGGCCGCTCGATCCAGGCCAAGGGCATCGATCCGGACATCGAGGTGCTGCAGGACGTGCCCGACGAGCTGAAGGGCAAGGACGAGACCAAGGGCGAGGCCGGTCTGCGCGGCCACCTGCAGAACGGCGGCGAGAAGGAAGAGCGTGGCGGTTCCTCCGCCTACGTTCCGCCGGATCCGGCCAAGGACAAGCAGCTCCTGGCGGCCTACGACCTGCTGCACGGCGTTCGCAAGGGCGCTGCCAACACCACGACGACGCCCAACTGATCGGCGACGTCAGCAAACGCTTCATGGATGCATCTGGGCCTGGCGGAACCATCCCGCCGGGCCCATTTCTCATTCAGGCGCCTACAACCGTTCCGGGAGGCTTGTGCAAGGCTCGGTGAAGCGGCACTCTCTTTGCCTGCTTCGGAACCATGCGTCAGCGTCGGCAGTCTTCAAGAACCGGCCGCAGCGGGTTTCGTCATCGAGGGAGTGAGTGTCGGATGAGGAGCGCAAAAGGATCACAGGCCAGAAAGGATCTGCCCTACCGCTCCTGTGTCGGCGTCATGCTGATCAACAAAGACGGCTTGGTTTTCATCGGCCGCCGCCGGTCCGAGGCCGATGCAGCCTCCGACGGCTATTCCTGGCAGATGCCCCAGGGGGGCATCGATCCCGGCGAGGAGCCCTACGAGGCCGCTCTGCGCGAACTCTACGAGGAAACCAGCGTCCGCTCCGTGAGACTGCTGGCCGAAGCTCCGGACTGGTATGCCTACGACCTCCCGTCCATGGTGGCGGGTCGGGCCTGGCGCGGGCGCTATCGCGGGCAGAACCAGAAATGGTTCGCGTTCCGGTTCGAGGGCGAGGAGAGCGAGATCAACATCCATCAGCCCGGAGGCGGCGGACACCGGCCCGAGTTCGACGAATGGCGCTGGGAGGAGATGCACCGGCTGCCCGAGTTGATCATTCCGTTCAAGCGGCCCGTCTACGAGAAGGTCGTGGCCGCGTTCTCGCCGCTCTCCTCCCACAGCCTCCAGACGTCCAACCCTGTCTGATCGGGCTGAGCTTAACCTGCCGATGGCGCAGGTTAAGCTTGGACCCGCGACGTCTATACAGTTGATCAGCAAGGCAGCTTGGCGGCGCAGAATGTTCATGAAGATGAACGGGAGCTGTACGTCTTCTCACCCGAACGGGAGTGACGGAACCCTGCCGAAAACGTCTCGTTGATACGCATCGCAGAGCGCTCATGCGAGCGCTCTATTCATGGGAAATTTTGGGAGATCTTGCGATGCGTACGACCTTGATGGCAACGATGACAGCGGCTGCTCTGTGCCTGAGCGTGGCAGCGATGGCTCAGACGAGCGGCGGTTCAGGCGGGAGTTCCGGTGGCGCTGCAGGCGGCGCTTCGGGCGGATCTTCGGGTGGTTCTTCGGGTGGATCGACGATCATGACTCCCGGCGGCTCGTCGGGCTCCGGCGGCGCCGGCGGGGCCGCGTCCGGGTCGTCGAGCGGAACCTCTTCGGGCTCCGCGTCGAGCGGCACGAGCGCACCCTCGGGCGGCCCGGGCGGCTCGAACGACAGCGCCTCGTCCGGCGCGCCCGGCGGAACGCGCGGCTCTGCGTCCGGAACGGCCTCCGGCGGAACGAGCGGAACCACGAGCACGACCGGCAATACCGCGGGTCAGAAGGGTGGAACCGCCAATACGACCGGCAGCACCACGTCCTCCGGCAGCACGAGCGTGAACGTGACGTCCGAGCAGCGCACTCAGATCACCGAGTCGTTCCGCAGCGTGCACGTTCAGCCGCTCAACAACATCACCTTCAGCGTCAGCGTCGGCTCGACCATTCCGACATCCGTGACAACCCTCTACGATTGCCCCGACAACGTCGAACGGATTCTAACCGGCCTGCCGGAATGCAAGTACGTGGTCGTGCGCGACCAGATCGTGATCGTGGAGCCGAGCTCCCGCCGGATCGTCACGGTGATCGAGCACCGAGGCTGATCGGCGTCATCCTTCGCGGACATGCATCGAACAAGCCGCGTCCGCAACCCATCGGCTGCGGACGTTCGCATCCGGAATCGTGACCCGCGTGCTTGCGACGGCAACCTCGCGGCCGTCGCGCGGCGGGATGCGAACCCTATCGTGACCTGTCGGAATCCGTGAGTTTCCGCGAGGATGCCTCACGCGGCATAGGGAAAGATGCAGATCTCGGCGTCAGGTATCTGTCGCTTGCGGTGGTCCGCGAGCAATTCCAAGGCGATCTGCGCGTAGAGGCGGAACTCGTCCTTGACGCTGTCGCGTTCCTGCTCCCAGGCATGATGATCGTCTTCGGCAGTGTAGAGCGCACGGGCAACGAATTCGATTTCAGCTTCCATCACAAGCCCCTCCTTGGCTCTGAAGGCAATTGATGATGTATGCCGAAAATTCCCCATGGCGCAGGTTCGCGCCGCCCCGATCACAATCCGCATCTCTCTTCGGCGGCGCCATTTGTTCCAAAGAGAATGCCGCCTGCAAGATGGCAGATGGGGTAGCCCGAAAGCGCTAGCGCATCGGACGGACCCAGAGGTCCGCCTCATCCGATGCGCCGGTCAAGAGAGGGAGCCTCGGATGAATCCCAAAAGGGGTGTCCGCTTTTCACTGGCGTGGCCCTTCGGGTCGCTGACGCGGCCCTCTGGGTCACGTCCGAGGCTCTAGCACCGGGTGTGGAGATCAGGACCGGGCCGTGGGCCGGCTGGCGGGCCGCCGCCACACCGGCGCGAGTCCATGCTGCTCTGCACGGCTTCAGACCACCTGCGCCCGAACGCGCGAGGCGGACGAGGTTTTGTCAGGGTTCGAAGCCTGCCTGGTTGGCCCATCATCCACGCCTCCCCGGGAAGGAGCAGCGGCGAAGCGATCCTCCTAGGGAAGCCTTCGCAGCGCCGCGGCGATATCGGCCTCAATCGCCTTGGCAATGGGCTGCCGATAATGCGACGTATCGAAAAACAGGTCCGACACATGGATTTCGGGTCTGTCGACCAGCCAGTCAACCACAGCTGTCCTGGTGTGGTCTCGTTGGACCGCCTGCGCCGCCGCCTTGCAGGCGTGCAGCAGGAATGCCTGCTCAGTTCCAGGCGGCGGGAGGGCATTGCCGTAGACGGGCGGCATCACCAGGAGCAGAGCGGTTTCCTCGGGCAGTGTGACGGCGAGTTCCCTGAGCCTCGCAACTGCGGGGAACCGCCTCTCGGCGTTCTTGGGGTCATGGTCATAACGGACGGCGTCGGCATAAGGCTTCTGATCCAAGCGCCGGCGAATGCCCGGATCCGTCGTATAGCCCAGCCCAATGTATTCAGGCTCATAGTCCCAGTAACCGTCCGGCCGGGCTCGCTCGGATGCGGCTCTGAAGAGATAGTCGATACGCTGCGACACCTCTTCCAGCACGTCGAAACGCACAAGCCCTCGGACATAGTCCAGAGGATTGGCGCTGTAGAGCCAGAAAGGAAAAGGTTTGTCGTTTGGCAACTCCGGATCGGACCTGCACCAGAAATCGTCGATGCTCACGACGACGGCCTTGGGTGCCTCCTTTCGATGGCGCAGAAACCAGTCGATCAGCTTCAGATGCTCCTTCGCCCCTGACGCCGGTGTCGCCAATTGAACGAAGTTCAGCCCGGTGAGATGCTTCAGGCGATCGGGAGCAATGAGCTGGATGTGAGAATTTCCGACGATCACGGCATTGAAGGCTTGGTCCCGGCCACGGCTGGCATTGGCCGTTCGGGGCCCTTGAGGGCGTACGCCCGGCTTCGTGAAGAGAGACGACCGGCCGGTGTCGTAGGGATCAATGACATAGGCGAGAGCGACGAACCCCGTCAGGAGGATTGCAGCTGTGCCCAGGAGCGTGATTGCGAACTGTCGCCAAGGAGCCATTTCAGAGCGGAATGGAAATGAGTTGATGCTTAGCAATATTGCTGGTCGCGTGGATAAAACCACAAGAGAGCGGCGCGGACCATCCTAATCGGTCGCATCGGCATTGACATGTTGAATTTGGCGCGGGCGCAGAAGCATCTGAAACGGCCTGCCTGAGGCGGCGGGATCGCATTGCGAGACCTGCCAAGACAGTGCTGATCGAGCCGCTCGCGCCAGGCGGCGGCTGTCCCCGGCCAAGAGGGCCTCGCCATTCTGCCCGGTGACGGCGTGAACAAGCCGCGGGGTCTGGGGACCGACACGAACACAGTCACGCCAATCCATCCGGGCGGTGCTCGCACGGTTGTGCAGATTCCGGACTTGGGCGTGTCTGCCATCACCGATGGACTGATCGATTTCGTGTATGGGCTGCTCGCGCCGTATCGTCAGAACGCCCGCTGGCTGATGAACTCTATGGCGGCAGCCTTCCTCGCGAAGCTGAAGGATAGCACCGGCGATTATCTCTGGCGTGAGACCTCTATCGCTGGGCAGCCCGCCGCTCTCCTCGGCGATCCAATGGAGGCGGCGCGAGCTGAGACTTTCTGAACTCAATGCAGAAACAGGAGCCAGTCCTCGCCAACGTTCTCCGACATGATGCGCTCCGACGTGACATCATGGATGGCGCCATCGGAACCTAGGTACTTCAATGTGCCATGCGTCTCGAGGATCAGGTCCATGAGTGCAGCAGCACCTTCACGGACAGCATTGAACTCAAGGACGATCATGGGGCGGTCACGTCGGATGATCTTCTTCATACCTTGATAGATTTGGTACTCACCGCCTTCAGCGTCGACCTTGATGAAGTCAACTTTGCGCTCGTTGCAACAAATCTCATCGATTGCAACCGTGGGGACCTGGATGATCTCTGCATCAGGCGAGATGTAGCCTGCGGGTACCATCCTTGCATTCTTTGGCTCGTTGTAAGGGGTGCTGAAAGTCGCTGTGCCGGAAGTATTCGACACCGCCGAGCGCAATACTCGGCCCCGTGCGCGAACCTCACCAAACGCTAAAGCATCGGACCCAAAAGTGGACTTGCACTTTTGGGATCCATCCGATGCTTTCTTCTTGGATGAGAGCATCGGTCAGAACGGACCCAGCGGGCCGCGCCAGCGACCCGAAGGGCCACGTCAGTGAAAACCGGATCCACTTTTCCGTCCGATGCTCTAGAGTCGACGCTCTGACGTCGTCGGGCTCGTCCGGCAACACGTGCGAGATGGTCGATTGAAGCTTCGCGTCTTCAAGAACCGCCTGCGTAAGCATGTTGAGGGTGAGATCCCTGTGCTGCCCGAGTTGCAGGAGGTCATCGACACCACCCCTGACTAGCGCATCGGACGGACCCAGAGGGCCGCGTCAGCGGAAAGTGGACCCGGTATTCGCTGACGCGGCCCTTCGGGTCAATCGCGTGGCCCTTCGGGTCGCTTGCGCGGCCCGCTGGGTCCGCCTTATCCGATGCGCCGGTCAAGAGAAGGAGCCTCGGATGAATCCCAAAAGTGGTGTCCACTTTTCACGTCCGAGGCTCTAGGGTGATCTGACGTTCATGATCTCGAACCACGGCCGCGCCTGGTCGAGTGGCGACAGCTTCGGCAACCGATTTCGCGATTGGTGTACTGAACCCAGTCAGCCTCATTGTTCGCCGCACGGCCTGCGGAAGGCAGGGGCAACCATCGCCGCGGAGAACGGCGCATCCGAGTCTCAGATCATGGCGATCTAGGGCTGGTCCGACATGAAGATGGTTTCGCACTAAACCCGTAAAGAAAACCGAAAGCGGCTCGCTGGAGATGCCGCGCACCTCATGGTGCCGCGCCAAACCGCAACCAAAACTGTCCCACTTTCGGGCTCGATTGAAGATAGTGGGACAAAAACCCCGAAAAAGACGAGGAAAAGCAATGCGATCTAAAGGCTATGGTGCCCCTGGCCGGGATCGAACCAGCACTCCTTGCGGAACTCGATTTTGAGTTTTGTGCGAGAACTTTCCGGCACTTTCCCGATGTTTCCTCTTGTATCCAGAACCCTTTGAAAGCATTTTGTTTATATTGCGCCACCATTCCTGGCGTATCCTCATGTTTGAAGTTCGGTGCCGACATGGTGCCGACACGGAGCGGTCAAGGCATATGCCGAGGATTACAAAACGCCTTGTAGATGGGCTGGGCCCTGACGACGTGGGGCGCATTGTCCGTGACGACGAACTGACCGGGTTCGGGGTGCGCCTAAACGCCGATGGATCAAGAACCTACCTGGTTGAGTATCGAGCCGGGCGGGGGAGGGGCTTTCCCACGCGAAGACTTTCGATTGGCCGTCATGGGGTGCTGACGCCGGAGCAGGCTCGCCAGGAGGCTAAGAAGCTTCTCGGCCAAGTCGCACATGGTGAAGATCCGGCTGGCAACAGGGCTGCACGGGCAAAGGATCGGACTGTTAAGGACATTCTATTGACGGCGCTCAAAGAGCATTGGAAGCCGAAGCGGAAGGCCAGTACGGCTAAAGCCTTCGAGGAGATGATCAACCGGACGCTCATACCGGAATTTGGGTCAACCCGGCTTCCTGACCTGACGCGGGCCCAAATCAGGGCTTGGCATTCGAAGCAGACTCATCGCCCCCGACAGGCAAATTTGGATCTCGCAATCCTGAGGAAGGCGCTCAATCTTGCCGTTGCCGATGACCTCTTGAGAGATAATCCGGCTCGCGGGATAGCCCCCCATCCTGAAAAGAGCCGCGACAGGGTGCCGACTGATAAAGAGTTGCGGGCCGTCTGGAAGGCCATAGACGAAGCTCCGATCCGAACGAGCGCGAAACTAATATTTAAGCTCCTCCCTCTGACTGGCTGTCGGCGCGGGGAGTGGCAGTCTGCTCATTGGAACGACGTAGACCTGGAAGCGGGTGTTCTCCGGCTCCGTGCCGAGAATGCAAAGGCGGGGGCGAGAACAGTTCCACTGCCGGGGCCTGTCGTTGCGCTTTTGAAGATGGCCCTAAGGGATAGCCAGTGGGTGGCCCCCAATGACGAGGGGGACGGCCCCCTTAGTAATTCCAACCTTCGAGATGCCTGGGCGGCTGTGCTCACCGAAGCGAACGTGAAAGATTTGCATCTGCATGACCTTCGCCATGCGTTTGCCACGCGAGGCGCGGCGCTTGGGGCGAATGCGCTTATTCTTCGCGATGCACTCGGCCATAAAACACTCGCCATGACGGGCCGATATGTCTCTCGGCAAACCGATCCTGTGCGCGAACTATCGGAGCGTATCGCGGCCTCGATCCTTGGGGCGGCCGAGGTGTCTTCAGCCAATGAAGATGCAGTCAAGGCTACTGATCCAATGTCCATTCGGGGGGCGCAGGGCACGTAGTCTGAGACGGCACACGGCTAGGGCGGCCACCCGAAAGCCCCGACCGCACCGGGGCTGCCGTGTGTCACCTTTCATGGTGCGGGCAATGCATGTGCGGTGCTGAATGCCGAAAGCCAAAGCGAAGTTGCCGGGGGCAACGGTTACTAACGCGCTCGATTTTTGTCCAACGGACGAGTTTTGGGCCGTAGCTGACAAACACATGGGGCAGCTGTCCGAGGACAACCGAAACCAGCTCGTCAGGATTGTGTATTCGTATTACTCCTCTGTCCAATTCGAGCTAAATGCCGCCGATCTTAATATGGCACTGAAGCGCCTTCAGGACATCGAGAAGGCTGCGAACGCTTTCTGGCAGGCATTAATGCCTGGTTGGGAGAGTGACCCGGCAAGGGAGGCGAACCATCACGTTGAGCACTTAATCAATCAGGCTCTCGCAAGGGGGGGGCGCAGCTTCTTTCTCGGCCCCCCTTTGATCCCGGATGAGGAACGATATGTGGTTCCCCACTCAGACTCCGATCCTGAGTCTGAAAACCCGGACGATATTCAGGAGTGGGTCAGGCGGGACTGGTGCGAACAGCGACTCCGTGATTTTTCGGTTGATCAGATGGTCCATACTATGACCGCGTTCGTCATAGCGTGTGATCAGGCTGCTCGAGAAATGGGATCGTACAGCGATGGGCGCTATTATCGACCCGGGGAGAGCTGGGAGAGATTAATCAAGAACCTGACGTTCTTCTGGCTTGATCTTGGCATGGTAGTCACGGCCGCGAAGCGCAGCGACCCCGATAAGCCGCCTTCGCCGTTTGTAGCCTTTGCTTCCGACTTGCAGGCGCAATTCCCGCCCGACTTTCGGCGGTCTACGCAAAGCCTTGAGGCGCTGGAGAGCAATCTATCGAAAATTGTACCGAGAGCCAAAGAAGAATGGCAGGACGCGAAACGAAAGGAGCGAACATCTTAAACGCCCTACGTATCCCTTGATGTGCAGCCGCCAGCCCCAAAACAAAGCCTATGACCTTGGCCTGATGGGTGCTTATTAGTCTTAGCCGTGCCCGACGTTAGCGGGTGTTTCCTTAGGGGTAAGAACGGCAATGACTACAAACGAATACGTCGATACGCGCAGGCTGGCAGAGATTACCGGAATTAGCGCATCCACCTGGAACAAGCGCCGCCTCACTGGCGATACTCCCCCCTTCTCAAAAATCGGCAAGTCCGTCCGCTATCACGTCCCGACCGTCAAGGAATGGATGACTGAACGAGCCCGGCGCTCGACTTCGGAGCTGGCGGCAAGCGCCTAAATATTCCCCAAAAAGAAATCCCCCAACACGCAACCGGCAAAGTCCGTGCAAGGGGAAAATAGGAATTTTCAAAGATGATTACTCATAACACACCCCATAAACGGGGCAACCCTTTTTCATGCCGTAACCATGAGGTAACTGGCCTCAGGGCTCGCACAGATGATGGACGCGAGTTGAAGTTGTCCAAGCGGCTTGCATGGATGGCTTACATCCTGCACGAAGCCGGCCTTCGTGGTGTAACGACTCTTGAATGGCCTGGCCGCCGCCTTTCACATTACGTGATGTGCCTGCGGCGCGATTATGGCCTTAGCATCGAGACCGAGCGTGAGCGCCATAGCGGACCCTTCGAGGGAACGCACGGGCGCTACAAGTTGCATACTCCGCTTGTCGTGATGGAAGTCATCCGTGCGGGGGATCGTGCTCATGGCTAATCCTGTTCGCACCTATCCCGAACAGGCCGGGCAGCCTGGCACTGCCCTTTATAGTGCCTGGGTTTCTGGCCTCATTGATCGCGGCCAGTATGAAGCCGGGCGCCGACTGGTTGACCTGTGGCAGAAGTCCGACAGCGAAGCCGCCAAGGCCCGGCTCTCCGCAGCCCGTACCATCATGCCCCTTGGCGATGGAGTGGCCTACGTTCTGTCATCCGTATGCCGCGACAATGGCGGCCTTGGATGCGCTGAACGCGCCAATCTTCTGCGCCTCGGGCTCTCTGCTCTCTCCTCTCATTTTGCCAACGGAATGGAGGTGGGCAATGCTTAGTCCGTCCAGTCCGGCTCGTACTGCTGGCACCTTCAACGCTATCAGCAACTTGCTTCCGCGCGAAGTGACAGAGATGGAGCGCCTGGGCATTCCGGCTGACGCTCTTGCGGGCCCAACTCCGGTCAAAGCCTCCTATATCGTTTTCGACAACGGAGGCTTTGAATTCGAGCACCATCATAAACACGGAGTGGAGGGCGTTCGCGCCTTCCTCTTCCTCGTATCAGACAGTCTGGGGCTTGCTCGTGATGTTGTGGCCTGGGCTCCACAGATGAACAGGCTAGCAACCTGGCTCGGGCTGGCATGGGCGCTCGGCGAGGAATTGGCCTACCGGCCGCGCCTCTCCGATGGCCTGCCGGTGTGGCGCTCCCCGGTCGAATGGCTGAGGGCAAGGCGAGATGGCCTTTGCCTCGTCCGCTCTCATGTCGCGGCGCATTATCTCGATTGCGCTGGGCCCCTCTTAGCCGAGGATGCCGCCCATGGTGCCGAGTTGAGGCAACTCCTCACGCGCCCGGCTCCCCGCATCCTTATTCCCTCCTCTTCCAGGAAAACAGCGTGACGCATGGATTACGTTGAACTTGACGACACGATGATTGCCGCGTTGCCCGATCCGATTAATGCGGGCGACGCGGTCGAGTGGCCTAGGGGCTATACGCTCAACAGTCGCGGCCTTTGGTTCGACTCTGGCAAGGACGATGCAACGCCTATGCAACTCTCTGGGCCGTTCAGGGTCCTTGGACTCGCTCGCGACCAAGGGGGTGACGGTTGGGCTATCGCTCTTGAATGGCGGGACCGCGACGGGCTCTTGCACCGTCATTTTGTCCCGTTGGCGGATCTGATCGGAGATGGCACCGACGTGGTGAAGCCCCTCGTTTCGGGTGGGCTGGAAATCTCGCCGCAGTCCGACCGGCTCAAGAAGCTCAAGGCCGGGTTCGTCGGCCTCGACTGCCGCAACCGGGTCCGTCTCGTGAAGCGGAGCGGGTGGCACGGGAGTGCATTCGTTCTGCCTCATGTGACCCTTGGCAATGCCGAAGGTGAGAGCGTCGTCTATGACGGCAAAGCCGATGCCGCCCGTTATGCGCAGAAAGGCACCCTTGATGAATGGATCAAACACGTTGCTCAACCTGCGGCCGGCAACTCGCGGCTTATCATGGCGCTCTCCCTCGCCTTCGCCGGGCCACTCGCGGATCTTCTCAACGACGAGGGCGGCGGGGTGCATCTTGTCGGCGGCTCCTCCCTCGGCAAGAGCACAGCGCTTGTCGTTGCCGGCAGCGTGTGGGGAGGCGGCGGACGAGGCGGCTTCACCCAGACGTGGCGGGCGACCGGCAACGCCTTGGAGGCTATCGCGCGGGCTCATTCCGGCACCCTCTTGGCATTGGACGAGCTGGGCGAGTTGGACGCTCGGGAGGCAGGTTCAACCGCCTACCTGCTGGTCAACGGGCAGGGCAAGGCTCGCGGTACCCGTGACGGCGATGCGCGGGTGCGTTCCGAATGGCGCATCATGCTTTTGTCATCCGGGGAAATCGGTCTAGGCGACAAGATTGCTGAGACGGGCAAGCGGGCTAAGGCAGGGCAGTTGATCCGCCTTGTGGACGTGCCGGCCGATGCCGGTAAGCGCCTTGGGCTCTTTGAGGACACGAAGGGCCATGAACCGGCGAACTTCTCCAAGTCCATCAAGGCGGCTTCGCTTCAATACTACGGCACGGCGGGGCAGGCGTTCGCCGCGATCCTTGCTGATAACCCCGACCTTGTGGCCGAGGCCGCGAGGGACCGCATTGAGACAATTCAGCGGAAGATCCTTGAGACAGCAGGCACGAACGGAGGGCAGGCCTTTCGTGTGGCGCAACGGTTCGCCTTGATCGCCGCTGCTGGGGAGCTGGCGCGGGATGCCCTCAATCTTCCTTGGGGGGAGAACGAGCCGGAACGGGCGGCGGCAATCTGCTTCGATGCGTGGCGCTCGACGCTTGGCGGGGAGGGGCCCGGCGAGTTGCTGGCGGCAGTTGAGGCCCTGCGCGCCGCTGTTGAGAAACACGGGGAAAGCAGGTTCCGTCCGCTGCATGAGCTTGCAGCCGATATGCCGGTCAACGGACAGGGCTTCCGCGATTTGATCGGATACCGCTTTCACAGGAACAAGCAACTTTATTGGGGCTTCACAGCCACCGGATGGAAGGAGGTTCTTGCGGGCGTGGCAGAACCCAAGAGCGTTGCGGCGATGCTGGCGGATCGTGGCGAACTCCTCGTGTCGAACTCTGACCGGGCTACCCATCGCTACCATGTGAAGGTCGAAGGCACATCAAAGGCCGTCTATGCGGTCAAGGCCTCGGCTCTTGAACACTAAGGGGAGGCGCATGAACACTGCAACAACCCCTCACCGGGACACCTTTTGGGCGGACCTGCGGGCTCGGGTTGACCAGAAAAAGCGTGTAACCGGTGTAACCCGTACAACCGCTGCAAATTCAAGCGCTTACGAGTTACAGGGCTTTGTAACCCGTGTAACCGGTGTGTCCGTACCTGTCCCTGTTCGTCCTGATGTAGAGGAGCGGCAAGCCATGATGGAGATTGACGGGCATGTTCCGCCCGTTTTCTCCCTCGCCTTTGCGGCCTTCCAGACTGGTTGCCCATCGGATCGCGCGGCAGAGGAATGGCGCCGTGCGATAGACGATGCAGGCCGATTTCTCGACAGCCACGGGCAGCAGGCGGCCTCTCTGCGTTGGCAATCCAATGACCTGTTTGGGGCCGAGGGCCTCGCTTGGGCGATGCGAGGCGCAGCCGTCTCCATGCTTTCCATGTCAGGCGCCCGGCTATCTGATGGCCGTCTCTTTGAGCGTAATCTGAAGGAGTTTCATTGATGGTCGATATCGACGAAAAACAGATACTCAAGGCGGTCACTGTCTCAACAGAGAAAAAACAGAGGAAGACGGCGGCCACCAAGTCGGTTGTTCCTGTGCCTCCGAAGCCCGAAGCAACGGAACGTGACAAGGGGGAGGCGGCCGACGCCAAGGCTCGCATTAGCTCCCGTCGCAAGCGGGTGCAGGTGAATGCCACTGGAGAGGGTGCCAGTATGCAACTTGATGCCTCTCACTCCGATTACGAGGGGTGGGCGGCCCAGCTCAAGGATGCGTTCGGGACGACCTCTCATGACTTCATGGCGCGGTCTATCTCGCTCCTGGCCACGGCCATGCAGCGGTCAGGACAGGGCAGGGCCGAAGGGATCAATGCCGGCTTGGCGGTCGTGGCTGGCGTCCGTCCGGAGAACGAGACAGAGGCCATGCTGGCGGTGCAGATGGCGGCAACCCATGAGGCAGCCATGTCCATGCTCGACATCGCCCGGGGCAATGGCACGGTCCCCGCGATCCAAGCCGCTGGCGGCCTCGCGGTGAAACTCCTCCGCACCTACACGACACAGGTGGAAACCCTCGCCAAGCTGAGACGAGGCGGCGAACAGACAGTGAGAGTTGAGCATGTCCACGTCCATTCCGGAGGCCAAGCCATCGTTGGAGCCGTCAATCATCCCGGAGGGGGTGGGGTCTCCATCGGAAATGGAAGCCAACCCCATGCACCCATCGATCCGAAGGTTATTGCCTTTGCTCCAGGCTCCCCGGTGTGGAGCGAAGACACGCAGCGGGACGCCGTGCCAGTCCCCGGCGGTGAATGGTAAGAGCCGATGCAGGATGCATGGTGGATCGAAGGGCAGCGGAGCCCCAAAGGGCGACAGGAACGGCAGCTATCGGCATGGCCTGTTTACGTGCGAGGCAATTGAGGAAAGACGAGCCATCAAAGAGATGATAGGATTGGTGAGTGAGTTCCTAGGGAGCCTATAGGAGGTGTTGCAAATGCCTGCTAATGGGGTTGTGGCTCTGCCTCTGAATGAACAAGAATGGAAAAGCCAAGAGGATAGATTGCTCCACAACGTGCGGAGCGATATTGAATATTATGACAAAGCTTCGAAGGTCGCACGGATTTGGCATCGGAGCTGCGGTATCGTCGCTATCTTTGCAGCAGCACTAGCCCCGCTTTTTGTGCTCGGAAGCGGACAGAGCAGCACAGTTTTCGGGATTTCTACATCAGTCGCGGGTCAATATGCGCTCTTTCTGACAGTCATAACGGCTATCGTTGAAGGTCTTCGGCGGTTCTTCCGCTTTGAAAATCGTTGGCGAGCCACTTGCAATGCTAGGGCCGCACTGGAGTGTGCCCTCGACGACTACAATGAAGTACGGTACGGCTTAAATGCCAACGCTCAGGAGCGCGTTGCTGCCTATCGGAAACTGCGAAATGAGAGGCAGCGGATAACCCGCGCTGAGACCGAGGAGTTTTTTGGAACCCTCGTTGCACCTCCCGCACAACAAGCCAGTGGACCATAGTGCCATCCAAGTGGCGGGGGCATAGTCGCATCCCCGCCTGCGTCAGCGGATGGTGGGGTGTGGTGAAGCGGCTAGAGTATCGGGAGTCCAGCCCGCCGGCACCTTCCCTCCGGCCCAATAACAGGCCCTCACGACCCTGCTGGGTCCCGTCCCCCATCTTGGCCGCAACCTTCTCCAACACGTCGCGTTGGGTGTTGACCAATAAGCGTCACTCCAGGGGCACCTGATCGCAAGGAGATCCCCATGCGTCGCATTCTGTTGGGTAGCGTGACCATCGCCACCATCGCTCTGGCCGCCGCCACCGCCATGGCCCAGAATCCTCCGCCGCCAGTTCCGGGTGGAAGCGGATCGCAGACGACAAATCCGTCAACTTACCGGGACACGGCTAGGCGCGACCGCGAGCGCTCGATGCTGCTTCAGCAGAAGCAGCTTGGCATGACCACAGGCAGCGTCAGCAAGCATCATACGACCAAGAAGCATCACGGCACGACCCATCACAGCATGTGACCGGGCAGCCTTTGGAACGTTCAGGCCTGGAGGCTCCGATCGATGACCGGAGCCTCTCTTAAGCGCGTAGCCGAGACCGCTCAGGCGCGATCCACGAGACGTGAAACGACCACATCAGCATCAACCCGATCAGCCGGACGAGCAGGATTAGAACGAGCGTTATCCAGTAGCGAGGGCCATTTCTAGGAAAGTCGCCGAACATCACCGCCTCCTAGGACGGATACATGCCCTTCACGAGATTGGGCAGAACTGTGTCCGGGCTTGGCGGGTACCGCCCTCAAGCACTTGCCTTGCGCATCGTGCGGATTTCGGATCCGCTGCTCCAGGCGTCCCTATTCGCTGTTCTCGACAGCCTCGATAGCAGCGGTCCCAACCGCTTCCAGGATCTGGTTCTGCGTCTCTGGGTCGATATTGGCCCACCACTCACGGAAACCTGGCCGCGTCTCCAACTCGGCAAGGACAGCGTCGGCAACCCTTTGAGTCTTATCCATTGCGTGCCTCCATGTAGGCTCGTTCAGCCACGGTCAGCATTCAAGTGCAACCTCATCGCCGCGATCCGCTGACGCGCGGATGAGGTGAAGCGAACCGAAATAGTCCGAACAGGACCTAAGGGTCAGCATCCGGTGCAGATCCCCCGCGTGATGTTCCTCGTCTTCTGATCCCAAGCTCGTTGCCGAGCCTCATCCCTTTCGCGGGCTGCTTTAGCGAGAGCATCCGTTCCCTCGGCTGTGTAGGCCTTGGATGTCGATGCAGTCGGTGTCTGCTGCGGGGGCTTTCTCTCCTCTTTAGCATGGGTTACCTGAGGCATAGCCAATAAGCCGAGAGTGATGGCAATTGTTAAAGCGCGCATGAATGAACTCCTCTTGGAGCTCAAAGGCTGCCCCATTCTCCAGATAGGGCGAGAACTATAAATAACCCGATTCGAATACCATTCCCGTCAGTGCCCGCCACATGTGATGAAGCGGCTAGAGGGAACCTCGGCCTGCCCATGGGCTTCACTTGGGGTAATCCTGCAAGGAGGGGGACATGGTTGGCAGCCCAGATCCACGGGATCCTAAACCAGACGATCCCATATTGCCCGAGCCGACGCCTTTGCCTGAACTCCCCGAGCTTGATCCCGTTCCGGAAGACGGCACCCCGTCAGAACACGGCGATCCCGAGCCCGATGATGTGCCCTATGTCCCCCCACCAGGCACTCAATAACCGGATGGGTCGCTAGAAGATCATATGTCGGAATGGGCTGCTTGAGCATCGTGAGAACCCAGCAGAAGGTTATTCACGATGGTGGATTTACGACCCCTAGATCAGTCCGAGGCCAGCGTCGGACCAACCCGGGCGGCGTAATTCACAAGAAACCCGCCTGTCGGACAGACGGGCTGAGTTGGTTCTGGGGGTATCCAGCTTAGGCCACAAAGTCGAAATCGCTAGCCCGAAGCTTGGCGATATTGAGAACTGTCACGCTGTTGTTGTCGTCGAAGTGGATGACGCTATCCATAGACCCATCTCCGTTGGCATCGGTCCTCTCGATGGTCGCTCCCGTGTATTTCTCCAAAAGTTTTAGGAAGACGCGCTGAGGCAGGTGATCCAACGCTCTTTCCGGGATCGGCGGGAATCCAAAGCCATCAAGCTCAATGGTGTCTTCGCCGTGATGGAAGTCCCCTATGATGTCATTCCCGTTAGCGCGCTCAAACACGAACGTGTCCGCCCCGCCTATCACGCTCCCATCTGAGGTTTCGAAGTCGCCCCACATGTGGTCTTCGGCATTAGTGCCACTAACAAGACGGTCTGCTCCGGCTCTGGCGCCACCATCCATGCTGCGGGCATCACCGTAGAGGGTGTTGAGGGAATCCGCTCCGCCCGTGAGAGTATCGTTACCTCCTTTGGAAGAGGTCATCTCCTGAGCATCGCCAGCAAGCCAGTTCGATGAAGCGTCTGCCCCGCCCGTGAGATTGTCATCCCCGCCCTTCGTGCCCTTTGCCATGGAAAAGGCATCACCGAGGAGGAAGTTGTCAGAGTTCACTCCGCCCGCGAGAATGTCATCTCCGCCCTTGGCGCGGTCGTCCATGAAGTAGGCGTCGCCGACGAGCTGATTTGATACTGAGTATGCCCCTCCCATGAGAGCGTCGTCTCCGCCCCTGGAGCGGCCATGCATCTCATAAGCGTCGCCATAAAGATTGTTATAGGAGTTCTCTCCACCTGTGAGGATGTCATCCCCGCCTTTTGAACGACCATGTATGGAGGTGGCATCACCGTAGAGGGTGTTGACTGAGTTTGCCCCGCCCGTGAGGGTATCATTTCCACCTCGGGCGGAGATCATGCTGTCGGCATCGCCCCAGAGCACGTTGTCACCGCGGCCGTTGGTATTAGAATCGACGCCGCCTGTGAGGTTATCGTTCCCGCCGATGCTGCCTTTTGCCATCGCAAAAGCATCGCCGTACAGGAGATTGTGCCCCTCGCGCCCGCCCGTGAGAGTGTCGTTCCCACCCTTAGAGCACTCATGCATCTCATAGGCATCGCCATAGAGCAGATTGTAGGCAGCATAGTAGCCAGTCAGAGTATCATCTCCGCCTACGGAGTGGCCATCCATGGCCCAGGCATCACCGACCAATTGGTTCTCGGTATCCGATCCGCCTCTCAGATCATCCTTCCCGCCCTTGGAGTAGTTGTACATCTCAAACGCATCGCCATAGAGCAGATTGAGGGAGTCTACGCCTCCCTGGAGAGTATCGTCTCCACCTGCGGAGCGGCTCATACGATAGGCATCACCGTAGAGTGTGTTGTTGGGGGACGAAAAACCGCCCCTGAGACTGTCGTCTCCACCCTGAGAAGAGGTCATTTCATAGGCGTCGCCATAGAGGAAATTGGTAGTGCTACCTCCAGCGGCCGCTTCGCCGCGCCCCACGAGAATGTCGTCCCCGCCCATAGATGACGACATCCGATAGGCATCGCCATAAAGGACATTGAGAACACTACCCCCTCCTGGAGTGAAAAATCCGTCGATGGTCCCGCCCGTAAGGCTGTCATCGCCGCCTTGGGCGCCGTTTTCCATGGCCGTGGCGTCGCCATAGAGTTCGTTTTCAATCGAACTCGCACCGTCGCTGATGAGGTTCCCGCCCGTCAGGGTATCGTTCCCGCCCGTGTCAGGGGTGCCGGGCGGAGAGATTGCCCCATCGGTGTCGCCATAGATTTGGTTCGTCTCACCGTCGGTGCCAGTTAGGATGTTGTTCCCGAACGTTCCAACCAGGTACGCCATAGGATGCTCCTCATGATGCGAGAGCCTCAGCAACGAGTCTGAAGCGCCGTACCGGGCCCCGGTATGCCCTCTGCCGCTTCTGTGTTTGGATGGGCGGCTGTTCAACGAGCATGGCGGAAGATTTGGGCTGCTTTAAAGGTGCAAAAGCACTCTTTAGGAGTAAACATGGCTCTGGAGTAGGGACGAAGTGGGTCGGTGAGCAGGATTGCGGGAGAAGATTGGAAAGGACTTCTTTCGATTCCAAACAATGGCCAAGCAGCCATCAGCGCCAATTGTAGACGTTTACCATTAGCTTACTGGGGATGATGAACCTGGAGGCATCCCACCGACTACGCCCGAGGAAGTCCCGAGCCCTGGAGAGCCGTTAGGTGTGCCTCCCACGACACCCCAGGAGGTGCCAACTAGGACGCCGTCTTTCCTGAGCCGCGGCATTGAGCGCAGCCTCATCCCCGCCCGTGTAAGGCAGAGTGTGGTGAGGCGATTTGTCGATGGTGCGGGCGGAGGGACTCGAAACCCCACAGCTTGCGCCGCTGGAGCCTAAATCCAGTGCGTCTACCAATTCCGCCACGCCCGCACGTGGTGGGCCCAGAGGGACTTCAACCAGACGGTTATGAGCGGCCGGCTCTAACCATTGAGCTACGGGCACCACGACGTCGTGATACTTGGTCTTCGCTATATTGAAAATGGTGCGGACGACGGGAATCGAACCCGTTCGGGCAAGCCCGAGGGATTTTAAGGAAGACGACATGGTTGGCAGCCCCGATCTAAAGGATCCGAGACCGGGCGACCTAGTATTGCCGGAGCCGGCTCACTCAGTTTTAACCTCTATCACTACCTCCGCTCTGCGCGTCGCTTTATCTGACGCACTTGAGCCAATTGGCCCCGCAGAATGTCGATTGCGTCCTCTTCAGCGGGGGTGAGATTTTCCAGCTTCACATGGCTGAGAAGCACCTCCAGTGCGTCTCCAATCCGTCCGAGTTGCCGGCCATAACTCCCGACTTCATCAAGAACCTTTTGCTCAATGTCAGGGCGCGGCGTCTGTCCGAGGCTGATGTTGAAGAGCCCAAACTGCATACCTTGCTGGTTGAACGTCCAGGGGAGAATGTCTTGCCAGAGGTTCTGGGGAGCCAACGATGCTTGAACTGTAAGAGGGGCAGTCTTTGTCATGGGTGCTCCTTCGAGACATTGACTACATCTACTCAGGCCATTGTCTATCAAGCCACATTACATACACCGTCTGAATACCGGAGGCTTCTCAGTCGCAACACTACCAACGATTGACCGGTCGACGAGGCGCCCATCTACAAGCTGAAAATGGACACGCACGGCGACGGCAGTACCGGCTCGCAAACATGTTCCATCAGTGCGCCACCCATCGCGAGAGCGCTGTAGTGGGGGATCTACCTGGCAGGTGCTGTCACCTGCAATGACGTCTTTCGAGGAGATAACAAGTCGCCGCTGGTTGTTGGGATCGCCACAGGTAGTTCCCTGCTGCACCCACTCCCCGAAAGGCGTGTCCGTCGCTGGGATGGCAGACACTCCCTTGATGGCTTCCTCGACCGTCCTGTCCCAAGTGTCATTGGCGGGTAGGCCATTGGCGACTTTGAAATCGGTGAGGGCTGATCTTGAAGCCATACCCCAGACGCCGTCACCAACCTTCCGGTAATAACTAAGTTGAGCCAGACGCTGTTGGATCGCCAGAGCATCTCCAGGGTTCAAGGGATGTAAGGATGCGCCTTCACGCGCTGCAAAAGGCACATAGAGCCCAGCAACATTCGCGTCGGTGAGATTGGCTACATAGGTAGAAGGAGCGGCCGTATATCGATCGTCAAAGACCGCGAGCTGGGTTTTCATGTCCCATCTATCATCCGAGCCTAGGCCATTGCGGGTCTTGAAATCCCGGAGGGCTACACGGGATCTCTGCCCCCATACACCATCGATCAGGCCTTGAAAGAAACCACGCTCTTGAAGCCGACGCTGAACCTGCGCAGCGGCTTCCAGGTTTGCTAGGTCTAGGACCTGTGGCTCAAGGACAGGCTCCTCCGGACGCCGTACTGCGTATGCTGGTCTTTGGGCAGGAGGAAGCGCTACCGTCTTGGTTTCAGTTGGTGGCACTGGGCCGCCAGGTTCGGGATAAAGCGTCCGAGCGTTCGGGTCATAGTAACTTGCGTCTGGATCTCGAATGGCTGGAGCCTGCGGGGGCTCCTGTCGCGTGGCGACCTGGGTGTCCGGTGAAGGTTCAAATTTCTTCACGTGTAAGCCGAGTGCTTCCGCTTTTCGGAAGCTCAGCATTTCCGCGCCATCGGGTGGCGCGCTTGTGAAGAAGACGATTGCGTCTTGGCTCAGTCCAAGGGATTGAAGATAGGCTCCGACCAACGCATTCCCTGGTCCGGTCTCAACCTTCCTACCGTTTTCCAACTTCCAAGCGGCATGGAAGGCTATCCGTGCCTCGGGTCCAGCCCATTTCGTTTTTCCCCCGAGCCAAGCGAGGGCACAGGCAGATGCGCAGAGTGCGTCATCAGGAACAAGGGTACTGAAACCTTTGAGACGGATTGCTTTGCCGATTTCTATCCCTGCAATGAGATTGCCACCGATACTGTCAAACATCACGACAGCGTCTTTGAGGCGCAAGACCTTATCTGTGAACGCATCCTCGTCTCGAAGGTTGAGTTCGCCCTCGACCGATACAATTGTGATGTCTTTTTCCGGGAAGACTTTGATTTCAGCGCCTTTACTGCTTGGGCACGCAGCAAGAAGCAAAGAGATACCAACGACCCCTCTAAGCTTCTTCATCGTTAGTGCCCCGCAGCAAGTTTCCAGAAAACTGTATGAGCAATTCGGTCCAGGCGCCATCCGACATTTAGTAGATCTAAGTTATTCTTTTTGGTTGCTCGACCCGATTGGCTGCCAGACGGCAAATGCGGTTACAAAGGTCACAAAGCGCTGTAACCGATAAGTTATTGATATCACTGCGGTTACGAGGGTTACATCGGTTACACGCAAAATCAGGTTAGCCGAATCACGGACAATCTACGGCGCGACACGCGTCCTAGTCTTTGCTGCCGGCCTGCGGCTTCGCCAGTTCCGCCATAGGCTTCTTTAGGTCCTCAATGAGAACCTAAATGGTAGCGTCGACAAAGGGGCACCCGGCTTCGAGTGCTACGGGGCCTGCTTTAGCGAACTTGTCGAGCATTTCGGGGCGCATTCTGAGGAAATGGTCCCGGATCCCGTCTAGGGTTAGCTCCTCCCGAGTTGCCGCTTCTAGTCGTATGTGTCAGTTGGCATGAATAATGAGCTTTTCCAGAATGTGGAGACGCGTAAGCACGACCTCTTGAAGGTTATGCGAACGCTCCTGCGGGAGGGCTAACCCCACTCACGCGGCTGCCCTCTATGCGATGGCGCCCTAGAATGACGGCAATGGAACCCCGCGCCGCCTTGATCCTCCTCCTATCCATTTTCCTCGGCCTTCTGCTTCTGGCCCGAGCACATGCCGAAACCTTCGACGGCCGCCGCGTCGTCATCATTGACGGGGACACGATAGCGATAGGGTCGGAACGGGTGCGGATCCTGAACGTGGACACGCCTGAAACCTTCCGCCCTCGATGCGAGGCCGAGCTAGTGGCTGGCCTCAAGGCCAAGGAGCGACTTGCCGAGCTGCTACGGGCTGGGCCTGTTGGGATCGACCGCCACGGGGAAGACCGATACAGGCGCACCCTCGCTCGGCTGTCGGTCGGCGGCCGTGATGTTGGCTCAGTCCTGATTGCCGAAGGACTTGCCCTGCCTTGGAAGGATGGCCGAGCGGCCTGGGAAGTGCGTCGGCGCCATTGGTGCGGATAGAGCCAAGGCTATGCCCTCAATCAACCACTTCCCATCTCGCGGATCTGCGGGCCGGTCACTCTTCAGCAGGCCAACGCCTTCCTTCCACCCTCGTCCTCAGTCGGGCTATCCTTCCTCCTCGGGGGAAGCGCCTATGCTCAATACGTTCCTAAATGTGTGCCTTGCTATCTTGGCACTAGTCTATGCCTGTATCGGCTGGGTATACGTTTCACCGCATATCGAGAAGCACCGGGCTTCTCGCCCTCCCAAGGGGCGCGTTCGCGTGCTTGTGGAGCATTCCGGCTTGTTCCTCCTCAAGCTGCTGGGCGGGGCAATTCTTGGGGTGCTGGTCCTGATGCTGCTCTCGTACCTTATGCGGTTCATCGCGTGAGACTCTATTGGATGAAAACCTCTGAGGCCTGGCTTGACGATAGCTTGCTGGAGACGAGCTGGACCTGCTTTGACGAGGACAAGCCGGATCGCGACGGCAACAGCCATTGACCGACGGCGCTGTCCACAACGGAGTATCCGGGTCCGTAGCCTCGTTCAACCCTATTGGGTTTGGCGGCGGCCTATTGGCGCTCCTCGCTCGCCGCCAGCTCCTCGAGGTGCTCGGCCGCCTCAAACAGATGAAACTTGGCTTCGAGCAGCGAGACCTGCTCGGCAAGGGCGCGGATCCTCTCGGCCTGGTGACGATACTCGGCCGCCTTGCTAGGGCGGACCACATCCATGACGCTTGCCTCCGATGGCGCTTCTCGCCTACCAACGTCCACAGCCTATCGTGTAGTTCCGCCCCTTGGTTCAGATGATGAAGAAGTCCTTGTAGGTCAGCTTCAGGTTCTTGCTGAGTTGCGCAAACTCCACGGCGGCCTTGCTGCCTGAGCCATCGGCATCATACGAGAGAATGCCGGTCTTCTT
>NZ_JAMXFJ010000032.1 GCF_025460805.1 Microvirga sesbaniae | reverse complement strand
GAGTACGCCTTCACCAACAACCTGTCGGCCAAGGTCGAAGGCCTGTACGTCAACCTCGACCAGGACAACAACAGCATCTTCAACATCGACAACGACGCTGAGTTCGGTGTGGTCCGCGCCGGCCTGAACTTCCGCTTCGGCACCTACTAAGATCCGTCTCCACGGAGACAGACAAGGCCCGGGTCACCCCGGGCCTTGTTGTTTTGGAGTTCCATCAGGCCCGGGTCACCCCGGGCCTTGTTGTTTTCGGGATCCATCAGGCCCGGGTCACACCCGGGCCTTTTTGCTTTATGGCGTCACCCTGGTTTGCGCGTAGGCCGGGACGCGGGATTCGAAATCGGCCAGCCAGGCCACGAGCCTGGGATAGCTCTCGCGCCAGCGGCCCCCGAAGCGCAGGTCGAGATAGCCCAGCGCGCAGGCGAGCGCGATCTGGCCGATGTGGAGCGGCTGGCCCGCCTCCGACAGATGGGCTTCGGCATGGTCGAGGCCGCGGCGCACCTTGTCGGCCTGGTGAGAGACCCATCTCGGCTCATGCCGGTCTTCCGGACGGAAGCGGCCTTCATAGACCTGCAGCAGCGCCGCATCCATGATGCCGTCGGCGAGCGCCTGATCGCGCAGGGCGGAGTACCGTTCCGGGCCGTTCGGGATGATGCCGCCGCCGGCCAGGTGGTCGAGGTAATCCACGATCACGCGGGAATCGTAGAGCACCTCGCCGCTCTCCAGAACGAGCGCCGGGATCTTGCCCAGCGGGTTCTGCTGCCGGATCGAATCCTCGGGATTCAGGGTATCCGCATCGACGATCCGGATGCGATCGGTCAGCCCGAGAATCGAGGCCGAGAGTTTGACCTTGCGGCCGAAAGGCGATGCGGGCGAGGAGCGGAGAACGAGCATGGGTGACCTCTGTTGGAGAAACCGGCAGGAGTCATGACCGCTCGCGTCCCGAACGGCAATCCGCTTTAAGCAGGAGTCCCGAAGGCTTCACAGCGGAAAGCCCCGTAGCCGCCGCGGGACAGGCGCTCGGCGAGAGCCGGCAGCAGCGTCTCGGCCTCCTCCTTCAGGGACCAGGGCGGGTTGAGCACGAAGAGGCCGCTGCCGTTGAGCCGGGACGGGTCGCGCGGATCGTCCACATAGAGCTCGAGGCGCAGGCCCGGGCGCGGGCTCTCCGCGTGCAGCCGCGCGGCCAGCGCGTCGACCGGGGCGACCTCCTTGATCGGATACCAGCCGGCATAGACGCCGGTGGGCCACTTCTTGAGCGCGGCGAGCAGTTCCGTCCCGAGCCGGTCGAGCTCGTTCGGCTTCTCGTAGGGCGGATCGATGAGCACCAGGCCGCGCTTCTCCTTCGGCGGGATCAAGGCATGGAGCGCCGTCCAGCCGTCGAGATGCATGACCTTGCAATTCGTGACCGCGTTGAAAGCATCGCTCAGCACCCGGTAGTCGGCCGGATGCAGCTCCACGAACACGCCCCGGTCCTGCCGCCGCAGCAGCTCGCGCACCAGGCCGGGCGAGCCCGGATAGATGGTCTCGCCATGGCGCGCGCGCACCTCCGCCACCACTCTCCGATAGGGGGCGAGGATCGCCTCGACCTCGGGCGCGAAGGCTTCCTCGAGGCGCCCGATCCCGTCGACCCACTCCCCGGTCCGCCCGGCCTCGTCGCCGGCGAGATCGTAGAGCCCGATCCCCGCATGGGTGTCGATGACGCGCACCGGCGTCTCCTTGCGCTGGAGATAGGCGAGGATACGCGCCAGCAGGGCGTGTTTCATGACGTCGGCGAAATTGCCGGCGTGGAAGGCATGGCGGTAATTCATGGTCGTCCTGCGGCCTCAGCCCCGGAAGTGGATCGCATTCGTGGGATCAGCCAAGTGTTCTCTTAGCCAGGTGTTCTTTCAGCCAGGTGCTCTTTCAGCCAAGTGTTCTTTCAGCCAAGTGTTCTTTCAGCCAGGTGCTCTTTTACTCGCACGCATTGTCCGAGGCGCTCAAGCATCGGACGTGTCATCGACCTCACGTTCGACGCCTCAAGCTGTTGTTTGGGCGCATCTTTTTACGCAAAATCGGCTCCCACGTGTCACGCCCGATGCTCTAGCGGACCGCCGGCACGGTGATCTCGCCCGCGCGGCAGCCGTCGCGATCGACCTCGGGGCACTGGCGGAAGCCCCGCAGATCCTTGGTGAGGCAGATGCGGATCTCCTGGAAGATGCGTCGTCCGCAGGAAACGGAAACCATGTCGGGACGCAACCCCGGATTGGCCTTCATGAAGACGCTTTCGATCTCGCTCGGCAACACCTTGGACCGGCTGTTCAGGCCATCGAAACCGTCCGGCACGCGCACGAGGTCCCGCGCCTGCCGGACCGCGCGAAAGTACCCGCCCGGGCTTTCGCCCGTACAGGTGCCGTGCTTGCGCCATTGATAGCGGGCGAGATTGTCGTCCGGGAAAAGGCCCGCGGCATCGGCCATGGCGGCCTGAGGCACGAAGCGGCCATTGGGCTCGCAGAAGCTGGGATAGCCCTGCTCCCGCTGGGGCCAGAGGCCATGGGTCACGAAGCCGAGACCGCTGCCGCTGTCGCATTGCCGGCTCCGGCTGCCGCTGTTCTCGCAGAAGCCGGGCGACCAGGACAGGGCCAGCACGTAGAAATCGAACTGCCCCATCGGGGCGCCCCTCGCCTCCCGGGGGCCCTGGGCCGCGGCAGGAAGGATCGAGAGGAGGAAGGCGCCCGCGACGGCGAGGCACCCGCGCAGGATCAAGGAGCCGCCTGCTTGCAATGGGGCGCGAAGGCATAGTCGCGGTCGAGCCCGTCGACGCATGCTTCCGTGTTCCAGCCGATGCCGATGAAGCCGAGATCCTCGCGAATCGAGAAATTGATCCGGCGCTTGTAGCCGTCGGACACGATCACGGTGCCGGTGCAGAAGCGGCGGGGGATGTAATCGAGACCCCAGGGGCGCCACGCGACTTCCTGCACCCGCTCGAAGCCGATCAGCCTGAGGTCGGAGTTCCAGAATCGGCCCTCCTTCTTGGCGAACCGCGAGCTGATGTTCTGGAGCACGGAGGGATCGGCGCAGGCCGGCAGCGTCGCGTCGAAAGGCTCTTCCCGCCGCTCCGCGGGCGTGATCTCGCGCGCAAGCGCGGGCGCGCTCAACAGCATGCAGGAGATGAAAGCCGCCAGCCACTTCATTGAAAATGCTCCACCAAGTCTTCGGACCGTGCAACCTCGACCATGTGGGCGGCGGCCGCGAAGGTCAAGATCCGCCTACGCTTTAATAGATGGCGTGGCTGTTGAGCATCAGCGGCTGGCCGGCGGAGCGACCCTGCTGTCCGGGAGGAGCATAGGTCTGCTCGAGCGGACGGCCGGGAGGCGGAAGAGGCGCCTGAGAAGTGGACGGGGACGGGCTCCCCCGCGGCGATCCCGCGTTCGGTCCGGGAAGGTCGGCCGAGAAGCCGCCCCCGGAGGAATAGCGGGCCGGCGGGGCGACCGGGGCGGAGAAGGTCGGGGCCGGCGGCGGAGGCGCCGGCGGAACGTAGGCCTCCCCATCCGGAACGTCCTGCTCCAGATCGACCGGGGCGAGGTCGCCGGAGGCCGCCGCGCTCTGGAGCGCCTCGCGGCTGCGTTCCGGGTCGATCCGCGGGGAGAATTTCAGGATCGGCTTGCAGATGCGCCGCTGACCCCGCGGGTCGTGCCGTGCCAGGTCGATGTGGAGGTGATCGTAATGGAAGGCATCGGAGCCCGGACCCAGCACCGTGGTGAAGTAGCGGCACGCGCCGACGAAGGCCTCGCGCAGGAATTCCTGCTCGGCTCCGTTCCCTCCCCGCCAGCCCTTGACCACCGAGATCTCCCGGCCGTCGGCGAGCACGAAGGCCATCACGTCCATGGCGTTGCCGAAGGCGTGCTCCGACACCTTCGCGCCCATCTGGTTGTTGCGGGGGCGGCACGAATACGAGCCGGCTTTGATATCGGCCAGCGGCACGCCGAAATAGAGCTCGGCCGCCGGTCTCACGATCTCGTCGAGCCATGTGTCGATCTGGGGAATGATCGGGCAGGCCAGCGTCACCTTCGATTTCAGCCCCACCGCACCGTTGTTGAAGGCAGAGACCTTGAACGGGTGATCCATGCCGCAGACGCCGGGCCCGTCGATCTTCGAGCTGAGGGCCATGTAGGCGGAAGGCTGCACCAGGCGCTGGGACAGGCAGGCCTCTTCGGCCTGGGCGCGCCACGGCTCGCGCTGCTCGAACCGGAACAGCCCGCAACCGGTAAGCCCAAGCCCGACGAACGATAGGGCAATAAACGCAACGAACCCACGACGCATGGGGCAAGACTGCCCCAACACCGTAAACATCCCGTCAATGGCAGGCGACGGGTTCGGGAGCCGGCGCGATTCGGGCTTTCCGGGAGTCGTGCTGGAACCATGATCCAGCCCCTCCTGGGGGTGCGACAGAATCGAGCAGGAACTTTTTTCGTCCGAAACGACGCAGGAATTTCGGTCGAGGTTACAAGGATTTAACGTCTTGTTAACGATTACATCGGCGTGCGCCGCGCCTGCTGCTCGCGGTCGGAGCGCTTCTCAGGATCTCGCGGGTTTGATAGGGTGCCTGTCTATTCAGATAGGGGATTAACCCCTTCAGAAAGAGGGGCTCCGATGAACCTGACATCGAACCTGGACTGGGCGTCCAAGCTCAACATCGCGGCGGTCTGCGTTTCCTTCTCGTTCATCTGCGCCGTTTTCACGGGCCTTCTGTAAGCGGGCGCCGATCGCCACAGGCGATACCCCCACCGATCGAGCCGTTTGAACGCTGCCGCCCTCGGCGGCGTTTTTCATGAGTCGGGACAGGGCACTTCCGTGATGGTCCAGGACATCACGTTGACCTCCATCTGGCACTGCGCCAGCTTGGGTCCCTCGGCCGTCTTGAGACAGACTTTCTCCCCCACGGCGAACATCCTGCCCTGAGCGCGGCAATAGCAGTCGAGCGGGTTGTGAACGGGCGCCTGCGCGGTCTGCGACGAGGGCGTCTCGTGGCCGAGGACCGGGGCCGCGGCGACGAGGGCGAGAAAGACAACGACGCCGCGCATGGGACGCCTCCGTGGTCGTTTCACGGTCGATGCTCATCCCGCCGCAAGGTCCCGTCAAGGGCCGATCAACGCCACCTTTCCACGGCCCGGTCGTCAGCCTCCTTGGCATCGACCCAGGTTCCGACCGTTCCGTCCTTGAGGTGCTCGCGCTTCCAGAACGGCGCCTGGGTTTTCAGGTAATCCATCAGGAAGGAGGCCGCCTCGAAGGCAGCCTGGCGGTGGACGCTGGCCGTGACGACGAGGACGATCTCCTCGCCGGGAGCGATCCTGCCGAAGCGGTGAACGATCGTCAGGCCCAGGAGCGGCCAACGGCTTGCCGCCTGATCGGCGATGCGGCCGATCTCGGCTTCGGCCATGCCGGGATAATGCTCGAGTTCGAGGGCCGCGAGCCGTCCCCCTTCGTCCCGGCACAGCCCCGTGAAGGCGACGACGGCCCCGATCTCCGCTCTCCCCCGGGTCAGGGCTGCGGTCTCGGCGGCGGAATCGAAGGGCTCGGCCTGGATGCGGATGGTGAAATCCATGGCGTTGCGGCTCCCCGGCGGGAGCTAGCCTCCCGTCATGGGCGGGAAGAAGGCGATCTCCCGGGCGCCCTCGATCCGGGCCTCGGGCTTCACGTGGACGTGGTCGATGGCCGCCCGGACGACGCCTTCGTTCTCGAAGGCATATGCATATTCCTCGCCCCTGCCCTTCAGCCAGCGCACTAGATCGGCCACCGTGGCGATGCCGTCCGGCAGCACCACCTGCTCGTCCGTCCGGCCGACCCGCTCCCGCACCCAGGCGAAATAGACCAGCTTCATGGCGCTAACCCTCGTCCACGAGGTGATGGATTCCGTTCTTGAAGTAATCCCAGCCGGTATAGATCGTCAGGATGGCGGCGATCCACAGGAGGATCGTGCCGATGAGGGTGTTGTTGGGCAGCACCGTCTCGCCCGCCGGTCCGGCGATCAGGAAGCCGAGGGCGACGAGCTGGAGCGTCGTCTTCCACTTGGCCACCCGGCTGACGGGCACGCTGACCTTCAGCTCGGCCAGGAATTCGCGCAGGCCCGACACCAGGATCTCGCGGCAGAGGATCACGATGGCGGCCCACAGGGCCCAGCCCTTGATGGTCCCGTCGGCCACCAGCATGAGCAGGGTCGCGGCCACGAGAAGCTTGTCGGCGATGGGATCGAGCATGCGACCGAGCGCCGATTGCTGGGCGAAGGTTCGCGCCACGTAGCCGTCGAGATAGTCGGTGATGGCCGCGATCGCGAAAACCGCCAGCGCGAACCAGCGGGACCAGTGGTCCTCGGGCCAGAACAGGAAACCGACCACGGCCGGAACCGCGGCGAGCCGACCGTAGGTCAGCATGTTGGCGAGGTTGAACGCCTTCGAGCGGCCCATGGAGGAAACAGTCTTCATCACACCCGCAGGAAGCATGAGGACGGTCCGCCCGTCAATCGGACAGATCCCGGTTGCGCACCGCCATCCGGCGAACACGGCAATGTGAGGGAAGCCCCCATGACCCTTCGGACGCTCACCCCTATCCCCTCTCGTGGAAGAAATCGTAGACCGCGCGGGCCGTGGCGGCATTGACGCCCGGCGCCTTCATCAGGTCCTCGAGGGCGGCCCGCTGGATCGCCTTGACGGTGCCGAAATGGTGCAGGAGCGCCCGCTTGCGGGTCGGACCGATGCCCGGGATCTCGTCGAGGGGATTCTTCACCAGCTCGCGCTTGCGCTTGGCGCGGTGCGCCCCGATGGCGAATCGGTGGGCTTCGTCGCGCAGGCGCTGGACGAAGTAGAGCGCGGGATCCCGCGGCGGCATCTTGAAGGGCGGCTGGCCCGGCTTGAAGAAGGTTTCGCGGCCGGCATCCCGGTCGCGCCCCTTGGCGATGCCGACCAGGGCCACGTCGTCCTCGCTGACGCCCACCTCGGCGAGGGCCTGGCGGGCCGCCTCCAGCTGCCCCTTGCCGCCGTCGATCAGCACCAGGTCGGGCCAGGCGGGAAAGCCGTCGTCGCCCGATTGTGCATCCGAGCCGCGCGGCTCCTCCTTCACCAGGCGGGCGAAGCGGCGCTGCAGCATCTCGCGCATCATGCCGTAATCGTCCCCGGGCTTGAGGTCCTCGGACTTCATGTTGAAGGTCCGGTAATGCTGCTTCATGAAGCCGTTGGCGCCCGCCACCACCATGGCGCCGACCGCGTTGGTGCCCATGATGTGCGAATTGTCGTAGACCTCCACGCGCTTCGGCGCCTTCGGCAGTCCGAAGGCCTGCCCCAGGGACACGAGGAGCTTCTGCTGCGACGAGGTATCGGCCAGACGCCGGGCCAGCGCCTCGCGGGCGTTGCGCAGGGCGTATTCGATGAGCTGCCGCCGCTCGCCGCGCTGGGGCGCGTGGATCTCGACCCTGGCCTCCGCGCGGGTCGACAGCGCCGCCGCCATCAGCTCGGAATCCTCGATCTCGTGCGAGAGCAGGATGAGGCGGGGCGCGGGCTTGTCGTCGTAGAACTGCGCCATGAACGAGCTCAGGACCTCTTCCCGGCTCATGGACTTGTCCGCCTTCGGGAAATAGGCGCGGTTGCCCCAGTTCTGCCAGTTCCGGAAGAAGAACACCTCGACGCAGAACTGACCCGCCTGCTCGTCGAGCGCGAACACGTCCGCCTCCTCGACCGACTGGGTGTTGATGCCCTGAACGCCCTGGATGGCCGACAGCGCCGCGAGGCGGTCGCGGCAGCGCGCGGCGCGCTCGAACTCGAGCTCCTCGGCGGCGGCCTGCATCTCGTCCGTGATGCGCTGCTTGACCGCGTTCGACTTGCCCGACAGGAATGCGCGCGCCTCGGAGACCAGCTCGGCGTAATCCTCCCGCGGGATCTCGTTCGTGCAGGGGCCCGAGCAGCGCTTGATTTGATAGAGCAGGCAGGGCCGCGTGCGGTTCTCGTAATAGCTGTCGTTGCAGGAGCGCAGCAGGAACGCGCGCTGCAGCGCGTTGATGGTGCGGTTCACGGCCCACACGCTGGCGAAGGGGCCGTAATAATCGCCCTTGCGCTTCCTCGCGCCGCGATGCTTCACGAGCTGCGGCGCCTCGTGATCGGCCGTGAGCAGGATGTAGGGCAGAGACTTGTCGTCCCGCAGGAGCACGTTGTAGCGCGGCTTGAGCTGCTTGATGAGGTTGGCCTCGAGCAGCAGCGCCTCGGTCTCCGTCGCCGTGGTGACGAACTCCATCGAGGCGGTCTCGCCGATCATGCGGGCGATGCGGTTCGAATGGGCCTGTCCCCGGGCATAGGAGCCGACCCGGTTCTTCAGGCTCTTCGCCTTGCCCACATAGAGCACGTCGCCCTTGGCATCGAGCATCCGGTAGACGCCGGGCGCGTTGGGAAGGGTCGTCCAGAAATGCCGGATGACCTCGGTGCCGCGCTGGACCGAGCCCGGATTGGCTTCCAGGTCGAACTCGACATCCGAGCCGCTCTCGACGGCGACGGCCTCCTCGTCCTCCTCGTTGTCCAGAATGTCCGGCGGAACGTCGTTGGTGGTGTTGCGACTCATGGGGGAGATTTAAGGGCTCGGGAGTCCCGAGGAAAGTGCCGCCGACGAACTGGCGCAGCCCGGCCGTTCGGTTTACACGGCTAAGCTCCTCGAACGCCTGCGGAGCCGGTCATGCGCCTGTCGATCGTCACGTCAGCCGTCGTCGCGGCCCTGGTGGGGTTCGGCAGCACGATCGCCATCATCATCGCGGCCGCCCAGGCGGTAGGGGCCGACGCGGCCGAGACCTCGTCCTGGGTGGCGGCCCTGTGCCTGGCCATGGCGGCCACCAGCGGCACCTTGAGCGTGCGCTACCGCATGCCCGTGGTCACCGCCTGGTCGACCCCCGGGGCGGCGCTGATCGCCTCTTCCAGCGGCATCTCGATCCATGCGGCGGTCGGGGCCTTCCTGCTCGCCGGCGGCCTCATCGTGCTGACGGGTCTCGTCAGGCCGTTCGGACGGCTGATCGAGCGCATCCCCACGGCCATCGCGGCGGCCATGCTGGCGGGCGTCCTGCTCCAGTTCGTGGTCGGGGTCTTCCAGAGCGCCCAAGGGGCACCGGGCCTGGTCCTGCCCCTCGTCGGCATCTTCCTGGTGGTTCGCCTGGTCAATCCCGCCCTCGCCGTGCTGGCGGTGCTCCTCGTGGGGCTCGCTCTCGCCTTCGGCGGCGGCATGGCCCGGCCGCTCGCATCCGACCTCACCCTGTCCACCCTCACCTTCATCGCTCCGGCCTGGGACCCCACGGCCCTGATCGGCCTCGGCCTGCCCCTGTTCCTGGTCACGATGGCGTCCCAGAACCTGCCGGGCCTGGCCGTGCTCAAGGCGTCCGGCTACGAGCCGCCCGCGGGCCCGATCCTCGCCGTGACGGGACTGGCCTCGATCGTCACCGCCTTCTTCGGCGCCCATACGAGCAATCTCGCGGCCATCTCGGCCGCGATCTGCACCGGACCCGACACCCATCCGGACCCGAAGAAGCGCTGGATGGTCGGCCCGTTCTACACGCTGAGCTATCTGGTGTTCGCCGCCTTCAGCGCCGCGCTCATCGGGCTGATCGCCGCCCTCCCCCCGGAGCTGATCAAGACCGTCGCCGGCCTGGCCCTCATGGGGGCCTTCCTGGGCGCCCTCGGGTCGGCCCTCGCCGAGGAGGCGAAACGATTTCCCGCCGTCGTCACCTTCGCGGTCACGGCCTCCGGGCTGACGCTCCTCGGCATCGGGTCGGCCTTCTGGGGCCTGGCCGCCGGGCTCGCGACGCTGGCCCTCGACGTGCTGGCGATCCGCCTGCGCCGGCGCGGCTGATCTGGACGAAACCCTCCGTTAAGCTTAAGACTTCGTGACGAAGACCGAGAACGGGGGGCCTCATGGACGGGATGACGCGTGCGGGGCGGCTGGCCGCTCTGGTCCTGACGGTGGCGTTGGGAGCCTGCCAGGGCCCGCTCGGAGGATCGCCGGAAGGCGTCCCGGTCGCCCTGGAGAGCATCGACGGCGCCCCGGCCCCGATCCGCACGGCCCTCGTCGACGAGCTGACCAGCGCGGCCACCGACCGCAAGGTCGATCTCGTCGGCGCCAGCGCCCAGGCGCGCTACCGGGTCCGCGGCTATCTGTCGACCTCGACCGAGGATGGGGAAACCAAGGTGGCCTATGTCTGGGACGTGTTCGATGCCCAGAAGCGTCGGGCCAAGCGCCTGGCCGGATCGAGCCCGGCGCCCGCCTCCTCCATCTCGGCCCTCGACAAGGCGGCGCTGGCGAAGCTCGCCCAGGCGAGCATGGACGAGATCGCCGAATTCCTGACGGCGTCCAAGTCCGAGAGCGGCCCCGATGCGCAGGCCACCTCGGAAGCACCTATTCAGACGGCGGAGGTCTCGGGCGACGAACCCCCTGTTGCGATGCAGTGACTGCATGGCGGCGCGCCAAACTTGCAGCGCATCGGAAGCCCTCCATGTATTGTGACGGTTTCATATCGCTGCTAAGAGCCTTGCGCCCAGCCGTGCAGGGATTATGGCATTGCGCAGCGGGTGTGATCGGTCACTCGAAGCCAAAGTTGCTTGCATGAAACTCGTTGCGGGAAATTCCAATCGTCCGCTGGCGGAGGCCATCTCCGCCTATCTCAACGTTCCGCTCGCCAAGGCCCAGGTGCGGCGCTTCGCGGACATGGAAGTCTTCGTCGAGATCCAGGAGAACGTGCGCGGCGAGGATGTGTTCATCCTCCAGTCGACCTCGTTCCCGACGAACGACCACCTGATGGAGCTTCTGATCATCAGCGATGCCCTGCGCAGGGCCTCGGCCCGCCGCATCACGGCGGTGATCCCCTATTTCGGCTACGCTCGGCAGGACCGCAAGCCCGCCGCCCGCACGCCGATCTCGGCCAAGCTCGTGGCCAACATCATCGCCCATGCGGGCGTCGACCGCGTTCTGACCCTCGACCTCCATGCCGGTCAGATCCAGGGCTTCTTCGACATTCCGACCGACAACCTGTTCGCCGCCCCGACCCTGGCGCGCGACATCAAGGAGCATCTCGACGGTGGCAACCGCATGGTGGTCTCGCCCGACGTGGGCGGCGTGGTGCGCGCCCGAGCGCTCGCCAAGCGCATCGATGCGCCGCTCGCCATCGTGGACAAGCGCCGCGAGCGCCCGGGCGAGTCGGAAGTGATGAACATCATCGGCGACGTGTCGGGCCGCTCCTGCATCCTGGTCGACGACATCGTGGATTCCGGCGGCACCCTGGTGAACGCCGCCGACGCGCTCCTGGCCAACGGAGCGAAGGAAGTCTACGCCTACATCACCCACGGGGTTCTCTCGGGCGGCGCGGTGGCCCGCATCGCGGGCTCACGGCTGAAGGAGCTCGTGATCACCGACTCGATCATGCCCACCGAGGCCGTGAAGGTCGCCCACAACATCCGGGTCATCTCCATCGCGTCCCTGATGGGCGAGGCCATCGGCCGTACGGCGACGGAAAGCTCGGTGTCGAGCCTGTTCGACTAGAGCGTGTCGCCTTCCCCCTTTGCATGAACCCTTCGACCAAGTCCGAAGGATCCTTTATGGACAGGCTCAGACGTTTGCTTTATGTCGATTGCGATACGTTGCATCATTACATAAGCCATGCTCTCCTCACAGCTTGTAGAAGCCGGAATTCCGCAGCATCGGGTGATCGACCCGCCTGTCTTCTATGTCGGGACTCAGGCACATGGCTTCGATCAAGTCCGAGGAGCCATGGAATTTCGACAATGCGTCGCCCAGGGCGCTGTAAGCTACAGTTCCATCGGCGGCTCCCTTGAATGAGCGGCCAACAGCGGGATGCCGGTGGCCGGGAGTGGTAAAACCGCCGCGCGACTCCAGCCGTCCTAACACCCTCCGTACGTCATCACCGGCCTCGTGCCGGCCATCCCGATCCGGTGAGGCGCGGCGCCCTACGGAAGCGGGATCACCGGGACGAGCCCGGTGATGACGTGGTGTGTGTGTGGCCCGGTGCGAACACCCTCCCCACGTCATGGCACCCTCCGCCCTCCCTGCCACCTCCGCACGTCATGGCCGGCCTTGTGCCGGCCATCCCGATCGGAAGGGCGCGGCGCTCTACGGAGGCGGGATCACCGGGACAAGCCCGGTGATGACGTGGTGTATGTGTGAGGCGGTGCGAACACCCTCCACACGCCATGGCACCCTCCGCTCTTCCGATCGGGATCACCGGGACGAGCCCGGTGATGACGTCGAGGGTGGCATGAGCCGTGACAACACCCTCCACACGTCATGGCCGTCCGGTCATCACCCGCCTCTTGCCGGCCATCCCGATCCGAAAAGCCCGGTGATGACCGGGTGCGCCATACCCGGCCGGGCTTACCTTGCATTCCGGGGCGCTTTCCCCTATAAGCCGCCTCGCGCCCGCTCGACACCCTTGGAGGCACGGGCGCCGACCTCATGGCCGCCGGTAGGTTTCTCGAGAAGCCTGGGCGGCCATCGGTTTTTAAACTCACTTCAAAGGACCACGACCATGAGCGAAGTAAAGCAAATCAAGGCCGTGGCGCGCGACCGGGCCGGCAAGGGGGCCGCCCGGGCCGTTCGTCGCCAAGGCCAAGTTCCCGCCGTCATCTACGGAGCCGGCCAGTCGGCCCAGGCGATCGCCCTCGACTTCAACCAGACCAAGCAGCTGATCTTCGCCGGTCACTTCCTGACCACGATCTTCGAGATCGACGTGGACGGCCAGACGGTCCGCGCCATTCCGCGCGACTACCAGCTCGACCCGGTGCGTGACTTCCCGATCCATGTCGACTTCCTGCGCCTCTCGCAGGGCCAGGCGATCAAGGTCGTGGTCCCGGTGCACGTGGTGGGCCAGGAGAAGAGCCCCGGCGTGAAGCGCGGCGGCACGCTCCAGGTCGTCGAGCACTCGGTGGAACTGCTCGTTCCCTCCGACGCGATCCCGGACTACATCGAGGCGTCCGTCGAGGGTCTCGACATCGGCTCCTCGATCCATCTCGCCGACATCAAGCTGCCGAACGGCGCCAAGGCGACCTCCGCCGAGAACCTCACCCTCGTCACCGTGGTGGCCCCGACCGGCCTCACGGAAGAGGCTCCGGCTCCGGCCGCCGAGGGCACGGCTGCGGCCTAAGGCCATCGGGCGGTCAAGCCCATCGATCGGCTTCGACGCTCCGACCGCAAGGCCGGAGCGTTTCTTATGAGCAGGACCAAGCGATGCGTCTCTTCGTCGGTCTCGGCAATCCCGGATCCCGCTACGCGCGGAACCGCCACAACATCGGCTTCATGGCCGTGGACGAGATCGCGCGCGCGAACAACGCCGGGCCCTGGCGCAAGCGCTTCCATGCGGAGGCGGCCGACGCGGTGATCGGCGGCGAGAAGGTTCTGCTGATCAAGCCGCAGACCTACATGAACCTGTCCGGCCAAGCCGTGGGGGAAGCGCAGAACTTCTTCAAGATCCCGCTGCACGACGTGACGGTCTTCTACGACGAGCTCGATCTTCCGCCCGCCAAGCTGCGCGTGAAGATCGGGGGCGGCAATGCCGGCCACAACGGCCTGCGCTCGATCTCGGCCCATTGCGGCAACGATTACCGCCGCGTGCGGCTCGGCATCGGCCATCCCGGCCACAAGGCGCTCGTGCAGAACCATGTGCTGGGCGACTTCGGCAAGGGCGAGGAGGCCTGGGTCGACGATCTGTGCCGGATCATCGCGGACCATGCGGCCCTTCTCGCCAAGGGTGAGGACGGAAGCTTTCAGAACAAGGTCCACCTGGCCATGGAGGCGAGAGGCTGGGCGGACGTGAAGCGGCCTGGAGAAAAGGCCACGTAATTCGACAATCACGCCGGCGCGGATGCCGGCCATGCAAGGAGTGAGGCCATGGGCTTCAAGATGGGCATCGTCGGCCTGCCGAACGTGGGCAAGTCCACCCTCTTCAACGCTTTGACGCAGACCGCGGCCGCGCAGGCCGCCAATTACCCGTTCTGCACCATCGAGCCCAACGTGGGCGACGTGGCGGTGCCGGACGAGCGGCTCGACCGGCTCGCGGGCATCGCCAGCTCGGCGCAGATCATCCCGACCCGCCTCACCTTCGTGGATATCGCGGGCCTCGTGCGCGGCGCGTCGCGGGGCGAAGGCCTCGGCAACCAGTTCCTGGCCAATATCCGCGAGGTCGACGCCATCGCCCATGTGGTGCGCTGCTTCGAGGACACGGACATCACCCATGTCGAGGGCAAGATCGATCCCATCGCGGATATCGAGACCATCGAGACCGAGTTGATGCTGGCCGACCTCGACAGCCTGGAGAAGCGCGTCACGGCCCTCGAGAAGAAGGCCAAGGGCAACGACAAGGAGGCCAAGGAGACCCTCGACCTCGTCAACCGCACCCTGCCGCTCCTGCGCGAGGGCAAGCCCGCCCGTCTGGTGGAGCGGAAGGTCGAGGAGGAGCGCCTGTTCCAGATGCTCGGCCTGCTCTCGTCCAAGCCCGTCCTGTACGTCTGCAACGTGGAGGAAGCCTCCGCCGACAAGGGCAACGAGTTCTCCGCCCGCGTCTTCGAGCGCGCCAGGGAAGAGGATGCCAAGGCCGTGGTCGTCTCGGCCAAGATCGAAAGCGAGATCGCGGTTCTGCCCCCCGAGGAGCAGAAGGACTATCTCGACGCCGTCGGCCTCGAGGAGCCCGGCCTCAACCGGGTGATCCGCGCCGGCTACGACCTTCTCGGCCTGATCACCTACTTCACGGTCGGGCCCAAGGAGGCCCGCGCCTGGACGATCACCCGGGGCACCAAGGCGCCGGCCGCCGCGGGCGTCATCCACACGGATTTCGAGAAGGGCTTCATCCGCGCCGAAACCATCGCGTATGCGGACTACACCTCTCTCAAGGGCGAGGCCGGGGCCCGCGATGCGGGCAAGCTGCGGCTCGAGGGCAAGGAGTATACGGTGCAGGACGGCGACGTGATGCACTTCCGGTTCAACACCTGAGGCGTCCGCCTCCACCCTCCCCCTGAACCGTTCGGCAGACGATGCCCACCCGTCATCACCGGCCTCGTGCCGGTGATCCCGTTTCTGTCGGGCGCGGCGTCTTTCTGGTCGGGATGGCCGGGACGGGCCCGGCCATGACGTGCGAGGGTGCCGTTCTCGGCGGGACTCGCTGGGTGAGAGCATCGGGCGCAAAAGTGGGAACCGGTTTTGCGTGAAAAGATGCTCCACAACAAAAGCCTCGAGCATCGGGCGCGAAAGTGGGAACCGGTTTGGCGTGAAAAGATGCTTTGAAACAGAAGCCTCGAGCATCGGGCGTGAGGTCGATGACACGTCCGATGCTTGAGCAGGACCGGCACCAGGCCGGCGATGACGCCGTGGACCGCCAACCTGACCATTTCCTGAACGCGGGCTTCGTCGTCCGTTCAGGGCCATTCCGCGAAAAGGGCTGCGTAGAGGATGTGATCCATGCAGACTTTGTTCGACAGCTTCGTGTCTCCCGGGCTCGGCAATGCCGAATTCTTCGTCGGCGTGCTCGTGGCCTGCGGTTTCGTGATGATCGGCGTCTCGTCCCTGCTCCCCAAGCGGAGAGGCGACGGGCTCGAATGGTGGGAGCGGTAAATCCGCTTCAGGGAAGACGCAGCGCCTTCGGGCCGATCCCGAGGCCGATCTGCAGGCTCTCGGCGATGCGCCGCGCCCGGTCGACGAAGAAGGCCGCCACGTCCGGCGCGCAGATCTCCCGAGCCGTCTCTTCGAACAGCCGGAGCCAGCGGGCGAACAGGTCGGGCGTGAGGTCGAGACCGAAATGCGCCGCCTGGGGCTTTCCCTGGTAGCGGCCGGTCCGCAGGGCGATCGAGGACCAGAAATCCACCATCAGGGCCAGGTGCCGGGCCCAGCGGCCGGAGAGCTTGCCGTGGAAGATCGGCCCGAGTTCCGGATCGCGGATCACCCGGTCGTAGAAGGTTTCCACGAGCTGCCGGATCAACGCCTCCGAAACGCCTTCGGCCGGGCTGATGATCGGAATGCTGCGGCCTGTGGCGGCTGAATGAGCCAATGACTGTCTCCTGCTCGATGCGGAGGAGATCACCTCAAGCCTCCGTGTGGGTCAACCTTCTTAAGAGACGACGAATTGTCCCCAGTGCGATGATCCAGATCAATCCGGATCGTTCCGGAACCTTGAGCGTTGACGCCTCGTCCGCATTCATAGGCCATCATGCTGCTCCGCCACCGCCACGACTGGAACCTGACGCCCTCCGAGGCCATCGCCCTCCAGCACCAGCTGAGAACGGAAGTGGTGTCCGACCGACCGATCGATCTCGATCGGGTGCAGCTCGTGGCCGGGGTCGACGTGAGCGTGAAGAACGAGCAGTCGCAGGCCGCCATCGTGGTGGTCACCTTTCCGGGTTTCCTGCCGGTGGAAACCGTCCTGGCCCGGCGCCCGACGCCCTTTCCCTATGTGCCGGGCCTCCTGAGCTTCCGCGAGGGCCCCGTGCTCGAAGAGGCGTTCGAGACGCTGAAATCCGAGCCGGACGTCTTCCTGTTCGACGGCATGGGCATCGCCCATCCCCGCCGGGTCGGGATCGCCAGTCACATGGGCCTGTGGCTGCAGCGCCCGACCGTCGGCTGCGGCAAGACGCTCCTGTGCGGGCGCTACAAGGACCTGGCGGAGGAGAAAGGCGCCGCCGCTCCCCTGGTCGACCGTAAGGAGACCATCGGGGTGGCGCTGCGCACCCGGACGGCCAAGAACCCGATGTTCATCTCGCCCGGACACCTGGCCGATATTCCGACCGCGGCCGAACTCGTCCTGCGCTGCTGCCCGAAATATCGCCTGCCGGAGCCGATCCGGCTCGCGCACAACGCGGCCGGGCAGTTTTCCCCCTGAGGCGGGCAGCCCGGACACCCTCCGAAAGTCAGGCCGCGGTTGCGGCGGCAAGCCTCCCCATGGCGGAGGCGTTGTGCTAGGGCAGGCCCCGACAAGGGAATGCTCATGCGCACGTTCGAAGATCTTCCGCCCGGCCTGACCGAAACCTTCGGCCCGCTCACGGTGTCGAAGGACGATGTCATGACCTTCGCCCGCGAATACGATCCGCAGCCCTTCCACGTAGACGAGATCGCCGCCAAGGACAGCTTCATCGGCACGCTGATCGCCTCGGGCTGGCACAGCTGCAGCCTGAACATGCGCCTGTTCGCCGACGGGTTGGTCCTCGATTCGTCCTCCATGGGCTCGCCGGGCATCGAGGAGGTGAAGTGGCTGAAGCCCGTGCGGCCCGGCGACACCCTGCGCTCGCGCATGAAGGTCCTGGAGAGCCGCGCCTCCAGGAGCAGGCCCTCGCTCGGCCTCGTGCGGTTACATTTCGACATGCTCAACCAGGCCGACGAGCCCGTCCTGACCCAGACCAACTGGGTGATGTTCGCGACCCGGGACGCCGAGCCGTTCAGCGGCGGCCGCAACGCCCTGGCGGCTGCGGCGGACGCCCTGCCCGGCGCGGTGCCGGCGCGGGAGATCCCGCCGGTCTCGGCCAATCCGTACTTCGAGGATCTCGTCGTCGGCGAGACGGACGAGCTCGGCTCGTACACCTTCGCGCCCGACGACATCGTGGCCTTCGCCCGGCAGTTCGATCCACAGCGCTTCCACGTGGACGCGGAGGCCGCCAAGGACAGCCTGTTCGGCGCCCTGTGCGCCTCCGGCTGGCATACGGCGAGCGTGTGGATGAAGCACATGGTCGGCCACCGCGACCGCATCCGGGACTACGCGCTGAGCCATGGCCAGCGGCCGGCCCGGCTGGGCCCCTCGCCGGGCTTCACCAACTTGAAATGGCTCAAGCCCGTCTATGCGGGCGACACGATCGCCTACCGGTCCACCGTGACGGCCAAGCGCGCCTCCGCGTCCCGCCCCGGCTGGGGCCTGGTGTTCCACCACAACACGGGCACGAACCAGCACGGCGAAGAGGTGTTCGCGTTCGACGGGATGGTATTCTGGGAGCGGCGGGACTAGAGCTGCTTCCACTCACGTGGAAGCAGCTCTCTTCTTTGCCGAGCCGCATTTTCTGACGGTGAACCGGATCCATTTCACCGGAAAATGCTCTAACCCGCCTTCGAAGCGTCGGCCCTGGCCCGCGTCTCCTCGTCGAGCAGGACGCGGATCTCGGCGAGAACCGGGTGAGCGGAGGTCTGCTTGCGCCCGTAATCGAGATTGAACGCGTAGTCGAAATCTGCGGGGTTCCGGCCCTGGTTGTGCTGGAGGATCGTCTCCAGCTTGTCGAGCCCCTTGGCGAGAACGGCCTCGGGCGACGAGGCCGCCTCGTACTCCTCCCACAGGGCCAGGATCTCGGCCCGTTTCGCCGGATGGAGCGCCCTGGTCAGCTCCTCGAGGTCCGCCCTTTCCCGAGCGGACTTGTCGAACCCGTCCGTCTGCAGAACGGCGGGAATGTCTCCGCTCAGGGCCTCGCCGAGGTCATGAACGATGCAGAGCTTGATGAGGCGCAGGGGATCGACGTCCCCGAGCTCGTCCGAGAACACCAGCGCCATGAGGCACAGGCGCCAAGTATGCTCGGCCGTGCTCTCGGGCCGGCCCGTCGACGTGAAGCCGCTGCGCAGAGTGCTCTTGAGCCGCTCCGCTTCGCGCAGGAACTCCAGCGCTCCCAGGAGGCGCTCGCTTGCCATCGCCGGCTCCTCAATGTCCCTCGAAGCTCACGAGGCTGCGCACCTCGACGCCGAGGTCCCGGAGCTTCGCGGCGCCGCCGAGATCCGGCAGGTCGATGATGAAGCACGCGGCCACGATGTTGGCGCCCATCTGGCGCAGGAGCCGGGTCGCCGCGACGGCCGTGCCGCCCGTGGCGATGAGGTCGTCGACGAGGATGACCCGCTCGCCCTGGCCGATGGCGTCCGTGTGGATCTCCATCTCGTCGACGCCGTATTCGAGCGAATAGGCGATGCGCACAGTCTCGTGGGGGAGCTTGCCCTTCTTGCGGATCGGCACGAAGCCCGAGGAGAGCTGATGCGCGATGGCGCCGCCGAGGATGAAGCCCCGCGCCTCGATGCCCGCGACCTTGTCGACGCGTCCGCCGGCGAACGGATGGACGAGCTCGTCCACGGAGCGCCGGAAGGCCCGCGCGTCGCCCAGAAGGGTCGTGATGTCACGGAACACGATGCCGGGCTTCGGATAGTCCGGGATCGAGCGGATCGCGGCCTTCAGGTCGGTGATGAGACGCTGGTCCATGAGGTCAAGCCTGCCTGGGTATCGAAAGGGATGGGTCCGCCGGCTTCGTTCCCGCAGGAATCCGGCGATCGCGCGCTCAAGGGTTTAGCACCCGTCCGGCCACCGCATCCAACTTTTTCAGAAGCTCCGGATCCCGGGCCGACGGGGCCGTCATGATGGCCCCGTCGAGGGCCCGGTCGGAGCCCACGGGGCATGGCTCGTGCTCGGCCGGGAAGTCGCGGGCGATGCGGGCGATCAGGCGGGCCACCTTCGCGGCGTTCTGGTGGGCGACCGCGACCACGGACGCCACGTCGACGTTGTCGTGCTCGGGATGCCAGCAATCGAAATCGGTCACCATGGCGATGGTCGCGTAGGTGATCTCGGCCTCGCGGGCGAGCTTGGCCTCCGGCATGGCCGTCATGCCGATCACGTCGTAGCCGAGCTTCTTGTAGGTCATGGATTCGGCATAGGTGGAGAATTGCGGCCCCTCCATGCACACCAGCGTGCCCCCGAGGGCGAACGGGATCTTCTCGGCCACCGCCGCGTCGGCGATGTGCTGGCGCAGCAGCGGCCCGACCGGGTGGGCCATGGGCACATGGGCGACGCAGCCCCGGCCGAAGAAGGAGCTTTCGCGGCGATGCGTGCGGTCCACGTACTGGTCCACCAGCACGAAGAAGCCCGGATAGAACTCGTCCTTGAACGACCCGCAGGCCGAGACCGAGATCAGGTCGGTGACCCCGGCGCGCTTCATCACGTCGATATTCGCCCGGTAGTTGATGTCGGACGGGGGGAGGCGGTGCCCCCGCCCATGGCGCGGCAGGAAGGCGATCTCGGTCGTCCCGATGCGTCCGACGCGCAGAACGTCCGAGGGTTCGCCCCAGGGCGAATCGATGCGCTCTTCGCGCATGTCCTCGAGCCCGGGCAGGTCGTAGACCCCCGACCCGCCGATGATGCCTAGAACCGATTTCGCCATCGCGCGCCCTCCCCGTTTCCGGGCTCTCCGCCCGTTCCGTTTCATAGACGAGTGCGGGCCGGGTCCCAAGTCCCGTATCGGGATCGTGCGATTGATCTAGGTGAATGCAGGCGGCGAACGGGACAGTATGCTCCCCCGATGAACGACAAGACCGGCAATGCGACCCGACGCTGCTCCACGGCGATCGGCGTCTCTCATACCCTCGCGGCCCTGACCCGCGAGCAGATCCGGTACAGCCGGTCCCTGATCGCGCAATCGCTCATCCTGCTCCGGAGCCAGCGCGTCTATCCCTACGATCCCGTCCCGCAACCGCGCGCGGCACCGCAGACCGTCACCCCGGTGGCCTCCGGGCCGTCCTCGCAGCCTCCTCGCGTCCCAGGGGAATAGACGCGATCTCGTCCGTCGCGAGGCAGGGAAAGAGCGTCTCGCGCACGAGCCTGATCCGGGTGACGGGCGCCGTGATGGAGACCGGCAGGTTCTCGACGCGCGCCACTGCGTCGTCCGGGATGGCGGTGCTCGTCCTGTAGCGCGCAAGCGTGGAATGGATCAGGTCGTAGATGATCGGGCTCGCCCCCGGCGGTGGAGGAATGTCGCGCACGATCCTGTCCCGGATGGCCTGGATGAGGCCTGTTTCGTCGGTGGCCGTCGCGATGATGGCCGTGTCCGTCACCTTCAGGCGGGAGAAGCGCAGCTCCAAGGCCCGATGACCCGTGCAGAGCTCCTCCAGAATTCTCTCGCTGTGCTGGGCGATGCTCTGCCAGTAGGCATCCTTGTCGAAGCCGCCCCTGACGGTCACGAGCGGATAGATGGTCACATGCAGGCCGTGCTTGGGGCCGACATGCAGGGGCTCCGGCCAGAGCCCAGCGAAGGCCTGCTGCACCCGCTCGAAGGCCGCCCGGGTTTCGGGCTCCAGGCTGGGTTGCACGTGGTAGGCGAGGCAATCCGTGCCCCAGATGTCGTCGGCGATGGTCTGCAGCATGGTGGTCGGCCTGGACGCCTCTCCGGTCGAAGTCGCCTGAAACGAAAAAGGCCCCGGAAACCGGGGCCTTGATCCTTAGGGGTTGTGGGTCATCGGAGGCGTCGCGTGGCCTTCGACCTCGCCGCCCACCCGGGCCCAGACCTTCTTCTTGGTGAAGTAGAGCAGGCCGGACAGGACGAGCAGGAACAGGATGACCTGGAAGCCGAGGCGCTTGCGGGCCTCGAGGTGCGGTTCAGCCGTCCAGGTGAGGAAGGCCGTCACGTCGCGGGCGTATTGATCGACGGTTTCCGGCACCTGCGGCTGGCCGGCCTCATTCTTCGGATACTCCACCTGGCCGTCGCTGAGCGGCTTCGGCATGGCGATCACGTGACCCGGATAGTAGTGGTTGTAGTGACCGCCCTGGGGCACCGTGAAGCCCTGGGGGGCCTCCTCGTAGCCGGTCAGCAGCGCGGTCACGTAATCCGCGCCGTTCTCCGAGTACTGACGGAACACATCGGTGATGAACCAGGGGAAGCCGCGCTCGTAGGTGCGGGCCTTGGGCATCAGGGACAGGTCCGGGGGAGCCTTGCCGCCGTTGGCGGAAGCCGCGGCGTTCTCGTTCGGGAACGGTGCCGGGAAGCGGTCGGCCGGGCGCCCGGGGCGCTCGAACATGTCGCCGGCCTCGTTCGGGCCGTCCTGGACCTTGTACTCCGCCGCGAGCGCGCGGACCTGGGCCTCGGAGAATTCCGGGCCGCCGGGCTGGTGCAGGTTGCGGAAGGCCACGTAGTTCAGGGAATGGCAGGAGGCGCAGACCTCCCGGTAGACCTTGAAGCCGCGCTGGAGCTGGGCCCGGTCGAACTTGCCGAACGGCCCCTGGAAGCTCCACTTGAGCTGCGGCGGGACCGGGGTCTCGCCGGCAGCGAAGGCCGGAGCGGACAAGCCGAGAACGGCGGCTGCGATGAGAAGAGTACGCTTCATCATTGTCTGTGTTTCCTCGACTCTCGCATCAGCCCTTGGAATGCGGCTCGGCATTGGCGCCGGCCGGAATACCAGCCCCGCCCTTCTGCACGCCCATGACGGATTCGAGGATCGAATTCGGCAGAGGCAGCGGACGCTCGACGAAGCCGAGCACCGGCAGAATGATCAGGAAGTGGGCGAAGTAGTAGGCCGTGCAGATCTGGGAGGCGATCACGTACCAGCCCTCGGCCGGGCGGGAACCCAGCCAGCCGAGCAGGAAGCACACGATCACGAAGATCCAGAAGAACTGCTTGTAGAGCGGGCGGTAGGCCGTGGAGCGCACCTTGGAGGTGTCGAGCCAGGGCATGAAGCACCAGATCACGATGGCCGAGCCCATGGCGATGACGCCGCCGAGCTTGTCCGGGATGGCGCGCAGGATCGCGTAGAACGGCAGGAAGTACCATTCGGGAACGATGTGCGCGGGCGTCACGGCCGGGTTCGCCGGGATGTAGTTGTCCGCATGGCCCAGGTAGTTGGGCATGTAGAACACCCAGTAGGCGAAGAAGATCATGAACACCACGACGGCGAAGATGTCCTTGATCGTCGCGTAGGGGGTGAACGGAACCGCGTCCTTGCCCGACTTGATCGGAATGCCGGTCGGGTTGTTCTGGCCCGGCACGTGCAGCGCCCAGATGTGCAGGATCACGACGCCCGCGATCATGAAGGGCAGCAGGTAGTGCAGGGAGAAGAAGCGGTTCAGGGTCGGGTTGCCCACCGAGTAGCCGCCCCAGAGATAGCTCACGATGGTCTCGCCGACGAGCGGGATCGCCGAGAAGAGGTTCGTGATCACGGTGGCGCCCCAGAAGCTCATCTGGCCCCAGGGAAGCACGTAGCCCATGAAGGCCGTGGCCATCATCAAGAGGAAGATGATCACGCCGAGGATGTAGAGAACCTCGCGGGGGGCCTTGTAGGAGCCGTAGTAGAAGTTCCGGAAGATGTGGACGTAGACGGCCACGAAGAACATCGACGCGCCGTTGGCGTGCAGATAGCGGATCAGCCAGCCGTAGTTCACGTCGCGCATGATGTGCTCGACGGACTGGAAAGCCATGCCGGCGTTCGGCGTGTAGTACATGGCCAGGAACACGCCGGTCACGATCTGCGCGACGAGCATGAACACCAGGATGGCGCCGAAGGTCCAGAAATAGGTCAGGTTCCGCGGAACCGGGAACGCGATGAAGGACGAGTGGATGAGGCCTGCGATGGGCAGGCGGCTCTCGAACCACTTACCGAAGGCGCTCTTGGGAACGTAAGTTGTGGGATGGTCGCTCATGATATCGCCTGATCGTCGCTTAGGTTACGCCGTGGCCTCTTGGCCGATCACGATCTTGGTGTCGGACGCGAAGGTATAGGGCGGGATCGGCAGGTTGATCGGCGCCGGGCCGCCGCGGACGCGGCCGGAGGTGTCGAAGATCGAGCCGTGGCAAGGGCAGAACCAACCGTGATACTCGCCCTGCTGGCCCAGCGGCACGCAGCCGAGATGGGTGCAGTTGCCGTAAACGATGAGCCACTGGGCATGGCCTTCCTTCACGCGGGCCGAGTCGGGCTGCGGGTCGCGCAGGGAGGCCACGTTCACGTCCTCGGCGGCCTTGATCTCCTCGGCCGTGCGGTGACGGATGAAGATCAGCTTGCCGCGCCAGAAAACCTTGACGATCTGCCCTTCCGCGATGGGGGTCAGGTCGACCTCGACGGGGGCGCCGGCCGCCACCGTCGCCGCGTCGGGCGCCAGGGACTGGACGAAGGGCCATACCAGGGTGGCTCCGCCGACGACGGCAGCTGCGCCCGTGGCGATATAAAGGAAATCGCGCCGTGTCGGCTCAGCGACATGAGTGGTGGTCTCGGCCACTTGGCTCTCCAGCATTGATCAAAAAACGAGAACCGCGCATCGGCAATCCCTTGGGAACCAAGGCATTTGGCACACGAGGTCCAAAATGGAACAAGCATGCGCGGCGACGCGCGCGCAATGCGACTGGGAGTCGCCGCGCGGTGGCTCTTTGGCACGGCCAAGCCCGCCTGTCCATAGCCGGATTGGAGTTGTTCCAGCTTGTGGCGCAAATGCCGCCGGGGCAAATGGCCCTGAGGCTCCCTTGACGACGGAGCCCGTTCCTCCGATGACGGACCCATGCCCCGTCTCGCCATCTACCAGCCCGACATTCCGCAGAACACCGGGACCATGCTGCGCCTGGCCGCCTGCCTCGGCGTGCCGGTGGAGATCATCGAACCTGCGGCCTTCGACGTCTCCGACCGCAACCTGCGCCGCTCGGGCATGGATTACCTCAACCATGTGACGATCACCCGGCACATGTCCTGGCGCACCTTCGAGGCCTGGCGGCAGGAAGCCGGGGGCCGGCTGATCCTGGCGACCACGAAGGGCGCGCTCGCCTACACGGAACTCGCCTACCGGCCCGACGACGTCATTCTGGTCGGCCGGGAATCCGCCGGCGTCCCGGAGGAGGTCCATCAGGCGGCCGACGCCCGGGTCGCTGTCCCGATGCAGACCGGCCTGCGCTCCCTGAACGTCGCCGTAACGGCCGCCATGATCCTCGGCGAGGCCCTGCGGCAGACCAACGGGTTTCCCCATCCGGCTCCGTCCGAAACCTGAAGCGGAACCATCATGACCGATACGACAACCGTCGAACGCCTGCAGGCAGAGGCTCCCATCTGGTTCGCCCTGCTGCGCGACCGCATCTGCGCCGCGTTCGAGGCGCTCGAGGACGAGGTCGCGGGCCCCCTCCCCCCCGAGGCCTCCGACCCCGGCCGGTTCGAACGCACGCCCTGGGAGCGCAAGGATCACAGCGGCGCCCCCGGCGGCGGCGGCGTCATGTCCATGATGCGCGGCCGCGTGTTCGAGAAGGTGGGCGTGCATGTCTCGACCGTGCACGGCGAGTTCGCGCCGGAGTTCCGCGGCCAGATTCCGGGCTCGGATCAGGATCCCCGCTTCTGGGCTGCCGGCCTTTCGCTCATCGCGCATCCCTGGAACCCGAACGTTCCAACGGTGCATATGAACACCCGCTTCGTGGTGACCTCCAAGCCCTGGTTCGGCGGCGGGGCGGACCTCACGCCCGTGCTCGACCGGCGGCGGACGCAGGACGATCCGGATACGGTCGCGTTTCACGCCGCGATGGAAGAGGCCTGCCGCGTCCATGCGCCCGAAGGCTCCTACGAGAAATACAAGGCGTGGTGCGACGAGTACTTTCACCTCAAGCACCGCAACGAGCCGCGCGGCGTCGGGGGCATCTTCTACGACTATCACTGGACCGGGGATCCGGACGAGGACTTCGCGTTCACCCGGCACGTGGGCGAGGCCTTCCTCACGGTCTATCCCGAGATCGTCCGGCGCAACGTCGCACGCCCCTGGACGCACGAGGACCGGATCGAGCAGCAGGTGCGGCGCGGGCGCTACGTGGAGTTCAACCTGCTCTACGACCGCGGCACGATCTTCGGGCTGAGGACGGGCGGCAACATCGCGTCGATCCTCTCGTCCATGCCGCCGACGGTGCGGTGGCCATAACGCCAGCCGCCACGGGGAAGCGCAGCCGTCCGACATCGACGCCGTCACGGCATCATCCCCCGGGCGCGTGCCGGCGATCTCGCTTCTGTAGGGCGCAGCGCCTTTCGTATCGGGATGGCCGGGACGAGCCCGGCCATGACATGGGGAGGGTGTCACCACCGTCCCATCTCACCCGCCCCGTCATCACCGGCCTTGTGCCGGTGATGACGGGGCGAATGGCACGGCCGGCTGGTCATGTCCCGGGATGGAGACAGGGGCCGGACTATCGGACGTGAAAAGATGCTTTAAGCCTGCTTCAGCACCCGCCTGAGCAGATCCTTCGCGGAGGCTTCGTCGGTTCGGCAGCCCTCCGCCAGCCAGGCCTGGCGGGCCTGCGCGAGCAATTCACCGATCCTCGGCCCTTTCGGGATGCCGCTCCCGACCAGGTCGCCTCCCCGCAGGGGGAAGACCGGCACAGGCTCGGCCCCGGTGCGGTAGCGTTCGAGCGCCTCGCGGGCGTCGGCACGGACGATCGGGAATGGCTCGCCGGCGGTCGCCGCCAGGACGGTGTCGAGGGCCTCCACATCGTGATCCGCCGCCAGGCGGCGGATGGCGCCGGCGTCGAGCGGCAGGGCCCAGGTCTTCACGAGGCTCAGAAGGCGCGCATAGGCGACGAGCTTCCGGTGCTCGTCGTTCGACAGACGCAGGCGCTCCCGCAGGCGGTCGGCATCCTCTTCGACCATCACCGCGAGCGCGGCCAGACGCCAGACCGGGACGGGGCTTTTCGCGTCGGAGACCTCCACGCGGCCGAAGCGGCCGAACTCGGCGGCGCCGCCCAGAAGCCACGGGAGAAAGCCGTGATCGGCCAGGACGCCGATCGTGTCCTTCGCCCGCCGGGCGACCAGGAGCTTGAAGAGCTCATGCCGGATCCGCTCCCGGGAGAGGATCTCCAATCCCTGCCGCTCGGCCCCGGCCGCGGCGAGCCCCTCCGGGTCCGGATCGGCCTGCGCATATTCCGCGTGAAACCGGAAGAAGCGCATGATCCGCAAATAATCCTCGCGGATGCGGGTCCGGGCATCGCCGATGAACCGGACCCGTCGGGCCGCCAGATCGGCCAGGCCGTCCGTGTAGTCGTGGAGCCGCCCGTCGAGGCCGAGCGAGAGAGCGTTGATGGTGAAGTCGCGGCGCCTCGCGTCGAGCGCGAAATCGCGTCCGAAATGCACGACCGCGTGACGCCCGTCGGTCTCCACATCCTCGCGCAGGGTCGTGATTTCGTAAGGCTCGCCGTCGGCGATCACGGTGATCGTGCCGTGCTCGATCCCGGTCGGCACCGCCTTGAACCCGGCCGCCTTCGCGTGCTCGACGATGGCATCGGGCCGCATGGTCGTGGCGCAGTCCACCTCCGTCACGGGCCGCCCGAGCAGGGCGTTGCGCACGGCCCCGCCCACGATGCGCGTCTCCTCGGCGCCGTCATTGAAGGCCTCCAGGAGGCGGCGCAGGGGCGGACGGTCAAGAAGGCCGAGCAGGGCCTGTCGATCGAGGGTTTCCATCACTCGAAATGTCCCGGGACGACCCGTCCGTTTTCCACATGGGTCGGCACATAGGTGCCCGTCTCGCGGTCGACCAGGAGGCCGGTCGCGACCAGCGAGGCGATCACGAAGCTCAAGCCCGCGATGGCGAGCCAGAGCGACTGGTCGCTCCAGTGCGACCAGATCAGCGGGTTGCGGCGACGGACGACCAGGTAGACGCCGAAGAGAACGAAGGGCAGGAGGAACAGAACCAATCCCTGGACAACTGCCCGCGTCATGAACCGTAGAGCCTCTCGTACAGATTGCGGATGATGCCCGCCGTCACGCCCCAGATGTAGCGTCCCTCGTAGGGCATTGCATAGTAGCGCCGCACCCTTCCCTTCCATTCGCGGGAATGGAGCTCATGGCGGGAGGGATCCATGAGGAAGCCGAGCGGCACCTCGAAGGTCTCGGCCACCTCGTCGTGGTTGAGGTTGAGGCTGTAGGAAGGGGAGACCCGCGCCACCACGGGCATGACGAGATAATTCGTCGTGGACAGGTAGGCGTCCAGGTAGCCGAGCGGAACGATGAAGCGGCTGTCGAGGCCGATCTCCTCCATGGCCTCGCGGCAGGCCGCCGCCAGGACCGAGGCGTCCTCCGGGTCGACCCGCCCGCCCGGAAAGGCGATCTGCCCGGAATGCTGGCGCAGCTGAGCGGAGCGCTCGGTCAGGAGCAGCATCGGTTCCGCCCGCATGACGACCGGAACGAGGACCGCGGCCGGCTTCGGCGTCAGGGGGTGGACCAGGGGCACGTCGTCGAGGCTGTGGTCGCCGCGCGGGTTGGCGAGCGCCTCCTCGGGATGCGGCGGCTCGGGCCGCAGACGCTCGGCCGCCAGCGTCAGGAAGTCCGGCGCGTCGTGGGGAGCAAGCCGCATCAGAAGGCGTCCAGAGCGCTGACGGGAGCGATGGGAAAGAACATGCCATCTGCCATGACGCCGAAGGTGGCAGCGCCTTCCACATCCCGTTCCTCGCCGAGGGCGACGAGATCCAGCGCCAGGGAGCGCGTCACCCGCGCCCACAGATCCCCTCGGATCTTCACGGAGGGCTTGACCCCGCCGCTGGCGTCCTGCTCGAAGCGCAGGGGATGCGCTGGCCCGACCTGCACGAGATCGTCCACATTGGTCCGGAAGGCGATCTGGCGGCTTGCGCCGTCGCCGTCCACGGCCATCTCGACGGCGAGGAACGGCGCATCCTCGACCGTGATGCCGACCCGTTCGACCGGGGTGACGAGCACGTAGCGCTCCGGATCCTTGCGCAGCACCGTCGAGAACAGCCTCACGAGAGCCGGACGGTTGATGGGGGTGCCCATGTAATGCCACGTCCCGTCGGCTGCGATGCGCATGTCGATCTCGCCGCAATAGGCCGGGTTCCAGCGCTCGACCGGCGGCGGTCCCTTGCGCGCGCGATCGGAGCCCAGCGCCGCTGTCAGGCGGGCCAGGGCATTCCCGGGAGTGGAGGCGGAGGGTTCGGTCATGACGCAAGCGTGAACAGGATTTTGAACTTTATGGATCGACGAACGGCCGCCGATTGTTACTTCTAAGGGCATCGTGCGGAAAAGTGGACCCGGTTTTCCGCATCAACGATGCACACATCAATGACGAAGGATCGGATCCGATCCCAAAAGTGGGTCCACTTTTGGGTCCGATGCTTTAAAGCATAGAGCCCTCGGCTGTCTCGTCCACTCCATCCGTCCTTCGCTGCGGCGCAACGACCCTTGCACCTCGACACGGATCGAAGGCAGACTACCTACCGGGGGCAATTGCGATCGAGGAGAGTGACCTCATGACGGCCAGCATTGCTCAGGCGCCTACCGCATTGGACGACGCGATCATCCGCAACGCGGAGGCGACCCTCGAGACTGTCGGCCGGGCCCGCGAGGCCATCCACACGGTCATCTTCGGCCAGGAAGACGTGGTCGATCTCACCCTCATCACCCTTCTCGCGGGCGGCCACGGCCTGCTCGTGGGCGTTCCCGGCCTCGCCAAGACGAAGCTGGTGGAGACGCTCGGCACCGTGCTCGGGCTCGACGCCCGCCGCATCCAGTTCACCCCGGACCTGATGCCCTCCGACATCCTCGGGTCCGAGATCCTCGACGAGGGCGCCGACCGGCGCCGTTCCTTCCGTTTCGTGAAGGGCCCGGTCTTCGCGCAGCTCCTGATGGCCGACGAGATCAACCGCGCGAGCCCGCGCACCCAATCGGCCCTGCTCCAGGCCATGCAGGAGCATCACGTCTCCGTGGGGGGCGAGCGGCACGACCTGCCCCAGCCCTTCCATGTGCTGGCGACCCAGAACCCGATCGAGCAGGAAGGCACCTATCCCCTTCCGGAAGCCCAGCTCGACCGATTCCTGCTCGAGATCGACGTCGGCTATCCGACGCGCGAGGCCGAGCGGCGCATCCTGATCGAGACCACGGGCGCCGACGAGCACAAGCCGCAGGCGGTCATGAACGCCGAGGCCCTCATGAACGCCCAGCGCCTCGTGCGCCGCCTGCCGGTCGGCGAGAGCGTGGTCGAGGCGATCCTCGACCTCGTCCGCTCGGCACGTCCCGAGGGCAACGGCATCGAAGGCGTGACCGACAGGATTCTCTGGGGGCCGGGTCCCCGCGCCAGCCAGGCCCTGATGCTGGCGGTGCGCGCCCGCGCGCTGATCGAAGGCCGGGTCGCCCCGTCGATCGCCGACGTGGTGGCGCTCGCCGAGCCGGTGCTCAAGCACCGCATGGCCCTGACCTTCTCGGCCCGGGCGGATGGAGAGACCATCAAGAGCATCGTCGGCCGGCTCACGTCGCGGCTGGCAGGCTAGGAACCCCGTCATGGCCCGTGTCCGGGTCCTCCCCGAAAGCGCCCGCTCGCCGGGCCGCCGCGAAACGGAAAGCGCTCTCTCCCTCGCAGACCGCATGCCGCACCTCGTGCTCGAGTCCCGGCGGGTCGCCGCCAACCTGGCCCACGGCATCCACGGCCGCCGGCGCGCCGGCACCGGCGAAACCTTCTGGCAGTTCCGCCCCTTCGTGGCCGGCGAGGCGGCGCAGCGCATCGACTGGCGCCGCTCGGCCCGCGACGACCGGCTCTATGTGCGCGAGCGCGAGTGGGAGACCGCCCAGACCGTCTGGTTCTGGATCGACCGCTCCGCCTCCATGGGCTATGTCTCGGAGCTGGCGCAGGCGCCCAAGGTCGAGCGCGCCATCGTGCTCGGCCTCGCGCTCGCCGATGCCTTCGTCGAGGCCGGGGAGCGGGTCGGCATGCTCGGCCTCATGCCGCCGCGGGCGACGCGGCGCATCGCCGAGACCATGGCCCAGACCCTGGTGGCCGACCGGGCGTCCCTGGAAGAGGACCTGCCCCCGCAGGCTCCCGTGGCGCCCCAGCACGAGGCCGTTCTGATCAGCGATTTCCTGTCGCCCCTGTCCGATGTCACCGCCATGGTCGAAGGCATCTCGTCGCGCGGGGCGCGCGGTCATCTCGTGATGATCGTCGATCCCGTCGAGGAGACCTTTCCGTTCCAGGGACAGGCCGTCCTGCACGATCTCGAGGACGGGCTGTCGTTGCGGATCGGCGATGCGGTCTCCTGGGGCCGTGCCTACCGGCTGCGGATCGAGGAGCACCGGGAGGCGCTTCAGCAGCTGGCCCGCCGCCGCGGCTGGACCCTGACCATCCACCGCACCGACCGGCCGGCCAGCGAAGCCGCCCTGCGCATCATGACGCTCGTGTCGACCGCGCGCGGCACCGGCCTGGGAGGGCGTTGAGCCATGCTGGGCCTTCCCCTCACCTTCGCGGTTCCGCTCGTTTTGACGGCGCTGGCGGCCCTGCCGGCGATCTGGCTGCTCCTGCGCATCACGCCGCCGCAGCCGCGCCGGGTCGACTTCCCGCCCCTCAAGATCCTGGCGGACCTGCGGCCCGAGCAGGAAATGCCTGCGCGCACCCCCTGGTGGCTCCTGCTGCTGCGGCTGCTGCTCGCCGCCTTCCTCATCCTGGCGGCCGCGGGCCCGATCTGGAACCCGCTGGCGGAGGACGACAACCGCTCGCCGCTCCTGATCGTGCTCGACAACGGCTTTGCCGCCGCGCATGACTGGCGCGAGCGCATGAACCTCGCGGTCGAGCGCGTCGAGGCGGCGGGCCGCGACGGGCGCACGGTCGCGCTCGTGGCGACCGCCGAGGCTCCCGCGGCCATCGAGCCGGCGAGCCCGTCCACCGCGCTGGAACGGCTTCGGTCCTTGAAACCCCTGCCGCATCTGCAGGACCGCCAGGCCCATCTCGATTCCGTCAGGCGGTTCCTGGAATCGACTCCCGAGACCAACATCGTCTGGATCAGCGACGGGGTGGCGGGCGTTGATGGACAGGGCTTCATCGATGGTTTGGCCAAGATGGCGAACGGGCAGCGGATCACCGTTCTCAAAGCGGAGCGCGCTCCGGCCCTGGCCGTTGCCGGCGCGGAGAATGCCAGCGGCCAGCTCAACGTGAGGCTCGTGCGTCCCGAGCCGAACGGACGCGATGCCGGCACCGTGCGCGCCCTCGACCTCAAGAGCCTGCCGCTCGCGGACATGCGCTTCGCCTTCGATCCGAACGCCACCGAGACGAGCGTCGCGTTCGATCTGCCCACCGAGATCCGCAACGCCATCGCGCGCATCGAGGTCCTCGGCGAGGGCTCGGCCGGGGCCGTGCATCTCCTCGACGAGCGCGGCAAGCGCCGCCGCGTGGGGCTGGTGTTCGGCGGCACCTCCGATCAGGCCCAGCCCCTGCTCTCGCCGCTCTACTACATCGAGCGCGCCCTCGCGCCCTATTCGGAGATCCGCAACGGGCGCGGCGCGGTGGCCGACGCGGTGAACCAGCTCATCGACGAGCAGGTGTCCGTTCTCGTGCTGGCCGACGTGGGCGGGCTCGACCGGGAGACCCTGGGCCGGGTCACGGCCTTCGTCGAGAAGGGCGGCATGCTCCTGCGCTTCGCGGGCTCCCGCCTGGCCGCCGGCAACGACGAGCTCGTGCCGGTGCGCCTGCGCCGGGGCGGGCGCAGCCTCGGCGGCACCCTGTCCTGGGACACCCCCAAGACCTTCGCGCCCTTCACCCGGGAAAGCCCTTATTTCGGCCTGACCGTGCCGGAGGAGATCGGCATCCGCCGCCAGATCCTCGCGGAGCCGGACGGCGACCTGCCGGGGAAGACCTGGGCGTCGCTTGCCGACGGCACGCCCATCGTGACGGCGGACAAGCGCGGCGACGGCATGATCGTGCTCTTCCACGTCACCGCCGACACCACCTGGTCGAACCTGCCCCTGTCGGGCCTCTTCGTCGACATGCTGCGCCGGACCACGGCGCTCGCGGGCGCGCCGAGCGATGCCAATGCGGAGGCGCGCAACGCGGAGAACGACACGGTGGCTCCACGACTGACCCTCGACGGCTACGGCATCTACACGTCGCCCCCGGCCAATGCCCGCGCCGTGGCGCGCAACTACGCCGAGCGCGCGAGCGGTGAGCATCCGCCGGGCTTCTACGGGCCGGTGGATTCGAGCCTCGCGGTGAACGCGCTCCTGCCGGGCGACCGGCTCGCGCCTCTCGACTTCGCTCCCCTCAACGCCCGGGTCGCGCCCCTCGCCGGGGCGCAGACCATCGATCTGCGCATGCCGCTCTTCATGCTGGCTCTCGTGCTCCTGCTGATCGACACCCTCGCGTCGCTCTGGCTCGGCGGCCATCTGTCGAACGTCGCCTCCCGCCTGCGCCGGGCCGGCGCCGCGGCCGCCATCGTGCTCGGGGCGTCCCTTCTCCTCAACCCGGCTTCGGACGCGAACGCGCAGGAGCGCCGCTCGTCCATGACCATGGAGAGCTCCAGCCCCGCCCTCGTGACGCGGCTCGCCTATGTGGTCACGGGCGATTCCCAGGTCGACGAGACGAGCAAGGCAGGCCTGACCGGGCTGACGCAGGTGCTGAGCCAGCGCACCGCCCTGTCGCCCGGAGAGCCGATCGGCATCGATCTCTCGCGGGACGAGGTGGCGTTCTATCCGCTGATCTACTGGCCCATCGTGGCATCCCGGCCCATGCCGTCCGAAGCCGCGATCCGGCGTCTCGACGCCTTCATGAAGGGCGGCGGCACGGTGATCTTCGACACACGCGACGCCTTCGGCAACCGTCCGGACGGCGCTCCCACGGCCGAGGGGCAGTACCTGCGCCGGATGCTGGCGAGCCTCGACATTCCCGAGCTCGAGCCGGTGCCGGCCGATCACGTGCTGACCAAGACCTTCTACATCCTCGACAGCTTCCCGGGCCGTTACGCCACCGGGCAGACCTGGGTCGAGGCCCTGCCGCCCGCGCCCGAGGGCGAGGCGAGCCGCCCGGCCCGCTCCGGCGACGGGGTGTCGCCGATCATCATCACGTCCAACGATCTCGCGGCCGCCTGGGCGGTCGGCGCCCGGGGCGAGTTCATCTACCCGATCGTGGGCAGCGACCAGCGCCAGCGGGAATTCTCGTACCGCAGCGGCGTCAACATCGTCATGTATGCGCTGACCGGCAACTACAAGGCCGACCAGGTGCACGTGCCGGCCCTGCTCGAACGCCTCGGGCAGTAAGAGGGAAACGGTTTGCTCTCGATCAGCTTCTCCCCGCTCATCCCGGCCTATGCCCTCTGGGCCCTCGGCGCGGTCGTCGCGCTGCTCGCGATCCTCGCGCTGGTCTCCCGCGGACCCGTGGCGATCCTCAGGGCGGTCGCCCTCGGGCTCGTGCTCCTGGCGCTCGCCAACCCGGCGCTCGTGCAGGAGGACCGGGACAAGGTGAAGGACATCGTGGCGGTCGTGGTCGACCGCTCCACCTCGCAGACCCTGGGCGACCGCCCGGCCATGACCGATCAGGTGCGGGCCGAGCTGGAGCGGCGCTTCGGCTCCCTGGCCGACGTGGACCCGCGCTTCATCGAGGCGGACGACGGCAGCGGCGACGACGGCACGCGCCTGTTCGCCGCCCTGTCCAACGGGTTGGCCGACGTGCCGCCGGACCGGCTCGCCGGCGTGGTCTTCGTGACCGACGGCGTGGTGCACGACATCCCGTCCTCCGTGGAGGGTCTCGGCTTCCGGGCGCCCCTCCACGCGCTCATCACCGGCCGTCCGGACGAGCGCGACCGGCAGATCAAGCTGCTCGAGGCGCCCCGCTTCGGCATCGTGGGCAAGGACCAGACGATCCGCGCCCAGATCATGGAGCGCGGCGGCACCGGCTCGGCCCTCGTCACCGTGCGCCGCGACGGACAGGTTCTCGCCCGCCAGCAGGTTCGCGCCGACACGCCCTTCACCCTCGACGTGCGCATCGAGCATGGCGGCACCAACGTGGTCGAGCTCGAAGTGGAAGGCCTGCCCAACGAGCTGACGCAGGCCAACAACCGGGCGGTGATCCCCATCGAGGGCATCCGCGAGAAGCTGCGCGTGCTGCTCGTCTCCGGCGAGCCCCATGCGGGCGAGCGGACCTGGCGCAACCTCCTCAAGTCCGACGCCAACGTGGACCTCGTCCACTTCACGATCCTGCGCCCGCCGGAGAAGCAGGACGGCACGCCGATCAACGAACTCTCGCTGATCGCCTTCCCGACCCGCGAGCTGTTCCAGCAGAAGATCAAGGAATTCGACCTGATCATCTTCGACCGCTACGCGAACCAGAGCATCCTGCCGTCCAGCTATTTCGAGAACATCGTGCGCTACGTGCGCGAGGGCGGGGCGATCCTGGTGGCGGCGGGCCCCGAATTCGCGAGCTACGGCAGCCTCGCGCAGACCAGGCTTGCGCCGATCATCCCGGGCCAGCCCAACGGCAGCATCGTCGAGCAGCCCTACAAGGCGCAGATCACCGACACCGGCGACCGCCACCCCGTCACCCGCGACCTGCCGGGCTCGGAGCAGTCGCCGCCGGCCTGGGGCGAGTGGCTGCGCATCATCGGCTCGCAGGTGCAGTCGGGCGACACGCTCATGTCGGGGGCGAACGACCTGCCGCTCCTCGTCCTGCGCCGGGAGGAGAAGGGCCGCGTGGCGCTGCTGCTCTCCGACCATGCCTGGCTCTGGGCCCGCGGCTATCAGGACGGCGGCCCGCATCTCGACCTTCTGCGCCGCCTCGCCCACTGGCTCATGAAGGAGCCGGCCCTCGAGGAGGAGGCCCTGCGGGCGAGCGCGCAGGGGCGCGACATCCGCGTCGAGCGCCAGACCATGGCCGAGACGGCCGACCCCGTGACCATCGTGGCCCCGAGCGGCCAGGAGAGCAGCGTCCCGCTCACCGAGACGCGCCCCGGCCTCTTCACCGCCCAGGTGGCCAGCCGCGAGCTCGGCCTGCACACGGTCCGGTCGGGCGATCTCATCACCTTCGTGAGCATCGGCCCGGCCAATCCGCGCGAGCTCATGGACGTGTTCAGCAACACCGAGGCCCTGAGCGCGATCGCCGAAGCGACCGGCGGGTCGGTGCGGCGCGTCGCGATGGCGGGCGATCAGAGCATCACGGTGCCGCGCGTCCTCGCGGTGCATTCGGGCAGCCGCTTCTCCGGCGGCGACTGGATCGGCATCAAGCCGAGCGACAGCGCCATCGTGCGCGGGGTATCGGTCTTCCCGATGGCGCTCGGCTTCGTAGGGCTCGTGCTCCTGATCGGCTCCACCCTCGCGGCCTGGCTGATCGAGGGACGCCGCCGGGCCTGACCGGAATCGCAGCGCTCATCAGCCACGTCGTCACCGGGCTCCTCCCGGTGACGACAACGGAGAGGCCGGATCGTTCGCGCTACCCGTCCGAGTCGGGCAGCGGGCTCACCAGTCCCTTGGCGCCCGCCATCGCGCCTTCCACCAGTTCCAGGGCCAGGAAGCGGACCGGGTTGACCGGACCCGGAAGCTGCAGCTGCTGCGGCGGGATGCGCCTGAAGCCGAAGCGGCTGTAATAGGGCTCGTCGCCCACGAGCAGCACCAGGGTATGGCCCCCGGCCTTGGCGGCCTCGAGGGAGCGGCGCATGAGGGCGGCGCCGATGCCGCGGCTCTCGAAGGCGGGCTCCACCGTGAGCGGGCCCAGCATCAGGGCCGGCACGTCGCCGGCCTTCACCGGGGTGAGGCGCACCGAACCGACCAGCAGGGTGCCGACCAGGGCCGTGAAGGACAGATCGAGCCGATGGGACGCCCCTTCCCTCAGGCGCGAGGCGGTGCGGGCGAAGCGGCCCGGCCCGAAGGCGCGCTCGTGCAGGCGCTCGATGGCTTCGGAATCGATGGGTTGCTCGGTGCGGATCAGGAGCGAGAGCTCGGTCATGGACGGACTCGGGGACGAGAGGGAACGGAAAACGGCTGAACGGAACGTCAGCCGTGTCGTCGTCGCGAAATCCGTGTGATACTCATGGGGCTCGGCATTTCATGAAGGTCGCAAGGCCATAGCAGCGCCGGGAACGCGGCGCAAACCCTCTCTCACCAGTTCGCCGAGACGGGCTGGCCCTCGAGGATCTCGGCCAGGCGTCGGCGGGTCGCGGCCGTCGTTCCCTCGGGCAGCCCCTCGATGGGGAAGAAGCCCGCCTCGGCGATCTCCCGGTCCGGCTGCTTGACGGCGAGCACCGTGAAACGGCGGATGACGTAGACCAGCACGTGGTCGCGCCGGGAGATCCGGCTGTTGAAGAAGACGCCGAACAGCCTGGGCGTCTCGTCCATGGCGATGCAGGCCTCCTCCTGGAGCTCGCGGCCCAGGGCCTCGAGGGCGGTCTCGCCGGTCTCGACGCCGCCTCCCGGCAGGTGCCAGCCGGCCACGTAGGTGTGCCGGATGAGGAAGACCCGGTTCCGGTCGTCGAGGACCACGGCCCGAACGCCGAGCGTCATGCCCCGGGAGAAGCGCCAATAGGTATGGAGTGCCCGGGAGACGAGGCGCGCGGACCGGCGAGGCTGAGGATCGGACATCGGGCCACCCCATCACGGCAAGGTTACGGGAGGATGAATGTAGTCATTCATCCACTGCATAGCTGTTCCGGTATTTTGTCGCGTGACCGGGATTAGACGAAGGTCTAAGACAGGATCAACCAAAGGTGTTCCGATGTTTCTCGCGCTGATCCTGTCCCGTCTCAACCGTTCCGCCCGCTTCTCCTGGTCCCCGGCCCTCAACCTCGAGGACCGCTCGATCTACTCGACCCTGATCCCGGGCGCGCAGTACTGAGTCTGAGGCCTCGCCTCCGTTGACACGGGGAGGCTTGGCAACGGCCCGGCTTATTGTTTAGAATCCTTCTAAACAGGAGCGGGCATGAAGTCTCTGTCCCAATTGTCCGAGCGCGAGGTTATCGCGCTCGCCATCGGCAGCGAAGAGGAAGATTCGCGGATCTACCAGCAATTCGCGGATCGCCTCCGGGGTGATTTCCCCGCCTCGGCCGAAATCTTCGACGGCATGGCCGAGGAGGAGCGCGCCCATCGCAACGCCCTCTACGGCTTCTACCGCGACCGCTTCGGCGAGCATCTCCCGCCGATCCGCCGCGAGGACGTGCGCGGCTTCCTGAAGCGCCGCGCCGTGTGGTGGAGCCCGCATCTCGACCTCGACCGCATGCGCCGCGAGGCGGAGGTCATGGAGCTGCAGGCCGCGAACTTCTACGAAAAGGCCGCCCAGCAGACCCTCGACGTGTCCGTGCGCGAATTGTTCACCAGGCTCGCCGAGATCGAGCGCGGCCACGAGCGCAAGGCCGGCGAGCTGCATGCCGCCCATCTCACCGAGAACGCCGAGGCCGCGGAGGAGCATGCCCGCCGCCGGCTCTTCGTGCTGCAATACGTGCAGCCGGGGCTGGCCGGGCTGATCGACGGCTCGGTCTCCACCCTCGCGCCCCTGTTCGCCGCCGCCTTCGCGACCCAGAACAACTGGGAGACCTTCCTGGTCGGGCTCGCGGCCTCGGTGGGCGCCGGCATCAGCATGGGCCTGACGGAGGCCCTCTCCGACGACGGCGAGATCACGGGCCGCGGCTCGCCCTGGCTGCGCGGGCTGGTCTGCGGGGTCATGACGGCGGCCGGCGGCCTCGGCCACACCCTGCCCTATCTGGTGCCGGATTCCTGGCCCAACGCCTTTCTCCTCGCCACCGGCATCGCGGCCCTCGTGGTGGCGGTCGAGCTCGTGGCGATCTCGTGGATCCGCACCCGGTTCATGGACACGCCGTTCTGGAGCGCGACCCTGCAGGTGGTCGTGGGCGGCATTCTGGTGCTTCTCGCCGGGATCTTCATCGGCAGCGCTTGACGCGCGGGGCACCGCGCGCGAACTCTCGCTTCCCGACGCATCAACCCGGCCGCCATGTTCCGCATCGCTCACCTGACCGACCCCCATGTGGGCCCGCTGCCCCGGCCGCGTCTCAAGCAGCTTCTGAGCAAGCGCCTGACCGGCTGGTACAACTGGCACCGCAGCCGGCACGACCTGCACGACATGGAGCTCCTGGCCGAGCTCGTCGCCGACATCCATGCGCAGAAGCCCGACCACATCACCTGCACGGGCGATACCTGCAACATCGGCCTTCCGGACGAATGGAAGACGTCCCGGGTCTTTCTCGAGAGCCTGGGCGACCCGTCCCGCGTGACCTTCGTGCCGGGCAACCACGACGCCTATGTGCGCGGCTCGCTCGAGGGGCTGCTGCGGGAGATCTCGCCCTGGACCCGGGGCGACGACGGCCGCGAAGGCGCGTTCCCCTACCTGCGCCGCTACGGGTCCATCGCCGTGGTCGGCCTCTCCTCCGCCATCCCGACCCTGCCCTTCGTGGCCAGCGGACGGGTCGGGTCGCGGCAGATGAAGGCCGTCGAGCAGATCCTCGGCGAGCTGGGGCGGGACCCGGGCTGCTTCCGGATCGTGCTGATCCACCACCCGCCCCATGTCGGCGGCGCGGAAGCGGGCCGCAACCTCACCGACGCCTCCCGGTTCGAGAAGATGCTGTGCCGGGTCGGCGCCGAGCTCGTGCTGCACGGGCACAACCATGTGGGCTCGCTCGCCCATCTCGACGGCCCGCGCGGTCCCATCCCGGTGATCGGCGCGCCCTCGGCCTCGGCGCGCGGCGGCACCCTGACCCACAAGGCCGGCTACCATCTCTTCACCATCGACCGGGACGAGACCGGATTTCTCCTCATGGCGGAACTGCGGGGCCTGAAGCCCGACGGCACGGTCGGAGGCATGGGCATGCTCTCCCTCGCCCGCATTCGCCAGCCCGAGGCGAAGTCCTGAGAAAACCTCCGGGACCGCGCTCAAGCATATGGCCGCGCTGAAACGTCAAGCTTCGAAGAATAGGCGCGCTTTCCACTGTCGCGAGAGGTGTCTCTATTGTCCTTCAGCGTGACGAAAGCCAAGCTTTGGCGGGTTGATCGGAATTTATGCTGAACGAAACCTGACTTTCCTGGAACCGCTTAGATCGAATGCCGTTGAAGGGGTGCAGCAGCCACCCACGACCTCCGCGAGCCCGATGGGCTTCGCACGGTGTTCTGCGATCCCGGTAACAGGAGTTCACCCCATGAAGAAATATCTTCCCCTCGCGGCCCTGCTTGCATCCGTTTCGGCCGTCCCGGCCTCTGCCCAGATCATGGACGGCCAGACCTACCGCATGATGGCGGCTCAATCGGATGCTTTCGAGATCGCTTCGAGCCAGCTCGCCCTCGAGCGCTCGCGCAACCCCGCCGTTCGCCGCTACGCCCAGAACATGATCAAGGACCACAGCATGACCAGCCAGGCCCTGAACGGCGGCCGCCCGGTCTATTCCGCGTCCGGTGAGTTCATCGGCGGCTCCCTGGGCGGCACCCTCGCCGGCGCCGGCATCGGGGCCCTCGTGGGCGGCCCGGTCGGAGCGGCCGTGGGCGCAGGCGTCGGCGCGACGGCCGGCGCGACCGCGGGCGCGGCCGCCAGTGGCGCTCCGGGCACGGCCGGCGGAACGGCGACCGGCGCTCTGGCCGGTGCGGGCGTCGGCGCTCTGGTGGGCGGCCCGGTGGGGGCCGCGGTCGGTGCCGGCGTCGGCGCGACCACGGGCGCCGCGGCCGGCCGCAGCGCCGACGTGCAGGCGACGGGCTCGGTCACGCCGATCCGTCTCGGCGTGCCGCTCTCTCCTGAGAAGACCGCCATGCTGAACCAGCTCGCCTCGACCTCGGGCCCGCAGTTCGACCGGCTGTACGGCCAGGCTCAGCGCATGGGTCACCAGGAAGCCCTCGCCCTGCATTCGGGCTACGCCCAGGGCGGCAACGATCCGGGCCTGCGCCAGTTCGCGGCCTCGGTGGTTCCGCATATCGAGCACCACCTTGCGGACGCCCAGCGTCTGCCGGGCGGCACCGCCCGTCGCCGCTAAGCGGCTCAAGATCGACGGATCTCTGCGGCGGGCCCTGGGCCCGCCGTTTTCATGTTCTCCCAAAGCCGTAGTCCAAACCTGTTCGCCATGGGTTGCGATGCCTCTTCCAAGGTGTAGGAAGGGACAAGCGGTCCTGCCTTCCGGATCCCCTCGATCACCCTGACATCCCGCGAGCTTCCATGGCCTACGTCATTCCCGCGCCTTCGACTCCTGCCCTCCCCGTGGCCGGCAGCGCCGACCTCTTCCCGGTCCGCCGCGTCTATTGCGTCGGCCGCAACTATGCGGCCCACGCGCGCGAGATGGGCGGCGATCCGACCCGCGAGCCGCCCTTCTTCTTCATGAAGCCGGCCGACGCGCTCCAGCCGGTCCCGGAAGGCGAAACGGCCGACCATCCCTATCCGCCGAAGACCGGAAACTACCATTTCGAGATCGAGATGGTCGTGGCCCTGGCCAAGGGCGGCAAGGACATCCCGGTCGAGCAGGCCCTCGACCATGTCTTCGGCTACGCGGTCGGCCTCGACATGACTCGCCGCGACCTCCAGGACGAGGCCAAGCAGCTCCGCCGTCCCTGGGAGCTGGGCAAGGCCGCCGACCATTCCGGCCCGGTCGGACCGATCCGCCCGGTCTCGCAGGTCGGACACCCGGCCGGCGGCACGATCTCCCTGACGGTGGACGGGGCGACCAGACAGACGGCGGATCTCTCCGACATGATCTGGTCGGTCGCCGAGCAGATCGCTTATCTCTCCTCCTATTTCGAGCTCGCCCCTGGGGACGTGATCTTCTCCGGCACGCCGGACGGCGTGGGCGCCGTCACCCAAGGTCAGACCATGACCGGCGCCATCGAGGGCCTCGGCGAGATCAGGCTGCGGGTCGTGTGAGGCCCGCGCTCCCCCCTTGCGTTTTGGTCAAGTTTGGCTGTTACTGCGTCACGGCGCGGCCCTGAAGAGGGCCGCGGGCATGTCAGGCCCCGGCGCGAAACCGGGGCTCATAAACAAGGGAACGACTATGAATTTCGTTAAGACCGTCGGCCTGGCTCTTCTCGGTTCCGCTCTTGCGATCGGCGGAGCGGCCGCCCAGCAGAAGACGGTGAAGATCGCAACCGAAGGCGCCTACGCCCCGTGGAACTTCACGGGCGCGGGCGGCAAGCTCGAGGGCTTCGAGATCGACCTCGCCAACGACCTGTGCGCCCGCATGAAGGTCACCTGCGAGATCGTCGCCCAGGACTGGGACGGCATCATCCCGGCCCTCCAGGCCAAGAAGTACGACGCCATCATGGCTGGCATGAGCATCACCGACGAGCGCAAGAAGACCATCGATTTCGCCGGCCCTTACGCCAATTCCCCGAACGGCTTCCTGGTGGCGAAGAGCTCTCCGCTCGCCGCCATGCCGGGCAAGGGCGAGGCCTTCAACCTCTCGACCCAGCAGGCGGCCGCCGAGAAGGCGATCGAGGCCTACAAGCCGCTCCTGAAGGGCAAGACCATCGGGGTGCAGACCTCGACCATCCACTCGAACTTCGCCGACAAGTACCTGAAGGGCACGGCCGAGATCCGCGAGTACAAGACCACCGAGGCCCATGACCTCGATCTGGCGGCCGGCCGCATCGACGCGGTTCTGGCGGACGCGACCAACATCATCGGCACCCTCGAGAAGCCCGAGTTCAGCAAGGACTATACCCTGGCCGGCCCGTCGATCACCGGCGGCCTGCTCGGCGCCGGCGTCGGCGTCGGCCTGCGCAAGGGCGAGACCGAGCTCAAGAAGAGCTTCGACGAGGCGATCCAGGCGGCGATCAAGGACGGCACCGTGAAGAAGCTGTCGGAGAAGTGGTTCAAGATCGACACCACGCCGCGCGTCTGATCGTCCGGCCTCGAGGCTGGAATCCCCGTCCCACGTGGTCACCGGCCTTGTGCCGGGGATTCCGATGCCGAATGGCGCTGCGCTTCAAGCCACCGAGATGGCCGGGACAAGCCCGGCCATGACCTGGCGACGACCATGGAATTCAGGGCGCGGCATCGGCCGCGCCCTTTTTGTATCGATCCGGCCCGACTACGACCGAAATCGCCAGCTTGGGCGCTTTATTCAGCATGTTTAGGACTTGCGCCGGCTTGGCTTTTGAATGTTAGCTTCTGGACGCGAGATGACGGTCCTAAGACCCTCATCCGACAACAGGATCAGTTGAAGCTGACCAGAGGGAAGACGATGAAATTCTTCAAGACATTGGGTCTCGGCCTGCTCGCCTCCGGGCTCGCCGTCGGCGGAGCGGCCGCGCAGGAGAAGACGGTGAAGATCGCCACGGAGGGCGCCTACGCCCCGTGGAACTTCACGGGCCCGGGCGGCAAGCTCGAGGGCTTCGAGATCGATCTCGCCAACGAGCTCTGCGGCCGCATGAAGGTGAAGTGCGAGATCGTCGCCCAGGACTGGGACGGCATCATCCCGGCCCTCCAGGCCAAGAAGTACGACGCCATCATGGCCGGCATGAACATCACCGAGAAGCGCCTCGAGACGATCAACTTCTCGATCCCCTACGCGGCCACCCCGCACGGCTTCGGCGTCATGAAGGATTCCCCCCTCGCCAAGCTGGCGGGCACCGGCACGACGGTGAGCCTCGACAAGGATCCTGAAGGCGCCAAGAAGGCGATCGAGGCCTGGAAGCCGCTCCTGAAGGGCAAGACCGTCGGCGTCCAGACCTCGACCGTGAACGCGCAGTTCGTGGAGACCTACCTGAAGGATACGGTCCAGATCCGCGAGTACAAGACCACGGAGCAGCACGATCTCGACCTCTCCGCCGGCCGCCTCGATGCGATCTTCGCCGGACAGGGCGCCCTGAAGGCCACGCAGGAGAAGCCCGAGTTCAAGGACATGATCATCGCCGGAACGGGCATGCGCGGCGGCCTGCTCGGCCGCGGCGTCGCGGTGGGCATGCGCAAGGACGATACCGAGCTCAAGAAGTCCTTCGACGAGGCGATCCAGGCGGCGATCAAGGACGGCACGATCAAGACCCTGTCCGAGAAGTGGTTCAAGCTCGACGCGACCCCGCAGGTCTGACCTGACCAGTGGGGCACGGGGGAGCGCCTTCGGGTCCGATCCCAAAAGTGGGTCCGGTTTTCCGTCCTGACCGATGCTCTCATTCAAGAAGAAGGCATCGGATGGATCCCAAAAGTGCAAGTCCACTTTTCACGTCCGATGCTTTAGCCCACTGGAAAAAAAGTCCCGGATCCTGCTAAACGGACCCGGGACTCGCTCCGGTCGAAGGTCCGATGTGACAGATCTTGTCTCACCTCCTGCCTCTCGGTGAGGGAGACGTATTCAAGAAAGTTGAGACGCGTGCAGCAGCTGAGCTATTTCGAGCTCGTCGGGTTCGGCCCCAACGGTTGGGGATGGGCTCTTCTCACCGCGACCGGGATGACGATCGCCGTCGCCTCCTGCGGCTTTCTCGCGGGCTCCATCGTCGGCACCCTGGTGGCCTGGGGCAAGATCGGGGGCAACGTGGTGATCCGCAGCCTGGCGGACGGCTACACCACCGTCCTGCGCGGCATCCCCGACCTTCTCG
>NZ_JAMXFJ010000031.1 GCF_025460805.1 Microvirga sesbaniae | reverse complement strand
CATCCGATTGTCCCGGCCCGTCGAGCCTTTCTGATCCGGGCGCCCGATGATCAGCGGCGCAATCCGCTCCCACTGAGCATCGCTCAGCACCAAACGATCCAACACGCCCAAGACCGCCTCCCAAAAACAGTCTTGAATCACGTCCTGACGCAAAAGGGAATCCTAAGAGTCCACAGAGCCTAGGGCAGGTCGGGGGCGATCTCCACGAGGATCGCGCGGCCGGTCCCGGACAGGGCGATGAGATCCTGCGTCCCGTCGAGCCTCAGGGCGTCGAGCACCCCGAGCGAATGGATCGCCGAATCGACCGTGATGTCGAAGGAGCCGTCGAGCGGGACGATGAAGGCCACGTCCGTGTCCTCCGACAGCAGGGCGACCCCGGATTCCGCGAACCGGGTGCGGTGCCGGAACTGCCCGCGGCGCGTCATCACGTTGAGGTCGCGGATCGGCCCGGACAGGAGGCGCCCGGCGGTGACGTCGTCGCCCGGGAACGAGAGCGTCGGCGTGTCCCGGTCCAAAAGGTACGACACGCCCTCCAGGTCGAGCGCGATGCCCTCGCCCTCGACCACGATCAGGGTGCGGTCGATCCCGGGAAAGAGCGAGAACGGCCCGTCGGACGCCACATCCGCCATGCTGACGCGCCAGCCGAAGGTCTCGAAGCCCGAGCCGTCCGGAAACGCCGCGACCTCCGCGGTGGTGCCGCCCCCGTTCTTCCACGGAACGCGGACGAGATCGTGATGGCGGATGACGCGCGCGGCCATCAGGGCAGGCTCGGCAGGTTGAGGCCGTGCTCCCGGGCGCAGTCGACCGCGATGTCGTAGCCCGCATCGGCGTGGCGCATCACGCCCGTCGCCGGATCGTTCCACAGCACGCGCTCGATGCGCCGGGCCGCCTCCGGGGTGCCGTCGCAGACGATCACCATGCCGGAATGCTGCGAGAACCCCATGCCGACGCCGCCGCCGTGGTGCAGCGACACCCAGGTGGCCCCGGACGCGCAGTTGAGGAGCGCGTTGAGGAGCGGCCAGTCGGACACGGCGTCCGAGCCGTCCTTCATGGACTCGGTCTCGCGGTTCGGGCTCGCGACCGAGCCGGAATCGAGATGGTCGCGGCCGATCACGACCGGCGCCTTCAGCTCGCCCTTCGCCACCATCTCGTTGAAGGCGAGGCCGAGGCGATGCCGGTCGCCGAGGCCGACCCAGCAGATGCGGGCCGGCAGGCCCTGGAACTGGATGCGCTCCCGGGCCATGTCGAGCCAGTTGTGCAGGTGCTTGTTGTCGGGCAGCAGCTCCTTCACCCGGGCGTCGGTCCTGAAGATGTCCTCGGGATCGCCGGAGAGCGCCGCCCAGCGGAACGGCCCGATGCCGCGGCAGAAGAGCGGCCGGATATAGGCCGGCACGAAGCCCGGGAAGTCGAAGGCGTCGTCGACCCCTTCCTCCTTGGCCATCTGGCGGATGTTGTTGCCGTAATCGAGGGTCGGCACGCCGGCCTTGTGGAAGTCGAGCATGGCGCGCACGTGCTCGGCCATGGATCGCCTGGCGGCATGCTCCACCGCCTTGGGGTCGGTCTCGCGCCGGGCCTCCCACTCGGCGAGGGTCCAGCCCTTCGGCAGGTAGCCGTTGATCGGGTCGTGCGCGGAGGTCTGGTCCGTGACCGCGTCGGGACGGATCCCGCGCCGGTAGATTTCCGGGAAGATCTCGGCCGCGTTGCCGAGGAGGCCGACCGACACGGGCTTCCCGTCGCGGCGGGCCTGCTCGATGATCGCCAGGGCCTCGTCGAGGGTGTCGGCGCGCCGGTCGAGATAGCCGGTGCGCAGGCGCATCTCGATGCGGCTCAGCTGGCATTCGACCGCCAGGCACGAGGCGCCCGCCATGGTGGCGGCGAGCGGCTGCGCGCCGCCCATGCCGCCGAGGCCGCCCGTGAGGATCCAGCGGCCGGAGAGATCGCCGCCGTAATGCTGGCGGCCCACCTCCACGAAGGTCTCGTAGGTGCCCTGCACGATGCCCTGCGTGCCGATATAGATCCAGGAGCCGGCCGTCATCTGGCCGTACATCATCAGCCCCTTGCGATCGAGCTCGTGGAACTTGTCCCAGGTGGCCCAGTGCGGCACCAGATTGGAATTGGCGATCAGCACGCGCGGCGCATCCGCATGGGTGCGGAACACGCCGACCGGCTTGCCTGACTGCACGAGGAGCGTCTCGTCGGCCTCCAGGGTCTTCAGGGCCGCGACGATCCGGTCGAAGCTCTCCCAGTCGCGCGCCGCGCGGCCGATGCCGCCATAGACCACGAGCTCGCCGGGCTTCTCGGCGACGTTGGGATCGAGGTTGTTCATCAGCATGCGCAGGGGCGCTTCCGTCAGCCAGCTCTTGGCCGACAGGTCGGTGCCGTGGGGAGCGCGGATCACGCGGGCGTTGTCGATGCGGGTCATGGGACGGGTCCTCGGATCAGGCTTTGGACGGGGTGAAGGTGAGGCAGGCTTGAAGGATGCGGGTGAGCGCGGCCCGCATGGGCGCCGCATGATCCTCGTCATACGGCGTCGGCCATTCGCCGTCCGTGACGGGGCCGAGGGGTTCCTTCATGTAGCCGCGGCAGGCGAGCTCCATCTGGACAGCATGGACGCCGGTCTCCGGGCGTCCGAGGCTGCGCGTGATGAAGCCGCCCTTGAAGCGGCCATTGACCACGTGGGTGAAGCCGCTGCCGGCGCAGATCGCCGCGATGGCGTCGCTCAGGGCCGGCGCGCAGGTGCGTCCGCCATCGGTGCCGATGTTGAAGTGGGGCAGGGTGCCGTCGAAGAGACGGGGAATGACCGAGCGGATCGAGTGGCAATCGTAGACCACCACATGGTCATGTCGGGAGCGCAGACGCTCGATCTCGCCGCGAAGCGTCGCGTGATAGGGATCGAAGAAGCGGGCGCGGCGCTCGGCGATCTCCGCTTTGGTCGGCTCGGCGCCCGGCTCGTAGAGCGGCTCGCCGTCGAAGGTGGTGGTCGGGCACAGCTCGGTGGTCGCCTGTCCCGGATAGAGCGAGACGCCGGAGGGGTCGCGGTTCACGTCGATCACCGTGCGGGAGATCGCGGTGCGGATCACGGTGGCGCCGAGCCCGGCGGAAAAACCGTAGAGCCGCTCGATCCACCAATCCGCGTCCTTGCGCGCCAGCCAGGGCGACACGAGGCCGCGTTCGTACGCGGCGGGAATTTCGGTGCCCGTATGCGGCAGGCTCACCACGAGAGGCGCATCGCCGCGAACCACCGTGAGCCAGTCCGGATATGCGCTCATGCCCGGACCTCATCCGTCACGAGGGGCAGCACGTCGGCACCGGCGGCATCCGCGAGCGCGCCCGAGACGACGAGCGCCGTCGCCTGCGCCATGTCGGGCGCCATGTGCCGGTCGTCGTCGAGATGCGGCACCGCCCCGCGCAGCAGGGCGCGGGCCCGCTCCAGGCGCTCGCTCGACCGCATGGGCGCATGGAAGTCGCAGCCCTGGACGGCCGCGAGCAGCTCGATGCCGATCACGTTCGCGGCATTCGCCGCCATGGGGAGCAGGCGCCGCGCCCCGTGCGTGGCCATGGACACATGGTCCTCCTGGTTGGCGGAGGTCGGGATCGAATCCACGCTCGCCGGATAGGCGCGCTGCTTGTTCTCCGAGACGAGCGCGGCCGCCGTCACCTGCGGGATCATGAAGCCGGAATTCAGGCCCGGCTTCGGGGTGAGGAAGGCCGGCAGGCCCGACAGGGCGGGGTCGACCAGCATGGCGATGCGCCGCTCCGCGAGCGAGCCGATCTCGCACAGGGCCATGGCGATCATGTCGGCCGCGAAGGCCACCGGCTCCGCATGGAAGTTGCCGCCCGAGATGACCTCGCCGGTCTCCGAGAAGACGAGCGGGTTGTCCGAGACGCCGTTCGCCTCCGTGCCGAGCGTCCCGCCGGCCTGCCGCAGCAGGTCGAGCACCGCGCCCATCACCTGCGGCTGGCAGCGCAGGCAGTACGGGTCCTGGACGCGGTCGTCGTTGGTGAGGTGGGAGGCGCGAATGGCGCTCCCCTGCATCAGCGCGCGCAAGGACGCGGCGACCTCGATCTGCCCGCGATGGCGCCGCAGCGTCTGGATGCGCGCGTCGAACGGCCCGTCCGATCCCTTGGCGGCGTCGGTGGCGAGCGCTCCCGTCACGAGGCCCGCCTGGAACACGCGCTCGGCCTCGAACAATCCGGCGAGCGCCAGGGCGGTCGAGACCTGGGTGCCGTTGAGAAGCGCCAGACCCTCCTTGGGCCCGAGCGTCAGGGGCGTGAGGCCCGTCCGGCTCAGCGCCTCCTGGGCCGGCAGGCGGCTGCCGTCGACGAAGAACTCGCCGACGCCCATGAGGGCCGCCGTCATGTGGGCCAGGGGGGCGAGATCGCCCGACGCGCCCACGGACCCCTGACCGGGAACGACCGGAACGAGATCCGCCCGGAGGCAGGCGGCCAGGTGCTCGATGGTCGACCAGCGCACCCCGGAGGCGCCCTGGGCGAGGCTCGCGAGCTTGAGGGCCATGACGAGCCGCACCACCGCGGGCGGCAGCGGCTCGCCGGTCCCGGCCGCATGCGACAGCACGATGTTGCGCTGGAGCGTCGCCAGATCCGCCGCGCCGATGCGCACGCTCGCGAGCTTCCCGAAGCCCGTGTTGATGCCGTAGACCGGTTCGCCCTTGGCGACGATCGCCTCGATGGTCCGGGCGCCGGCCTCGATGGCGGCGCGGCAATCCTGATCGAGCGCCACCGCGGCGCCGAAATAGACCAGGCGCCAATCGGCGAGCGCGACGGAGCCGGGCTGAAGCATGATGGTCTGTGTCACTGTCCCCTCCAGACACGGGCGTGAAGCGGGTTGAAGCCGATGCGGTAGACGAGCTCCGCCGGCCGTTCGATGGTCCAGATCGCGAGATCGCAGGACTTGCCGATCTCGAGCGTGCCGATCTCGTCGAGCCGTCCGAGGGCCCGGGCCGCCTCGCGGGTGACGCCCGCGATGCATTCCTCCACGGTCATGCGGAACAGGGTCGCGCCCATGTTCATGGTGAGCAGGAGCGAGGTCAGGGGCGACGTGCCCGGGTTGCAATCGGTCGCCAGCGCCATGCGCGTGCCGGCCTCGCGGAAGGCGGCGATCGGCGGAACTTTCGTCTCGCGCAGCATGTAGAAGGCGCCCGGCAGCAGCACCGCGACGGTGCCGGCCTTCGCCATCGCGGCGGCGCCCTCCCGGTCCGTGTATTCGAGATGATCGGCCGAGAGCGCGCCGTATTCGGCCGCGAGCTTCGCGCCGTGCAGGTTCGAGAGCTGGTCGGCGTGCAGCTTGACGGCGAGCCCCTGCGCCCGGGCGGCGTCGAACACGCGGGCGGTCTGCTCGGGCGAGAACGCGATGCCCTCGCAGAAGGCGTCGACCGCATCGGCCAGACCTTCGCGGGCGAGCGCCGGCAGCATCTCGCGGCACAATGTGTCGATGAAAGCGTCCTTGTCGCCGTTCGCCTCCGGCGGCAGGGCATGGGCGCCGAGGAACGTGGTCACGATGGAGACGGGGCGCTCCCCGGCGAGGCGCCGCGCGGCGCGCAGGGAACGCACCTCGGTGTCGAGGTCGAGCCCGTAGCCGGACTTGATCTCGACCGTGGTGCAGCCCTCGGCGATGAGGTGATCGAGGCGGGGCAGGGCGCTCGCCACCAGGTCGTCCTCGCTCGCGGCGCGGGTCGCCTTCACGGTGGACAGGATGCCGCCGCCCGCGCGGGCGATCTCCTCGTAGCTCGCGCCCTTCAGGCGCAGCTCGAACTCGTGCGCCCGGTCGCCGCCATGAACCAGGTGCGTGTGACAATCGACGAGGCCGGGGGTGATCCAGCGGCCCTCGCAATCGATCCGCTCGGCAAAATCCCAGCCGGCGGGCAGCGCGTCCGCCGGCCCGGCGAAGGCGATCCGGCCGTCCTTCGCGGCGACGGCGCCGCTCTCGACGATCCCGAGACCGTCCCCTGTGAGCGTGGCGAGGCGGGCGTTGAACCAGACCCGGTCGAAGCGCATGGTCCTGCTCCGGTGAGGTTGCGATAATGTCTATACATAATCGCGGTTCGCGGGTATTGTCTAGACTTATTCGATCGGTTCCGATGGTCCGGCCCCGGCGTGGCCTTTTGGCGGCGGCGTCCCGGGGCATCGACAGCGAAGGTGTCAGCATGCGCAGGCTCATTCTCGATCACGCCCTGCTGCCGGAAGGCTGGGCGCAGCAGGTGGGGGTCGATATCGACGGCGGGACGATCATGGCCGTCCGGCCGCATGATGCGCCCGAAGGTCGCGAGCGCGTCGCCGGGATCACGCTGCCCGGCCTGCCGAACCTGCACTCCCACACGTTCCAGCGCGGCATGGCGGGACTGGCCGAAACGAGAGGGCCGGAAGGGGACAGCTTCTGGACCTGGCGGCAGGTGATGTACCGGTTCCTCGGCTCGCTGACGCCCGACGACGTGGAGGCCATCGCGGCCTTCGCCATGATGGAGATGCTGGAGGGCGGCTTCACGGCCCTCGCCGAGTTCCACTACCTGCACCACGACGCGGACGGACGCCCCTATGCCGACATGGCGGAGCTCTCCGGCCGCATCGCGGCCGCCGCTCGGGAGACCGGCATGGGCCTGACGCTGCTGCCGGTGTTCTACGCCCAGGGCGGTTTCGGCGGCCTGGCGCCCGGCGAGGGCCAGCGGCGCTTCATCACCGATCCGGAGAGCTATTCCCGCCTGCTCGACGGGGCGCGCCGCGCCGTGGCCGGTCTCGACGACGCGGTCGTCGGCATCGCGCCGCACAGCCTGCGGGCCGTCACGCCGGACAGCCTGCGCGAGGTCCTGACCCTCGCCGGCGAGGGGCCGGTCCACATCCACATCGCCGAGCAGGTGAAGGAGGTCGAGGACTGCCTCGCCTGGTCGGGACGGCGCCCCGTCGCCTGGCTGCTCGACCATGCGCCCGTGGATGGTCGCTGGTGCCTCATCCACGCGACCCATCTCGATGCGCGCGAGGTCGAAGGAATCGCCGGACGCGACGCGGTGGCGGGCCTGTGCCCCATCACGGAGGCCAATCTCGGCGACGGCCTCTTCGAGGGCGTCGATTTCCTCGCGGCCGGCGGCCGGTTCGGGGTCGGGTCCGATTCGAACATCGAGATCTCCGCTCCGGGAGAGCTCAAGCAGTTCGAATACAGCCAGCGCCTCAAGCACCGGGCCCGCAACGTGCTGGCCGCACGCGAGGGCCGGTCGACCGGGCGCAGCCTCTACGACGCGGCGCTGGCGGGCGGCGCCCGGGCCCTGGGCCGCCGCATCGGGGCGATCGCCGCCGGGCATCGCGCCGATCTCGTGGCGCTCGACGCCGGCCATCCGGATCTCGCCGCCGTCTCGGGGGATCGCTGGATCGATGCCTACGTGTTCGTGGCCGGCAAGGCGGCGATCGACACGGTGGTGGTCGCGGGGCGGGACAGGGTCAGGAACGGCCGGCACGTGGACCGGGAGGCGATCCGCGCCCGCTATGCGCGCGCCCTGGCGCATCTTGTGGCATGAGCGACCCATGAAGCATCTGCACCAGCGCATCCGGGACGACATCGAGGCCAGGATCATGTCCGGCGAATGGCCGCCGGGTCACCGCATTCCCTTCGAGCACGAGCTGATGGCCACATACGGCTGCTCGCGCATGACCGTGAACAAGGTGCTCTCCACCCTCGCGGCCAACGGCCTCATCACGCGCCGGCGCCGCGCCGGCACGGTGGTGGCGGAGCCGAGCAGCCAGCAGGCCGTGCTGCAGATCCAGGATTTCGCCCTCGAGGCGGCCCGGGCCGGAATCGACTACCGGTTCAAGATCCTGCATCGCGCCGTCGAGCCCATCGACGCCGCGGCCGCGCAGCGCACGGGGCTGCCGGCCGGCACGACGATGCTCTGCCTGTCCACCCTTCACGTGATGGACGACGTGCCGCAGGCCTTCGAGCAGCGCCTGATCAACCTCGCCACCGTGCCCGAGGCGGACGGGGAGACGTTCCAGGACGATCCGCCGGGCACCTGGCTGCTGCGGCGCGTGCCGTGGACGGATGCGGAGCATATCGTGCGCGCCGTCAGCGCCGACAGCGCCATGGCGAAGCGGCTGCGGGTCCAGACCGGTGCCGCCTGCCTGGTGCTGGAGCGGCGCACCTGGCAGGCCGGCGCGTTCGTCACCGAGGCGCGCATCACCTATCCGGGCGACCGGCATCAGCTCGTGGGACGGTTCTCGCCGGTGGCGTGACCGGATTGTGCCGGCCCGGGCGGTCGCGAGACCCGAGGGATACCCACCGCCCTCTCACGTCATGGCACCCTCCGCCCGTCCCGCCACCCTCCGCCCGTCCCGCCACCCTCCCACGTCATGGCCGGCCTTGTGCCGGCCATCCCGATCGGAAGGGCGCGGCGCTTCACAGAAGCGGGATCACCGGCACAAGGCCGGTGATGACGTGGAGAGGGACGGGGCGAGGGGCGGACCCGCGGGCGTTCTACGACAGGGCCGACCGCAGGTCCTCGATCAGGTCGTCGGCGTCCTCGATGCCGACCGACAGGCGCACGAGGCCGTCGTCGATTCCGAGCTCGGCGCGCACCTCCGCCGGCACGGAGGCGTGGGTCATGATCGCCGGATGCTCGATCAGGCTCTCGACGCCCCCGAGGCTTTCCGCCAGCGTGAAGAGCTGGCAGCGTTCGAGGAAGCGCGTCGCGCCCTCGAGGCCGCCCGCGATGCGGGCCGTGATGATGCCGCCGAAGCCGCGCATCTGGCGCCGGGCCAGCTCGTGCTGCGGGTGCGAGGCCAGGCCCGGATAGATCACCCCGTCCACGCCGGGATGGGTCTCCAGGAACTGGGCGATCCTGAGCGCCGAGGCGCAGTGCCGCTCCATGCGCAGGGACAGGGTCTTCAGGCCGCGCAGGGCCAGGAAGCTGTCGAAGGGGCCGGACACGGACCCGACGGCGTTCTGCAGGAACGCGATCTTCTCGCGGATCTCCTGGTTCTGGCCCACGATCACCACGCCGCCGACCATGTCGGAATGGCCGTTGAGGTACTTGGTGGTGGAATGCACCACGATGTCGAAGCCGAATTCGAGCGGGCGCTGCACCCACGGGCTCGCGAAGGTGTTGTCGGCGACGAGCCAGGTCCCGTGGCCCCGGGCGGCGGCCGCGATGGCCTCGAGATCGGCGAGCTTCAGGAGCGGATTGGTGGGCGTCTCGACCCAGACCAGCCTGGTGTTGGGGCGCAGGGCCGCCTTCACGGCATCCGGGTTCCCGAGATCCACATAGGTGATGTCGAGACCGGCGGACTTCCGGCGCACCCGCTCGAAGAGGCGGCGCGTGCCGCCGTAGAGGTCGTCCGAGGCGACGATGTGCGAGCCGTGCTCCAGCATGTCGAGCACGGTGGCGCTCGCGGCGAGGCCCGACGAGAACGCGAAGGCCGCGGCGCCGCCCTCCAGGTCCGCGATGCAGCGCTCGAACGCCATGCGGGTCGGGTTCTGCGAGCGGGCGTATTCGAAGCCCTTGTGAACGCCGGGGCTGTCCTGTGCGAAGGTGGATGTGGCGTAGATCGGCATCATCACCGCGCCCGTGGTGGGATCCGGCGACTGGCCGGCATGGATGCAGCGGGTGGCGAAATCGAGCTGGTTGCGAGCGGTCATCAGGGGTGGATCCGGAAATAGTTGATGAGGTCGATGCGGGTGGCGAGGCCGACGAAGGACTCGCCGTCCATGATCACCGGAACGAGGCCGGCGGCGAAGAGCGGCAGAAGCTCCCTGACCGGCGCGTCGGCGGCGATCGTCTGGAGGCGCGAGACCATCACGTCCCGCACGGGCCGGGCGAACACGCTCTGGGGGGCGCCCTCGTGGGCGACGAGCGCGTCCAGGATGTCGCTCTCGTCGACCAGGCCGACCACGCGGCCGTCATCGATCACCGGCAGCTGCGAGACGTCCGAGAAGCGCATGCGGGCGAAGGCCGAGCGCAGGGTCTCGCCCGGCGAGACGAAGATGGTGGCGCCTTCGCCGAACGGGTTGATCACCACGTCGCGCGCGGTGCCGGTGGTCCGCCGGTCGAGCCATCCCTCCTGGGCGATGAAGGCATCGTTGAACACCTTCGACAGGTATTTGGCGCCCGTGTCGCACACCAGCGTGACGACGCGCTTGGGCTCCGTCTGCTCGCGGCAATAGCGCAGGGCCGCCGCGAGCAGCGTGCCGGACGAGGAGCCCGCCAGGATGCCCTCCCGGCGCAGCAGATCGCGCGCCGCCGAGAAGCTCTCCTTGTCGCCGATGGAATAGGCCTTCTTCACCAGGGACAGGTCGCAGTTCGGCGGCACGAAGTCCTCGCCGATGCCTTCGACCGCCCAGGAGCCGGCCTCGGTCATCTCTCCGGTCTCGACCAGCGGGGCGAGGATCGACCCGGCCGGATCGGCCAGCACCATGGCGGTCTTGGGCGAGGCCTTCCTCAGATAGCGCCCGACGCCCGACAGGGTGCCGCCGGATCCGACGCCGACCACCACGGCGTCCACGTCGCCGCCCATCCCGTCGAGGATCTCGGGGCCGGTGCTCGCCTCGTGGGCGGCCGGGTTCGCCGGGTTCTCGAACTGGTTGATGTAGACGGCCCCCGGGGTCTTGTCGGTGAGGGCCTGGGCGAGGTCCTGGTAATAGTCCGGGTGGCCCTTGCCCACGTCCGAGCGGGTGATCACCACCTCGGCCCCGAGCGCCTTGGCGTGCAGGACCTTCTCACGGCTCATCTTGTCCGGCACCACCAGGAGGGTGCGATAGCCCTTGCTGGCGCCCACCAGGGCCAGCCCGACGCCGGTATTGCCGGCCGTCGCCTCGATGATGGTGCCGCCCGGCTTCAGGCGCCCGTCGGCTTCCGCCGCCTCGATCATAGCGCGGGCCGGCCGGTCCTTGATCGAGCCGCTCGGGTTGGCGCTCTCGAGCTTGAGGAAGAGCGTGCAGGGACCGGTATCCAGTCTCGTGACCTCGACCAGGGGGGTCTTTCCGATCAGGTCCAGGGCTCCGTGAGCGACCATTTCGCATCTTTCCGATGTAGAATAGAATATTTGTTTCTTTTTATACGTGAAACAGAGTGGTTCTTATAGCTCCCCTTCCGGGTTGTCACCTGCCGTATCACCGGGACGAGCCCGGCACTGCCACCCGCCACGTCATGGCCGGGCCTGTCCCGGCCATCCCGATTGTCTTGAGCGCGGCGCCTCTCGGAAGCGGGATCACCGGGACAAGCCCGGTGATAACGTGGAGAAGGTGGTAAGGGCCGGCACTGCCACCCTCCACGTCATGGCCGGGCCTGTCCCGGCCATCCCGATAAGGTGAAGCGCAACGCCTCCCGGAAGCGGGATCACCGGGACGAGCCCGGTGATGACGTCGAGGGGGTGTGAGCGGGTGATGCCGGGGGGAGGGATCCGGCCCGCTCTCGTCCGCACGAGGCGCGGGCCGGCCGGGACCCCTGATCCAGGCCTGCCGTCAGACGACGAAGAAGTCCTGGAAGGTCAGCTTCAGGTTCTTCGAGAGCTGCGCGATCTCCACCGCCGCCTTGGAGCCCGACCCGTCGGCATCGTAGCTGAGGATTCCCGTCTTCCTGTTGTAGATCAGGTAATCGTCCCTTTCCTTGGCCTTGGTGCCGGTGACGAAGAACTCCTTGTCGAGTTGCGTCGGGTTCGCCAGGGTGCCGCCGCCGAGCTTCTTGAACACGGCGTTGTCGAGCCAGAGGCTGTCCGCCTGGACGTTGAAGTCCTTGATCGTGTCGAAGTTGACCTTGCGGTTGGTGCTGGCGCTGCCGATCTTGTCGGCGAACACGAAGGCATCGCTGCCGGCATTGCCGAAGAGAACGTCGTTGCCGTCGTCGCCGTCGATCACGTCGTCGCCCGCGCCGCCATAGACCGTGTCGTGGCCGCCGCCGCCATAGACATGGTCGTTGCCGGCGTCGCCGAGGACCTTGTCGTTGCCGGAGCCGCCATAGACATGGTCGTCGCCGGCGCCGCCGTAGACCGTGTCGTTGCCGCTGTCGCCATAGACGTAGTCGTCGCCGGCATCGCCGTAGACCTTGTCGTGCCCGGCGCCGCCATGGAGCCTGTCATCCGCGCCCAGACCGCGGATCACGTCGTTGCCGCCGCGCCCGTCCATGATGTTGATGTTGTCGTTGCCGGTGAGGATGTTCGCCTTCTGGCTGCCGTTCCGAACCTCCGTCGGGACCGCCGGAACTCCTGGATCGACCGGGTTGCTGGGCGTTCCCGGAGTGACGGGCGTGCCCGGATTGCTCGGCGTCCCGGGATCGGCCGGTGTCCCGGGGTTGGAGGGTGTGCCGGGATTGCTCGGCGTCCCGGGATTGCCGGGCGTGCCGGGAGTGCCAGAGTCCACGGGTTTGGCTTCCCACACGCCGTTGAAGTAACGACCGTCCGAGAACTGCACGATCTCGATGCCTCTCAGGGTATCGGTGCCCACGTCCGGTCCGATCACCTTCCATTCGTCGATCTTCATCGTGACGGTGTAATCCGACTTCTTCCCCCCGTAGATCGCCGTATCCGTACCGATCCCTCCATCCAGGGTGTCGTTGCCCAGACCGCCGATGAGCGTGTCATCGCCTTCGAGCCCGTACAGCTTGTTGTCCTGATCGTTGCCGGTGATGACGTTGTTGAGGGCGTTTCCGGTGCCCTGGAGCGCAGGCTTGGTCGGATCGGCCGGAGCGATCAGGGTCAGGTTCTCGACATTGGCCGCCAGCGGCCGGTCGAGGGAGACGGAGATCGAGCTGATCACCGTGTCGGTTCCGGCGCCGGCGTCCTCGTTGACGACGTCGCCGGTATGATTGACCGTGTAGGTGTCGTTGCCCGCTCCGCCGTTCATGGTGTCGGCTCCGGCGGTGCCGGCGATCACGTTGTCGCCCGCATTGCCGTTCCAGACCGGGCCGGCCGCCGAGATCAGATTATGATCGCCGGCGCTGATCTTCGCTCCGCCGGAGACACGGAAGCTTTCCGAATAGCTCCCGTCGACAACCATCCAGACGCCGCCGCCGAGCGAGGTCAGGGTCGCCTGGCTGGAGAAGCCCACGAACTCGATCCGGTCGCCGCCCCCGACCGCGCTGCCGGTGAAATCGGCGACCGTGTCGTCCTGGAGCTCGCCCTTGCGCAGGACGAACACATCGTTTCCGGCGCCGCCCGTCAGCGAGTCGGCGCCCGCGCCGCCATCGAGGGTATCGTTCCCGTCGAGGCCATACAGCTTGTTGACCTGGCCGTTGCCGATGATCAGGTTGTCGAGCCCGTTGCCGGCGCCATCGGCGGCAGCCCCGACCAGCACCAGGTTCTCCACATTGGCCGCAAGGCCCTTCACGCTGGAGATCGAGATCGAGCTGAACACCGTGTCGATGCCGGCGCCGGCGGCCTCGATCACCACGTCGCCGCTGTGATCGACAGAGTAGGTGTCGTTGCCCAATCCGCCGCTCATCGTGTCGGCCCCGCCCTGGCCGTCGAGGATGTTGTCGCCGGCATTGCCGTTCAGGACGTTGGCGCCCGCGTTGCCGGTGGCGTTCAGGTTGGCCGTTCCCGTCAGCGTCAGTTCCTCCACCTGGGACGAGAGGGTGTAGCTGACCGAGCTGAACACGCGATCGTAGCCGCCGAGGCCGAGGCTGTCCTTCTCGACGATCACATCCCCCACATTGTCGACGAAGTAGGTATCGTGGCCGTTGCCGCCGTCGAGATTGTCCGCGCCGGCGCCGCCGTCGAGGGTATCGTTGCCGTCACCGCCCTTCAGCGTGTTGGCGGCCTCATTGCCGGTGAGCCCGTTGTCGAGTTCGTTGCCATAGCCGTTGATGGCGCCCGTGCCCGTCAGCGTCAGATTTTCCACGTTGGACGTCAGGGTATAGGTGATCGATGAATTGACCTGGTCCGTCCCCTCGCCGGCATTCTCGGTGACCACGTCGCCCGAATGGTTGACCGTGTAGGTGTCGTTGCCCGCTCCGCCGGCCATGGTATCGGCCCCGCTCGTGCCGTCGATAGCGTTGTTGCCCGGGTCGCCGGTCCAGACGTAGCCGGGAACCGAGACGCTGCCCGAATCCATGCCGCTGATGGTATTCCCCGATACGGAGGTGTTGGTCGGGCCGGCGTCGTCGTTGGTCGGCTCCTCGCGGATGCCGTAGCGTGAATTCACGTCTCCGGTCGAGGAGATGACGTTGTTCACGACCTGCGTGTTGTGCGAGTAGTAGGTGTTCTGCGAATAGTCGTCGTCGAAGCGCTCGCGGATGTTGATCTCGTCGTACTTGCCGTCGAATTCCTGCGAGTTGTTCGAGATGCGGCTGTTCTGGACCGTGACATTGTCAGATCCTTCGATCTTCACGCCCTGGCGCTGATTGCCGTAGATGTCGACATCCGTGATGGTGATCTGCTCGGACAGCTTGACCAGGATGCCTTCCTTGCCGTTGTCGTGATAGGAGCCGCCGATGATCTCGATGCCGGACACCCAGGGAATCTCAGTCTCGCCTGCCGGGGGAATGTTGCCGCGCTGGATGGTGAGGCCGGCGCCCCCGGCGAGGGTGCCCTGATACATGTAGAGGTAGCCGTTGCCGAAGGCTTCGTTGTCCTTCAGGACGAGGTCCTTCGACTCGTTCTGGATGTTGAAGCCATGGCGATCGTTGTTGTAGGCGACGTTGCCCTCATAGAGTCCGCCCACGACCGCATCGGCCACGAAGCCGTCGAGGCCATTGTCGTGGGACACGGAATTCGTGATGGTCAGATCGTATGTGACCTCGTGGGGGTTGATCCCGTAGGCCGTGCATTCCTTCACCTCGATGTTGTCGATGGTGATGTCGGACTGGGTGCGCCCGGTTCCGTCTTCCTTGATGCCGCAGATGAATCCGGCCTGATGGCTGCCCGCGGCTTGATTGTCGCGATTGCCGTCGATGACCAGATTGGCGATCTTGACGTTCTCGACGGTGTCCAGCTCCGTCCGGACGATGCCGTTGATGCGCCCGTTGAAATTGTCGACGAGCTTGATGGTGGAATCGCGGTCGCCGGTTCCAACGAGCGCGACACCCGACATGAGTTCCACCGCGCCCTTGGAGGGGTTCGTCGGATCGCCGCTCACCATGTACGTTCCGGCTGCGAGCTGAACGGTGACCTGACCTTCCGACTTATGAGCGTTGTAGTAGTCGTTTGCGGCTTTGATGGCGTTATTGATGGCCGCCATATCCAGCGCGGCATTGCCGGTGGGCGCATCGACATTGATGATCATGGTCAAATCCCTGCTTATTCAAGTGTCTGGGTCAGGCCAACCGCGAGCGTCATCGTCACCGGAATCCCTCCAGTGCGCGCAGCGCGAAAGCCGATCGTTGTGGGAGATGGCAGCCGGCTAAGCGGCGGCGTTCAGGTCTGCGTTTCCGACGATTCGATGAAACGGCGCTGCCGCTGACGGCAGGTGACCCATGCGGGCCTTCGAGGCGGAATCGGTCTCCGTCTCGCTGGACGTAATGAGCATCTGGACGTGTTCCTCTACAGTATCGGCCTGATTACCCATGATTAAATAGGCAGATCCTGCGAAGTGAAATGGCTCTATTTCATACGCCTGGAGCAATTCCGAGTTAACCGACGGACAGGCATGAAGAGGTGTAATGCCGTCGAAGTATAAGCCTACCTCGGATGGGATGAAGCCTTTTTGATAGGGGTGGCTATCCCTATGGATCACAGGGCGGCGGAACTTTTGATCATTTGATGAGATCGAAAAGATCTCCCGAGCACTGGGCGACCAGGATCAGCAGCAGGATGCCGATGAACCAGAGCCAGGAGCCGCGCCGCCGAGGCTCGGCGGGCGCCGCTTGCGGCGCCTGGGGCTTGATGACGGGGCGCGGAGGGGCGGGCAGGCGCTCGAGCAGTTCGGCCGAGGAGGCCGCGATGGTGCCGGCCCTGCCGATGAACCGGAAGCCCACCGGAATGCCGCCGACGAAATCGACCTCCGCGGGCTGCACCGCGGCCTCGTGATGAACCCACCAGTATTCCTTGCGATCGTCCATGCTGCACCCCTTTAGAAACGGCCCGGTAGCCTTCCCCCGGAATCGGATTGATCTAGAATTCCAGAACCGATAATGCCAGCAGGCGAAGAGTCGAGCAGGTTTCCAGGAGATTTCATGAACGTTCTCGTGACAGGCGGGGCAGGGTACATCGGCGGCCACATGGTTCTGGCGCTGCTCGATGCCGGGCACAACCCGATCGTCTTCGACAACCTCTCGACGGGCTTCCGCTGGTCGGTTCCGGAGGGTGTCCCGCTCGTGGTCGGCGACGTGGGCGATTACGAGCTCGTCCTCCGCACGCTGCAGCAGCACCGGATCGACGCCATCGCGCATTTCGCCGCCAAGCTCATCGTGCCGGAATCCGTCACCGATCCGCTGGGCTATTACCTGAACAACACGGTCAAGAGCCGCTCCCTCATGGCGGCCGCGGTCGCCGCAGGGGTCAAGACCTTCGTGTTCTCGTCCACGGCCGCCGTCTACGGCGACACCTCCGACAAGCCGATCGGCGAGGATGCGCCCCTGGGGCCCCTGTCGCCCTACGGCAGTTCCAAGCGGCTGACGGAGATCATGCTGCACGACGTCGCGGCCGCTCACGGCATGCGCTACGTGGTCCTTCGCTACTTCAACGTGGCGGGCGCCGATCCGCTGATGCGCCACGGCCAGTCGACGGCGAACGCCACCCACCTGATCAAGGTGGCGGTCCAGACGGCGCTCGGCATGCGGTCCCACATGGAGATCTACGGCACGGATTATCCCACGCCGGACGGGACGTGCATCCGCGACTACATCCATGTGAGCGACCTGATCGCCGCGCACGTGCAGGCCCTGACCCATCTCAAGCAGGGCGGCGAGAGCCTCATCATGAATTGCGGCTACGGACACGGCTTTTCCGTCTCCGAGGTGATCGAGACCGTGCGCCGGGTGTCCGGAAAGCCCGTGGAAGCCAGGATCGGGCCGCGCCGCGCGGGCGACCCGTCGACGATCGTGGCGGACCCGACCCGCATCCGGGCCGAGCTGGGATGGGAGCCCCGCCTCGACGATCTCGCCACCATCGTGGACCACTCCATGCGCTGGGAGGCCATGCTCCGGGAGCGCAACCTGAAGCTCTGACCGGCGGTGGATGGCCGGCCGGCGATAACAGCCGATTAAGAACCTCTGCCTCAAATGCTCCTCAGGCGCCGGGCCGATTCCCGGCGCCGCCGGACCAGGCGAGGGGAGGACGAGGGCATGGGTTGGGGCATCGGTGGGGGCATGGGCGAGGACAGGGGATCGGGCGTCAACGGGGTTCTGCTGCTGAACCGCCTGCTGCTGGCGGGCTGCTTCCTGCCGGTGGCCATCGGGCGCCTCTCGAACATCTCCGGGCTGGCCGCCGCCCTGACCCTGAAGGGCATGCCCTACGGCGACGTGGTGGCGACCCTGATCGTGCTCGCCGAGGTGTTCGGGCCCCTGGCCCTCATCGTCGGCGTCGCGCCGCGGCTGAGCGCCTCCGTGCTCATCGCCGCCCTGGTGGTGACGACCGGCACCCAGCACCGCTTCTGGGACTATGCCGGCCTCAACCGCCAGGCGGAGCAGGCGGTGTTCCTCTCCCATCTCGGGGTTCTGGCGGCTCTCCTGTTCTACGCTCTCGTGGGACCGGGAGCCTGGAGCTGGCAGGGCTGGTGGCGCGGCCTGAACGGCAAGGCCAAGCCGGCGAAGGGCAAGAAGAAGCACCCGTCCCGCCCACGCGCGCCCAAGCCGCGTCCCGCGCCCGCGCGGCCTGCGGCCGAGGACGAGGAACTGGCGGACGCCGCGTGAGGGACGCAGGGGAATCGAAGCGCGATCGCGGGCCCCTGGACCGACTCGCTCCCGTCTGCGAGGCTCATGCCTTCATTCAGCCTCTTATCCGGGCCATAAAGCATTGCCGCGCCGTGCTTTTGCGCACGGGCAACGGTGATTTTCCAGGTTAGCAGTCGCGTCATGCTTCACTCGTCCGTGCGTCGTCTCCTCGCTCGTGGTCTCCTCTCTCTTGCCGTCGCATTCGCGTGCGCGTCTCCGGCCGCGGCGCAGCAATCCGCCGATCCCCTGACCCGCTTCCTCGACGGCCTCTTCAGGAAGCCGCAGGCCGCCGGGAGCGCCTCCCAGCCGGCGGCTCCGCAGGCGGCCCCCCAGCAGCCGGCCCCTGCGCGGCCGCAGGCCGGGAATCAGCCGCCGGCCGCCAGGCCGAACCCGACGGCCCAGAAGCCGCAGAGCCCGGCCCAGCGGACCGCCCAGCCCCAGCCCAACTCCAAGCCCCAGCCCGGCCCCAAGCCCCAGCCCGCGCCGCAGACGGCCGCGAAGCCCGAGCCGCCGCGTCCGGCCGAGAAAGCCGAGGCGAAGCCCGGCCCCGCGGCGAAGCCCGGCCCCGAGGCGCAGAAGCCGGCCCCCGAGCCCCCGGTTCAGGCGGCCGAGCCGGCCAAGCCCGCGCCGCCGCCGGCCAAGGTGGCGGAGCCGCCGAAGCCCGCCCGGGCGACGCCCGCCCAGACCGTGTCCGCGCCGACCTCCGTGGCCGCGCCGTCCACCGCTCCGACGCCCACATCGCCGCCCGGGCCCCGCACGCCCGAGGAAGGGCTCGAGCGGGTCAACGCCTATTTCAACAGCCTCGACGTGATGTCGGCCTATTTCGTCCAGAAGAACCCCAACGGCCAGCAGGCGGAGGGCACGCTCTCCATGCGCCGCCCGGGCCAGTTCCACTTCGCCTACGCCCCGCCCAGCACCCTCGAGGTGATCTCGGACGGACGCAACGTGGCGATTCGCGACAAGAAGCTCGGCACCAACGACGTCTACCCGGTCGGGCAGACGCCCCTGAAATTCCTCGTCCAGGACAATATCGACCTCTCGCGGGACACCAAGGTGCGCGACGTGCAGGTGGGACGCGACGGCATCGTGACGGTCCGGTTCGACGACAGCGCGACCCTCGGGGGCACCTCGAAGATCACCCTGCGCTACGACAGCCGCGCCAATGCCCTCAAGCAATGGACCATCATCGACGCCCAGGGCTACGAGACCTCCGTGACCCTCTCGGGCGTCAACGCCACCTACCGTCGGGACGCGCGGGCCGGGCAGTAGAGGGCACCCTCTCCCACGTCATGGCCGGCCTTGTGCCGGCCATCCCGATAAGGTGAAGCGCCGCGCCTCTCGTATCGGGATCACCGGGACAAGCCCGGTGATGACGTGGAGAAGGTGGTCAGGGCCGGTGACAACACCCTCCGGCGTCATGGCACCCTCCGCCCTTCCTGCCACCCACCCACGTCATGGCCGGCCTTGTGCCGGCCATCCCGATCCTTTGAAGCGCGGCGCCCTACGGAAGCGGGATCACCGGGACGAGCCCGGTGATGACGTGGAGGGTGGCATGAGGCGGTGATGACACCCTCTCACGTCATGGCCGGCCCTGTGCCGGCCATCCCGATCGGAAAAGCGCGGCGCTCTACGGAAGTGGGATCACCGGGACGAGCCCGGTGATGACAGTGGGAGTTACGATTCCCGCTAGTTTTGCTCTAGCGCGCCGGGAATTTCGGTTTAGAACACGTCCGAACAATCCTGGCAGGTGAGCATGGTGGATCGAGCGGCCCTTGGAGCCTATGCCGGTTACGTCCTCGAGGACGCGACCATCCCGGAACTGCCGAACCACTACCGCGGCAAGGTGCGCGACAATTACGACCTGCCCGACGGGCGGCGCATCATCGTCGCGTCGGACCGCATCAGCGCCTTCGACCGCAACCTCGCGGCGATTCCGCTGAAAGGGCAGGTGCTGACGCAGACGGCCCGGTTCTGGTTCGAGGCGACGGCGGACCTCTGCCCCAACCACGTGATCGAATATCCCGACCCGAACGTGCTGGTCGGCCGCAGGCTCACCATCCTGCCGGTGGAGATCGTGGTGCGCGACTATCTCGCCGGGACCACCGGCACGTCGATCCTGTCCCTCTACAGGAAGGGCGAGCGCGCGATGTACGGCATCCGCCTGCCGGACGGCATGCGCGACAACGAGAAGCTGCCCGAGACCATCATCACGCCGACGAGCAAGGCCTTTCATGGTGGGCACGACGAACCGCTCACCCCGGCCGAGATCGTCGGCCAGGGGCTCCTGAACGAGGAGCAATGGCGCATGGTGTCCGACTACGCCCTCGCGCTCTTCGCCAGGGGCAGGGAGATGGCGCGCCAGCGCGGGCTGATCCTCGTCGACACCAAATACGAGTTCGGCATCGACGAGACCGGCACGATCATGATCGCCGACGAGATCCACACGCCGGATTCGAGCCGCTACTGGTTCCTGGACAGCTACCAAAGCCGCTTCGAGGCCGGCGAGCGGCCCGAGAGCTTCGACAAGGACTTCATCCGCACCTGGGTGGCGGCCCGCTGCGATCCGTACAAGGACGAGATCCCGGAGATCCCGCAGGACGTGGTGCTCGAGACCGCCCGCGTCTACATCGACGCCTTCGAGCGCATCACCGGCCAGGCCTTCGCCCTGCCGGACCCGGCCGTTCCGGTGCTGGAGCGGGTGAGGGAGAACCTGAAGGGCTTCTTCTGAGGCCGGTTGACGATCCGGCGCGGCGCCCGTATCCTGCGCCCCATGATCACCGGTCGCACCAGCTTCGTGAACTATTTTACGCCGTCCCCATAGGGCGGCTCCGTTCGGTTGCGACCAGACGTTCGATGCCGCCGCTCTCCGGCGGCATCTTCATGTGGTGATCAGGTCTCCGGGCAGCGGCTTCCGCCAATCCCAGGAGACGACACGATGACGACCCCCAAATCCGAATTCCTGAAGACGCTCGCCGAGCGCGGCTTCATCCACCAATGCACCGATGTGGAGGCCCTCGACGCGCGCCTCGCCGCCGGGCCCGTGGCCGCGTACATCGGTTTCGACGCCACCGCGGACAGCCTGCACGTGGGCAGCCTCGTGCAGATCATGGCCCTGCGCTGGCTGCAGACATGCGGCCACAGGCCGGTCGTGCTCATCGGCGGCGGCACCACGCGGATCGGCGATCCGAGCTTCCGCGACGGGAGCAGGCCCCTGCTCGACGACCGGCAGATCGCCCGCAACGCCGCCGGCCTGAAGCAGGTCTTCTCCCGCTACCTCGCCTTCGGCGACGGGCCGACCGACGCCGTGATGGTGGACAACGCCGCCTGGCTCGATCCCCTGCGCTACCTGCCGTTCCTGCGCGAGTTCGGCGCCCATTTCACCATCAACCGGATGCTGAGCTTCGACAGCGTGCGCCTGCGGCTCGAGCGCGAGCAGCCGCTCACCCTGCTCGAGTTCAACTACATGGTGCTCCAGGCCTTCGACTTCCTCGAGCTGTCGCGCCATCATGCCTGCGCATTGCAGATGGGCGGCTCGGACCAGTGGGGCAACATCGTCAACGGCATCGAGCTCGCCCGGCGGATCGACCAGCGCCAGCTCTTCGGGCTGACGACGCCGCTGCTCACCACCACGGCCGGGGCCAAGATGGGCAAGACCGCGACGGGCGCCGTCTGGCTCAACGCCGATAAGCTCGGCCCCTACGCGTTCTGGCAGTTCTGGCGCAACACGGAGGACGACGACGTCGCCCGCTTCCTGCGCCTCTTCACGGAGCTGCCCCTCGACGAGGTGCATCGTCTGGGGCGGCTGAAGGGCTCCGAGATCAACGAGGCGAAGCGGATCCTGGCCAACGAGGCGACCCGTCTCGCGCACGGGGACGCCGCCGCGCGGGACGCGGCCGAGACGGCGCGCCGCGCCTTCGAGGAGGGCGAGACCGCATCCGGGCTGCCGAGCATCGGCCTCTCCCGGTCCGCGCTCGAGGCCGGCGTCACGGTCGCGCAGCTTCTCGTGCTGGCCGGGTTGTCCGGCTCCAGGAGCGAGGCGCGCCGCCTAGTCGGCAACAGCGGCGCGCGGCTCAACGGCGTGGTCGTGCAGGACGCCGACGCCCCCGTCGCTCCGGCGGATCTCGCCGGCGGATCCCTGAAGCTCACGGCGGGCAGGAAGCGGCATGTGCGGGTCGAGGTGAGCGGGTGAGAGGCGGGGGATCGGCACCCTCCGCCCTTCCTACCACCCACCCACGTCATGGCCGGCCTTGTGCCGGCCATCCCGATGCGGTGAGGCGCGGCGCCTCGAACAATCGAGATCACCGGGACAAGCCCGGTGATGACGTGAGAGGGTGGTGTGACCCGGTGATGACGCCCTCCACACGTCATGGCCGGGCTTGTCCCGGCCATCCCGATGCGGTGAGGCGCGGCGCCGTCACGCACCGAGCGAAACGGCCGGGAGGCTTTCGACGGCCGGCCTGGCGAAGAGGAAGCCCTGGAACAGGCCGATGCCCGCATCCCGCAGGGTGGCGAGTTCCGCGTCCGTTTCGATGCCCTCGGCGATCACCGTGATGTCGAGGGCGCGGGCCATCACCAGGATGCCCGCGACGATCGCCTGCCGGGCGGTCGAGTCCGTGATCCCGCGGATGATCTCCATGTCGATCTTGATGAGGTCGGTCTGGAAGTTGGCGAGGAGGTTCAGGCCCGCATGTCCGGCGCCGAAATCGTCGATGGCCGTGATGAATCCGAGACGTTTGTACTCCGCGATGATCCGGGCCACGTGCTTCGTGTCCGCCATCCGCTCGTTCTCGGTGAACTCGAACATGATCCGCCGGGTGTCGAAGCCCACGCGGCGGGCCGATTCCAGAGACGTTCGGATGCAGGCCGCGGGTTCGTAGACCGCGTTCGGCATGAAGTTGATGGACAGCCGCGTTTCCTCGGTCCGCGGGAAGAGGCGGCCCGCCAGCTCGATGGCCTTGACCCGGCAGGCCTGATCGAATTTGTACTGCAGGTGCTCATCGACCTGGCTCAGGATCTGCCCGGCGGATTGCCCCTGCGTTCCCCTGACCAGCGCCTCGTAGCCCCAGATGACGCCGCGGTCGAGATCCACGATCGGGTGGAACGCCATGGTGAAGTCGAACGGAAGCGGTTCGCTGTTCCGGCAGCCCTGGCATCCGACCTTCGTATCCACTGACAGTTCCGTTCCGACCATTTCAGAATTCCACACCGGACTATGGGAGAAAGATCTTGCGATTGCGCTAACGCATCGGACGTGAAAAGTGGACTTGCACTTTTGGGATCCATCCGATGCGTTCTTCTTGAATGAGAGCATCGGTCGGTGCTCGGGGGATGCTGCGGCACGGATCGCCGGCATCGCGCGGCGATCCGCGCGGCCTGCCGTCCCGTGTCAGGCCGCGCCGTCCGAGGAGAGCTCCCGGTCGGCCCTGTGCCGGGCCCAGGGCCAGCGGCCCTCGATTTCGACCTCGAGGGAGAAGCTGAGGAAGGTCCGGATCAGCACGATGCCGCCGAGGATGAGAAGGCTCTGAAGGGTCGGCTCGATCGCCACCGTGTTGATGATGTCGGCCGCGACGAGAAATTCGAGGCCGAGCAGGATCGCCCGGCCCACATTCGACCGGTAAAGGGCGAAGGCCTCCGATCCCGGGCGCCCGCGCAGGACCTGCCAGAGGGCCGCGAGGCTCGCGCCGAGAATGCCCAGGACGATGATGGCGATCCCGCCGACCTCGATGGCGCGGGTGGTCAGTCTCAGCGCGGCGAAAAACCATTCGTCCATGAACGATCCCTGGAACGATCCTCGAGCCTCATGGACATGGATTCATAGGACAGTCCGGCGAGGCCTCCAGGGGGGAGGGCGTCATCACCGGCCCTGACCATCTTCTCCACGTCATCACCGGGCTTGTCCCGGTGATCCCGCTTGTTCGAGGCGCGGCGCTTTTCCGCATCGGGATGGCCGGCACAAGGCCGGCCATGACGTGGGGAGGGTGTTGTCACCGGCCCGAGACCTCAATAGGCGGAGGAGACCCGCGTATCGTCCTCCACGTCGAACAGGCGCTGGCCCTGCAGCACGACCACGGGCGAGCCGACCGGCACCCGGCTGTAGAGGTCGATGATGTCCTGGTTGAACAGGCGGATGCAGCCGCTCGACACGGACTGGCCGATCGACCACGGCTCGGTGGTGCCGTGGAGCCGGTACATGGTATCGACGCCGTTGTTGTAGAGGTAGAGCGCGCGTGCGCCGAGAGGGTTGCTCAGGCCGCCCTCCATGCCGCCGGCCCAGCGGGCATTGCGCTCGGGCTCGCGGCGGATCATGGCGGCGGTGGGAGTCCAGCGCGGCCACGTGGCCTTGCGGCCGATCCGGGCGCGGCCGCTCCAGGCCAGGCCTTCCTTGCCGACGCCGATGCCGTAGCGGATGGCCCGGCCGCCCTCGCGGACGAGATAGAGATGGCGCGCCTCGGTGTCGACCACGATGGTGCCGGGTTCCTCGCGGCCGTAATAGGCCACTTCGCGGCGCAGGAAGCGCGGGTCGACTTCGGAGATGTCGGTGGCCGGCAGCGGGTGCGGCTCGTCCGGGCGGGGTCCGTACATGGCCGCGTAAGCGGGATCGATACGGCGCACGGCTTGCTGCGGAGGCGCTTGCGTGGTGACGCAGGCCGCCAGGGCCATCGGAAGGAGAACCGCGGCGAAGCGGAACGCGTTTTTCATCGGTGACGGGCGCGAAGCCAAGGCAGCAAACATCAGTGGGGTGACCTGCAGTTTCTGTTTTTGGGATTCGTCTGCCGACATTCGGGAGCGGCAGCATGACTCATGATGAGACATAGCCTGGCCGGTGACGACAAGGTGGATCTCACATGGCGCAAATGTGGCAAAGGTCCAGTGTTGTTTGCAAGACACAGTCTTTTGAACGCGCCGATTGCTCTCCGTCGCAAGGGGTTAACTCTTTCGTGAGGGCCGTTAAGGTTCTTGTCCCCATTCAGCCAGCGAGCGAGCGTCGATCATGCACCGAACTCCCATTCAGATGCTCACGGTCTGCGGCATCGCGGAACTGCCGGACCAGCGCGAACGCTCCGTGACCCATGTCCTGTCCATTCTCGACCCGGATCATCCCGACCCGGAGGCCTTCGAGGCCTACGATCCGCATCACAGGACGATCCTGCGCTTCCACGACATCATCCTGCCCATCCCGGGCATGATCCTGCCTGCGCGAACGGACGTGGAGGCGATTCTCCGCTTCGGGGACGAGGTGGGCGAGGGGCGGGCCGGCCACGCCGAGGGTCACCTGCTGGTCCATTGCCACATGGGCGTCTCGCGCTCGACCGCCGCGATGCTGACCCTCATGGCCCAGGCCGACCCGGACGAAAGCGAGGACGCGTTGTTCGAGCGCCTGGTGGAGATCCGGCCCCAGGCCTGGCCGAATTCCCTCATGGTCGGTTTCGCCGACGGGCTTCTGTCGCGCGACGGGCGGCTCACCGAGGCCCTGCGGCGGCACTACGGACGCCAGATCCGGCGGCGGCCGGACTACGTGCAGCTGATGCAGGATCTCGGCCGCGGCCGCGAGGTCGAGATGGCCGCCTGAGGGGACGGGATGACGCACCGACCGTCGTCATGCGGGTGATCCGCCGGATCGGGATGGCCATCTCTCCCACCCTCTCACGTCATCACCGGGCTTGTCCCGGTGATCCCGCTTGTTTGAGGCACGGCGCTTCTCCGGATCGGGATGGCCGGGACAGGCCCGGCCATGACGTGGGGAGGGTGTTCGCACCGCCTCACACCACCCCCGACGTCGTCACCGGGACAAGCCCGGTGATGACGTGGCGGGTGGGGGAGGCCGGTTCACCGCCCGGGCCCTTTCCCCAAGGCGCCGAACTTCGCGTCCGGCTTCCCCGGGAGCGGCGCGGCCCCGTCGTTCGCCAGCTCCTCGATGATCGGGCAATGCGGGCGCGCGTCCCCGTGGCAGTGGGCGGCGAGATGCTTCAGGGTCGAGGCCATCTCCTGCAGCTCCCGGATCTTGCGCTCGAGCACGCCCACATGGTCGAGCGCGATGGCCTTCACGTCCTTGCTCGCCCGGTCGCGGTCCTGCCAGAGGGACACGAGGTCGGCGATCTGCTCGACCGAGAAGCCGAGATCGCGCGAGCGCCGGATGAAGCGCAGGGTGTGCACGTCATGGTCGGAATAGACCCGGTAGCCGGATTCCGTGCGCGCCGTCTTCGGGATCAGCCCGATGGATTCGTAATAGCGGATCATCTTGGCCGAAACGCCGGACGCCGCGGCGACCTGCCCGATATTCATGCGACGCCTTCCACGGCTCGAGAGGGGGGAACGGCCCGCCCCGACGCGGCCGGCGCCCTGAAGCCGCGCAGGCGCAGGGCGTTGCCGAGAACGAAGACGCTGGACAGCGCCATGGCGCCGGCCGCGATGACCGGCGACAGCAGGGTGCCGTCGACCGGATAGAGCACGCCGGCCGCCACCGGGATCAGCAGGACGTTGTAGGCGAAGGCCCAGAACAGGTTCTGCCGGATGTTGCGGATCGTCGCCTTCGACAGCGCGATGGCGTTGACCACGCCGCGGACGTCGCCCGACATGAGCACCACGTCGGCGCTCTCGATGGCGATGTCCGTGCCGGTCCCGATGGCGATGCCGATATCGGCCTCCGCGAGGGCGGGCGCATCGTTGATGCCGTCGCCCACGAAGGCGATCCGCCCGTGCTGACGGCGCAGGCGCTTCACCGCCTCGACCTTGCCGTCGGGCAGCACTTCGGCCTCCACCTCGTCGATCCCGATCCGAGACGCGATGGCTTCGGCGGTCCTGCGGTTGTCGCCGGTGATCATGGCGACCTTGAGCCCGAGCGCGTGGAGCGCCGCGACCGCTTCGCGGCTCGAGGGCTTGATCGGGTCCGCGACCGCCGCGATGGCCGCGAGCCGGCCGTCGATGGCGGCATAGAGCGGGCTCTTGCCCTCCGCGCCCAGGCGCGCCGCGATGGCCCCGAAGGCGGCGACGCTCAGCCCGAGCCTCGTCATGAAGCGGTCCGCGCCCACGGCCACGCTCCGCCCGTCGACCGACGCCGAGACGCCGAAGCCCGGTTCGGCCCCAAAACCCTCCGGGGGCGGCAGGGCGAGCCCCCGCCGCGCGGCGGCCGCCACGATGGCCTGCGCGACCGGGTGCTCGGAGCGGCTCTCCACGGCGGCGACCAGCCGCAGCGCCTCGGCGTCGGAGACCCCGGGCGCGCACACGAAGTCGGTCAGCTCGGGGCGCCCTTCGGTCAGGGTGCCGGTCTTGTCGAGGGCCACGACCCCGACCTCCTTGAGGCTCTGGAGGGCCTCGCCCTGGCGGAACAGCACGCCGAGCTCCGCCGCCCGTCCCGTGCCGACCATGATGGAGGTGGGCGTGGCCAACCCCATGGCGCACGGGCAGGCGATGATCAGCACGGCCACCGCATTCACCAGCGCGTAGGTGAGCGCCGGTTCGGGGCCGACGAGGAGCCAGACCAGGAAGGTCAGGGCGGCGGCCGCCATGACGGCGGGAACGAACCAGGCGGTCACCCGGTCGACGAGGGCCTGGATCGGCAGCTTCGACCCTTGAGCCTGCTCGACCATCCGGATGATCTGGGCCAGGACCGTGTCGGCGCCGATCCGGGTGGCCCGGAAGGCGAAGCTGCCGGTCCGGTTGATGGTGCCGCCCACCACTTCGCTCCCAGGCGTCTTCTCGACGGGAACGGGCTCGCCCGTGATCATGGATTCGTCCACGAAGGACGATCCTTCCACCACCTCGCCATCGACCGGGATCCTCTCGCCGGGGCGGACCTGGACGAGAGCGCCGCTCACGACCCGGTCGAGAGGAACGTCCAGCGCCTCGACGTCCCGGACCACCCGGGCCGTCTTCGCCTGGAGGCCCATGAGGCGCTTGATCGCCTCCGAGGTGCGGCCCTTGGCCTTGGCTTCGAGGAAGCGGCCCAGCAGGATCAGGGTCACGATGACGGCGGCCGCCTCGAAATAGACGTTCTCCATGGGGGCCGGCAGGAACCCGGGCAGGAATGTCGCCACCACCGAATAGGCATAGGCGGCGCTCGTGCCGAGGGCGACGAGCGAGTTCATGTCCGGGGCCCCCCGCAGGAGGGCCGGGACGCCCTTTCGAAAGAAGCGCAGTCCGGGACCGAACAGGACCAGGGTGGTCAGGGCGAATTGCAGGGACCAGCTGTTGCGGTGCCCGAGCGTTCCCATGACCCAGTCATGGACGGCCGGGGTGAGGTGGGACCCCATCTCGAGCGCGAAGACCGGCAGGGTAAGGGCCGCGGCGACCAGCAGGGAGCGCCGGAGGCCGGCGATCTCCGCCTCCCGGGCCTCCCGCTCGCGGTCGGCCCGCCCGCCGTCCGGCCGGATTGCCGTGGCCCCGTAGCCGGCCTCCGCGACGGCGCCGATCAGCCGTCCCTCGATCTCCGGCGCGCCGATATGGCGGATCGTCGCCCGCTCGGTCGCCAGGTTGACGGAGGCGTCCGTGACCCCCGGGACGCGCCTGAGCGCCTTCTCGACCCGGTTGACGCAGGACGCGCAGGTCATGCCCTGGATGGAAATGTCGATGCTGTCGATCGGGGCGGTCTTGCCGGCGGCCATGGCGGGTCTCCTGGTCCTCATATGGGACGAGGGTGTAATCCTTCCAATCATGGTAAGGTCAAGAGGTCGAGAGACGTTCCAAGAAGATCCGGACCCGGCGCGTGCCGCGGCCCGGCCATCCGCAGGCCAGCCATCCGCCGGCCGACCCTGGGAACCAGGGTCGAGCTTGTGTCATTGATCCGACACGTTTGCCGCTTAGGCGGCAGGTGAAGTCCTGCTTGTGCCGAATGACCCGGTGCATTGACCTGTCACGAACGATTGAGCCGGTGCCGACCTTTGAAGCATAGCGACAAACAGGGGCGAACCCTTCGGATCCTCACCTACAACGTCCATCGCTGGCTCGGCACGGACAGGCAGATCTCCCCACAGCGGATCGCGGAGGTCATCGCGTCCTGCGATCCGGACATCGTGGCCTTGCAGGAGGTTCGCGTCGGCCGGGTGCGGTCCGGGGAGATCGATCAGGCGGCCGCCGTGGCCTCCCGCCTCGGGATGGACCTGCATTTTCAGCCGACGATCCGCATCCTGGGCGAGCAATACGGCATCGCGGTGCTGACCCGTCATGCCTCGAGGATCGTCAAGGCGGGGCGTCTGCCCACGCAATCGACCCGACCGTCCTTCGAGAAGCGCAGCGCCCTCTGGGTCGCCGTCGAGGTGGACGGCCAGGCCTTTCATGTGGTCAATGCCCATCTGTCGCTGCGGTCCGGGGAGCGGCGGACGCAGGCGGCCGCCCTGATCGGGGCGGATTGGATCGGCCACCCGGATTGCGGCGACCCGGCCGTGCTGCTGGGCGACTTCAATGCGCCCCCATACTCGCGGTCCTATCGGCTGATCGCCAACCGGATGCGCGACGCCCAGCTGTCCAACTCCTTCGGGGAGCCGCAGCCGACCTTCCACACCCGGGCGCCGGTCCTGCGCCTCGACCATGTCTTCGTGACGAAATCGATCGAGGTGATCGATGCCGGACCGGTCCGCAACCCGCTGACCCGGGTCGCATCGGACCATTTCCCGCTCCTGGCCGAACTGCGCGTGCGCAAGCGCCAGGGAGCGTCCGCCGCGAGCCAGGCCCGTGAGGGCGAGCTTCTCTGACGGTTCAAGACTCTCGCCCAAAACTCTTGGCCAAAGCTCTTGCCCAAAACTCTTGCCCAAAGCTCTTGCCACGACACTTCAGGGCGGCTAGGCACCCGGTGCCATGCTTCCCGTTTCCGTTTTCATCATTGCCAAGAACGAGGCCGACCGGATCGGAGCCACGATCCGTGCGGTCCGCGGGCTGACGGACGATATCGTCGTGGTCGATTCCGGCTCGACGGATGGAACCCAGGCGGTGGCGCAGGACCTCGGCGCCCGGGTGATCTTCAACCCCTGGCCGGGCTATGGCCTCCAGAAGCGCTTCGCGGAGGACCAGTGCCGGTACGAGTGGCTGTTGAACCTGGACGCGGACGAGGAGGTCTCGCCGGAGCTGCTCGCCGAGCTGCGGGCGCTGTTCGCCCAGGGGGAGCCGGCCCGCCAAGCCTATGGAATCCGCATCGCCGAGACCTATCCGGGCGAGAGCGCTCCCCATCCGCTGGCGTACCGGATCGCCCCGGTCCGGCTCTATCGGCGGGATGCCGGGCGGTATTCGACCTCCCTCGTCCATGATCGGGTCGACCTGAAGCCCGGCACCAGGGTCGGCAAGCTGAAGGGCCTCGTGCATCACCGGTCCGTGCGCTCCCTGGGGGACCAGCTCGCCAAGCTCAACAGCTACGCCGATCAGCAGGCGGTCGATCTCGAGGTGAGGGGGGTGTCGATCCCCACCTGGCGGGTCTATTTCGAGTTTCCGGCCGCGTTCCTGAAGGCCTATTTCGGGCGGCTGCACTTCCTGCGCGGCACCTACGGGTTCCTGATCTCCATGAACTACGCCACGTGGCGCCACCTGCGCCTGGCGAAGCACTACGAGCGCAAGCGCCTGGGCGCGCTCGCGAAGTCGGGCGCGCGGGCCGAGCGGGCCTGAGCGGGACCAGGGGTCAGAGGGCGGCCACGACCTGGATCTCGAGCGTGTAGTCCGGGTTGGCCAGCCGTGCTTCCACGCACGCGCGGGCCGGAGCCTGACCGGGGACGATCCAGGCATCCCAGACGGCGTTCATCGCGTCATAGTCGGCCATGTCGGCCAGCCAGATCGTGGCCTGCAGGAGCCTGGCCTTGTCGCTGCCGATCTCCGCGAGCGATTGCTCGATCTGCCCGAGGACGTCCCGCGTCTGCTCGGAGACCGAAAGCCCCAGGGTGGTCTCGGGCACATAGCCCGAAAAACGGGCCGTTCCCTCGTGGATCACGAGGTCGCTGTAGCGTGCGGCAACGCCGATCCGGCGGATCTCTGTCACGGTTCTGCTCTCCCTTGGCTGGCGCACCGTCGAGGGCGAAAAACCGGGTCCTACCACAAGCGGGGAACGGGCGACAGCCGCGACCGTCGGGTCACCTCCGCCGGTCATGGCCGGGCTCGTCCCGGCCATCCCGATCCGGTGAAGCGCGGCGCCTCTCGCATCGGGATCACCGGCACAAGGCCGGTGATGACGTGAGAGGGTGGGACGAGCCCGGTGATGACACCCTCCCGCGTCACGGCACCCTCCGCCCTTCCCGCTACCCACCCACGTCATGGCCGGCCCTGTGCCGGCCATCCCGATACTGTGGGGCGCGGCGCTTTACAGAAGCGGGATCACCGGGACAAGCCCGGTGATGACGTGGAGGGTGGTGTGAGCGGGTGATGACGGGGAGGGGGTGTGAGCGGGTGATGACACCCTCAACGTCATGGCCGTCGTCACGTGCTCCGCCGCTCGATCAGCACATGGCCCGTATCGATGATCCGCGAGGTCCCTTCCGGGCGGTCGCCCTGGATGCTGCCGAGGATCAGCCGGGCGACCTCCCGTCCGATCAGATCGCCCGAGGGGCGGATGGTGGTGAGGGAGGGGATGCACGAGGCGCTGAAGTCGAGATCGCCGAAGCCGACGACCGCAATGGCGTCCGGAACGGCGATTCCCCGGCGCTGGCATTCGAACAGGGCCCCGAGGGCGATCAGATCGTTCGAGCAGGCGATGCCGTCCAGGTTCGGGATCCGCTCGAGGGCACGGGTCAGAAGAAGGGCGCCGGCCTCGACCGTTGCCGCTCCGGGATGATTGATGATCTCGTGCGAGAGCCCGTCCCCCAGGCGGGCCGTCTCGGCAAAGCCGCTCGCGCGCGTCTCGGCGCGATGGTCCTCCTGCATGCGCGCGCCCAGGAAGGCGAGGGCCCGGCGGCCCTTCGACAGGAGATGTCGCGCCGCGGATGCGCCCACCTGCGGGTGCGAGAAGCCGACCGCCATGTCGATGGGTGTCCCGCCGAGCTCCCACATCTCGACCACGGGAACGCCGCTCGCCCGCAGGAGCTTGCGGGTCCCGGCGCTGTGGGCCAGCCCGGTCAGGACCACGGCGGCCGGCGCCCAGGAGAGCGCCGTCCGGACCAGGGCCTCCTCCTGATCCTCGCCGTATTCGCTGTGGCCGAGGAGCACCTGAAGGCCCTCGGCGGCCAGTTCCGACTGGAGGGTCGAGACGGTCTCGGCGAAGAAGGCGTTGCGAATGGAAGGAACGATGATGCTGACGACCTTGGAGGAGGCGGCGGCCAGTCCGCCGGCCACCAGATTGGGAACGTAGCCCAGAGCCGAGATGGCGCGGGCGATCTCCTGCCCGGCCGCGGGCGAGACGGCGGCCGGTTTGCGGAGGTAGAGCGAGACCGTGGACGGGGACACCTGGGCGAGCTTGGCCACGTCCATCATCGTGACACGCTGCATCTTGCGCCGTTTCCGGGTGCTCCGGGTCTGCAGGCGGCTGCTGTCGGCGTCCATCCTCTTCCCTTTTTCGTAGCGCTTCGATGGATGAAGCTCATCCGAATATAGGGCAGAACGGCGCGACAGCAAACAGAAAAGCTGCTTTGCGCTTGATTTTTCTGGATATTTTCAGACAGGATGACGTGCCGGCGAGGGCTTTCGTATCCCGCAAGGCGCCTCAAGACGCCTCTTGCATGCCGATCATCGTAGCGCTATGATGCATTCATAATCCAAATCGACCTGAGATCATCACAGGGGCGCAGGCGGGCCGGCTCGGAGCGCGGCGCAAAGCAACAGGGAGGGAGCATGTCGTCCGTCAGCTTCCGGAAGCTTGAGAAGAGTTACGGGGCCCTTCGGATCGTGAAGGGCATCGACCTGGAGATCGCCGACCGTGAATTCGTCGTGCTGGTCGGCCCGTCCGGCTGCGGCAAGTCGACCACCTTGCGCATGCTCGCCGGTCTCGAGAGCATCAGCGACGGCGAGATCCGCATCGGCGACAGGGTGGTGAACAGGCTGCCGCCCCGCGAGCGCGACATCGCCATGGTGTTCCAGGACTACGCGCTCTACCCGCACAAGACCGTCTACGAGAACATGGCCTTCAGCCTGAAGGTCCGCGGCGTCCCGGCGGCCGAGATCAAGCCCCGCATCGCTCAGGCGGCCGAGATGCTGGGCATCTCCCAGCTCCTCGACCGCAAGCCGAGCCAGCTCTCGGGCGGGCAGCGCCAGCGCGTCGCCATGGGGCGGGCCATCGTGCGCCGGCCCCAGGTCTTCCTCTTCGACGAGCCGCTCTCGAACCTCGACGCCAAGCTGCGCGGGCAGGTGCGCACCGAGATCAAGCGCCTGCATCAGGCCATCGGCACCACGATCATCTACGTGACCCACGACCAGGTCGAGGCGATGACCCTCGCGGACCGCATCGTGATCCTCAAGGGCGGCGAGATCGAGCAGGTCGGCACGCCCGACGAGGTCTACAACACCCCGGCGAGCGTCTTCGTCGGCGGGTTCATCGGATCCCCGGCGATGAACTTCGCCAAGGGCAGGATCCAGGGTGGGGCCGTGGCGTTCGATGGCGGTTCCAGCATTCCGCTCCAGAGCCGCTCGGCCGGACCGGCGGGCGCGCTCGAGGGGCGCGACGTCATCGTGGGCATCCGTCCCGAGCATTTCCTGCCGCCCGGCGAGGGCCAGCCCCTGACGGGCAGGGTGCAGGTGGTGGAGCCCCTGGGCTCCGATACCTTGATCCATTTCGCCCTCGGTCCGTCGACGCTGACCGCGCGCGTGGCGCCTGAGATGCGGCCGATCCCGGGGGACACTCTCTCCATCGGTGTCGATCCCACCCGGATCCACCTGTTCGATGCGGCGACGGAACGGGCCCTCGTCTGAGGGACCCCTTCAACGAAAGGGGCCGGCAAGGCACCGGCTCCGACAAGAACCCCAAGGAGGAAACGATGATGTCGAAGAAGACCATGAAGCTGCTTCTGGCCGGCGCGGCCCTGACGCTGACGGCGTCCGCCGCCATGGCCCAGACCAATCTGCGCGTGTTCGTGTCCAGCCAGCATCGTCCGGATGTCTGGCGCAAGGCCTTCGACATGTACGAGGCCAAGAATCCGAACGTGAAGGTGACCATCGAGACCGGCGGCAACACCTCCGAGGCGCAGGCGCAGTATCTCAACACGGTCATGACCGCGAAGGATTCGTCCCTCGACGTCATGATCCTCGACGTGATCCGCCCGGCGCAGTACGCGGCTGCCGGCTGGACCGTGCCGTTCAACGACGTTCTCGGCGCCGACGCCGATTCTTACATGAAGCGCTACTTGCCGGCCTATGCCGAAGCGAACACCGTCGACGGCAAGGTCGTGGCGCTGCCGGCCTTCGCCGATGCCATGTTCCTCTACTACCGCAAGGATCTTCTCGAGAAGCACGGGATCCAGCCGCCGCAGACCTGGGACGAGCTCGCGGTCGCGGCCAAGAAGGTGACCGAGTCCGAGAAGGATCCGAACCTCCAGGGGCTTTCCTTCCAGGGCAAGGCGATCGAGGGCGCGGTCTGCACCTTCCTGCTGCCGTACTGGAGCATGGGCAGGCAGCTGGTCTCCAACGGCAAGCTCTCCTTCGACAAGGAAGCGGCCGTGAAGTCCCTGAAGCTGTGGAAGGACTTCGTCGACCAGGGCGTCGCCAAGAAGAACATCGCGGAGGTCGCCACCGACGATACCCGCAAGGAGTTCCAGGCCGGCAACGTGCTGTTCGCCGTCAACTGGTCGTATGCCTGGGGACAGTTCCAGGGCGCCGAGTCCGCCGTGAAGGACAAGGTCGGCGTCGTGAAGCTTCCCGCCGTGCAGGGCGGCCAGCCGGCCTCCTGCCTGGGCGGCTGGGAATGGGGCGTGTCCGCCTATTCCAACAACAAGACCGAGGCGCAGAAATTCGTCCAGTATCTGTCGAGCCCCGAAACGTCCGAGTTCATGGCGATCAACGCCGCCCTGCTTCCGCAATTCCCCGATGTCTATACGGACGCGGACGTGACCAAGGCGGTTCCGTGGTTCGCCAACGCCCGTCCGGTGGTCGAGACCGCGAAGGCCCGGCCGGTGACGCCCCGCTACAACGAGGTGAGCGACATCATCCGGACCACGGTCAACGCCGTTCTGGCCGGACAGTCGACGCCCGAGGACGGCGCCACGCAGATGGAAGGCCGCTTGCGCCGCGTTCTGCGCTAGAGCATCGGGCCCAAAAGTGGGTCCACTTTTGGGATCGAATCCGATGCTCCACTCTAGGCTGGCGCATCGTTGACTCCGAAAAACCGGCTCCACTTTTTCGCACGATGCGCTGACCCGCATCCCCACCGCCGGATGGATGCCCTCGGGCATCCATCCCCAACCTCGCACCCGGGCAGGATCATGACGATGGCAACGGCGAGCGAAACGACCCTGGTTACGCCGCGCAATGAGAGCGGCACGAAATGGTGGACGCGCTTCCTCGATCCGAGCGAGCGCACCCTCGCCCTGCTGCTGCTGCTTCCGGCGGCGCTGCTGCTGGCGCTCATCATCGTCTACCCGGTCTGCCGCCTGGTCTGGACCAGCTTCCAGAACCTGTCGCTGACATCGGGCGCGCCGGCGGCCTTCGCCGGGCTCGAGAACTACGCGCTCATGCTGGACGATCCCGTGTTTTGGGAGACGACCTGGAACACGGTGCTCATCACCCTGATCACGGTCCCGGGCGCCTTGCTCGTCGGCCTCGCTCTCGCCCTGATGGCGAACCTGCCGTTCAAGCGGAAATGGCCAGTCCGGCTCTCGCTCCTGATCCCATGGGCGCTGCCGCTCTCGTTCGCCGGCCTCATCTTCGCGTGGTTCTTCCATTCGGAATACGGCGTCGTGAACGACGTGCTCGGCCGCCTCGGATTCGAGGGCGTGATCTGGTTCAACTCCGCCCGTTGGGCCTTCGCGGCGATCTGCCTGACGATCATCTGGAAGACGTCGTCCTTCATGGCGCTCATCATCCTGGCGGGCCTCCAGACCATTCCGCGCTCCCTCTACGAGGCGGCGGAGGTGGACGGGGCAGGGCGCCTGAGGCAGTTCTTCGAGATCACCCTGCCGCTGCTCAAGGCCTCCATCGTGGTGGCGCTGATCTTCCGCACCATCACGGCGCTGCAGACGTTCGACATCCCCTTCACCATGACGCGGGGCGGTCCCGGAACCTCCACGGCGACCCTTGCCATGTACATCCACCAGAACACGGTCGACTTCCTCGATCTCGGCTACGGCTCCGCGCTCGCGGTGGTCATGTTCGCGCTCTCCATGGGCGTGACGGCCGTCTACCTGCGCATGATCCGGGCCAAGGGGTGACAGCCATGAGCCATGATACGCCTGCCAACCGCTCGCTCTTTTCCGGCAAGCCGCTGCGCATCCTGATCGGGTTCGTCCTGGTGATGAACGGGATGTTTCCGGCCCTGTGGATCCTGTTCACGTCGCTCAAGACCGAGACCGAGCTGACCCTCAAGCCGATCACGTGGCTGCCTCATGCCCCGACGATCGCCAATTACCTGCGCGCCTTCACGGATCAGCCGCTGCTCCTGTTCCTCTTCAACAGCTTCATGGTGGCGCTTCTCTCGACGGCCCTGACGCTCTTCGTGTCGGTGCTCGCCGCCTACGCCCTGGCCCGGCTTCACATCCGCGGCCGGGACCTGATCCTCTCGGCCATCATCGCGGTCTCGACCTTCCCGCTGGTGACGCTGCTGGTCCCGCTGTTCGAGATCATGCGGGCGCTCAACCTCCTCAACACCTGGATCGCCCTGATCCTGCCCTACACGGTGCTGAGCCTGCCGGTCTGCACGCTGATCCTGGTTTCGTTCTTCGAAGGCATCCCGCGCGATCTCGAGAACTCGGCCATGATCGACGGCTGCACGCGCCTGGGCGCCCTGTTCAAGGTCGTGGTGCCGCTCGCCGCGCCGGGCGTGTTCACGGCGGGCATCCTGGCCTTCGTGAATTCCTGGGACGAGTTCCTGCTCGCGCTCTCCTTCAACTCCAACCCGATGCTGCGCACGCTTCCGGTCGGCATCACCCTCTATCAGGGCGAGTTCGCGTTCCCCTGGCCGGTGATTTCGGCCGCGCTCGTGGTGGGCATCGTGCCGGTGGCGGTCCTGATCGTGATCTTCCAGGAGCGTGTCGTGTCCGGGCTGACCTCCGGCGGCATCAAGGGATAAAGGATGATGGCCATGACACGCCGACCCATCGGGGAGCTGCGGAGCCAGCGCTGGTTCGCCTCCGACGACATGCGCGGCTTCGCGCACCGCCAGCGCACCCAGCAGATGGGCCTGCGCCGGGAGGAATTCCTCGGCAAGCCCGTGGTAGCCATCGTCAACACCTGGAGCGACCTGAGCCCCTGCCATTCGCATCTGCGCGACCGGGCGGAGGCCGTGAAGCGCGGCGTCTGGCAGGCGGGCGGCTATCCGGTCGAGCTGCCGGCCCTTTCCGTCGGCGAGGTCATGGTGAAGCCCACCACCATGCTCTATCGCAACTTCCTGGCCATGGAGGTGGAGGAGCTCCTGCGCTCGCACCCGATCGACGGGGCCGTGCTGCTGGGCGGCTGCGACAAGTCCACGCCCGGGCTCCTCATGGGGGCGATCAGCATGGACATCCCGGTGATCTACTGCCCGGCCGGTCCAATGTCGAACGGGCAGTGGCGCGGCCAGAAGACCGGAGCCGGGACCCACACCAAGAAGTACTGGGACGAGCTGCGGGCCGGCAACATCACGCAAGGAGACTGGGTCGACCTCGAAAGCCGCATGACCCGTTCCATCGGCACCTGCAACACCATGGGAACGGCCTCCACCATGACGTCCATCGTGGACGCCATGGGCCTGACGCTCCCCGGGGCCTCCTCGATCCCGGCCGCCGACAGCGGTCATCCGCGCATGGCCTCCCTGTGCGGCGAGCGCATCGTCGAGATGATCTGGCAGGATTGGAAGCCCTCCCGCTTCCTCGATGCGAGGGGCTTCCGCAACGGTCTCGTCACCTACATGGCCCTCGGCGGCTCGACCAACGCCGCCGTGCACCTGATCGCCATGGCGCGCCGCGCCGGCGTCGATCTGACCCTCGACGACATGGCCGACATGGCCGCAAAGGTGCCGGTCTGCGCCAATCTCTTCCCGTCCGGCGAGTACCTGATGGAGGACTTCTATTTCGCCGGCGGCCTGCTCGCGCTGCTCAAGAAGCTCGAGGGGCACCTCGACCGGGACGCCATGACGGTGAACGGCAGGACGCTCGGCGAGAACATCGCCGGAGCCGAGTGCTGGAACGACGATGTCATCCGCGGGGAAGACGATCCGATCGTGCCGCTCTCGCGCGGCAAGACGCTGGCGCTGCTGCGGGGCAACCTCGCCCCGAACGGCGCCGTCATGAAATCCTCCGCGGCGAACCCGAAATTCCTCAAGCATGTCGGGCCGGCCCTCGTGTTCGACAGCCCGGCCGAGATGAACCGGATGATCGACGATCCCGATCTCGACATCACGGAGGACACGGTTCTCGTGCTGCGCAACGCCGGCCCGGTCGGAGCGCCGGGCATGCCGGAATGGGGCAACCTGCCGATCCCGAAGAAGCTCCTCAAGCAGGGCGTGCGCGACATGGTGCGCATCTGCGACGGGCGGATGAGCGGCACCCATTACGGCACCTGCATCCTGCACGTGGCCCCGGAGGCGGCCGTGGGCGGCCCCCTGGGGCTTCTCCGGACCGGCGATCTCGTGGCGCTCGACGTGGAGGCCGGGCGCCTCGACATGAAGGTCGAGGAGGCGGAGCTGGAGCGCCGCCGCGCCGCGTGGAAGCCCACCGCGCATGTCTATGGCCGCTCGTTCGCGGCGCTCTATCAGCGCCATGTCTCGCAGGCCGACCAGGGCTGCGACTTCGATTTCCTCAGCGCGCCCGGCCCGGTGGCCGAGCCGTCCATCTTCTAGGGGCACGTCATGATCGACATCGAGAACCGCTTCAAGGGCTGGCTCAAGGGCGAGGGGCCGCGCCCGCCGCTCGGCACCTGGCTCATGGCGGCCGCGCCCGCCACCGCCGAGGCGATGGGCTACAGCGGCTTCGACTTCCTGGTCGTCGACATGGAGCACGTGCCGATCGAAGTGGCCGACCTGGCCCATATCCTGCGCGCCATCGGCTGCACGCCGGCCGATGCGGTCGTGCGCCTGGCCTGGAACGACCAGGTGCTCGTCAAGCGCGTCCTCGACGCCGGCGCCCAGACGATCATGGTGCCGTTCGTCCAGACCGCCGAGGAGGCCCGGCAGGCGGTCTCGTTCGCCAAGTATCCGCCGGAAGGAATTCGCGGCGTGGCGGCGGTTCATCGCGGTTCACGGTTCGGCCGCGCGGCGGATTATCTCAAGCGCGCCAACGACCAGGTGGCCGTGATCGTCCAGCTCGAGACCCCCGAGGCGATCGAGCGGCTGCCCGAGATCGCGGCCGTTCCCGGCATCGACGCATTGTTCGTCGGGCCGGGCGATCTCGCGGCCGCCATGGGGCATATCGGCAATATCGCGCATCCGGACGTCCAGGCGCTGATCGAGAAGGCGGCCAGGATGGCCCGTGAGGCGGGCAAGCCGGTCGGCATCGTGGGCCCCAACCCGGACATGGTGCGCCGCTTCATCGCCTATGGCTACGGCTACGTGGCGGTGGCGTCCGACATCGCCATGATGACGAGCCGCGCCTCGGAATGGCTCGGCGCCCTTCGCGATCAGCCGGTGGCGTCGAACGCTCCGGCCGCGGCCTATTGAGGTTGCGTGCGATGCCGCTGACCGTCGCTCTCGATGTTCGCGCGCAACTGGGCGAGTGCCCGGTCTGGGACGTCGACGGGCAGGCGCTGTTTTTCGTCGACATCACGGGCAGGGCGCTTCATCGGTTCCACCCCGCGTCCGGCGCGCACGCCGTCATGACGATGCCGGAGGAGATCGGCTGCATCGGGTTGCGGAAGGGCGGCGGCTTCATCGCGGGCTTCCGCTCCGGCCTCTGGCTTCTGGATCCCGAGGGGCGCCGCGAGACGAGGCTGGCGGACAATCCGGAGGACCAGCGCGCCAGCCGCTTCAACGATGGCCGCGTCGATCCGGCCGGGCGCTTCCTGGCCGGGACCATCGACGAGCCGAAGGACGGCGGCAGGGCGCATCTCTACCGCTACGACCGGCGAGGGCTCGCGGAGCTCGCCGGCGGCCTCCTCACGTCGAACGGCGTCGCCTTCTCACCGGACGGGCGCACGCTCTACCATTCCGACACGCCGACCTTCACGATCTGGCGCTATGCCTATGATCCCGCGACCGGCGAGGCCACGGACAAGACCCTGTTCGCGCGCCTCCAGCCGTCCGAGACGGACCGCGGACGGCCCGATGGCGCCGCGGTGGATGCGCAAGGCTGCTACTGGACCGCTCTCTTCGAGGGTGGACGCATCCGGCGCTATGCGCCCGACGGGCGATTGCTGGCGGAGCATCCCGTCCCGGCCCGGTGCCCCACGATGGTCTGCTTCGGCGGCGCCGGCTTGAGGACGCTCTACGTGACCTCCGCGCGCCATGGTCGATCCGAGGCCGAGCTCGAGGCCTTTCCGCAATCGGGAAGCCTGTTCTCCATGCCGGTCGACGTGCCGGGACTGCCTGAAAACCGTTTCGATCCTTCCGTTTGAGGCCGCGCCACCATGGCATTCGACTACACAACCGTCCAATATCGCTCCCTTCAGGACCGCTCGGTCGTCATCACGGGCGGGGCGTCCGGGATCGGCGAGGAGATGGTGAAGGCTTTCGCCGCCCAGGGCGCGCGGGTGTCGTTCATCGATATCGCCGAGGAGCCGGGACGCGCCCTGGCGAGCGCGACGGGCGCCAGCTTCCATGCCTGCGACGTCACCGACATTCCGGCGCTCCGCGAGGTGCTCGCCCGGATCGAGAACGAACGCGGCGGCGTCGACGTTCTCGTGAACAATGCGGGCAAGGACGACCGGCACGACATGGCCGAGGTGGAGCCGGAATACTGGCGGCGAGCCCTCGCCCTGAACCTCGACCATCAGTTCTTCGCCACCCAGGCGGTGGCGAAAGGCATGGCGGCGCGGGGCGCGGGCTCCATCGTGATGCTCGGCTCGATCTCGTGGATGCGCGGACGTCCCGGCATGGTCGGCTACACGACCGCGAAGGCGGCGATCAACGGCATGACCCGCACGCTGGCCCGCGAGCTGGGTCCGTCGAATATCCGCGTCAACTGCATCGTGCCGGGGGCGATCCTGACGGAGCGCCAGAAGCAGCTCTGGCTGACGCCCGACCTGAACCAGCAGTTCCTCGACCTGCAGGCGTTGAAGTTCCGGCTCGACGCCAGCCACGTGGCCAGGATGGCCCTGTTCCTCGGCTCCGACGAGAGCGGCGGCTGCACGGGCGCGAACTTCGTCGTCGATGCCGGCCTGACCCAGAACTGAAGAGCATCCCATGCAGATCCACACGACCGCCGACGGCTTCGACCTCATTCTCGACGGAAGGCCGATCCTGCGCCACCGCGGCGACGCGCCATGCCTGTTCGTCGGGCAGGGCGACGCGCGCATGGACATGTACCGCGGCAACTTCGACATCGAGGATTACGTGATCGAGCGGACGCCGCTCGCCCATGCGGTCGTGTCCGGGGCCGCCATCGCGTTCTCGGCGGCTCCCGGGCAGCCGGTCCGGGTGACCCTCGAGCTGTCAGGAGACGACCGGACCGGCGCCATCGCGTTCCGCGCCGAGGATGCCGCCCTCAACCGGATCTGGCTGCGCGTTCAGGCCGAGCCGGGCGAGCACGTCTGGGGTGGCGGGGAGCAGATGTCGTATTTCGACATGCGCGGGCGCCGCTTTCCTCTCTGGACCTCGGAGCCCGGCGTCGGGCGCGACAAGACGACCGAGATCACCTTCAAGGCGGACGTGACCGGCCGATCGGGCGGCGACTACTGGAACACCAATTATCCGCAGCCGACCTTCCTCTCGTCCCGGCGTTACGCGCTGCACGTGGAGACGACGGCCTATTCGGCCTTCGATTTCCGCCGCGGCGACTTCCACGAGATCGAGATCTGGGCCGTTCCCGAACGGATCGAGCTCACGGCGCGTCCGACGTTCGCCGCTCTCGTCGAGGCCATGGCCGAGCGCTTCGGGCGCCAGCCGCCGCTGCCCGAATGGGTCTATGGCGGGGCGATCATCGGGCTCAAGGATGGGGCGAACTCGTTCGAGCGGCTGGACACCATCATGGCGGCCGGCACGAAGGTGTCCGGGCTCTGGTGCGAGGATTGGGTGGGGCTCCGCCACACGTCGTTCGGCGCCCGCCTGTTCTGGGACTGGAAGGCCGACGACGATCGCTACCCGGGCCTGCGCCAGCGCATCGCCGAGCTGGAGGATCGGGGCGTCCGATTCCTCGGATACGTGAATCCCTATCTCGCCGTCGACGGGTCGCTCTTCCCCGAAGCGGATGCGGCGGGCTACTTCGCCAAGGACGCGAGCGGACGGACCGCGCTGGTCGATTTCGGCGAGTTCGATTGCGGCGTCGTCGATTTCACCAACCCGGAGGCGGCCGCCTGGTTCGCCGAGCGGGTGATCGGGCAGAACATGCTCGATTTCGGCCTGTCGGGCTGGATGGCCGATTTCGGCGAGTATCTGCCGATCGACGTGACGCTCGCCAACGGGGTCGACGCGACGCTGATGCACAACGCCTGGCCGACGCTCTGGGCCGAGGTGAACGCGCGCGCGGTGGCGAGCCGCGGCAGGACCGGCGAGGCCCTGTTCTTCATGCGCGCCGGCTTCACCGGGGTGCAGAAGCATTGCCCGCTGCTGTGGGGCGGAGACCAGTCGGTCGACTTCACCCGCCACGACGGGCTCGTGACGGTGATGTCGGGCGCGCTGTCGTCGGGCCTGCTCGGCAACGCCTATCACCATTCCGACATCGGCGGCTATACGAGCCTCTTCGGCAATGTGCGCACGGCGGAACTCGTCATGCGCTGGGCCGAGATGGCGGCGTTCACGCCCGTGATGCGCACCCATGAGGGCAACCGCCCGCGCGACAACCTGCAGATCGACCAGGATCCGGACGTCCTCGCGCATTTCGCCCGGATGACCAGGGTCTACGTGCACCTCGTGCCCTATCTCAGATCCCTGGTGGCCGAAGCCTCGACCCGGGGACTGCCGGCGCAGCGTCCGCTGTTCCTCCATTTCGAGGACGATGCCCGCACCTACGCGATCCAGGACGCCTATCTCTACGGACCCGACCTGCTCGTCGCGCCCGTCTGGCGGGCCGGGAAGACGGAATGGAGCACCTATCTTCCGGAGGGCGCCGCGTGGGTCCATGCATGGTCCGGCAAAACCTTCATGGGCGGGCAGGAGGCCAATGTGGCGGCGCCCTTCGGCGAGCCGCCCGTGTTCTCCCGGGCCGGCTCGGCGTTCTCGGGGTTGTTCGCGGGCTTGAGGGATCTCTGAGCCATGTCGGTTGCGGAGCTCATCGGCTTTCTCGTGCTGACGGGCGCCGCCGCCTACGCGCAGACCCTGACGGGCTTCGCCTTCGGGCTCATCACCATGGGCGGGGTGGGCCTGACGGGGCTGCTGTCGCTGCCCGACGCCGCCATGATCGTGAGCGTGCTGACGCTCGTGAACGCCACGCAGATGCTGCTGAAAGGGTGGCGCGATGTGGCATGGCGGAAATTCGGCCTCGTCATGGCGGCCAGCATTCCCCTGCTCTTCGTCGGGTACTGGCTGCTGGAATGGCTCGCCGGAACGCAGGCGGATGTCCTGCGCCTGATCCTGGGGCTCGTGATCATCGTGTCCAGCCTGCAGCTGGCGCGAAAGCCCGAGCCGCTGGCGAAGCCGTCCCGTGACGGCTCGTTCGCCTTCTTCGGCGGCATCGCCGGATTGATGGGCGGGATGTTCTCGACGGCCGGCCCGCCGCTCGTCTATCATTTCTACAGCCAGCCCATGCCGCTCGCCACGGTGCGGGAAACGCTCGTCACGGTCTTCGCGCTCAATGCCGTGTTCCGGATCGGCCTCGTGGTGCTGTCGGGCAATCTGCCGTCCGGCTCCACGCTCACGGGGCTTCTCGCCATTCCGGGCGTCATGGGGGCGACCTACGCGGCGCGCCGCTGGCCGCCGCCCGTCTCTCCGGGCACGATGCGGCGTATCGTGTTCATTCTGCTTTTCCTCTCAGGCGTGTCGCTCGGAGCGCCTGCCGTCACTCATCTTCTGGGAGCCTCGAAATGACCGCTCATGCGAAACCTGTCGACCGTCGCGTTGTTGATCTGAAGGACCCGTCGCTGCTGGTGAGCCGGGCCTATGTGGCGGGCGAGTGGGTGGACGCTCCGGACGGCCGGACCATTCCCGTGACCGACCCCT
>NZ_JAMXFJ010000030.1 GCF_025460805.1 Microvirga sesbaniae | reverse complement strand
CCGCGCGGTCGACCCGCGACTTGATCTCGCTCTTGGGCGCCCGCTTGAGCTTGAGCGAGAAGGCCATGTTGTCGGCCACCGTCATGTGCGGGTAGAGCGCGTAGTTCTGGAACACCATGGCGATGTCCCGATCCTTGGGGGGGACCTCGTTCACAACCTGGGGTCCGATGCGGATCTCGCCTGATGTGATATCTTCCAGGCCCGCAATCATGCGGAGCAGAGTCGACTTCCCGCAACCGGACGGACCCACCAGGACAACGAAATCGCCGTCCTTGACGTCGACGGAGACCCCGTGCAGGATGTTCATGGCTCCATATGATTTCTTAGCGTCGCGAATGACTACCGATGCCATGGCGTCGTCTCCTTTGTTGGGGTTTCCTCGGTTCGACGGAGCATTCTGCTCTCTTGATCTTATGCGGGATCAGCGGCCCTGCCGTTCGTCCGCAGCCAGTCCTCGTATTCCGGCCATGCCGCTTCGGAGAGCGGGTAGTAGCGCCTGAGGTCGCCACCCTGGAGAAGCTTGATTTTGGAAAACTCCTCCCACTCATGATGATGGGAGGCCTGCTTGATCAGCTCAGGCGCAAGTTTGACCGGCACCACCACCGCACCGTCGTCGTCAGCCACGATGATGTCGCCCGGCATGACCAGCACTCCGCCGCATGCGATCGGAACGTTCACGCCGAACGGCATGAGTTCGGTCTGGGTGTGAAAGTTCGGCGTCACGCCGTTGATCCATAGGCCGAGATCAAGATGCTTGGTGTTGGGCATGTCGCGCAGGCATCCATCGACGACGATCCCTTGTCCACCGCGTCCCTGGAAAAATGTCATCATCATTTCTCCGAAGATGCCGCTGCGCATGTCGCCTCTCGCATCCACCACGACAATGTCGCCAGGTTGAGTGTGGTAAAGGACATGACGGTGGAGCTGCTTCTCCGGCTCCGCATATTCATCGGCTCCGTAAAGGTCCTCGCGCTTCGGCATGAACTGGAGAGTCAAAGCGGGACCGGCGATCGCCTTGCCCTTCGTCCAGGCCTTCGGACCGAAGATATGCGAGTTGCGGATGCCCATCCGGCTCAAGGTGCTGCTCGCGGTTGCGGCACCGATCTCGGCCAGCGCCTCGCACCATTCCTTGGGAGGGCGGCTGATGTCCTTTGTTTCGATCATTGGCGGCGTATCCTCATTTTCGACGTGATGTTCAGGAGCTTTGGGATTTCCGGCACGGGCCTAGCGTGCCGTCACCCGTTCGAAACCGAGCTTCTTGGCGTTCCACGCATCGGTCGGCGCAAACATCGTGCCCTTCACGCGCAGGTTCTCCTCGATGACCTCGTGATTGAGATCAAGGCCAAGCCCCGGGGCATCCGGAACCTTGACATACCCATCAACCATGTAGCTGGGGTCGAGGCCGGTCACGAGATCTGCCCAGAACGGGATGTCGAGGCCATGGTGCTCGACGGCGAGAAGGCTTGGTATGGCCGCACCGCAATGGACATTGGCCATGAAGCCGATGGGCGAGCAGCAGCAATGCAGGGCCGTGGCAACGCCGTAGCGCTCGCCGTAATCGGCGATGCGTTTCGTCTCCAGCATCCCACCGGAGGTCAGGAGATCAGGATGCAGGACGTCAAAGGCATTTGTCTCGATGGCCTCGCGGAATCCGTCCCAGAGATAAAGGTCCTCGCCTCCTGCAATCGGGGTCTGCAACGCGTCGGCCACCTTCTTGTGCCCTGCGATATCGTGCCAGGGCAGGGGATCCTCCAGCCAGGCGAGATTGAATGGCTCCAAGGCGCGACCCAGGCGGATTGCCTCGTCGGCGGTCATGAAGCCTTCGCCGAAGTGATCGATGCACAGTGAGATGCCGGGGCCGACCTTCTCGCGAACGGCAGCGACGATATCGACAGCCGCGGAAACTCCCTTTTCGCTGAGGCGTGCTCCCGGCCCCCGCCCCGGAACGCGCCAAGCCCTACCGAGATCATATTCGTGCTTCGTCGGTTGGCCGACGAGGGCACCTTCCGCTGTTTCGAACAGGCGGGGGGGCAGGTCGAACTTGATGAAGCTGAGCCCCATATCGGCCCGGCTCTTGACCGCTTCCGCGTAGTTCTCCGGGGTCTGAAGATCCGGCGCGGGCGTGTCGCCATAGATGCGGACCTGATCGCGGTACTTGCCTCCGAGGAACTGATAGCAGGGGACGCCGTAGACCTTGCCAATGAGATCCCACAGGGCGATCTCGATCCCGGAAACGCCGCCGCCCTCGCGGCCATGTCCACCGAAGCGACGCATCGCCGAAAAGATCATGTCGACGTTGCAGGGGTTCTGCCCAATGAGCATGTGCTTGAACTGAAGCGCGTTCTCGGGATGGCCGCCATCCCGCACCTCACCGAGCCCGTAGATCCCTTGGTTCGTATCGATCTTGATGATCGGGTAGTAGCAGATGCCGGTTACCACGGCGATGCGCATGTCGGTGATGCGCAGGTCGCTCGGGCTGGAATACGTAGAGACAGCATTCTCCACGGCTTCGGCGGCGTTCAAAGTGGGCTTCTGATGTAGCACGTTCATGCTCCTGTGGAGGTCCCGTTTCGCGCGCGAATACGGAGTCGGAATCGTCGAAAAACTGCGGGCGCTCGGCCTGTCGGCGGGGAGGTCGGTCAATCATCCGGTCGCTGCGGGGTGCAACCTGTTGGCGCGATGGCCGATGTGCTGGCCTTCCTCCCCAGAATTAGGATCTGTTTTGTTTTGTTATGTTTGCTGCTTACCATAACCAAACAGGACGGGCAATAAGGAAATCTCATGGCATGCATTTACGGGCCCGCTATCTCACAAACACCCGTATGTTCTCAGGATATCGCCTTCCTGCGTTGGTTGACTTTTTGTTTGCTTATGTTAGGTCATTAGCAGAGCCGCATAACAGGAGCTGCTGATCCTGCGTCTCGCGGGGCTCTTGGCCGGGCAGGCGCTTGACGCTCTTCCGCCAACTGCTCACAACAGCGCTTTCAAAGCGCAATCTGGGGCATCCATGAGCTCAAGCCGCGTCACAATTCAGGATCTCGCCGACCGGCTCGGTCTGTCGAAGTTTTCAGTCTCGCGCGCTCTCTCGGGTAAACCGGGAGTGGGAAAGGCCACGCGAGACCGGGTCCTGCGCGCTGCGCACAGCATGGGCTATCGTGTGAGCCAGGAATTCGCGCAGACAAACGGGCAGGTTCTGTTTATTCGGCAGGAGGTTGACCCCGTCAGCAGTGAATTGTGGCTCAACCTGCTTCACGGAGCCGAAATGGAAGGGGAGCGGCGCGGATTGTCGGTCGTGCCCCGTCAGGCGCGTTATCTCAATGACCCCGCGAGCATCGACAGCACGGTTGTGGGGCTCATTCTCGCTGTGCCGTACCCGGCCGAACTGAGTGGAATCGCGGCGAAGATCGGCCTGCCTGTCGTCTGTGCGGGCTATGTTGGTGCGCTGGAACCTGTCGACCATGTGGTCGGGACGGATTGGGAGGCCGGGGTCGCCGTCGGGCGCTTTCTAATGACGCGGGGCCACCGCGAGATCGCTTTCGTGCACGGCAACGCGAAGCTTCTCGGGCGCGCCGAACGTTTCCGTGGTTTGCGCGACGCCATGCGCGAGGTCGAAGGCGCGACGGTGCACGACATCGTGTTCGACGAGTCGGTCGGGTTTCGTGAAGCCTTCCTCGCCCATCTTCGCGCCGGCAGTGCTCCGACGGCGTTGTTCTGTGCTCATGACGGCATCGCCGTGAACGTCATTTCCGAACTCGCTCGCCTCGACGTGCGGGTACCGGAAGACGTTTCCGTGGTCGGATTCAACGACTTTATTTCCGCCTCACAAGTCGTGCCTCGGCTTACGACTGTTCGGACGCCGCAATTGGAACTGGGCGCCGCCATGATGCGCTGCATCGCCGACCGAGCCCTCAATCCGGATTTCCGGACCGTGCCGCCCATGCGGATTGCTCTCGTCTCGGAACTGATCGAGCGGGAGTCCACGGGACCGGCGACCTCGACCAAATGGCGCGCCAGGTGCCTCGCGGCCGCCGGATAGAATTTCGATGGCTTGAATGGTCATTGGCGGCCTCGGATCGGGCTGCGTGACGATCGCATAGTCGGTCCGTTGATTGTCCACCGAGAATGGCTCCGCAGGCATCGTTCTGTGGACAAGGCGGAGCTTCGTCCGGAATCAAGTTGAACAAGGGAGAAGAGGCACATCATGAAATACACGAAGTTGGGACGGACCGGGCTGGAGGTCTCGCGCATCTGCCTCGGGTGCATGACGTTCGGCGAGCCGGACAGGGGGGAGCCAAAGTGGACTTTGATTGAGGACGTGAGCCGGCCGTTAATCAAGAAGGCCCTCGACGTCGGCATCAACTTCTTCGACACGTCGAATAGCTATTCGCTCGGATCGAGCGAGGAAATCGTCGGGCGCGCCTTGAAGGAATATGCCAAGCGTGACGACGTGGTAATCGCCACCAAGGTCAATACCCGCATGCGGCCGGGGGCGAATGGCGCCGGCCTTTCGCGCAAGGCGATCATGACGGAAATCGACTACAGTCTGCGTCGTCTCCAGACCGACTATGTGGACCTGTACCAGATTCACCGTTGGGATCCCACGACGCCTATCGAGGAAACCCTGGAGGCGCTGACCGACCTCGTCAGGATCGGCAAGGTTCGCTATATCGGTGCCTCTTCCATGCATGCCTGGAAGTTCGCCAAGTCGCTCTACCTGTCCGACCGCAAGGGCTATGCGCGCTTTGTATCCATGCAGAACCACTACAATCTCCTCAATCGCGAGGAGGAGCGTGAAATGGTGCCGCTGTGCGAGGCCGAAGGGGTCGGTCTCATCCCCTGGGCGCCTCTCGCGCGCGGATTGCTGGCTCGCGAGCAGGGCGAGCCCGAGAGCGTCCGCAAAAATACCGATCTGTTGCGGCCGGTGCTTTATGGCGACACGGAGGAGGTCGATGCCAAAATCATCGATGCGGCCGCAGCCGTCGCCCGGCGCCATGGCGTTCCGCGCGCCAGCATCGCGCTCGCCTGGCTCATGGCACAGCCTGCGGTCGCCGCTCCCATCGTGGGTGTGAGCCGCGAAAGTCAGATCGACGATGCGGTAACTGCAACGGAAGTGACTCTGACCGCCGAGGATATCGAGGACATGACCAAGGCTTATGTGCCGCATAAGCCGCACGGGTTTGTCTAGGGAGCTGAACATGGAACTGCAGGAATCCGTCGCGCTCGTCACGGGTGCAGGCTCGGGCATCGGAAGAGCCTCAGCCATCAAGCTCGCCCAGGAGGGGGCTGCTGTCGCCGCAATCGGGCGCACCGAGAGCGAACTGCTTCAAACCGTCAGCGAGATCGAGAGGGCGGGAGGGCGCGGCATCGCCCTCGTCGCCGATGTCGCTCTCGAGAATGGGATGCGAGAGGCTGTCGCACGGACGGTCGAGGCTTTCGGCAGGATCGACATTGTGGTCGCCAATGCTGGAATCAATGGCGTTTGGGCGCCGATCGACGATCTGCGCCCGGATGAATGGGACAAAACCATCGCGATCAATCTGCGCGGGACTTACCTGACGCTCCATTACGCAGTGCCTCACCTCAAGGCGGCCGGCGGCGGATCCATCATCATCATGTCCTCCATCAATGGCACGCGCACCTTCACCACGGCCGGTGCGAGTGCCTATTCGGCCACGAAGGCGGCACAACTTGCTCTCGCACAGCAACTCGCCCTTGAGCTCGGCAAGCATCGCATCCGCGTGAATGCCGTCTGCCCGGGGCAAATCGATACGGCCATTCCGGACAACACCTTCAAACGCAATGTGGACGAGGCGCGTGTTCCGGTCGTCTGGCCCGACGGAGATATTCCCATTACCGGAGGAAGGCCTGGGCAGAGCGAGGACGTGGCCGACGTGGTGGTTTTTCTCGCCTCCCCGCGATCGCGCCATATCACCGGAACGCCGATCTGGATCGACGGAGGTCAATCGCTGCTGCGTTGACGCCTTAGGCGCGCATCAGTCCGGCGTCGGACCATCGCATTCAAATGGGGGACTGCGTGGAGAACGAGTGTTGCGGTTTTTGTTAGGTGAATCGTACCCTCTAGGCCACAAAATATCTTCCTTTGCCCTGCCAATTCAACAAAAGGAGCTTGCTTAATTTTGAGATGATGCCAGATTTGATTAGGCGTCGGTAGAATTCGCCTAACAAAACCTAACATTGTGAAGCGGTGTCCCGGCTCGGCAGAGAGGATGTTTATCCCTGATCTCACTCAAGAGCCGCATATGTCAGCCTCATAACAAGCATGATCGCGGTGAAGACGGTCATGAAGGGAGTGAAAGAAATGTCCAAGGAAACATATGTCGCGCGAAATGGCGTGATCACACGGCGTACGCTCATGGCTTCCGCCGCCGCCGGCTTTGGTCTCGCGGCGATCGGGTCTCCGCGTCGCTCGTATGCTCAGGGCAAGCCCGCTAAGCTGCTCGTTGTCGGTGACAGTGCGCCTTGGAAGGGCACGATCATCCAGGATGCCATTCCGGCCTTCACAAAGCAGCACGGAATCGAGGTGGAATACACCCAGCTACCCAATGAGGCGATGGTGACGCGCATGAAGGCGGAGCTGATGGGTGGCTCCAATACCATCGACGTGATCCAGCTCGGTGCCTCCCAGGTCGGCTGGATGGGCCCCTATCTCGAGGATGTGCAGGAGCTCATCAAGAAGACCGCCGACAAGCATCCGGACTTCAACTGGGGCGACTTTCCGGAGGGCGTCAAGCAGCTATACCTTCATGAGAAGGAAAAGCGCTATGTCGGCGTACCCTATCGCAGCACGACTTATATCCTGCACTACCAAAAGGAGCTACTGGAACAAGCTGGGATCACGAAGCCGCCGCAGACCTTCCCAGAACTTCTCGAAGCCGCCGTGGCATTGACCAAGCAGGGCAACGGGACCCGTTTCGGGCTCGGGACATGCGCGCGCCAAGGCGGTGCCATCGTCGACCATTTCCTTCCATGGCTGCGTTCCGCCGGCGGCGATCTCTACGATCCGCAGACGGGCGAGATCTTCGTCACCAAGCCGGAAGCGATCGAGGCGCTGCAGTTCTATGGCGACCTGCTCGCCAAGCACAAGGTCGTACCGCCGGATGCCGTGACCTGGGAGTGGGACGAGATCATCGCCAACGGACAGAATGACCGCTATGCGATGGCCGTGACGGTCAATGCCTCGGCGACTCCTCTGAACCGGAATCCGTCCTCCAAGACGGCAGGCAAGTGGAACTGGACGGTGGTGCCCGGCATGAATACCTCGGAGCAGTCCAAGAGCCTCAACGGCGGCTGGGCGTTCGCCGTGCCGAAGGACACGAAGAACAAAGAATGGGCCTGGGAGTTCGTCCAGCACATCACGGGACCCGAATGGTCGCGTCGTTCGATGGAGAAGGGCAACGCGCCGGCCCGTCAATCCGTCCTGAACGATCCCATGATCATTCAGGAATACGGCTGGGCTCCTGCGTCCGCCGCCTCGCTGAAGACGGCAGTCATGAATCCGCGTGATCCGAACTGGGGCGCCTTCGAGCAGCACCTGCGCTCCGGCATCTCCCAGGCTATGCTGGGACAGACCACGGCCAAGCAGGCGATGGAGAACGTCGCGTCCAATTGGAAGCGTGTGATGGTCCGCACCGGGCAGAACTGATCCTGTCTGCAGAGATATAACAGAAGTGCCCGGTGTCGCCGGGCATTTTTTGTGATTTCAGATATCTCAAAGGTCGAGCACAAGCCTGTCTGAAAAGGATCTCGAACAGCAAATCATCAGCGAGGCATTCTTCTCACGCTCGGAAGGCGTCAGGTATGTGTCTCGGTGATCGGGAATGCCTTCCAGAACCGCGACCTCGCAGGTGCCGCAGACCCCTTGCTCACAGGAGAAAGCGACGTCCATTCCGGCCTGGATCAGGACGTCGAGGATCGACTGTCCTGGCTTGACATCCAGCTTGACGCCCGAGCGCGCGAGCTCAACCTGGAATTCTCCCTCCCTCGTCGGCGTTTCAGCCGATCCGAAATGCTCCAGGTGGACGAACTCTGCCGGGCGTCGGGCGGTCGCCTCCTTGAATGCTTCGAGCAGGGAGCTTGGACCGCAACAATAGAGGTGCGCATCATCCGGCGCAGAATTCACGATGCTCGCAATGTCGGGACGCGTGGCGGGTTCTTCCTGGCTGAAGGAGACACGGATATCGGCTCCTGCTGACTTGCGGAGCTCGGCGATCCGATTGAGGAAAGGGGCGCTTGACCGGGTACGGGCTACATAATGAACTTCGTAGGGCCGCCCGAGCTTGGATAAGCGCGTCATCATCGCAAGGAGCGGGGTGATCCCGATGCCGCCCCCCATAAGCACCGTATGGCGGGCATCTTCACGCAGTGGAAAATTGTTGCGCGGGCCGCTCAGAACAACGGTTTGGCCGACATGCAGACTGTCATGCACGAGCCGCGATCCGCCACGACCCTCGGCATCGCGATGGACCCCGATCACGTAGCGGCGTCTTTCGGATTGGCAGTTCACAAGCGAATAGCTGCGGACCAAGCCATTTCCGAGATGCAGGTCGATATGCGATCCGGCCGAGAAGGCAGGGAGTGTGTCAGTGTCGACGGCCGAAAGTTCGTAGCTGTTGACCGTCTCGGTTTCCGCGGTCACAGCCGTGACGATCACCGGGAAAGTGGCTCGTTCCATTGTGCCGCCAATCTCCCAGGCTATCTGGCGACTGCATCGACGAGTCTGACGAAGGCGAGCATTCCGGGATCATGCATCCCGACGCTCTTCTCCGCGAACATGCGAGCGCGGCCGACCTTGCAACTCTCGTTGAAGAAGCGCTCGAGAACGACCTGCCCCGCCTGTTTCGCCGACTGAGCGACGGACACCCGGTCGTTCAGTCCCTCGGCCGCGAGGGCGACTTCGTGAATGGCATCAAGAACGGTTTTGTCGCCGAGCTTCGCGCCACCGCGCGCCATCATCGCATCGCGGGACGCCAACAGAAGCGGGGCTAGCTCGGACCAGGGGATCGCCTCGCGCCCCTTCGTCATTCGCGATGCCGTCATGAGGCCTGTGGCGAGGAGAGTGCCGAGGCTCGACCCGGTCGCTCCCATGGCAGCGCGGGCGAGCTTGCTGAACGCATCGCTTATGGAAGGCTCCGTCGCGGTGTCAGCCTCCGCGAGCCGGTCGATCAGGCGGGCGAGCATGCTGCCCGTGTCTCCATCGCCGAGCTTGGAATCCGCTTCGTTCAGGACCTGCTCGAGGTCGCCCATGGCCACCTTCGCGCTGCTGACGGCGGCAGCGATGTGCTGTATCGTAATGGCGGTCATGGGACCCTCCAGAACGGGCAATCGGCCGGCGCTGCCAGGAGCGTTGCAAGTTCGTCGTCGATGGCGTGAAGGCTGATCGAAGCCCCTGCCATCTCCATCGAGGTCACATAATTGCCGACGAGTGGCTGTACGATTTCGATCCTGGCCTGCCGCAGGCGCTCGGCGGCCCGGCGGTAGAGGATGAGCAATTCCTCCAGCGGCGTCGCACCGAGGCCGTTGACGAGGAGGGAAACCCGCCCGGTGGTCACGGGTTGGTCAGAGAGAAGGCGATCGATCATCTCGTCAACCACCGCATCGGCAGATTTAAGCTTATCCCGCCAGATGCCTGGTTCGCCATGGATGCCCATCCCCATTTCGATCTCATCCTCGGCAAGGCTGAAGGTCGTCCGATCGGCTGTCGGCACCCGGCAGGGAGCAAGAGCAACGCCGATCGTGCGCGTCGCGTCGACCGCCTTGAGGGCAATGCGCGTGACCTCATCGAGGTCGGCACCTTCTTCCGCCTTCGCACCTGCGGCCTTGTAGGCGTAGATCAGGCCTGCGACACCGCGGCGCTTCTGTCGCTCGTACCGGGTTCCACTCGCGATGTCATCGGTGCCGAGCACCGTGGTGGTGCGGATTCCCTCTTCCTCCAGGAACTCACCCGCCATGTCGAAATTCATGCGGTCGCCACCGTAGTTCCCGTAGAGACGGAGCACGCCTCGCCCGCCATTGGCCAAGCGGATGGCATCCATGCAGGAGTCGATATTGGGGCCCTCGAACACATTGCCGATCGCGCAGGTATCGATCAGGCCCGACCCCACATAGCCGGTGAAGAGAGGCAGGTGGCCGGAGCCGCCGCCCGATGCGATGCCGACCTTTCCAGATTGGATACCGCTCGCGCGACGGATGACCCGACCGGCAGTGCCGTCACGCACGAGCGAGGGATGAGCGAGAGTGAGACCGTCAAGCACCTCATCGACATAGGCCGTGGGCGCATTCAGCAGCTTCTTCATGGATGTGTGTCTCTAGGCAGCGAGGTTGTAGAAGGCCATGGCATTGTCGCGGAACAGCATCGCTTTCTCCGCTTCCGACATGGGCATTTGGATCGCGCGCTTGGGATCATCGAAATCCCAATGCGGGTAATCGGAGGAGAACATCATGCGATCCCACCCGATCCAGTCGAAGAGGGCCCGCAGATCCTCCCGCCGCTCCGGCTCCTCCACCGGTTGCGTTGCGAACCAGACATGCTCACGCATGTATTCCGAAGGAGGGCGCTTCACGTGGGGGACCTCGCTGCGCATACGCGACCACAACCGGTCCAGACGCCATGAGAGAGGAGGAGCCCAGGCGAAGCCGTTCTCGATCATCACGATCCGCGTTTTCGGGAACAGCTCGAAGACGCCTTCCAGGATCATGCTCGTCACCTGTGCCTGGGCACCATGGATCAGGACATGATGGTCTTCGACATAGAAGGAGGGCCAGCCGCTGGCGGAGGGTGCGTACCCCGACGGGCCGCCGACATGGAAGCCGAGGGGAAGACCTGCGGCTTGCGCTGCCGCAAAGATCGGCCAATATCGCTTTCTCCCAATGGGCTCGAGGGAGCGAGCGCCGAGCTGCACCTGGGCGAACCGCCGATCCCCTGCATGTTTCTCGATTTCTTCCACGGCCCCTGCGGCGTCCTCCGCGCAGATGAGGATCGACGCCTTCAGCCGCGGCTCCTTCGATGCGAAGACATCGAGCTGCCACTCGTTCACCGCGGCGCACATGGCAGTCGAGAGGTCGGTGTTGCGGGTGACATTGGCCTCGACCAGTGGTTCCAGGATGCCGAACGCGATGTCGTGCGGGTCCAGGTGCTGGCTTTGCATGAAAGCAAGATCCGAGCCGGGAGGTCCTCCCGCTGGCGGCCAGGCATCCCGCCGTGCAGTGTTGGGCGTGAAGCGAGGGTAGGTGCCTCGGCCGGCATAGATGGTGTGCTGGAATGTTCCGTATTGATCGAGGTGATCTCGCCAAACCTGCGAAAGGTAAGGGTGAAGCACCTTAGGATGCGCCAGAGTCGGATGGATGTCACAATCCACGACACCGAGGCGGCTGCGGGTTGCGGACGCATGATCGAGCGTGTTCGAGTGCAGGGTCATTGAACTGTCCCCTCCAGCCGGGTGTACGTTCTCAACGGGTTCTCGATCATGATCTTCTCGACCAGCCGGTCCGGGAGTCCCGGGGGCAGGACCTCGCGGCCGTCGAATTGCCAATGGGGAAAATCGGTTGCGAAAAGCAGCATATCGTCGCTTCCGATCTGATCCATGATCCGCCCGAGCTGAGCGCCATCGGCCGGCGCATCGATGGGCTGCGCCGTGAGCCGGACGTGTCGGCGGATGGTCTCGGCAGGAGACTCCTTCACCCACGGAACTTCGGGACGCACTCCGCGCCAGGTTTTCACCGCGCGCCAGAGAAAGCCCGGAAGCCATGTGACACCGGATTCGATCAGGACCACCGTCAGATCCTCGAATTTGGAGAACACGCCCTGTGAGACGAGGCTCAGCAGCTGGTCCTCGAATGTCTGCGTGATGCTCGCGTAGTCCTGCAGATAGTGCGACGGCCAGCCGGTCGAAGTCGGGGCGAAGCGGTACATCAGGCCGGCATGGAGCCCGACCGGGAGATTGTGCCGCTGAGCGGCCTCGTAGATCGGCCAGTAGAACTTGCGCCCCAGCATCATCTCGACGCCGACGGGAAGCATGATCTGGACGAAGCGTTGATCGACCGCGCAACGCTCGATCTCCTCCACGGCCGCGGCGGGATCCTGCGGGGGAACGACAATCGACGCCCGCAGGCGGTGATCTCGGTCGAGCCATTCGGCCCTGATCCAGTCGTTGACCGCCTGGCACATGGCGGCCCCCATGGTTTCGCTCGTGGCGATCTGCCCGCCATAGACGGTGTTGCAGATCGCATAGCGCGTGCCGAAGGCGTCAAGGGCGTTCTTCTGCAGGGCCGTTAAGTCACTGCCCGGAAAGACACCGGGTTCCCTCCAATCCGGTCGGCAGGTCAGCGGAGCATTGGGCGGGTAGCTCATCGGATTGAAGTGATCGATGCCGCGTGCGATGAACGCATCCTGCCAATGCTCTTCCAAATAGGGCATCAGAGCCTTGATGGTCGGCACGGCCGGATGAAGATCGCAATCGATCGCACCCGATGTCAGTGTAGCATGCATCTCGGGCTCCTTCGCCGGCGTCGTGAGCGCCAGCCTATTTCACGCTGCCGGCCGAGAGGCCCGCCACCAGATGGCGCTGCACCATAAGGGAGAAGATGATCACCGGGATGACCACGAGTACACCCGAGGCCGTCATCGATCCCCAATCCGTCCCCGTCTCCGCCCCTGCATAGGTCGCCATGAGAACGGGCAACGTGCGTGTGGCGTTGTTGGTCAGGATGGCCGCGAAAATGAAGTCGTTCCAGGCGAGAAGCAGGCACAGAATGGATGCGGTGACGATGCCGGGCCGCGCAAGAGGGAGCACGATGCGCAAGAACGTCGTCATGCGCGAAGCTCCGTCGATATAGGCGGCTTCTTCGAGCTCGTTCGGCAATCCTTCGAAGAAGTCGCGCATGATCCACACAATGAGGGGAAGACTGAACGTCGTATAGGCAATGATCAGGCCGATCCGGCTGTTGGCCAATCCAAGGCGGGTGAACAGGATGAAGATCGGCAGCAGGATGGCCACAGGTGGAAGCATCCGCATGAGGAGCAGAGTATAGAACATTGCGCCGCTGCCGAAGAACCGGAACCGTGCGAAGACATAGGAGGCCGGGACGCCGATCACCAGGGACAGGGCAACCGATGCCGACGTCACGGTCAGGCTGTTCATGAAGGACGCGATGAAATCAGCCTGCGTCAAAACTCTGGCGTAGTGCTCGAATGTCGGCGCCCAGACCAGAACCGGCGGGGTGACGAAGATCTGCGCGCGGGTCTTGAGTGACAATCCGAGGACCCACAGGAGCGGTCCAATGAAAACGACCAGCAGCATGATCAGCCCGAAATAAGTAAGGCTGATGCCGATGAGGCGTTTCCGGCGGCTCGTTGCGACGCTCATAGGGCGTTCTCCTTGCGACGGGATGCTGCGACGAAGAGGACGCAGAAGACGAAGACGATGAGCAACATGATCCACGATGCGGCAGCGCCGAGGCTCATATCGAAGGCAAAGAAGGACGTCATGAAGGTGTAGACCGACAGAAGCTTCGTGGCATCGGCGGGGCCGCCGCCCGTCATGACCCAGACATTATCGAATGTGCGGAATTCAAAGATGGTCCGCAGCAGCAGGGCGACAACGATGTACGGGGTGAGAAGCGGGAAAGTCACATGCCGGAAGATCTGGAAGCGGGTGGCACCGTCGATAGCCGCGGCCTCGATGGGTTCGGATGGTAGGGACCGCAGGCCAGCCAGGAGCAGGATCGCAACATATGGAGCATTCTGCCACACATTCACGAACCCGACGGAAATCCTCGCCAACGTCGGATCGCCGAGCCAGAGGAGCGGGCTGCCGATGAAGTAATCGACGATACCGTAATTCGGATCGAGCAACAGCTTCCAGCACATTGACGCGACGATCGGCGTGATCATCATCGGAACGATCAGAGCGGTGCGGAACGCCTTGACGAAGGGAACATCCTTGTTGAGCAGGAGTGCCACTCCCAATCCGATCGCCAGCTCCAGGAAGACAGTGATCACCGTGTAGGCGATGGTGAGCCACAGGGCCTGGGTGAACTGGGGATCGCTGAAAAGATCGATATAGTTGGCAAATCCAACGAAGCGGCCGCCGAACAGGCTTTGCTGTGCGTTCCAACCCTGAAAGCTCAATATCAGGGAGAGGACCAGAGGCAGGCCGAAGACGAGAATCGTGACGGTCAGCGTCGGCATGACCGTCAGGACGGCAAAGTGTCTGTCGACCCAAGACGACAATGTGCTTCCGAAACGCTTGCTGGTGGACTTTCTCAAGTCCCTCTCAGGCACATCGAGCACGTAGGAACTGACGCGTTGGTCCAAGGCAATCTCCTGCCTGTTTGTGGCTTCAAGCCTCGATGACGACATATCGGTCTTCGACCGACACCGTAAACGTGTCGGCGACATAGGGCCCCTTCACTAGTTCAAAGCCCTCTTTCACGTCGACCTGGTAGCTCCGGGTACGGATCCTCTTTGGGTCGCACCAGGACTGGCCTGACCGGATGTCGAATTCCCAACCGTGCCAGGGGCAGCGGAGGATTTCGCCTTTTCTCTCGAGGCGGTATTGCCCGGGAGAGTCGGAGGTGACGAGGCTGCCGAGATGGCCGTCGCAAAGGCTGCCTCCCTGATGCGGGCACGCGTTGGCAATCCCAAAGAACTCGCCGTCGATGTTGAAGACGGCGATCGTCCGACCGTTGATGTGGACCAGCCTGTGGGTTCCGTCCAAAAATTCCGTGACGGGAGCCACGACGTGCTTACTCACCGATGTTTCCTCCACGCCGCCTTAAGCGTTGTTATGTTTTGTTAGGTAAACCCTATCAAAAAGCAAACACATGCGCAAGTTAGGAGTTATTTATTCTTAAGATCTAGTCGTTAGGAAGCGATGCGAGCATAACCGAACCTAACAAATTGAGCTTTGTGTTTTGAATCCAGCAGCTTGGGAGCTGGGAGGAGCATGGGCTCCGCTTACATCCTTCCGGCTCTTATTTAACCGTCAGCACTGCTGACAGTCACCTCGGCGCCTTGTTGCGCACTGGAACGGGCGCTTCCTCAAGACCAAGCATGACACGCGCCCGATACCACCAGCGAGGCTGCCGCCTGCTGTCGCTCAGCGGGTTTAAGCTACCACCGAGCCGGCTGATGGGTTCGCCGAGTACCATGAGGCGATTCCACCGCGTCCGCAGCCTGAGGGGGGTGGAGCGGGAGGGTACTGTCAAGTTGGCCAGAGATCGGGTCTGTGACAGGGTCTGGGCATGAGCACGACGTCTAACCCGTACCGCGGCTACGGCTTCCCGGCCGAGATCATCACCAAGCCGTCTGGTTGTATCACTGCTTCAGTCTGAGCTTGCGGGAGGTCGAGCTGATCCTGGCGGCGCGAGGCATCGTGGTCAGCTACGAGACCATCCGCGCGTGGGGCCTGCGTTTCGGACGAACCTACGCCAAGACCCTGAAGCGCCGTCGGCCGCAACCCGGCAACAAATGGTTTCTGGATGAAGTGTTCGTCCGCATCCGCGGCAAACTGCACTACCTCTGGCGGGCTGTTGACCAGCATGGCAACGTGCTCGACGTGATGGTCCAGAGCCGCCGGAACACGAAGGCGGCCAAGCGGTTCTTTCGCAAGCTGCTGAAGGGCTTGTGCTACGTGCCGAGGGTCATCGTGACGGATAAACTCGGATCCTATGGTGCGGCGAAACGTGAGGTCCTGCCGGGTGTTGAGCATCGGCAGAGCCGGTATCTCAACAACCGCTGTGAGGTGTCGCACCAATCCACCCGAAGACGAGAGCGCCACATGCGGCGGTTCAAATCAGTCCGGCAGGCCCAGCAATTTCTCGCCACTCACACTCCGATCCACAACCACTTCCAACTCCGCCGCCATTGCCTCACGGCCAGTGAGTACCGCGCTGCTCGCGATCGTGCCTTCGCTACGTGGCGCGAGTCGACTGGTATTGCCCTCGTCGACTGATGTGGGCTGGCGTGATGACTGCCCCAGCGATAGCTTCGTCTGTTTACGTCAACTTGACAGTACCGGCCGGACCTGTTCCGCCGTGTAATGGTCTACGAGCCGGGCGTGCCGAGTTATGTCACCGCTCCGGAGGAACTGGCCGCCTTCGGCCGGGATGCCCAAGCCATCTACGGACCGATTGCCACCGCCGTAAACAATGGCGACATGGAAGAAGCCGCTCGCCTGATGATCGACGGCTCCGGTGGGGAGGGCTATTTAGACCGCCAAAGCCGGGGGTACCAGGCGATCATCCGCGATAACCTTCACTCGCTGCCGCGCCTGATGGCTCAGGAGCCGCCACCGAGCATCACATGTGAGGATCTCGCGACATTGAGAATGCCGGTCTCAGTTGTCCACGGGAGGTTGACAAGACCCGTCTTCGCCATCCCGTCACGCGCTGCCGCACGGTGCATTCGTCATGCCCGGCACGTGGAAGTACCGGGTGTCGGTCATCTTTGGCCGCAGGAGAGTGCTCAGGCTTTCTCGGCTGTGGTCGAGGAACTCGACCGCACAATGTAAGAGCGGTGGTGCGACGGTTGTGGCCTCTGCAATTGAAGGCCGGTTCACCCTGGGCCCCGGAAAGGCCAACTCCTGGCAGACGTGGAAAAAACGCTTTGGTCGTCTCGTGAAGCGCTGAGCAGACTTTCATTTCATTCGCTGTTCGTTACTCCTTGACCCCGAGCAGGCTCTTGCATGCCATACCGCCTCGTTATCGGATATATGGCTCGCTTAAAGAGCTAGGTGCCCGGATTGAATGAGGGAATGTTTTGTCTATCGAACCACCCATGTTCACTGTTCGCCAGTCCCGCGCCAGCGACCTCGATACCTTATTCAGTATCTGGCACTCAGCAGTCCAGGCCACTCACGCCTTCCTGAGTAAGGCCGACATAGAGTTTTATGCGAACCTCGTGCGCAACGATTAACTTCCCCATGCAGAGTTCTGGGTTGCAGTTGACACCTCGGATGCTCCTGTAGCCTTTATGGGTATGACAGGAGCCATGATCGATGCTTTGTTTGTCGCCCCAGGGCAGCATGGGAAAGGGATTGGTCGTCTGCTCGTTCAGTATGCTCGCGAAAGAGAAGGCGCTCTCACAGTCGATGTTAATGAGCAAAACGAGGGTGCGCGTGCCTTCTATAGAAGGCTCGATTTTCAGGAACTCGGTCGATCCGAACGCGATGGAAGCGGTCGCTCGTTCCTGCTGATCCATATGAAGACGGCCTAACAACTTTGGCGTGGGTGATCATTATCCTGACGTTGCACTGAGTTCGCGGGCTAGGCTGATAAAGGCCTTCAGGGCCGCCGAGGGATTGCGCCGCCCGGGATAGTAGAGACAGAGCCCGCCGAAAGGCGGCGTCCAGTCTTCCAGCACGCGAATGAGCCGTCCGGCCTCGATCTCGGCATGCACGTTCCGTTCCATGAAGAAGCCGAACCCGATGCCCTCGAGAACGGCCGTCCGGGCCAGGCTGGCTTCGTCCAAGGTGATCGGGCCGGTCACGTCGACCTGCACCCTCTGGCCGCCTTTCTCGGACTCCCATCGGTACAGGGCGCCGTTGGGCAGGCGAACACGGATGCACGGGTGACGGAGGAGGTCAGGGGGAACCTGCGGCTTCCCGTGCCGCTCAATGTAGGCCGGCGCGCCGACGACGGCATAGCGCTGCGGCCGCCCGAGCGAAACCGCGATCATGTCGCTGGGCACCAGGTCGGCGACCCGCACGCCGAGATCGAAGCCTTCGGCCACGATGTCGACCAGTCGCCCTTCGGTGACGAGATCGACATGCACCTTCGGGTGGCGGCGCAGGAACTCCAGCACCAGCGGCGAGAGGATCTCGCGCGCCGCCATGGCGAAGGCGTTGATGCGCAGCGTGCCTGACGGCGTCGCCTGATGCAACCGCACCGCCTCCATGGCGCCGTGAATATCCTGCAGGGCCGGGGCGACCTGTTCGATGAACAGGCGTCCCGCGTCGGTGAGGGAGACGCTGCGCGTCGTCCGGTTGAACAGGCGGATGCCAAGGTCGGCCTCAAGCTTGCCGACGGCGTTGCTGAGCGCGGTCGTCGACATCCCCAGTTCGAGCGCCGCGGCCCGGAACGAGGCCTTGCGGGCGACCGCGACGACCGCGTCGAGATCGTTCAAGCCTGGCCGGTACATTGTCCTGATTTTCGAAACACCACATCAAGGTTTATCCCGCTTATCGGAGCAGGTGTCCAGGGCTACATCAGCAGGACACCACCCACGCACCAAAGGAGCAGCCCCATGGACCTGCCTTTCCCGATCAAGACCTATTTCGACGCCGACAGCCGAGGCGACGGCGACGCGCTGATCGACGCCTTCGCGGCCGACGCCCTGGTGGCGGACGAGGGCCGGACCCATGCCGGGCACCAGGCCATCTCCCTGTGGTGGCGCAGCGCGAAGGCCAAGTATCGGCATGTGATCGAGCCGCTCGAGGCCGCCGGGCAGGGTGACGTCAGAACCGTCCGGGCCCGGGTGACCGGCCAATTCCCGGGCAGTCCCGCGATGCTCACCTTCGCGTTCGGGCTCGAGGGTGACCGGATCGCGCGTTTGGAGATCGGCGCATGAGCGGGTTCCTCACACTCGAAGGGAAGAGAGCGCTCATCACCTCCGGCACGCGGGGCGCCGGCGCGGCCACCGTGGCGCTGTTCCGCGAACTCGGCGCGCGGGTCCTGACGGCGGCGCGCTCCCGGCCGGACGGCCTCTCCGAGTCCCTGTTCGTCGCCGCCGACCTCACGATCCCGGAGGGCTGCGCCGCCCTCGCGGCCGCAGCGCATGAACGGCTGGGCGGGGTCGATATCGTGGTCCACATGCTGGGCGGCTCCTCCGCCCCGGCGGGCGGGTTCGCGGCGCTGGGCGACCCGGAATGGGCCAAGGAGCTCGATCTCAACTTGATGGCGGCCGTCCGGCTCGATCGCGCGCTCGTGCCCGCGATGGTCGAGCAGGGTCGCGGAGTCGTCATCCACGTGACGTCCATCCAACGGGAGCTGCCGCTGCCGGAGGCGACGACCGCCTATGCGGCCGCGAAGGCCGCTCTCTCGACCTACAGCAAGAGCCTCTCGAAGGAGGTCTCGCCGAAGGGGGTGCGCGTGGTGCGGGTGTCCCCGGGCTGGATCGAAACCGAGGCGTCGGTGCGGCTGGCCGAGCGGCTGGCACGGGACGCGGGCACCGATTACGAGGGCGGCAAGCGCATCATCATGAGCTCGCTCGGCGGCATCCCAATCGGGCGGCCCTCGACGCCCGAGGAGGTGGCGAGCCTGATCGCCTTCCTGGCTTCGGACCGCGCGGGGACGATCACCGGCACCGAGTACGTCATCGACGGTGGGACCATTCCCACCGCTTGAGCGACGGCGCGGCCGCCCCATGGCGGTCCTCGCGCCGGAAGCCACTCCGCGGACGATCGGACCTCGGTGCGCGCGCCCTCAGAACGGCAAATGAGCATTCTCCTTGACGGCCTTCATGACGAAGAAGGTTCGCGTCTGGCGCACACCCGGCAGAGCGATCAGCTTCTGCCCGTGCAGCGTGTTGAAATCCTCCATGTCACGGACACGGATCTTCAACAGGTAGTCGAAGTCGCCCGCCACCAGATTGCAGTCGAGAACATCCTTCATGCCGAGCACCGCGCCCTCAAAGGCAGCAAAGCTCTCGGGCGTCGAACGGTCGAGCACGACCCCGACCATCACGAGCGTGCCCAGCCCGACCAGGGACGGCGCGACCTCCGCCCGAACGCCCGTGATGAACCCGTCGTCGAACAGGCGCTGCGTCCGCCGATGACAGGTCGCGGGACTGACGTTCACGCGCGCGGCGAGCTCGGCGTTGGTCAGCCTTCCATCGGCCTGAAGGGCCCGCAGGATCCTGACATCGGTGCGATCGAGAGCGGAATTGGAAGATTCTTCCATCATGGAGCCGTAAATGGTCAACGATGAGCAGATATACCGCGATCTCCGCCCGCAAGTCGATAAAAGAAGCAAGAAATTCGAGAGCACCTTTCCCGATAAATCTCCTATTCTCCTTTCATCAAGCATCGATGGAGACAGAAAGATGTCCCTTCTGGAGAGGTTCGAACGTTACCCGCTCACCTTCGGCCCAACACCGATCGAGCCTCTGCCGCGGCTGTCCGCCAGCCTAGGCGGACGCGTGCAGATCTACGCAAAGCGCGATGACTGCAATTCCGGGCTCGCCATGGGCGGCAACAAGCTGAGGAAGCTCGAATACATCGTGCCGGACGCGATCGCACAGGGAGCCGACACGCTCGTGTCGATCGGCGGGGTCCAGTCGAACCATACGCGCATGGTCGCGGCGACCGCCGCGAAGATCGGCATGAAATGCGTGGTGGTCCAGGAGGCCTGGGTGCCGCATCACGACGCCGTCTACGACCGTGTGGGCAACATCCTGATGACCCGCCTGATGGGGGCGGACAGCCGCCTCGTCGATGCCGGCTTCGACATCGGCCTCCGCGAGAGCTGGGATGAAGCCATCCGGTCGGTCGAGGACGCGGGCGGCAAGCCCTATCCGATTCCCGCCGGCGCTTCGGTGCACAAATACGGCGCCCTCGGCTATGTGGGCTTCGCCGAAGAGGTCGTCGAACAGGAGAAGGCGCTGGGCTTCGCCTTCGACTTCATCGTCGTCTGCGTGGTGACCGGCTCGACACAGGCGGGGATGATCGTCGGCTTCGCCCCCGAGGGCAGGGCCGATCGCGTGATCGGCATCGACGCATCCGCGACACCCGACCGAACCCGCGCGCAGGTTCGCCGGATCGTCGACCACACGGCGGACTTGCTCGGTTTCGGGCGAGCCGTCCGGGACGATGAGATCGTGATCAACCCGGATTACGCCTACCCGGCCTATGGCGTCCCGTCGGACGAGACGAACGCCGCGATCCGCCTCGCCGCCCGGACGGAGGCGATGATCACCGACCCGGTCTACGAGGGAAAATCCATGCAGGGCATGATCGATCTGGTCCGCCAGGGCTCATTCCCCGACGGTTCCAGGATCCTCTATGTCCATCTCGGCGGCGCGCCTGCCATCAACGGCTATGTCGGCTATTACAAGGACGGGTAGGGCCGCACTTCAACACACCATCGACCCTCTCGCGCCCCGCTTCATCGCGCCCCGGCAGTGGCCGGCCGGCAACGCTCCGGCGAGCGCGGCATCCGCGATCCCGGCCAGGATCCCGAGAACACGAGACACGTCGCTCCGGGCGGCCGAGCGCCGGACCACTTGAACGCGACGCACAATCAAACCGAAGGAGATTTATCATGGGACCGACACATCTTTCGCTTTCGCTGGCCGGCGGCATGCTCTGCGCGCTCGCGGCCGCCGCGCCGGCATCCGCGGCCCCGATCAAGAACGTGGTCATCGTGCACGGGGCATTAGCCGATGGCTCCGGCTGGCGGAAAGTGCACGATCTCCTGAAGCAGCGGGGCTACAGGGTCACGATCGTCCAGCCGCCGATGACGTCCCTGCGGGATGACGTTGACGCCACACGCCGCATCCTCGATCTCCAGGACGGGCCGTCGCTCCTGGTAGGTCACAGCTATGGCGGCATGGTCGTCACGCAGGCGGGCAACGCCGATTCCGTGGCCGGCCTCGTCTATGTCGCGGCGTTCCAGCCGGATGCGGGCGAGAGCCTGATCGACCTCGCCGGCAAGACGCCGCCGGCCACCACCGGGATCGCCGCGACCTCGGACGGGTTCCTCTATCTCGACCCGCGGGTCTTCGCGGCCGACTTCGCGGCGGACCTGCCCGCGGCCGATGCCGAGTTCATGGCCAACTCGCAGGTCTTTCCGGCCAAAGCGGCCTTCGAAGCCAAGATCGAGCAGCCAGCGTGGAAGACGAAGAAGAGTTGGGCGCTCGTCGCGTCGGACGACCGGGCCATCCACCCCGGACTGATGCGCACCATGGCGCAGCGGGCCGGCAGCGCTACCGTCGAGGTCAAGGCCAGCCACGCCGTGTTCATGTCCCGGCCCGATGCGGTCGCCGACCTCATCGGCAGCGCCGCCGAAGCCCTGTCGAATTGAGGTCATCGCCCCGGATCGTCCGGGGCGGGACGACCCGGCCGCGCGGGCACAAGCTCATCCTGTCGCGCCGCGACGGGAGGCACGTCGCACGCGCGACTGCCATGGCCCCGCCGCCCGCGATGTCCGAGCGGCAAGGGCGAACGGCAAGGGCGGACGGCGACGGATGACGGTTGGTTTCGATTGCAATCCGAAGACCGCAATCGAAACAGACCTGATACACGAAGCTGCGAGATCTCCGTCGCGGGACGTTCGAGGGCGCCGCACGAGACGCTCGCGCGACCTCGACCAAGCTGCTTCGATCCTCAACAAAGGCATCCCCTATGGGCGGGCCATGACCGAGAACGAACGCAGGCCGGATTTCGAACTGATGCAAGGGTGTGTCCGATGAAGCATATCCTCGTCGTGGAGGACGACAGCAAGCTGCGGGGCATGCTGGTCGACTATCTGACCCAGCATGCCTTCCGGGCGACGGCCGCGAAGGACAGCCATCAGCTCCGGCAGATCCTGGCGTCCGATCCCGCCGATCTGGTGATCGTCGATCTGAACCTAGGTCATGAGGATGGCCTAGAGATCGTCCGCGCCCTGTCTACCAGGTCGGATGCTCCGATCATCATCATCAGCGGCGATCGCCTCGACGAGGCCGACAAGGTCGTGGGCCTGGAGCTCGGCGCGTCGGACTACATCACGAAGCCGTTCGGCCTGCGGGAGTTCGTGGCCCGGATCCGCGCGGCCCTGAGGGTCAAGCCCGCCTCGCCCGACAAATCCGATCGGAGGACATACGCCTTCGGCGATTGGACGTTGAACGTCAAGCGGCGCAGGCTCCATTCGGACTCCCTGGGGGAGGTCAAGCTCACGGCCGCGGAGTTCAATCTACTCGTCGCCTTCCTTCGCTCCCCCCGGCAGGTCCTGTCACGGGAGCAGTTGCTGTCCGCCAGCCGGGTGCACAACGAAGAGGTCTTCGACAGGAGCATCGACGTCCTGATCCTGCGGTTGCGCCGCAAGCTGGAGGTCGACCAGTCCAACCCGAAGCTCATCGTGACCGAGCGTGGGGCCGGATACATCTTCGACACGGACGTCGCCGTCGATAACCGCGTCCCGACCAGGCTCGATTGAGGGGAAGCCCGTGCGATCGTCGAAGGCCATGACAACGCCGTTGCGCATGCTCATCGCCGCCAGCACGGCCCTTGTGTGCGCGGCGGCGGCCGGCTTCGCGGCCGAGCCGAGGGAACGCCGGACCTTCGCGCCGCTCGCCCTGCCGACACCGCTCGATCCCGAGAAGGTCGCTCTGGGCCGCATGCTGTTCTCCGATCCCATCCTGTCGCGACGCACATCGATCTCGTGCGCCTCCTGTCACGATCTCGGGCAAGGCGGGACGGTGCGGCTGCCGCGCACGAGAGGCGATGACGACAACGAGCACCGGTTCAATGCGCCGACCGTCTACAACGTCGCGCTCAACTCTGTTCTCGGCTGGCAAGGCGCCTTCAAATCCCTGGAAGCGCTGAACGAGAAGACCCTTCTCGATCCTGGCCTGATGGGTGCCGACTGGAGCCTGCTCACGGCGCGTCTTCTTCGAAGCCCAGGCTATTCATCCTGGTTCAAGCGCATTTACAAGCGCCCGCCGGACAAGGCCGGCCTGCTCGATGCCCTAGCGACGTTCCAACGATCGCTGATCACCCCCAATGCGCGTTTCGATCGATACCTGCGCGGCGACGAAGACGCGCTGACGCGCGCCGAGCTGGAAGGGCTCACCATCTTCATGGGCTACGGATGCGCCTCGTGTCACCAGGGCATGAATCTCGGCGGCAACATGCTGCAGAAATTCGGCATCTTCCCGCCGCGTCCCGCGTCGGGACCGGATCACGACCGCGCGGAGCCGCAGTCGGATCCCCGGCCCGAGCTGGACGAGGGCCTGTTCCGGGTTCCCAGCCTGAGGAATGTCGCCGTCACCGGGCCGTACTTTCACGACGGGCGGGTCGAGAGCCTCCCCCAGGCGGTGTCGATCATGGGTGAACGCCAGCTCGGCCGAAGCCTGTCCGCCGCCGAGACCGCGGCAATCGTGGCATTTCTGAACACGCTGACGGGTGAGTATGATGGACGCAAGCTCAAGCCCGCAGGCCCGCCCCCTGTCGCGGTCGACAATCGTTGAGCTCTGGCGGATCGCGGTGCTTACCGTCGGGGCCGCCGCCTTCGGCTGTCTCGCGGCTGGCGACGCGCCGAGGCGTGAGACCTACGACAGGGTCCTGACCGCTCTGCGGGTCGTCGACACGACGCATGCCTCCCTCCAGCGCGATGTGCTGCAGGCGCGGGCCGGCCTGCTGAGAAACTACGACCCGCTCGTCGAATCGGTGTCGCGCCTGCATGACGGCGCGGCGCAGCTCGGGACGCTGCTTCACGACAGCCGTCAGGACGGCATCTCGGGTCTTGACGGCGCATGGTCGAAACTCGTCGGCGAGATCGGCTCCGACGACGATCTTGTCGAGAGGTTCAAGACGAGCAACGCCCTTCTGCAGAATTCGCTGGAGGTCTCCGGCCTGCTCCTGAGCCAGTTGCAGAGTGAATCCCATCCTGAGGGGCCGGAGCTGGTCGAATGGTCCGGACGGCTGGGCAATCTGATGATGAGGTTCGCCGCTAATCCGTCGTCCGATCTCGAGCAACGCATCCGGATGGAGCTCGATCGCGTGCGAGGTTCCGAGGCCGGCCGGACCCATCAGGTTCGGGCGCTCCTCTCGCACGCGACCATCGTTCTGGACACCCTGCCTCTCGTCGACCGGGCCATGACGGCCATCCAGGCATCGCGCGCCCTGTCGGAGTCGGAGATCATCAGGCAGCTCTATCTCGACGCATACGGCCGCACGAGCGTCAGCTCCGCCAGGCGCAGGGTGGTATTCGGGTCGATCTGTCTGGGATTATGCGGATTGATCGCCCTGTTCGTCTACAGGCTACGGGAGCAGACACGGACGCTCTCCCGGCAACTGGATTTCGAGAGCGCCTTGAGCGAGGTGAAGAACCGCTTCTCCGAGGCACATGTACCGCTGGAAACCGCCGTCGAGCGTTCCCTGGATGCGCTCCAGCGTTTCTTCGACGCACGGGCGTGCGCCTTCGTCACCGTCGATTCCGAGAGCCGTCAGATCGAACACGTTTATGGCGCTTCGGCAGGCGGGGAACGCGAGAACCTCGCCGCCGGGGCGAGGAGGGTCTCCATTCCCGAAGGGGCGGGTTCCGTGGCTCTCGCGGAGGATCAGGGTTCCGCCATGGCGGTCGCCTTGATCGACTCCCGCTCGTACGCGGTGTTGCGGGTGGCACCCGGCCGGCTCCTGCGGCGGCGGAGCGACACCTTCGGGGCGCTGCTCGGCCAAGCCTGCGAATGTCTCGCATCCTGCTTGAGGTCGGCGCGGGATCGGGACGAGAGGGAAGCGCTTCTCATGCGACTCGAGCACTCTCAGCGCCTGGAAGCCATCGGAACATTGGCCGGCGGCATCGCGCACGAGTTCAACAATGTCCTTCTCGCCATGATGGGATACGGCGAGATGGCCCTCGAGGCCAGTCGCGGAGCGCCGCAGGTGACCCGGTACATCCGCGAAATCATTTACAGCGGCCAGCGGGCGCAGCTGGTCATCGACCAGATCCTGGCCTTCAGCCGGAAGGGCGACCGGATCAGCGAGCCCTTCGATCTCGGCGAGACCGTGAGGGATGCCCTTCCTCTCGTGCGGGTGTCCGTTCCCGATCAGGTCACCCTTGAGACGGACATCCCCGCCCGGGCGCACGCCGTCACCGGCAACCCGGTCGAAATTCAGCAAACCCTCCTGAACCTGTGCCGGAATGCCGCTCAGGCCAGTGGCGACTTTGGGACGATCACGATCTCGATCTCGGCGGTCGACCTGCGCGCGAGGATGACCCTGTCCCATGGTTCGGCGCCGCCCGGGAGCTATGTCGTCCTGCGGGTCGCCGACACGGGGCGCGGGATCGATTCGAAGGCGCTCCCCCATATCTTCGATCCATTCTTCACGACCCGCTCCGAGGTGGGCGGCACAGGGCTCGGGCTCGCGGCCGTGCATGGCACCGTCGTCGGAATGGGTGGGCATATCGATGTTCAGAGCCGCCCCGGGATCGGGACGCGCTTCGATCTCTATTTTCCGCTGACTCACAGAAGTCCCGTCGCCATCGGCACGTTCCTGAACGACCGACCTGTTCTCACCGGGGCAGGGGAGACCATAGTGATCGCGGATCGCGATGACGAGGCACGGTCGATGTTCGAGGAGAAAGCGGCAGCCCTCGGTTATGAGCCCATCGGGCTCTCGAGCCTGGACAGGCTCCGCAGCTGGCTGGCCAAACCCAAGAACACGGCCGATCTGATCATCTTCGAGATGTCTCTGTGGCCCGGTGAGCCCGATCCGGCCCGGATCGCGCAGCACTTCTCTCCGATTCCCACCCTGCTGATCGGCGATGCCCCGAACGCCGGCCTGATCGACAGGCGATCTCCCGAACGGATGCGTTTCCTGCGCAAGCCCGTGACGACCACGCGGCTCGCATGGGCGATTTCGACGACGCTCAGCCCGGCCAAGTCATCCGGATAGGGTCCGCCGCCGGCCACAGGGTCGAGAAGCACGGCGAGACGGGCGATTCCGTGGTCGCGCCCGGAGGACAGGCGGCCAGGCACATGAGGGGACGGCCGGCGCGCAGGCACGGCGCTTCATTTCAGCCGAAACGAAACTCGGCCTCGCGACATCGCTCTGCAATCGCAGAACCCGACAATCACTGCCGTAGACGATCGATCGGTCCAGGGCGGCTGATCGACGTCCTACGTCCCAGAATGAACACGGAGGCTCGCCATGTACAAACTTGCGGTCGACAACACGTCTCGGGGATCCGGCCATCATCGCTCCCTGCCTGGGCGTGGTTCGGCCTATCCCCTGAGAGCAGCGGTCACTTGGTTGGTCCATGAGTGGCGCATTCACCAATCGATCCAGCAGCTCAGAGGGCTCGATGATCACATGCTCAAGGATATCGGGCTCATGCGAATGGAGATCGAGGCTGTCGTGCGCGTTGGCAGGCCCTGCGACGAAGCGAGGTGGCGAGGATGGCTATGATGGCGGTCCCTCACCGGCACGAGATCGGGGATTTCACGATGTCCCGCTCATCCGGAACGCGCACGACGGCCGCGATCGTGTTCATCGATCTCACGGGATTCACGGGCCTGAGCGAAGAAGTCGGGCTCGATGCCACTCATAGGATGCTGACCCGGTTCCATTCGATCATCGGCAGCACCACGGCGGCCTTCGGCGGGCGGGTTGCCGCCCGGCTCGGCGACGGAGCGATGATGATCTTCTCCGGCTGCCGGAGTCCGGATGAGAGCGCCGCGAGATCCGTCGCCGCGTGCACGGACCTGGTGTCGCGCATGACGGCATGGATGTCGGCAGGCGATGAGGACAGGGTGCCGGACGGGTTCAGGATCGGCGCTCACCTCGGCGAGGTCGTGATGGCGGAACTGTCCCATGCCTGCGACGACGAGGCCACGCCTCTGGGCGACGTGGTCAATGTCGCCCAGAGGCTCCTCGAAGTCGCGAAGGACAGAAGCGCGCAGATCGTGCTCAGCGAGGACCTGGTCCGGGCGGCCGCCCCGTTGGTCCCCGGGCTTGTCCGGAACCTGCGGCATCGCGAGCAGGTGCCCATCCGCGGCCGCAGGAAGGGGATATCCATCTGCCTGGCGCATGCACTGGCATTCCCGCACGCCGATCCCATGGCGCTTCTGGCGGAAGCCGTCAACGAACCGGGTGAGATCATGGTCAGCGGGATCCGGTCCGCGCGCAATCCGCACCCGCTGGGACGGACTCGGCCGAGTGCTTGAGAGAAGAAGGGAAGGACCCATCCGATGAACAACCCCACCTGGATCCGAGACGTTCGAACATCCCACGGTTCGCTCGTCGTCGAGGAATGCGGTTCGGGCGAGACGCCTGTGCTCCTGATCCACGGCAACTCGTCGTGCCGTGGCATCTTCCAGCGGCAGCTCGACAGTCCGCTCTCCCGCAGGCGAAGGCTTGTCGCGTTCGACCTGCCGGGTCATGGCCAGTCGGGCGATGCGCCGGACCCGATGCGAACATACACGTTGGCTGGTCTGGCGGACGCTGCGATCGAGTTGCTCGAACGCCTCGGCATCTCCGAAGTCGTTGTGCTGGGATGGTCGCTGGGCGGCCATATCGGCATTGAGATGATGCGGCGGTTTCCCGGAATGAAGGGCCTCGTCATCACGGGGACGCCCCCCGTCAGACGGGGCGGAATGGCGGAGGGGTTCGTCGCCTCGCCACGGTTCGGGCTGGCGGGTCGTCGCAGCCTCTCAGATGAGGAGGCCGATCGGTTCGCGTCCGCGATATTCGGCGAGCCGAGCGAGCCCTTTCTCCAGGCGGCGATCAGGCGCGCGGACGGACGGTTCCGTGAAATCCTCTTTCAAGCGGCCGGCGGCCGGGACGGAGGCGACCAGCGCCGAGCTGTCGAGGGAAGCCCGATTCCCCTGGCTGTCGTGAATGGTGCCGAGGATCGGCTGATCAATCTGGACTATGTCGATTCCATTTCCTACGCGAACCTGTGGGAGGCGCGATGCCATCGCCTGGACAGGGCTGGGCACGCCCCATTCTGGCATGCCTCGTTGGAGTTCAACGCTCTGGTCGAGCGCTTCCTGATTGATCTCGCCGAGGTCGGCGCATGAGGATCCCGCTGCGAACGAGCCAGGCCGGTGACTGATGCTGGGGCGCTTCGGGCCGACGCGAGCCGCGCGTGGAAAGGGCCGTGGTTCGCGCCACTCTCGCCGAAGCTCGAGAGGCTCCCCGGGCACCTTCCGTTTCCAGCCTGCCTTGTTTCATTTGTAACCCTGGACCGGCGGCTTGCAACGACATCGTCATGCGCCGGCCCGATGGTCACCGCATGATCCTCGGTGCTGCGAGACGTTTTAGCGCGTTTCGACCACCGGCCAAGGCTCATGCCGCGACCGGGCGGTGACATTCACCCGCGACGCACCGTGAGAGCCGGGATGCCGAGCAACAGGATCTGAACGACGAACCGGCGGGGCCGAATGATCCTTCCGGCCGCTGAAGCAATGGTGGAGCGGGTCTCGCTCGGGCGGCATGACCCATGCCGCCACGGACAATCTCGAAACGAGGAGTTTTTGCGATGGAACAGAACGATGAAGACATGCGCCACGCCCAGGCGGTGGCGCAGAACCAGTCATGCCTTGCCCGCACCCTCACGGATGGATTCGATTTCATCGTTTGTGGTGCCGGCTCGGCGGGCTGCGTGGTCGCGGCGCGTCTCGCGGAGCGGCACGATGCTCGCGTGCTGCTGTTGGAGGCCGGGGACGGAAGCCTGTCCCCAGCCCTCATCGAGCCCTCCCTGTGGCCGCTGAATCTCGGTTCGGAGCGTGATTGGGCCTTCGAGAGCCAACCCTGCTCCCATCTGAATGGGCGCCGCCTGCCCCTGAACATGGGCAAAGGGCTCGGTGGCGGCTCGAGCATCAACGTCATGGTCTGGGCACGCGGGCACCAGGCGGACTGGGACCATTTCGCCGAGGAATCGAGAGACCCGGCATGGGGCTACGCGTCCGTGCTCGGCACTTATCGGCGCATCGAGGACTGGCAGGGAAAGGCCGACCCGCTCCGCCGCGGATCGGGCGGACCGGTGTATGTGGCGCCGCCGACGGCACCACGGCCGGTCGCCCGTGCCATGGTCGAAGCCGCCAAGCTCATGGGGATCCCGGAGTTCGACAGCCCGAACGGGGCGATGATGGAGGGGCCCGGAGGCGCGGCGATCGCCGACCTTCGCATCCGCGACGGGAGGCGGGAATCCGTTCATCGATCCTATACCTATCCGCGCATGCACCAGCCGAATCTCACGTTGCTGACCAACGCGCATGTGTCGCGCCTTCTCCTCGATGGCCATCGGGTGACGGGCGTGGAGGTCCTGCTCGGCAGCAGGGTGCTGAATCTCACCGCACGCTGCGAGGTCATACTCTCCCTCGGAGCCGTCAACACGCCGAAGGTTCTCATGCAATCCGGCATCGGCCCGCAGGATGAACTGCGTGCTCATGGGATCAACGTGGTCCAACACCTCCCGGGTGTCGGGCAAAACCATCAGGACCACGTGGCTTTCGGCTGCACGTGGGAATATTTCGAGCCGCAGGAGATCGGCAGCGGCGGGTGCGAGGCAACGCTCTACTGGAAGAGCGACAGCCGCCTGGCATCTCCCGACATCCTGCATTGCCAGCTCGGGTTTGCCGTGCCTCCGCCCGCCGAGGTGGGCTTGCAGGCTCCCGCGCACGGCTGGACGATGTTCGCCGGCTTGGCCCAGCCGAAGAGCCGGGGTCGCGTGCGGCTGTCGGGGCCGGACATCGGCGACGCTATGCTGATCGAGCCGAACGCTCTGAGCGAGCCCGAGGACATGGCTGCTGCGCTGGCGACCGTCGACCTGTGCCGCGAACTCGGCAACAGCCGGGCGTTTGGCAGGATCGCGCGGCGGGAAGCCGTGCCGCAGCCACGGGATCGCATTGGCCTCGAGCAGTTCATTCGAAACTCGGCGGTAACGTACTGGCACCAGGCCGGTACCGCCAAGATGGGCTGTGACGCGATGTCCGTGGTCGACCATCAGCTCCGGGTCTACGGAATCGGCAATCTCCGCATCGCGGATGCGTCGATCATGCCGCGGATCACGTCGGGCAATCTGATGGCTCCGTGCGTCGTCATCGGCGAGCGCGCGGCCGACATGATCCGCACGGCGCACGGACTCGCGGCCGACCGCGCCGAGAATGCCGCGGCATAAGAGGTGAGCCGGTCCAAGTGGGGCCGGGGAGCCGTGACGGGGCACGCCTCCGTCCCGGTCTCTCGCGACGACATCGCGAGAGCATCGGACCGAAAGTGGAACCATTTTCGGTCCGATGCTCAATCCCTCAAGCTGGTGTCAGCCATGCCATCAACATCCTGTAATTGGAGATCCGCCGGACCATGAGTCCTCTCGGGATCAACTCGCTTTAAGAAATGGACCCAAACCGACTGTCCAGGCTCGGTGGTGCAGGTTGGCTCCGAGCTTCAGGTCTCTGCCTAGAGTTCTAGAGCACCGAACCCAGGGTCCACTTTTGGGTTCGGTGCTCCAATCATTGAAGAGCGCATCATTCGGGGCGGACCCGAAGGGCCGCGTCAGCGAAAACCGGATCCGCTTTCCCGCAGGATGCGCTAGATCCTTTGCCCAGGGATTATGACCCTTTGGCGAGTGGCTCGAGAGGAGCGGTTTTGGGATAGGCACGGCCCATCTTGGTGCGGGCCTTCTCTGTCGTGAACATCCAGGTAATGTGTAGTAGCTGGAACTTGATCTGACATTTGGCGTCCGAGAGTTGGTCGGGCTCATCTGTCCGACGTTGTGTTCAAACGGCGATCATCTTCTCCTTCGCTAATGGAATTGCATCCAAGAAGGTTTGCATCGGCGTCTTGCCAAAGCACCACCGGACCTGGTGCGGCCGCTCCTCATTATAACTCCGAACCCAAGCATCGAGATCAGTCTGGAGTTCGGCGATCGAGCCATAGATCTTCTTGCGGAAGGCCACACGGTAGAGCTCATCCAGCACCGTTTTGTGGAAGCGCTCGGCGATGCCGTTCGTCTGCGGGCTCTTCGTCTTGGTACGGGTGTGATCCACGTCCTCGACCGCCAGATAGAGCTCGTACCCATGGTGTTCGGGATTGCCGCAGTACTCGGTGCCGCGGTCAGTGAGCACGCGACACAGCTTCACCTCGTGAGCATCAAAGAACGGCAGGACACGGTCGTTGAGCAGGTCGGCCGCGGTGATCGGCGTCTTGCGGTCGTACAGCTTGGCGAACACCACCTTGGTGTAGGTGTCGATGAAGGTCTGCTGGTAGATCCGCCCCACCCCTTTCATGGTGCCGACGTAAAAGGTGTCCTGCGCCCCACAGTAGCCGGGGCATTCGCTCTCGAACTCGCCGTGCGCGTCCTTCTCGGCCTTGGCCTTCTCCAGGGCTGCCACCTGGCTCTCCGTCAGGATCAGGCCTTCCTGTGCGACTTTAGCTTCCAGGGCTTTGAGCCGCTTCTTCATCGTCTCAAGGTCGTGCCGCTGCCACACCCCACGCACGCCAGCCGGCGAGATCGAATGGCCGCGCTTGCGCATCTCGTTGGCAATCCGGATCTGGCCGAAGGCCGGCTGCTCCAGGCACAGCTCAACGATGACGGCCTCCACCTCCGGTGGCGTGCGGTTGGCCAGGAGCGGCTTGCGCCGGGTCAGCTCCTGCAGGGCCAGTTCACCGCCGGTCTCATAGAGCTCCTTGAAGCGGTAGAAGCTGTCGCGGGAATAGCCCATCATGTGACAAGCTTGGCTGACGTTGCCGAGCTGCTTGGCCAGCTCCAAAAGGCCGACCTTGGCGCGGATGATCTTCTGCTCGTTGGTCATGACGGTGCTCCTTGTGAACGCCGAGGCCGGGCGCTACGCACCCCGACCACTTCGCGCCCAGCCTCGGCTCATGCCTCAGCCTAACGACACCGTCTGTCAGATTAAGTCCAAACTACTTCATGAAATGCCGCGCTAAAAGGCCGGAGACATGACCGCACCCGCCCCGCTAGGCCCAAACGTCAACAACAATCACGTTGCCAAACGGGCGCCATCCAGACATGACAACACCTCAAAGGCGGCCTCCAGGATTTCTCCTGGACGTTCTGCCTTACGACGGGCCCTTACACCTCCGGACATACGAAACTCCTCACATCTCCCCTAACCAATCTCTACGGTTTTGCCATCGTCGAAGACGACGCCTACGGGGCGCTGCCGCGCCAGGCGCCTGCACCGATTGCCGCTATCGCGCCTGACCTTACCTGGCACATCACCACCTTGTCGAAATGCGTGACACCCGCCCTGCGCACGGCCTACGTCTGCACGCCCGGCATGGCCGAGACCTTACGGCTGGCAGCCGAGATCCGGGCCATGTCCCTGATGATGCCGCCGCTCATGGCGGCGCTGGCCTCAAGATCGATCCTGGACGGCACATTGGAAGCCGTCACGGGTGCGATCCGTCAGGAGAGCGCCGTCCGGCAGGCCATCGCAAGCCGAGCATTGCAGGGCCTCGAGTTCCAGGCTCACCCGGAGGGGCATCACCTCTGGCTGACGCTGCCGGAGCGCTGGCGCCGGGCCGACCTCAACCTCTATGCACGCCAGTCGGGACTTGCCCTCGTGCCAAGCGAGGCCTTCGCGGTCGGATCGTCCCCGGAGGCGATCCGTGTCTCCCTCGGAGCAGCCCAGAGCCAAGCCGTGCTGGAGCGAGGACTGGGGGTGTTGGCCGCAGTGCTGTCTCATGGGCCGAGCGCCCTGTCCTCGATTGTGTGACCTCCCTGTAGCGAAGGTACCGAAGCGTTCTCGATCAGTGCGAGGGCTCTACAATGGCGTAAGAACGAACTCGCGCTCCTATCGGGGCAGGCTCGATCCAATAAATGAACGCAAGCCGTTAAGATCGCATAGTGGCACCTCTCGGAAGGAGACCCAAGGCCTGCTCTCGCAGGGAGCATCGGACATTCTTCAGGGTCAGGGGACCAGCAGAGGATGACCCCGCGCTGACCTTAACAGCCGCCGCTCCAGGAATTGAGGTGCCTTACGCCAGACTGAAACATATCCGAGGTGACGATGCTCCGCGCAGGCAGAGGCTCGAAACCAAGGCCGCTTCGCACACTCTCCCGCCATTCCATATGGGGGATCGCGCTCCACGGTGAGCCGCTTGCTGCTCAATTGATGCCGCAGGTCATAACTGTTGGAATTGTACCAAGGCGGCGCGGATGAATTCAACGAGCTGCTGTGCGGCAAGGGATAACGGGCGTCGGCTGGATGTCAGAAGCCAGATATCCATCGAGGTCTTGGGGAGCAATCGACGACGAACCAACTGATCCGATGGGTAGTCCATTCCGACGAAGGGTGGGAGAATCGAGACGCCGATGCCGTTGGCGACGAAACTGCATGCCGTCTCGGACATAGGCACCTCGATCTGATTGCGCTTTTGGACGCCACGCATCTGGAAGGCCCGATCGATTGTCATCAGGGAACAGTCGTCCCGCTCCAGGGAGATGAAGGACTCGTTCCGCAAATCCTCCACTCCGATTGTGGCTTTCTCAGCTAGCTGATGCTGTGCTGGCAGAAAGCACATGAGATCGAATCTGACGACAGCCTCGGCCGTCACGTCCGGATGGTCGAAGGGAAGGATGCTGAGGCCGATATCGACCTGTCGCGCCATGACAAGTTCCGCGATGCGCGGGGAGGCCCGGCTTTGAAGCGTCAAACGCAGATCCCGCTGTTCAGCCAGGAACGGCGAAAGGGCCCGCGGCAGATAGCGAGAGGCCAGAGCCGGGAGGGCCGCGATCGTGACCTGACCCCACTCGCGGTTCCGCACCGCCGCTGCCACACGCTCGATCCGCTCCGTGCCGGCGATCAGCTTCTCGACCTCTGCCGCCACGAGGCGCGCCTCCAGCGTTGGAACCAGGCGTCCATTACTGCGCATGAAGAGCTTAAAACCGCAGCTTTCACCGAAGCTCTTGAGTAGCTTGCTGACGGCGGGCTGTGAGATGCCGAGCCTCTCGCCTGCGTGCGTGACAGAGCCTGTTTCCATGAAGGCATGGAAGGCTTCAATCTGCCTGATGTTCACCACACTGCCCTATCTATGTAATTCTAGATCATGACGTTCGGTTATAATGAACAGCAGAAAAGCAATTTGACAATCATATTATCAGCACTTTTAATCCTTTAAGAGTTGTAGACCTCATGCCGCTGGATGGGCCTGGCGACAACGAACACCAACCTCTCCTGAGGCGGCCCGCGCGAGACCCGTCTGAAGATCAGCATTTGGAAACTATGTGTCCGCGGCAACAATAACCAAGGGGATTGAGCGTGATGAAATCAGTAGTTTCCGCGGGAGCGTTGGCGATCTTGATGTCGGCTGCGTCACCTGCTTTGAGCAGCAGTCTCGTCGTTTGCATCGAAGGAAGCCCGGAGACCTTCAACCCGCAACTGACCAGCAACGCGACCACGAGCATCGTGACGGGGCAGATCTACGATCAGCTTGTCTCGGTCAAGGCTGGTGGTTCGGAACTCGAGCCGAGCCTCGCCGAAAGCTGGTCGATCTCCGAGGATGGCAAGACCTATACGTTCAAGTTGAGGAGCGGGGTGAAATGGCAGTCCAACAAGGCGTTCAAGCCGTCACGTGAGTTCAATGCAGACGATGTGGTCTTCAGCTTTGAGCGCATGATGAAGGCCGATCATCCCTATGCCAAAGTCAACGGCGGAAACTACATTACATTCAATACTAAGCTCGCGGACGTTCTGATCTCCGTGAAGAAGATCGACGACCATACGGTTGCGTTCACGCTCAAGGAACCGTTGGCGCCCTTCATCGGGATCCTGTCTCACCAATCTCTGGTCATCCTCTCGTCCGAATATGCCGATCAGTTGCTCAAGGCCGGAACGCCTGAACAATTCGATCTGCAGCCGATCGGGACAGGGCCGTTCCAGTTGCAGGTCTATCAGACGAATGCAGCCGTACGGTTCAAGGCCTTCCACGATACCTGGGGGGAGAGGGTGAAAGACCCCTCACGGACACCGAAGGTCGACGATCTTATCATGCCAATCACGGTGGATGCACCGGTTCGCCTGCAGCGCGCGCAAGCGGGGGAGTGCCACATTGCCAATGCGCCCAGTCCGGCCGACCGAGAGGTGATCAGGACCAGCGCCAAGCTCAACCTTGTTGAAACGCCGGTCGCATCCTCGGGGTTCCTTGCCTTCAACTTCAAGGAGAAGCCGTTCCAGGATAAGCGCGTCCGTCAGGCACTTGCGCATGCCATCAACATGAAAGGCCTTGTCGATAACGTCTTCGATGGCACGGGCGCAGTGACAGGCGCGCTCATCCCAGCGGCTCTCTGGGGGAGCAATGCCGATCTGAAGGGCCACTCGTACAACATCGAAAAGGCGAAGGCTCTGCTTGCCGAGGCGGGATATCCCAACGGCTTCGAGACGCAGATCTGGGCGCTTCCCGTCACACGTCCTTACATGCCGAATGGCCGCCGCGCGGCTGAACTGATCCAAGCCGACTGGGCTAAGGTAGGCATCAAGGCAGAAATCGTGACCTACGAATGGGGCGAGTACGTCAAGCGCGCACGCCTAGGAGAGGCCAAGACTGCCATGTTTGGAGGCATATGGGACTTCCCGGATCCGAGCCAGATCCCGAACAACTACTTCACCTGCAATTCGCAGGGCAAACCAAGCCCGTCGAATATTGGCTCGTGGTGCAACGCTACGTTCAATGACCTGATTTCCCGGGCCGGACAGATCACCGACCAAGGCCAGCGCACGGATCTCTACAAGCAGGCGCAAGTCGTCTTCAACGACGAGGTGCCGGCTATCCTGTTCGGTAGCTCCTCGGCGCTGCTCGCCGTCAGCAAATCGGTTTCAGGCTTCGTGCCAGCCGTGTTCGGAACGAGCCGCTTCTCGGGCGTAACGGTGCCCTGATCGGATCCGATTTTTAAGAGCCGGGCGGGGAGGACTCAAGGGTTCCTCCCCGTCGATTTTATTGACGTTTGGGCCATGTTTCAGAAGTCGGCGCACGGCCCATTTCCTTCATGCGGAGCTTGAAGATGCGTGTTGTCGTGATCGGCGCGGGGATTCTCGGATCCAGTGTCGCCTATCATCTTGCCGTGAATGGCATTGAAGTCGAGGTGATCGATGAAGTCCATCAGGGCAAGGCGACCCTGGCTGGGGCGGGGATTGTCTGTCCCTGGGCCACGAAGGTCACCGATCCGGAATGGTACGCTCTCTACGCGGCCGGAGCGCAGTACTACGCGAATCTCGTCGAGGGGCTGACGCGGCGCGGAGAAGCCGATCTCGGATACGGGCGCGTCGGAGCGCTTGTCGTGGCCGAGGATCGGACTGAACTGGAAGCCGCGGATCAGCGGATCCAGTCCCGGATCGCCCATGCACCCGAGGCCGGGGACGTGCGGCGCGTCTCGGCCGCCGAAGCGAAGCGGCTGTTCCCGCCCTTGCGAGAGGATCTCGATGGCATCTACATTCCTGGCGGCTCACGGGTTGATGGCAGGCTTCTCGCCGCTGCCATGACCCGTGCAGCCATCGCGGCGGGAGCCGTTCTCCGTCACGATCATGTGTCGCTCGAGTTGCGGGACGGCAAGGCATACGGGATTCGCAGCGATGGAAGCCCGATTGAGGCGGACGAGATAGTCGTCACGGCGGGCGCCTGGGCCTCGCAGATCCTGCGGCCGCTCGGGTTGGAGCATCCCGTCCGCCCGCAAAGGGGCCAGATCGTTCATCTGCGCCTGTCGGGCATCGAAACGCGCTCGTGGCCCGTGCTGCTTCCAATGACCAGTCACTACATGCTGGCCTTCGACGATTCCCGTGTCGTGATCGGCGCAACGCGGGAGGACAACACCGGATTCGATTATCGGGTCACGGCCAGTGGCCAGGCCGAGGTGCTCAATGCGGGGCTCGCAATCGCGCCCGGCCTTGCGTCGGCGACCATCATCGAAACGCGGATCGGCTTCAGGCCCGCGGGCGACGGTCACAAACCCATCCTCGGACGTGTCGCCGGCATGGAGGGACTGATCGTCGGCAACGGCCTCGGAGCCGCCGGCCTGACCATTGGGCCTTATGCCGGACGCCTACTCGCCCAGATCTGCATGGGCGAGAAGCCGGACACCGACACCGCGCCCTACGCACCCGCCTCGGCGTGAACCACACTCCATTCAAACCAAAGGACATCCAATGACCGACATCATCCGTCACCGGAAGCACAAGATCATGCACGGCGCCGTGGAACACAACGGAGTGCTCTACTTCGGAGGGCATGCCGCCAATGACCTGTCGCAGGGAATGGCGGACCAGACTCGGGAAGTCTGCGCCAAACTCGATACGTTCCTGGCCGAACTCGGCTCCGACAAGACCAAGATCCTCGCAGCACGGATCTATTTGAGCGACATGGCGCAAAAGGAAGAGATGAACAAGGCCTGGCTCGAATGGATTCCCGAGGATGACCTCCCATCACGAGCCACGATCGGTGTTGCAAGTCTCGGCGATCCCAATCGCCTGATTGAAGTGATCATCACCGCGGCACGATGACGGGGCTTCGGTCAATTCCGTAATGGGACTTGGCTGTCGGGCTTTTGCCTGTGTCCGCAGCCAATTTCTCTGAGGGGCATCGATTAAGGACTGCCGTCACGATCCCACACGAGCCATAGGACACCAGGCATGGCAGAAAAGACCAGCCGAATTGATGATCGCTACTCGACCAATGAGAAGTACACGACTTTACGCGGGGTCCACCGCGACGCTCAGCGGCACTTGTCGGAAGTCGAATGGAATTATCTCTGGTGCGGCACTGGCGACGAGGTCACCCTTAGGGACAACACGGCAGCATTCGACCGTTACCGCTTCGTTGCTCCTCTCTTCGCCGGGATCGACAATCCCGGTACCCGGACGAACGTTCTGGGATTTGAGCTGAGCTTTCCCGCCTTCATAGCCCCATTTGGGGGAGAGGCGGTCTTCCATCCTGACGGACACCTTGCCATCGGGCGGGCGGCAGAAGCAGTCGGCATTCAGCAGATGGTGCCGGTTGCCGCATCGTTCCCGCTTGAAGATATCGCGGCAGCTTCCTCCGTAGCCTCGATATTCCAGATGACGTTCGTCGGCGATGAGGATGCCGTCGTTGATCTCATGGAGCGAGCCAAGAACGCCGGTTATAAATACATCTGCGTCACATATTCCCCCATCAGGCAATGGCGGGAGCGGATGATGGAAGATCGCTTTTCCATTCGTGGGGAGAAGGGTCCTGCCAACTTCGGGCCGGGACGATCCGATCCAGCCGCCCTTGTCGAACTTCTAGAATTCACGCAGCCGCGCTGGAACTGGCAGAAAGCCGCGCGCGCTATCGCGCGTGCGCCTCTCCCGTGCATCGTCAAGGGTGTCACGAGCGTTAGGGACGCTCACGCGGCACTCGAAGCCGGTGCGGTTGGACTTTATGTCTCAAACTATGGTGGCCGCACGGTTGACCGGACGCCCGCAGCCTTGGACGTCTTGCCGTCCATCCGCAAGTCAGTGGGACGAGAAATACCGATCATCTTCGACTCGGGCATCCGTCGGGGCAGTGATGTTGTTACAGCCCTCGCACTGGGCGCGGATGCGGTTGCCCTTGGCCGCCTGATTGCGCTTGGTCTCGCGGCCGATGGAGAGTACGGAGTACGTCGAACGCTCGAACTTCTGCATCGCGAATTCTGGACAACATTAGGCCATTTGGGTTGCTCTCAAGTTGAGGATATCTGCGAAGCAGTTCTGTACCGTCCTCTCGCCGATGTGGCTCTCTAAGGAAGCCTTCACAACTCGCAAGCGGGAGGTCTGGATCTGGCACGAAGCCGAAGTAGGCCGAGGGCACGCAGTTGGAGGGTAAGCGGACCTTCACACGGCAACACTTGCGGACTGTACCTGATCCAATCCGGACCATTCGGCGGCGCTGCATCCCAGTCTCCCGAGGGAGCGCTAGTACCCTGATCCTCCAGCTTCGGTCGGAAGGCCCCACGCGCATCCGCACTTAGGTTTTCCGACTAAGGCAAGGTCTTGTCCCCGCTCCTGCGACCGCCCTATCTCTGCCGGGATCGGCCATGACAGGATATCCAGCGATGTCGGTTTCACCACTTGTCGATCCAGACACCCTCCGCAGGGTGCTCGATCTCGTAGGGGAAGACCTCCGCGGGAAAAGGATCCTGGGTGAGATCATGATCTGCTCGGGGAGCGCGTTCCTGCTGCGCTACGGTTGGAGGGACGACGGCACGAAGATAGAAATCGATATCTCCCTCGACGGCAAGAACGGGCCCATCCGGCAGGCCTGCGACTGGGCAGGCAACAACCTCAAGCTTGTGGAGGGTTGGCCGGAACGCCTTCTCCCAAGGCTCATCGGCGACGGCATCGCCAGGGAAGGCGGCTTCCCATCCGGAATGTATCCTTCTTGGGAGAAGCCGGGCCTGAGGGTTGTTTCGGCGCCGCCCCAACTCATGATCCCGATGGTTTTCCTGGCCACGTTACGCCCGATGGACGGAATGACGTTTCAGGACATGGAGCCTGCGATCCAGATCGCTGCCCGCCATGGCATCAGGACAGGCAAGCGCCTCCGGGGATGATCACGCCCTACCTCGAGAGTCGGCCTGTGAGTTACAGCGATCACGAACGGGAGGTGGATAGGAAGGTCTGGCAGTTTGAGGAGGCCATCAGATTCTTTGGCCTTGGACCGCCCTTTGAGCGGGAGCCGAGATCGCTAAGGGACGTGGCTGACGCTATCAGGGGTCACCCCGACTGGTACGGATGCGCCATGTACACATTCATGGAGGCATTCTTCGCCGAGGAGAGCAGGGCTGCACGACAGGTCATGCTCGATCCCACTCCCATCCCGACCGGGGATTGGAAAAACGACACCTGGATCGGGGCAATTGGGGAGCATGTTGCACAGAGATGGAACCTCCTGATTCCCGAGTGGACACAGGAGGAGGCCTTCATGGGAGGTAAGATGCCCTATTTCAGCACCGAATTTGGAACCGCTCGCGACATCGAGATCGTTGAAACGCCACCGGCGTTTCGGAGGCGCCTCATTTTCGGGGGAGCGGAGCCGCTCATGAACGCGAAGTTCCCGAATGCGATGAAGGTGACGATGCCTTACTGGAACTAGGTTTGCAGCGCGAGCAGAAGTGCCGTTACCTCCCGCGTCATTCAGGCACCCCAGCCTTTCTCAGACCTTCCACGAAGATGTCGCGGTGGGCGTAGTCCCATAAATGCTTACGCGCCATGGCCAGCGTTATCCCCGGCCTGATCGTTTCCGCCCGCGCAACAGCCGCTCGCGCCTCATCCGTCAAGCCGAGGTGGCCACAGCAACTCGCAAGCGTGCGCCAGTTCCCAAAGAATTCCGGCATCGACGAGACCGACCTGCGGATATGGGGAAGCGCTTCCTCAAACCTCTGTGCGCCAAGCAGAGTCAGCCCGTGGATGGCGGAGTAGAAGCCTGCAAAGTCGTCGTTCGGGCTGATGCGGAGCGCCTTCCCGGTTTCGGCCACAGCTTCCTCAAATCGGCCGGAACGGAGAAGCGCCCATCCGTAGATCGTATGGGCAAGGGCAAAATTTGGATTGAGGCGCAGGGCCACCCCGGCCTCGTGAAGCGCCTGCTCGTGCTGCCCCCTCGCACTCAGGATGTGGCACAGGGTGGTGCGTCCCCACGGCTCGGACGTGTCGAGTGAGATGGATTTCTCGGCGTACTGCAGGGCTTCACTGTACGAGGCCTGGGCATCCTCTGACCAAAAGCAGTGCCCTTGCCACATCACCGCCCAGGCGAGCACAGCGTAAGCCCTGGCATAGCTGGGATCGAGAAGGATGGCTTCGCGGGCCAGCCTTTGAGCCTCAGCGTTCCCACTGCGACTGACCCTGAAGACGAGAGACAGGGCTCGAATGACGAAGCCCCAAGCATCCAGACTTTCAGGTGGTTTGCTTTGTGCGCGGAAGCCTTCCTCGGCGTAGATATGCGGCTCGATTGCGGCCACGACACTTTCCGTGATCTCGTCCTGCACGGCAAAAATGTCATCCAATTGCCGATCGTACTTCTCGGCCCAGATGTGCTTGCCTGTTTCGGCGTCGATCAACTGTCCGGTGATGCGGATGCGCCTGCCAGAGGCCCTGACACTTCCTTCGAGCACATAGCGAACTCCAAGATCCCGTGCCACCTGACGGACATCCACCGCCTTGCCCTTATAAGTGAAAGTTGAGTTGCGAGCGATGACGAACAGCCACTTCAGACGCGCGAGGCCCGTGATGATGTCCTCGGCCATCCCATCGGCAAAGTACTCCTGCTCAGGGTCGCCGCTCATGTTAGTGAAGGGCATGACAGCAATCGAGGGCCTCTCAGGTAGGGGAGGCGGCTTGGTGGCCTCTACCCCGACTCGGGCGAACAAGGATGCCTTTAGGGCATACGCCCGGATCGGCTCCTCCATGTTCTTGATCCTCTGTGGCCCGAGATCGGAATAGGTGAGAGGCAGGTTTTTTCGCACATGCCCATAGGTAACTTCCGAGAGGCATATGCCACCTGGTTCGGCAATGCTTTCGAGCCGGGACGCGATATTGACCCCGGCCCCCAACAGGTCGCCGTCCCGTCGCATCACGTCGCCGACATGCAGTCCGATCCGGAACTGGAGTTGTCTTTCCTCAGGATTGGCCAGGTTTGCGGCCGCGAGAGCCTCCTGCACCTGAATGGCGCAGCGGACAGCGTCGACCGCGCTGGGAAACTCAGCAAGGACACTGTCGCCTGCGGTATTGGCGATCCGGCCTCCGTGCTCCGCAATGAGCCGATCCATCACCTCACGGTGAGCGGTCAAGCTCTGGATGGTACCAGCCTCGTCCTGTTCCATGTGCCGCGAGTAGGCTGCCACGTCCGCGGCGAAGATGGCTGCCAGCCGGCGGCTGACCTTTACCTCCTGTGAACCCATCTGACCCTCAGCGTGTTCTGAGGCGGGATACTACGTGGCGCGAGAAACGGTGCCTAGACTTCATTCGAGCTAGCTGGTGGCACGGCTGACAAGCTCGGCCGCACCACTCCCATCGCGATGCCGTCGGACGAAGTTCCTACTCGACGGCCGAGCCGGGGGCGGGAGCTTGCGCAGGCGCTTGGGATGCACGTCCATCTCGAGCGATGTCGAGGGGACGGAATGCAGGCGGCGTACCGTGACCTCCCACCTGAAGACATAGTCACCGGGGCCGAGTGGCATCGTCCGACTCGTGCGCTAGCCACTCGTAGAGGCGGCCGAATGCGAGGCGCGGCCCCAATCGTTTCGCTCTATGAGCGCAAAGCCCGCAGATGGGCTGGTATATTTTTCGTGGTTCCGGTCCTGTATCCGGTCGTCATGCTGTTTCTGCTGGCATCGGTCATGCAAGCCAAGAAGATCTGGATTTTGATCCAGCGACGCCTTGCGAGGGTGATGTCACATTAACCCGACTATGAGGCCGAAGCGTATAGATCGCCTGGCATGACCAAACTCGTCAGCTACAAGCGCCACCGCTTTCCACCTGAGATCATTGCCCACGCGGTATGGCTGTATTTCAGGTTCCCGTTGAGCCTGCGGTTGGTCGAGGAGATGCTCCTGGAGCGCGGCATTCTCGTCTCCTATGAGACAGTCCGGCGCTGGGCGCTGAAGTTCGGGCCGGACTATGCCCGCCGCCTCAGACGCAAGAGGCCGAGCAGGCGCGACATCTGGCATCTCGACGAGGTCGTGATCACCATCGCTGGCCGGAAGCACTGGTTGTGGCGGGCTGTCGATCAGAATGGCTACGTGCTCGATGAGATGGTCCAGCCGCGACGTGATACAAAAGCCGCTAAGCGGTTACTGAGGCGCCTGTTGAAGAAGCAAGGCTGTCCGCCCCGGCGAATGATCACCGATCAGCTGGGCTCCTACGCGGCTGCCCGGCGCCAGATCATGCCAGCGGTCGAGCATCGCTCGCACAAAGGCCTTAACAACCGGGCAGAGAATTCGCATCTGCCGCTGCGCCGACGAGAGCGGGCAATGCAGGGCTTTCGATCAACGGGAGGGCTACAGAGGTTCGTCAGCGTCTTCTCGGCGGTTCGCAACCTCATTGTGCCGCCCCGTTCCCGCCGCTCTGCCCTTTCTATCCACCTTCACCGCCTCACCGCCATGGCGGAGTGGAAGTTTGCAACCAGCGTTGCTGCATGAGCTCGTCAGGTGACCGAGTTTGCCTCGATGCGCCCGCTGTCAGTTAATGTGACAACGCTAGGCGGTCACCGTCCTCGGTGCTGTGCAGGGCACGATCGTGACCAAGCCGCATGCGCTGCGTCGTATTCTAACGAACTTCATTGACAATGCCCTGAAATTTGCTGGCAGCGCCGAAATCGGCGTTGAGCGAAGAGATGGATGCGCTGTCATCAAGGTACTGGACCGTGGGCCGGGTATACCGGAAGACAAGCTGGAAGCCGCCATGCAGCCCTTCGTCCGGCTGGAGCCGTCCCGTAACCGCGAGACCGGCGGAACAGGGCTTGGGCTTGCCATTGCCCAGCAGCTGGCGAAGACAATCGACGCTTCGGTTCGGATCTATAATCGTGTCGATGGCGGGCTGGTGGCTGAAGTGACCCTTCGTTGACGGGAGATCCTGGCACCTTGTACGGGACGATCTCTCACCAGCTCGTTGCTACGCTTTGATACACTTCTGGCGTTTCCAGAAATATGCCCGATACGTCGACCATCCATATCACTCTCTGTCACTGGATGTCGCTGTGAGCGACGGAACAAAGGAGTGTTCCATGACGACGATCGAAAAGGTTCTTTACACCGGAAAGACCCACACGACCGGCGGGCGCGACGGTTTTGCGCGCAGTGATGATGCACAGCTCAATGTCAAGCTGTGTCCTCCGGGCACAGCCACGCCGGGCACCAATCCCGAACAGCTCTTCGCGGCCGGTTGGTCAGCCTGCTTCATCGGCGCAATGGGTCTTGCTGCGGGCAGGCGCAAGTTGAGCCTCCCTGCGGACACTGCTGTCGATACGGAGGTCGACCTCGGCACGACGGATGGCGCCTATTTTCTGCAAGCCCGTTTGAATGTCAGCCTGCCGGGCCTCGATAGGGAACTGGCCCGGGAGCTCATCGAAGAAGCCCATCAAACCTGCCCCTATTCCAAGGCGACACGGGGTAACATCGATGTAGAACTGAATGTCGCGTGAGCGGTACTCCCATCAATGGAGGTTTCGATGAAGCGCATCATCGCCGGTATGCTTGCGCTCGGCATTCTTGCGGTACCTTGTGCCTATGACATAAGCTCAGCAGAGCCATCGCCGCTCGCAGGCCTCTTCGCAATGTCAACAGGCCTGCCACGGTACAGCAATTCCAAATGATGACCTAGGTAGGCCATAGTTTATGGAAAAGGCTTCCGTGAATAGGTAAAACGCTGAATGAGGCGCTGCCGCAGACAGCAGCCTCCTTCGTCCGCTGCTACATTGTTGGTGGAAGCTGCTTCAAAAAATGCCGCCGTAAGGCCAACAAGTTTCCCTAAGGACACAGCCGATTGAGCATATTTTCAGGCGAAAACTGGCGAAGTTCTCTTGTCACTTTCGACTGCGCTGACGCAGTCCCATCTGGCACCCGAGTTACCAATCTCCACCGACCCGTTCTGCCGACAAGCCGGACATGTTGCTGCTCCAGTGCGGCAGTTGCTGCATCCCAGTTGTCGGTGAACAGGACGAGCACAGGTAGGAGTTTTCCTACTCCAAGGGTGCTCCTTCCCAAGCCTACACTAGAACGCGGTCCGGCAACTCCTCACAGATCCTTTCAGGCTCTAACGAGCCTGCACGGCCGCATCTCAGTATGTCTTACTCGCGGTCTTTGATAGACAGTTGGCCGCCTGTTGCCGGAGCGACTGGATGTTGATGCGCGCCAGAAGCAGGGGGCCGTGCCCTCCCCGGCGGGTGAACGACAACACTGCGTTTGTCCTGTTCGGGCTGATATGTGTCCTCCACCAACTCGAAGCGCAGCTTGTTGACATAAAAGTCGATCGCTTCGCCGCGATTCCGGACGACAAGTGCCACATGGGTGATGCTCTGTTTTAAGTTACCGCCTGAAAGGCCTCGGCCTTAGTGGCAGAACTCATGGATCCGTCGCAAACTTTTTGTCTCAGAGTTTCAGCTACTGGGACGTTGGTCACAGTAGTGGAGGACACGGTGTTCAAAGGCAGGCATTTTGACCGGTCGGTGATCCTGCTCTGCGTCCGGTGGTATCTGGCTTACAACCTCAGCCTCCGAAATTTGGAGGAGATGATGGCCGAGCGGGGGATCTCCGTCGATCACGCGACCATTCACAGATGGGTTGTCCGGTACTCGCCCGAACTTCTGAAGCGCTTCAATGCACGCAAGCGAGCCGTCACTGGCAGGTGGCACGTCGACGAGACCTTGTATTTGATGGGCGTTGCGGGTCATTCCCACAGCATGAGGCCGGGATAGCTCGAATGAGACATAAGACAGAAGTCTGCGATGTAGATGGTGCGCCCGGCCTCACCACGCGCCCCAGCTGAGATCG
>NZ_JAMXFJ010000003.1:283554-502794 GCF_025460805.1 Microvirga sesbaniae | reverse complement strand
AAACCCCCCGGCCCATGCCGGAAAAAACCGCCAGAGGAGCCGCACACCCGCCCGAAGACCCTTCGAACCCGTGCCGCTCATAGCCCAGACCAGATCACCAGCCCGTCCCGAACGCAGCGCGCCAGAGCCCGGCATCCCTGCCGCAGCCCGCACGCACCAACCCTGTTCGGGAAATGACCCCGCCGACCGCTCACGCAAATCACCAGGGAGGCGCTCATATAAACCCTCCCGGACACTTTGCAAGAGACATCTTCATAGGATCGTCTCAAGCGTCAACAGGAGGGGTGCCTCACGGTAATATAGTTATGACCGGTCGGCCCGCAAGGGGCTAACGGGCGTCAAAGGCAGTGCATAGCGGGGCGCCCGGTGGTGATTGGCCGCTGGCAGAACAGGACGTGAAATTGTTATGCTGCCGCCCTGGAGAGACGTCATATTGTCAGATCAACAACCCGACCCCAAGACAACCGCCGAGCTTCTGATCGAGGCCGTCACCGATACGGCCTTCGTCGTGCTCGATCCCGACGGAACGGTCGCGAGCTGGAGCCGCGGAGCGGAGCACATCTACGGATGGAGCCGCGACGAGGTGATCGGGCGCTCGGCATCCGTCCTGTACAGTGCAGCGGATGGTTCCGAGGCGCTTCGTCATGACATCGATGCTGCTCGATCAACCGGGCGTCACAGGAGCCAAGCCCTCCGGCCACGCAAGGACGGATCCGTCTTCATGGCCCTGGCCACCCTGACGCCGCTCGCCGAGGGCGAAGGGTGCGGCATTGCGATGATCACCCGGGACATCACTGCGTCGGTTGTCGCCGAGGAGGCACTGAGAACGCGGGAAGCGCATCTGCGGTCGATCCTGGAGACCGTTCCGGACGCCATGGTGGTCATCGATGAGCAAGCCCGTATTCAGTCGTTCAGCGCCACAGCGGTGCGTCTCTTCGGCTACGAGCCCACCGAGGTGATCGGAGAGAACGTCAAGATCCTCATGCCGCCGCCGTACCGCGAGCAGCATGACGGCTACATGCTGCGTTATCGCACCACGGGCGAAAGGAGGATCATTGGAGTTGGACGCGTCGTCGTCGGGCAGCGCAAGGATGGTTCGACCTTTCCCATGGAACTGGCGGTCGGCGAGATGCATTCGGGAGGGATCCGCTATTTCACGGGTTTCATCCGCGATCTGACGGAGCGACAAAGGACGGAGACCCGCCTGCAGGAACTTCAATCCGAACTGGTTCACATGTCGCGCTTCACGGCTCTCGGCGAGATGGCCTCGACGCTGGCGCATGAAATCAACCAGCCGCTCACCGCCATCACCAACTACCTCAAGGGCTGCAGGAGAATCCTGGAGCGGATGGAGGGAGATGCCGTTCCCATGCTGCGTGATGCGGTCAACGAGGCGGGCGAGCAGGCCTTGAGGGCCGGGCAGGTGATCCGCCATCTGCGCGAATTCGTGGCCCGGGGCGAGAGCGAACGCCATCTCGAAAACCTGCCAAAGCTCATCGAGGAGGCGAGCGCTCTCTCTCTTGTGGGAGCAAAGGAGCAGGGGGTTAGGGTCGTCTACGATTTCGATCCGGATGCTCCCTACGTGCTTGCCGACCGGATCCAGATCCAGCAGGTTCTGCTGAACCTGATCCGAAATGCCATCGAAGCCATGCAGGAGACGCAGCGGCGGGAGCTCCGGGTCGCCACCCACACGGTCGATGCCGGGCATGTGGAACTGAGCGTGGAGGATACGGGGCCGGGACTTGCGCCCGAGGTCGCAGCTCAGCTCTTCCAGCCCTTCGTCACGACCAAGAAGCACGGAATGGGCGTGGGGCTGTCGATCTGTCGGACGATCGTGGAAGCCCATGGCGGAAAGATCTGGGCCGAATCGACCCCCGGGGCGGGAACCGCGTTCAGATTCACGTTGAGATTGGTCGGCAGGGAGGAGATGTCGCATGCAGAGTGATGTTGCGGTGCATGTGGTCGATGATGACGTGGCCGTCCGGAAGTCCCTGGCGTTTCTGCTCGCCTCGGAGGGCCTCCCGGTCCGCCTGCATGAATCGGCCTTAGCCTTCCTCGACGATGCGCCGGCCGTCGAGACGGGATGCATCGTGACGGATGTCCGCATGCCGGGGATCGACGGAATCGAACTGATCCGCCGGCTCAAGTCCCGCGGCGTTCTCCTGCCGGTCATCGTGATGACCGGCCACGCGGATGTGCCGATGGCCGTCGAAGCCATGAAGGAGGGAGCGGTCGATTTCCTGGAGAAGCCTTTCGGGGACGAGGTGTTCCTGGCAGCCGTCCGTTCGGCCCTGGCCCGTCAGGAAAAAAGCAGCCACCATGGAACTCAGGTGGCCGAAGTCGAGCGGCGTTTCGATGCCTTGTCCGAACGCGAGCGGCAGGTTCTCGACGGTCTGGTCGCCGGGAAGGCCAACAAGGTGATCGCCTACGATCTCGGGATCAGCCCGCGGACGGTGGAGATCTACCGGGCCAACGTCATGGCCAAAATGCAGGCCAAGAGCCTGTCGGAACTGGTCCGTCTGGCCCTTCTGATCGAGACCCACTAACCCCTTAAGGAATATTCCTGAGTAGGGGGGCGGCTCCTTTCGTGCATAATCCGCCATGTTGGCCAAATGTCATTGCCCTTTGGCCGGAACCGATGATTGCGCGGGCGCTTGATGTCTTACCCCACGGGGCCGGTCTTCGTCGTGGACGACGACGACGCGGTCAGAAACTCATTGAAGTTCGCTCTGGAGCTTGAGGGTCTGACCGTGCGGCTGTTCAAGGGCGGCGCGGAGCTTCTGGCCGCGTCTGATCTACCGGCGGGCGGCTGCTACGTGATCGATTACAACATGCCGGGAATGACCGGGATCGAGCTCGTGGGACACTTGCGGCAACGTCAAATCGATTGCCGGGCGATCCTCATCGCATCCCAGATCAGCGACGATCTCAATCGTCGCGCAGCCCGATCGGGGTTCCGGGTCGTTCTGGAGAAGCCGCTCCACGACAGCGAGTTGCTCGACAGCATTCACGCGGCGCTCTCTTAGAGCATCGGACGGACCCAGAGGGCCGCGTCAGCGAAAAGTGGATCCGGTTTTCACTAGCGTGGCCCTTCGGGTCGCTGGCGCGGCCCGCTGGGTCCGTTCTGACCGATGCTCTCATCCAAGAAGAAAGCATCGGATGGATCCCAAAAGTGCAAGTCCACTTTTCACGTCCGATGCTTTAGGACCGGGCCTGCCCCGTCGCCCGAAGCCGAGGGATATCCCATTCCGTCCGGCCTGGACCGACGTCCTTTGGAAGCCGTTCGGCCTTGCGTGCTCGGGACGGCAAGGCTGAAAGAGCCCGGACAGGTCGGAGACGGTGCCGGGCCTGCCGAGATCCTTCCTTACGCGTTCAGACGCTCGAGCGCCGCCCTGTCGCTCAGCACCACGTGGCGGGCCGAGGGGAGCGCGATCATGCCCTGACGCTCGAGCTGCGTGAAGGACCGCGAAACGGTTTCGATGGTCAACCCGAGGTGGTCGGCGATATCCGTGCGTGACATGGGAAGATCCAGAGCGTCGTCATCGGCGGTGCGCTCGGCCATGTCGAGGAGGAAGGACGCGATTTTCTCCAGGGCTGACTTGCGGCCGAGCAGGAGCATATGGTTCTGTGCCCGGACCAGAGAGCGCATCATCCCCATGGTCAGGTCGCGGGAGAGTTGCGCATCGCTTCGGGTCATGGCGGCAAGGTGGCTGCGACGGTAGGCGACGACGATGCAGTCGCCGACGGATTCCGCGCTGAACCGGTACTCCTCGCCAGCCTCGAGGCCGAAAATATCTCCGGCCAGATGAAAGGCATCGATCTGCCGCCGCCCGTCGCTGAGGAGCTTGGACGTGCGCACCACGCCCGACAGGACCTTGTAGACGAAAGCGGCCCGGTTCCCTTCGGCGAAGATCTCCTCATCCTTGGCGTAGGACTGGACCGAGCCGACGCCGGGAGCCGCTGGCTCCGCCGGCTTGCACAGGGGCGGAACCTCAAGGCTGAACAAGGGAAGGGCCGAAGGGGAGGCCTTGGTGAGGAGCGCTGTCTGCATCGGACCCTCGCGAACTCGTGAACGTGATGATGCTCCATGGGTACCGCCGCTGAGGTGGGTCAAAAATTCAGGTCTGATACCTAAGGGGTTTTCCTTAGGTCGTCTCTCCGGTCGCACCGAGACGGCCCGGGGCGCGCGGCAGGTGTTATGCCGCGAGGCTCGCCGCGAGAGTGCCGAGGATTGCACCTATGAGCGATATGCCGTCGTGCAGGCCGAGGAGCCATCGCGGGACGGGGCCGCTCCTGTGGAGCGAAAGCGTGGTGCCAAGGACGACCAGCGACCATCCGCCCCCGACGCAGGCGGCTCCCAACGAAAACCCGCCCGCATTCGTGGACAGCATGAATGCGGCCGCGCCGGCCGCCAGCAGCAGGCCTCCTATCACGGAGAGATGAACAGGGCGGGCCAGACGGGGAAGGAACGCCATGAGCAATGACGGGGCGTACATGGCCATCACATGCCAGGCCACGGCCCCTACAGCCGCTTCCGACGGCGCGCAGCCGACGACCGCGATCGGCGTCGCACCCATCAGGGCTGTCATCGTGAACCATCCGACCGCGCCGGTCACGGTCGGCGGAAGGAAGGAGCGCCATACCGGCGCGCCGGCGGCTGTGGTTGCCCGCTCGCGACGGCTTTGGTAGGGCAGAGAGGCGGTCGCCAGGAGAGACGCTACGTGAGCCAGAGCGGCTGCAGCGGCGGTGCCGGCAAAAACCCGCGGAGACGCCAGACCCTCCGCGACGCCGGCGAGGGTCGGAGCGATGAGGCCCGCCAGGGTGGCTGCGCCGAACACGATCAGAACCGTGCCGGCTCCCTTGCCACCGACCGGAATCGCGGCATGGCGATAGAACAGGCTGAAGCCGCTGGCAATTCCGAGCCAGAACGCGCCGAGCACCAGAGCTCCGAAATTCATGGACGCGAGAGCCCAGACGAGAACGAGTCCGCCGGCGGCGCCGAGACTGGCGCCGAGGGAGAAAGCGGCCCGCCGGCCGAACGAGTCGAGCAGGAGCGACGCGGGCAGGCTCGCAAGAGCCGCCCCGATATAGAAGGCCGTGTAGGGGAGGGTGACCAGGCCGTGGCCGGGGGCGAGGGACAGCCCGGCCAGGGGCAGGATGCTGAGTGTCAGGATCTGGGCGAGAACCGAGAACGCGAAGCCCGCGGCCAGGGGCGCCGTGCCGGAGCGGCCCGCTGTTGGGCCGCCCAGCGCGCCCGGTTCACAGACACATTCGAGCTGTCCCGCCCGGGGCATGGCGGCCGAAGCGGTCATGTCCGGACATCGTCGTCGGACAGGACCCGCACGGCGGCTCCCTGCACGTCGTCGTATTGACCGCTCTTGAGCGACCACATGAAGGCGGCAAGGCCGCACAGGCCGAGCAGCAGCGCCATCGGCACGAGATAGATCAGAACGTCCATGGCTCAGGCTCCTTGGGCTGCCGGACGGAGCGGCGACGGGATCGGCTCACCCTGCGGCACGGCCGGCCCGCGCCCGTGGGCCCGAAGGGCGTTGAGGGTCACGAGGGTCGAGGAGCCCGACATCGCAAGAGCCGCAACCAGCGGCGTGACATAGCCGAGAAAGGCGAGCGGAACCGCAATCAGGTTGTACACGAGGGCGATGCACAGATTCTGGCGCATCAGGCGGTGCGCCCTCCGGGCAATTTCAACGGTGTCCTGCACGGGCCGCAACATCTCGCCCAGGAAAACGGCATCGGCCTGCGCCTGGGTCAGATCGGCGGCGCCGATCGGCGACAGCGACACGTGCGAGGCGGCCAGAGCCGGCGCATCGTTGAGGCCGTCGCCGACCATCAGCACCTTACGGCCTTCGGCCTTGAAAGCCTCGAGCGCATCGATCTTGTCGGTCGGCTTGCAGCCGCCGCGCCACCAGTCGATCCCGAGGGCCGCCGCGACCGGCGCGACCGCCTCCGGTCGATCGCCCGACAGGATGCGGCAGTCGAAGCCGTCGTCGCGCAGGCTCCGGACGACCGCGACGGCATCCGGGCGCAGCGCCTGCCGCACGAGCAGGACCGCTCTCCTGCCGCCCCAGGAGAATGCAATCGCGGACGCCGCCGGATCGCTTGCGGCCACCTGGGCGGCACAATCGTCTATCCCGCAGAAGGCCGGCCGGCCCAGCCGCATCTCCTGTCCGTCCACCATGGCTCGAACGCCCTGGCCGGGCTCTTCGACCACGCCGTCGTAGGGGCTTCCCTGAGCGATGGAAGCGATGGCGGTGGCCAGCGGGTGATGGCTCGACAGGGCAAGACGGCCGGCCGCTCCCAGCAAAGCGGGATCGATATCGCCTGCATTGACGATACGCATGCCCGGCATCGTCAGGGTTCCGGTCTTGTCGAACACGATGGTGTCGACCGTCGCCAGACGCTCGAACACGTCTCCCGTGTTGAGGAAGATTCCGGCACGGAAGAGGGCTCCCGAGGCGACCACCTGGACCACCGGGACGGCGAGCGCCAGAGCACAGGGACAGGTGATGATGAGCACCGCGACCGCGGTGATCAGGGCGTCGTGGACGGACGCCCCGGTGGCGATCCAGGTCAAGGCCGTGAGGGCGGCAGCCGCATGAACGACCGGGGCGTAGACCTTCGCGACGCGATCGGCCAGCCTCACATAGCGGGACTTGGCCGCCGCGGCGTTCTCCAGAAGGCGCTCGACCTCGTCGAGGAGCGTGCCCTTGCCGGCGGCGGTGACCGTCACCGTCAGGGTGCCATTGGCGTTGAGGCTGCCCGCGTAAACCTGACTGTCGGCCTGGACGGGGCGATGGGCGGTCTCGCCGGTGACGAGGCTCTCGTCGATCTCCGACCGACCGGCGACGACGACCCCGTCGACCGCGATGCGCTCGCCGGGACGCACAAGGACCCGGTCGCCGGTCTTCAAGGCAGCGGTCGGCACGAGAACGACTTCGCCGCTCTCTTCGATCCTGTGAGCCACTTCGGCGCGAAACGATGCCAGGTTGCCTGCCACTGCGCGGGTCCTGCGGCGCATGGCCTGATCAAGGTAGCGACCACAGAGCAGGAAGAAGAGGAGCATGACCACCGAGTCGAAATAGGTATGCTCGGCGGAATTGATCGTCTCGACGACGGAGACGGTGAGCGCCAGAAGGATACCGATGACGATCGGAACGTCCATGTTGGTGCGGCGGTTGCGCAGGGCATTCATTGCGCTCTGAAAGAAGGGCTGGCCCGCATAGGCCACCGCCGGGAGGGCGATGAGAGCCGCCAGCCAATGGAAGAAATCACGGGTTTCGGGTGTGATGTCCGTGACGTTTCCGGACCAGACCGATACCGCCAGCAGCATGATGTTCATGGAGGCGAAGCCGGCCACGGCGAGGCATTTCAGGAGCCATTTGGCTCGGCGTTCCTCTTCCTCCTCCATGAGCCCGGACCGGAAGGGATGGGCCCGGTAGCCGAGACGCTCCAATTCGTCGACGACCTGGGTCGGGGACAACGCCCCCTCGCGCCATTCGACGGCGAGCCGGTGGTTGGTGTAGTTGAGCCGTGCATCGACGATGCCGGGAAGCCGGCACACGCCGCCTTCGATCTCGTCGATGCACGCGGCGCAGTCGATCCCCTCGATGGCAAGGTCGAGATGGGATGTGCCATCGCCCTGGTGTTTCACGTAGATGGACAGGTCGAGCGCTTCGGTCATCAGGGAAGGCTCCTAGAGCGAGATGCGGGTCTTCGAGCGAAACAGGGTCTCGGTCTCGCGCTTCAATTCGATGACGAGGTCCCACCGGCCCTCCGGCATGGGGGTGATGCTCCTGAACCGACCCGGGGTCACTTCGACGACCTCGAGCGGGACGTCCCGGCGCTTGTCGGTCGGATGGGCCAACCGGATCTCGGGGGAGAGCCCCGCCAGCGCCTGTCCTCGGGCATCCCTCGCCGTAACGAGCACGCCGGCCGGACCAACGCGCTCGAGGGACGCCTCGACGGACCAATGGCGCGAATCCTGGGCCCGAGCGGCCGCGAGGTCGTTCTTGAACGACAGGCCGGCCTTATAGGCGCTCTCCGTCTCGACCCCGCTGAAGCTGGAGATGGCGACCCGGACCATGTAGAAGTTCATGGCGAAGATGACGCCGAAGAACGTCACGAAATAGAGCAGAACCGTCCGTCCGGTGATCGGTCGCGACCCCCGTCCCGGCTTGATGGCTGTGGTGGACATGGGAATTCTCCTCAGGGAGCCTTGAAGTGATCGCTCGTGCTGGCCGTGTCGCCGGTGGCGAGATCCGTCAGCACGAACCGGAGCGGCATCGAGTCCTCGGCGCGGGAAGCCGTATCCGTCACCAGGACGCGGGTCTCGCGGGTCTGGTCCGGACCGACGGTCACGATGGGGCGGCCCTGCTGATCGAGATCTCCGCCCACCACGTCGATCCTCGCCTCAGGCAGACCGTCGAGGCTGAGGGAGTAGCGCCGCTCATCGAGGTTCTTGTTGGCGATCCGGATCGTGAACCCGTTGCGGATCGACCCGTCCGAAAGGCGCACGTAGAGCGGGTTGCGATCGTGCATCACGCTCAGGTAGAGGCTCTGGCGCATGGCGAGCGACCCGATCATCACCAGGCCGACGACCGCCATCAGCCCCGCATAGAAGAGGGTGCGGGGGCGCACGATGCGGCGTACTTCCGGACGACCCTCGATCCGAGCCTGGACGTTCATGTCCGTGTCGTAGGCGATGAGGCCCTGCGGACGCCCGATCTTGGTCATCACGGTGTCGCAGGCGTCCATGCACAGGCCGCACTGGATGCAGTCGAGCTGCAGGCCCTTGCGAATGTCGACCCCCGTCGGGCAAACGGCCACGCATTGGTTGCAGTCGATGCAGTCGCCCGCGGGCAGCCCCTGCAGCTTGAGGACGTCGTTCTTCTTCACGGAGCCGCGCGGCTCGCCGCGATCGTAGCGGTAGGTGACGTTGAGCGCATATTCATCCGTGAGCGCCGCCTGAATGCGCGGCCAGGGACACATATAGGTGCAGACCTGCTCGCGCATGAACCCGGCCAGGGTATAGGTCGTGAAGGTCAGGATGCCGATCCACAGGTAGGCGACGAACGATGCCCGGAAGGTCGCGAGCTCAGACACCAGGGTCGGCGCATCGGCGAAGTAAAGCACCCAGGCGCCGCCGGTCCACCAGGCGATCATGAGCCAGATGCCGTGCTTGAGGACTTTTCTGCCAAGAACGGGAAGAGTGAGCCTCTCCTTGTCCCGGCGCATCCGCTCCCGCCGGTCCCCTTCGATGAAGCGCTCCACCGCGTAGAACAGGTCGGTCCAGACGGTCTGAGGGCAGAGATAGCCGCACCAGATCCGGCCCGCGACCGCATTCATCAGGAAGAGGGTCAGGGCCGCCAGCACGAGAAGGCCGGTGATGTAGTAGACCTCCTGCGGCCAGATCTCGATGAAGAAAAAGTAGAACCGGCTGTTGGCCAGGTCGACCAGAATGGCCTGATCGGGCGCGTTGGGGCCGCGCTCCCACCGGATGAACGGCAGGAAGTAATAGATCCCGAGCGTGATCGCGAGCACGACCCACTTGATCGTGCGGTAGCGGCCCTTCACGGCCTGCGGGTAGATCTGCTTTCGGGGCGCATAGAGCGGCGCATCGTCGGCCGAGGCTCCGAGAGGGTGGGGAAGAGGGGCGTCAGCCATCGAATCCGTCGCAATCGTCTCGATCTGAATGACGATGGGATACGATGAGGACGACGGAGCCGCCTTGATTCAAATCAAGCAGCGACCGGAGCAGGCTCCGGTCGCTCGTTTCTCGCGTTTCCAACAGCTGAGAGCTGCTTCCCCTCACGTGGTGCCATCTCTCTTGTCTGCCTGGCTGGATTTTTGACGGTGAACCGGATCCACTTCACCGGAACATGCTCACATCCTTGAACGATGCGCTAGCGAGCCTGATCGCCGCCCAGGGAATGCACGTAGAGGGTCAGTACCTTGATGGTCGTGTCGTCGAGACGCCCATGCCAGGTCGGCATGACGCCGCCGCGTCCATTCGTCAGGCCCTCGACGATGGTGGCCTTGTCGGCGCCGAACAGCCAGATCTTGTCGGACAGGTTGGGGGCGCCGAGGTCCTGATTGCCCAGGCCCTTCTCGCCATGGCAGGCCGCGCAGTTGTCGGCGAAGACCTTGGCGCCGGCAACCAGATCGGCGCCGTTGCCGGTCGGCAGGCCCGACAGGGAGCGGACATAGTCCGCCGCCTGCGAAATCTCCTCCCGCTTGAGCATCCCGTCGCGCCCGAAGGCCGGCATGGAGCCGGAATGGCCCTGATCGCTCGTGGAGCGGGCGCCATGGCGGATCGTCTGCTCGATCTGGGCGAGCGAGCCACCCCAGAGCCAGTCGTCGTCGTTCAGGTTCGGGTATCCCTTGGCGCCGGCGCCGCCGGCACCATGGCAGGGGGCGCAGTTGTCCCCGAAGGCGGCCTTGCCCTGCGCGCGGGCGAAGGCGAACAGTTCAGGGTTCTGTCGGATCTCGTCCAGAGAGCTTGCGGCGAGCTTCGCCGTCATGCCGGAACGCTGCTCTTTGAGAGCGTCGAGCTCCGCCACCACCGCATCCCGCGACTGCCAGCCGAGGGCGCCCTTGGTATAGGAGGAGACCAGTGGCCAAGCCGGGTAGGCGATGCAATAAGCGATCGCCCAGGCGATGGAGGCGTAGAAGGTCCACAGCCACCAGCGCGGCAACGGATTGTTGAGCTCCTGAATGTCGTCCCAGCTATGCCCGGTGGTCGTCACGCCGGATATGGCGTCGACCTGTTCGTGCTTGTCGTGAGCCATGGGATCAATCCTCCTGGAGAGGCATGCGGGAGGCCGCGTCGAAGCGGTCCTTCCGTGAGGGAGCGAGGGCATAGATCAGCACCGTCAGAAAGACGGCGACGAAGTAGACGAGCCCCCAGGTCTGGGCGAATTCAGCAAAGAACTTGTATGCGGCCGGCATGGTCTTGATCCTCAGCGCACGTTGGCCTTGTTGTCGTAGAGCTTGAAGTCGACTTGCGTGCCCAGCATCTGCAGATACGCGATCAGGGCGTCGGCTTCGGTGACCTTCTGCGGATTGCCGTCGAAGGCCCTGGACTGCGCTTTCGGGTAGCGCTTGGCGAGGTCGATGGCATTCGGGTCGTCGGCATTGGCCTGGATCCGGACGTCGCTCTCGGCATGCTTCAGCATCTCGTCCGTGTAGGGGACGCCGAGCGTCGCCTGCACCTTCAACTCCTCCGCGATGGCCGACGCGTCGAGTTCCGTCGTTTCGAGCCAGGGATAGCCGGGCATGATCGAGCCGGGAACGACCGCACGCGGATCCTTGAGGTGATCCTTGTGCCAGTCGTCGGAGTACTTGTTCCCGAGGCGGGCGAGATCCGGCCCGGTGCGCTTGGATCCCCATTGGAACGGCCGGTCGTACATGCTCTCGGCGGCGAGCGAGTAGTGGCCGTAGCGCTCGACCTCGTCGCGCAGCGGGCGGATCATCTGGCTGTGGCAGTTGTAGCAGCCTTCACGCACGTAGATGTTGCGGCCGGCGAGTTCGAGAGGGGTGTAGGGCCTGACGCCCTCCACCTTCTCGATGGTGCTCTTCAGGTAGAAGAGCGGCACGATCTCCACGAGGCCGCCGATGGAGATCACGATCAGCACGCCGATGATGAGGATGATCGAGTTTGTCTCGAAAATCTTGTGGCGGGACCAGAATGACATGACCGTTTCCTTTATTCCGCGGCAATGAGCGCGGGCTGCATGGCCCGAGGGGCTTCCTCGACCGCCTCTCCGACCGAGATCGTCTTCCAGACGTTCCAGGCCATGATCAGGCTGCCGGCCACGAAGAAGGCACCGCCGAGCGCACGGATGACATAGAAGGGGTTCATCGCTTCCACCGTCTCGATGAAGGAGTATTCGAGGAAGCCGAGGCTGGTGTAGGCACGCCACATCAGGCCCTGGAGGATGCCTGCCACCCACATCGACGAGATGTACAGGACGATGCCGAGGGTCGAGATCCAGAAGTGCCAGGACACCGCCTTCATGGAGTAGAGCGCCTTCTTGTTCCACAGCCAGGGAACGAGGCAGTAGATCGCCCCGAAGGAGATGTAGGCGACCCAGCCGAGCGCTCCGGCATGGACATGGCCGATGGTCCAGTCGGTGTAGTGGGACAGGGAGTTCACGGCTTTCACGGACATGAGCGGTCCCTCGAACGTCGCCATGCCGTAGAAGGCCACCGACACCACCATGAGACGCAGGACCGGATCGGTGCGCAGCTTGTCCCAGGCGCCCGAGAGCGTCATCAGACCGTTGATCATGCCACCCCAGGAGGGCATCCACAGCATGACCGAGAAGACCATGCCCAGGGTCTGCGCCCAGTCGGGAAGGGCGGTGTAGTGCAGGTGATGGGGACCTGCCCAGATGTACATGAAGATCAGCGACCAGAAGTGAATGATCGAAAGGCGGTAGGAATAGACCGGCCGCTCGGCCCGCTTCGGGATGAAGTAGTACATGATGGCAAGGAAGCCGGCAGTGAGGAAGAAGCCGACCGCGTTATGGCCGTACCACCACTGCACCAGAGCATCCTGCACGCCCGACCATACGATATAGCTCTTGGGCGAGAAGAGGGAGACGGGGATGGCGGCGTTGTTGCCCAGATGCAGGACCGCAATGGTCAGGATGAAGGCGAGATAGAACCAGTTCGCCACATAGATGTGGGGCTCCTTCCGGCGCATGACCGTGCCGAGGAACACCAGGAAATAGGTCACCCACACGACCGTGAGGAAGAGGTCCGCGTACCATTCGGGCTCGGCATATTCCTTGCCCTGGGTGATGCCGAGCAGGTATCCCGTTCCGGCGATAACGATGAAGAAATTGTAGCCCAGCACCACGAACCAGGGAGCGATGTCGCCGACCATCCGGGCCCGGCAGGTGCGCTGCACGACATAGAACGAGCTGGCGATCAGGACGTTGCCTCCGAACGCGAAGATCACCGCCGAGGTGTGCAGCGGCCGCATCCGGCCGAAGGACAGCCAGGCCGTGTCGAAGTTGAGCGCCGGAAAGGCGAGCTGAAGGGCGATCAGCAACCCGATGGTGAAACCCGCAATGCCCCAGAACACGGAAGCGATCGTGGCGAATTTGACCGGGCCCATGTTGTAGTTCGGCTTGCCGCCGAAGGTCAGCGGCGGCCGTTCGGCGGGCCGCTCGTAAAAGCGGTTCACGATGGCGAACACGGCGGCAACGCTGGCCGCTGCGAAAAGATAGGCATGAAAGGCGTATTCCGGCGTATAGGCCTTCGCCGCGATGATGATGCTGAGGAGTGCCAGGCCGGCGAAGGCAAGGGCAGAGCCCATCTCGCCGAAGGTCATTCCTTTTGAGGGTGCTGCCGCTTGAGCCATAGGCTTCGACCTTTTGAGAGTATCGGCGAGGCCGTGAGCTTCGCCGTCAGGAGAGTCGTTTACGGGGAGGGCCGGGAAGGGGCATTGATGCAGATCAAAGGCCCGGACGGTGCCTTACAGAGCCCGGGAGTGACGTTGGGCGCCGTTCTCGAGATATCGATCGAACACGGCGCAGACGGTCCGGACGAGCGCCCGGCCCTCGTCCGGGATCGTCAGCGTCAGTCCGTCGCGGACAACGAGCCCATCCGCGGCCAGTTCGTCGATGGTTGCGATCTCATGGCGGAAATCCGCGGCGTTGCGGTGAAACTCCGATGCAAGTCCATGCAGATCCACGGAGAAATCGCACATCAGGCGCTCGATAATCGTCCGGCGCAGGCGGTCATCCTCGGACAACGCCGCCCCGCGCACGATGGGAAGCCTGCCGGCCAGGATCGCCTCCCGGTACGCGACCGTCGTCGGCGCATTCTGGACGTAGCCCTGCGGTAACGACCCGATCGCCGAGGTGCCGAAGCCGATCAGGGCTTCCGCTTCGTCGGTGGTGTAGCCCTGGAAGTTGCGGTGGAGGCGTCCGGCCCGGTGACGGATCGCCATGGGATCGTCGGGCCGAGCGAAGTGATCGATCCCGATCTGGACATAGCCTGCGCGAATGAAGGCATCGGCCGCGGCCTCGCGCTGCTCGACGCGCGCCACCGCATCGGGGAGCGCCGCCTCGGGCAGGAGGGCCTGATGGCGCTTCATCCAGGGGACATGGGCGTATCCGAACAAGGCGATGCGGTCGGGATCGAGCCGCAGTGCAAGCTCCACGGAACGCCTGACGCTCGCGATGCTCTGGAACGGCAGGCCATACATCAGGTCCAGGTTCAGGCCGCTCACGCCGGCCTGGCGCAGCCACGCAGCAACCTGCGCCGTCTGTTCGAACGACTGCACCCGCCGGATGGTCTCCTGCACCTTGGGGTCGAAATCCTGGACGCCCAGGCTCGCGCGGCCAAGCCCGGCCGCCGCAAGGGCGTGAACGTGCTCCGGCGTGATAGTTCTCGGGTCGATCTCGACGGCGATCTCGGCCTCGGGCCGGATGTCGAAGGCACTTCCCAGCCGCCGGGAAATGCGCTCCAGATCGCCCGGGGAAAGGATCGTCGGCGTTCCTCCGCCCCAATGGATGTGGGATACCGCCATGCGGCCGGGCAGGCAGCGCGCCACGATCTCGATCTCCCGCTCCAGGCACTCCACATAGGCCGCGATGGCCTTGTAGCTGCGGGTCACGGCGGTGTTGCAGCCGCAATAGAGGCAGAGTTCCGCGCAGAACGGCACGTGCAGGTACAGCGACAGGGGCTGGTTCTGCTCCAGCTCGGCGAGCCAGGAGCCATAGGTACGGTCGGTGATATCCGGCTTGAAGTGGGGTGCGGTGGGATAGCTGGTATAGCGCGGGACGCGCTGGTCGTATCGGGCAATGAGATCAGGGGTCATGGTGGAAGCTTGCATGGAAGCTCCGCGATCCGCTTTGACCTGGATCAAAGCTGGCAAGTCCCTGGAACGGGATACCAATTGCGCATGCGATGGATCTCCCATCCGGAGCGGGCGTCCCCGGGCCTCCGCGGTGCGTCTCGAACGCGGAGCCGTCCGCGCCATCTCGGTGTTCTATCGACCGATGGCCGAGCAGCAGACATGACGGACGTCAACCTTCTCACCGACGGCCGGGACTTGGCCGCCTCCAACGGCGCCACCTTCAAGCGGCGAGGCCCAGATGCCGTTCGGCGGCGTGAAGGCGAGCGGCTGCGGCCGGTTCGGCGGCAAGGCCGGCATCGCCGAGTTCACCGAGCTGGGCTGGATCACCATCGAGACCGGTCCGAAGCATTTCCCGATCTGAGGACGCCTGCGGCGTTTCCCAGATCGTCGCGTGGAACTTTCGCCTGCCCGGCTCGCTTGCCCTGCGCGGCGCCCTAAGTGCCATGAGGCTCTTTCATCCCGGGCGCCGTCAGGAGGGCAGTCGTGAGGCCGGTCATCATTGCCGTTGCGATCACGGGATCGGTCCCGCGCAGGAAGGACAATCCGGCGGTGCCGATCACCCCGGACGAGCAGATCGAGTCGACCCGTCAGGCCTACGAGGCGGGCGCCACGCTCGTGCACATCCATGTCCGCAACGACGACGAGACGCCCTCGTCCGATCCGGAGCGCTTCGCGGCCGTCCAAGCGGGTGTGGTCCGGCACTGCCCGGGCATGATCATCCAGTTCTCGACCGGCGGCCGGGGCCGCGATCCGGCCCAGCGCAGCTCCGCCCTCGGGCTTCGTCCCGATATGGCCTCGCTGTCGACGGGTTCGGTGAACTTTCCCACCATCGTGTACGAGAACCACACGGTTCTGGTGGAGGAGATGGCGGGCAAGATGATGGCGCTCGGCATCCGCCCGGAGATCGAGGTCTTCGACCTGTCCCATCTTCATGCGGCCAGGCGGCTCGCCGACAAGGGGCTCGTCGACGATCAGCCGCATATCCAGTTCGTCATGGGAATCCAGAATGCGCTTCCGGCGGAGGAGCGCCTGCTCGACATCCTGCTCAGGGAAGCCAAGCACCTGTTCCCGAACTGCACCTGGACGGCAGCCGGCATCGGGCGCCATCAGGCCGCGGTCATGGGCTGGGCGCTCGCGCGAGGCGCGGACGCGGTCCGGACCGGCCTCGAGGACAACATCCGCATCACGAGGGAGCGGCTCGCCTCCAGCAATGCCGAGCTCGTCGAGCACGCGGTGCTCGCCGTCGAGCGGCACGGCCACCGCGTCGCGACGCCCGAGGAGGCGCGGGCTCTGCTGGGGTGCAGGCCCGTCTCGGCGGCCTAAAGCATGTAGCGCAGGGTCTCGCTCGCGGCGCTCAGCGACGGTAGGAAGCGCTCGCGCATCTCGTCCGCCGAGACGCGCCCGGCCTGGGCGCTGAGGTTGAGCGCGATCGTCACCTGGCCGTTCTTCTGGACCACCGGCACGGCGATGGAGCGCAGGCCGAATTCGAGTTCCTCGTTCACGAGGGCGTAGCCTTGTGAGCGGGTGGCCTCGAGGACGGCCCGGAACGCGGCCTTGTCGGTGAGGGTCTTCGGCGTCCTCGCCTCCAGGCGGACGCGCCCGAGATAGGCGTCGATCGCCGCCTCGGGTTGGTAGGCCAGGATCGCCCGGCCCAGGGAGGTGCAATAGGCGGGGAGGCGGCTGCCGACCCCCAGGCCGATGGACATGATGCGGCGGGTGGCCGAACGGGCGATGTAGACGATGTCGTCGCCGTCGAGGATCGCGGCGGAACTGGATTCGCCCGTCGCCTCGGAGATCTGCTCGAGAAAGGGCTGCACCCGGGTCGAGAGGGACGCGGACGAGAGATAGGCGTAGCCGAGCCGCAGGATGCGGGGGCTCAGGGAGAAGTAGCGCCCGTCGAAATTCGCGTAGTTCAGCCGGGTCAGCGTGAGGAGGTAGCGCCGCGCCGCCGCGCGGGTGATCCCGGTCAGCTTCGACACGTCGGACAGGGTCAGGCGGGGCCGGCTGGCATCGAAGGCCTCGATCACGAGGAGGCCCTTTTCGAGACTGGCCACGAAGTCCCGGTCGCTGCCCTGATCTTCGATGTCCGCACCCTGCATCGCTCTCTCCGAAGGGGTATGGTGAACTTTGGTAGCCTTGACACCCCCAGGGCAAACCGTACTACATGTGCGATATAGCTTTCAATGTTCGCAATGCGCACAAGCGGCTAGACGATAGGATGAGAGGACCGCGATCCTGGACAACGAGATCGGGCGGCTCAGAGGGAGGAACGGAATGAAGGTTTCCAAGGCAATTCTCGGGGCCGCCATCGGGGCCCTGCTGACAGGTTCGGCCATGGCCGACACGATCAAGGTCGGCATCATCGGCCCGTTCTCGGGCCCCTTCGCGCTCCAGGGCAAGAACTTCCAGGCCGGCGTCGAGGCCTACATGGCGCTCAACGGCAAGTCCGTGAAAGGCCACGACATCGAGGTGATCTACCGCGATCTCCCGGCGGCGAACCCCGCCCAGTCCCGCGCCCTGGCGCAGGAGCTGGTGGTGAAGGAGAAGGTGCAGTATCTCGGCGGCGTGTACTTCACGCCCGACGCCATGGCGATCACGCCCCTACTCAAGCAGGCGAACACGCCGCTCGTGATCTTCAACGCCGCGACGTCCGCCATCATGACCCAGTCTCCTCTGGTGGTGCGCACCTCGTTCACGACCGCCCAGACGACCTCGCCCTCGGGCAAGATCGCCACCGAGCGCGGCGTCAAGAAGGTGATCTCGGCGGTGAGCGATTATGGCCCCGGCGTCGATGCGGAAGCGGCCTTCAAGAAGGCGTTCGAAGCCGCCGGCGGCCAAGTGGTGGAAGCCATCCGGATGCCGCTCAACACCACCGATTTCAGCCCGATCATGCAGCGCGTGCGCGATTCCGGCGCCGAGGCAGTGTTCGCCTTCCTGCCGTCCGGCCCCACGACGCTGGGCTTCGTGAAGGCCTATAACGAGACCGGCCTGAAGCAGGCCGGCATCAAGTTCTTCGCGCCGGGCGACCTCACGCAGGAATCGGATCTTCCCGCGCTCGGCGACGGTGCGGTCGGCCTTCTCACCACGTTCCATTACGCGGTGTCGCACGACAGTCCCGAGAACAAGAAGTTCGTCGAGGCCGCCACCAAGGCGGTCGGCGGGGCCGACCAGCTCTCTTTCCCGTCGGTCGGCGCCTATGACGGCATGCACGTGATCTACAAGATGATCGAGGCGACGGACGGCAAGCAGGACGCCCAGAAGGCCGTGGACGCGGTGAAGGGCTTGTCCTGGACGAGCCCCCGCGGCCCGGTGAGCATCGACGCCGAGACCCGGCACATCACGGAGAACATCTATCTCCGCGAGGTCGTGAAGGGTCCGGACGGCAAGACCTATAACAAGGAGATCCAGACCTTCCCGAACCAGAAGGATCCTGGCCTCGCCACCCAGTAATCGGGCGGCTCGCACTCTCGAAGACGCGGCGCCCCCATGCCGCGTCTTCCGCTCAACCGATCAGCCGCGCGCCCGGGATCATCCATGCAGACCGTCCTCAGCATCGCGATCGACGCCTTTGCCTACGGCATGGCCCTCTTCATCATCTGCATCGGCCTGTCGCTCACGATGGGGCTAATGCGGGTGGTGAACCTGGCCCATGGCGCCTTCGCGATGATCGCCGGCTACATCGCCTCATACGCGGCGCGCGATCTCGGGCTCGGCTACGCGGCCGCGATCTTCCTGGCGATCGTCGGCACGGTCGTCATCTCCATTCCCCTGGAGCGCCTGCTCTACCGCCGGATCTACGGCCGGCCCGAGCTGACCCAGGTGCTGATGACCATCGGCATCACCTTCTGCGTCATCGGCATCACCAACTACTTCTTCGGCCCGACCCTGAAGACCATCCCGCTCCCCGGCAGCCTGAGCCAGCCGGTGGATGTGGGCTTCAAGACGATTGCCGCCCACAGGCTCTTCGTGATGGCCTGCGGCGTCGTCGTGGCCGGCGGGCTCTGGTACCTGATCGAAAAGACCGATTTCGGAATCAAGCTGCGGGCCACCGTGGACAACGCCGCCATGGCCGACGCGCTGGGCGTGCGCACGCAGGTGGTCTATGCCGTCAGCTTCGCCATCGCCATCGGGCTCGCGGCCCTCGGCGGCGTGGTGGGCGCGGAGTTCCTGCCCATCGAGCCCTATTACGCGCTGCGCTACATGGTGACCTTCCTGGTCGTGGTGTCGGTCGGCGGAGCCGGGTCGATCCCCGGGGCGGTCGCCGCCTGCCTTCTGCTCGGCGCGGTGGACACGACCGGGCGCTACCTGATGCCCGAATTCGGCAACTTCTTCTTCTATGCCGCCGTGATCGCCATCGTGTGCGTGTTCCCGCGCGGCTTCTTCGGAAGGGCCCAGTAACGTGCAGGTCGTCGCTCAAGCACAGAGAGTTCCAGCGCCGTCTTCCGTCGGAAACCGGTGGCTGCGGGACGCGATCGGCCTCGCCCTGATCGTCGCGGCGGGCCTCGCGGGCTACTGGCTGTTCCCCGACAACCTGGCCCTCCTGACCCGGGTCATCGCGGTGGCGCTCCTCGTCCTCTCGCTCGACCTCATCACGGGCTATTGCGGCGTGGCCTCGCTGGGACAGGCCTCGCTCTTCGGGGCGGGCGCCTACGCGGCGGGAATCGCCTGCGTGAACGGCGTCACCGAGCCCCTGACCCTGATCGTCATCGGGGCGGTCGCCGGGGCGGCGGCGGGCCTTCTCATGGGCACGATCATGCTGCGCGCCCACGGGCTGGCGCAGCTCGTCCTGTCCATCGCCATCGTCCAGCTCTTCCACGAAGCGGCCAACAAGGCCTCGGCCTATACGGGCGGCAGCGACGGGCTCGCGGGCCTGACGGTGAGCCCGCTCTTCGGCCTGTTCGAGTTCGACCTCTGGGGCCAGACCGCCTATCTCTTCGGGCTCGCCCTGCTGGTCGTCGTGTTCGTCGTCCTGAAATTCATCGTGTCGTCGCCCTTCGGCATGCTCTGCCGGGGCATCAAGCAGGACCCAATCCGCATCCGCGCCATGGGGTCCTTCGTGTTCCCGGTGCTGTTGAAGATGTTCGTGATCTCCGGCGCGGTGGCCGGCATGGGCGGGGCTCTCGCGGCGATCTCCACCCAGGTGGTCGGCCTCGACAGCGTCAGCTTCGAGCTCTCGGCCAATGCCCTGGTCATGCTCGTGCTCGGCGGTCTCGGCTCGCTCTACGGCGCTCTCGTGGGCACGGTGATCTTCATGGGGTTCGAGCACATCGTGTCGGCCATCAACCCGTTCCACTGGATGACCATGGTGGGAGCCCTGCTGATCGCCGTGGTGCTGGCGGCGCCCGGCGGGCTGAGCGGCGTTCTCGAGACGATCACCCGATCGGCCAGGCGCAGCAAGGGAGGGCGCCCATGAGCGACCTGTTCCGCGTCGAGGGACTGACCAAGAATTTCGGCGGCCTCGCGGTCAGCCGCAACATTTCGCTGTCGATGCCGGCGGGCGAGCGGCTGGCCCTGATCGGCCCGAACGGCGCCGGCAAGACCACCTTCGTCAATCTGGTGACGGGGCAGATCCGTCCGAGCGCCGGGCGCGTCGTCCTCGCGGGCGAGGACGTCACCGGCCTCGGAGCCGTGCGGCGGGTGCGCAAGGGACTGGTGCGCACCTTCCAGGTGACGCGCCTCTTCTCCGAGCTGACCCCGGAGGAGCATGTGACGCTCACCGTGCTCCAGCGGGAAGGCAAGGCGCGCCGCATCCTGAGCCGCTTCACGGGCCATTCCGACGTGGCCGGCGAGGTGGAGGGCATTCTCTCGACGCTCGGCCTGCTCGACGTGGCCCGCCGCAGGGTCGGCGAGATCGCCTACGGCCAGCAGCGGCTTCTGGAGATCGGCATCGCGCTGGCGCTTCGGCCGAAGGTGCTGCTGCTCGACGAGCCGGCCGCCGGCGTCCCGTCGAGCGACACGCCCAGGATCGAGCAGGCGCTGGAGCGCCTGCCGCCGAGCCTCGCCGTGCTGATGATCGAGCACGACATGGATCTCGTCTTCCGCTTCGCCCGGCGCGTGGTCGTGCTGGCGGCGGGCGAGATCATCTTCGAGGGCCTGCCGTCCGAGGTCGCCGCCGACGACCGGGTCCGTGAAGCCTATCTGGGGAACTATGCCCATGCCCGCAGCGTCGCTTGAGGTCCGCGGATTGAGCGCGGGCTACGGCCCGACGATCGTCCTGGAGGACGTCTCCTTCTCCGTACCGTCCGGGGCGCGACTGTCCATTCTCGGCCGCAACGGCATGGGCAAGACGACGCTGCTCTCGACCCTGATGGGCATGAACCGCCGCTACGGCGGCGAGATCCTGATCGGCGGCGCCGACGTGTCGTCGCTCAAGAGTTCCGAGCGGGCGCGCCGGGGCATCGGCCTCGTGCCGCAGACCCGCGACATCTTCCGCTCGCTCACCGTGGAGGAGAACCTGATCGTCGGGGTCAAGGACCGGCCGCGCAGCGTCATCCAGGAAGCCTACGACATGTTCCCGCGCCTGCACGAGCGGCGCAACAATCTGGGCTGGCAGCTGTCGGGCGGCGAGCAGCAGATGCTCTCGACCGCGCGCACCATCCTGGGCCGCCCGTCCGTCCTGCTCCTCGACGAGCCGCTGGAGGGGCTGGCGCCGGTGATCTGCGAGGAGCTCATGGCGGCCTTCACGCGGCTTGCTTCCAGCGGCGAGATGACGATCCTGCTCGTCGAGCAGCGGCTCGAGAGCGCGCTGGATTTCGCGGAATCGGTCCTGATCCTGGAGCGCGGTCGCATCGCCTGGCAGGGGACGAGCGAGGCCCTGCGCGCCGACCAGAACCTGGTCGAGCACTATATCGGCGTCGGCTCGCTGCATTGAGGTTGGGAATGGCTTTCACACGCGTCAACGGAATCGTTCTGCACGTCCAGGAACTCGGGCGGTCCGACGGGCCGGCGCTCGTCTTCGTCAACTCTCTCGGCAGCGACGTGCGCATCTGGCAGGACGTCGTGCCGGCTTTCGCGGACAGGTACCGGATCATCCTGTACGACAAGCGCGGGCACGGGCTCTCGGACGCGCCGCCCGCGCCCTACACGATCGACGATCACACGGACGACCTGATCGCGCTTCTCGACCATCTGGGACTCGACCGGGCCGCCTTCGTCGGCCTCTCGGTCGGCGGCATGATCGGCCAGCGCATCGCCGTGCGGGCTTCCGAGCGCGTCCGGGCGCTCGTGCTCTGCTGCACGGCCGCGAAGATCGGCACGCCGGAGAGCTGGGCCGAGCGCATCACCGCGGTCGAAGACGGCGGCATCGAGCCCATCGCCGACGCCGTGCTCCAGCGCTGGTTCACGCCTTTGTTCCGCGAGACGCGTGCGGACGAGGTCGCGGGCTGGCGCAACATGCTGGTCCGCACGCCCGATCACGGCTATGCGGGCACCTGCGCGGCGATCCGCGACGCGGACCTGCGGCCCGACGCGGGCCGGATCGCCGCGCCGACGCTCTGCGTCGCTGGCGACCAGGACGGGTCGACCCCGGCGGACGTGGTCAAGGGCACGGCGGACCTCATTCCGGGCGCGCGCTTCGCGCTCATCGACGGGGCAGGGCACATCCCCTGCGTCGAGCAGCCGGCCGCGCTGTCGCGGCTCATCGGCCATCATCTTCAGGAGGCGGGACTTGTCTGAACAGGAACGGAGCGAGCGCTACAAGGCCGGCATGGCGGTGCGCCGCGAGGTGCTCGGCGACGCGCATGTGGACCGGGCGAGCGCGCAGATGACGGAGTTCGACGCCGATTTCCAGACCTTCATCACCGAAGGCGCCTGGGGCACGGTGTGGTCGCGCCCCGGCTTCACGAAGCGGGAGCGATCCATCGTGACCATCGCGCTGCTCGCGGCGCTCGGGCAGGACGACGAGGTCGCCATGCATGTGCGCGCCACCCGCAACACGGGCGCCACCAAGGAGGACATCAAGGAGGCGCTGCTGCACGTGGCCGTCTATGCCGGCGTGCCGGCGGCGAACCACGCCATCAAGATCGTCAAGAAGACCTTCGCGGACATGGACGCCGCTTCGGGAAACACACAAGAGGACGGATCCGGGAGGAGCCAGCATGAGTGACAACGGCCAGTATTTCCAGCGTGACCGGACCTGGCATCCGCCGGCCTTCACGCCGTCCTACAAGACCTCGGTTCTGCGCTCGCCGCAGCAGCCGCTGATCTCGCTCGAGAACACCCTGTCGGAATCGACCGGTCCGGTGTTCGGGCATTCCAAGATCGGCCCCTTGGACAACGACCTCATCCGCAACTACGCCAAGACCGGCGAGGCCATCGGGCAGCGCATCGTGGTCTACGGCCGCGTGCTCGACGAGAACGCCCGTCCGGTGCCCGGCGCCCTGGTGGAGTTCTGGCAGGCCAATGCCGGCGGGCGCTACCGCCACAAGAAGGAAACCTATCTCGCGGCCATCGACCCGAACTTCGGCGGCTGCGGCCGCATGATCACCGACGAGGAGGGGCGCTACTGGTTCCGCACCATCAAGCCCGGTGCCTATCCGTGGCCGAACGGGGTGAACGACTGGCGCCCGGCGCACATTCACTTCTCGGTGTTCGGCCATGCCTTTGCGCAGCGCCTGATCACCCAGATGTATTTCGAGGGCGACCCGATGATCTGGCAGGATCCGATCGCCATGACGGTGCCCGACAGGGCCGCCGTCGAGCAGCTCATCGCGGCGCTCGACCGGCAGAACACCCTGCCGATGGACTCGCTCGCCTACAAGTTCGACATCGTCCTGCGCGGCCGCCGCTCGACCATGTTCGAGAACCGGATGGAGGGGAACTGATGGTTCAGAAGCTCGATTTCCTGAAAGAATCGCCCTCGCAGACGGCGGGGCCCTACGTGCATATCGGCACGAACCCGAACTGGGTCGAGATCACCGGCGTCTGGAACGAGGATCTGGGGCTGGTGCTGGTGGGCCCCGAGACCAAGGGCGAGCGCATCATCGTCAAGGGCCGCATCTTCGACGGCGCCGGCGACGTCCTGCGCGATGCCCTGGTGGAGATCTGGCAGGCGGATGCCGAAGGGCTCTACAACAGCCCCGAGGAGACCCGCGGCAAGGCCGATCCGAACTTCGTCGGCTGGGGCCGCCAGCCCTGCGACGGCACCACGGGCGAATACCGCTTCGAGACGGTCAAGCCGGGACGCGTGCCGTTCCGGGACGGGCGGATGATGGCGCCGCACATCACGGTGTGGATCGTGGCGCGCGGCATCAATATCGGGCTGCACACGCGCCTGTACTTCTCCGACGAGGAGGCGGCCAACGCGGAATGCCCGGTGCTCGCCCAGATCGCCCGCAGGAACCGGATTCCCACCCTGATCGCCACCCGCGGCGAGGAGAACGGAATGCCGGCCTACACCTTCGACATCCATCTCCAGGGTGAGAAGGAAACCGTGTTCTTCGACATCTGACCGACGACCCGAGAGCATAGCATGGCCAAGTTCCAGAGCCTCAAGGAGGCCGTTGCCGAGAACCTGCGCGAGGGCGACACGGTCGCCTTCGAAGGGTTCACCCACCTGATCCCCCACGCGGCCGCCCACGAGGTGATCCGCCAGGGGATCGGGGACCTCACCCTCATCCGCATGACCCCGGACATCATCTACGACCAGATGATCGGCATGGGTCTGGTGAAGAAGGTGATCTTCTCCTATGCGGGCAATCCCGGCGTCGGCCTGCTGCGCCGCATGCGCGACGCCATCGAGAACGGCTGGCCGCGCGCCATCGAGACCGTGGAGCACAGCCATGCCGCCATGGCCAACGCCTACGAGGCGGGCGCGGCGGGCCTTCCCTGCGCGGTGTTCCGCGGCTATCGCGGGGCGGGCCTGAAGGAGGTCAACCCCGCAATCCGGAGCATCACGTGCCCGTTCACCGGCGAGGAGCTTGCGGCCGTGCCGGCGCACCGCCCGGATGTCGCCGTCATCCATGCCCAGAAGGCGAGCCGGCGCGGGGACGTGCTGGTGGAGGGCATCACCGGCGTGCAGAAGGAGGCCGTGCTCGCGGCCAGGCGCTCCGTCGTGACGGTCGAGGAGATCGTGGAGGATTTCGACGACCTTCACCCGAACCTCTGCGTGCTGCCGCACTGGACCGTCACGTCCATCGCGCAGGTGCCGGGCGGGGCGCATCCGTCCTATACCCACGGCTATTACGACCGCGACAACGCCGCCTATCTCGAATGGGACAAGATCTCCGCCGACCGCGATCTCTTCACCGCCTGGATGAAGGAGAACGTGCTCGACCGGGGTCCCGAGGTGTTCGCCCAGCGCGTGAAGGGATTGCACGAATGACCAGCCTGTCGGATTTCACGCCCAACGAGATGATGACCATCGCGGCGGCCCGGGCGCTCTCCAACGACGACGTCTGCTTCGTGGGCATCGGCGCGCCGTCCGCCGCATGCAACGTGGCGCGGCTCACCCATGCGCCAGACATCACCCTCATCTACGAGAGCGGCACCATCGGCACGGCGCCGAGCGTGCTCCCGCTCTCCATCGGAGACGGCGAGTTGTGCGAGACCGCCGTGACGACCGTCTCGGTGCCCGAGATGTTCCGCTACTGGCTCCAGGGCGGGCGCATCTCCATCGGGTTCCTCGGGGCCGCCCAGCTCGACCGCTTCGGCAACATCAACACCACGGTGATCGGCGACTACCGCAAGCCCAAGGTGCGCCTGCCCGGCGGCGGCGGCGCGCCGGAGATCGCCACCTCCTGCAAGGAGGTGTTCATCACCATGAAGCAGGCGACCCGCGGCATGGTGGAAAAAATCGACTTCTATACCTCGTTCGGCCACGGCGAGGGCGGCAACCACCGCGAGCGGCTCGGCATCACCACGAAGGGCCCGACGCTCCTGATCACGGATCTGGCGCTCTGGAAGCCCGACCCGGAGACCAAGGAATTCACCGTGGTGTCGATGCATCGCGGCGTGACCCGGGATATGGTGCAGGAAACCTGCGGCTGGAGGGTGCGATTCTCCGAGCGTCTCGAGGAGACGCCTCCGCCGACCGACCTCGAACTCACCACCCTGCGCGAGCTTCAGGCCCGGACCGAGAGAGCTCACGGCGGCAAGAAGGGGACTTGAGATGCGTGAAGCCTATATCTGCGCCTATGTGCGCACGCCCATCGGCCGCTATGGCGGCTCCCTGTCCGGCGTCCGTGCCGACGACCTCGCGGCCGTGCCCCTGAAGGCGCTGCGCGAGCGCCTGCCGAACCTCGATTTCGAGGCCGTGGACGACGTGATCTACGGCTGCGCCAACCAGGCCGGCGAGGACAACCGCAACGTGGCCCGCATGGCCGTGCTGCTGGCGGGACTGCCCGGCGTGATCCCCGGAACCACCATGAACCGCCTCTGCGGCTCGGGCATGGACGCGGTCATCGCGGCGGCCCGCGCCATCAAGGCGGGCGAGGCCGAGATCATGATCGCGGGCGGGGTCGAATCCATGTCGCGCGCGCCCTTCGTGATGCCGAAGGCCGATACGGCCTTCTCGCGCAACGCCGAGATCTACGACACCACTATCGGTTGGCGCTTCATCAACCCGCTGATCAAGAGCCAGTACGGCGTCGATTCCATGCCGGAGACCGGCGAGAACGTGGCGGCGGATTTCAACGTCTCGCGCCAGGATCAGGACGCCTTCGCCCTGCGCTCGCAGAAGAAGGCGGCCGCCGCCCAGGAGAACGGGCGCCTCGCCCTGGAGATCGTCCCGGTCACGATCCCGAAGCGAAAGGGCGATCCGGTCGTGGTCGACCGGGACGAGCATCCCCGCGGCGACACCACCCTCGAGCAGCTGGCGAAGCTCCCGACGCCGTTCCGCAAGGACGGCACCGTGACGGCCGGCAACGCCTCCGGCGTCAATGACGGCGCGGCGGCCCTGATCGTTGCCTCGGAGGACGCGGTCCGCAAGTTCGGGCTGGAGCCCATCGCCCGCGTTCTCGGCGGCGCTACGGCCGGCGTCGCGCCGCGCATCATGGGGATCGGCCCGGCGCCAGCCACGAAAAAACTCTGCGCGCGCCTCGGCCTCGCGCCAACCGATTTCGACGTGGTGGAACTGAACGAAGCCTTCGCCAGCCAGGGCATCGCGGTGCTGCGCGAGCTGGGCATCCCTGAGGATGCGGAGCATGTGAACCCGAACGGCGGCGCCATCGCGCTCGGCCATCCGCTCGGCATGTCCGGCGCCCGCATCACCGGCACGGCCGCCCTGGAGCTGAAGCTCACGGGCAAGAGGCGTGCGCTCGCCACCATGTGCATCGGCGTCGGGCAGGGCATCGCCGTCGCCCTCGAGGCGGTCTGACGCGAGGTTCGTGACGATGCAGACGCTCCCCCGTCCCGTCCTGCAGGCCCTCGTCGGCGACGAGGCGGTGGAGGCGTTCTTCTCCAACGGAGCCGAGCTCGCGGCCATGCTGCGGGTCGAAGCCGCCCTGGCTGAGGCCGAGGCGAAGGTCGGCTTGATCGGTAACGACGCGGCGCGCCGGATCGCCGAAGTCTGCGGCGCCTTTCAGCCGGACTGGGGCAAACTCGCGGAGGGCCTCGCCCGCGACGGCGTGATCGTTCCCGAGTTCGTCAAGCAGCTGCGGGCCGCGGTGGGTGAGCCGCACGCGAAAGCCGTTCACCTGGGAGCGACCAGCCAGGACATCATCGACACCGCCCTGGTCCTGCGCCTGAAGACCGTCATCGCGGTCCTCGGAGAGCGCCTCGACACGCTGATCCAGTCCCTCGACGGCCTGAGGCGCCGGGACGGCGCCGTGCGCCTCATGGCGCATACCCGGATGCAGCAGGCGCTTCCATTCACGGCGGCCGACAAGATCGACACCTGGCTCCAGCCCCTGGAGCGTCACAGGGAGGCCCTGCAGGACCTCGCCCCGCGCCTCCTTGTCGTTCAGCTCGGCGGCCCGATCGGGACCCGCGGCGAGCTGAAGGGGCACGGCGACGCCGTCGCCGACGCCATGGCCGGGATCCTGTGCCTCGGCCTCGCCCCGTCCTGGCATTCCCAGCGCGACCGGATCGGCGAGTTCGGCTCATTCCTGTCCCTGCTGACCGGCACCCTCGGCAAGCTCGGGCAGGACGTGGCCCTGATGGCGCAGAACGAGGTCGGCGAAGTGAAACTCGCCACGGGCGGAGGCTCGTCGGCCATGGCCCACAAGTCGAATCCGGTGCCCGCCGAGGTGCTGGTGACGCTCGCCCGCTTCAACGCCGGGATGCTCGGCACCCTGCATCAGGCTCTGGTCCACGAGGGCGAGCGCTCGGGAGCGGCCTGGACGCTCGAATGGATGGTGCTGCCGCCCATGGTGATCTCAACGGCCGCAGCCCTGAGCAGGACCCGGGAAATGATCGCGGGGCTGACCATCGCTCCCTCCAAGGCCGTCTAAAGCATCGGACCCAAAAGTGGACTTGCACTTTCGGGATCCATCCGATGCTTTCCTCTTGAATGAGAGCATCGGACGGAAAACCGGGTCCACTTTTCACCTCCGATGCTCTAGACCTGACCTCCGTCATGCGTCGCCGACGATCACGGTCACCCGGCCGGAGCCGCCGCAATCCGGGCACGGCTTCTGCCCGATGCTGCCGGACCCGTCGCAGGTGGGGCAGATGTTCTCTCCGGTCTGCCTGGCGCCCGGCACGTCCTCGTCCCCGGGATTCTTCCGATCATTATCCGACATGAGCTGGCTCCTTCGGTGAGTAACGCCGGGGTCCTGCGCGGGTTCTTGATGGAGGTCAGGCCATGGCGCTCTGCTGCCGGGCCCGGAAGGCGAGGGGCGCAAGCCCGGTCCTCTGCTTGAAGAAGCGCGCGAAATAGGCCGGGTCGTCGAAGGCGAGGGCCAGCGCGATCTCCATGGCGCTCAAGCCCGTGAAGGTCAGGTATCGCTTCGCCTCGAGGATGATCCGCTGGTGCACGATGCCGAGCGCGGTGTCGCCGAGATGCTCCCGGCAGATGCGGTTGAGATGGGGCGCCGTCAGGCCGAGCCTGCGGGCATAGGCGTCGATCGGCTGGTGGCTGCGGAAATCCCGGTCGACGAGTTCCCGGAAGCGCAGGGCGTGTCGAAGGGCGGGGCTCCCTGCCCCATGGCGGCCGGGAGCCGCCGCGGAGCCCTGCAGGCGATGGAGCGCGATCAGGACCAGCATCAGCCGGGCCTGGATCGCCTCGGAGCGGCCCGGAGCGCGGCCGGCGAACTCCCCCGCGAGAGCCGCGATGTCGTGGCTCAGCGCGCGGCCGATCTCCTCATGGCCGCCGAGGTCGACCGCCTGAACGGACCGGCAGGTCTCCCGGATGCCGGGCATGTCCGCGAGGATCTGGGACAGGCGGGTGTCGAACAGCGTCAAAACCGCTCCCTCCACGTCCGGTGAGAACGCGTAGCCGTGGACGGTCATCGGCGGCAGGGCCACGAGGGCAGGACCGGTCATGTCCGTGCTCCGGCCGTCGATCGCGACCTCGGCCGTGCCGGCAGCCAGGTGAAGGATCTGGAACAGCCGCTCGTGCCGATGCGGCAGGATCCGATAATTGTGCAAGCGGCTGCGGACCTGAATGGTCTCGCAATGGATCCAGTCCGACGCCGGGTCCTCGCCGGTTTCTCCATAGAGCGCATAGGTTGGGATGTCGGCAATGGCCACGTCTGGTCGATCCGTTCCGCGTCGTCGAATGTTCGGAATGTCCAATCCTATGCGCGCTTTGTCTATTGGCCGTTGGGCGGTCGGAGTTCATTCTTCGACCCCATGAACAAGGCGGCCACGGCCGCCGTCGCGGAGGAATTCGGTCATGCAGACCAAGGTCGCCATCATCGGGGCGGGACCCGCCGGGCTCCTGCTGGGACGCCTTCTGGAGAAGGCCGGGGTCGACACCGTCATCCTGGAACGACGCAGCCAGGATTACGTGCTCGGGCGCATCCGCGCCGGCGTCCTCGAACAGGGCACGGTCGAACTCCTGGACAAGGCCGGCGTCGGCGAGCGGCTGCATGCGGACGGGCTCGTCCATGACGGCGTGGAGTTCTGCTTCGATGGCGACAGGCACCGCTTCGACTTCCGCGCCCTGATCGGCAGGACGGTGACCGTCTACGGGCAGACGGAGGTGACCCGCGACCTGATGCAGGCCCGCGAGGCCTCGGGCGCGACCACGATCTATGAAGCCGAGAACGTGTCGCTCCACGGCTTCGACGGCGACCGTCCGAGCGTGCGCTACGTCAAGGACGGCGTCGAGCACGAGATCGCCTGCGACTTCATCACCGGGTGCGACGGCTATCACGGAGTGGCGCGGGCCAGCGTGCCGGAGAGAGCGATCCGCACCTTCGAGCGGGTCTATCCCTTCGGCTGGCTCGGCATCCTGGTCGACAGGCCGCCGGTCGCCGAGGAGCTGATCTATGCGCATCACGCCAGGGGCTTCGCCCTCTGCTCCATGCGGTCGCACAGCCGCAGCCGCTACTACGTCCAGGTGCCGGCGGACGAGAAGGTGGAGGAATGGTCGGACGACCGGTTCTGGGACGAGTTGCGCCGCCGGGTCGATCAGGAGACCGCCGACCATCTGGTGACCGGTCCGTCCATCGAGAAATCCGTCGCTCCCCTGAGGAGCTTCGTGGCCGAGCCGCTCCGCTTCGGCCGTCTCTTCCTGGCCGGCGACGCCGCCCATATCGTGCCGCCCACCGGGGCCAAGGGGCTGAACCTCGCGGCGAGCGATGTCGGGGCCCTGGCCGAGGCTCTCGTCGAGTTCTACGCTGAGCGATCAGCCGCGGGGATCGACGGCTATTCCGCGCGCGTGCTCTCGCGGATCTGGAAGGCCGAGCGGTTCTCCTGGTGGATGACCTCGATCCTGCACACCTTCCCCGAGACCGACGCCTTCAGCCGCCGGATCCAGCGCGCGGAGTTCGACTATCTCAGAAGTTCGGACGCGGCCGCCCGGTCCCTGGCGGAGAACTACACGGGGCTGCCGCTCTAGCATCCGTGCCGGGAATGTCCTTTCCCTCGCCGGACTCGTTCCGGTGATCCCGATGCCTTGAGGCGCTGCGCTCCACCTTATCGGGATGGCCGGCACAGGGCCGGCCATGACGTGTGGAGGGTGTCAATGCCGGACCGGGTGTTCACCCTCCACGTCATCACCGGGCTTGTCCCGGTGATCCCGATCGGAAGAGCGCGGCGCCCCACCGGATCGGGATGGCCGGCACACGGCCGGCCATGACGTGAGAGGGTGTGACCTACGTCTTGCCGGCCTTGGCGAAGCTCTCGTGACGGTCCGCGATGGCGCTCGCCAGGGACCCGTCGAGGCCGAGCTCGTCGATCATGCGACTCGCCTCGCGCATCTCCGCCGCGCGCCGGATCCCGTGCTGGCGCACGCGGGACATCATGGTCCTGGCGAGACTCTCCCAGTCCATGCCGGGATAGGAGGCCGTCAGGCTGGCCAGGACGGCCGGCATGACGCCGGCCTTCTCGGAGGCCAGCGTGAAGTCGACCATCAGGGCCTCCATGCCCTTGATCACGATGCTACGGCACAGTTTCGTGGCCGAGGCCGTTCCGATCCCGGTGCTCACCGGGGTGATCCTCATGCCGAGATCGTTGAGCCGGGCCGAAACCTCCTCGGCTCTTTCGCCGCCGCTGAGGATCGGAACGGCGAGTCCCGGCTCCTTCACGGGTGCCATCACGGCGAACTCGACGAAAGCCGCGCCCCGGTCCCGCACGGGCTTTGCCACGCGCTCCTTGGTGGCGGGCGACACGGAATTGAGGTCGACATAGATCTGCGACGGATGAAGATGCGGCGCGACCTGCTCGGCCGCCGCAACGGCCGAATCCGCCGTGACGGCGGAGATCACGATGTCGGCTCCGCGGCATGCATCCGCCGGGCCGTCGGCGGCGTGAATGCCCGCCTCGGAGGCCCGCCGACGCAGCTCCGGGCCTTTCGCAAGATCGTCGAACAGGATGTCGTAGACCCTGATCCCGACGCCCCGTTTTCCCGCGAGCTGGCGGGAAAAGATCTGTCCGACTTCTCCATAGCCGATGAAGGCGATCTCGAGGCTCATGTGTGTACCGCTCATGAAGGGGACAGGGACCGTCAGTCCTCGTCCTTGTATTCCACATAGGTGAGACCCGCCTTCGCCAGCGGCTCGCGCATCTTGTAGAGGTCGAGGCCGAGAACGCCGGACGCGAGGGTCTCGCGCTTCGATCCCTCGTTGGCGACACGGGCCTCGCCGGCCGCCGCGACGGCCTCGGCCTCCCGGCGCGGCACCACCACGACGCCGTCGTCGTCGGCCACGATTAGGTCGCCGGGCTTCACCAGAGCGCCGGCGCAGACCACCGGAACGTTCACCGATCCGAGGGTCGCCTTCACGGTGCCCTTCGCGGAAATAGCGCGGGACCACACGGGAAAGCCCATCTCGGTCAGGGTCTTCACGTCGCGCACGCCGGCATCGATCACGAGGCCGACCACGCCGCGGGCCTTCAGGGAGGTCGCCAGCAGGTCGCCGAACATCCCGTCCGTGTTGTCCGTGGTCACGCCGACGACCAGGATGTCGCCCGGCCTGCACTGCTCGACCGCCACATGGATCATCCAGTTGTCGCCGGGCTGCGCCAGCACCGTCACGGCGCTGCCGGCCACCTGGGCGCCGGCCCAGATCGGCCGCATGTAGGGCTTCATCAGGCCGACCCGGCCCATCGCCTCATGGGTGGTCGCGGTGCCGAGTTCGGCGAGCCGGTCGACCACGGTCTGGTCGACGCGCGGAATGTTGGTGACGACGACGGGCTTCATGCCAGTTCCTCGACGATCTGGGGGAAGATGCGCTGGTAGGCCTCGCCGTAGGTCATGGCCCGGCCCGAGTTGCGGCCGCCCTGCATGCCGCGGTTCAGGGCCACGCGGGTATAGTATTCCCAGAGGTGCTTCTGGGCCGCCAGGATCTCGAAGGCCCTGCGCTTCGTCTCCCAGACCTCGTCGATGTTGAGGATCACGTTGGGCTTGTAGTTGCACTGCTCGGGCTGGTGCGGCTCGAACAGGAACACCGGCGGGGCGTTGTAGGCGAGGTCCGGGCTCGGCTTGTGGCCGGCCGCCTGCGCGATGATGCGGGCCTCCTGGGCGAAGCGGGTCGCCTCGGGATGGTCCACGTTGTACGGGTCCTCCAGGGAATGCGTGAGCACGAAGGAAGGCTTGAGCTCGCGGTAGACGTCCACGAGCCGGTCGAGCATCTCGGGCGTGGTGTGGAGCGGGTAGTCACCGGCGTCGAAGAACTCGATTTCGGCCCCGAGCGTCTCGGCGGCGCGCTCCGCCTCCTCGCGGCGCTGCGCCTTCACGTCGGCGAGCGATACGTCGGCCTTCTTCCAGGCCCACTGGCTCTCGCCGCGCTCGCCGAAGGACAGGCAGACGATCTTCACGCGATAGCCCTTCTTCGCATGGAGCGCGATGGCGCCGCCCGCGCGCCATACGAAGTCGCCAGGATGGGCGGTGACGACAAGTCCGGTCTTTCCAGTGCTCATGATGTCCTCGAGAAGAAGCGTTGATTCAGGCGGCGTCCCGGCCCGCGTCGAGGGCCTCGGCCAGGGCCTCGTGCGCGAAGGCATGGCCCTCGAAGAGCAGGCGCGCGGTGCGCAGCAGGCCCGCCTTCTCGACCACCGGGCTGTCTTCGGTTCCGCCGACCTCGATCACGACGCTGAACTCGCCCGTCGGGTGCTCGACCGACAGCGTCTTCTCGCGCCCGGGCGGGATTTTTGCGACCCGGGCCGCGGGCGATCCGGGCAGCACGCAGGCGGTCGCGACCGTGACGGCCGCGAAGACCCCGATCGAGGCATGGCACTCGTGGGGGATGAAGCTGCGGGTGCACACATGCCCGCCGGCAGCCGGCGGCGCCACCAGGGCCATCTTGGGCACGACCTTGGACGAGACGTCGCCCAGCCCCATGAGCCGGCCGGCTTCCAGGCGGATCTCCTCGAGGCGGGCCTTCAGCTCCGTGTCCTTGTCGAGCACGTCGCGCAGCTCGTATCCCGTCCGGCCGACGGCGGCGGCTTCGAGCACCACCACGGGCATGCCGTTGTCGATCAGGGTCGCGTCGATCCCGGCGACCCGGTCGACGGCGTTGCCCGTGGGCAGCAGCGAGCCGCAGACGGATCCCGCGGCGTCCAGGAACTCGACGGCGATCGGCGCCGCGGTGCCGGGCACGCCGTCGATGCGAGCGTCGCCCCCGTAGGCCACGCGGCCGTCGGGCGTCTGCACGCTGAGCTCCGCGATGGTGCCGGTATTCACCGTATGGACGCGCACCCGCGTCACCGGACCCCGCACGGGAACGAGGCCGCGCTCGATGGCGAACGGCCCGATGCCGGCCAGGATGTTCCCGCAATTGGGCGTGACGTCCACCTTGGGCTTGTCGACCACGACCTGGCCGAACAGAAAGTCCACGTCGCAGTCGGGACGCTGCGACTTCGACACGATGGCGATCTTGCTCGTGAGCGGATGGGCGCCGCCCATGCCGTCGATCTGGCGCGGATCCGGGGATCCCATGATCGACAGAAGGAGCGCGTCACGCCGTCCGGGATCGGACGGAAGATCCTCAGCGAGGAAATAGGCGCCTTTCGAGGTTCCGCCCCGAAGAATCATGCAGGGGATGCGAGGCTGAATGGTCCGTCTCCCACCATCAGGTGAATGGATCGCCGGAAGGGTGCATCAGCCCCATGGGTGCATCAAATGATCTGTTTATCGGCTTTCATGAATTTTTTTCACTGCGCCGCACGGGCTTCCTGCCGCGCCCTCCCGAGGAGGCCCGCTTGGGTTCGCCGAAGGTCTGCACGATCAGCCTGCGCAGCTCGTCCGCGAGGGGCGAGAGCGGCGTGCCGCGCTTCGAGATGATGCCGAGCTGGCGGGTGACGCTGGGATTGCGCAGGGGGATCAGCCTGAGCCCGCGCTCGTCGACCGTGTCGAAGGCGAGGCTCGGGATGACCGTGAGGGCGACGCCGGCCCGGACAAGGGCGACGGCGGTCTGGATGTGCTGGACCTCGAAGCGCCAGCTCAGGGTCTCCCGGCGGCTCCCGAGGGCGTCGTCGATGATGATCCGGTTACCCGTCTGCGGGCTGATCCGGATCAGCGGCTCCTCGGCGAGATCGGACCAGCTCACATCGGACTGGGAGGCCAGGGGATGATCCTCGGGACAGACCAGGGTGAACGGATCCTTGATCAGCATCTCGATGTCGAAGTCCCACCGGTGGGCCGCCACCAGGGTGATGCCGAACGCGATCGTGCCGTCCTGAACCAGGTTGCTGATCTCGGTGGCCGAGTTGTCGTAGATCCGCAGCACCACGTCTGGGTGCCGCTCCTGGAAGCCGCGCAGGGCCCCTGGCAGGCGCCCGGACGCGATGGTGGGGAGGCAACCGATCGACAGGGTCTCCTGGCGGCTGCGGCCCTCCTGGCGGAGCTCGTCAAGGGAGCCCGCGAGGTTCTCGATGGTCTCCTTCACCTTCGGCAGGAGGTTGAGCCCCGCCTGGGTCAACGACACCTCGCGGGTGGTGCGCGACAGGAGCTTCACGCCGAGATCTTCCTCGAGCTTGCGGATCCGGTGGCTGAGCGCCGTCTGCGAGAGATTGAGATGCGCCGCCGCATGCTGGAAGCTGCCGCGCTCGGCGATGGCCACGAAGGCGTGAAGCCCAAGAAAGTCGATGCGCATCGGGTTCATTCGCTAGGGGAAAGCGACGGTTCGGGTTGCTGGCGATATATGAAGTATCTTCATCAATCCCCAAAAACAAACCATTTGCTTCATTTCACCCTGGAAGCATCTCATGGGCGCCGAAACCGCTCCATGAAGGTCAGTCCGTTCGCATGACGTCAGCGCCGACGATTCCGCCTCCGCATCCCGATCCGCACCTTCCGTCCTTCAAGCTGCCGCCCAAGACGTGCGACACCCATTGCCACATCTTCGGGCCGAACGAGCGCTACCCCTACGTGCCGGAGCGCCCCTACACGCCGCCCGATGCCCCGTTGGAGATGTTTCGCGCGCTGCACGACCGCCTCGGGGTCGAGCGGGCGGTGATCGTCAACGCGACCCCGCACGGACGCGACAACCGGGTCGTGACCGACGCCATCGCGCAGAGCAACGGGCGCTACAAGGGCGTGGCGAACGTGGACGAGACGTTCAGCGATCAGGATCTCCGCCGCCTCGCGGAGGCAGGCATCACCGGATGCCGGTTCACCTTCCTGCCGCGTCTCGGCAAGCTGCCGGACATGTCGTCCTTCGACAGGATCGTCGAGCGAATCGCCGCCCTCGACTGGCACGTGGACCTGTACCTGCCCGCAACCCTGCTGAGCGAGTTCCGGCCCAGGCTGACGGCGCTGCCGGTCCCTTACGTGCTCGACCACATGGGCGTCGTCGATGCGAGCCTCGGCGTCGAGCAGCCCGCCTTCCAGGCGCTGCTCGACCTCGTGCGCGCTGACGAGAAGTGCTGGGTCAAGGTCACATGCCCGGAGCGCCTCTCGCGGGCGGGGCCGCCCTTCCACGATGTCGCGCCCTTCGGCACGGCCCTGATCGACGCGGCGCCCGACCGGGTGCTGTGGGGCACGGACTGGCCGCATCCGAACGTGCCGGTGATGCCCGACGACGGCGATCTCGTCGATCTCGTCCCTCTCTACGCGCCGGATCCGGACATCCGGCACAAGCTTCTCGTCCAGAACCCCGCGCGCCTCTTCCGCTTCGCGGATTGAGGGGCATCCCGGCAAGCCTGCGCAGACAGGCGGCGCGACACGAAAAACAGGGAGAAACACATCATCATGCTTGGTACCGTCACGAGACGTTCCCTTCTGGCCCTCGCCATGGCGGCTGGCCTCGGAACCGCCGCCCATGCGCAGCCCGCTTATCCGACACGTCCCGTCAAGGTGGTGGTTCCCTTCGGGGCCGGCGGCGTGGCCGACATCACGATCCGCATCGTGTCGGAAAAGCTGAGCGAGAAGCTCGGACAGAGGTTCATCGTCGAGAACATGCCCGGCGCAGGCGGCATCACGGCCGCCCGGGCGGCCCTGTCGGGGGGCGCGGACGGTTACACCTTGACCATGCTGACGAACGGCACCGCAATCAGCGTGCCGCTGTTCGCCAAGCTCCCGTTCGACCCTCAGGCCGATTTCGTCCCGATCTCGACCCTCGGCACGTTCGACTTCCTCTTCGTGGTCAACGCGGCTTCGAAGTTCGAGACCCTCAAGGATTTCCTGCAGCAGGCGAAGGACAAGCCGGGAAGCCTGAACGTCGCCACGGTGGCGGTCGGCAGCTCGCAGCACCTCGCCTCGGTCCTGTTCAAGCAGGAGACCGGGGCCGATCTGGTCCACGTCCCGTTCCGCAGCACGCCCGACGCCCTGGTGTCCCTGCTCAGGGACGACACCCAATTGCTCATCGACAGCCAGGCGGCCGTGAAGTCGGGTCTCGAGGGCAAGCAGGTGAGAGCGATCGCGTCCTCCGGCCCACGCCGCTCGCCCGCCATGCCGGACGTCCCGACCGTGCGGGAATCCGGGTTCGAGGGATTCGACGTGACGTCCTGGAACGCGCTCTTCGCCCCCAAGGGAACGCCGCAGCCCATCGTCGACACCCTCAACAAGGCCCTGCAGGACATCCTCAGGGAGGACGACGTCAAGGCGCGCCTGCTCGATCTCGGGATCGAAGCACGGGGTGAAACCCCGGCCGAGCTGAGCGCGCGGCTGCGCTCCGACATCGACAAGTGGCGGGCCGTGATCGAGAAGGCCGGCATCCCGAAGCAATAGGTGCAGGCTCATGAAGGACTTTCATCAATCCTTCAAAACAAACCATTTGCTTCATCTTTGGCCCCTGGCTCATCCTGGCCGGCGGGAGGAACGATAACGACCCATGAGCACACGGCCGACCATCGTCCTGCTGCCCGGGCTCCTCTGCGACGCCAGCATCTGGGAGGCGCAGAGGGCCACTCTCGCGCCCCATGCCGAGATCCGGATCGCGGACTTTTCCCAATTGGATTCCATCGACGCGATGGCCCGTTCCGCGCTCGGTCTCGCCGACGGGCCTCTCATCGCCATCGGGCATTCGATGGGCGCGCGGGTGGCCATGGAGATGGTCCGCCTGGCTCCCGGGCGCATCGAGAAGCTCGCCCTCATCGACACCGGCGTCGACAGCCGGCGGGACGGCGAGGCGGAAAAGCGCCAGATCCTGATCGATCTCGCGTTCGCGGAGGGCATGGAAGCCCTGGCCGAAAGGTGGCTGCCGCCCATGCTGCACGAGGGCAGGGTGGGCGACCAGGCGCTCCTGGCGCCGCTCAAGGCCATGGTGATGCGCGCCACGCCCGAGCAGCATCACAGGCAGATCAAGGCGCTCCTGAACAGGCCGAATGTGCGGCCGCATCTCGAGGCCATCGCCTGCCCGACCCTGGTGATGGTCGGGCGCCAAGACCGCTGGAGCCCGCTGGCCCAGCACGAGGAGATGGCGTCCCTGATCCCGAACGCGGAACTCGTGGTGATCGAGGACAGCGGACACATGTCCCTGCTGGAGCAGCCCGAGCAGGTGTCCCGGGCCCTGCTGCGGTTCCTGGGATTTGAAAAAGACCATTCAGGCGCGGATCGCGCCGCGCTCGGGGAGGTGAAGCCGATGGGCGATGACGCCGTGCCGGATCGTATTCCGGACACGCCCCTGTTCGACCGCAAGCGGTCGCTCCAGGGCTACCGCATTAACAAGATGGCCATGGGGCTCGGCAATCCGGCCAACCGGGAGGCGTTCCGGGAGAACGAGAGCGCCTATCTCGACCGTTTCGGTCTCACGCCCGAGGAGAAAGAGGCGGTGATGACCCGCAACTGGCGCGAGATGGTGCGCCTGGGCGGCAACCTCTTCTTCATTCTCAAGATTTCGGCCGTCGATCCGGTCCGCATCACGGAGATCGGCGCCCATCAGGCGGGAATGGAGCACGCGGATTTCCTGCGGGATCGTTTGGGGAAGAAGTAGGAATGGCAAAACTCATCGGAGGTCTCGGAACGTCCCATGTTCCCTCGATCAGCGCGGCCCTCGACAAGGGTCTGCGGGATACGCCGGACTGGAAGCCGTTCTTCGACGGATACATCCCTGGCCAGGACTGGGTGAGGGAGAACAAGCCCGACGTGGCCGTGGTGATCTTCAACGATCACGGCAACACGTTCTTCCTCGACAAGGTGCCGACCTTCGCGGTCGGCTGCGCGGAGGAATACCGGCCGGTCGACGAAGGCTGGGGGCCGCGCGCGATCGCGCCGTTCAAGGGGGCGGTCGACTTCTCGTGGCATTTCATCGACACCCTGGTCGAGAACCGGTTCGACCCGATGATCTGCCAGGAGATCGAGGTCGATCACGGGCTCCAGGTGCCGATGGAGCTGTTCTGGGGCAAGCCGGACGCATGGCCCGTGAAGGTCGTGCCGATCTTCGTCAACGTGATCCAGTACCCGATCCCGCTGCCGAGCCGCTGCTACGAGATGGGTCGCGTCCTGCGCCGGGCGATCGAGAGCTACGACAGCGACGAGCGCTTCGTCGTGGTCGGAACCGGCGGCCTGTCCCACCAGCTCCAGGGCGCCCGCGCGGGCTTCGTCAATCCGCAGGCCGACCAGGCCTTCCTGAACGATATCGCGGCCGATCCCGATAGGCTCGCGGCCATGTCGCGCGAGCAATATGTGGAGATGTTCGGCAGCGAGGGCGCCGAGCTCATGATGTGGCTGGTCATGCGCGGCGCCATGGACCCGGACGTGGTGGTCCGGCACAGGCACTACTTCGTGCCGGCCTCCATGACCGGGGCGGGCATGATCGTCCTCGAGAACCGGGCGGATGCCGCCCGCGCCGCGGCCGCGTGACGCCATGTACTGGCTCATGATCTGCCGCCATCGGGGCGATGCGGCGGCCTTGCGCGAGCAGCACCGGGAGGCGCACCGCCAGCATGTCGCCACGGGCGGAGGCGGGCTCGCCCGTGTGCTGATCGGCTCCGCCCTGACCGAGGACGACGGCGAGACGCCGCACGGAAATTTCGGCGTCCTGGAAGCGCCCTCGCGCGAGGCCGCCCGGGCCTTCGCCGAGAGCGATCCCTACGCTCTCGCCGGCATCGTCGAGTCGATCGAGATCACCGCCCTGGCGTCGCGCTTCCAGGCGCACCGGATCGACCCGATGACTCCCTAGAGCATCGGACGGAAAAGTGGATCCGGTTTTCGCTGGCGCGGCCCGCCGGGTCCGTTCTGACCGATGCTCTCATTCAAGAAGAAAGCATCGGATGGATCCCAAAAGTGCAAGTCCACTTTTGGGTCCGATGCTTTAGACGATAAGACCCGTGACAGTCGACGCCACAAGAACAAGCCGGAGGAACCAATCGATGCAGGATGATCCACCTGTGAGCGGCTCGCGACACGCCGTCAGCCGCCGCCAGATCCTGATGGGAGCGGCCGCCCTGGGGCTCTCCGCGGGCTCTTCGGCGCGGGCCGCGGCCCAGACCTGGCCGAGCCAGAACATCCTGCTGGTCGTCCCCTTCACGCCGGGAGGATCGACCGACATCCTGGCGCGGCTGCTCGGCCAGCGGCTCGAGGCCGCGCTGAAGAACCCGGTGATCGTCGAATCCCGTCCGGGAGCCGGCGGCTCCGTCGGCGTCGGATCCGTGGCCCGCGCGGCCGCGGACGGACATACCATCGTGATGGGCCATATCGGCACCTTCGCGGTGAACCCGGCGCTCTATCCCAAGCTGCCCTACGACCCGATGAAGAGCTTCGAGCCGGTGAGCGGCATCGCCAACGTGCACAACATGCTCGTCGTCCACCCGGACGTGCCGGCCAAGACCTTGCAGGAGCTGATCGCCTACGCCAGGCAGAACCCCGGCAAGCTCAACTACGCGTCCGGCGGCATCGGCAGCGCCGCGCACATCGCGACCGTCGCCCTCTGCGACCGCACCGGCATCTCGATGACGCACGTGCCCTATCGCGGCACGGCCCCGGCGGTGACGGACCTGCTCGGCGGACGGGTGCAGGTCATGTTCACCGGAGCGCCGAACCTGGTCCAGCACGTGGAGGGCGGCACGATGCGGGCGCTCGCGGTCTCGGGCCTGTCGCGCCTCAAGGCCGCTCCGGCGGTTCCGACCGTTGCGGAACTGGGCTTTCCCGGCTTCGAAGCGTCGCAGTGGTACGGCATCCTGGTTCCGGCCGGCACGCCGAAGGCCGTCGTCGACCGCCTCAACGCCGAGATCAGGGCCGCCATGGGGGCGCCGGAGATCGCCGAGCGGCTGTCGCTCGAAGGCGCCGAGGTCTGGACCACGACGCCGGACGAGTTCCGCCGCCATATCGTCACCGAGATGACCCGGTGGGGCGACCTCGTGAAGCGTGCGGGGATCAAGCCCGAATAGAGGCTCAACGATCGAAGAGATCACCTTCTCCGGTTCCAAAAAGGCCGCCAAGCGCCAGACGGACGAGCCAGGGAAGGTCGAACGGGAGGAAGGACACATGCTACGACGGACTTTCATCAGCGCCGCAGGGATCGCGGCCGCCATGCTGGCCCTGACCGGGGCGGCATCGGCCCAGGAGCCCCTGAAGATCGGCCTGATCCTGCCGATGACCGGGCCCTTCGCGTCGACGGGGCGGCAGATCGAGGCGGCCGCCAAGCTCTACATGCAGCAGAACGGCGACACGGTGGCGGGCAAGAAGATCCAGCTCATCGTCAAGGACGACACCGGCACGGCCGACGTCACCAAGCGTCTCGCCCAGGAGCTCATCGTGCAGGACAAGGCGGCAGTGCTCGCGGGGTTCGGCCTGACGCCGCTGGCGCTTGCGACCGCGCCGCTCGCCACCCAGGCGAAGGTGCCCGAGGTGGTGATGGCCGCCGCCACGTCGATCATTCCCGAGCAGTCGCCCTATATCGTGCGCTCGAGCTTCACGGCCGCGCAGGTGACCGTGCCGCTCGCCGAATGGGCCGCGAAGGAGGGCCTCAAGCGGGTGGTCACCATCGTGTCGGATTACGGCCCCGGCATCGATGTGGAAAAGGCCTTCACGGAAACCTTCACCAAGGCCGGCGGGCAGGTGGAGAACCTGCGGGTTCCGCTCGCCAACCCGGACTTCTCGCCCTTCCTGCAGAAGGTGGCGGACGCGAAGCCCGATGCCCTCCTGGCCTTCGTGCCCTCCGGCGTCGGCGCGCAGTTCATGAAGCAGTTCGTGGAGCGCGGCCTCGACAAGAGCGGGATCCGTTTCCTGGCGGAAGGCAGCGTCACGGACGACGATCTTCTCAACAACATCGGCGACGTCGCCCTGGGTGCCGTCACCGCGCACCACTACTCCGCCGCCCACGACAGCCCGGAGAACAAGGCCTTCGTGGAGGCTTTCAAGAAGGCCAACAACGGCATGCGGCCGAACTTCATGGCGGTGGGCGGCTATGACGGCATGCACCTGATCTACGAGGGCCTGAAGAAGACCAACGGGCAGGGCGGCCAGGCTCTGATCGACGCCATGAAGGGGATGAGCTGGACGAGCCCGCGCGGCCCGGTCTCCATCGACCCGCAGACCCGCGACATCGTCCAGAACGTCTATATCCGCAAGGTCGAGCGGAAGGACGGCGAGCTCTACAACGTGGAGTTCGCCACGATCCCGAACGTCAAGGACCCGGTGAAGGCCGCCAAGTCCAACTGAGACCACGCCGGCCGAAAGCGCCATCGCAAGATGGCGCTTTTTTCTGTATACAGGTCCAGATCATCTCGGCCGGTTTTCAGCCATAACCGCCGGTATTAGCCGCAAGTATAGTTGCTGTAGCGCGTTAACTGTATACAGTCTGCTCAGGGAGAAAACGGATGACGCACGCCAAGGCTTATCCCCTCAACGCGTGGTACGCCGCAGCCTGGGGCCACGAGATCAGGCACGAACTCGCGGCCCGGACGATCTGCGACAGGGACGTGGTTCTCTACCGCCGCACGGACGGCCAGGTCGTCGCCCTCGAGGACGCATGCTGGCATCGCCTGCTGCCGCTTTCGATGGGGCGCCTCGAAGGCGATCAGGTGATCTGCGGCTATCACGGCCTCGTCTTCAACTCCGCCGGCCGGTGCACCTACATGCCGGCGCAGAAGACCATCAACCCGTCGGCCTGCGTGCGCTCCTATCCCGTGGCCGAGCGCCATCGCCTCGTATGGATCTGGCCTGGCGATCCCGCGCTGGCGGACCCTGCGAAGATCCCGGACTTCCACTGGAACGACGGCGCCGACTGGGTCGGCGAGGGCGGCACCTTCTACAGCCTGAAATGCGACTACCGCCTCGTGATCGACAACCTGATGGACCTGACGCACGAGACCTATGTGCACGCGGGCAGCATCGGCGACGAGGCGATCACCAGCGCGCCGTTCGACGTGACCCATACCGACCGCACCGCCACGGTGACGCGCTGGATGATCGGCATCGAGCCGCCGCCCTTCTGGGCCCGGCAGCTCGGCCGGCCGGGCGAGCATGTGGACCGGTGGCAGATCATCTATTTCCAGGCGCCGTCCATCGTGGTCGGCGACGTGGGCGTCGCCGTCACCGGAACGGGCGCTCCGCAAGGGGATCGCTCGCAGGGCGTCAACGGCGCGTTCCTGGCGGCGATCACGCCCGAGTCGGACAAGTCGTGCCACTATTTCTGGAATTTCGTGCGAACCTTCCGGACGGACGACGAGCAGCTGACCCGGGACATCAACAAGGCGCATGTCAACGAGGGCAAGGGCGTCTACGACCAGGACCACGTAGTCCTCGAGGCGCAGCAGGTCGCCATCGACCGGAACCCCAGGATGCCGTTCTACAACCTCAACATCGATGCGGGTGCCCTGTGGGCGCGCAAGCTCATCGACGCGATGCTGGACGACGAATACGGCCCGCAGCCGCATGTGCCGAGCCAGGCGGCCGAGTAGGTCCGACGATGGCCGAGCAAATCGAATGGCGCGCCGCGAAGCTGCTCCGGACGCGGGATCTCTCCCCCGACATCCGACTCTTCGAGATCGAGCCCTCGGGAGACTTCGTCGCCCCGACGCCCGGCAGCCACATCAACGTGACGGTGCAGATCGGCGAGCGTCCGGACGTGCGGTCCTATTCGATCGTAGGACCGTGCGCGGACGGCCTCTACCGGATCGCGGTCAAACTCCTCGGCGACAGCCGGGGCGGCTCGGCCTATATGTGGAGCCTCGAGCCTGGCGCCCGGCTCACCATTTCGACTCCGGGCAATCACTTCGATCTCGGCCGGGGCCGGCCGGAATACCTCCTTCTCGCCGGGGGCATCGGCATCACGCCGATCTTCACCATGGCGATGGCGCTCGCGGACATCGATGCGAATTTCCGGGTGCTCTACGCCTGCCGGCGCCGGGAGGACGCGGCGCTTGCCGACGAGCTGCGCGCGCGGATCGGCGACCGGCTGCACCTGTTCGTCGATACGGACGGGGGCAGGGTGGATCTCGATTCCGAGATTGCCCGGCTCGCACCCGGCGGCGAGCTTTATGTCTGCGGGCCCATCGGCCTGCTGGAGGCGGCCAAGCGCGCCTGGCAGCTGAGCGGACGTCCCGTCGATCAGCTGCGCTTCGAGACCTTCGGCAACAGCGGGCGCTTCGCCTCGCAGCCCTTCAAGGTCAACATCCCGCGCCTGAACCTCGTGGTCGACGTCCCGCAGAACAAGACCATGCTGGATGCGCTCGAGACGGCCGGGGTCGCCATGATTTCCGATTGCCGGCGCGGCGAATGCGGGCTCTGCGCGCTCTCCATCCTGGAGGTGGACGGCATCGTCGATCACCGCGACGTGTTCTTCAGCGACGAGGAGAAGGCCGCGAACGCCAAGCTCTGCACCTGCGTGTCGCGGGTCGCAGGCGGCACCATCACCATCGACACGGCGGACAGGGCGGCCTGATGAGCATCGAGAAGACCAGCGACCGCGCGCTCTCGCAGACCGTGAAGGCGCAGCTTGCCCTGCGCGAGCTGGTTCTTCGCGGCGCTTTGAACCCGGGCGAGCGGGTCTCCGAGCTGCAAATGGTCGAACGGCTCGGCGTCTCGCGCACCCCGGTCCGGATGGCCCTCGTGCGCCTGGAGGAGGAGGGGCTGCTGGAAGCCATTCCGTCCGGCGGTTTCGCCGTGAAGGCCTTCTCCGAGAAGGAGGTCTTCATCTCCATCGAGATCCGCGGAACGCTGGAAGGTCTGGCGGCGCGGCTTGCCGCCGAGCGCGGCGTCGGCCGCTCGGAACTCCTGGAGGCCGCGGCATGCCTCGATGAGATCGACGAGGTCGTCCGCCGCGAGATGCTCGAGATCGACCTGTCGCAATATGTCGAACTGAACGCCCGGTTTCACCGGATCCTGATCGACATGGCCGATTCTCCGCCCTTGGCGCGGCAGATCGAGCGGGCGAGCGCCCTGCCGTTCGCCTCGGCGAGCGCCCTGGTGCCCGTTCAATCGCGATCGCCGGAGCTGCATCACATCCTGACCGTCGCCCAGGACCAGCATCGCTGCGTCCTGACGGCCATCGAGCGGCGCGAGGGCAGCCGGGCCGAGGCGATCATGCGCGAGCACGCCCGCATCGCGCACCGAAATCTGGAACGAGCGCTGACAAACCAGAGGGACATGGACCTTGTGCCGGGTTCTGCGCTCATCAAACGGCGCATCCGCGCCTAACGGCAAAAAGCCGAAGAGGGAGTGAGGAAACATGTTGAGACGCACATTCCTGGGGGCCGCCGCCATGCTGGCCCTGACCGGGGCGGCATCGGCTCAGGAGCCCTTGAAGATCGGCCTGATCCTGCCGATGACCGGGCCCTTCGCGTCGACGGGGCGGCAGATCGAGGCGGCCGCGAAGCTCTACATGCAGCAGAACGGCGACACGGTGGCGGGCAAGAAGATCCAGCTCATCGTCAAGGATGACACCGGCACGGCCGACGTCACCAAGCGGCTCGCGCAGGAGCTCATCGTCAACGACAAGATCGCCGTCATGGCGGGCTTCGGCCTGACCCCGCTCGCCCTCGCGCCGGCGCCGCTCGCCACCCAGGCGAAGGTGCCGGCCGTCGTGATGGCGGCGGCCACGGCGACCATCACCGAGGCCTCGCCCTATATCGTGCGCACGAGCTTCACCCTGCCGCAGGCCACGGTGCCCATGGCCGAGTGGGCCGCCCAGAACGGCATCAAGAAGGTCGCGACCCTGGTGTCGGACTACGGGCCGGGCATCGACGCCGAGAAGGCCTTCACCTCGGCGTTCACGGCCAAGGGCGGACAGGTGGAGAACCTGCGGGTTCCGCTCGCCAACCCGGACTTCTCGCCCTTCCTGCAGAAGGTGGCGGACGCGAAACCCGATGCGCTCTTCGTGTTCGTGCCCTCCGGCATCGGCGCGCAGTTCATGAAGCAGTTCGTCGAGCGCGGCCTCGACAAGAGCGGCATCAAGCTGATCGGCCCCGGCGACGTGACGGACGACGATCTGCTGAACAACATGGGCGACGTGGCGCTCGGCGCGATCACGACCCAGCATTATTCCGCCGCCCACGACAGCCCGGAGAACAAGGCCTTCGTCGAGGCTTTCAAGAAGGCCAACAACGGCATGCGGCCGAACTTCATGGCGGTGGGCGGCTATGACGGCATGCACCTGATCTACGAGGGCCTGAAGAAGACCAACGGGCAGGGCGGCCAGGCACTGATCGACGCCATGAAGGGCATGAGCTGGACGAGCCCGCGCGGTCCGGTCTCCATCGACCCGCAGACCCGCGACATCGTCCAGAACATCTATGTGCGCAAGGTCGAGCGCCGGGATGGCGAGCTCTACAACGTGGAGTTCGCCACGATCCCGAACGTCAAGGACCCGGTGAAGGCCGCCAAGTCCAACTGATCATCGTGGCAGGCGCCTCCTCGCGGCGGCGCCTGCCTCACGTTCCCTGGAGAGACCGGTGCTGACCATCCTCTTTGACGGTATCGCCTACGGCATGCTGCTGTTCGTGCTGGCCTGCGGGCTCGCCGTGACCCTCGGGCTGATGAACTTCGTCAACCTGGCGCACGGGGCGTTCGCCATGGCGGGCGGCTACGTCACGGCCGTCCTGATGAACCGCTACGGGGTGCCGTTCCTCCTGACGCTGCCGCTGGCCTTCCTCGTGCCGGCTCTCGCGGGCCTCGTGCTCGAGCGGACCCTCTACAAGCAGCTCTACACGCGCAGCCATCTCGATCAGGTCCTGTTCTCCATCGGCCTCGTCTTCATGGCGGTGGCCGCGGTCGATTACGCCATGGGCTCGCAGCAGCAGATGATCCGCATCCCCACCTGGCTTCAGGGGCGCGTCGAGATCCTGGGGATCCAGGTCGGGCTGTACCGCAGCTTCATCATCGCCGTATGCGGTGTCCTGGTGGTGGCCCTCCAGTTCATCCTCACGAAGACCCGGTTCGGCAGCCGCCTGAGGGCCGCCGTGGACGATCCGCGCGTCGCCCGCGGACTCGGCATCAACGTGAGCGTGATCTTCGCCGCCACGTTCGCGGTCGGGTCGGGACTCGCGGGCCTGGGCGGCGCCCTGGGGGCCGAGATCCTGGGGCTCGATCCCACGTTCCCGCTCAAGTTCATGATCTACTTCCTGATCGTCGTGACCGTCGGCGGGACGACGAGCATCACCGGACCTTTCCTGGCCTCCCTGCTGCTCGGGATCGCCGACGTGGCCGGGAAGTACTACGTGCCGAGCCTGGGCGCCTTCGTCATCTACACGCTCATGATCGTCGTTCTCGTTCTCCGCCCCCAGGGGCTGTTCGCCCGTGCGCGCTGAACCGACAGGAAACATGCCGATGCAGTCCGACACTGCCGATAACGTAAGGGCGGCCCTGGGCCGGAGGGGCCGATGGGGCTGGGGCGAGGTCGCCTTCTGGCTCGTGGCGGCCGCCACCCTGGTCTTCCTGCCCGAGCGCCATCTGATCCTCAACGAGATCGCGATCATCGGCCTGTTCGCCCTGTCTCTGGACCTGATCCTCGGCTATGCCGGCATCGTGTCCCTGGGCCACGCAGCCTTCTTCGGGCTCGGCGCCTATGCGGCCGGCATCCTGGCCAAGAACGGGATCGGCGATCCTCTGCTCGGCCTGGGCGTCGCCGCGCTCGCCGCGGCGATTCTCGGCTTCGTCACCAGCTTCCTCGTCCTGCGCGGCTCTGACCTGACCAAGCTCATGGTGACGCTCGGCGTCGCCCTCGTCCTGGGCGAGCTCGCCAACCAGATGTCCTGGCTCACCGGCGGCGCCGACGGGCTCCAGGGCATCACCATGGGGCCGATCCTCGGCCTGTTCGAGTTCGACATCTTCGGAACGGTCGCCTACGCCTACAGCCTCGTGGTGACCTTCGTGCTGTTCGTCATCGCGCGGCGGATCGTCGTGTCGCCCTACGGCCTGTCGCTGCGCTCGATCCGGGACAACCCCCTCCGGGCCAGGGCTGTCGGCATCCCGGTCAACCGCCGCCTCGTGGCGGTCTATACCCTGGCAGCCGCCTATGCCGGCGTCGCCGGCGCCCTGCTGGCCCAGACCACCCAGTTCGTTTCCCTCGACGTGCTCGCCTTCCACCGCTCCGCCGACGTGATGCTGGTGCTGGTGATCGGTGGCGTCGGCTATCTCTATGGCGGGCTCATCGGGGCCGTCTTCTTCAAGGTGCTTCAGGACGTTCTCTCCGCCTGGACGCCGCAATACTGGCAGTTCTGGATCGGCCTGATTCTCGTCCTCCTCGTGCTGGCAGGGCGCGAGCGGCTGACCGACCGGGTCCGGGCCCTGCGGCCGCGGTCGCGGCGCGGCCTCGCGACCGACAAGGCACGGCCCCTGCCCACGACGACGGCCCGGGAGGTCTGACATGGCGGCTGCTCTCGAAACCAGAGGCCTCGTCAAGCGCTTCGGCGGCCTCGTGGCCACGGACAACGTGACGTTCAGGCTGGAGCAGGGCGCCCGCCATGCCCTCATCGGGCCGAACGGCGCCGGCAAGACCACGTTCATCAACCTCCTCACGGGCGTGCTCGCGCCCACATCCGGGCAGATCCTCCTGGAAGGCCAGGACATCACGCGCCTGCGGCCGGAACTGCGGGTCCAGCGCGGTCTCGCCCGCACGTTCCAGATCAACCAGCTCTTCCCGGCCATGACGCCGCTCGAAACGCTCGGTCTGGCGGTGTCGGAGCGCATGGGAGGAGGCCACGACTGGTGGCGCGTGATCGGCAGCAAGCGCGAGATCGTCGACGAGATCGTCGAGATCGCCGAGCGCTTCCGCCTCACCGACGTGCTCGACGAGCGCACCGCGAATCTGGCCTATGGCAAGCAGCGGCTCCTGGAGATCGCCGTCGCCTTCGCGTGCCGGCCACGGGTGCTCCTCCTCGACGAGCCGGCCGCCGGCGTGCCCGAGGCCGAGCGGCACGAGCTGCTCGCCACCGTGGCGGCCCTGCCGCGGGACGTGTCGGTTCTTCTGATCGAGCACGACATGGACCTGGTCTTCAGCTTCGCCGACCGGATCTCGGTCCTGGTCAACGGCGGGCTGTTCACCGAAGGCAGCGTCGAGGAGGTCTCGACCGATCCCCGGGTTCGAGCCGTCTATCTCGGGGAGAGCGTCGATGAATGACCTTCTGCAGCTCAGCCAGGTCTCCGCCGGTTACGGCGAGGCCGTCGTGATCTCGAAGATCGACCTGTCGCTCAAGCCCGGGGAGTCGCTCGCCGTGCTCGGGCGCAACGGCACCGGCAAGACGACCCTGCTCAACACGATCATCGGGGTGACGCGGCTGCGCGGCGGCTCGATCCGGCTCGACGGCCAGGACGTCACGGCGGCCCGCCCGGACCGGCGGGCGCTCGCCGGGATCGGCTGGGTGCCGCAGGAGCGCAACATCTTCAAGTCCCTGACCGTGGAGGAGAACATCACCGCGGTGGCGCTCCCCGGGCCTTGGACGCTGGCCCGCGTCTACGAGATGTTCCCCCGCCTCAAGGAGCGCCGCTCCAATCTCGGCAACCAGCTCTCGGGCGGCGAGCAGCAGATGCTCGCCATCGCCCGCGCGCTCGTGCTCAACCCCAAGCTCATGCTGCTGGACGAGCCCACGGAGGGGCTGGCTCCGATCATCATCGAGGAACTGCTGGCGGCCCTGAACCGGATCATCCGCCAGGAGGGCATGTCCGCCATCGTGGTGGAGCAGCACGCCCAGAAGATCCTCGGCGTCACCGACAATGCCGTCATCCTCGACCGCGGCACCATCGTGCATTCCGGCACGAGCCGGTCGCTGATCGACGACCCGGCCGCCCTCGAGCAGCATCTCGGGGTGACGGCCAAGAAGAAGCCGGCCCGGATGGCCGCACGTTAGATTTTTTCATCTGGAGGAAAGCCCATGCAACGCACGAAACCGCCTTTCCGCGCCGATATGGTCGGCAGCCTGCTTCGGACCGCCGCCTTGAAGGAGGCGCGCCACAAGCATCACGACGGCGAGATCTCGGACGAGGCCCTGAAGGAGGTGGAGGACCGCGAGATCCGGGCCCTGATCAGGAAACAGGAGGAGATCGGCCTGCAGGCGGTGACGGACGGCGAGTTCCGCCGCGCCTTCTGGCATTTCGACTTCCTGGAGCATCTCGACGGCGTCACCTCCGTCGAGGCCGATTCGGGCATGAACTTCAAGGGCGGCGTCGGCATTTCGAAGGCGCTGCGGATCACCGGCAAGGTCGGCTTCTCCGGCCAGCATCCGATGATCGACCACTTCCGCTTCGTGAAGGACAACACGGACCGGGTCGCCAAGATGACCATTCCGGGACCGAGCATGCTCCATTACCGCGGCGGGCGGAAGATGATGAACATGGGCGTCTATCCCGACATGGACGATTTCTATGCCGATGTCGGCCGGGCCTACAACAAGGCCGTTCACGCCTTCTACGATGCCGGCTGCCGCTATCTGCAGCTCGACGACATCTCCTTCGCCTATCTCTGCGATCCGGAGCAGCGCGAGATGCTGCGCCAGCGCGGGGACGACCCGGAGAAGCAGCCCGAGATCTATGCCGGCATGGTGCGCGAGGCGCTCAGGGACAAGCCGGAGGATCTGACGATCACCATGCACCTGTGCCGCGGCAACTTCCGCTCGACCTTCATCGCGTCCGGCGGATACGAGCCGGTCGCGGAGGTGCTGTTCAACCGCATGCCGGTGGACGGCTACTTCATGGAATGGGACACGGACCGCGCCGGCGGCTTCGAGCCCCTGCGCTTCCTGCCCAAGGGCAAGTCCGTCGTTCTCGGCCTCGTGACCTCCAAGACCGGCATCCTCGAGCACAAGGACGACATCAAGCGCCGGATCGACGAGGCGACGAAATACGTCGATCTGGACCAGCTCTGCCTCTCGCCCCAATGCGGCTTCGCCTCCACCGAGGAGGGCAACACCCTGGCCGAGGACGAGCAATGGGCCAAGCTGCGCATGATCGTCGAGATCGCCGAAGAGGTGTGGGGCAGCCCCGGCTCCGGAGCCAAGCAGGCGGCCTGATCGGGCAGGCGAGGGAGCAAAGAGTTCCCTCGCCAATCCCGTCACACGCGAGGGATACGACGATGCAGGACGAACCGGTGCTCGACCTGGCCCATCTCGGCCACCTTGAGCTGCTCACGCCCAGGCCCGAGGAGAGCCTTCGCTTCTTCGTCGACGTGCTCGGCATGACGGAGAGCGGACGGCAGGGCGATTCGGTCTACCTTCGCGGTTGGGACGACTACGAGCGCCACTCGCTCAAGCTCACCGCCTCGAAGAAGCCCGGCATGGGCCATATGGCCTTTCGCGCCCGCAGCCGGCAGGCACTCGAGCGTCGCGTCGCTTCTCTGAAGGGATCGGGTTACGAGATCGGCTGGACGGACGGCGATCTCGGTCACGGGCCGGCCTTCCTGTGTCGCGATCCGGACGGGCACGTGGTGGAGCTCTACTACGAGACCGAGTGGTACCAGGCTCCGCCGGAGCTGAAGCCGGCTCTTAAGAACCAGGCGCAGCGGTTCCCGGCCCGGGGCGTCAATGTCCGCCGGCTCGATCATCTGAACTGCCTCGCGGCGGACATCCGGGAGAACCGGATCTTCTACGAGACCTATCTCGGCTGCCGGCTGACCGAGCAGATCGTCCTCGACGACGGCACCGAGGCCGGCATGTGGATGACGCTGACCAACAAGAGCTACGACTTCGCGTTCACGCGGGACCATACCGGTGCGAGGGGTCGGTTCCATCACCTGACCTACGCGCTCGACAGCCGCGAGGACGTCCTGAGAGCCGCCGACATCTTCCTGGAGGCCGGCGTTTCCATCGAATCCGGTCCGCACAAGCACGCGGTGCAGCAGACCTTCTTCCTGTATGTCTACGAACCGGGGGGTAACCGGGTCGAGGTCTGCAACGCCGGCGCCCGCCTCATCCTGGCCCCGGACTGGAAGCCGATCGTGTGGACGGAGGCGGAGCGCCGCAAGGGCCAGGCCTGGGGCATGAAGACCGTCGAGTCGTTTCACACCTATGGGACGCCGCCGGTCGAGATGAGCGATTAGAGCTATTTTCGGCGAAGTGGATCCGGTCCGCCGTTGAAAAATGCGGCAAGCCAAGGAAGAGAGCTGTTTCCACGCTCGTGGAAACAGCTCCAGGGCCTGAATCGCGCCGAAGCGTTGCCGCGGCCGCGGTTTCGTGATCCGCTGCCGTGGTGAAGCCTTGTCGAGGCATGACGAACAGCAGGCTCTCCCGATGCCCGGATCCGACACCGCGATGTTCAAGCTCGATCCTACCCCGAAGGTCATCTCGTTCGACTGCTATGGGACGCTCGTGCAATGGTACGAGGTGCTCGAGCGCGAGATCGGTGCCGCGCTGGCGCGGCACGAGGCGAGCGGCGCGAGCGCATCCGCGATCCTCGACAGCTTCTCCGCGCAGGGGCGGCGCCTGACGGCGGAAAGGCCGCACCGCCTCTACAAGGACATCCTGCGCATCGGCTTTGCCGCTGCGTTCCGCGAACACGGGCTGACTCCGGGCGCGGACGAGATCGAGCGCATCGCGTCCTCGCCCATGAGGATGGGCCCGCACGCCGAGGTCCCGGAGGTCCTGCGGCGCCTGCGCGAGCGCTACAAGCTCGCGATCTTCACGAACTCCGACGACGATCTTATCGCCCCGACCGTGGCGCGCATCGGGGTCCCGTTCGACTACGTCATCACCGCCGAACAGGCGCGGGCTTACAAGCCGTCGCGACAGCTCTTCGAATACGCCTACCGCACGATAGGTGTCACGCCCGACCAGATGGTGCACGTCGCCATGGGCATGTACTGGGACATGAAGGCCTGTCACGAACTGGGCCTCCGCGGCATCTGGGTGAACCGGCGGGGGGAGGCGGGCAACCCGGACTGGCTGCCTTATTCGGAGGTGTCGGACCTGGACGGTGCGGCCGCATTGCTCTTGCCACCGTGACGCAGACTTGGCGCAGCGCCTGTTCTCCGCTCAGGCCTGGAGGCGGACCTTTGCCGCGCGGCCGATGGAGCCCAGATCCCGGAGCCGTTCGCGTCGGGACTTCGATGCAGCGTCCGAGGAGTTCCAGGGTCGAATGTTAACTTTACCAGAATGTTACGAGCGGGCGCGACACAACATTGCATTGACACATAAGAAAATATTTCCGAATTCTAGTGTAGCTATAGGCTGAAACTCATGGCGGGTTGGGCGCTCACTCAGATGAGGCTGGCTCAAAGGCATGATGCCGTCCCGCCATACCGGTGAGAGCCCGGTATATTTCATCAAAGACATCATCATTGTTCTTTCGGCCGAAAGGCCATTGGTAGCGTTATGGATCGGTCCGCCGTTTCTACCGCGGCACCATCGATGGTGTCCGCCGGCCCCTGGCTGACACGCCCGTTCAGAGGCCTGATCGGCCGCTTCGGGATCGGGTTCATGATCCCGGTGATCGAGGCGACGCTGCTCATCACCCTGCTCGCGCTGGCGCTTCCCGTCGCGCTGCTCCAGGTCTATGACCGGATCCTGCCGAACAAGGCCGTCGGGACCCTGGCGGTGCTTGCCACGACGGTGGCCGTCGCGGTTCTTCTGGAGGCGCTCTTGCGGCACGTGCGCGGCCGGGTGCTTGCCCGTGTCGCGGCAACGTCGGAGGCCCAGGCCCACCGCCAGGCCATGGAGTGCCTGCTGAATGCTCCCCTGTCCGAGCTCGAGGCCCACGGCAACGGCTATTACGCCGAGCGCCTCTCGGCGATCGGCACCCTGCGCGAGGCCTGGTCCGGCCCCGCCCTGCAGGCGATGCTCGACCTGCCTTTCGCGCTGCTCTACCTCCTCGGCATCTGGTATCTGGCAGGTCCGCTGGTCCTGGTGCCCCTGACGCTCCTGGCCGGCGTCGGGCTGCTGGCGGCGCTGACCGGACGCCGTGTCCGCCGCGCGGCTCATGATCTCGCGATGGCCGAAGAACGTCGCTTCAATTTCCTGTTCGACACCCTGAACTGCATTCATTCCATGAAGGTGTTGGGTGCCGAGCCCTTGCTCGAGCGGCGCTACGAGCGCCTGCAGAACGGCTCCGCCCAGTTGCGCCGGAAGCTGTCGCATACGATCTCGTCCGGTCAGGAAGGCGGCATGCTGCTGGCCCAGGTCGCCACTGTGGGGGTCGCGGCCTTCGGCTGCCACATGGTTCTGAGCGGACAGCTCAGCGTGGGCGGGCTCGGCGCCTGCACCATGCTGGTCGGCCGCACGATGCAGCCTCTGCTCGGCGGTGTCGCCCTGTGGTCGCGCCTGCAATCGCTCCGGGAGAGCAAGCGGCGTGTCGCCGAGATCGGCGCATTGCCTCAGGAGCGGAACCCCGAGCGCCCGACATTGGACGTGCCGGCCGGGCACATCCACCTGCAGGACGTTCGGTTTCGCACCCCGCGCCACGGCGAATGGCTGTTCGACGGTCTCGACCTGGAGGCCTTGCCCGGCGAGATCGTCGGCATCACGGGCTCCAACGGGTCGGGTCGATCCACGTTGCTGCGCCTGATCGCGGGAGACCTCAAGGCGACGAGCGGGCAGGTTCGGATCGACGGGCAGGATCTCGCCGGGGTCGACGTCGGTCCGGCACGGCGGCTGGTCGCTCTGGTGCCGCCGGACCCGGCGCTGGTCCGGGGCACGCTGTTGCAGAACATGACGATGCATCAACCGCAGCGCGAGGGCCTGGCCCTGCGCCTCGCCACGGAACTCGGCCTCGACCAGGTCGCCAGCGCCTTGCCGGGCGGCTGGCACACTCAGGTCGGTGTGGCGGCCACGCCCCTGCCGCGGGGCGCGGCCCAGCGGATCGGCGTGGTCCGTGCGTTGGTGGAGGAGCCGCGCATCCTCCTCCTCGACGACATCACGTCCCAGATCGACGGCGACAGCGATGCACGGCTGGCTCGCCTCCTGGCGGACCTCCGGGGCAGGGTGACGGTCGTGATCGTCACGCACCGTCCCTCCACCTTGAACATCGCCAGCCGGGTCTACACGATCCGGGACAGCCGTTTGGAGCGCGTGTCATGAACCTGGCCACAGAAGATCGTTCGCGCTTTCCGCTGGAGCTGCCGGAGGACCTAGTCGCTCCGTCCGATCTCTCCCGCTGCCTGACGACCATGCTGTGGCTGATGGAATGGTCCGGCAGTGCGGACGATCTTCTGTCGGCTCTGCCGCACGTCAAACCGGATCTCGACATCACGGACGTGCGGAACACTCTGGCCATCCTCGGCTATCCGACCCGCATGGAGCGCCTGTCGCGCGGGAGCCTCGATCCGAGGCGACTGCCGGCGATCCTGCTGCCGACGGGCGGCGCGGCGGCGATCGTCTATCGCGATGAAGAGGGGAGAATCCTTCTTCTCGACGGGGCGACCGGCCACGTGGAGCCCTGCAGTCCCGAGACGCTTCGCGGGACCTTGATGCTCGTCATCGATGCGGATGCGGGCACGTCGCGTCAGGGATGGTTCAGCGGGATCGCCCGACGGTTCCGCGGCGATCTGCCGGCGCTGCTGGGCATCAGCGGATTGATGGCGGTGCTCGGGCTCGCGGTGCCCGTGTTCACCATGTCGGTCTTCGATACGGTGATCGCCGGTTACAGCCCGCAGACCCTGCCGATGCTGGTCGTCGGTGCGGCAATCGCCATCCTCCTCGAGGTCGCATTCCGGTCCATTCGCCAGCGGGCGCTGCTCAGCATCGCGGAACGGCTCGACCGGACGGTGCCGAGCGCGGTCTTCACGCAGCTCATGTCCTTGCCGACGGCCCTGGTGGAAAGGGCCGGGACCGCCTCCCAGGTCTCACGTCTGCGGGACTTTGCGGCCATTCGGGAATTTCTCACCGGGAGTTTCGCCGTCGCCCTTCTCGACATGCCGTTCACGCTGCTCGTCATCGTGCTCATGGTGGTGCTGGGGGGCTGGATCGCGGTGGTTCCGGTCGGCACGGCGATCGGGTTCGTGGCCCTCTACCTCGTCTCCCGCGGACCGATGCGGCTGGCGATCGAGCAGGCCGCCCGGGCCAATCAGGCGCGGGAAGCCCTCGCCGTCGAAGCACTCGAAACCGTCAGAACCCTGAAGCTCGTCGGAGCCGAGGAGCGTTGGATCGATCGCTATTCCGCGGCAGCGGCCGCGGCGGCCGTCGCCTCGGCCCGGGTCAGCACCTTGTCCGGGTCGGTTCTCGCCACGAGCCAGGCGCTCGTGACCCTTTCGGGTCTCGCCGCCGTCGTGATGGGCGTGCTCGCGGTCCTCGGCGGCGCGATGACCGCGGGCGCGCTGATCGCGGGCATGATGCTGATCTGGCGGGTTCTCGGCCCGATGCAGACCTGCTTCGTCATGCTGTCCCGCTGGGAGCAGACTCAGGCCTCCATCCGGCAGGTCGACGGGCTGATGGCGCTCGAGACGGAGCGGCCTCCGCCGCTTGAGGCGCGGATGGCGCCGCCGGAGCATGGCGCCATCGTGTTCCAGCGCGTGACCCTGCGTTATCTCCCGCAATCCGAACCGGTCCTCGCCGGCGCCAGCTTCGCCATCCAGCCCGGTCAGGTCGTCGCGGTGACGGGTGCGGAAGGGAGCGGGAAGTCGACCCTGCTTCTGCTGATCGCAGGGCTCTACAGGCCTCAGGGCGGCCTGGTGCGGATCGACAGCCACGACGTGCGTTCCTTCAATCCCGCCGTGCTCCGTCGCAGCATCGGCTGGGTGCCGCAATCGCCCGGACTTCTCTACGGCACGGTGGCGCAGAACCTGCGTCTCGCGCGCCCGAGCGCATCGGACGCGGAGCTGCGCGCCGCGGCCGCCGAAGCCGGAGTCCTCGAGGCCATCGAGGCCCTGCCGCAGGGTTTCGACACCCGGGTCGGCGACAACCAGAGCGGCCGCCTGCCGCGCAGCATCCTGCAACGGATCGCCCTGGCGGGCGCCTTGCTGCGCGACGCGCCGATCCTGCTGCTCGATGAACCCGTCGCGGGTCTCGACGACGCCTGCGCGAAAGCCTTCACCGACGTCATCGCCTCGCGCCGCGGCCGTTGCACCATCCTGATGGCGACCCACCGGCCGAGCCACATCCGGCTTGCCGACCGCGTCCTGCGCCTGCGCGACGGGCAGGTGGAAGAACTCGACCAGCAGACGGCTCCTCCCGTCGGCCCACGCCCGACGAGAGCCCCGATCGGCCCGTCCGTGGCGAACGCCGCCTTCGGCCATCTGTCCGCGGCCAACAACTCGAAGGTTGCATGATGAGCAAGATCGCACTCTCCGCCTCGTCAGGCGAAATCCTCCCGCCGGTGACGGACCGCCGTGCCCTCCCGCGTGCGAGCCGCAAGCCGCGTCCGGACGGTCACGTGCTCGCCCTCGAAGAGTTGCGGGTGCATGGGCTCGAGCGCACCGTCGTCCTCGGAACCGGGCTCCTGGTCGCGGCAGGACTGACCTGGGCGACGCTGGCCCATGTGCCGGAAGTCGCCGTCAGCGTAGGCGAGATCGCCCCGACGGTGGCGCCGGCGCCCGTTCAGCATCTCGAGGGCGGGATCGTGGCCGAAGTGCTCGTGAACGAGGGCGAAGCGGTCGAGGAGGGGCAGCCTCTGCTGCGCATGAACGACGCGGTGGCGCAGTCTGAGCTGTCGCAGGCGCGGCATCGGCTCGAATCCCTCCAGTTGCAGGCCGAACGGCTCGCCGCGGCCGCGGAGGGCAACATGCTGGCTCTCGACCTGCGCGGGCGCCAGGGGCCGACCGCCGGGGTCGTCGCTTCCGCGGGCGGTGACGCGCAGACCATGCCGCCCCTGTCCTCCGGGCTCTTCCTCGAGCCGCAGCGCGCGGCGCTGACCGCGCGCCTGCGGGCGATGGCCGACCGTGTCTCGGTTCTCCAGGAGCAGGTGGCGCAGCGGCGCGGCGATCTGGCCACCCTGGCCGGGCAGATCGCGTCGGTTCGGGAACAGATGGAGCTGCATTCCAAGGAACTCGCAATCCGCGAGGAACTCGCGCGAAGCGGCTTGACGACCCGTCTCTCGGTGCTGGAAGCGCAGCGCCTTTTCATGAGCGCCAAGGCCGAGCACGAGCGGCTGACCGGGCAGCGCGCCACCGCGCAACGGGGTCTTGCCGAAGCGGAAGCTCGCGTCGTCGAGGCGCAGTCCACGGCCGTGGACGAGGCGCGGCAGGAGGCGGCGCGCGTCGCCCTCGAGGTCGCCGAGACGAGGGAAGTCGTGCACAAGCTGGAAGACCGGGCCGAGCGGATCCTGCTCCGCGCGCCGATCGGCGGCGTTGTGCGCGGGCTTGCCGTACATCGCCCGGGAACCGTGCTGCCGCCCGGCGGCCTGGTCGCGGAAGTCATGCCGCAGGACGCGCAGCTCGTGGCCGACGTCCGGCTCATGCCGCGCGATATCGGCTTCATCGAGGTCGGACAACCGGTGCATGTGAAGGTCCAGGCCTTCGACTATGCGCGCTTCGGCTCCGTGGAGGGGACGGTGGAGCGCATCTCGGCCGGCACCTTCCTCGACGAGCAGCGGCAGCCGCACTACCGCGCCCGCATCGCCCTCAAGCAGCAGCATGTCGGCCACGACCCCCGTCACGCGCAGCTCGTCGCCGGCATGACCGTCCAGGCGGACATCACCACCGGCACCAAGACCGTGCTGCAATACCTGCTGAAGCCGATCTACTCCGCCATGGCGGCATCCTTTCACGAGCGCTGAGCACATCCATGACCCAGCAACCTGATCTGACCATTCCGTTCGATGCCAGCGTGGTCGACGAGGAGGCCCTGCGGGCCCTGCGCGCCGTCCAGCGGGCGGTTCCCGTCGGCGACGGCGGGGCCAGCGGCAACCTCGTCGGCGGAACGGAGGCGGTTGCGGCTTTCGGCATGGTGCCGGGAACCCCTTCGGGCGGCGCGTCCGCCGCAACGGGCGGGATCGCGCCCCTGGCGGACGCTCAGGCCGCCAAGCCGATCGATGTGGCGCTCGACAGGCTCGAGACGCCGCCGCCTTCCGGCTTGCCGACGGAGATCCGGAGAGCCATCGCGGACGCTCCGGAGATCGCCCCGACGCTCGTGCGCTCGTCCGCCGCGGTCGCGAAGGCGGGAGTGGTTGCGGGCTCCTCCAGCGCGCCGCCGTCCGCGACCGCGGCCGCGTTCGAACCCGCCATGGCCACCGGGCGTCCCTCCGACCGCGAGGACCAGCCCGTCGTGGCGCCGCCTTCCGTGGACCGGCCCACTCCCGGGGAGCCTCAGCCCGAGGAGCCGCGCGATACGATGGCATCTCCCCCCCGTGTCCGGGTCGCCGATGCGTCGGGCGAGGAGGATCAGCCGATCGCGCTCGATCTCACGGCCGTCCTGGGCGACACGGATGGCTCTGAGGCGCTGTCGATCACCATCTTCGGCGTTCCCGAAGGCGCGTCGCTGACCCACGGCACGCGCCAGCCGGACGGCAGCTGGACCGTGTCGCCGGCGGATCTGCAGCATGTCGGATTCATTCCGCCGGAGAACTTCTCCGGCAGTGTCAGCCTCACCCTGCGCGCCACGTCGCAGGAGGTGAACGGCGGGACGTCCTTCGTCGACGCGCCCTTCCAGGTGCAGGTGCATGCCGTGGCCGACGTACCGGCCGTGACGGTTGCGGACGCCCATGGGCTGGAGGACACGCCCGTGAGCCTCGCCGGCCTCGGCGGCGCGTTGCGTGACACGGACGGTTCCGAGAGCCTCGGCTTCGTGCTCAGCGGAGTGCCCGAAGGAGCCACGCTCAGCGCGGGAACGGCCCTCGGGGGCGGACGCTGGGCCCTGACGCCGGCGCAGCTGGAGGGTCTCACCCTCACGCCGCCGCCGCAGGCCTCCGGCACGTTCACCCTGACTCTGACGGCCATCGCGACCGAGAACGAACCGGGCGTTCCGAGTGCCCGGAGTTCGGCCACGTTCGTCGTGGCCGTCGATCCGGTCGCGGATGCGGGCACGATCAGCGGGACGAGCACGGGATCGGAGGACGCCCCGATCCTGCTTCGCCCGACCTTCATGACCCCGGATGCGGACGGGTCCGAGACCTGGGCCGCGTTCACCCAGGTGGCGGGCCTCCCGGCCGGCGCATCCCTGAACCGCGGCTCCGAGATCGCGCCGGGCGTGTGGCAGGTGTCGACGGCCGACTTGCAGGCCGGTCTCGTGACCATCCAGCCCGCCGCGCACAGCGATGCGGATTTCACCCTGACCTTGACCGCAACGCTCATCGACAGCGCCGGCGGCGCGAGCGCCAGCCGGATCGTGGCCGGAACGCATTCCGTCACCGTCACGGCGGTGGCCGATGCTCCCGTGGTGTCGGCCGCCGACGTCTCGGGCGACGAGGACCGGCCGATCCCGCTCGACCTGTCCGCCCGGCTCGTCGACGCCGACGGATCGGAAGTCCTGTCCGTCAGCGTCTTCGGCGTGCCCGACGGCACCTCCCTGTCACACGGCACGCGCCAGCCGGACGGCAGCTGGAACGTGTCGCCCGCCGACCTCGCGCATCTGTCGATGACGCCGCCCAGGGACTTCTCGGGGACGATCAGCCTCACTCTCGCGGCCGTCGCCACCGAGAGCGAGGCGGGCGTTCCGAGTGCCCGCACCGCCACGACCTTCACCGTCACGGTGGATCCGGTCGCCGACGCCGGCACCGTTTCGGGTGCGAGCGCCGGACCGGAGGACACGGCGATCGTGCTCCAGCCGTCCTTCGTCACCCCGGACGCGGACGGGTCCGAGACCTGGGCCGCGTTCACCCAGGTGGCGGGCTTGCCGGCCGGCGCCTCGCTCAGCCGCGGCACGGAGATCGCGCCGGGCGTGTGGCAGGTCTCGACCGCCGACCTGCAGGCCGGGCTCGTGAGCCTTCGACCGGCCGAGCACAGCGACCAGGATTTCACCCTGACCCTGACCGCGACCCTGATCGACAGCGTGGACGGCCGGAGCGCCAGTCGGGTCGTGACGGGCACCCACACGGTTGCGGTGTCTGCCGTTGCCGATGCGCCCGTGATCTCGGCGGCCAACGTGACCGGGGATGAGGATCGCCCGATCCCGCTGAAGCTCTCGGCTGCTCTCGTCGATACGGATGGGTCGGAGACTCTCTCCGTGAGGATCCTCGGCGTGCCGGCCGACGCGACGCTCTCGCACGGCTCCCACCAGGCCGACGGCAGCTGGAGCGTCCAGCCCTCCGACCTCGCGCATCTCGCCATCACGGCCCCGAAGGACTTTTCCGGCACGATCAACCTGACCCTGGAGGCAACCACCCGGGAGACGTCGAACGGCTCGACCGCCACCCGGAGCACGGCCTTCCAGGTGGAGGTCGACAACGTCTCCGACGCTCCGGCGGTCAGCGTCCATGACGCTTCGGGCCGCGAGGACGGATGGGCCGCCCTCGACCTCTCCGCCGCTCTGACCGATACGGACGGTTCCGAGACCCTGTCGGCAAGCATCCTCGGCATCCCGGCCGGGGCCTCGCTGTCGCACGGCAGCCGCGCCGCGGATGGCAGCTGGCGCGTGGATGTGGCGGATCTTTCGGACCTTTCCATCCTGCCGCCGGAAAACTTCTCCGGCACGATCAGCCTCACCCTGCGTGCCGTCTCCCTGAGCGACAAAGGCTCGACGGCGACGACCGATGCCCCTTTCCAGGTGCATGTGGAAGCCGTTGCCGACATCCCGCAGGCCAGCGCCCATGATGCAGCCACCCGGGAAGACCAGCCCGTAGGTCTCGATCTCTCGGGCGCTCTGACCGACCTCGACGGCTCGGAAGTGCTTTCGTTCGTGATCGAAGGACTGCCGCAAGGGGCAGAGCTGTCCGCAGGCACGAACAACGGCGACGGCACCTGGAGCCTGTCTCCGGCGCAGCTCACCGGGCTCAAGGTGACGCCGCCCGTCGACTGGAGCGGCACCATGGCCCTGACCCTGGTGGCCCAGTCGCGCGAAACGTCGAACGGATCGACTGCGACGACACGGGTTCCGTTCAAGGTCGATGTGGAGGCGGTCGCCGATGCTCCCCAGATCGCCGCTCATGACGTCAGGGGCCTTGAGGACACGCCGGTGGCGCTCGATCTCAGCGCAGTCCTGAAGGATCAGGACGGCTCGGAAGTGCTGTCCGTCGCCGTCTTCGGCGTGCCGGCCGATGTCAGCCTGTCCCACGGCACCCGGCAGCAGGACGGCAGCTGGAGCGTGGCTCCCGCCGATCTCCCGCATCTTTCACTCGTGCCGCAGAAGGACTTTTCGGGGGCGCTCACCCTGCGCATCGAGGCGACGGCGAAGGAAGCCAACGGCGATACGCGGACCAGCTCGGCCGACTTCCGGGTCGATGTCGGGGCAGTTGCGGATATGCCTGACGTCACGGTCGTGAACTTCTCCGGCCGCGAGGACGAGCCTGTCGTCCTCAAGGGGCTGGGCGGGGCCCTGCGCGATCTCGACGGGTCGGAGACTCTGAGCTTTCTTCTGACCGCGCCCAATGGTTCGAAACTGAATGTCGGCGTCAAGCAGGCGACCGGAGGGTGGCTCCTCACCCCGGCCCAACTGGAGCAGGCGGTCCTCACGCCGCCGCCGAACGTCTCCGGCACGATCAAGCTGACGCTGACGGCCATCGCGACGGAGAGCGACCCGAGCGCCCCCAGCGCTCGGAACGCGGCATCCTTCACGGTGAACCTCGACCCCGTGCTCGATCAAGGCACGATCGGCGGCGCGGTCAAGGGTGACGAGGACACGTGGATCAAGCTCAGTCCGTCGTTCGCAACCCCTGACAAGGACGGCTCGGAGACATGGTCCGAGACGACCCGGATTATCGGAGTTCCGGCAGGAGCGACGCTCAATCGAGGCACGGTCGCGGACGGCGTGTGGACCGTGTCCACGGCGGATCTGCGGACCGGGCGGATCTCCATCAAGCCACCGGAAAACAGCGATGACGACTTCAGCCTGACCTTCAAGGCGACCCTGAGCGACACCGGCAACGGCAAGACGGTCAGCCAGGAGGTGACGGGCACCTACGCCATCAAGGTTCTCGCCGTGACGGACGCGCCGAACGTGGCTGCCGCGAACGTCTCCGGCAAGGAAGACCAGCCGATCGCGCTGAGCCTCTCGGCCTCGCTCGCGGACACGGACGGTTCGGAGACCCTGACGGTCAGGATTTACGGGGTTCCAAGCGGCGCCTCTCTCACGAAAGGCGTTCCTCAATCCGACGGTTCCTGGCTCGTGGACGCAAAGGATCTTTCGAGCGTGTCCCTGAATCCCCCGGCGGATTATTCGGGCACGATCGATCTCAGGATCGAAGCGACCGCCAGGGAGACATCGACCGGCAAGACCGAAATGCGCGACGTGTCCTTCCAGGTCACGGTCGATGCCGTCGCGGATGCCCCGGGGCTGCGGGTCGCACCGGCCTTCGGCGACGAGGATACGGCCATTCCGTTGAACATGACGGCCTGGACCACCGATCGGGACGGTTCGGAAAAGATCGTCGAATTCAGGATCACGGGCATTCCGAACGGAGCGACCGTCCGCGCCAGCGGCGTGGAACTGGTCGTGGTCAACGGGAGCGTGTCGGTCGATCCGGCGCAGGTGAACAGCCTGACCATCACGCCGCCCGCTCAATCGGACGCGGATTTCACCGTCCGGGTCGTGGCCGTTTCGGCCGAGCCCAACGGCAGCAAGGCCGAAAGCGAGCCCCGCGACATCCCGGTGACGGTGCGGGCCGTCGCGGACGCTCCGGTGATGGATGTCGCCGGCGCCAGCGGCCTCGAGGACACTCCGATTGCCCTGAACCTCACGGCGACCCTGCCGGACTACGACGGGTCCGAGGCGCTGAGCTTCGTGATCAAAGGCGTGCCGGACGGCGCCATCATGTCCCACGGCACCTATCGCGGCCCGGGTGTCTGGTCGCTGACGGCCGCGGAGGCCAGGGTGGTCACGCTGCTGCCGCCGGCCAATTTCTCCGGCACGATCAACCTGTCCGTCACGGCGGTTTCGCAGGAGGAGCGGGGAGGCGACGAGGCCAGGACGCCCGTCACCTTCCCGGTCGAGGTGAAGGCGGTGGTGGATGTTCCCGCCGTCGGTGGTCTCGACGGAACCTCCGGCAACTGGGGGACCATGCACGGGACCGAGGATCGGCCCATCGCGCTGCGCCTCGACCCGGGTCTTACCGACAGCGACAATTCGGAGAAGGTCGTCGGCGACATTCTCATCAGCGGCGTTCCCGAAGGAGCCGTTCTGCGCCTGGCGAACGACACCGTCGTCACGCCGGACGAACACGGTATCTATCGGATCTCCGCCAAGGATATGACCGGCGTGACTCTGACCATGCCGCACGACAGCGACAGGGCGGCCACCCTGCACGTCTCGATGACGATCGAGGACAGCGGCGGCGTGCGGGCCACGATCGGCGGTCAGATGGTGGTGGATCCCCTCGGCGATGCCGACACGCCCGTCGTGAGTTTCGAGCCCTCCACCGGGACAGGCCACGCCAGCATCAACCCCGACGAGGGCCGGATCCCGCTCCACATCACGGCGACCCCTGGCGACACCGATGGGTCGGAAACCTTGTACATCTGGGTGCGGGACGTGCCCGACGGCGCCGTCCTGTCCGCCGGCGTCCCGGCGGGCGAAAGGCTGTGGCTGGTTCCCGTCGAGTCCCTTCCGACCCTGTCGATCCGTCCACCGGCCGGCTACACCGGGAGCTTCAGTCTCACGGTGACGGCGGTCGGGGTGGAGCGCGAGGGCGACCAAGCTGCCCGAACCGAAACCGTTCCGGTCACCGTGACGGCGCCCGTCGGGGGAGGCGGGGGAACCGGTGGCGATGGATCCGGCACCACACCCGACGCGACGCCCGGCACCGCGCCGGTCGCGCAGGCTCCCGGCCTGACGGTCGAGGATGCGGTCACCAACGAAGACGGCTCCGTCACCCTGTCCATCGGAGCCATGACCAACGACGCGGACAGCGGCCGCGAGACCCTCGGCATCCGCATCGAGGGCGTTCCCGCCGGCGCGTCCCTGTCGGCCGGCGTGCGGGATCCGGCGACCGGCGCGTGGGTTCTCCGCCCTGATCAGCTGACCGGCCTGACCCTGACGCCCCCGGCCGATTTCTCGGGGACGATCACGCTCAAGATCGCGGCCGTCGCCACCGAGGCCACGGGCAGCCAGACGAGCACCAAGGCCACGCTGAACGTCGAAGTGACAGCCGTTGCCGACCATGCCGCCATCGGTGCCAATCCTCCGGCCGGAGTCGAGGACACGGGAGTTCCCCTCAACCTGTCCGTCACGGCGAGCGACCGCGACGGAAGCGAGAGCGTCACGTCCGTCATGATCTCCGATCTTCCGGCGGGCTCTCGGCTCGAAGGCACGGGTCTCGTCGATCTCGGGGGCGGACAATGGCGGGTCGACACCGCCGATCTCGCGAGTCTCCGCTTCGTGCCGCCTCCGGACAAGTACGGGACCTTCGAACTGAAGGTCGAGGCGACGACCCGGGAAGGAAGCAACGGCGACACGCAGACGACATATCGGACGATTTCCGTTTCCGTCGCGCCAGCGGCCGATGCTCCGGTCATCGCGGTGCATGATGCGGCGGGGAACGAAGACGGGACCATCAATCTCAACCTCTCGGCCCGGCTGACGGATACCGACGGCTCGGAGGTGCTCTCCGTGGTGATCGAGGGGCTGCCCGAAGGCGCGCGCCTGTCCGCGGGCATCAACAACGGCGACGGCAGCTGGACGCTCACGCCCTCGCAGCTCGCCGGCCTGACCGTGACGCCGCCCGCCGACTGGAGCGGGACCATGAACCTGACCCTGCTGGCCCACGCGCGGGAAACATCAAACGGCTCCGTCGCGACCACCCGCGATACGTTCCAGGTGCAGGTGGATGCCGTGACCGATGCGCCGGTCGTGAGCGCCCGCGATGCATCCGGTCTCGAAGATCAGCCGATCGCATTGAACCTCGCGGCAGCCCTGACCGACCGGGACGGCTCGGAAGTCCTGACGGTCGTCATCTCGGGCATGCCGGCCGGCGCGAGCCTCACCTACGGGGCACAGCAGGCCGACGGAACGTGGATCGTGTCTGCCGCCGACCTGCCGCGGCTCGCCGTCATTCCGCCGGAGAACTACGCCGGGACATTCTCCCTGACCATCCGGGCGACGGCCCAGGAGAGCACGGGCGGCTCCACCACGACCGAGGCGAGCTTCCGCGTCCAGGTCGGCGCCGTCGCGGATGCTCCCGATGTGACCGTGTCCCATGTCACGGGCAGCGAGGACACGACGGTCAGCCTTGCGGGCCTGGGCGGCTCTCTGCGGGATACGGACGGATCCGAGACCCTGGAGTTCGTGCTCAGCGGCGTCCCGGCCGGTGCCAGCCTCAATGCGGGCACGAGGCAGCCCGACGGCAGCTGGCTGCTGACTCCCGCGCAGCTCAACGGGCTGACCATGACGCCGCCGGCACAGTTTTCGGGCCAGTTGACCCTGACCCTGACCGGCGTGGCCACGGAGACCACCGGCGGATCGCCCGCCCGGACATCCGTGGACTTCACGGTGAGCCTCAACCCTGTCGCGGACACGGGAACGATCGGCGGCATGAGCGCGGGAGCCGAGGATACCGCGATCCTGATCAAGCCGACCTTCACCCTCCAGGACACGGACGGATCCGAAACCTGGTCGGAGTTCACGCAAGTCTCAGGGCTTCCGACCGGCGCGAGCCTGACCGTGGGCTCCCAACAGGCGCCGGGCAGCTGGCTGGTCTCCACGGCCGACCTGCGGGCCGGTCTCGTATCGGTTCAGCTCTCGGGTCATAGCGATGCCGATTTCACCCTGACCCTGAAAGCGACCATCACCGACGCGGGCAATGGCGTCACCGCGACCCGCGAGGTCACAGGCACGCATCTGGTGACCGTGACGGCCGTGGCCGATGCGCCCCAGGTGACCGTCCACGACGTGGTCGGACACGAGGATCACGCGATCCCGCTGGACCTGTCCGCCGCCCTCGTGGACACGGACGGTTCCGAGACCCTCTCGGTCACCGTCCTGGGAATTCCCGCGGATTTCCGGCTCTCGCAGGGCGAGGCGCTCGCCGACGGCGCATGGCGGGTTCCCGCCGGGGCCCTGACGGGCCTCCAGCTCATCCCCGCCGACGACTGGAACGGGACGCTGCATCTCACCCTCCAGGCGACCAGCACCGAGGCGACCGGCCAGACCGCCACGACCACGACCCCATTCACGGTGACCATCGATCCCGTGAACGACGCTCCCGAGTTGAGCCTGACCGCGCCCGCCCATGCCGACGCGAGCGCGCACCAGACCCACGCCATCGGGGCCGCCCGGGCGAGCGACATCGACAGCCCCGAGCTCGGCGGCGCGACCATCACCCTGTCCGGCGGGCAGCCGAACGATCGTCTCGACTTCGACGGCTATGCCCTCCACGACCAGAACGGGCACGTGATGATCGGCGATACGGGCATCGAGGTGGTCGGCGGCGGCTATTCTGCCGGGACGCTGACGTTGAGCGGCCACGCCAGGCCCGAGACCTACGCCGCGGTGCTCCAGTCCCTCGTCCTCGAAAGCAGCGATGCGTCCGGGCTCGCGGCCGGATCCAGGAGCATCTCGGTCACGTTGCGCGACAGCGAGGGAGCGACCTCTGCGCCGAGATCCGTCGACATCGTCGTGGACGAGCCCCCGCCGGCTGCGCCGGAGATTCACGGCCTCGCGGCCGGGGCGGATTCCGGCACGACCCAGGATCTCTCCGGATCGGACATTCTCCTGCTGATGGCGGATGGCGTCATCGATCCCGGGCATGACGCCTCGAGCGCCTGGACGGATCAGGTCAATGGCGGCGATGCTCATCAGACGACGCCCCATGCGGCGGCGGAACTCGATCAGCCGGTGGCCGACCCCATTCAGCCCATGGACGATCTGCACATCGATACGGCGCGCACGCATTGGTCGTGAGGGCCTGCGGGCAAGGGTTGCGGGCAAGGCTTGCGGGGAGGGCTATCGCCGGGGAGATCAGGCCGTGTCGGTTGACGTGTCCGGCCGGGCGGCCTTAGAGAAGGATGAGTGCCGGTGCGGATTTCTCCGCATCCGGAGGGGTGGCCGAGTGGTTTAAGGCAGCGGTCTTGAAAACCGCCGTGGGTGCAAGCCCACCGTGGGTTCGAATCCCACCCCCTCCGCCATCTCGCTTTGTCATCCCCTAAGATAATAAATTTTCTAGCTTTTCCACGATCTGCTTGAGAGCGACCCACTCAGGTCCGCCACGCATGAGCATAGGCATTTTGCATGACGCCACTGGCCTATAGAACCTCCATTCTGGTCGGATGAGTCGCCTCGTAACGGCAAGAACCGGGTCATGATCAGCACAAGGCTCCAATATCCAGCCATCCTGAGGCGCTTGCATCCTTGTTCCTGAGAGGTTCATCGAGCCGATGCAATCCTGGCTGAACCTGAGGGAACTGACCCACGTGAATGGAGGGCTGGCAGCCATGCCACTCTATTACATAGATGTTCGGAGCAGGTTTGGCGTCGATGAGGACTGCGATGGTGTGGAGCTGCCTGACCTAGCAGCCGCCCGTGTTGAGGTCCTCAGGATAGGGCACCGGCTCCTGGAACGGTGGACTGAAATGCCGCCGGATGCGCGATCAGAGATCATCATCGAGGTGATCGATGAGCGACTGAAGAAGGTCCTCAGGGTGTCCCTGCCGGAAATCCAGCAGGGTTCATTCGTCGGCTAGGGTCATTGATCGACATGAAACGCCCCAGCTGGGGAGGGGCTATTCCTCGGCTGGGGCGATTGGGTGCCTGAGGGCACCGTCTCGGACTGCAAAAAAGTGGCCCGTGAGGGCCGTGTGGTCAGCCTAAGCTAACGCTCAGTTTTGGCTCTCTGGCGTCGAAGCACGGTAGAACGCACGTAGCTCCTCCACTGAGTCCTGAAGAGGCGATCGCCTTACTTGGTGGCGAGCCAGAATGTCCTGTCTGATGAACGCTTTAAGTTCCTCTTCAGCGCCGCTGCTGTCGAGCCGCTCCAACTCTTGTGCGGTTCGCCGGTCCATGCTCTCAACCGCGTTTAGAAGATAGTGAAGCTTCTCTTCGGCCGTTGAGGCAAGCACCGAAGGATAAGCGTCCGCAACGGCCTCCGTTTCCGATTTCGATTTGAATTCCATGCCATTCCCTTGCAATTTGAAGCTTGTGCGGTCAGTGAAAATCGATTGGGGAGGCATAAGGCCATGCTGCTGAAGCGTTCGCAATCCTGAAATCTTCAACTAACACTTACTGAGTATCTGAGGGTGTTAGTTGAAGATTGGCCATAGCTCTCGTGGTAGCGTCCTTTGCTCAGCAGTTCCTCATGAATCACTCGACCCCGCTGAAGCCCTCACGGCTTCCCAGTTCGCCAGTTGATCCACTCGCTCATTCTCAGGGTGACCAGCGTGGCCCTTGACCCACTTCCAAGTGATTTTCCGGCCCACCATGACAGCGTCCATCTTCATCCACAGATCCTGGTTCATGACAGGCCTGCCGTCAGCCTTGCGCCACCCTTTGGCCTTCCACCCACGGAGCCACTCGGTCGCGCCTTTGATGACGTACTGGCTGTCGCTGTGGATCACGATGGGAAGATCCTGAGGGACAGCTTCAAGCGCCTTGATGGCTGCTGTCATCTCCATCTTGTTGTTCGTCGTCGAGCGGTCGCGTCCGACGATGATCTGCTCATGGCCTGCAATAGTGACCACAGCGGCATAGCCTCCTGGTCCAGGGTTACCGAGGCAAGCTCCGTCTGTGAAGATAATGGCTTGATTGTTCATGAATTGCTCGATGGGCTTGTCAGTGAAAGAGCTTGTTCTGGGGATCGAAAGAGCGGGCTTAGAGCAGGGGAGGGATTAAGATCAGGTGACCAGAAGGGCAGCAATCGCTATTGCCAAGGTTAACCATCGGTTAGCCTTATGGGGTCAGGCTTGAGGTCCAACATTTGAGGAGCCTCGTTATGCGTACCCTTAAGACCTCTCTCGGCCTCCTTGCAGCAGCTGTTGTGCTCGGCCCACTCGTCACCGTCTCAGGATATGCTGCAACCATTGTGGCAGCAGCCATGGTGGCTCCGTAACGGGTTCTTCACATGATCCCTCTGCTTCCCCTGAAGCTTCGCGTAGCGGCTCACCAGCGACTGCGTGATGTCGACAAGACTGGCGATCTCGTCCTGGGTCAGTTTAGGGAAGTGATCACGTAGCCAACAGACGTCAATCTGGGTCGTCATCTCACGACGGCGACCCTCCTTGAGTCTTGCCAGCGCCTTTGAGGTCTCCCTCACGATTGGCTTAGACTGCTTCGCCTGTTGGAGATCAGCGGCAACCCAATGCCAGTTCTCTGCAAGGATCTTCTGACCCAAAGGGCTGATGACATCGAAGGGGTCCTTAAACCGCTTGGGATTGTCGTGCCGCTGACCGAGTCCAAGACGGACAGCCTTAGGGGTAAGCCCTCGTGGAACAGCCTGTCCCGATGCTGTGTGACGGAGCACCTCAGCCATGTTGTGAGGCGCGTATGCTCCCAGGTCTATTCTTAAGGAGAATCCTATGAGGATAGAACAGCATAACCCTCGCGTCCGCCGAGTTGCGGTTGCTTCTGCCATCGTCATTGGTGCGATCATTGCATCGGAGATCACCGGATATGGCCCACAGTTCATCCTGTCAGCCCTAGCCAGTAAGATCATTGGCAACGGATAAGGACAGACCGAACTTGCTCGAAACTTGGATCTGCTCTGCCGACGCCTTTGCCCAGTGTGCGGTATGGGGCGGGTGTCGTCACGCTTCTATGGACCGCGTGTGTGGCGCGAGGGGCACCGGGGGGAATTCCTCGCCGCGATCCTGTCGATACCCTTTCATTGGCGTGGCACAAACAAAATGGCCTCTCTGGTCACCAGAAGCGCATCATCGATGGGTCTAGGAACAGTGAGATCAGATACAGACCAGCCATGAGGACGAACAAGGTGGCGAGGGTCAGGGTGAGAATGACAGTGAATAAGGACATGACTGTCCTCATAGCGACCTCCCAGAGAGATCCTCCGATCCATCCCTAGGTTACTCTCGGGCCATGCTACAGGTCCACTTCAGGTTACCCTAGAGGCATTCTTTCAGAGATAAAACCAAACGGCCAAAGTTGGTCGGATGGGGTGCGAGTCCCTGCCAGACGAGAAACGCCGCTGGCGACGGAGAGGAGCGGAAGGAAATGGCACCTTGGAACGAGAAGGGGCCGCGCGATGGCAGCCCCGATGGTTTGGTGGTTGGCTTGTACTCGGAAAATGCCCTCATGCCACCTCAAGGGGCGTTCTTGGACCGGGCAAAGATCCGCCAGAATGCGTCATCAACGCCGGTTGGCATCATCTCTCTTTGAGTGAGCCCCGTTCGCCGCCCACAACTCCTTCAACCGATCGATGCTTACGTGGCTCGCGTCAGAGGCATCCTGCCAGCTAAAGCCGGAGCGTAGCATTGCGAGGGCGGTTCGTTCGTTCTGGGTCATCATCGTCACGTTCCCATCTTGGCGCTTCGGGTGTCGGAGAAATGGGAAAGTATGGTCGTGGTTCCAGGGAGCCTTCGGGGATGGAGAGCTACCTGATCGGGCTGCGTTCCATAGGGCTAGGTCCCCCGAGGTCGGCGAGACCTAGGATTGAAGTGCAGAACTGTCTGGAACCAGACAGACACGCTGAGCTTAGCCATGTAGGTAAGTGGTCCCCGGCGCAGCGGTTTGACCCATGTACACGAGCCGGAACCTCCAGCGCTCCCTTGAGGCCAAGGGGGCTTTCTTTTTGGGGAGAGAAGTAGCCCGTATTCACTACTGCCCACACGGAATCATCCGAACCTCGCAAGCGTTATCCAGCAAAAGGAAGCGACTTTCGGGAGCGGCCCCATGAACGACCAGGATGAGGATGACCTCAGGACGACTGTGTTGGCTGTGTCGATTGCCGCTGGTCTGACTTTCCTCGGGGTGCATTCCGCGGTCACGCTATCGGTGATCTAGGCCGTTCGACTGGGCTTTTCTTTGATATCTTAAAGCGGCTCGTTGGGCTGCCAGTGCACGTCCGTTGTTCAGCAGAAGAAAAGGGCACCTAACTGGGTCTGAAGTCTGAGCCTCGCAACCTCATTGTGCCGCCACATATCGCGGATTGCTTCGGCTATGACGGTCTGACTTTCCCGTTCGAGCTTCTCCGCGGCAGCCGCAAGAAGCTGGGCCTCGGTTTCACGTAAGTCCAACTCCCGCTTCAATTCCCGATAGTACGAAGCTTTAGCAATCTCAGGCATCGCAGCCCCCATCCTCTCGGTAACAGCAAGAGGCGAGATTGTTTCCACCTGTGCCTTAGGCGAAATTATTGGATGTGAGGCGGACCAAAATGACAGGCGCAGAGTTGGGTCTATGCCTGGGCCTTCTTCGCCGAATATCCCAGGCAGACGCATAAGCTACTTCATGGTCCTCTGTGAGAGAGCCCCAAGTTCCCCGCTTGGGGTTCTTTCTTTTTGGGGGGTGCTGTCGCTGACGGCCTTCTTCCAGCGTTTGGAGTGCGCGGGCCTCCAACCTGAAGATTGCCGCCAGTGAAGAGATAGCAACAGCGCAAGTGGCATCCGGAGGAGATCGCCTCCCGGCTTCCTACTGTGGCCTCGAAGCATCCGCTTGGATGGTTGCGAGCACCATAGCCGAGGCTTGAGCCAGAGCGTGTCTCTCACCGTCTGTGAAAGTCGAGATGTCCATCCCGCCGACCCTAGGAGCGCCGCTAAGGGCTTGGGTTGCGAAATTGACGAGGGCTCTTCTGGCGAACCTCTGACCGTCTTCCGAGCCCATCTCGATGAGCATCTTTGAGACGCTTTGGGTCAGATCGTCAGCGACCAACTCTAAGAGATCAGTGTGATCCATTGTGCATGCCCCTTGTGCGCTTTCCCGTGGCTTGTGCCAGTTTCTCTGAAAGCAAGGCGAGGATGAGGCATGCCTCCTTGAGGCGGGGTTAAGAGCCCTGACGTCCCGCCACGGCAACGGCAGGGCTCTTCGTGAGATCGTGCTTGGCAGGGACGTGGGGTGGGAAGCTTGGCTTTAAGCCCATCAGGCGCTATGCCGAGACATGCTCAAACTTGAAGATGGTCTTTCTAGCCAATCCGTCTCTGCACTTCGTCCGCCGGAAGAACTGGAAAGGCTCACGAGCGACATCAACGACCTCAAGCAGCAGATCTCGGATCAAATTGCTCTCATTCAGGAACTCGCCTGGGAGGCCCAGCCCACCGCAGGCGCCAAGGCGGCGCTGCACGAAATGCAGGAGACGCTCAGGGACTGGTATGCTCATCGCGACCTGCTGGTGAAGCTCCAAGCGCCGGAGCCGCAACCAGCTTGAACATTAAGCGGTACTCGGCATCATTGATGCTCGGGAGGGTAGCTAATGCCCGACAAGAGGCGTCTTCAGACGTGCGGCTATATCGGCCTTGCTGCGGCGTCCTTTGCAATCGTTGGTGCCATTGTAGCCCAGCCTGTTCTTAGTGCCCTATGGTCCCCTCAGGCCGTTGTGGTTCAGTTGGATAGAACCCCAAGAGATAAGTGAACGGGTTTGGCCTGGGCCTCGGTGCCAGTTGTCGGCCCGGTAGGTTGGCTGATGACGCTCAACGAGTTGCATGGGGGAAGGCTCCATACAGCTAATCGACCCGGTTTCTCCACACAGGTATCTTTAGTCAACCCATTGAAATCTAACAAAACAATGGCCTAGTGATTCAACTAGGAGGACCTCATCCCCTCCGCCATCCTCCGTCTTTCTTTCCGCGCGGCCTCACGGGAAGCGAAGGGATTTTTTAACCAATTCCTCGCAAATCTGAGCCCGATTCCGTTTAGAACTCCGGCATCGAGGACGTCGCGCATGAGCATCTTCGGCTAAGCTTCTCCGAATAGGACCGAAATCGATTTCGCCGGCGGCGATGCCCGCTGATTTTGCGCCCTCTGCCGGGCCTCCAGATCAGCCCAGGAGTCAGAGATCTCCCGAAACCTGTATCTCAGGAAGTAGCCCCAACCTCCTGAATCATAATGCCGTTTCGCAAAATGTATTATTGTTTCAGCTCTGGCAGCTTTGCCATTGACAAGCGCGGCGGTTTAACTTCCTTTTAAGGAGTGGATCAGCACTTTGGCTTGATGTCCGCGCAGTGGAGGAGACGCCATGCGCCGAACAGACGATAGGATGCGAGACGAGATGGCTTGTGAGGGCGCTGCTGCGAAGACCGGAATGAAGGGACAGGCCTCGTCCTTCAATCAGTGGACGCTCATCCGCATCGCAGGCGTGACCGCGATCGCCCTGACGGCAGCCAATTGCTCCTCGAATGTGCGTGGCGGCATCGATCCCAAATACGGCGTAGCCCCAAGCCCGAAGGTCGTGGCCGACGGCCAGCCGATCCCGAAGGGCGGCGGCCGCGAGATGGTCGGCAAGCCCTATATGGTCGCCGGCCGCACCTATGTTCCGAACGAGACCCCCCGCGCCAGCGAGGGGCTCGCCTCCTGGTACGGGTCCAATTTCCATGGCCGCATGACGGCCAACGGCGAGGTCTTCGACCGCGATTCCATCGCGGCCGCGCACACGACCATGCCGCTGCCGAGCTACGCCCGCGTGACGAACCTACAGAACGGTCATTCGATGATCGTCCGGGTCAACGATCGCGGCCCCTTCCACGGGAACCGGGTCATCGACGTCTCCGAGAAGGCCGCCGCCGCTCTGGGCTTCCGGCAGTCGGGAACGGCTCGCGTCCGGGTCGAATATGTCGGCCGCGCCTCCACCAACGGCAGCGACGACCGCATCCTCCTGGCGAGCCTCAGGACGGACGGCACGCCGGCCTCTCTGACCGGAGCGGCTCCGACCATGATCGCCCGGGCGGCGCCGCAGCCCAACGCTCCCCGGCAGGCCATCGCTCTGCGCACCTACGAGCCCGACGACGAGGCCTATTCGGCCCCGGCTCGCGCGGCCCAGCCCGCCGGTGCCGCGATGGCCAGCAATGTCCCACTTCCGCCCGAGCGTCCATTCGACCTCGGGACGATCCCGAGCGCGGCGAGCCCGGTCGCGCGGATCAGTTCGGCCGCTCCCGGGACCGTTCCTGCGTCGCGTCCAGTGGTCGCGAGCCTCTACGAGGCGCCGGCCGGGAACGCGCAATCCGGCTTCCAGAGGGCAGGGGCTTATGCGCCCGCCAGCCCGGAGAAGTTCGTTCTGCGCTAGTGGCCGCCTTCGACCGACCTGAACCCGCGTAACATGCCGCACAGGCCAGCGTAGCCGGACGTTGATTTGTTGTTGACGCGCCACAGATTCGGGGTCTCCTAAGGGAGGATCCTGGAGAATTTGACGATGCGTCACGTTAAGGTCGCCCGCTGCCTGGCGGCGATTGGTTTGGTATGGAGCGCCATCTCCCTCTCGGTCGCCTGGCCGCAGGCCGCGCAAGCCCAGAATTTTCAGACCATGGCGCCCACGGCCATCCTCATGGACGCTGGGAGCCATGCGGTTCTGTTCGAGAAGAATGCCGACGAGCCGACGGTGCCGGCCAGCATGGCCAAGACCATGACGGCCGAGGTGGTGTTCAACGAGATCAAGAATGGCCGCCTGAATTTCGACAGCGAGTTCACCGTCTCGGAGAATGCCTGGCGCAAAGGGGGCGGGGGATCGGGCGGCTCGGCCATGTTCGCCCGGGTGAACACCTCGATCCGGCTCGAAGATCTGCTGCGGGGTCTCATCATTCAGTCGGGCAACGACGCCGCCATCACGATCGCCGAGGGCGTGGCCGGTACGGAAGACAACTTCGCCCGCATGATGAACGAGCGGGCCAAGCAGATCGGCCTGACCAAGACGACTTTCCGCAACGCAACCGGCTACGGACACCCCGAGCAGAAGACCACCGTCCGGGACCTGGCGAAGCTCGCCCTCTACATCATCGAGACCTATCCCGATCTCTACAAGATCTTCGGGGAGCGCGATTTCACCTGGAACAAGATCCGCCAGCAGAACCGTAATCCGCTGCTGTTCCTCGATATCGGGGCCGACGGGCTGAAGACGGGCAATATCGATGAATCCGGCTTCGGTCTCATCGGCTCGGCCGTCCAGAACGACCAACGGCTCATCGTGGTCGTGAACGGTCTCAAGACGGCCAAGGACCGCGCGGCCGAGTCGCGCAAGCTCCTGGACTGGGGCTTCCGGGCCTTCGAAACCCAGCAGCTGTTCGCCGAGGGGCAGGTCGTTGGAGAGGCTCAGGTTTTCGGCGGGAGCCGGCGGTCCCTGCCGCTTGTGTCGCAGAAGCCGGTTCGTGTACTTGTGCCTCGTGGAGAAGGCGAACGGGTGACCGCGCGCATCATCTACACCGGCCCCCTGAAAGCCCCTGTCCAGAAAGGGGCCGAGGTGGCCCGGCTCCAGGTCAACCGCGGGGACATGCAGGCTCTCGACATGCCGCTCTATGCCAATGAGGACGTCCAGGAAGGGACGCTGAGCCAGCGCGCCCTGGATGGGTTGCTGGAATTCAGCACCGGCTGGGTGCGCCGCGCCTTCACGAGCGTGATCGAAGGCATTTGATGAAAGGCTGCTTCATCACCTTCGAAGGCGGGGAGGGCGCCGGCAAGTCGACACAGATCGAGAGGCTCAGGGCCCGTCTGTCGCAGATGGGCCAGCCCGTTCTCGTGACCCGCGAGCCCGGCGGATCGCCCCATGCCGAGGAGATCCGCGCCTTCATCCTGGAAGGCCACGCCAAGCATCTCGGGGCGTTCGCGGAAGCTCTCCTGTTCGCCGCCGCCCGGATCGACCACCTGGACAGGACGATCGTGCCGGCGCTCACGAACGGGACCCACGTTCTTTGCGACCGCTTCGCCGATTCCACCCGGGCGTATCAGGGCTCCCTGGGCAACATCGACAAGGGACTGATCGACCGGCTCGAGGCCATCACTCTCCGGGGCGTGAAGCCCGACCTCACGTTCATCCTCGATCTCCCGGCGGAGACGGGACTCGCCCGGGCGGGAGCGCGGCAGGCCGGGAAGGGCGAGGGCGCTGACCGGTTCGAGAGAGAGGACCTCTCCTTCCACCAGTCTCTCCGTCAGGCCTATCTCTCCATCGCCCGGGCCGCGCCGGAACGATGCGCCGTGATCAATGCGGATCAGGATCCGGACGAAGTCGCGGCCGCGATCTGGGCGGCCCTGCGCGAGCGCCTTCCCCAGGTGACGGAACCCGCCGCGAGGTCGCTCGATGTCGCGTGACGCTGAAGATGTCGCCGAGCCGGATCAGCTGGAGGGAGCCCCGCATCCCCGGGAGCAGTTCGCGTTCTTCGGCCACAGGGAAGGCGAGGAGGCCTTCCTGGAAGGGTTGCGCAGCGGCCGCCTTCACCACGCCTGGCTGATCGGCGGCGCTCAGGGGATCGGCAAGGCCACTCTGGCCTACCGGGTCGCCCGCACGGTTCTCGACCCGCGAAAGAGCCGCGATCAAGCCATTTCGAGCCTGGACCTGTCCCCCGATTCGAGTGCGGCGCGCCAGGTGGCGGCCCTGTCCCACCCCAACCTTTCGGTCCTGAGAAGGGCTCCGGCCACGGACAAGAAGGGGCCGTCCGCGACCATCCCGGTCGACGCGGTCCGTCGGGCGCTCGCCATGTTCGGCTCGACCGCTGCCGACGGAGGATACCGGGTCTGCATCGTCGACAGCGCCGAGGATCTGACGATCTCGAGCGCCAACGCGCTGCTCAAGGTGATCGAGGAGCCGCCGCCGCGTTCGCTCTTCCTCATCGTCAGTCATGCCCCGCAGAGGGTGCTTCCCACCATTCGGTCCCGTTGCCGCCGGCTTCTCCTGCGCCCTCTGGAGGATCGGGACATCCAGGCGGCCATCGCCTCCCTCGGCTCGCCCTGGAGCGATATTCCCCGGGATCTGGTGGAGCAGGCTCTGCCTTACGGCGAGGGCTCCGTCCGACGCACCTTGGAGTTGCTCGACGCGGAGAAGGTCGCCTTCATCGACCAGATCACCCGTCTCCTGGACGGGTTGCCGGCGACCGATGCCAGACAGGTCCTCGCGCTTGCGGAAGCCCTCTCTCGCCGGGATGCGGACGACACCTACGCGCTGGCCCTCGAAACGGTGGAGCGCTGGGTCTCCGAGCGCCTCCACGAGCAGGCGGGCCTCGGCGCGTCGCGCCTTGCACCTTTGGTGGAGGTATGTGAGAAGATCGGCCGTTCGGCGCGGGAGATCGACGTGTTCAACCTCGACCGCCGGCCCTTCATCCTGACGATGTTCGACGATCTCGCCGATGCGGTTCGGCGGGCGGCTTGAAGCTTCGTTTCTCGAAGGTTTTTGATTTCAGGGCTTAGGATCCGACATGGCCGACAAGCAGAAATTCTACATCACCACGGCTATCTCGTACCCGAATGGTGCTCCCCATATCGGCCATGCCTACGAGGTCGTGGCCTCCGACGCGATCGCCCGGTTCAAGCGCATCGACGGCTATGACGTGTTCTTCATGACCGGCACGGACGAGCACGGCCTGAAGATCCAGCAGACGGCCGACAGGAACGGCACCACCCCGAAGGCCTTCGTCGACGAGATGGCGGCCAAGTTCAAGGCCATGGCCGACCGGCTGGACTGCTCCTACGACCGCTTCATCCGCACCACGGATTCGGATCATCTGCCCTCGACGCAGGAACTCTGGCGCCGGATGCAGGAGAAGGGCGACATCTACCTGTCGAAGTATTCCGGCTGGTACTCGGTGCGGGACGAGGCCTATTACGACGAGAGCGAGCTGACGAAGCAGCCGGACGGCAGCTGGCGCGCGCCGACCGGCACGCCGGTCGAGTGGATCGAGGAGGAGAGCTACTTTTTCCGGCTCTCCGCCTATCAGGACAGGCTCCTCGCCCTCTACGAGGCCAGCCCGGACTTCATCAGCCCGGAGACCCGCCGCAACGAGATCACGAGCTTCGTGCGGTCCGGGCTGCAGGATCTCTCGATCAGCCGGACGACCTTCGCCTGGGGCCTGCCGGTGCCGGGCGACCCGAAGCACGTCATGTACGTGTGGATCGATGCCCTCAACAACTACGTCACGGGCTGCGGATTCCCCGATGAGAACGATCCGCGCTGGCATTACTGGCCGGCCGACGTTCACATCATCGGCAAGGACATCGTGCGCTTCCATACGGTCTACTGGCCGGCCTTCCTGATGTCGGCCGAGCTGCCGTTGCCGAAGCGCGTCTTCGGGCATGGCTTCCTGCTCAACAAGGGCGAGAAGATGTCGAAGTCGGTCGGCAACGTGGTCGATCCCTTCGACCTTGCCGACACATACGGGGTCGACCAGATCCGCTACTTCTTCATGCGCGAGGTCCCGTTCGGCCAGGACGGGAACTATTCCCATGAGGCCATCGTCAACCGCATCAATGCGGATCTGGCGAACGATCTCGGGAACCTGGCGCAGCGGTCGCTCTCGATGATCGCCAAGAACTGCGACGCCGCCGTGCCGCAGCCAGGCGCGTTCACCCAGGCGGACCAGGACGTCCTCTGGCTGGCCGACGCCTTGCCCGGGAAGGCGAGGGCGGCCATGAAGGATTTCGCCGTCCATACGGCCCTGGCCGAGATCTGGGCCGTCGTGGCGGAGGCCAATCGGTACTTCGCCTCCCAGGAGCCGTGGGTGCTGCGCAAGAGCGATCCCGCCCGCATGAACACCGTCCTCTATGTGACGGCCGAGATTCTGCGCGCCGTCGGCATTCTGGCTCAGCCGTTCGTTCCGACGGCCGCCGCCAAGCTGCTGGACCTGCTGGCTGTTGCGCCGGAGGGCAGGGCAATCGCGGCGATCGGACCGGAGCACCGTCTGGCGGCCGGCACGGCGCTTCCGCAACCTGGGCCGATTTTCCCGCGTTATATCGAGGCGGAGGCGTCCTGACGCGTCCGCTTCGAAAGGCCCGGCCGGGCCCTCAGCGGAAGCGCGCGATGTACACCAGCTTCATGTTCGCGACCGGGATCGAGAACAGCATCCCGACCATCAACAATGGCCGCACCCGCATCGACCAGATGGAGAAATGCGGCCATTACACCCATTGGAAGACGGATTTCGACCTTCTGAACGACCTGGACATCCAGGTCCTGCGCTACGGTCCGCCCCTGCATACGACGTTCATCGGGCCGGGCCGTTACGATTGGTCCTTCGCCGACATGACGTTCGGCGAGATTTTCCGCCGCAACATCATTCCCATCGTGGATCTCTGCCACTTCGGCGTCCCGGACTGGATCGGCAACTTCCAGAACCCGGATTTCCCGGATCTTTTCGCGTCCTATGCCGAAGACTTCGCGCGCCGCTACCACTGGGTGCAGCTCTACACGCCGATCAACGAGATGTTCATCTGCGCCCAGTTCTCCGCCGCCTACGGCTGGTGGAACGAGCAGATGACCAGCGACCAGAGTTTCGTGACCGCCCTCAAGCATATCGTGAAGGCCAACGTCCTCGCCATGGAGCGGATCCTCAAGGTCCGGCCGGACGCCCTGTTCATCCAGAGCGAGTCGTCCGAGTATTTCCACGCCGAGAACCCGGCCGCGATCAAGCCGGCCGAGATCATGAACGCCCGGCGCTTCCTGTCCCTCGACCTGAATTATGGCCGCAGAATCGACTCGGAGATGTACGAGTTCCTGATGGATAGCGGCATGAGCCGCGACGAGTACCACTTCTTCCTCAGCCGTTCCTCGCTCCGCCACCACTGCATCATGGGGAACGACTACTACGTGACCAACGAGCACCGGGTCTGCGCCGACGGCTCGACGCGCTCGGCCGGCGATGTCTTCGGCTACGACGAGATCACCCGCCAATATTACGACCGGTATCGGCTTCCGGTCATGCATACGGAGACGAATCTGATGCAGGGGCCGAACGGCGACGAAGCCGTGAACTGGCTCTGGAAGCAATGGGCCAACGTCCTGCGGGTGCGCAACACCGGCGTGCCGATCGTCGGGTTCACCTGGTACTCGCTCACGGACCAGATGGACTGGGACACGGCCCTGCGCCAGGAGAACAACCGTGTCACGCCGGTGGGGTTGTACGACCTGGATCGCAACATCCGACCGGTCGGACGCTGCTACAAGCAGCTGATGCACGACTGGTGCGATGTCCTTCCGGCCCAGAGCGTGTGCCTGGCGGTCCCCGTGGTTCGGCCGCAGGAACACGACGAAGCTCCCGTATCCCGGCAGCAGGAGCGGCTTCGCCGGATGCGCCACAAGGAAACCAAAGAGGATGACGAGCCGGAGGCGACCGCCCAGGGGGTGCGTCGCTAGACGCAGGCTTTGAACCGCTTTATGCAGCAAACCACCATAGAGGAGGGCGCCTTCACCGATGTTGGTCGACAGCCATTGCCACCTGGATTTCCCGGACTTTCAGAGCCGCCTCCCCGATGTTCTGGCGTCGGCCGCGGCCGCCGGGGTCGGCCGCATGGTGACCATCTCGACCCATGTGGAGCGCTTCCAGACCTACCGGTCCCTGGCCGAAGCCCATCACGACATCTTCTGCACCGTCGGGACGCACCCCCACAACGCGGCCGCCGAACCGGACGTGCCGGCCGAGCGGCTGATCGAGCTGTCCGGGCATCCGCGCTGCGTCGCCATCGGCGAAGCCGGCCTCGATTACCATTACGACAAAAGCCCGCACGACGTGCAGCAGCGGGTTTTCCGCACCCATATAGCGGCCGCGCGGGAAACCGGTTTGCCTCTGGTGATCCATGCCCGGAACGCCGACGAGGACATGATCCGGATCCTGACCGACGAGATGGGGCGAGGGCGCTTCAATGCGGTTCTTCACTGCTTCTCGTCCGGCGAACAGCTCGCCCGAGTCGGGGTCGAACTTGGGCTCTACGTGTCCTTCTCCGGCATCCTGACCTTCCGGAACTCGGAGGAGATCCGCCGGATCGCCGCTGCCGTTCCGCACGATCGCCTGCTCGTGGAGACCGATGCCCCCTATCTCGCTCCCGTGCCGCATCGCGGCAAGACCAACGAACCGGCCTTCGTGGCCCACACGGCCCGCGTTCTTGCCGAGGTGGCCGGCGTGGGCGAGCAGGACATCGCCACGTTGACGACAGGTAACTTCTATCGCCTGTTCTCCAAGGCGGCCTCCGCCGATGCGGCTTCCGGGCGGGCGCTCGCGTCATGACGACGAGACTGACGATCCTCGGCTGCGGATCCTCCGCGGGCGTGCCGCGGGTGGGCGTCGGCTGGGGAGCCTGCGACCCGAACAACCCGAAGAACCGGCGCAGGCGCTGTTCCGTTCTCGTGGAGCGAACCGGGCCCGGTGGCGTCACCACCGTCCTGGTCGATACAGGTCCCGATCTGCGCGACCAGCTCCTCGGGGCCGACGTGCGGCACCTCGACGGCGTTCTGGTCACCCACGAGCATGCGGACCACATCCACGGGATTGACGATCTGCGGCCGCTCGCGATCGTTCAGCATCAGCGGATCCCGGTCTATGCCGACCGGATGACCAGCGAGCTGCTCCAGATGCGGTTCGGCTATTGTTTCGAGACGCCGGCCGGCAGCAGCTATCCGCCGATCCTGAAAATGCGCTGCCTGAAGCCCGGCGTTCCGGTGGCGGTGTCGGGCGCCGGCGGCCCGGTCGACGCGCTGCCGTTCCGGATGGTTCACGGCGATATCGATGCTCTCGGCTTCCGGTTCGGCGGCATCGCTTACGCTCCGGACGTGAGCCACATGCCGGATGAGAGCCTGCCGGCCTTGGAGGGGCTGGAGGTCCTGATCCTGGACGCCTTGCGCTACACGCCTCATCCGACCCATTTCTCGCTTTCGGAAGCTCTGGAGCTCATCGGCAGGGTCCGGCCGAGGCGAGCCATTCTGACGAACCTGCACACGGATCTGGACTACGAGACGCTTCGCCGCGAGCTGCCACCGCATATCGAGCCGGCCTACGACGGACTTCAGGTCGAGACGGCGTGATGGAAGGACGGGAAGGACGGACACCCAGTCCCTTCGGACAGGACCGGCCGGTTCCGGCCAGGCTGCTTTCCCAAGCCGGCGATCGGGGCGACCGGTGAGCCGTGCGCGAACAGGCACCCCGTATCCGCGAACGCCCGATGGCCGGTATTTCGTGGTCCGCGGTCGGCTGTGGCGCTTGAGCAATCCGGAACTCGAGCCTCAGGAGCGCGAGCGCCTTGTGCACGAGCTGATGACGGCGCGCCGGGCCGTCCGCAGCGTCAGGGACGATCCGGAGGCACTGGCCAGAGTTCGTGCCCGGGTCGATGACGCGAAGCGAGCACTCGGCGAACGTGGTCCCGTGTGGTGGAGCGACGGCGCGCCTGACTACAACCGGCAGCTGGTCCGGGATACGCCATATGCGGAATGGTATTCCGCGCTCGGCACGGACGCCGGTCGGGGGGCCAGCGAAGAGCCGCCGGGGCGATAGCGTTAGTTCCATAATATATCTTATGCGAATTTCGTGTGCAGGCTTGGCTGCGCTCCTCGGCGCACCCTTCCCTCGGCCCCGATCGCCGGGGCTGCTTCCGACCCGTCAAACCCGAAGAGCGCGTGATCGCCGGCGCCGCCAGGCCTATCCGGCGCCATTCTCCCGGAATGCGGCGATGAAAGCCGGCGCGGCCTCGGCGACCGCCGCCAGCGAATATCCGCCCTCCTGGACGATCAGGGTCGGAAGGTCGATCTTGCCCCAGATCTCTCCGATGCGGGCATAGGCGTCGGTCGTGATGTCGAGCTTCGACAACGGGTCGTCCCGATGGGCGTCCCAGCCGGCCGACAGCACCAGCGCTTCCGCTCCATGGGCCTGAACGGCCAGCGCCAGCCTCTGATTGGCGTCGATGAACGCCTCGCCGTCGGCCCCCGGGGCGAGCGGCAGATTGTGATTGGCGCCTTCGCCGAGCCCGGCCCCGGTTTCGTCCGCATAACCCGCGTAATGCGGATAATAGGCCGTGGGATCGGTATGCACGGAGCCGTAGAGGACATCCGGGCGGGTATAGAAGATCGCCTGCGTCCCATCGCCGTGGTGCGTATCGAAATCCACGATGGCGACCTTGGCGAAGTGGCCGCGCAGCAAGGTGGCCGCGATGGCGGCATTGTTGAAGAAGCAGAAGCCCGAGGCCCGGTCCGCATAGGCGTGGTGTCCGGGCGGACGGCAGAGCGCGAAGGACGCACGCTCGCCGGCCAGCACCGCCTCGGCTGCGGCAATGGCCGCCTGGGCGGACGCGTAGGCGGCCTGGAAGGTGCCTGCCATGATGGCGCAGGACATGTCGCCCACATACCAGCCGGCTTGGCCGAGAATCCCTGTCGGGCGCGGCCTGCCGCGTTCCTCCAGATCGCCGCTCGAGCCTCGATAGGGATGCACGTTCGGCAGCACCTCCGGACCATGATGCGGCAGTTCCAGGAAGCGATCGTAGGCCCCCTGAAGGAAATCCACGTAATGGTCGGCATGAACGGCCAGGATCGGGTCCGGACCGCGGTCGCCCGGATCGGTCGCGATCAGTCCCTGCGCCTCCAGAACCGCGAGAAGCGTCGTCGCCCGGTCGGGGTTTTCGAAGGGCGCAACGATCCGGCCATGCACCATGTATTGCCTGGGTCGATGAGCCAGTTGGGCGTCAGAGAAGAACAGCTTCATGGTGATGGCCTCGGGTCAGGGAAGGTTTCAGGAGGAGGCGGCCTCCATGTCCCCGGCTTCCTCGATGGCCGTCCAGGAATGGGTGATCTTGGCGACCGCTCCCAGCATGATCGAGGCGGAGCAGTACTTCTCCTTGGAGAGCTCGATCGCCCGCTCGACCTTGGCCGGCGCGAGATCCCTCCCCTTGACCCGGTATTCGATATGAATGGCCGTGAAGACCTTGGGATCCGTCTCGGCGCGCTCGGCCGTGACCTCGACGTCGCAATCCGTGACCTGCTCGCGGCCCTTCCTGAGGATCTGAACCACATCGAACGCCGTGCAGCCGCCGAGCCCGATCAGAAGCATCTCCATGGGGCGGATGCCGACGTTGCGTCCGCCATATTCGGGCGCCCCGTCCATGACGACGGCATGGCCGCTCCCGGACTCGCCCACGAACATCATGCCGTCGACCAGTTTGACCCGCGCTCTCATTGGGGTTTCGTCCTTGCTGTGCTTGAGGTGTCCTGCTCACCTTATACCGCTAAACCAGGGCGATGAGGCAATTCCGGCTAGCCGGTCGTTCTGTCCTCAGGCTATGACACGGCCGAAGCGACCAGGGATTCCATCATGAAGCCTTCCACGGACATCACGCGGCTGATCGAGATCATGGCGGCCCTGCGCACGCCCGAGACCGGCTGTCCCTGGGATCTCGAGCAGGACTTCGCATCGATCGCCCCCTACACGCTGGAGGAAGCCTACGAGGTGGTCGACGCCATCGAGCGCGGCGATCTGGCCGATCTGCGGGACGAACTCGGCGATTTGCTGCTTCAGGTCGTCTTCCACGCCCGCATGGCGGAAGAGCAGGGCGCGTTCGCCTTTCCCGACGTGGTCGACGCCATCACGCGCAAGCTCATCAGGCGTCATCCCCACGTTTTCGGAGACATCAGGGACCTGTCGCCCGAGGACGTGAAAAGCCTCTGGGACAGGATCAAGTCGGAAGAGAAGGCCGAGCGGCGCGCCGACCGCGAGGCACTCGGGCAGTCGCCCGAAGCGCACGAGGCCGGATTCCTCGGCGGAATTCCGACTGCCCTGCCCGCTTTGACCAGGGCCCAGAAGCTGACCTCGAAGGCCGCCAGGGTCGGGTTCGACTGGCCCGAGGCAACACAAGTCATCGATAAAATTCACGAGGAGCTGGAAGAGGTTAAGGACGCATCTTCATCCGGTGATCGAGACAGGATCGAAGACGAGATCGGCGACCTGCTGTTTTCGGTGACCAATCTCGCCCGGCATTTTTCGATCGATTCCGAGCGCGCCCTCCGGCGGACCAACGCCAAGTTCGAACGGCGCTTCAGGGCGATCGAGACGGCTCTTGGGGCGCAGGACAGGAGCCTTGATGAAGCGTCGCTCGACGAGATGGAGCGGCTCTGGGTGGCGGCGAAGCTCGCCGAGCGGAAATCCGGCTCGGCCCTATAGGACGCGCGCCTCGGGAAACCTGTTCAGGAACCGGGGTTCCTTGCCGGAAACAAGCCGGACCTGAAGGATGGTGTGCCCATTCTCCTTCGCCCGGCGCTCCAGGATCTCCGTGTTCTCGTGCAGCCAGGCGAGCCCCTGCCCGTCTTCCGGAGCCACGTCGACCTCGTAGGTCGGTCGTCCCAGAGCCAGGTGCTGCTCGATCGTGGCGAGCAGTTCGGGGATGCCGTCGCCGGTCAGGGCCGAGATGAGGATCGGCCGCCGCTCCTCGTCCGTCCGGTGGGACGTGGCGGACAGCCTCTCACGGTCCTCGGGCGACAGGAGATCCGCCTTGTTCCAGACCTCGACGACCCGCTTCGTGTCATCCGGATCGATCCCGAGCTCCCGCAGGACGACGGCGACGTCGCCGGCCTGAGCCTCGGTCTCTCCGTGGGATACGTCCCGGACATGAAGCAGGACATCCGCTTCGACCACATCCTCCAGAGTCGCCCGAAAGGCAGCCACGAGCATCGTCGGCAGATCGGAGATGAACCCGACGGTGTCCGACAGGATGGCTTTCTCCCCATGCGGCAGCTCAATGGCTCGCGAGGTCGGATCCAGGGTCGCGAACAGCATGTTCTCGGCCAGGACATCGGCCTGGGTCATCCGGTTGAACAGGGTCGACTTGCCCGCATTGGTGTAGCCGACCAGGGCGATGATCGGATAGGGGACCCGCCGCCGGCTGGTCCGGTGCAGGGAGCGTGTCTTCACGACGCTCTCCAGATCACGCTCGATCCGGGTCATGCGCTCCTGGATCAGGCGCCGGTCGGCCTCGATCTGGGTCTCGCCCGGCCCCCCCAGGAAGCCGAAGCCGCCGCGCTGGCGCTCGAGGTGAGTCCAGGAGCGGACGAGACGGCCCTTCTGGTAGGACAGATGGGCCAGCTCGACCTGGAGGGTGCCCTCTTTCGTGCGGGCCCGGCGCCCGAAGATTTCGAGAATCAGCCCGGTCCGGTCGATGACCTTGGCACCCCAGGCCTTCTCGAGGTTTCGCTGCTGCACCGGACTGAGGGCGCAGTCCATCACCACGAGCCCGACCTCTTCGGCCCGGATCAGACCGGCCAGCTCCTCGACCTTGCCGCTGCCGATGAACGTGGCGGGACGCGGCGACGCAAGAGGCGCAATCAGCGAATGCACGATGGTCAGGTCGATGGCGAGGGCGAGGCCGGTGATCTCGTCGAGGCGCGCTTCGGGAGGGCGTGGGTTGCCGCCCTCACCGTCCGATTCCACCGATGCGCGCCGCCTGCGGGTCAGATAGGGGCCGATCACAAGGGCTCTTGTGCCGGCTGCAACCTCTTTTTCAGGTTCGGCAAGCTGGGCGAGACGTTCTTCCCCAGGGCTGCGTGGTTCGGTCACCTCAAGCCTTCTCGCCAGCCTCGTCGATCTGGTCGAACAACTGCACGGGCTGTCCTGGCATGATGGTGGAAATGGCGTGTTTGTAAACCAGCTGCGAATGACCATCCCTGCGCAGAAGGACGCAGAAATTATCGAACCAGGTCACGACGCCCTGAAGCTTCACCCCGTTCACGAGAAAGATCGTCAGGGGGATTTTCTGCTTCCGAACATAGTTCAGAAATGTGTCCTGAAGATTCTGCGCGCGATCGCCCGCCATTGAAGTTGCCTCGCCAGCCCATCGCCGCCGGTCTTGGCTATGGGGCCGCCTGAATATGGTTGTCCGCTTTCGTGCGGTCGGTGACCGGCAGATCTATTACAGGGCGAACGGCAGCGTTCGGCAAGGGGGGCGCAACAGTTCTACCCCCTCGGAGCATATTTTCCCGTGGATTGTAGGTTTTCGTTCTTTCCCGACCTGCAGAACCCTGTCCCGCCCGGTACCGGAGAACCCCTATCCTCCGATTCCGAGGGATTTCAGCTTCCGGTGCAGCGCCGAGCGCTCCATGCCGATGAACTCCGCCGTTCTCGAGATGTTGCCGCTGAAGCGCGCGATCTGCGCCAGGAGATACTCGCGTTCGAAGATCTCGCGCGCCTCCCGGAGGGGCAGGCTCATGAGCTTCTCTCCCCCTGCCCCGCCCGGAGTGCTTGGCACGAGGGCGCCGATCTCGGATGGCAGCATGTCGGCCGTGATCTCGGCGTCGGGATCGCCGGAGGTGAGAATCATCAGCCGCTCGACATTGTTGCGGAGCTGTCGCACGTTGCCGGGCCAGTCGTGCGACTGGAGGACCGCCATGGCGTCCTCGGCGATGCGCCGTTTCGGGAGGCCGGTCGTGGACGAGATCTGCTCCATGAAGAACTCGATCAGCTCGGGCACGTCCTCGCGCCGCTCCGCCAGGGACGGCACGCGAATCGGGATCACGCCGAGCCGGTGGAAGAGATCCTCGCGGAACTGGCCTGCCGCGATGGCTCCAGGCAGGTCGCGGCTGGACGAGGACACGATGCGCACATCCACATGAACCCGGGTCGTTCCGCCGACGCGCTGGAAGTTCTGGTCGACCAGGACACGCAGGATGCGGTTCTGCGTCTCGCGCGGCATGTCGGCGATCTCGTCGATGTAGAGGGTGCCCCCATGGGCCTCCTCCAGGGCTCCGACACGGCGTCCTCCGCCCTCGCCGCCTTCCGTACCGAAAAGCTCCGCTTCCATGGTGTCGGGCGTGATCGTCGCGGCGGAGAGAACGACGAACGGACCGTTGGCGCGGGTGGACAGGCCGTGAACCGTCCTGGCGGTCAGCTCCTTGCCCGAGCCGGGCGCTCCGGTGATCAGAATGCGCGCATTGGTCGGCGCGGCCCGCTCCACCGCCTGGCGGAGCTGGTTGATGACGATCGACCGGCCGGCGATTCGGCTCGCCTGAACCGAACGCGAGCGCAGGTCGCGGACTTCGCGCTTCAGGCGCGAGGCCTCCAGGGCCCGCTCGGCCACGAGGACGAGCCGGTCGGCCTTGAAGGGCTTCTCGATGAAGTCGTAGGCCCCGGCCTTGATGGCCGAAACGGCCGTCTCGATGTTGCCGTGTCCGGAGATCATCACAACGGGCAGATCCGGGTGCTGGGACTTGATGATCTCCAGCACCTGCAACCCGTCGAGCCGGCTTCCCTGAAGCCAGATGTCGAGGAAGACCAGGTGGGGGCGCCGCGTTTCGATGGCCGCCAGGGCGTCGTCGGACGTGCCGGCCGTCCGGGTCCGGTGTCCTTCATCCTCGAGAATGCCGGCCACCAGCTCACGAATGTCGACTTCGTCGTCGACGACGAGAATATCAGCGCTCATAGGCTTGCCCTGCGAGAGTCATTTCGGCTGGAAGCGGCCGATGCCTCTTCCGATGCAACGTGCTTCGTCTTGGGGATCCACATGCGAACCTGCCCGCCCCTGCCTGCGGGGTTGTCGGCCAGTTCCATGCCACCTCCATGGTCTTCCAGAATCTTGGCAACGATCGGCAGGCCCAGTCCGGTTCCGCCCTCGCGCGTCGTCATATAGGGCTCGAGGAGGCGCTGGCGGCCTTCCACGGGAAACCCCTTGCCGTTGTCCGTGATCGCCAGGATCAGATAATCCGGGTGGGTGTCGTCGAGCAGCACCGAAATCTGCCCTTGGCCCCGCTCGGCTTCCGGCACCGCGGCGATCGCTTCCGTTGCATTCTTGACGATGTTCGTCACCGCCTGCGACACGAGCCTTCGATCGAAGGGAGCGATCAGGGAGCCGGCCGGAACCTGATCGATGAACGCGATCTCCGGATGGGCGATCTTCATCATGAAGACCACCTGCCGGATCGTCTCCGTCAGGTCCTCGTCGCCGATGGTGGGCTTGGGCATGCGGGCGAAGGACGAGAACTCGTCGACCATCCGCTTGATGTCGTCGACCTGCCGCACGATGGTATCCGTGCACTGATCGAACACTTCCCGGTCCGTCGTGATCACCTTGCCGTACTTGCGGCGGATGCGCTCTGCCGAGAGCTGGATCGGCGTCAGGGGATTCTTGATCTCATGGGCGATGCGCCGCGCCACGTCGGCCCAGGCCGAGGTGCGCTGCGCGACCACGAGATCCGTGATGTCGTCGAGGGTGATGACGAGATCCCGCAGGCCTCCGCGCGCCTGTTCGCTGGTCACGCGAACATCGATGGTGCGCTCCCTGCCCTTCCGGGAGATGTGAATCTGCTGCTGCATCAGGCGCTGGCGCCCCTGGTTCATCTCCTCGACCAGGGAGGCGACCTCCGGCAGAACGGTTGTGATCGGCTGGCCGAGCAATTCCTTGTGGGACGTGCCGAGCAGGGCCTCGGTCGAGGGATTGACGATGGTGATATGGCCCCGGGCGTTGACGCCGATGACGCCAGCCGACACGCCGGCCAGAACCGCCTCGGTGAATCGCCGCCGCCGATCCATGAGGTCGCTGGCGGCCGTCAGGCCATCATGCTGGCGGCGCAGTTCGGAGGTCATCTTGTTGAAGGTCTCGCCCAGATGTCCGAGATCGCCCTCCCCCCGGCGAACCGGAACCTGGACGTAGAAGTTGCCGGTCGCCACCTGGTCGGTCGCATGGATGAGGCGCCGGATGGGAGCGACGAGGCGGTTGGCGAAGTTGAGCCCGAACCAGACCGCAGACAGCAGCACGATCAGGGCGATCAGCGTGAACATGGACGCGAAGGCGAATTGAAGCCCGGCCTTTCGCTGGTCGAGCGCCGCGTAAAAGGCCACGCCGTTTTCGGCCACTGCCGGGAATTCGATCGCCTGGCGGTCGACCTCGCGAGCCACATAAAGAGTTCGATTGCTTCCGTCGTTGAGCTTGAGGACAGATCGCAGGATGTTGCCTGTGCCGGGGAGTAGGCAGAGAGCTTCTTGCGTGTTGGCATCCTCGATATCCGCCGGCGTGGGCTCGGGAAGATCCGGAAGCGGCTTGCCGAGGGCTCTCTCCAGAACCGTGCCGTTAGGCTCCACGACCATTGCGACAGGCAGGCCGAGAAAGCGGGCGCGCGAGCTCATGAAGTCGCGGAAAAAGTTGCGATCGGTGTTGTAGAACGCAATCGCGCGACTCAGGTCCGCGGCCAGGAGTTGCGTTTCGCGGGCAAGGGTCCGGCATTGAATCTCACGGTACGAATAGGCAATCGCGACCGTGTTCGTCATCAAATCCTTGATGTTGCTCGTCAATCGCGAGTCGAGGCCACGTTCGAACGAGACCGAGGCCGCGCCAGCGATGAGAATGGCCGGCACCCCGGCCACGAGGGTGAAAAGTCCCACGATCCGAACATGAAGGCCCGCGGCGGCCGCTCCCTGGATCCTTGCCCGGATGAGCTTCTGGGACTGCCAGGCAACGATCCCGAGCAGCAGGGCAATGAGGACGCCGTTGAGGATGAAGACCCATTGCACGATGCTGTTCGTCGGAGGGATCGGCGTCGCACCCGCCAGGATCAAGAACGTGACCAGCGCCGAAGCGAGCGCCGTCGGCACGGCGACGTAACCGACCCAGATCAGCCAGTTGTGGCCCGTCTCGGACGAACGGTGTTGTTCCATCGTGCTCTGGTCGGTCAAGATCCGAGGCCCCCAAGGGGTGCTTTCGGTTCAGCACCCTGTCATTGGGTGATGCACCAACACAACACTGTGGTCAAATTATTACAGCCGGGAAGGCTCAGCCGCGGTTGGACCGCACCACCATGAGCTCGAGATCCCTCACCTTCTTGCGCAGGGTATTGCGGTTGACCCCGAGAAGCTCGGCCGCCCGGATCTGGTTCCCGCGCGTGGCCGCCAGGGCCGCTCCGATCAGGGGACCTTCGATTTCGCGCAGGATGCGGTGATAGAGGCCCGGAGGCGGAAGCGTGTCTCGGAAGCCGGAGAAATACTCGTTCAAGTGCCGTTCCACGGCTTCCGACAGCCCCTCCGAACCCTGCTGGGATGCCTGGGAGACCTTCCCGACAGGCTGCGGCGTCAGCAGCGGCTGCGAGTCGAGTTCCGCGTCGATGATCGCGCCGGTGATCGTATCCTGCGGATAGAGGGCGGCCAAGCGCCGCACGAGATTCTCGAGCTCGCGCACGTTGCCCGGCCAGCGGTACCGTTTCAGCCGGTCCATGGCCTCCGCGTCGAGCTGCTTGCGGGCGAGCCCCTCCTTCTCCACCAGCATGAAGAAGTGACGCGCCAGGTCCGGAATGTCCTCGACGCGCTCGCGCAGGGGCGGGAGGCGCAGGGGAACCACGTTGAGGCGGAAATAGAGATCCTCCCGGAACAGGCCCTGCTGGATCAGCACGCGCAGGTCCTTGTTCGTGGCGGCCACGATCCGGACGTTGGTCTTGATCGGAACCCTGCCGCCGACCGTCGTGTATTCGCCCTGCTGAAGGACCCGCAGGAGGCGCGTCTGGGCCTCCATGGGCATGTCGCCGATCTCGTCGAGGAACAGGGTGCCGCCCTCGGCCTGCTCGAATCGCCCGGTGCTGCGGGCGGTCGCGCCGGTGAAGGCGCCCTTCTCGTGACCGAAAAGCTCGGATTCGATCAGCTCGCGGGGAATCGCCGCCATGTTCACGGCCACGAACGGGCCCTGCCGGCGCTTGCCGTAATCGTGCAGCGCCTTCGCGACGAGTTCCTTGCCGGTGCCGGACTCGCCCGTGATCATGACGGTTAGGTCCGTGGGCATGAGACGGGCGAGCGCCCGGTAGATCTCCTGCATCGCGTGCGAACGGCCCACGAGCGGGATGTCCTCGTTCTCGGGCGACGGGCCGGCCCCCGTGGGCACGTTCCGGGGCCGGGACAGCGCCCGGCCGACGACCGCCACGAGTTCCTTGAGGTCGAAGGGCTTCGGAAGGTACTCGTACGCTCCGCGCTCCGAGGCCTTGATGGCCGTCATGAAGGTGTTCTGAGCGCTCATGACGATGATCGGCAGGTCCGGCCGCATCTTCTTGATGCGGGGCAGAAGGTCGAAGGCGTTCTCGTCGGGCATCATCACGTCCGTGATGACGAGGTCGCCCTCCCCCTGGGACACCCACCGCCAGAGGGTTGCGGCGTTGCTGGTGGAGCGAACCTCGTACCCGGCCCGCGACAGGGCCTGGTTCAGGACGGTCCGAATGGCTGCATCGTCATCGGCGAGAAGGATCTGTCCGCTCGGCATCGCATATGTCTCACAAATCGGATCCGCGCCCGTCGTCGGCGCGGTGCATGGGCAGGAGGATTCTGAATGTGGTTCGTCTCGGCGCGGGCTCGCATTCGACAATGCCGCCATGATCCCCGACGATTTTCGCCACCAGCGCGAGACCGAGGCCGCTGCCCTGGACCTTCGTCGTGACGAAAGGATCGAACAGATCGCTCATCAGTTCCGGGGGAATGCCGGGACCATTGTCGATGACGCCGAGCTCGATGGGCAGGCTGACCCGCTCCTGGGAGCCCGGGACCTGGAGCCGCACCCCGGTCCGGAAGGCTGTCGACAACACGATCTCCCCGTCCGGGGCATCGATGCCGACGGCCTCGGCGGCATTCTTCACCAGGTTCAGGATGACTTGGATCAGCTGATCCCTGTTGCCGAGCACGGGTGGAAGGGACGGGTCGTAGTTTTCGACGAAACGGATGTGCCGTGCAAAGCCGGACTGGGCGAGGCGCTTCACGTGGTCGAGCACCCCATGGATATTCACCGGCCCCCGCTCCACCGGCCTCTCTTCGCCGAACAGCTCCATGCGCTCCACGAGCTTCACGATCCGGTCGGTCTCGTCGCAGATGAGGCGCGTCAGCAGGCGGTCGTCCTCGCTGGCGGATTGCTCGAGGAGCTGTGCCGCGCCGCGAATGCCGGAGAGCGGATTCTTGATCTCGTGCGCCAGCAAGGCCCCGAGCGCGGTGATCGACCGGGCGGCTCCACGGTGGGTCAGCTGGCGGTTCATCTTGTCGGCGATCGTCCGCTCCTGGAGCATGAGGATCACGCTGTCGGCCTCATCGCCGAGCGGGCTGGCCGAAACGTCCACGATGCGTTCCGCGCCCAGGCGCGGGCTGCCGATGTCGACCCGGTGCTCGCTGACGCTGGAGCCCCGCTGGCGGACATCCTCCACCAGCGCCATCACGGGCGAGCCGAAGGGCAGCAGGTCGCCGAGCTTCTGGCGCAGCATCATGCGCAGGCTCATCTCGAAGAACGACTCGGCCGCCGCATTGGCATGGACGATCCGGTGCTCCGGCCCGACGGTCAGAACCGGAATCGGAAGCGCGTTCATGATCAGGTCGTTGATGGCCGCCACCGTCATGCCGCCTCCCGGCCCCGCTGCCCGTAAAGCGAGCTCAGCAGCGCAAGCACGGTCCTGGGCTCCTCGGAGGTCACCAGAGCCGCACGAAGCCCCGGCGCGACGGGAAAGCCAGCGGCGGCGGCCGCGTCGGCATAGGCGGCCAGGTGCTTGCGGGCATGCCGCACGCCGACCTTCTCGCCATAGAGCGACAGCAGCCCCGCATAATGTTCGAGGGCGATTTCGGTCATGTCCTCCGGGGACGGATCGGGTACGGTCACGCCCTGGAGGGCGGCGCCGATCTGGCCCACGAGCCAGGGCCTTCCAACCGCGGAGCGCCCTACCATCACGGCCGCCGCACCCGAGGCCGACAGGCAGCGCCGGGCATCGTCGAGCGACCCGACATCGCCGTTGGCGATGACAGGAATGCTCACCGCATCGACGACGTCCGCGATGGCCGTCCAGTCGGCCTGCCCCTTGTAGAACTGCTGGCGCGTCCGGCCGTGCACGGTCACGGCTTTGACGCCCAAGGCCTCGGCCCTGCGGGCGAGGTCGGGAGCGTTGATCGCGCCCTGATCCCAGCCGAGCCGCATCTTGACGGTCACGGGAACGCTCGCGGCCGTGACGGTCGCGTCGATGAGCCGGGCAGCGTGATCGAGATCCCGCATGAGGGCCGATCCCGCGAAGCCGCCGATCACGCGCTTGGCCGGGCAGCCCATGTTGATGTCGATGATCCGCGCTCCCGCGGCCTCGGCCACCCGGGCGGCCTCCGCCATCCAGCGCGGCTCACAGCCGGCCAGCTGCACGACGTGAGGCTCGATCCCGGCGCCTTCCGCCCGGAGCTGCGCCTCCTCGGAGCCTTGCACCAGCTCGTCCGACGCCACCATCTCGGATACGACGAGCCCGGCCCCCAGACGCTTGGCGATGCGCCTGAATGCGACATCGGTCACTCCGGACAAGGGTGCGAGAATGGCCGCCCTCTCGACCCGAACCGGACCGATGTGAAAGCCGCTTGCGCCTAATTTTTGATCAAAACTCATTGTGCCTAATCAATAGCCATTTCGCCCGCCGGTGCAAGCCCCTCTCACGGGGATTTGCTTTCCCGGCCCCTCGCGCTTAGGAGAACGTTCGTCGCGGAGATCTCGCCCGGATGTCAGTTGCCGCCCTCATCGTTGCCGCAGGCCGTGGATCGAGAGCCGGGGAAGGAATCCCGAAGCAGTACCGCCTGGTGCACGGGCAATCCGTCCTCGCAAGAACGCTCCTCGCCTTTGCTTCCCACCCGCGGATCGCCCGGGCCGTCGTCGTGATCCATCCTGACGACCAGGCGCTTTATGAGGCAGCGGTCCGGGGTTTGCCATCCGTCACACCGGCACTCCTGCCATGCGTCCATGGCGGCGCGACGCGGCAGGATTCGGTTCGCAGCGGATTGGACGCGCTGGCGGCTTCGGACCCCGAGATCGTCCTCGTGCACGATGCGGCCCGCCCCTTCGCGAGCCCTGACCTGATCGACAGAGCCATCGAGGCTGGCCTCCTCTGGGATGCGGCCGTTCCGGGGATTCCGGTCACGGATACGATCAAGATCGTCGGGGATCGGTCCGAGGTGGTCTCCACCCCGGATCGGTCGGCGCTCAGGGCGGTGCAGACCCCGCAATCCTTCAAGTTTCCGCTCCTCCTCGACGCACACCGCAACGCGGCGGCCTCGGGCCTTCATGGTTTCACCGACGATGGCGCCCTGGCGGAATGGGCCGGGCTGACGGTTCACGTTTTCGAGGGGGAAGCGGGCAATGCCAAACTGACCCATCCTGGCGATTTCCAAGAGGCCGAGCGGCGCATGACAAGCCGAGACACCCCATACCTGACCCGCCTTGGCACCGGCTTCGACGTGCATGCCTTCGGCGACGGCGACCATGTCTGGCTCGGCGGAGTCAAGGTTCCTCACGACCGCGGGGTGGTCGCCCATTCGGACGGCGACGTGATCCTTCATGCCCTGACGGACGCTGTCCTCGGCGCCCTGGCCGACGGGGACATCGGCACCCACTTCCCGCCGAGCGATCCGCAATGGCGCGGCGCCTCCTCCGACCGGTTCCTCTCCCATGCGGTGGAGCTCGTCCGCCGTCGGGGCGGGATGGTCGATCATCTCGACGCGACCCTGCTCTGCGAGCTACCGCGGCTCGGCCCCCATCGGGAGGAGATGCGGCAGAGGATCGCGGAAATCGCCGGCCTGCGCGTCGACCAGGTCTCGCTCAAGGCGACGACCACCGAGAAACTAGGCTTTACGGGCCGCCGCGAGGGCATTGCCGCGCAGGCGGCCGCCACGATCCGCCTGCCGGAGACAAGTCCATGACCCCTGAATTGGTGAACCGCGCCGCAGCGCTCCTCGAGGCCTATCGCCGGCGGGGCCTGAAGATCGCCACGGCGGAATCCTGCACCGGAGGCCTCGTGGCGGCGTTGCTGACGGAGATCTCGGGCTCTTCCGCTGTGGTGGAGCGTGGCTTCGTGACCTATTCCAACGAGGCGAAGACGGAGCTGATTGGGGTCCCGGCCGAACTGATCGTCTCCGAGGGCGCCGTCAGCGAAAAGGTCGCCCGGTCCATGGCGAAGGGCGCCCTCGCCCATTCGCGCGCCGACGTGGCTTTGGGCATCACGGGGGTTGCCGGCCCGACCGGCGGGACGGCCGCGAAGCCGGTCGGTCTGGTGCATTTCGGCCTCGCCCGTAAGGGGGCCGGGACGGTGCACCTCGAGCGCCGCTACGGCGACCTCGGCCGGGAGATTGTGCGTCGTCGGGCCGTCGAGGACGCCCTGTCCCTGCTCGAGCAGGTTCTTCGCTGATCAGGCGGTCTTGGCCCCGGCCCGGGACGCGGGCGGCGCGCCGTAGATCTCGTCCGCCCGCTCCTCGAAGGCTTCGGTGAACTTGCGGAAGGCCTTGTCGAAGACGCTGCCCATGAGAAGCCCCAGCGCGAAGCTCTTGAACTCGTAGTTGATGTAGAAATCCACCTCGCAGCCGCCCGGCGCCTCGCGGAACGTCCAGCGGTTCTCGAGATACTTGAAGGGCCCGTCCACGTACTCGACCGTGATCTTCCGACGGGGATCGTCGAGGGTCACCCGGGTGGTGAAGGTTTCCCGGATGGCCTTGTAGCCCACCGACATCGTGGCGACGAGCGACTCGATGCCCTCCCCGCTCTGGACCCGGCGCATGACCCGCAATTCTTCGCAGAGCGGCACGAATTCCGGATAGCGCTCCACATCGGCCACCAGGGCGAACATCTGAGCCGGCGTATGCTGGACGGTGCGCGTGGTGCGAAAGGTCGGCATGCTCAGGCGGCCTCTTTGACGGTTGCAAGCGTGGCCTCGAGGGCCGGGATCTCGGAGCGGGAGCGCAGGACGTAAACCTGCTGATCGGGGCGAAGACGCTCCAGCATCCGGGCTGTTTTCGGCCGCATCCGTCGCGGGTAGGACCAGATCCAGCGCATGAAGGACCAGTCGAACCGTTCCGGCCCCGCGTCGCCCAGATCGGTCCGGGAGCGACCGTAGTTCCTCGCCACCCGCCAGAGAACGCTCGACGCGCATCGCCAGCGCGGCAGGTCGAGCCAGACGATGGCGGTCGCCCGGGGAACACGAATATCGAAGGTGCTGGCGTAGTTGCCGTCCATGACCCAGGCCGGCCGGGCCGCGAGGGTCTTCACCCGCTCACGCCATTCGGCCCTGTCGGGCACGGTCCAGCCGGGGCCGAAATACTCCCGGTCGAGGTGGATCAGCGGCAGATCGAGGCGCCCTGCGAGACGGCTCGCCAGGGTGCTCTTGCCCGCGCCCGGGCTGCCGATCACCAAGATGCGCTGCATGCCAAGTCCGAACCGTGTCCGTCAGGTTTCAGCCGAGCTTCGCCAGACGAGCCGCCTTCAGCTTGGCAAAATCCTCTCCCGCGTGGTGCGACGAGCGCGTCAGCGGGGTCGAGGAGACGAGGAGGAAACCCTTGGCATAGGCCGTGGTTTCAAAGGCCTTGAATTCGTCGGGCGTCACGAAGCGAATCACCGGATGGTGCTTCTTGGTGGGCTGGAGGTATTGGCCGATGGTCATGAAGTCCACATCGGCAGAGCGAAGATCGTCCATGAGCTGGAGAACCTCGTTCCGCTCCTCGCCCAGGCCGACCATGATGCCGGATTTGGTGAAGATCGTCGGATCGAGCTCCTTCACCTGCTGCAGCAGGCGGATGGAGTGGAAGTAGCGGGCCCCGGGCCGGACCTTCAGGTACTTGGACGGCACGGTCTCGAGGTTGTGGTTGAACACGTCGGGCTTGGCCGCCACCACGATCTCGAGTGCGCCGGGCTTGCGGAGGAAGTCGGGCGTCAGGATCTCGATGGTGGTCTTCGGCGAACGGGCCCGGATGGCCCGGATCACGTCGGCGAAATGCTGCGCGCCGCCGTCCGCCAGGTCGTCACGGTCCACGGACGTGATGACCACATGCTCCAGGCCGAGCTTCTCCACGGCCTTGGCGACGCTCTCGGGCTCGTTCCGGTCGAGGGCCTGCGGCAGGCCGGTCTTCACGTTGCAGAACGCGCAGGCCCGGGTGCAGGTGTCGCCCATGATCATGAAGGTGGCGTGCTTCTTCTCCCAGCATTCGCCGATATTGGGGCAGCCGGCCTCCTCGCAGACGGTGACGAGCTTGTTCTCGCGCACGATCCGGTTGGTCTCGGCCCATTTCGGCGAACCGGGAGCCTTCACGCGAATCCATTCGGGCTTGCGCTGCTGAACGGGCTGGTCCGGCCGATGCGCCTTTTCCGGATGGCGGGGGCGTTGGTCCTTGTTGAGGAGGTCGAGAACGACGGCCATGAAGCTACAATCCCTGGGCGAGGGAACCCTGCCCTTCCTGATCTGCCGCTGATTTAAGACGTCCGGCGGACATTCGCAAATGCTCAGATGGCAGGCCTGCCCTATCGTTGCATCGTGACCGGGGTTTCCCGCCATCGACGAGCTCGCGGGGATGCCGCCGCTGCGCCGCTCCGTGCCGTTCCGGATCGAGCTCTTCGGACATGATCAGCTCCACGTCATCACGCCGGTGATCTCCCTTCCGTGGCGGCGGCGTTTCTCGGATCGGGATGGCCGGCCATGACGTGCGGAGGGCGTCAGGACGTGAGGGGCGTCAGCGACGCGGCGGGATGAGGGAGGAGGATCACACCCCGCCCGTGGCCGGGCCGACCCGCGACGCGAACTCGGCCGCCAGCTCGGGATAGCGCTCCATCGGCGGCAGGCTCTCGAAGCTGTGCAGGGCCGGTGTGGTGGCCCATGGGAGCTTCTCGCTCGTATAGGTCTCGATGAACGGCGGGAACCGGCCCGGGTCTTCGAGCATCGCGGTGCGGACGTTGACGAACTCGTCCATGCCCTCGGGCCGGGTGAAGAGCCAGCTCATGCAGTGCGGGCAGAAGAAGTGCCGCGTGGCACCGTGCAGTCCGCCGATCACGGGCTCGCCCTGCAGCACGGCAAACCGGTCGCTCGGATAAAGGACGCTCAGCGAGAAGGCGCTCGCGGTCATGCGTTGGCAACCCTCGCAATGACAGGCCATGGCGATGATGGGATGCCCATCGACACGAAACCTGACCCGACCGCACCGGCACCGGCCCTCGTGCCGGTTATCCGAACCCGCCATGTCCCCCTCCTCTTCAGAGCTGGAGGGCAAGATTGCTGCGGATCGCTGGCGGGCGTCAACGCCACTGGACCGGAGCGCTGATCGCTGCGCCGCGGCGTCCGCCCGGGATGCATTCAGAGCCCGGACCGCATGGCTCCGTCGAGAATCCTGAACACGCGCTCGTCCCCGCACTGGGCCACGTTGAAACGCATGAAATCGGCGGCGGTCTGCGCCGGGCTGAAGACATTGCCGGGCGCGAGCACCACGCCGCCCCGAAGCGCGTGCCGCGCCACGTCGGCGGCGTTCAGGCGATCCGGCAGACGGCACCAGAGCAGCATGCCGGCCTCGGGTTCCAGCCACGGTTCGATGCCGAGGGCGCGCAGACGCCGCAGAGTGTCCGTCCTCGCCTTCGCAAGGCGGACCCGCAGCCCGTCCAGGTATTTGCGGTAGGTGCCGCTGCCGAGGACGCTGAAGACGAGATCCTGCGACAAGGGACTGCTGGCAAAGCCGGTGGCGATCCTGAGATCGACCAGCCTGTCGATCCAGTCCGTCCTGGCCGCGATGTAACCGCACCGGAAGGAGGCTGAAAGCGTTTTGGAGAAGCTCCCGATCCGCACCACGCGGTCGAGGCCGTCGAGAGCGGCGAGCCGCGGCGCCGGCTCCCTTTCGAAATCGGCGAAGATGTCGTCCTCGACGATGAGGGCCCCATGGGTTTCGGCGAGCTTCAGCACCTTGTGGGCCGTCGCGGCTCTCAATGTGGCGCCGGTCGGGTTATGGAGGCCGGAGGTGGTGATGTAGAGGCGGGGCCGGTGCTCGGCGAGCGCCGTCTCGTATGCCACGAGATCGGGCCCCTCCGGGGTATAGGGGACGCCGACGATCTTCGCGTGATGGGCACGCAGAACGGCCAGGAAGTTGAAATAGCAGGGATCGTCCACCAGGACCGCATCGCCCGGTTGCAGCAGGAGCCGGCATACGAGATCGATTGCCTGGGTGCCGGATTCGGTCAGCAGGATCTGGTCCGGACCGGCATGAAAGCCCTGCTCGGCCATGCGGCGCGACAGGAGCTGACGCAAAGGCGCCAGTCCTCCCGGCGTGCCGTAATCGGTCAGCTTCGCGGTTTCCCTGGTCCGGGCGAGCTGGCGGAGGGCGCGGCGGATGTCTTCATCGGGCAGCCATTCGGCCGGAAGCCAGCCGCAGCCGGGCTTGAGCATCCCCGGCCCCGCCTCCAGGGACTGTCGCGACACCCAGAACGGGTCGACGGCCCGGTCGAGGCGCGGCCCGAGCTCCGCGAGAGACAGGGGCGGCGGCGCCGCCGCGCTGAAGAAGCCGGAGCCCGGCCTCGACCGGATGACGCCTTCCGCCGCCAGCCGGTCATAGGCCTCGACGATTGTGGACTTGGACACGCCCATCGTCGTGGCAAGGGCGCGGATCGACGGCAGCTTCGCGCCCGGGTTCAGGGACCGGCTTGCGATCCGCGCGCGGACCGCCTGCATGACATGCTCCACCCGGGTTCCGGGCGGGCGATTGGTTCCGAGCTCATCCACTGTACTGCCTCCATGACCATGACAGTTCGGATGAACTGTACTGGACCGTACCTGGAAAAACCATGTGATCGAGCCGAGAAGATCATCCCGCGGAGGCACGGACATGGACCGGACGAAGACAGGATGGATCAGCGGCTTCGTCGGCGTGCTGATCTTCAGCGGCTCGCTGCCGGCCACGCGCGTGGCCGTGGCGGATTTCGATCCCCTGTTCCTGACCGTGGCGCGGGCCTGCATCGCCGGGCTCCTCGGCGCCGCCCTGCTGATGATCCTGCGCCAGAAGCGCCCGGCCCGGTCCGACCTTGCCGCCCTCGGGATCGTGTCGCTGGGCGTCGTCATCGGCTTCCCGCTCCTGACCGCCTTGGCGCTCCGACATGTCACGTCGGCCCATTCGATCGTGTTCATCGGCCTCCTGCCCCTGGCGACAGCGGTCTTTGGGGTGCTGCGGGGGGGCGAGCGGCCGCAGCCGGCCTTCTGGGTCTTCTCGGGGCTCGGCGGCGCGATGGTGGCCGGGTTCTCGCTGCTCCAGGGATTCTCGGCCTCACCGGCCGGCGATCTGCTGATGGTCGGGGCGGTTCTTCTCTGCGGGCTCGGCTACGCCGAAGGCGCGACGCTGGCGCGGCGGCTCGGCGGATGGCAGGTCATTTCCTGGGCGCTGGCCCTGTCGCTGCCCGTCACGGGGCCGCTGACGCTTCTCACATGGCCCGACTCCCTGGGTGGAATCGGCGTCCCGGCATGGCTCGGGCTCGCCTATGTGTCCCTGTTCTCCATGCTGATCGGCTTCGTGTTCTGGTACCGGGGCCTCGCCCTGGGAGGCATCGCCGGCGTGGGGCAGCTGCAGCTCCTGCAGCCGTTCCTCGGCCTCCTCTGGGCGGCCGCCCTTCTGCACGAGACGGTCGGGTGGTCGATGATCGCCGCCACGCTCGCGGTGATCGGCTGCGTGGCCGGCGCGAAGAGATTCGCCAGGCCCGAGAGGGCGGGCGTCACGCTTCTGCCGAAGGTCCGGGTGGGCACCCGCTCCTAACATCCGGCGATCAATCCGTGGTCACGGCGGTCTCGACGTCGGACGGGTCGACCTGCCGGTTGAGGCCCGCATTGAGCTTGTCGCGGTCGAGCTCGCCCTCCCACCAGGCCACGACCACGGCGGCCACGCCGTTGCCGGTGATGTTGGTGAGCGCGCGCACCTCGCTCATGAACTTGTCGATGCCGAGGATGATCGCCATTCCGGGCACGAGGGCCGGGTTCACCACCGCCAGGGTCGCGGCCAGCGTGATGAAGCCCGCCCCGGTGACGCCGCTGGCGCCCTTCGAGGTGAGGAGCGCCACGAGCAGGATGGTGAGCTGCTGGCTGAGGGTGAGGTCGTAGCCGAGCGCCTGCGCGATGAACAGGGTCGCCAGGGTCATGTAGATGTTGGTGCCGTCGAGGTTGAACGAATAGCCGGTCGGGACCACGAGGCCCACGACGGATTTCGAGCAGCCGAGCCGTTCGAGCTTCTCCATGAGCTGCGGCAGGGCGCTCTCGGACGAGCTGGTGCCGAGCACGATCAGCAGCTCGTCCTTGATGTAGCCGATGAACTTGAAGATGCTGAAGCCCACGATCCGCGCGATCACGCCCAGCACGACGAAGATGAACAGCGCCGCCGTGGCATAGAAGGTCACGATCAGGCCGAAGAGGTTTCCCAGCGCCGAGGGGCCGTAGCGCCCGATCGTGAAGGCCATGGCCCCGAAAGCCCCGATCGGGGCCGCCTTCATGACGATGGCGATGACGCCGAACATGCCATGTGCCACGTCGTCGATGATATTGCGGACCGTCTCGCCCCGCTCGCCGAGAACCAGGAGGGCGAAGCCGAACAGGATCGCGAACAGCAGGACCTGGAGGATGTCGCCCTGGGCGAAGGCCCCGACCACGCTGTCGGGAATGATGTGCAGAAGGAAATCGACCGGCTTCTGCTCGGCGGCCTGCTTGGCGTAGCCGGCGACTGCGGCCGGGTCCGGCGTCCCGGCGAACCCTGCGCCCGGCTTCACGATATTGCCGACGAGAAGGCCGATGACGAGCGCGAAGGTCGACACCACCTCGAAATAGACCAGGGCCTTGATGCCGACCCGTCCCACCTTCTTGGCGTCCTGGATGTGGGCGATGCCGGACACCACCGTGCAGAAGATGATCGGCGCGATGACCATCTTGATGAGCTTGATGAAGCCGTCCCCGAGGGCCTTGATCCAGTCGCTCTTGGCCAGGTCCGGGAAGAGCCAGCCGACGAGAATGCCGAGAAAGATCGCGATCAGAACCTGGATGTAGAGAACCTTGTACCAGGGCTTCCTGCGGGACTGCGAGGTCCGGACCTCGTCCCTCATTGCGACGCTTGTCATCGCCGCCTCCTCCCGTGCCGACGGTCTGGGCGGCTGTCCCCGTCGTCAGACGGCGCAGCCAGGGCCGTTTCACCGGTCCTGGCTGGTTAATTCCTGGAACTCGCCTTGGGTCCACGCAAAGTTGGGGACCGGAGCGCCTCAGATGTGGATCACCCGGTCGTAGGCATCCATGACGCTCTCGTGCATGGTCTCAGACAGGGTCGGGTGCGGGAAGACGGCGTGGATCAGGTCTTCTTCCGTTGTCTCGAGATTCATCGCGATCACGAAGCCCTGGATCAGCTCCGTCACCTCGGCGCCGACCATGTGGGCGCCGAGCAGCTGGCCGGTCTTCTTGTCGAAGATCGTCTTCACCAGGCCGTCGGGCTCGCCGAGCGCGATGGCCTTGCCGTTGCCGATGAACGGGAAGCGGCCGACCCGGATGTCGTAGCCCTGCTCCTTCGCCTTGGCCTCGGTGAGGCCCACGGAGGCGATCTGCGGGTTGCAATAGGTGCAGCCCGGGATCTTGGCCTTGTCCATGGCGTGGGCATGCAGGCCCTTGATGGTCTCGACGCAGATGACGCCCTCGTGCTCCGCCTTGTGCGCCAGCATCGGGGGGCCAGCCACGTCGCCGATGGCGTAGATGCCGGGCACATTGGTCCGTCCGAGGCCGTCCGTGACGACCACGCCCCGTTCGATCTTCACCCCGAGCTTCTCCAGGCCGAGATTCTCGATGTTGCCGACGACCCCGACCGCCGAGATCATCCGCTCGGCGGTGATGGTCTGCGTGCCGCCCTTGCCGTCGTCGATGGTGGCCGTGATGGAGTTCGCGCCCTTCTCGACCTTCGTGACCTTGGCGCCCGAGAAGATCTTCATGCCCTGCTTCTCGAAGCGCTTGCGGGCGAGCGCGGCGATTTCCGCGTCCTCCACCGGCAGGATCTGCGGCATGACCTCGACCACGGTCACGTCCACGCCCATGGTGCGGTAGAAGGAGGCGAACTCGATCCCGATGGCGCCCGAGCCCATCACGATGAGCGACTTCGGCATGGAAGGCGGCACCATGGCCTCGAAATAGGTCCAGATCAGCTTGCCGTCCGGCTCGATGCCCGGCAGCGCCCGGGGACGCGCGCCGGTCGCCACGATGACGTTCTTGGCCTGGTAGGTCCCGGGCTCCAGCACGCCTTTCGGAACGGGGTTCTGCGGCTGCATGGCGGGCTTCTTCGGGGCGGTCACGACCACCTCGCCGACCTTCGAGATCGTCGCCTCGCCCCAGATCACGTCGACCTTGTTCTTCTTCAGCAGCATGCCGACGCCGCCGTTAAGCCGGCCGGAGACGCCGCGCGAGCGGTTGACGATGGCGGCCGCGTCGAAGCCGATGCCCTGGGCCGACAGGCCGTAATCCTTGGCGTGCTCCATATAGTGGTAGATCTCGGCCGAACGCAGGAGCGCCTTGGTCGGGATGCAGCCCCAGTTGAGGCAGATGCCGCCCAGATGCTCGCGCTCCACCACGGCGGTCTTGAACCCGAGCTGGGCCGCGCGGATCGCCGCCACATAGCCCCCCGGCCCGCCGCCGATGACGATGATGTCGTACTGGTTTGCCATAGTGCTAGTTCCCCTGCGCGTACTGCGCGATGCCGTGACCGAAGGACCAGTTTTCCTTTTCGACTTCGATCAGGTTGATGAACACGTCCTCGGGACGAAGGCCGGGATCCGCCCCGAGCTTCTCGACGATCCGTCTGAAGAGGGCCTTCTTCTGGTCGATGGTCCGTGTGTTGCTGACGGTGAGCTGGATGATGACGAGATCGTCGCTCCGCGGGATGTCGAGATAGTTCGCCCCGTAGAAGAAGTTGTCGCCTTCGTGCTCGCTGACGGTGACGAAGAGATCGTCCTCGGGAACGTTGAACGTTTCGCGCAGGGCGAGATAGACCCCGTCCGCCAGCGCCTTCCGATAGGCGGGCGTCTTGCCGTTGCGAAGCGAGATGCGGATGAGCGGCATGGAGCCTCCCTATCGCCGACAGAGAATGGCCGGGACAAGCCCGGCCATGACGTCTTTCAGACCAGCATGCCCATCGGGCTCTCGATGAGCTGCTTGAAGGCCGCCAGGAGTTCCGCCCCGAGCGCCCCGTCGACCACCCGGTGGTCGCAGGAGAGCGTCACGGTCATGGCCTGCACGACCGCCGGTGCGCCGTTCTTCACCACCACCCGCTGCTCGCCGGCGCCGACCGCAAGGATCGTGCCGTGGGGCGGGTTGATGACGGCCTGGAAGTCCTTGATGCCGTACATGCCGAGATTCGACACCGCGGTCGAGCCGCCGGTGTATTCCTCCGGCTTGAGGCGGCGGTTGCGGGCCCGGCCCGCCATGTCCTTCACCTCGGCCGAGATGGCCGTGAGGGTCTTCTGCTCGGCCCTGCGCACGACCGGGGTGAACAGGCCGCCCTCAATGGCGACCGCCACGCCCACGTCGGAGTGCTTCATCTTCAGGATGCGGTCCTCGGCCCAGACCGCGTTTGCGGCCGGCACGCGCTGGAGCGCGATGGCGAGCGCCTTGATGACGAAGTCGTTGACCGAGAGCTTGTAGGCGGGCTTGCCGTCCTTGTCCTTCCCGGCCGCGTTGTTGATCTGCTCGCGCAGCGCCATCAGGGCGTCGAGTTCGCAGTCGAGCGCCAGGTAGAAGTGCGGCACCGTCTGCTTCGACTCGACCAGGCGCTTGGCGATCGTCTTGCGCATGCCGTCGAGCGGCACCTCCTCGTAGGAGCCGGCCTCGAACATCGCCTTGACCTGGTCGGCGCCCATGCTCGGCGCGAGCTGCGGGGCCGCCGGCTTGGCCGCCGGTGCCGGCGCAGCCGCCGCCGGAGCGGCGGCGGGCTTGGCGCCGCCGCCCTGGAGCGCGGCGCGGACATCCTTCTCGACGATCCGGCCATGCGGTCCCGAACCCCGGACCGACCCGAGGTCGACGCCGGCTTCCTTCGCGATGCGCTTGGCGAGCGGAGAGGCGAAGACCCGGTTGCCGGTCTGCTGCCCTGCCCCGTTGGGCTTGGCCGCCTGCGCGGGGCCGGCCGGCGCCTGATCGACCCGGGCATAGGACATGTGAGCCGAGGCATCGCCAGGAATGGCATTGGCCTGCGGCTGAGGCGCCGCCGCGGGAGCGGCCGGCGCCGGTGCGGCTTCCGCCTTGGGCGCCGGAGCCGGAGCGCCGCCCGCGGCGGGAGCCGTGACGCTCTTCGGGTCCTCGCCCTCGCCGGCGATCAGGGCGATGAGCTGGTTGACCGGAACATCGGCCGTGCCTTCCGGAACGACGATCTTGGCGAGGATGCCTTCGTCGACCGCTTCCACCTCCATGGTGGCCTTGTCGGTCTCGATCTCGGCGATCACGTCGCCGGATTTCACCGGGTCGCCTTCCTTCTTCAGCCACTTGGCAAGGTTGCCCTTTTCCATGGTGGGAGACAGGGCGGGCATCAGGATATTGATGGGCATGGCGTTGATGGATCCTGATCTGGAAAGGTTTAATTGATCGCCTGCGTCGAGCCCGGATCGCTCGGATCGTCGAGCTCGGCCTGGATGCCGGCCGTGATCTCGGCGAGAGCCTCCTCTTCGGAGAACTCGGTTTCCATGGCGTAGACGCGCGCGGCATGACGGGCGAGATCCACCAGGAGCACGCCCCAGGTGAACGGATCGTCGAAGGCGCGGCGCAGCGCGATGCTCACCGCCCCGTCGACGACCGAAGCCCTCAGGATCTCGACGCCCCCTTTTTCCAGGGCGTCGGGCGGAACGTTGAGAGCCTCGAATTTCCGTTCAGTCATTTCATCACCTGTAGCAAACGGCCTTCGCCGCCTGCACCACTTCCGCCACCGACGGGAGCGCGAGCTTCTCGAGGTTGGCCGCGTAGGGCATGGGCACGTCCTTGCCGGTCACGCGGATCACCGGGGCGTCGAGATAGTCGAACGCATTCTCCATGATGCGCATGGCGATCTCGGCGCCGACGCCCGATTGCGGATAGCCCTCTTCCACCGTGACGCAGCGGCCGGTCTTCATGACCGAGGCGACGATCGTGTCGGTGTCCATGGGGCGGATCGTGCGCAGGTCGATGACCTCGGCCTCGATGCCTTCCTTGGCCAGTTCCTCGGCAGCCTTCAGCGCGTAGGTCATGCCGATGGAGAAGGACACGATGGTCACGTCCTTGCCCTGACGGTGGATGCGCGCCTTGCCGATCGGGACCGTGAAGTCGTCGAGCTTCGGCACCGGGAAAGACTGGCCGTAGAGAATCTCGTTCTCCAGGAACACGACCGGGTTCGGATCGCGGATGGCGCTCTTGAGGAGGCCCTTCGCGTCCGAGGCCGAGTAAGGCGCCACGACCTTGAGGCCAGGAACCTGCGAATACCAGGCGGCGAAGTCCTGGCTGTGCTGGGCGGCCACGCGGGCGGCGGCCCCGTTGGGCCCGCGGAACACGATGGGAGCGCCGAGCTGGCCGCCGGACATGTAGAGGGTCTTGGCGGCCGAATTGATGATCTGGTCGATCGCCTGCATGGCGAAGTTGAAGGTCATGAACTCGACAACCGGGCGCAGGCCCGTGAAGGCGGCGCCGACGCCCACGCCGGCAAAGCCGTGCTCGGTGATCGGCGTGTCGATCACGCGCTTGGCGCCGAATTCCTGCAGAAGGCCCTGGGTGACCTTGTAGGCGCCCTGGTACTCGGCCACCTCTTCGCCCATGACGAACACCGTGTCGTCCTTGCGCATCTCTTCCGCCATGGCGTCGCGAAGCGCCTCGCGGACCGTCATGGAGACCATCTCGGTCCCTTCCGGGATCTCCGCCATGGCATCGTGCGCCGTGCGGGTCTGGATCACGTAGGGGGCCGCAGGCTCGCCCACCGGAGTCACGTCCGTACCCTGGATGGAATCCGGCGACGGGCGGTCGGCCATGCCTTCCCGCTCCATGTCGGGCGTCGGTGCCGGCTGGGACTCCGGCGCCGGAGCGGCCGGCGCCTTGGCCGACGCGGCCGCGGAGGAAACGTCCTCACCCTCGCCGGCCAGAATCGCGATGGGGGTGTTCACGGCCACGTTGTCCGTGCCGTCGGAGATGAGGATCTTGGCGAGGACGCCCTCGTCGATCGCCTCGACCTCCATGGTGGCCTTGTCGGTCTCGATCTCGGCCAGCACGTCGCCGGGCTTGACCTGATCGCCTTCCTTTTTCAGCCATTTGGCCAGTTTGCCCTGCTCCATGGTGGGCGAGAGGGCAGGCATGAGAATATCGATCGCCATTAAAAGACTCGTTTTGATTGTCGCAGCGGCGAGATTCGGGGGGAAGCGACGCCAACGCGTCGCTTAGAGGAGGATGTCCGTATAGAGCTCGGACGGATCCGGCTCCGGATCGTGCGTGGCGAACTCGGCCGCCTCGTTGACGATCTCGCGCACCTTGCTGTCGATGGCCTTGAGCTCGTCTTCCGACAGCTTCCAGCTCTCCAGCAGGCGGCGGCGGACCTGCTCGATCGGGTCGTATTCCTCGCGCATGCGGGTCACCTCGTCCTTCGTGCGGTACTTCGCCGGATCGGACATGGAGTGGCCGCGGTAGCGGTAGGTCTGCATCTCGAGGATGTACGGACCCTTGCCGGTGCGGGCATGCTCGATGGCGCGCTGGCCGGCGGCGTAGACCGCGCGGACATCCATCCCGTCCACCTGCTCGCCCGGGATGCCGAAGGACAGGCCGCGCTTGGAGAAGTCCGTCTGGGCGGACGCACGCGTCACGGCCGTGCCCATGGCGTATCGGTTGTTCTCGATCACGTAGACGACAGGCAGCTTCCAGAGCGCCGCCATGTTGAAGCTCTCGTAGACCTGGCCCTGGTTGGCCGCGCCGTCCCCGAAATAGGTCAGGCAGACATTGCCGTTCTCGCGGTAATGGTTCGCGAACGCGATGCCCGTCCCGAGCGACACCTGCGCGCCCACGATGCCGTGGCCGCCGTAGAAATGCTTCTCCTTGGAGAACATGTGCATGGAGCCGCCCTTGCCCTTTGACAGGCCGCCGCGACGGCCCGTCAGCTCGGCCATGACGCCCTTCGCGTCCATGCCGCAGGCCAGCATGTGACCATGATCGCGGTAACCCGTGATCACCTGGTCGCCCTCTCGCGTGGCCATCTGCATGCCGATGACGACGGCCTCCTGGCCGATATAGAGGTGGCAGAAGCCGCCGATCAGTCCCATGCCGTACATCTGGCCGGACTTTTCCTCGAAGCGGCGGATCAGCAGCATATCGTTATAAGCTGACAGATCCTGGTTCTTGTCGAATTGTGGGGAGTTGGGGGTGGCTCCGTTCTTGGAGCCTTTGCTGGGGGTAGTCTTGTTAGCCGCGCCTGCACCGGCACGGCCCGCCTTGCGGGCAGCAACAGCCATCGGGTCCTCCGAAGGGTTTCCTCGACGAAAGTTGTAGCGCAGTCGGAATCGGAAAGCGAGTAGGTCAAAAGGTGTTTTGCGGTGCACAATGAAATGCACAACCTATTGGCCCGCAACTGAAATTTTCGATCAACTCGATTTCAGTTAAGCAGAACTTTTAAGTTATTGTTAATTACGGTCCGGTGATGATCACCAGGTCGTTCTTGTGCACGCGGCCCAGCATGACGCGCGCCCGCTCCTCGAGCAGATCGCGGTCGATCTGATCGCTCCGGAGCAGCGCGATGCGGCGCTCCCACTCGGAGCGCTGGGTCTTTAAACCATCGAGTTCCGCGGAAAGTTCGGCGACCTGCGCCTCATACTTTTGTTGCGCCTCGATGCCGCGCGCGCCGCTATGGGCGTGATGGACGAAATAGGCCGCCACCCCGGCCGAGATGCTGTAGAGCACCAGCGGAATCAAGAATCGTCGTGCGCGTCTGCGGATCACCATGAAGACGAGTCATACACCGGCATGGTTAAGGAGGTGTTGACCAGGGGCACTGCGCGCCCTTCCGAGCCCGGGTCGCCGCGCCGCCCCAGCCCGGGCGTCACCGCTCGGGACTGCAACGGGATCACGCAACCGCGGAGGCCCGTCCGCGCTCGAATGGGGCACGGACGGGTCGGTCAGAACACGAAGAAGTCGCTCGCCGACACCTTGAGCGGGTGCCCGGCCAGGGTGGCGAACTGGACGGCCTGCTTCGCCCCCGTGCCGTCCTTGTCGTAGAGCAGCGCGCCGGTATTCTTGTTGTAGATGATCCGGTCGCTGGCATCGTGGGCGGCCGTTCCCACATGGAATGCCCCCTTCGCGAGGGCGCCCTTCTTGATCGTGCTGAAGATCGACTTCGCCAGATGGATGGTGTCGTCCGTGAACGAGAAGTCGACGATCTTGTCCAGATTGCTCTTCTTGTTGGCCGGATTGGTCTTGCCGAGCTTCGAATCGAAAACGAAGACGTCCCGGCCCCCGCCCCCGGTGAGGATGTCGTTCCCGGCCCCGCCGTTGAGGGTGTCGTTGCCGAGGCCGCCGCCGAGGCGATCCTTGCCCGCCCCGGCGACGATCCGGTCGTCCCCGCCGGTGCCATCCGTGATCTCGGTCGAGATGTCCCGAACGGCGATCCTGAAGGTCTGGTCCGTGAACTGACCGGCCTTGTCGGTGGCGCGGACGGTGATGCTGTGCGCCGATGCCTGCTCGTAATCGAGCTTGACTCCATCGGCCACGACCACGTTCCTCCCCGAGGCGTCGAGCTTGAAGCGCCCGCCGGCGTCGTCGATCAGCGTGAAGGTCACCCTGTCGTCCGGATTGGCATCGAGGGCCGACAGGATCCCGACCTGATCGCCGTTCGCGGCGAGTTCGTTCACGGCGGTTCCCATGAAATTCACCTGGGTCGGCTTCTCGTCGGGGACAACCGTCACGGTGGCCTGCGTCGTGTTGCCGAAGCTGTCTTCCAGGGTGATCTTGACCTCGCGGGCGGCGGCGGTCGGGCCGGTGCTCGTATAGGTCAGGGAGCGGATGAGCTCCTGAACCAGCGCGGGCGTCGCGCTTGTGGAGAAGGAGATGGTCAGATGCGAGGAGGTCTCCTCGCTCACATGTCCGATCTCTGTCCCGTTGACGGTGATGGTGGTGGCATCCCGGGCGATCTTGCCGATGGTGTCGAGCCCCAGACGGTCGAGCGCCTCGGAACCGTTCACCACATCGATGGTCAGCGTTCGCATGAACGGACTGTCGTCGGACAGAACGGCATTCCGCCCATAATCGAGAGGGACGGGCCTCTGCGGGGTGATGTAGAGGCGGTCGCCGTTGAGCCCTGAGATTTGAGGCGGTTCATCCGAATCCGTCCCGGATATGTCCTGAACAAACTCGAATCCCTGAAGGTGCAGCTGGTCACGTTCCTCGGGGTTGAAGCTGTCTCCGCTGAGGACGATTTTGAGCCCGGGTTGGTAGGCGAAAGTCTTGAGAGCCAAAGCTTTGTCGTCAAACGTCACGACACTGCCGGCAGCCGAGGCGAACCTGATCAGCTCGATGTGGGTGATGATCTTGTCGGAAAAATCGACGGGGCCGCCGGTGATGACCAGGGTGTCAGACTCCGCGTCCGGGTCGGAGCCTGTTCCGCCATCGATTGCCGTGATACCGGACATTTGCTGTGCCGTGAGCACGATGGTGTCGTCACCGGTTCGGCCCACGATGAATTCGACATTCTTCAGCTCGGCAAGCAATCTAAAATCGAAATCGCCTCCGATCCCAACGAACTGCAGAGTATCGTTGCCATCGTCACCGTCCAGGGTATCTCCTTCATCGAGGGCGACTGCCGAGACCGCGAATGTATCGTCCGCCGAGGTACCCGTCCTCGCCTCCACGCCCTTCTCGAGGAACACGACCGACGCGGGCGCCACCTGGACCGTCATGTCGGCGACGTACATGTTGTCGTCGGACATGACGGCGATCGAGATGGCGCGCTCGAAGATGTCCGATGAGGTCGAAACATTGGTGTAGGTCACCGCATGGATGAGTTCTTGGACCTGAGTCGTCGTGACCCCCGCCTCGAGATCGATCCACATGACCGAGTTCAGGCTCGAGATCGTGCCGATGACGGTGCCATCGTAAAGAATCTTGGCCCCTTCCTCGAGGTCGCCGGACAGGGTGATGTGGCCGAGGCTCGTATCGATCCCGAGCCGGTCGGTTGGATCCCCGCCCAGGCTGTTATCGACGATGAGGGATCGCAGAGGCTCGTTCGCGTCGATGAGATCGAGCGTCGCATCGCCATCCCGGTCGATCAGAACGGCCTCCTGAACGGTGGTCTGGACCACGTCCCCGTCCAGATTGCCGATCGTGAGAGCATCGAGCGGCCCAAGCAGTGATAAATTCATGTTTAAATTCCTATGACTGGGAAGACTGGATCGTCGATGAAGCCAGGGCCACAGCCCCCACCAGTACCTTCACTACCATAGGATCATGAATCGTTAAAACATATCAAAAGACGAGCGGTCTCTTCATAGGCTCACGGATGCACAAAGGGGGCCTTTCGGCCCCCTCTCTTTCACGCGTTCTCGCGACGTTTCGTTGGGACGAGCTTGGCTCAGCGCAGCGCCTTCAGGGCCGCCCGGCCGGCATAGCGCGCCTGGGGACCGAGCTCTTCCTCGATGCGGATGAGCTGGTTGTACTTGGCGGTCCGGTCCGAGCGGGCGAGCGAGCCGGTCTTGATCTGCCCGCAATTGGTCGCGACCGCGAGGTCCGCGATGGTGGAATCCTCCGTCTCGCCGGAGCGGTGGGACATGACCGCCGTGTAGCCGGCCCGGTGGGCCATGTCGACGGCGGCAAGCGTCTCGGTGAGCGAGCCGATCTGGTTCACCTTCACCAGGAGCGAGTTGGCGACGCCCCGCTCGAGGCCCTCGGACAGACGCTCCACGTTGGTCACGAACAGGTCGTCGCCGACGAGCTGGCACTTGGACCCGATCAGGTCGGTCACGGCCTTCCAGCCCTCCCAGTCGTCCTCGGACATGCCGTCCTCGATGGTGGCGATCGGATAGGCGGACACGAGCTTGGCCAGGTACTCGGCCTGCTGCTGCGGGTTCAGCTTCTGGCCGGTTCCTTCGTAATGGTAGGCGCCGTCCTTGAAGAACTCGGTGGCCGCGCAGTCGAGACCGAGCACGATGTCCTGGCCGGGCTTGTAGCCGGCCTGCTCGACGGACTTCATGATGAAGTCGAGGGCGGCCTCCGCCGAGGGAAGGTTCGGGGCGAAGCCGCCCTCGTCGCCCACATTGGTGTTGTGGCCGGCATCCTTGAGGGCCTTCTTCAGGGTGTGGAACACCTCGGATCCCATGCGCACGGCTTCCGCCAGGGTCGGGGCGCCGACCGGCATGATCATGAATTCCTGGAAGTCGATCGGGTTGTCGGCATGGGCGCCGCCGTTGATGATGTTCATCATCGGAACCGGCAGGACGCGGGCCTGCGTGCCGCCCACGTAGCGGTAAAGCGGGAGTGCCGCGGCATCGGCCGCCGCCTTGGCCACGGCCAGCGACACGCCCAGGATGGCGTTGGCGCCCAGGCGGGCCTTGTTCGGGGTGCCGTCGAGCTCGATCATGGTCTCGTCGATGGCGACCTGCTCCTCCGCGTCCATGCCCCCGATGGCGTCGAGAATCTCGTTGTTGACCGCGTCGACGGCCTTGAGCACGCCCTTGCCGAGATAGACCGACTTGTCGCCGTCGCGCAGCTCCACCGCCTCGTGGGCCCCCGTGGAGGCGCCCGAGGGCACGGCGGCCCGGCCCATGGAGCCGTCTTCGAGGGTCACATCCACCTCGACCGTGGGATTGCCCCGGCTGTCGAGGATCTGGCGGGCGAAAACGTCGATAATGGCGGTCATGGGGCAGGCTCCTGCGGGCTGAAGTGCGGCCGGCGCCGCCCGGATGACGGGTGCGGCCTCAAGTCATGAATTGGCTTATTGACCGAAATGCCCATGTGAGCAAGGACGGCAAGAGCTTTCCCCTTATCAATCCAAGGTCAATTCCCGATGACGGAAACCAGTCTCCAGCTCGGCCACGCCAGCGCCCAGCCGCAATCCCCCGAGGAGGCGCAGCTCGACCGGGTGCCCAACCCGCATCCCGACACCGATTATCTCGCCCGCTTCACCGTGCCGGAATTCACCTCCCTGTGCCCCGTCACGGGACAGCCGGATTTCGCCATCCTGGTGATCGACTACCTGCCCGGTCCGTGGCTGGTCGAATCCAAGTCGCTCAAGCTCTACATGCACAGCTTCCGCAATCACGGCGCCTTCCATGAGGATTGCACGGTGGCTATCGGCAAGCGCCTCGCCGACCTGCTGGAGCCCCGCTACCTGCGCATCGGCGGCTACTGGTACCCGCGCGGCGGCATTCCCATCGACGTGTTCTGGCAGACCGGCGAACTGCCGAAGAACCTCTGGCTGCCCGATCAGGGCGTGGCGCCCTACCGGGCCCGCTGAGCGGCGGGCCGGGTCAGGAGGGCTGACGCGGTCACGCCGACCCCTACGATGATCAGGGCGGCGATGCCCGTCGCCCCGGCCAGGCCGATATTGCGCAGGCCGACCCCCATCGCGACGACGCCGAGCGCCTGACCGCAGAAGAACGAGAAGGCGTGGAGAGCGACCGCCGAGGCGCGCGCTCCCGGAGCCACTTCGGTCACCTGGGCCTGGAAGGTGTTGTGAAGCATGTAGAAGCCGAGGCCCATGAGCAGCAGGCCGATGGCATCGAGCTTCCAGTCGCCGCCGAGGCCCAGGACAACGAGGGCGGCCCCGGCGAAGAAGCCTCCGCCCAGGAGGATCCTGCCGATGCCGAGCCGCCTCAGCATCCAGCTCACGAGGGCGGAATAGATCAGGCCGCCGACCGCAAATCCGCCGATGGCGAAGCCGGCCTCCGCGGCCCCGCCCCCGCCCCGCTCCTCGAGCAGCGGCGCCACATAGGGAAAGATCCCGAAAATCGCGATGGCCTCGACGAAGACGAGGCTGAAGAGAGTGAGCGCCCGCGGGTTGGACAGGATGTCCCGATAGCGCAGGAGCGCGCTCTCGAGATCGAATTTCCCGCCCGGCGACGCCCCCCGGAAGCCGATCACGGTGGCGGCGAAGGCCAGGGCCACCAGGCCGGTCGAGAGAGTGAACACCCCGCGCCAGCCGATCAGCTCCGCCAGGAGTCCGGCAAAGGACGAGCCGGCCAGCTGCCCGATGATCACGGCGACCAGGTAGCGGCTCAGGGCGACCTGGCGCTTGGCCATCTCGACCCGGTCGCCGATCAGCGCGATGGAGAGCGGCACCGCCCCGCCGGCCGCCGCGCCCGCGACGATGCGCAGCGTGAAGAGCGTCGCCGCGTTCGGGGCGAGGACCGAGCAGGCCAAGGCCAGGAAGAGAAGCGCCAGCGCCACCTTCATGACGCGCTCCTTGCCCAGGGCATCGCCGATCGGGCCCAGGACCGGCTGGATGAAGGCGTAAGGCAGCGCGAAGGCGGCGGACAGGAGCGCGATCGTCTGCGGGGCGGAGTTCAGGTCGCGGGCGATGATCCCGACCATGGGCTCGACGGCCCGGCCCGAGAAGGTGCTCGCGAAGCCGCTGGTGGCGAGGATCAGGATCAGGTTGCGGGAGGACATGGAATCCCAATGAAAAAGGCCGTGAACGGAGCTCACGCTCCTTATCACGGCCTCGTCGCGGCACGAGGATCAGGAACGCAGACCTGACCTCCTGAAAAGTCATGGAAAGGTCAGGCCGCCCTGCCCTTCGCCAACGCGTCGAAGGCCTTCAGCTGCGCCAGCAAGCCTTCGAGCTCTTTCAGCGGAACCATGTTGGGCCCGTCCGACGGAGCCTTGTCCGGGTCCTGGTGGGTTTCGATGAAGACGCCGGCCACGCCGACCGCGACGGCCGCTCGGGCGAGCACCGGCACATATTCCCGCTGGCCGCCCGACGTCGTGCCCTTGCCGCCCGGCTGCTGCACCGAATGGGTGGCATCGAAGATCACCGGGGCGCCCGTCTCGGCCATGATCGGCAGAGAGCGCATGTCGGACACCAGGGTGTTGTAGCCGAAGGAGGCCCCGCGCTCGGTCAGCATCACGTTGGGGTTTCCGGCTCCCGTCACCTTGGCGGCCACGTTCGCCATGTCCCAGGGCGCCAGGAACTGGCCCTTCTTCACGTTGACCACGCGCCCGGTCCTGGCCGCGGCGATCAGCAGATCGGTCTGGCGGCAGAGGAAGGCGGGGATCTGCAGGATGTCGACCACCTCGCCGACGGGGGCGCATTGGTCGTTCTCGTGCACGTCGGTGATCACCGGCAGACCGTATCTCTCCTTCACCTCGGCGAAGATCGACAGCGCCTTGTCGAGGCCGATGCCGCGCGCGCTGGAGATCGAGGTCCGGTTGGCCTTGTCGAAGGATGACTTGTAGACCAGGCCCAGACCGAGCCTTCCGGCGATCTCCTTGAGCGCGGCCGCCATTTCGAGCGCGTGGTCGCGGCTCTCCATGGCGCAGGGGCCGGCGATGATGCTGACGGGCAGGTGGTTGCCGAAGCGGACGGAGCCGGCCTCGACGACGGTGGGGTGCTGTTTCGGATCGGTCATGCGCCGTCTCTAGCCTTTCTGGACCGGCAAGCAAAGCGGCGATGCGCATGGCTTCCGGTCGCGGATGGCGGCCGCCGCCTCTCCGGCAGCGGCCCGGCCGCCGGGCTCACCGCACCGGAGCGAAACGACCCTTAACCAAAAGATCAGCAAACCCCGTGCTTCCAACCAAAGGTCGATTTACTTTAGGTCAATTCGAAAACAGGATGCTATCTGCCTGGGAAAACTGAGAAAATTTACCTTCAGGCCGATCTGAACCGGACCGACCTATTGACGTGGCGGCGCGTGGGGGGCGCACTAATGTCCGAAGACAGCAAGATGCAGGAACTGGTCGCTCTCAGGACCGCGCTGGGGTTCACGCAGAGCAGAATGGCGCATGAGATCGAAATCAGCCTGCGCGACTACCAGTCGTTCGAGTGGGGCGAGAACGAGATCCCGGATCTCTATCTCCGGGCGATCGAGCGGATCGCCATGCTGTATGCCGTCCGACACAAGAATCCGATGCTGGTGCCTCCTGGCATGCGGGCGGAGGCCTTGCAGTTCGCCCGCATGGTCGAGGCGAGCCTCTGACGGCGTCTCGAGGAGAGGTCCGCGACCGTCCGGTCCGGAACGGACGTGTTCTCAGAACGTCATGGCGGCCGCATTGATGATCCCGGCTGCGAGGGAAGCGGCGCCGAGGAACAGGGCGGCGGCCATCTCGCCGCCCGCGATGCGCTGCGAGAGGTTCGGCATCACGATGCGGACGAGCCAGTATGCGATGATCTGCACCGCGAGGGCGACGAGGCCCCAGACGAGGCAGTCGATGATCGTCTGGGCGTGCACGATGGCGCTCGCGAGCGGAAGAGCGAAGCCGACGAGGCTGAAGCCGAGGGCCGTGGCGGCCGAGATCACGTTCTCGCGGATGAGCGCGAATTCGTTGTGCATGGTCGCCAGCGTGTAGATCGCGAGATACAGGCCGACCAGGGCGACCGCGAGGACGAAGAAGATCAGGAAGTCGGGCAGGCCCGCCAGAGATGTAGCCACGGTCAATCCCCCATACGATTCATTATTTCAATCCGTACAGGGGCTATGGTTAAGATTACGTTGGCTCGAATGCGATCGCGACCCCGAAGGCGGTGCTGGCCGGCACGATGAGCCTGCTGCCAATATGCTGGTAGGGGATGTCGGCGGAGTCGAGCCAGGTCGCCTGCCGACGGATGTCCTCGACGCGCACGGCGAAGGCCACGAAGGACGGCTGGTCGAGTTCCGCCTCAACCGAGCCATAGATCTCGGCCGCGTCGTCCGGCGTCATCACGTCGACCCGATCCTCGCCGAGGGAAAACGACAGGTCGTCGCCGTCGGGGCTCGCGGGCTGAACCCCCGTGAAGGCCGTCAGGAAGCCACGGTGGCGCTCCGGATCCGGAGCCGCCAGGGTCACGGAGGCGATCCGGGAGGCCTTGTTGTCGTGGCGCTGGAACTCCGGATTCCAGAAGTTTTCCGGGTAATGCTGCTGGCAGACGAAGAAACCGGCCTTGGACGCTCCGTCGGCCGCCGCAAAGGCGAGGGTGAACGCGACCTTCGTCTCGCTGCCGTCGGGACGCCGTCCACTGCGCTCGAAATGGAACGGCTCGAACGATCCGATGCCGCTCCGGTCGAACAGGGCAGCGTCCGCCGTCGCGTCCCGGCTGTCGAGGACAAGCATCGCAAGACCCTCGCGGTCCCTGAGATAGTCCTGGACGAAGGCCCCGAAGCTGAAGGCGCTCGCCCGATGAGGCGCGATGGCGGCCCCCTCGCCGATCGTGATCAGCTCGATGAAGGAATTCGACAGCTGGACGATGCGGTTCTCGGTGCCCCAGGGGTGCCGGTTGCGGGCGCCGACCTGAAAGCCGAGACGGTGATAGAAGCTCCCGGCCTGGTCGAGATCGCGGACGGCGATGACGAGATGGTCGATCCGGCGTGACATTGGGCACTTTCCTGTAACGAGAGCATACCTAGAGCATCGGACGTGAAAAGTAGATCCGGTTTTCGCTGGCGCGGCCCGCTGGGTCCGTTCTGACCGATGCTCTCATTCAAGAAGAAAGCATCGGATGGATCCCAAAAGTGCAAGTCCACTTTTCACGTCCGATGCTTAGCGCGGCCCGCTGGGTCCGCAGGATGCGCTCGTGCGGCGGGCCCGGTTTGGCGAAGGCCGCGCGGAAGTTCGCCCCCGGGGATGCTGCGTCAAAGGCATATCGTCCCCGTCATGGCCGTGCCTGTCCCGGCCATCCCGATCGGAAGAGCGTTGTGCCCGACGGATCGGGATCACCGGCACAAGGCCGGTGATCACGTGGAGAGGGTGGAGTTCGGCCCGAGGGTCAGGCGGCGGCGGCCCTTAGACCAGGCGGCTCTGCTCCACGGCCGCATGGATGAAGCTCTTGAAGAGCGGATGCGGCTCGAACGGACGCGATTTCAGCTCGGGATGGTACTGGACGCCGATGAACCAGGGATGGTCCTCGTACTCCACGATCTCGGGCAGCACGCCGTCCGGCGAGACCCCGGAGAACCGCAGACCCTTGCCCTCAAGCCGGTCGCGGTAGGTCATGTTGACCTCGTAGCGGTGCCGATGACGCTCGGAAATCTCGGTGCCGCCATAGATCTCCGCCACCTTGCTGCCGGGCTTGAGCGAAGCCTGATAGGCCCCGAGGCGCATGGTGCCGCCGAGATCGCCGCCGGTCGCACGCTTCTCGAGCTCGTTGCCGCGCAGCCACTCGGTCATGAGGCCGACGACCGGTTCGGCGGTCGGGCCGAACTCCGTCGAGCTGGCATCCTGGATGCCGGCGAGCGAGCGCGCCGCCTCGATCACCGCCATCTGCATGCCGAAGCAGATGCCGAAATACGGCACCTTGCGCTCGCGGGCGAAGCGCGCCGCCCGGATCTTTCCCTCGGCGCCGCGCTGGCCGAAGCCCCCGGGAACCATGATGCCGTGGATGCCCTCGAGGAATGGGGCCGGATCCTCGTGCTCGAAGATCTCGCTCTCGATCCATTCCAGGTTCACCTTCACCTGGTTGGCGATGCCGCCGTGGTGAAGGGCCTCGATCAGCGACTTATAGGCGTCCTTGAGGCCGGTATACTTGCCCACCACGGCGATCGTCACCTCGCCTTCCGGGTTGTGGACGCGCCCGGAGATGGTGGTCCACCGGGACAGGTCGGGCACCTTCGCGCTGTCGAGCCCGAAGGCGGCCAGGACCTCGCTGTCGAGTCCCGCCTCGTGATAGGCGAGCGGGACGTCGTAGATCGAGCGGGCGTCGCGCGCCTCGATCACGGCGGTCTCGCGCACGTTGCAGAACAGGGCGAGCTTGCGGCGCTCGTCCTTGGGGATCTCGCGGTCGGTACGGCAGAGCAGGATGTCCGGCTGGATGCCGATGGAGCGCAGTTCCGCGACCGAGTGCTGGGTCGGCTTCGTCTTCAGCTCGCCCGCCGACGGGATGAACGGAAGCAGGGTCAGGTGGACGTAGATCGCCTGACCCCGGTCGAGGTCGTTGCCGAGCTGGCGGATGGCCTCGAAGAACGGCAACCCCTCGATATCGCCGACGGTGCCGCCGATCTCCACGAGAACGAAATCGAAGCCCTCGTTGCCCGTGAGCACGAAGTCCTTGATGGCGTTGGTCACGTGAGGAATCACCTGGATGGTGGCGCCGAGATAGTCGCCGCGCCGCTCCTTGGTGATGATGTCGAGATAGATGCGCCCGGTGGTGATGTTGTCGGCCTTGGTGGCCGGAACGCCGGTGAAGCGCTCGTAATGCCCGAGATCCAGATCGGTCTCAGCGCCGTCATCGGTCACGAAGACCTCGCCGTGCTGATAGGGACTCATCGTCCCCGGATCGACGTTGAGATATGGGTCGAGCTTGCGAAGCCGAACCTTGTAGCCGCGTGCTTGGAGAAGCGCTCCCAGAGCCGCCGAAGCCAGACCCTTGCCGAGCGAAGACACCACGCCGCCGGTGATGAATACGTACCGCGTCATGGACCCCTATCCATAAACATCGGGCGCCGATTCGCAATCGCGAACCCGGCCACCCGAAACCCATCCACAAAAAGAGAGGGCCGGAAGGTCCGGCCCTGGTTCGCTTACTGCTGAGGCGCTGTCGGCGCTGGCGAGGCGGGGGCCGGAGCCGCCGGCTGATCGCCCTGGAGCCGCTGAAGCTGCTCGAGCACGTTGCCGCCCTGCGGCGCGGCCGGAGCCTGCGGGCCCGGAGCCGGAGCCGCCGGCGCGGCGCCATCGAGAATCGACCGCGGGGCACGGGTCGTGGTCGCCATGACGGTGAGCGCGATGCTCGTCACGAAGAACAGGCCGGCCAGGATCGCCGTCGCACGGGTCAGGGCGTTGGCCTGGCCGCGCCCGGTCATGAAGCCGGAAACGCCGCCTCCCCCGCCGCCGAGACCCATGCCGCCGCCCTCGGAGCGCTGCAGGAGAACCACGCCGATCAGGGCGAGCACGATGATCAGGTGGACAATGATGAGAACTGTTTGCATCGTTTTCAAAAACCTCAAGCGGCTGCGCACAGGGCGGCAGCCGCTCGCAATCCGTTCGTTGCGGCGGCCTGTAGCATAGGTGGGCGCAGGATCAAAGACCCGCAAGCCGCCTTTTCGCCGTTACCCGAGATAGGCGCCGGCGATCGCGAGGAAATCGGCCGCGACGAGGCTCGCCCCGCCCACGAGGGCACCGTCGACGTTGTCCACGGCCATCAGCTCGGCGGCGTTCGAAGGCTTCACGGAGCCTCCGTAGAGGATGCGGACCCTCGGCGCCTCCGCCTTGCCCACGAGGCGGCGCAGTTCGTCCCTGACGAGGGCATGCACCTCCGCCACGTCGGCGACGGTCGGCGTCAGGCCGGTGCCGATGGCCCAGACCGGCTCGTAGGCGACCACGAGGTTGTGGCTGTTCGAATCGACCGGGATCGAGCCGCGCAGCTGCTTGCGGACGACCGCCAGGGTCTTGCCCGCTTCACGCTCCTCGCGGGTCTCCCCGACGCACACGATGGCCGTCAGGCCGGCGCGATAGGCCGCCACGGCCTTGGCGCAGACATCGACATCCTTCTCCCTGTGGTACTGACGGCGCTCGGAATGGCCGACGATCACGTAGGTCGCCCCGGCGTCGGCCAGCATCTCGGCCGACAGATCGCCCGTGAAGGCGCCCGATTCCTTGGCATGGCAGTCCTGGCCGCCGATGGCCACCCGGGACCCGACGGCGTGATGGGCGAAAACGCCCACCAGGGTGGCGGGCGGACAGACGGCGAGCTCGACCTTGGCCTTGAGGCCCGGGGTATAGCCCGCATGGATCTCCTCCAGGACCCTCGTCGAGGACCTCAACCCGTTCATCTTCCAGTTTCCCGCCACCAGCGGGCGCGGCCTATCGACGCTCATGTGAGGCACTCCTGTCACGCTTGATGATCCGGCAGTAGCAGAGGCTGGAGCCTTCTTTCAACCAGACTTGCCCTTTTCGTAGAGCCCCTGATCGTTTATCGGCAGGATTAACGAGTTTTTGGAAAACGGGTTCACGATGCTTCGGAACATGCGCAAGGCTGGGCAGACGGTGGTCGGCAAAGCGATCGCCACCATCTTCTTCTGTGCCCTCATCGTCAGCTTCGCCATCTGGGGCATCGGCGATATCTTCCGCGTCACTCCGGCTTCCGCGGTGGCCGAAGTCGGCAGCACGACCATCACGGTCGACCAGGTCCGCACCGCCTACACCAACGAGCTCCAGCGCCTCGGGCGCCAGTTCCGCACGGTGATCAGCCCCGAGCAGGCGCGGGCCTTCGGCCTCGATCAGCAGGTGGTGTCCAACCTCGTCACGGAAGCGGTCATGGCCGAACAGGCCAAGCAGATGGGCCTCTCCGTGTCGGATCAGCTCGTCGCCGCCTCGATCGTGAACAACCCGGCCTTCAAGGGTGCCGACGGCCAGTTCAACCGCGCGCAGTTCGACCAGGCTCTCCGCAATGCGGGTCTCTCCGAGGCCGGCTTCGTTCACGACCAGCGTTCCGCCATGGCCCGCCTCCATCTGGCCGAGGCCATCGCGGGCGACATCAACGTCCCGATCGCGGCTCGGGAAGCCCTGCACCGCTACGCCAGCGAGCGGCGCGCCGCCTCCTACCTGCTGCTGACCCCGGCCATGGCGGGCGACATTCCGGCGCCGTCGGCCGAGCAGCTCCAGAGCTTCTTCAACGAGCGCCGGAGCACCTTCCGGGCTCCCGAATACCGGGCCGTCTCGGTGATGGCTCTCGACGCGGCGGCGCTCGCCAAGCCGGATGCGGTGTCCGAGGCCGATGCGCGCCAGGCCTACGACCAGCGCAAGGCGTCCTACGGCACTCCGGAGCGCCGCACCATCCAGCAGATCACCTTTCCGTCCCAGGCCGACGCCGAGGCGGCGGCCGCGAAGATCAAGGACGGGACGGCCTTCGAGGCGGTCGCCACCGAGCGCAATGTGTCCCCGCAGGATCTGGAGCTCGGCACCTTCACCAGGGCCGAGATGCTCGATCAGGCCGTCGCGGACGCGGCTTTCGCGCTTGACCAGGGCGGCGTCAGCGCCCCGATCACCGGCCGCTTCGGACCGGTGCTCGTGCGCGTCACCCAGATCCAGCCCGAGTCGGTCCGTCCCTTCGAGGAGGTCGCGGCCGAGATCCGGCAGGAGCTCGCCCAGGAGCGTGCGAAGGGTCAGATCGAGCGGATCCACGATGAGATCGAGGATCTGCGCGCCGGCGCCAAGCCTCTGGCGGACGTCGCGAAGGAAAAGGGGCTGATTCTGATCCAGGTGCCGGCGGTCGAGGCCGGCGGCCTCGACAAGGCCGGAAACCCGGTGAACCTGCCCGAGAAGGATGCGGTCGTGAAAGCGGCATTCGCCTCGGACATCGGGGTCGACAACGAACCCCTGCGCACGGCCACGGGCTATGTCTGGTACGACGTGACCGGGATCGAGGCCTCCCGGGAGAAGACCCTCGACGAAGTCCGCGATCAGGTCGCCGCCCAATGGCGCGAGGATCAGGTGGCGCAGCGCCTGTCCGAGAAGGCGAACGAACTGACCGGCCGCCTGGAGAAGGGCGAGGCCCTCGAAGCCGTGGCCCAGTCGGTCGGGGCGTCGGTCCTGAATGGGACGGACCTCGCCCGCAATGCCGCCAAGGGCGATCTCGCGGCCGAGGCGGTGAACCGCATCTTCGCCGTTCCGGTCGGCAAGGCCGGCCACGCCGCGAACGGAACCGACGCCCGCGCGGTGTTCAAGGTCACGTCCGCCACCGTGCCGCCCCTGGTCACCACGACCCAGGCCGCGCAGAACGCCGAAAACCAGCTCCGGACCGGCTTCGGTGACGACCTGCTCAGCCAGTACATCGCCCAGGTCCGCCAGGATCTCGGAGTCAAGATCAATCAGCAGGCGCTGCGTCGCGCCACGGGCGGCGAATCCTAGACCGATGACGACCACACCCGATTTCGACACCTTCGCGGCGGCCTACGAGGCCGGCGAAGCCGGCGTCCTGCGCACGACCCTCGTGGGCGACCTGCTGACCCCTGTCGCGGCCTTCCTGAAGCTGCGGCACGACCGGAAGGGCTCGGCGTTCCTGCTCGAATCGGTGGAAGGCGGAGCGACCCGCGGCCGCTTCTCCATGATCGGGCTCGATCCCGATCTGGTCTGGCGGTGCCAGGGCGGCGTGGCGTCGATCGACCGGGAGGCTCTCGGCCGCATGCAGGAATTCACCCCGGAGGGCGCTCCTCCCCTGGAGAGCCTGAGGGCGTTGATCAAGGAAAGCGCCCTGCCCCTGTCCGACGATCTGCCGCCCATGGCGGCCGGCCTCTTCGGCTATCTGGGCTACGACATGGTGCGGCTCATGGAGCGCCTGCCCGAGCCCAACCCGGACGTGCTGGAGGTTCCCGACGCCATCCTGATCCGCCCGACCGTCATGGTCGTGTTCGACGCGGTGAAGGACGAGATCTCCCTCATCACGCCCGTGCGCCCGCGGTCCGGAACCTCCGCGAGGGCCGCCTATGAGGGCGCCCTCGCGCGCCTCGACGACGTGACACTCGCCCTAGAGCGGCCGCTTCCCATCGACGACCGCAGCGATCCGACCCGGATCCATTTCGATCCCCCGGTCTCGAACACGACGCCGCAGGAATTCCAGGCGATGGTCGCCAAGGCGAAGGAGTACATCCGGGCCGGCGACATCTTCCAGGTGGTGCTCTCGCAGCGCTTCGAGTCGGCCTTTCCCCTGCCGGCCTTCGCGCTCTACCGCTCGCTGCGGCGGGTCAATCCCGCGCCGTTCCTCTGCTACCTCGACTTCGAGGACTTCCAGATCGTCTGCTCCTCGCCGGAAATCCTGGTGCGGGTCCGAGACGGGCGGATCACGATCCGCCCCATCGCCGGAACGCGCCCGCGCGGCGCGACGGCGGCCGAGGACCGGGCGCATGCGGAAAGCCTGCTGGCCGACCCCAAGGAGCGGGCCGAGCATCTCATGCTGCTCGATCTCGGACGCAACGATGTCGGCCGCGTGGCCGAGATGGGTTCCGTCGACGTCACGGATTCGTTCTTCCTCGAGTTCTACAGCCAGGTGATGCACATCGTGTCGAACGTCGAGGGCAGGCTCGACCCCTCGTTCGATGCCCTGGATGCCCTGGTGGCGGGCTTCCCGGCCGGCACGGTCTCCGGCGCCCCGAAGGTGCGGGCCATGCAGATCATCGACGAGCTGGAAAAGGACAAGCGCGGGCCTTACGCGGGCTGCATCGGGTATTTCGGCGCCAATGGCGAGATGGACACCTGCATCGTGCTGCGCACCGCGGTCGTGAAGGACGGACGCATGGCCGTTCAGGCGGGAGCCGGGATCGTGTACGATTCCGATCCGGCCTCCGAACAGCAGGAATGCATCAACAAGTCCAAGGCGCTGTTCCGGGCCGCAGAGGAAGCCGTGCGGTTCGCCAGCCAGGCGAGGGTCGGACAATGAGCGGTGAGCCAAGGCGTCCCTTGACCGGGAGCTTCGCTTACGCGAACGTCGGCGCGCTATGACCCGCGTTCTCGTCATCGACAACTACGACAGCTTCACCTGGAACCTGGTGCATCTGCTCGGTCCCCTCGCGACCTCCGTCGACGTGGTGCGCAACGACGCCATCACGACCGACGAGGTGCTCGCCTCCCAGCCGGACGCCATCGTGCTGTCTCCCGGCCCCTGCACGCCGAACGAGGCGGGGATCTGCCTCGACCTGGTCAGGCGGGCCTCGCCCGACATCCCGACCTTCGGGGTCTGCCTCGGGCTGCAGACGATCGGCCAGGTCTTCGGCGGCACCGTCTCGCGGGCGCCCCTGCCCATGCACGGCAAGGTCTCCGACGTGGAGCACGGCGGGCAGGCCGTCTTCCGCGGCATCAACGGCCCCTTCAAGGCGACCCGCTACCATTCGCTCATCGTCGACCGCGAAACCTGCCCGGCCGACCTCCAGGTCACGGCGGAAACCTCCGACGGCCTCGTGATGGGCCTGTCGCACCGCGCCCTGCCGATCCACGGTGTGCAATTCCACCCTGAAAGCATCCTGTCGGAGCACGGCGTGACGATCATGCGCAATTTCTTCGATCTCGCGGCGGATTGGAACGCCAGATACCGGGCTGTCGGTGGTGCCGCAGCATCAGCAGGACAGTGAAAGCGATGGAATCGTTCAAATCCTATCTCGCCAAGGTCGCCACGGGCGCATCCCTGACGCGCGACGAGGCGCGGGATGCCTTCGACGACCTGCTCTCCGGCGAAGTGACGCCCGCCCAGGGCGGCGCCTTCCTGATGGCGCTGCGGGTGCGCGGCGAGGCTCTGGAGGAGATCGTCGGCGCCGTCACGGCCATGCGTGGCCGCATGCTGCGGGTCAATGCGCCTGACAAGGCCGTGGACATCGTCGGCACCGGCGGCGACCACAAGGGCAGCTACAACATCTCCACCCTCGCGTCGATCATCGTGGCGTCCTGCGGCGTTCCCGTGGCCAAGCACGGCAACCGGGCGGCCTCCTCCAAATCCGGCACGGCGGACGTCCTGGCGGCTCTCGGCCTCCGGCTCGGCCTCGATCCGGAGGGCCTGGAGCGGTGCCTCGACGAGACCAAACTCTGCTTCATGTTCGCCCAGACCCATCACGCCGCCATGCGCCACGTGGCCCCCGTGCGGGTCGAGCTCGGCACCCGGACGATCTTCAACCTGCTCGGTCCGCTCGCCAATCCTGCCGGCGTCAAGCGCCAGCTTCTCGGCGTGTTTTCGGAAGCTTGGATCGAGCCGCTCACCCAGGTTCTGAAGGAGCTCGGATCTCAGAAGGTCTGGACCGTCCACGGCTCCGACGGCCTCGACGAGATGACCACGACCGGGCCGACCTTCGTGGCGGCCCTGGAGAACGGCGCGATCCGCCGCTTCACCGTGACGCCCGAGGAGGTCGGCCTGCCGACCGTCTCGCTCGACGACCTGCGAGGCGGCGATCCGGAGCACAATGCGGCCCAGCTGCGCGCCGTCCTGGACGGCGCCCGGATCCCCTATCGGGATGTCGCCCTGTTGAACGCGGCCGCCTCGCTCGTGGTCGCGGACGAAGCCGAGAACCTGCGCGACGGGCTCGACCGGGCGTCCCGGGCTCTGGACAGCGGCGCCTCCAAGGCGACGCTCGAGCGCCTCGTCAAAGTGTCCAACAGCTGAGCGAGGGGCTTCCATGGCTGACGTTCTCAGCAAGATCGAAGCTTACAAGCGCCGGGAGATCGAAGCCGCGAAGGCTGCCGTTTCGCAAAGCGAGATGGAGCGGCGCGCCCGCTCGGCCGCGCCGGCGCGCGGATTCGCCAGGGCCATCGAGCGCCATCTCACCGAAGGGCGCCCGGCTCTCATCGCCGAGGTGAAGAAGGCAAGTCCGTCCAAAGGGCTGATCCGCGCCGACTTCGACCCGCCGAGCCTCGCACGGGCCTATGCGGAGGGCGGCGCCACCTGCCTGTCGGTCCTGACCGACGAACCGTCCTTCCAGGGCAGGCCCGAGTACCTGGCCCAGGCCCGCGACGCGTCCGGCCTGCCGGCGCTGCGCAAGGACTTCCTGTTCGAGCCCTACCAGGTCTACGAGGCCCGGGCCTGGGGAGCCGACTGCATCCTGGTGATCATGGCGAGCGTCTCCGACGGGGAGGCCCGCGCCCTGATCGACGCGGCCCATGATCTCGGCATGGACGTGCTGGTCGAGGTGCACGATCGCGCCGAACTGGAGCGCGCCCTGCCCCTCGGCACCCGGCTGATCGGCATCAACAACCGCAACCTGCGCACCTTCGAGGTGTCCCTCGGCGTCAGCGAGGAACTGGCACCCCTGATCCCGTCGGACCGCATCGTCGTCGGAGAGAGCGGGATCTTCACGCGGTCCGACATCGAGCGGCTGTCGGAGGTCCACATCCGCACGTTTCTCGTGGGTGAGAGCCTGATGCGTCAGGCCGATGTTGCGGCGGCCACCCGGAAGCTTCTGTTCGGCGAGGGCGCATGACGAAACTCACGCACCTCGATGCGACCGGTCAGGCCAGCATGGTCGACGTCTCCGACAAGGGCGTCACCAGCCGCACCGCGATCGCCGAGGGATGCGTGATCATGCAGGCGGAAACGCTCGACCTGATCCGCCACGGCGAGGCCAAGAAGGGCGACGTTCTCGGCACGGCCCGTCTCGCCGGGATCATGGCGTCCAAGCGCACTCACGAACTCATCCCGCTCTGTCATCCCCTTCTCATCTCGAAGGTGAAGGTCGACTGCACCCTCGATGACAGCCTTCCGGGCGTGAGGGTGAGCGCCGAAGTGAAGGTATCGGGCCAGACGGGCGTCGAGATGGAGGCCCTGACCGCCGTCTCCGTCGCCTGCCTGACGATCTACGACATGGTGAAGGCCGTCGACAAGGCGATGCGGATCGAGCACGTGCGCCTGCGCCGCAAGAGCGGCGGCCGCTCGGGGGATTTCGAGGCGCCATGAACCTGATTTCGGTCGAGGATGCTCTGTCCCGCGTTCTGGCAAGTGTCGAAAGACCGGTCGAGACCGAGCATGTGCCCCTGGCCGCCTGCGCGGGCCGGACCCTCGCCCAAGATGTGAGCGCGCTTCGGGACCAGCCCCCCTTCCCGGCCTCCGCGATGGACGGCTATGCGGTGCGAAGCGCCGATTGTGCGACCGTTCCGAAGACCCTGCGGGTGATTGGGGCGAGCGCGGCCGGAAACCGATTCTCCGGGGCTGTCGGCGCCGGCGACGCCGTTCGGATCTTCACCGGGGCTCCTGTTCCTGCCGGCGCCGATGCGGTGGTCCTGCAGGAGGACGCGGAGAGATCGGGCGATCAGGTGACCGTCAAGGAGGCGACCCGCCCGGGTCGTCATATCCGGGCCGCCGGCCTCGATTTCCGGGCCGGCGATGTGCTCCTGCAGGCCGGATTGCGCCTGGATTCCCGCCATGTCGCTCTCGCGGCCGCCATGGGCCACGGGGAACTCGGCGTGCACCGCAGGCCGCGAGTCGCCATTCTCGCGACCGGCGACGAGCTGGTGCGGGCGGGCGAGCCTGTCGGTCCCGACCAGATCACCGCCTCGAGCCTGCCGGCCACGATCCTCATGGCGGAGAGGGCCGGCGCGGAAGCGATCGATCTCGGCATCGCCCGCGACACCCTCGAGTCGCTCGACGAGCGGATCCGGACGGCCAGGGACGCCGGAGCCGACATCCTCGTGACGCTCGGCGGCGCATCCGTGGGCGAGCACGACCTGGTGCAGGAGGCCTTGAGCCGCCACGGCATGGACCTCGGCTTCTGGCGCGTGGCGCTGCGGCCGGGAAAGCCCCTGATGCACGGGCGCCTCGGACGAACCCTGCTCCTGGGCCTGCCGGGCAATCCGGTCTCCTCTCTGGTCTGCGCCGTGCTCTTCCTGATTCCGGCCATCCGTGCGCTCCTTGGCGACCAGAAAGCGGCCGACGACCCGACGGAGGATGCCGTACTGGGCGCCGATCTTCCGGCCAATCGCGAGCGTCAGGACTACATGCGCGCCTCGCTCTCGTTCCAGGACGTTCCCGTGAGCCTGACCAAGGGGCCCGAGCGCCTGATGCTGCCGGTCGCGACCCCGCATCTGCTCCAGGATTCGTCGATGCTGAGCATCCTCGAGCGCTCGGACGCGCTCCTGGTCCGCCCGCCTCACGCCCCCGCGGCTGCGGCCGGAGAGGCCTGCCGGATCATCAGGCTCGAGCGCTTCTGCTGACCTGTTGATCAATTCTGGAATACCCAGGCTTGCGGAACACAGCGGGAACAGCTACCTTGTTCCCGATTTGTTTCAGAATCGCCCCGCTGAGGGGCAGTAAGGGCCAGCCATGCTGACGCGTAAACAGCACGAATTGCTCCGCTTCATTCATGAGCGGCTGCGTGAGACCGGCGTGCCGCCGTCCTTCGACGAGATGAAGGATGCGCTCGATCTCAAGTCCAAGTCCGGCATTCATCGCCTGATCACGGCGCTCGAGGAGCGCGGCTTCATCCGCCGCCTGCCGAACCGCGCCCGGGCCCTTGAGGTGATCCGGTTGCCGGAGAGCACGAGCGGCGCGGGGAGCCAGCGCCGGTTCACCCCGAGCGTGGTCGAGGGGGGCCTCGCCGGTAAGACCAAGGCCGCGCCACAGCCGGCGCCCGATCCGCGCGATCGGGAAGCGACGATCCCGGTCATGGGCCGGATCGCCGCCGGTGTGCCGATCTCGGCCATCCAGACCCGCAGCCACTCCATCACCCTGTCGGGCGATTTCCTGGCCCAGGGCGATCACTTCGCTCTGGAAGTTCGGGGCGACTCGATGGTGGAGGCCGGCATTCTCGACGGCGATCTCGTGGTGATCCGCCGGCAGGACACGGCCAATACGGGCGACATCATCGTGGCCCTGATCGACGACGAGGAGGCGACTTTGAAGCGCTTCCGCCGTCGGGGATCCTCCATCGCCCTCGAGGCCGCGAACCAGGCCTATGAAACCCGCGTGCTCGGCCCCGATCGGGTCAAGATTCAGGGCAAGCTCGTCAGTCTGGTTCGCCGGTACTGACGCCTTCTTCGGGAAGATCCTGCTCGGGGATCGGTTGCGCTCGGCGCGGCCCTTCCCGAGCGGGCGACAGCTCCGGCCGATGCGCCGCCTCCGACCATGGCCGGATCTGGCTTCCTGTCCGGACAGAGCGCACCTCGACGGCCTCGGGTGTGAAGCGGATCGTCGTCGCTCCGCTTTCCTTCAACGCCCCACCGTCCCAGACGAAGCCGGCCTTGCAGCCCGGCGGCGCCTGGAGCCGTGAGACCACCACCGCGGCGCGGCGGCAATCCTCTTCGAAGGCAGAGAACTCCTGGACGAATGCGATCCAGCGTCCGCCGGCAGCCGCCACCACGCAGCCGGCCCTGTCGCATCTGGCGTCCCGTCTGAGGCTCGCATCGTCAACGCTCCTCGCATCCCCGTCGGCACGCAACCATTGCTCGGCGATGAAGCGAGACGGGCGCCCGACGAGCGTCAGCCGACTGTCCCGGCCGCGGATGGCCGCCCCTGCTCCGTCCCGGTCGATGAAGACGTCGTAGCGGTACGGAACAGCCGCGCAGGCGAGCCCCACCCCGGCGGGTACGACCGCCAGCCAGCGCAGGGAGGACGCGGGCAGCGCCAGCAGGATCAGCCCGACGCTCAGGAGGACGAGAGAGGCGCTGCCCAGGGCCGGAACGACCAGAGTCGACCCGCCGAAGCCGCCGACCCAGGTCGACACATCGAGCACCTGCGAGACCGCGGCTCCCATGAGTTGCCAGATCGGCCGGTCGAGGCCGAAAGGATAGGCCAGGACGCCAAGCACGGCACACGGCATCGCGACAAGGGAGACGAGCGGAAGGGCCAGCGCGTTGCCCACGAGACCGTAGGGGTTCAGGCTCTGGAAATGATAGGCTGCGAACGGCGCGGTCGCGACGCTGGCCACCAGGGTCGTCGTGACAAGTCCGAACGCCGGCCGCGCTGCCCTGGACGCGACGCGCGCGACAAGACCGGAGGACCCTCCGTCGGGAACCCTCCGATGCATGAGAGGCACGAGGGCCATCATGGCGGCAACCGCGCTGAACGACATCTGGAAGCTCGGGCCGAGGAGCGCCTCCGGCTCCCGCGCGAGCACCACGAGGGCGGAGATCGACAGGTTGCGGATGCTCAAGGCGGGACGGTCCGCCATAACCGCCCCGAACATCACGAGAGTCATGATGAGCGAGCGCTCCGTGGCGACATCCGAGCCCGAGAAGATGCAGTAGATCGTGGCCCCGACCATCGCGGCCACGGCGGCGATCTTCTTGACCGGCCACGACAGAGCAAGACCCGGCGCAAGGGCCAGGAGGGCCCGCACCAGCCAGAAGAAGGTGCCTGCGGCCAGGACCATGTGGAGGCCCGAGATCGACACGATGTGATAGATGCCGGCGCCGCGCAGGACCGCGTTCGTCTGCTCCGGGATGAGGCCGCGCTTGCCCGTCACCAGCGCGGCACCGACGCCTCCGGCCGCTCCCCCGATGGAGGTGGCGATGCGCTCGGTCAGGGCATTGCGGGCTGCGTCGACGGACGCGGCCAGCCACAGAGCCCAAGTCGGAGCCGAACTCGCGCCGGGCGGCGACGCGGTCGGGCGGATCTGACCGACCATCGACCCCACCGCGCCGATCCCCTTGAAATAGGCGTCCCGGGCGAAGTCGTAGCCCCCGGGCCATGCGGGCTGCGACGGCGGCAACAGCCGCGCCGTGCCGGTCATCAGCTGCCCGGGCGAAAGTTCGATCCCGCGGCGCACGGAGACCCGAATGCGCTCGGGCCGCTCCGCATCCGGGACATTCCTCATCTCGACCACATGCAGCAGCAGCCGCTTGCCCTCCGGCCGCTCCTCGATGGACTCGATGAAGCCTGTGACCGGCGTAACGACGATGCGGGAGAGCGCCGGGGCGGCCACGGACCGCATGCGGATGGCCCCGGCCGAAAAGCCCGCGAAGAGCGCGGCGATCGCGATCAGGGCGATGGAGACCGCCTGAACCCGTCGAAGAGCGACTGCGGCAGCGGCACAGGATGCGGCTGCGCCGAACGGCGCCCAAAGGGCCGGCTGGCCATCGGCCTGGAAGAAAAGGACGATGCCGATGCCGAAAAAGACCGGTATCCAAGGAAAGAGCCGGCGCTGGTCCATCTCGTGAGCGATGCTCCGGGAGAGCCAGCCACGACCGTCGAGACGACGCCATTCGACCGGGTAAGCCCAGGGCCGAGGCAGCACCACGGCCCGCGCGCCGTGGCGCGGGATCCGATAGGGCTTCTCTCGGTTGTCTTCCATCGTGGCTTCGGCTTAACGCGGGTCAGGTTGCATGCTAGACGACTGCACGCCCCGGCCCAAACCGTCCTGTGGATTGAGTCGGATGACGCTGCGGACGGTACAAGCCGCTCAGCTCGTTGAGTTTTTTCCATTCAAGGTTTCCCGCGATGACCGTCGTCACCCGCTTCGCCCCCTCTCCCACCGGCTTCCTGCATATCGGCGGCGGGCGCACGGCCCTGTTCAACTGGCTCTACGCCAAGCGCCACGGGGGCAAGATGCTGCTGCGCATCGAGGACACGGATCGGGAGCGCTCCACCGATGCCGCCATCGCGGCGATCCTCGACGGGCTCCAATGGCTCGGCCTCGATTGGGATGGCGACGTGGTCTACCAGTTCTCCCGGGCCGGCCGCCATCGGGAGGTCGCGGAGAGCCTGCTGGCGCAGGGCCGCGCCTATCGCTGCTATGCCAGCCAGCAGGAACTGGAGGAGATGCGCGAGACCGCCCGCAAGGAGGGCCGGCCCCTGCGCTACGATGGCCGCTGGCGCGACCGCGACCCCGCGGAGGCACCGGCGGGCGTCAAGCCCGTCATCCGCCTCAAGGCGCCGACCGAGGGCGAGACGGTGGTCGAGGACGAGGTGCAGGGCCGGGTGGTCTGGCAGAACAAGGATCTCGACGATCTTGTCCTTCTGCGCTCGGACGGCACGCCCACCTATATGCTGGCCGTGGTGGTGGACGACCACGACATGAACGTGACTCACGTGATCCGCGGCGACGACCACCTGACCAACGCGGCCCGGCAGACGCAGATCTATCAGGCGCTCGGCTGGGACGTGCCGAAGATGGCGCATATTCCGCTCATCCACGGACCCGACGGTGCCAAGCTGTCGAAGCGGCACGGCGCTCTCGGCGTCGAGGCTTATCGCAGCCTGGGCTATCTTCCCGAGGCCCTGCGCAACTATCTCGTGCGCCTCGGCTGGAGTCACGGGGATCAGGAGATCTTCTCCACCCAGGAGATGATCGATGCTTTCGATCTCGGCAGCATCGGCCGGTCGCCGGCGCGCTTCGATTTCGCCAAGCTGGAGAACCTCAACGGTCACTACATGCGCCAGGCGGACGACGAGCGCCTGGTGCAGGCCCTCGAGGACCTGCTGCCGGAGCTGGACAAGGACGAGCACCATCTCGGACGCACCTTCAGGCCGGGCTTGCGCGAGAAGCTCATCGCCGCCATGCCCGGCCTGAAGGAACGCGCCAAGACCCTCGTGGAGCTGCTCGACAGTGCCTACTATCTCTACGCGCAGCGCCCGCTGCATCTCGACGAGAAGGCGGCGAGCCTGCTCGCGGACGGCGTGACGCGCCTCGCCGGCATCGCGGACAAGCTCGACGCCGTCACCGACTGGTCGGCCCGCAGCGTGGAAGCGGTCGTGCGCGAGCACGCCGAGGCCATCGGAGCCAAGCTCGGCCAAGTGGCGCAACCGCTCAGAGCGGCCCTCACCGGGCGGGCCACATCGCCCGGTCTCTTCGACGTGATGGCAGTGCTCGGCAAGGACGAAACCATGTTGCGTCTTCGGGACCAAATCAAGGATGCGCCTGCTGCATAGCAAGGGCATCTCGCCTTTAGATGTGCTTGCTCCGTTCCCACGGATAAGCTACCGAAGGCGCCATTATCCTACCGACCGACCGGCAAACCGCGGTTGGGCAACCACGGAGGTCTTCTCCGATCCACAGGTTGCTCTAGGTTCTGCCCGGCCTCCTTTTTGAAAGGGCCACGACGCATGAGTTCCAACACCAGCACAGTCACCGTCGACAACAAGTCCGTGGAACTGCCGGTCAAAGATGGCACCATCGGCCCGAGCGTCATCGACATCTCGAAGCTCTACGGACAGACCGGGATGTTCACCTACGATCCCGGCTTCACCTCGACGGCTGCCACGGAGTCGAAGATCACCTATATCGACGGCGACAAGGGCATCCTGCTCTATCGTGGCTACCCGATCGATCAGCTCGCCGAGCACGGCGACTTCCTCGAGACCTGCTACCTGCTCCTCTACGGAGAGCTGCCGACCGCTGCTCAGAAGGCCGATTTCGACTACCGCGTCACGCGCCACACCATGGTGCACGACCAGATGAACCGGTTCTTCACCGGCTTCCGCCGCGACGCGCACCCGATGGCCATCATGGTCGCCTGCGTGGGCGCCCTGTCGGCCTTCTATCACGACTCCACCGACATCTCGGATCCGCACCAGCGCATGATCGCCTCCATGCGCATGATCGCCAAGATGCCGACGCTCGCCGCCATGGCGTACAAGTACTCCATCGGACAGCCCTTCGTGTATCCGCAGAACGAACTGGACTACACGTCCAACTTCCTGCGCATGTGCTTCGCGGTGCCGGCCGAGGAATACAAGGTCAATCCGGTGCTCTCGCGCGCCCTCGACCGGATCTTCATCCTGCACGCCGACCACGAGCAGAACGCCTCGACCTCGACCGTGCGCCTGGCCGGCTCGTCGGGGGCCAACCCGTTCGCCTGCATCGCGGCCGGCATCGCCTGCCTGTGGGGACCCGCTCATGGCGGCGCCAATGAAGCGGCCCTGAAGATGCTGGAGGAGATCGGCACGCCCGATCGCATTCCGGAATACATCGCCAAGGCAAAGGACAAGAACGATCCGTTCCGCCTCATGGGCTTCGGCCACCGGGTCTACAAGAACTACGACCCGCGCGCGCGCATCATGCAGAAGACCACCCACGAGGTGCTCAACGAACTCGGCATCAAGGACGATCCGCTCCTCGACGTGGCCGTGGAACTCGAGCAGATCGCCCTGAAGGACGAGTACTTCATCGAGAAGAAGCTCTACCCGAACATCGACTTCTATTCGGGCATCACCCTGAAGGCGATGGGCTTCCCCACCTCCATGTTCACGGTGCTGTTCGCGCTCGCCCGGACGGTCGGCTGGATTGCGCAGTGGAGCGAGATGATCGAGGATCCGTCCCAGCGCATCGGCCGTCCGCGCCAGCTCTATACGGGCGAGACGGAGCGCGATTATGTGACGGTCGCCCAGCGCGGCTGAGGCGGACGGACATGCCGACAGCGAGAAGGGGCCGAAAGGCCCCTTTTTTGTCGTCCGGTCCCGTGATGGGACGGTCGAACCGGGTTAGAGCCTCGGACGCGGCCCTCTGGGTCCGTCCAATGCGCTAGCGCCTTTCCAAATCCTGAGGCATCGCATTCTCCGGATCGGGATCACCGTGCCGGGTCGGGCACGACCAGGGGATTGTGCATCCCCCGACCCCTTCAAGCATTCCTGTGGGAAGCCAGCACCTCTTCCACGATCCGCGCCGCGCGCTCGCTCGGCACTTCGTCGCCGATCCGCATCAGCTCATCGAGCTTGCCGAAGGCCGCGAGCTGCCGCCGGCGTTCGGGAGAGTCATGAAGGAGTGGAAGCAGCGCATCGGCAAGCTTGTCGGGCGTGCAGTCCCACTGGATGAGCTCCGGGATGACGTTCTCGCCGAGCACGAGGTTGGTCAGCACGATGGAGGGAGCCTTGATGAGATATTTCAGCACCTCCTCGATCTTGGAGACGCGATAGGCCACCACCATCGGGACGCCGGAGAGGCCGAGCTCGAGGGTCACGGTGCCGGAAGCCGCGAGCGCTGCATCCGCCTCGCGGAATGCGGCCCATTTGGCCCCTTCCCCCTCGACGATCCGCGGCTGCACGCGCCAGGACTTTGCCCGGGCCCTGATGTCCTGAGCGAGATGGGCAACCGCCGGGATCGTCACCTCGAACGGACGCGGCGAGCGCTCCCTGAGGAGGGCCATTGCCTCGCCGAAGGGCTCCATGAGGCGGCTGACTTCCGAGCGCCGGCTGCCCGGCAGGACGAGCAGCTTGAGGGGTTCGTCCCCGGCGCCGCCGCGCTCGCCCGGCACCGGCCTGATGTCGGCGAGACGCTCGATCAGCGGATGGCCGACATAGGTGGTCGGCGGACCGCCCAGGCGCTCGTGAGCGGCCGGCTCGAACGGCAGCAGGGCCAGCAGGTGATCCACATAGGCGCGCATCTTCGGGGCGCGGCCCGGGCGCCAAGCCCAGACGGAGGGGCTGACGTAATCGATGATGGGGATGTGAGGCGCCCGGCGTCTCACCGCCTTGGCGACCCGATGGGTGAAATCCGGACTGTCGATGATGACGAGCATATCGGGCTCTGCCGCCACGACGGCATCCGCCGTGAGCCGGATCCGCTTCACAATCGAAGGGAGCCGGGCAATGACGGCGGAAAAGCCCATGACGGCGATCTCTTCGAGGGGAAACAGGCTCTTCAGCCCTTCTCCCTCCATGGCATGGCCGCCGACGCCGCCGAAATGCAGGCGGTCGCTTCCGAGCCTCGCCTTCAAGGAGCGCATCAGTTTCGCCCCGAGCTGATCGCCCGACTCCTCGCCGGAGACGATCCAGATGGTCAGCGGCTCGTTCTCAGCCAAGGGAATCCTCCATCCAGGGCAGGTCGACGGCGATCAGAAAAAGACCGAGCCTGTCGGCCGTCGCGAGGGTCCTCTCCTGCTCCAGCACGAAGGTGGAGCCGGCCCCGATGGCGATGCCGGAAAGCCCGGCCTTCGCCGCCTCCACGATCGTGCGCGGTCCGATGGTGGGCATATCGACCCGGAGATCCTGGCCGTGTTTCGCCGCCTTGATCAGCACTCCACCCTCTTCCCGGCGCCGAAGCCCGAGCCAGGACTGTCGCATCTTCAGGACACGCCGGATCATTCGATCCGTGCCTTCGGGGCCTTCGATCGCCAGAACGTGCCTGCGAGCGATGACCGCGCCTTGACCGATGTCGAAGGCCGACAGGGAATTGAGGAGGTCGAGGCCGAGGCCGATGGCCTCGCGGTCGTCGGCGCCGGGTTCGCGAACTCCGCTCAGGGACCGAGCGGCCACGAGATCGGGCGCGAGCTCGTGGGCGCCGACCACGCGATGGCCGCGCTCCTCGAGCAGCATCACGGCACCGCGCAGGACCTGGTCGTCGCCGCGCGTGATGACTTCTCTGACCTCATGCATGTTCCGCAACAGAGAATAGGCACTGAGCAGCGCGGAGAAGCCCGGGCGGCGCACGGCCCCCACGAGAGAGACAGCCGCGGGTCGCCATCCCTCGAGGGTGTTCATGATCGTCTTCAGGTCGAGGAGGTCGACGGTGGCATGGGCGCGCCGCTGCAGATCGCCTTCGGCGAAGCCGCGGAACGCCAGCACACGGACGTCCCTTCCCGTCGCCTCGAGATGATCCACCACCTGGATGGGAAGCTGCCCCGCCCCGGCGAGGATCGCGATCGGGCCTGAAGGCACGGAAGAATCGGGCCCGAAAGCCGACGGATGCCTCTTGGGCCGGTTCGCTGCATCTTCATTCGGCGAGCGCATCACTCGGTGCGGAGGACCGGAATCACTTTTCCGCACGATGCACTAACCGGACGAGCTGACGGGGTCCCGTGGCGTGCAGATCGCCCGATCCTTGCCGTCGCGGATGAAGTCGAGGATCTCGTGCACGAACGGATGATCGTCGAACTCTCCGGCCACGTCCTCGACGCGCTCCGCCAGTGTGCCCTCATCGGCGAACAGAAGGCGATAGGCCCGGCGGATGTCGTGGATCTGCTCACGGCTGAAGCCACGGCGCCGCAGACCGATGATGTTGAGGCCCGCCAGATGCGCCCTGTTGCCCATGGCCATGCCATAGGGGATCAGGTCGTTCTCCAGGCCGGACATGCCTCCCACGAAGGCATGGGAGCCGACGCGGGCGAACTGGATCACCGCGGAACCGCCCCCGAAGATCACGAAATCGCCCACCGTCACGTGGCCGGCCAGCATCACGTTGTTGGACAGGATGCAGTCGTTGCCGACCTTGGTGTCGTGGCCCACATGCGAGTTGGCCAGAAAGGCGCAGCGGTCCCCGATCACCGTACGAAGACCGCCTCCCTCGGTGCCGGGATTCATGGTCACGCCTTCGCGGATCATGCAATCGGCGCCGATCTCGAGGGTGGAGGCCTCGCCCTTGTACTTCAGATCCTGAGGGATATGGCCGATGGAGGCGAACGGGAAGATCCGGGTCCGCGGGCCGATCTTCGTCCGCCCGGCCAGGGCCACATGGCTCATGAGCTGACAGCCCTCGCCGAGCTCGACCTCGGGCCCGACAGTGCAGAGCGGACCGATCCTGACGCCCGGGCCGATCTTGGCCCCATCCTCCACGACGGCGGTCGGATGAATCGTGACGTCCATTATTCGAGCACCAGCATGGCACTGACCTCGGCCTCGCAGACGAGGGTGCCTTCGACCTTCGCCTCGCCCTTGTACCACCACATATTGCGGCGGTTGTTCAGCTTGCGCATGTGGAACTCGACCCGGTCACCCGGCTCGACGGGCCGGCGAAACTTCACTTTATCGATTGTCATGAAAAAAACCTGCTTCGGCTTCGCCTGCTCGGCCATCTTCGCCTTGACGCAGATGGCACCCGCCGTCTGGGCCATGGCCTCGATCAGGAAAACGCCGGGAAAAATCGGCCGGGTCGGAAAATGGCCCGTGAATTGTGGCTCATTGAAGGTGACGTTCTTGATGCCGATGCACGATCTGTCGCCGTCGATCTCGATGATCTTGTCGACCAGGAGGAAAGGATACCGGTGCGGCAGGAGCTCCAGGATCTCCATGATATCGGCGGTTTGAAGCGTGGTGGGCGCTTCGGACATGACGTGAACTCCCGGCGGTAGTGGGTGCCTTCAACGAACGTTATGAAGACGCACCGTCGTCTTTGGCGGAATCGCCCTGGGATGCAAGCTTTTTCAGGGCCGTAATCTCACGGAACCATTCGCGCATCGGCCGGGCCGGGATACCCCCCCAGCGGGCTCCAGGAGGAACATCGCCGTTGACCCCGCTGGTCGCCGCGATCTGGGCTCCCATGCCGATCCGCACGTGCCCCTTGACGGCGACCTGCCCGCCGAGAGCCACGTAGTCCTCGATCGTCGTGGACCCGGCGATGCCGACCTGCGCGACGATCACGCAATGGCGGCCGATGACCACGTTATGCGCGATCTGGACCAGGTTATCGATCTTCGTCCCCTCGCCGATCACGGTGTCGCGGCTGGCGCCTCGGTCGACGGTGGTGTTGGCGCCGATCTCCACGTCGTCCTGGATGATGACGCGGCCGACCTGCGGCACCTTGAGGTGGCCCTGAGGTCCCATGGCGAAGCCGAACCCGTCCTGCCCGATCCGGACCCCGGGATGGAGGATGACCCGGTTGCCGATGAAGGCATGGGACACGGTCACATGGGCCGCAATGGAGCAGTCGCGCCCGATCTTCACCTTGGGACCGACGACGGAATGGGCCCCGATGAGGGTGCCGGACCCGATCTCGGCGTGAGGCCCGATGACGGCGCCCGGGTCGACCCGGACCCCATGCTCCAGCCGTGCCGAAGGATGAACGAAGGAGCCGGGTGAGACCCCGGTCGACGCGAAGGCCGATTCCGGACGCATGGCGGACGGGAACAGGATCCCGAGAACCTGCGCGAAAACCCGATAGGCCTGGGGGGTCACGACGGCGATCGTGCCGGACGGGACCTTTGCGGCATAACGTGGCGTCACGAGGCATGCGCGGGCGCGCGTCGTCGCCAAAGCGCCGACATAGGCCGGGTTGTCCATATAGGCGAGATCGCCGGGCCCTGCGCTCTCGAGAGGGGCGACGCCCTTAAGCAAAAACTCCCCGTCGGTGCCGTCGGGGAGCGTTGCGTTCGCCATCTCCGCCACCTGACGCAGAGTCAACGTCTGGCTTTGCGGGAAGAAATTGGATTCTGTCATAAACCATAAGTGAGGGCGCCCGCAGGCGCCCTCCCCGATTAGAAGCGCGTGCCGCCGGTGAACCGGAAGGCTTGAGTCCGGTCTGCACCGACCCGCACGCCATCCCTGATCACACCCTCTTCCTTCGAGAGGGCGAATGCGTAATCGAAGCGGATCGGGCCCAGCGGCGACGACCACAGGATCGACGCGCCGACGGCAGAGCGGATCTTCTTGCTGTCCAGAACCTCGATGCATTCCTGCGTCGTGGTCGCGCTCGCGTTGCGCGTGCAGGTTCCGGAATAGCCGTCGATGAAGTTGTTGCCGTTCACGTCGAAGGTGGTCGGACCGTCGTAGCCGTAGAGCGTACCGGCATCGGCGAAGACCGCACCCTTCAGACCCAGTTCGCGCGGCAGACCCCAGATCGGGAACTGCACTTCGAGCGTGCCGCCGAAATAGGTGGTGCCGCCGATAGCGTTGGCCCGGCTGTCGAGGCTCGAGATGTCACGCGGCCCGATGCCGTTGGGCGCGAAGCCGCGGACCAGGGACGGACCCATGAAGAAGTGGTCGATGATGCGCAGATCGCCACCCTGTGCGAACTCGGCACCGTTGTCGCCGAAGCCCATGATGTGGCCGCCCTGGATACGGGCGATACCCACCACATCCTCGAACAGCTCGCGATAGTACCGCGCGTCGCCGGTGACGCGGAAGTAATGCGAGTCGCCTCCGAGGCCGGCAACGTCGGTCTTCACTTCGGCATAGAAGCCGTTCCGAGGCTCGCGGATGCTGTCGAGCGTGTTGTAGTTGTAGGTCAAGCCGACCAGCGAGGTAATCGTGTCGCCCTGCGATTCCTTGATCGCCAGGGAGGCTTCGCCGTTGCCTTCGCAGAACTGGCGGTTGGGCGTTCCGTCGGCGTTCAGCTGGGTATAGCCCGGGATCGGAACCGAGCAGTCGTTGTATGGCTGATCGGTGTCGTTCGGGATATCCAGGGACTGTTGATACAGCGAGTAGCGAGCCGTGACCGTGAACTCTTCCGTGAACGGGAGTCCGAGGCGAAGCGTACCGCCGGTCATGCGGTTCTCGTAACGGGAGTACCGGGTCTGATCGCTGAACTTCGAGAACAGGTCGATGCCGGCCGACATCCGGTAGCCCAGGAAGTACGGCTCGGTGAACGAGAAGTCGACACCGTAGGCGCGCTGGCCGAGCTGCCCGGCGAGACGGACGAACTGGCCGCGGCCCAGGAAGTTGGTCTCGGTGACCGAGACTTCGCCGATGAAACCGTCGGCCGTCGAGTAGCCGCCCGAGATGGCGAACGAACCGGTGGACTGATCCTCCACGTCCACGTTCACGACCACGCGGTCGGCCGAAGAGCCGGGCTCGTTGGAGATACGAACGCGCTTGAAGTAGCCGAGGTTGTTCAGGCGGCGCTCGGCGCGGTCGACCAGGACCTGGTTGTAGGCATCGCCTTCGCCCAGCTCGAACTCGCGACGGATGACGTAGTCGCGGGTGCGGCTGTTGCCGCGCACGTTGATGCGCTCGATGTAGATCCGCGGGGCTTCCTCGACCACATAGGTCAGATTGACCGTGCGCGTGGAGGGATCGCGCGTACCGACCGGACGCACCTGAGCGAAGGGATTGCCCTGACGGCCGACAGCGGTCGTCAGCGCCAGAACCGACTTTTCAACCGCTTCGGCGTTGTAGACCGAGCCTTCGGAAGTCGAGATGTCCCGGCGCACGGCGCCCGGATCCACACCGGCAATGCGGGGATCCACCGTCACGCTGCCGAAGCGGTACTGCTCGCCCTCGTCGACCGTGATCGTGATGACGTAACCGCCCCCGTTGGGGTCAAAGGCCACATCGCTCGAGACGAGGCGGTAATCGGCATAGCCGTTCTTGAGATAATACCGGCGGATGAGGTCCAGATCGGTCGAGAGCCGATCGGGATCGTACACGTCGGAGCTTTTCAGGAAGCTGAGGAGATTCGTCTCCGTGGTCTGCATGAGACCGCGCAGGCGGCTGGAAGACACCTGGTTGTTCCCGACGAAGCGGATATCCTTCACGCCGGTCTTGTCACCCTCGTTGATGGTGTAGACCACGTCGACCGTTCCGTTGGGCAGGTCCACCAGACGAGGGGTCACCTGGGCGAGACCGCGCCCGGAACGGCGATAGACCTCGAGGATGCGCTGAACGTCTGCGTCCACGGCAGCCTGGTTGTACGGAGCGCGAGCGCGGGCCTGAAGCTGGTCCTCAAGAAGGGCCTTCTCAACCTTCTTGTTTCCTTCGACCACCACGCGGTTGACGATAGGACCCTGTGCTGCGGAAGCGCGGCGATTCCCCGGGGCCACCTGCTGGGCGAAGGCGCTCTCCCCGGCAGTAATCCCGGCCATCAGCGCGCTGATCGCGACAATGGCGGTGGTGGCCGGCTTCTTCCGGCGAGGCTTGGTCGTCGACATCATCAACTGGCCCGTTCTTTATATTCTGTCCCTGGCGAGGAAGGTCCCGCCGGTCGGAGACGAGTGCCCCCAACCTTATCCGTGTGGACCGCTTGTACAAACTTTCGCCGCTATTGCAAACGGCACATCCACAACAGAGTACCAATTTTTGAAGAGCGTGGCGTCCTTGTCACGATCCCTGGCCCAGAAAACTGCTGCCAAGGTGAACAAGATCATTCCAAGTGGCGAACAGCATGAGCATCGCCACCAGGGCAAACCCTATCCTGAACCCGATTTCCTGGGCTTTCTCGCTCAAGGGACGGCCCCGCGCCGCCTCGATGGCATAGAACAGAAGATGCCCGCCATCCAGCAGCGGAATGGGAAAAAGGTTAATGAGCCCGATCGAAACGGACATGAAGCCGATCAGGCTGACGAGACTGTAGACGCCGCCGACGTCGAAGGCGGTGCCCGACGCCCGGGCGATCCCGATGGGGCCCGAGAGCTGATCGGCCGATTCCCAGCCCATCACGAGGCGTCGGATGAAGTTCAGGGTCCGCTCGACGAGGTTCCATGTCTCTGTCACGGCCGCCTTGACGGCTCCCCAAGGGGAATAGGTCAGGCGCTTGATCGCGGATGGGTCCCTGGAAGCCTCGACCCCCAGAAGGCCGATGCGCTGCTTTCCGAAGGGGCTGGTTCGCTCGACGAAATTCGGGGTGGCCGTCAGAGCGACCGTCTGCCCGTTTCGATCGATCGTGAACTCGAGGGGCTCCCCTGCGCTGGAGCTGACGATCAGCTGCATGTCGGCAAAGGTCTGGATCTGCCGGCCATCCACCGTCAGGATCAGGTCCTTGGGCTGGAAGCCCGCCTTTTCCGCCGCGCTTCCCGGCTGGACCGCCTCGATTCTCGGCTCCAGCACCTGACGGCCGTTGAAGTAGTTGAAGCCCGCGAAAATCGCGATGGCCAGGATGAAATTGGCGATCGGACCCGCCGCGACGATCGCCGCGCGCTTGGCCACATTTTGGTGGGGAAAACTGATGGCGCGCTCCTCCACCGGCATCCGGTCGAGCTGGTCCTGGTCGGGCACGCTGGCCGCGTTGAGGTCGCCGACGAACTTGACGTAGCCGCCAAGGGGAATCGCCGAAATCTTCCAGCGGGTCCCCTTTCTGTCCGTCCAGCCGATCAGCTCGCGCCCGAAACCGATCGAGAAGGCCGTCACTCCGACGCCGCAGAGCCGCCCCACCCAGAAATGGCCGAACTCGTGGATGAACACGACCACCGTGAGAACCACGAGAAAGGAGATCAGCGTCAGGAACAGGGAGCCCGTCGCCCCGCCGATCGTCGAAAGAAAGTCCATCATCGTCCCCTTCGGGCTCTTCAGAGCCGCGCCGTTCCGGTCCGGACCGGCAGAAGCTGCCGTGCCGCCTGACGGGCTTCCTGGTCGATCCACAATGCGTCCGCCACCGTCGACGGCGCCGCGATATTTCTTCCGGAAAACGTTGAACAAACCCGTTCAACTATCTCGGAAATATCGTAAAATCCGATCGCATCCGCAATAAAGGCTTCGACCGCAATCTCGTTGGCAGCGTTCAGGATCGTGGGCATGGCCCCACCGGCCTTGAGTGCCGCCTTCGCCAGAGATAGGCATGGAAAGCGCCCTTCGTCAGGCGGCTCGAAGCTTAATCGACCAATCGCGGCAAGATCGAGACGAGGCAAATCCATCCTCAGGCGGTTCTGATTCCGGAGCGCATTGGCGATCGGAACCTTCATGTCCGGCAAGGCGAGGCCTGCGGTCACGGCGCCGTCGCTCCACTGAACGAGGCCGTGCACGATCGCTTCCGGGTGCACCAGCACGTCGAGCCGCCCCGCCTCGAGGTCGAACAGATGATGAGCCTCGATCAGCTCGAGCCCTTTGTTCATCAAGGTGGCGGAGTCGATGTTGATCTTCGAGCCCATGGACCAGACGGGATGGGCTGACGCCTCCCGTGCATCCGCTCCCGCGATCCGCTCCCTGGTCCAGGTGCGGAAGGGTCCGCCGGATGCGGTGATCACGGCCTTCTCCACATCCCGGTCCGAACCCGAAGCAAGAGCATGATCCAGCGCGTTGTGCTCGGAATCCACCGGCATCACCTCGACCCCGAGGCGGCGGGCGTCAGCCATGAAGACGCCGCCGGCGCAAACGAGGCTTTCCTTGTTGGCGAGGGCAATCCGCCGGCCCGGTTTCAGTGCGGCATGGGTGGGAGCAAGGCCGGCCGTTCCGCTGATGGCGGCCAGCACGATGTCGGCATCGCGATCGACCGCCTCCAGAACGGCCGCCTGTCCGGCTCCGCCCCTGATTCCGCTTCCCGTCAGAGCCTGTCTCAAGTCCCCTTCGGCCGCCTCGTCGGCCAGGGCGGCGAATTTGGCCCCCAGGTCTTTGGCGATCTTCGCCAAAGCGGCCGCATTGCTGCCCCCGACGACGGCTTCGACACGAAACTCGTCCCGATGAGCCAGGATGACGTCGGCCGTCGAGCGGCCAATCGAGCCGGTCGCGCCGAGAATCGTGATGGAACGGGTCATGGGCGCCTATGCAGTGAGGTGAATCGTCAGCAGAATGGCCCCAACGATAAGGCAGACGGCCCAGAAGCCGTCCAGGCGATCCATGACGCCGCCGTGTCCCGGGATGAGATGGCTCGAGTCCTTCACGTTGCAATGGCGCTTCAGAGCCGACTCACCGAGATCTCCGATCTGGCTTGCGACCGATGCGACGACGGACAGCACGGCGACTGCCGGTAAGCCGAAGGGCAGGCTGTGGCCGTAGGCCCCGCCGGCCCAGGCGACCAACACGCCGCACAGGGCCGCCGCGACGACGCCTCCGACGAAGCCGGACCATGTCTTCTTCGGGCTGATCGGCGGACAGAGCTTCGGCCCCCCAAAGGTTCGTCCCGTGAAATAGGCCGCGATGTCGGTTGCCCACACGACGGCGAACATCCACAGCAGGCCCAGAATTCCAAGTTCGGGATGGTCGCGCACGATCGGCGGGACGAGAACGATCAAGGATGCATAAAGAAAGCCCGAGCCCGACCAGATCCGGCTGGGGCCGCCCCGGGTCACAACGATGCCCGTCACAAGGAAGACGAGCCCTGCCAGGAGGAACAGGCCGAAGCTCGCCTCCGCGAGGAGAAGGGCGGTCAGAACGGCGAGCCCGAGCGCGAGGACGCCCTGCACCAGGGGGCGTGGTTCGGCCCCCGTCATCCGGGTCCATTCCACCATGATGGCGGTCCCGGCCGCCAGCCAGAACAGGGCGAAGGGCCAGCCGCCCCAATAGGCCGTCAGCAGGGCGGCTGCGATCATGACGACGGCGGACAGAATGCGCGTCGTCAGTTCCTTGGATGAACTCGGCTTTGGATGGGACGGCAAGGACGAGCCCTGGTCTGCGACCATCGTCAGCCTGCCCGCGCGCTCAAACCGCCGAAACGGCGATCGCGCCTGTAGTACTCGGCGATCGCGCTCTGAAACGCCGTCTCGTCGAAGTCCGGCCAGAAGCAGGGCAGGAAGACGAACTCGGAATACGCGGTCTGCCAAGTGAGAAAGTTCGACACCCGCTGCTCGCCCGACGTCCGGATGACGAGATCCGGGTCGGGAATGCCATGGGTGTCGAGGGTCGCTCCGACCGTGTTCATGTCGATCTCGGACGGGTCGAGTGTTCCCGCCTTCACCTTGACCGCGAGAGCCCGGATGGCACTCACGATCTCCTGGCGGCCTCCGTAATTGAACGCGATGACGAGGGTCAGGCCGGTGTTCGAGCGGGTGAGCTGCTCCGCTTCGTCGAGGAGCATGCGGATGTCGGAGGCCAAGCCTTCGCGCTCGCCGATGATGCGAACGCGGATGTTGTTGGCGTGCAACTCGGCGAGGTCGTGGCGTACGAAGCGCTTGAGCAATCCCATGAGATACGAGACCTCATCGGCGGGCCGGCGCCAGTTCTCCGCCGAGAAGCTGTAGACGGTGAGGAAGCGGATACCGAGATCCGTCGCGGTTCTGACCGCACGGCGGATCGCGTCGATCCCCTTGCGATGCCCTTCGAACCGAGGCAGCCCTCTCTGAGCGGCCCAGCGGCCGTTTCCATCCATGATGATGGCAACATGAGTCGGCATCCCCTCGCCTGCTTCGTTGCACGCAAGGCTCGGGGCCGACTTTTTGGCTTCGCCGCTCATATGTCCGTCCCAATGCGCGCCTGGCTGTCAGACGTGCATGATTTCCTTTTCCTTGGTGACGAGAAGGCTGTCGATCTCGGCCACGAACTGGTCGGTCGCCTTCTGAACCTGATCCGCATGACGCTTGCCGTCATCCTCGCTGATCGCGCTGTCCTTCTCAAGCTTCTTGAGCAGGTCGAGGCCATCGCGTCGGACGTGTCGAACGGCGACCCGCGCCTCCTCGGCATATTTGTGCGCCACCTTCACCATCTCCTTGCGGCGCTGCTCGTTCATCTCGGGAATGCGCAGGCGGATCACCTGCCCTTCCGTCTGCGGATTGAGCCCGAGATCCGATTCCCGGATCGCCTTCTCGACGGCCGCCACCATGCCCCGATCCCAGACCTGAACGCTCAGCAGGCGCGGCTCAGGCACGTTGACGGTGGCAACCTGGCTGATCGGCATCAGGGACCCGTAGGCGTCGATCTGGATGGGGTCGAGCAGGTTCGGCGAGGCGCGCCCGGTGCGCAGGCTAGCCAGGTCGTTCTTGAAAGCGTTGATGGCGCCCTGCATGCGGCGCTTCACATCGGCGAGATCAAAGGTCGTGGCCATCAGAATTTGTCCTTACGCGAACTATTTAAACGGGCTTACGCTTCCCAGGGTCCAGCATCAAGGCCCTTGGATCAAGGGGCGACCACGGTGGACGGCACTTTCCCCTGGAGAAGCGCCGTCACGGAACTCGGGGCATGCACGGAGCCCACGATGATCGAGAGCCGGCTCTCCCGCGCCAGGGCGAAGGCCGCCGTGTCCATGACCTTCAGGTCCTTGGCGATGGCCTCGTCGTGGGTCAACCGGTCGAATCGGATCGCGCCGGGGTCCTTTTTCGGATCCGCCGAGTAGACGCCATCGACCTGGGTGGCCTTCAGGACGGCGTCGCAGCGAAGCTCGGCGGCGCGCAGGACGGCGGCGGTGTCGGTGGTGAAGAACGGGTTGCCCGTACCGCCGGCCAGAACCACCACCTGCCCCTTGTCGAGGTGGTGCAGCGCCGGCTGACGGGCGTAGGTCTCGCAGATCGTCGGCATGGAGACGGCCGACATGGTCCTGGCCGGAACGCCGGCCGCGTTCAGGGCCGTCTCGACGGCAAGGGAGTTCATGACGGTGCCGAGCATGCCCATGGAATCGGCCGTGGGCCGGTCGATCCAGCCGGCTGCGCTCATGCGGGCGCCGCGAATGATGTTGCCGCCGCCGATGACGACGGCGATCTCGAAGCCCGCGCGGGTGGCCTGGGCCAGATCTTCCGCCAGGGATGACAGGATCTGAGAATCCAGCCAGTAGCCATCGGGAGCCATCAGGGCCTCACCGGAAAGCTTAACCAGGATGCGCCGGAACGTTGCCATCGTCAGACCTTTCTTTTCGAGCCTCTCATGAAAACGGCGGCTGAAGAGCCGCCGTTTTACTCAGGTTCGACTTAGGCCTTGAGACCGGCCTGGGCGGCCACTTCAGCCGCGAAGTCCGGGGCTTCTTCCTTCTCGATGCCCTCGCCGAGAGCATAGCGGACGAAGGCCTTGAGGGTCACCGGCTTGCCGGCCTTCGACTCGGCCTCCTTGAGGACCTGGGTCACGGTCTTCGAGGGATCGTGAACGAAAGGCTGCTCCAGGAGGGTGACCTCCTTGAAGTAGCTCTTCAGGCCGCTCTCGATGATCTTCTGCATGACGTGGTCCGGCTTGCCGGCGTTCTTGTCGCGCAGGATGGCGCTCTCACGCTCGATCGTCGCCTGATCGACTCCGGAGGCGTCCAGCGCCACCGGGCTGGTGGCGGCCACGTGCATGGCGATCTGGCGGCCGAGGGTGCCGAGGACGGTCACGTCGCCTTCGGATTCGAGCGCCACGAGCACGCCGATCTTGCCGAGGCCTTCGGTCACCGCGTTGTGGACATAGGACGCGATCACGCCCTTGGAGACCTCGAGCTTGGCGATCCGGCGCAGGGTCATGTTCTCGCCGATGGTGGCGATGAGCTCCTGCAGGCGATCCTTGACCGTCGTCTGCGAGCCCGGGAAGTGGGCGGCCTCGAGGGACTCGAGGGTGCCGTTGCCCATCAGGCCGATCTTGGCGGCTTCGCGAACGAAGGCCTGGAACTGGTCGTTGCGGGCGACGAAGTCGGTCTCGGAATTGACCTCGAGGATCGTCGCCGTGTGACCGGCGGATTCGACCGCCACCAAGCCCTCGGCCGCAACGCGACCGGCCTTCTTGGCAGCCTTCGAGAGACCCTTCTTGCGGAGCCAGTCGATCGCCGCCTCCATGTCGCCGTTCGTTTCGGCAAGCGCGGCCTTGCAGTCCATCATGCCGGCGCTGGTCGTCTCGCGCAGCTCCTTCACCATCGCAGCGGTAATGTTCGCCATGGCTATTCCTTTCAAAGGTTCATGCATAGAGGGAGCCCGGCGCTCGTGGAACGCCGGGCTCGGTCAATCGTTCAAGCGGCGCTGCATGGTGCGGCGCCGTCAGGCTCACGCAGCAGCGGCTTCAATCATCGAGCGGGCCTGGTTGATCCAGCCGTCACGCTCCAGGCGGCCGTTCAGCTTCAGGTCCTTGTCGAGCTGGGCGACATCGCCCGGCTGCATGGCGGCCAGCTGCCAGTAATGGAAGATGCCGGCCTCGTTGAGCTTCTTCTCGAGCTGCGGGCCGACGCCGTTCAGCTTGGTCAGATCGTCGGGCGCGCCGCGGGGAGCCGCGAGACGCTCGAACTGCTCGCCCTCGTAGGCGGCGACAGCCGTGTCGTTCGCCGGGAGCTCCTCGGCCATCGGGTTCTCGGACTCGCCGATGTCGATGCCCATGGCGCCAGCGCCACGGGAGATGCCGTCGAGAGCGGCCCGAGCGACCAGATCGCAGTAGAGCGAGATCGCGCGGCCAGCGTCGTCATTGGCCGGAACCGGGAAGGTGATGCCGTCCGGATCGCAGTTCGTGTCGACGATGGCGGCCACCGGGATGCCAAGGCGCTTGGCCTCCTGGATCGCCAGCTGCTCCTTGTTGGTGTCGATGACGAAGATCAGGTCGGGCGTGCCGCCCATGTCCTTGATGCCGCCGAGAGCACGCTCGAGCTTCTCCTTCTCACGGGCGAGCATGAGACGCTCTTTCTTCGTGAGGCCCTGGCCGCCGCCGGCGAGGATCTCGTCGACCTTGCGCAGGCGCTGGATCGACCCGGAGATCGTCTTCCAGTTCGTCAGCATGCCGCCGAGCCAGCGGGAGTTGACGTAGTACTGGGCCGAACGCTTGGCCGCATCGGCCACCGCGTCGGAAGCCTGACGCTTGGTGCCGACGAAGAGCACGCGGCCACCCTTGGCGACCGTGTCGCTGACGGCCTGGAGGGCCCGGTGCAGCATCGGAACCGTCTGGGCGAGGTCGATGATGTGGATGTTGTTGCGGGTGCCGAAGATGTACTGACCCATCTTCGGGTTCCAACGGTGGGCCTGGTGGCCAAAGTGAGCGCCAGCCTCAAGCAGGCTGCGCATCGAGAAATCGGGAAGCGCCATAGTTTGTTCTCCGGTTAAGCCTCCGCGGAACAGTGGACCGGTCGAACCGGCCACCGGGATACCTCATGGGCTTATGAGGTGGATTCCGCGTGTGGGATAGGCGCGCATATAGGGGTAAAGGCTCGGAAATGCAAGCCAAAGGATGGGAAGGCCGACGTGGCCTGCTCTCGGAAGACCCGTCAGCTGCGGAATCGCTTTCCCGGAAGGAATCTCGCACGGCCTCGGGGAGTTGCCTCGGGGAGTTTCTCCGGGCCGATTCTCGAGGGTCCGAGGACGGCATGGCCGAGCTTCCCGGTGAAGCCCCCCGCCCGGCCGCCGCTGCCTCGGCGACGTCCATGATTCCGGTGCCGAGCCCCCGGCTGCGAAGACCGGCCGTCGCTGAGGCGGGGCTCGCTCCCGCACTCCGTGAGGGCCGTTCCGGCCGCGTCAGTTCATGTGCACGTCCACCACGCCCGGCACCGCCCGGAGCGCGCCCGCGATCTGGGGACTGGCCATGTATTTACCGGGGAGCTTGACCTCCACCTCCCGGTCGCCGTCGTCGAGGATGAGCACGAGGGAAACCTCGCCCTCGCCCCGGACCTTGAGCCGCTCGTAGACGCTGGGAATCGGCCGTTCGTCGCGCAGGAAGATGCGCATGCTCTTCTGGTGCTTGGCGACCGCCTCGTCCAGCGGCTCGGCCATGCCGATGCGCGCCCTCACCTCTTCGCCCTCGAGCCCGGCCTGAAGCATCAGAACCACGGCGGAGCCCGGCTCGAGGACATCCCGGAGACGCTGCAGGCCTTCGGAGAAGATGATGGCTTCGAACTGCCCGGTCTGATCGGACAGCACGAGGATGCCCATCTTGTTGCCCGTCTTGGTGCGGCGCTCCTGCCTGTCGAGCACGGTGGCGGCGACCCGACCCACGGAATTGCCCGCCTTGACCGAGCGGCAGAACTCGACCCAGGTCTGCACACGCAGTTTCTTGAGAAGGTCGCCGTACTCGTCGAGGGGATGGCCGGAGAGGAAGAAACCGACGGCGTCGTATTCCCGCTGCAGCCTCTCGGCGGCGGGCCATGGATCATAGGGTCCGATGCGCAGCTGCACATCCGCCGACGCGACACCGCCGAACATGTCCATCATGCCGCCGTTGGCCGCCTCGTGAGATTGCTGGGCGAGGCTCATCATGGCGTCGACCGACGCGCAGGCCTTCGCCCGGTCGGGCTCCAGCTCGTCGAAGGCCCCGGCTGCGATCAGGTTCTCGAGCGTGCGCTTGTTGAGCATGCGCGGATTGATGCGTCGGGCGAAGTCCGCAAGGTCCTTGAACGGCTTGTCGCCGCGCGCCTCGACGACGCTCTCGATGGCCTGGCGACCGACCCCTTTGACGGCCGCAAGGGCATACAGAATCTGGCCCTTGCCGTCTTCGTCATAGGTCACGTCGAAGACGACGCCCGACCGGTTGATCGACGGCGGGATGACCTTGAACCCGAGGCGCTGCGCTTCGCGGCGGAATTCGGCCAGCTTGTCGGTGTTGTCGAGATCGAGCGTCATCGACGCGGCCAGGAACTCGACCGCATGATTGGCTTTGAGATAGGCCGTCTGGAACGCCACGAGAGCATAGGCGGCCGCGTGGCTCTTGTTGAACCCGTAATCCGCGAACTTGGCGAGCAGGTCGAAGATCTCGTTGGATTTCGCCTTGTCGAGCCCGCCCTCCTTCGCCCCGGACACGAAGCGCTCGCGCTGCGCATCCATCTCCGCCTTGATCTTCTTGCCCATGGCGCGGCGCAGAAGATCGGCATCGCCGAGCGAGTAGCCGGAGAGGACTTTCGCCACCTCCATCACCTGCTCCTGGTAGACGATGATGCCGAAGGTCTCGCGCAGGATGGGCTCCAGCTTGTCGTGGGGATACCAGTCCTTCTTGTTGTGCTCGTCCTTGCCGAGCTTGCGCGCGCAGTAGACCGGGATGTTCGCCATCGGGCCCGGGCGATAGAGCGCCACGAGGGCGATGATGTCCTCGAAGCGGTCGGTCTCCATCTCGACCAGAGCCTTGCGCATGCCCGCCGATTCCACCTGGAACACGCCGACCGTCTCGCCGCGCCGCAGCATCTCGTAGGTCTTGCGGTCGTCGAGCGGCAGGGCCGAGAGATCGACCTCGATCCCCTTCCGTCGAATGAGATCGACCGCAGTCCGCAGAACCGTGAGGGTCTTGAGCCCGAGGAAGTCGAACTTCACGAGGCCGGCCTGCTCGACCCATTTCATGTTGAACTGGGTCACCCGCATGCCGGTCTTCGGGTCTCGATAGAGCGGCACCAATTCCTGCAATGGCCGGTCGCCGATCACCACGCCGGCGGCGTGGGTCGAGGCGTGCCGGTGAAGGCCTTCGAGCTTCTGCGCGATGTCGAGCATGCGCTTGACGACCGGTTCCTCGTCGATGGCCGCCTGAAGCTTCGGCTCGCCCTCGATGGCTTGCGCGAGGGTGACCGGATTGGCCGGGTTCTGCGGCACGAGCTTGGTGAGCTTGTCCACCTGCCCGTAGGGCATTTCAAGCACGCGGCCGACGTCGCGCATCACGCCGCGGGCGAGCAGCGTACCGAAGGTGATGATCTGCGCGACCTGCTCCTCGCCGTAGCGCTGCTGCACGTATTCGATGACGCGCTCTCGGCCCTCCACGCAGAAGTCGATGTCGAAGTCGGGCATCGAGACGCGTTCCGGGTTGAGGAAGCGCTCGAACAGCAGGGCGAACCGCAGGGGATCGAGATCCGTGATGGTGAGCGCATAGGCCACGAGGGAGCCTGCTCCCGACCCACGTCCCGGTCCGACCGGAATGTTGTGGTCCTTCGCCCATTTGATGAAGTCGGACACGATCAGGAAGTATCCCGGAAACTTCATGTTCCGGATGATGCCGATCTCGTAGGCGAGCCGGTCCCGGTAATCCTGCTCGGTCAGACCCGGCGCGGGTCCATGAGCCGCGAGGCGCTTCTCGAGCCCTTCCTCGGCCTGCCGTTTCAGCTCCTCGCCTTCGTCCAGGGAAACCGCGTCGGGGCCCGTGCCGAAATTCGGCAGGATGGGCTTGCGGGTCCGCACCCGCGTGGCGCAGCGCATGGCGATCTCGACGCTCGCCTGGAGCGCATCGGGCAGATCCGCGAACAGCTCCATCATCTGCTGGCGCGTCTTGAAGTGGTGTTCCGGAGAGAGGCGGCGCCGGTTGGGGTTCGAGACGATCTGCCCCTCCGCGATGGCGAGCAGCGCATCGTGCGCCTCGTAGTCCTTCGCCGACGAGAAGAAGGGCTCGTTGGCCGCGACGATCGGCAGCCCGTTCCGGTCGGCCAAAGCCAGCAGCTCGTTCTCGATCACGCGCTCGTCTTCGAGACCATGGCGCTGGATCTCGACGTAGAGCTGATGACCGAAGGCGCTTTTCAGCATGTCGAGGCGGGCCTGCGCGAAATCCTGGCGCCCCCCGTTGCGCAGCGCACAATCGAGCGGGCCCGAGAATCCGCCCGTCAGGGCGATCAGCCCCTCGCTGTGTGCCGTGAGCGCGGGGGCCATCACCCGCGGGTTCTCACCCAGCGGCACGCCGAAATAGGCATGGCTCACGAGGCGCATGAGGTTGCGATACCCCTCCTCCGTCTGCGCGAGCAGCACGATGTTCGATGGCTGCGGCACCACGCGGGCGACCGGATCCGGCTCCTCGAAGCAGACGGAGAGCTGGACGCCGGCGATCGGCTGGATGCCCGAGCCCGCGAGCTTCTCGGAAAACTCGAGGGCTCCGAAGAGGTTGTTGGTGTCGGTGAGTGCGAGCGCCGGCTGCTTGTCGGCGGCGGCGAGCTTTGCGAGCTGCGCGACCTTCAGCGCCCCCTCGAGCAGGGAGTACGAGGAATGGACATGCAGATGGACGAAGCCGATATCGTGAAGAATGCGCGCCATAAAACTCTACTCATCGAATGGCACGCATAGTTGCACGATTCTATGTTAACGGAGTCCGATCACCGGGCGCGAGGACTATGTTCCTGTGAATCCCGGTGGGTTCTTGTGGATCCCGGTATCAAGCGATGGGAGAAAGGACCAGAGCCCAGATTGCCACGGCAGACCCGAACATGGCGAGAGAAGCGATTTCGGCGGTGGTCTCGAGGATGAAGCGAAGCATGGTTTGATCTCCGTGTTCCCAGTATGTTCATCTTTGTTCATCGGATGTTCTGTGTAAAGCCTGTGCGGAACCCAGGCGCGGGACGGAGTCAACAAAGCGTTAAAAGGCACCGGCCGGCGTCTTCGCCACCAGGCTCGCCAGCGCATCGTGCGGATAAGCGGGTCCGGCATTCGGCGGCGCGGCCCTTCGGGTCGGCTCGAACGATGCGCTCATCAAGGAGTGCAGCATCGGAATGGATCCCGAAAGCGGGTCCACTTTTTCCGTCCGATGCTCGAGCACCGTCGCTTTCAGGTTTGCGAATCTCTTAGGGCAGCTGGACGATCAGGCCGTCGCGGATCGTCACGCGGCGGTCCATGCGGGCCGCGAGATCCATGTTGTGGGTGGCGATCAGGGCCGCGAGCTTGGAGGCCCGGACGATGGCCACCAGCGTCTGGAACACCCGATCGGCCGTGTTGGGATCGAGGTTGCCGGTCGGCTCGTCGGCGAGCAGCAGCCGGGGGGCGTTGGCGACGGCGCGTGCGATGGCGACGCGCTGCTGCTCACCACCGGACAGCTCCCCGGGACGGTGATCGAGACGCTTGCCGAGACCCAGGAAGGTCAAGAGCTGGGTCCCCCGATCCTGGGCTTCCGTCCGCGACAGGCCCCGAATGAGCTGCGGAATCACCACGTTCTCGAGGGCCGAGAATTCCGGCAGGAGATGGTGGAACTGGTAGACGAAGCCGAGCTCCTCCCGCCGGACGCGCGTGCGCTCCTGATCGTTCATGGAGGCCGTCGGCTTCGAGCCTACGAAAACCTGTCCGCCATCGGGTTTCTCAAGAAGGCCCGCCAGGTGAAGAAGGGTCGACTTGCCCGTCCCCGAGGGAGCGATGAGGGCCACGATCTCGCCCGGCCAAATCGCGAGATCGGCACCGCGCAGCACCTCGAGGAAGCTGTCTCCCTGCGGGTAGCGGCGCTCGACCTTGGAGAGATAGAGGGCGGGTTGGGACTGGGCTGCCGACATACTCAACCGTAACGCAACGCTTCGACCGGATCGAGCTTCGCGGCCCGCCAGGAGGGATAGAGGGTCGCCAGAAGCGACAGAACCATCGCCATGATCAGGATGGTCGCCACTTCGGTCGGGTTCACCTCGGCGGGCAGCCGGCTCAGGAAGTAGAGTTCCGCCGGGAACAGATTGGTGTTCGTCAACCGCGAGATGACGTCCCGAATGGTTTCGACATTGAGCGCAAGCAGCAGGCCGAGGCCGAAGCCTGCAATCGTCCCGACGATGCCGATCGAAGCGCCCGTGATCAGGAACACCCGCATGACCGCCCCTCGGGTCGCTCCCATGGTGCGCAGGATCGCGATGTCCTCCGACTTGTCCTTCACGAGCATGATCAGCCCGGAGATGATGTTGAGCGCCGCCACGAGCACGATCAGTGTCAGGATCAGGAACATCACGTTCCGCTCGACCTCCAGCGCGCCGAAGAATGTTCGATTACGCTGACGCCAATCGGTCATCAGGATCGGCCGGCCCGCCGCCTCGTCGATCGCCGCGCGAGCCGCATCCACCCGATCGGCATTGTCGAGATAGACCTCGATGAGCTGCACGTCGTTGTTGCGGTTGAAGTAGTTCTGAGCCTCGGTCAGCGGCATGAACACGAAGGTCGAGTCGAACTCCGACATGCCGATCTCGAAGATCGCCTTGACCGGATAGCCTTTCACCCTGGGCGCGGTGCCGAACGGTGTCGATGCTCCGCGCGGCGTGATGAGCGTGAAGGTGTCGCCGGCCTGGAGCGACAGCGCATCGGCAAGACGGCGGCCGATCGCCACCCCCTCGCCTTCCTCGAAATTCTCGAGCGTTCCCTGGCGCAGATTGCCCGCGATATGGTCGATCTTGCGCAGATCGTCAGCCCGGATGCCCCGCACGAGAACGCCGCTGCCGTTGTACTGCGAGGAGCCGAAGGCCTGCCCCTCGACGAGAGGAATGGCCCGCTTGACGCCCGGCACCGCGGCGATCCGCGCCGCGACCTCCGGGTAGTCGGTGAGCGGGCTCTCCAGCGGCGCCACGAAGATATGGCCGTTGATGCCGACGATCTTGTCGAGCAGCTCCTTGCGGAATCCGTTCATGACCGAGAGCACCACGATCAGTGTCGCGACACCGAGCATGATACCCAGGAAGGAGAAGCCGGCAATGACCGACACGAAACCCTCGCGCCGCCGCGTGCGCAGGTAACGCCCGGCGAGCATCCACTCGAAGAGCGAGAAGGGTTTGGTCCCGGCCGGTCCCGTGCCGGCTTTTCTGTCCTTGGCCATGTCGGCTTATTGACGAACCGTGAGGCGAGCGATCACGTCCTCGAGCGCAAGATGCTCGCGCTGTCCCGTTGCCCGATGCTTCAATTCCACCTTGCCCTCGGCGAGACCTTTGGGTCCGATCAGAACCTGCCACGGAACCCCGATGAGATCGGCCGTGGCGAATTTTCCACCAGGACGCTCGTCCCGATCGTCGTAGAGAACGTCCCGTCCTGCCGCTTCCAGCTCGCGATAGAGGCGCTCGGAAGCGGCGTCCGTCGCGGCGTCGCCGGCCTTCAGGTTCAGGATCGCCACGTCGAAGGGAGCGACGGCTTCCGGCCAGATGATCCCGCTCTCGTCGTGGCTCGCCTCGATGATGGCGGCGATCAGCCGGCTCGGCCCGATGCCGTAGGAGCCCATATGGACCGGCCTCTCCTGCCCGTCGGGCCCCATCACCTTCGCGCCCATGGGCTCCGAATACTTGGTGCCGAAGTAGAAGATGTGGCCGACCTCGATGCCGCGGGCGGACATCTTCTTGTCGTCCGGAACCGCCTCGAAGGCCGAGGCCTCGTGCATCTCGGAGGTGGCTGCGTAGAGCGACGTCCACCTGTCCACGGTGCTCTGGAGGCCCGGAACATCGTCGAAGTCCGTCTCGGCGGGCGGAATGTCGAAGTTCAGGTAATCCGCGTGGCAGAACACCTCGCTCTCGCCGGTCGAGGCCAGGATGATGAACTCGTGGCTGAGATTGCCCCCGATGGGACCCGTGTCGGCGCGCATCGGGATCGCCTTCAGGCCCATGCGGGCGAAAGTCCGAAGATAGGCCACGAACATCTTGTTGTAGGAATGCACGGCGCCGGCCTGATCCAGATCGAAGGAATAGGCGTCCTTCATCAGGAACTCGCGCGAGCGCATGACGCCGAAGCGCGGCCGCACCTCGTCCCGGAACTTCCACTGGATATGGTAGAGGTTCAACGGCAGATCCTTGTAGGAGCGCACATAGCCCCGGAAGATCTCGGTGACCATCTCCTCGTTGGTCGGGCCGAACAGCATGTCGCGCTCATGACGGTCCCGGATGCGCAGCATCTCCTTGCCGTAGGCGTCATAGCGGCCGGATTCCCGCCAGAGATCCGCCGACTGGATCGTCGGCATGAGAAGCTCGAGGGCGCCGGAGCGGTTCTGCTCCTCGCGGACGATCGCGTTGACCTTGTTCAGGACCTTCAAGCCGAGGGGGAGCCAGGCATAGATTCCGGCCGCCTCCTGCCGGATCATTCCGGCGCGCAGCATCAAACGGTGGGAGACGATCTCCGCCTCCTTCGGCGTCTCGCGGAGGATGGGGAGGAAGTAGCGGCTCAAACGCATGGGACGCCTTTGGATCTCGGTCAGAACAGGAGAAAGGTAGCGACTCGCTTCCAGCACACAACACAGGCCTCGGGGAAAAGACAAGCTGTCATCGCCCCATCGGGCCTGCGGCGAGATGGATTAGACCAAAGATCAATACAAGAAATGCCGAAAAATGCATCAGGAGGTGCCCATAAAAGGTGACACGGTCGGGCAAGGTGACTATAAACGAACCGCTAACGTCTGAGGCCTTCCAAGGTCAAAGGCTACGGTCCGAGTTTCGGGAGGAACAAGATCCCCAAGTGCCCTGAGGCGCTGGTCTGAGAAAGCCAGGGATCAAAAATTGCCAAAAGGCAGTTCAGGCAAGGCGAAAGCCTTGCTTTTCTTTTTTCGGCTCCTTCTCTTCTTGGTTCTAGATCATCGGACCCGAACGTGGACCCATGTTTGGGCTCGGATCCGATGCTCCACTCTTGGCTGGCGCATCGTTCGACCCGGAGCCTCGAACAATCGGGATCACCGGGACAAGCCCGGTGATGACGTAGCGGGTGGCATGAGCGGGTGATGATACCTTCCACACGTCATGGCCGGCCTTGTGCCGGCCATCCCGATTGCTTCGGGCTCAGCGCTTCAGACAAGCGGGATCACCGGGACAAGCCCGGTGATGACGTGGAGGGGAGAGACGGCTCCTTCTGCGCCCGATGCTTCAAGCTTTTGTTCGGGAGCATCTTTTCGCGCAAAACCGCTTCCCACTTTTGCGCCCGATGCTCTAGAGACCGGCCAAAGGAAAAACCGCCGCAGCCACGACCAGCACGACGGACGCGACCAGTGTCGTCCAAATGGCCTTTTCCCGAAGCGCCGGAAGGGCTGGGGCTCCTGGCTCGCTCCCCTGGACCACGTCCCCGCTTTCGACCTGGCTGCGGACACCGAACGGCAGGACCGCGAAGAGCAGGATCCACCAGATCACGAAGTAGAGCGCCAAGCCTCCGCTGACGCGCAGGCCGAAGGCTTGGACAGCCGCCGTGACGGCGAGACCGGACACGACCACGACGACCGCGATCGTGGACCAGAGCGATCCCGAAAGGGCTTTTACGAGATTTATCAACAGCTTGTCCTCACGCCTGCTCGAGCTCGATGAGCGTGCCGTTGAAGTCCTTGGGATGCAGGAAGAGCACCGGCTTCCCGTGGGCTCCGATCTTCGGCTCTCCGGAGCCGAGCACCCTGGCGCCGGAATCCAGAAGCCGGTCGCGGGCCGCGATGATGTCGTCGACTTCGTAGCAGACGTGATGCACCCCGCCGTCCGGGTTCTTCTCGAGGAAACGGGCGATGGGCGATCCCTCTCCCAGGGGCTCGAGAAGCTCGATCTTGGTGTTGGGCAGCGTGATGAAAACCACCGTGACGCCGTGCTCGTCCAGGGCCTCCGGTGCCGAGACGTCCGCCCCGAGAGTCTTCCGGTACAGGTCCGAAGCGGCCGCGAGGTCGGGCACCGCTATGGCAACGTGATTGAGGCGTCCGATCATAGGCGCTCCCCTGTCAGCTCCTAGGCCTCGATGACCAGCACATGGCAGGCGGGCTTCTTGCCCCATTCCTGGTTCACGGCTGCGCGGACGGCCCGGTGGACGGCATTCTCGACCGCCTCCGGATCCCGTCGCTTGGCTTTGGGGAGCCCGTCGAGCAGGTCGGCCACGGTGTCCGCGATCACGTCGGTCAGGTCACGCCCCTGTCTGGTCTTGTCCGGGATGCCCATGGCGTCGATCACGGGATCGCCGACGAGCTCGCCCCGGTCGTCGATGGCGATCGCCACGGTGACGATTCCCGCGAAGGCAAGCTTGCGGCGCTCCGGCAGCGCCCGCTCGCCGGCTCCGATGACGATGTTGCCGTCGCGGTAGAGTCGCCCAGCGGGGATATTGTCCACGATCTCGGCCGGGCCGGGCGAAAGGCGCACCAGCGATCCGTTCTTGGCCCGGACGACTTCCTTCACGCCTTGAGCCCGCGCGAACTTCGCGTGCTCGCTCAGGTGCAGGGGCTCGCCATGGGCCGGAATGGCGATGCGGGGACGGGTCCACTGGTACATCTGCGCCAGCTCGCCGCGACGCGGATGTCCGGACACGTGCACCAGTTCCGTCCGGTCGGTGATCACCTCGATGCCCTGCTCGATCAGATTGTTGATGATCGAGCCGACAGCCTTCTCGTTCCCGGGGATCGCACGCGACGAGAAAATCACCCGGTCTCCTGCGGACAGCGCGATGTCCGGGTGCTCGTCCTGAGCGATCCGGGCGAGAGCCGCCCGGGGCTCGCCCTGCGACCCGGTCAGGATCGCCACGATCTTGTCACGGGGCATGTAGCCGAAGTTTTCCGTGGAGCGGAACTCCGGCAGGTCGTCCAGGAAACCGCACTCCTTGGCGACCTCGACCACCCGATCCATGGCACGGCCGACAACGACCACCTCGCGGCCACACTCGCGGGCCGCCTCGGCCACCGAGCGAATGCGGGCGACATTGGACGCGAAGGTGGTGACCGCGACCCGGTGCGGGGCATCCTTGATCAACTGGGCCAGATTCCGGGCGACGTCGGACTCGCTCGGACTCGTGCCGTCGCGGACCACATTGGTGGAATCACAGATGAGCGCCAACACCCCTTCATCGCCCAGGGCCCGGAAGCTGTCTTCCGAGGTCAGGCTGCCAAGGTAGGGCGTGTTGTCGAGCTTCCAGTCGCCCGTATGCACCACCAAACCGTGCGGCGTGCGGATCGCAAGAGCGTTCGATTCCGGAATCGAATGGGCGACCGGCACGTACTCGATCTCGAAGGCACCAAGCTTCAGGCGTTGCCCGGGGACGATCTCGTTCAGGTCGACCTTCGGCGCATCCGCTTCGGACAGACGTCGTGTCTCCAGGAGGCCGATGGCGAACCGCGTTGCATAGACCGGCGCACGGAGGCGCGGCCACATCTCCACCAGAGCGCCGATGTGGTCCTCGTGCGCATGGGTGATGAAGATCCCGAGAAGATTGTGCCGCTCCTCTTCGATGAACCGCAGGTCGGGATAGACGACATCGATCCCGGGCAGGTTTTCCTCGCCGCCGAAACCCATGCCGCAATCGACCAGAATCCACTGCCGATCGTCCTCGGGGCCGAAGCCGTAGAGGGCAGCGTTCATGCCGATTTCGCCGAGTCCTCCAAGGGGAAGAAAGACCAATTCATCCTGGTGGGAAGCCATTAAGTTCCAGACCTTTTCGAGCCAGCGTCAGGCTTTGCTATATCGTGCAGCGAATGGGGAAAATAAAGGTCGCCCGCGTCGATGAGTTCCATTCCGGCATTGCTTTTCAGCTGAAGGCGCCCGGACGAGTCGAGCCCGTCGAAGACCCCTGTTTTCTCGCCCGAAGGAAGTCGAAGCGTCACCTGCCGGCCGAGCCCTGCCGCACGCTCCATCCAGAGCCGCCGGATCGCGCCGAACGGGTCCGATCCATGGCCACGGGACGAGGACCGCCACGCCGAGAAGGTCCGGGCGAAGGCCGAGGACAGGGTGGTGAACACTTCCTCCCTGGTCAGGCCCGGGCGAACATGCTGCAGCGCTGCTGCCGGATAAGGCGTTCCGCTCGGGGCGAAGGCGACATTGACGCCGAACCCGATCACGATGGCCAGAGGCCCGTCCGGCTGCAACCGGTGGCCTTCCAGCAGAAGGCCCGACACCTTCGCACCGTCGAGCAGGAGGTCATTCGGCCATTTCAGGGCCAGACGCGGTGCGCCGATCCTTGAGACGGCCTCGACGGCCTCGTGGAGCGCCAGCCCGGCCACGAAGCCGAGCTGGGGTGCCGAGCGCAGATCGCACGGATCGATCAGGAGCAGGCTGGCATAGAGGTTGCCCGGGGGCGACGACCATTGACGACCGTGCCGCCCTCTCCCGGCCAGCTGCTCGCGGGCCGTGATCCAGAGCTGGCCCGGATCACCCGCGCGGGCCGCCTGCAGAGCATCGTCGTTCGTCGAGTTCGTCGCCTCGAGCGACAGAAGCCGGTAGCCGGCGGCCTCGGTCTCGGGCGACAGACGCACGGTCAGAACAAGGAGCGCGCGGCGGCGCCCGCTGCATTGACGATCGGGGCAGGCACCAGCCAGAACAGCAGGACCACGGCGCTCGAGACGACGAGGACGAAGCTCACGCCCGGAGACATGCGCTCGAACCGCTCCACCGGTGCATCGAAATACATGACCTTGACGATGCGCAGGTAGTAATAGGCGCCGATGACGCTCGTCACGACGCCGATCACGGCCAGGGTCACGAGGTTGGCCTGGATCGCCGCGGCGAAGACGTAGAACTTGGCGAAGAAGCCCGCCAGCGGCGGGATGCCGGCCAGCGAGAACATCATCATGGCCAGGCAGAACGCGAGCGCGGGGTGAGTGCGGGCCAGACCTGAAAGATCGTCGATGGACTCGAACATCACGTTTCCGCGGCGCATGCCGAGGATCACCGCGAAGGTGCCGAGCGTCATGGCGAGGTAGATGGCCATGTAGACCACAACGCCCTGGATGCCCTCCGGCGTGCCAGCAGCCAGGCCGATCAGCGCGTAGCCCACGTTGCCGATGGACGAATAGGCCATCAGGCGCTTGAGGTTGCGCTGACCGATGGCCGCGAAGGATCCGAGGGCCATCGAGGCGATCGAGATGAAGACGATGATCTGCTGCCACTGGACCAGGATGCCCGGGAAGGCATCGATGAACACGCGGGTGGCCATGGCCATGCCGGCCATCTTGGGGGCGGCCGCGAAGAAGGCCGTCACGGGGGTCGGCGACCCTTCGTACACGTCCGGCGTCCACATGTGGAACGGCACGGCCGAGATCTTGAAGGCGATGCCGGCCGCCACGAAGACGAGGCCCACGACGGCGCCGATGCCGACATTCCCCTGCAGGACGGATGCGATGACCGGGAAGGACACGCTGCCGCTGAAGCCATAGACCAGGGAAGCGCCGTAGAGCAGCATGCCCGACGAAAGCGCCCCGAGCACGAAATACTTCAGACCGGCTTCCGTCGAACGTTCGTTGTCACGGTCGAAGGCCGCGATGACATAGGACGACAGGCTGAGCAGTTCGAGGCCGAGATAAAGCGCGATCAGATCATTCGCCGAGATGACCATCATCATGCCGATGGTCGAGAGCACGATCAGGATCGGGTACTCGAACCGGTAAATGCCCTCGCGCCTCATGTAGTCCAGGGACAGGATGATGCCCCCGGCCGACGCAAGGAGCGTCAGCGCTTTCATGAACTTGGCGAAGCCGTCCACCACGAAGGAGCCGGCCATGGTCTCGACCCGCTCCGAGGGGAGCATCAGGACCGCCACGAAGGTCACGGCGAGCAGCGCGAGCGCGATAATGCTCATGCCGTAGCCGGGGCGCTCGCCGCGGAACGCGCCGAACAGGACCAGGACAAGAACTCCGACTGCCATCAGGATCTCTGGCAGCAGCGGACCGAAAGCGGGAATGGCGAGGGCGGGGTTCATCGTGACCTCAGTGTGCCGCAACAGCGGCCGTTTTCACGGTGGCGAGCGCAGCCTGGACGCTGTTCATGAGCGCATCCGTCGGTGCCGCGAAGGCATCAAGGATCGGGCCCGGCTGGACGCCGTAATAGATGATGAGCAGGATAAGGGGCGCGAAGGTGATGATCTCGCGACGGTTCAGGTCCGTGATGCCCTGCAGGGCCGGCTTCTCGAGGGGTCCGTAGACCACGCGACGGTAGAGCCAGAGCGCATAGGCGGCCGAGAGGATCACGCCGGTCGCCGCAAAGAACGCCACCCAGGTGTTCGACCGGAAGGCTCCCATCAGGGTCAGGAACTCGCCGATGAAGCCCGAGGTCCCGGGCAGGGCCACGTTCGCCATGGTCAGGATGAGGAACACCACCGCGTAGAGCGGCATGCGGTTGACGAGGCCGCCATAGGCCTTGATCTCGCGGGTATGCATGCGGTCGTAGATCACGCCGACGCTCAGGAACAGCGCGCCGGAGATCAGACCGTGCGAGATCATGGTGAACATGGCGCCCTGGATGCCCTGCTCGTTCATGCTGAACAGGCCCATGGTCACGAAGCCCATATGCGCCACCGACGAATAGGCGATCAGCTTCTTGATGTCCTCCTGCATCAGGGCGACCAGCGAGGTGTAGATGATCGCGATGACGGACAGCGCATAGACCAGCGGCGCGAAATAGAGCGACGCATCCGGGAACATGGGCAGGGACACTCGGATGAAGCCGTAGCCGCCCATCTTGAGCAGGACGCCCGCCAGGATGACGGAGCCGGCCGTCGGGGCTTCCACGTGAGCGTCCGGCAGCCAGGTATGGACCGGCCACATGGGCATCTTCACCGCGAAGGACGCGAAGAAGGCCAGCCAGAGCCAGATCTGCAGGTTCGGCGCGAACTTGAAGGCCAGCAGCGTCGGGATATCGGTGGTCCCGGCGGCCCAGTACATGGCCATGATGGCCAGGAGCATCAGGACCGACCCGAGCAGCGTATAGAGGAAGAACTTGAAGCTCGCATAGATGCGGCGCTTGCCGCCCCAGATGCCGATGATGAGGAACATCGGGATCAGGCCCGCCTCGAAGAACAGGTAGAAGAGCACGAGGTCGAGGGCGCAGAACACGCCGATCATCGTGGTCTCGAGCACAAGGAAGGCGACGAAGTACTCCTTGACCCGGTTCTCGATCGACTCCCACGAGGCCAGGATGCAGAACGGCATCAGGAACGTGGTGAGCAGGACGAGCGGCATCGAGAAGCCGTCGACGCCAAGCTTGAACCGGATCGTCTCGGTCAGCCAGGAATGGCTTTCCACGAGCTGGAACGAGGCCGAAGCAACATCGAAACGTGCCCACGCCACAAGGGACAGCAGGAAGGTCGCGATGGTCGTGGCAAGCGCCGCCCAGCGCGCATTCGAGCGGGCAGCCTCGCTGTCGCCGCGCAGGGTCAGGATGAAGGCCGCTCCGACGAGAGGCAGGATGAGAAGGCCGGAGAGGATGCCGAAGCCGAGCATTAGTGGGCTCCCCTGAAGAGATAGAAGGTCACGAGAGCCGCAACGCCGATCAGCATCGCAAAGGCATAGTGATAGACGTAGCCCGTCTGCACCCGCACCACGCCGCGCGTCACGTCGAGAACGCGGGCGGAGATGCCGTCGGGCCCGAGGCCGTCGATGATCCGCTGGTCACCGGTGCGCCAGAGGAAGCGCCCGATCGCCATGGCGGGCCGTACGAAGATCGCGTCGTAGAGCTCGTCGAAGTACCACTTGTTGAGCAGGAACCGGTACAGGATCGGGTGGTCGGCCGCCAGCTTCGCCGGCTGCTTGGCGTCGATGATGTACATGTACACTGCGACCAGGAAGCCGAGGATCATCATGATCGTGGGCAGAAGCGGGACCCAGCCCGGAAGATGGTGCATCGTCTCCAGGATATGGTTGTTCGGCCCCGTGAAGAGCGCTCCCTTCCAGAACTCCTCGTAGCCCTCCCCGATGAACGCACCGTGGAAGATGACGCCGGCCAGAACCGCCCCGATGGCGAGCACGAGCAGCGGCACGAGCATCACGAGCGGGCTCTCGTGCGGCATGTGCGAGCCGTGGTGCCCGTGGGCGTGGTCGTCATGAGCGTGATCGTCATGGCCGTGCTCGTGCTGGGCATGAGAGCCCGGCTCGACGTCATGGCCGGACTCGTCGTGCTCCACGCCCTCGTGCGCGCTCGGGGTATGGTGTCCATGGCCCCAGCGGGCGGTTCCCTCAAAGGTGAGGAAGAACAGGCGCCAGGAATAGAACGAGGTCATGAACGCGGCGACGACCGTGGCCAGGAAGGCGAAGGAGCCTGCCGACGAATGAGCCGCATAGGCCGCCTCGATGATCGCGTCCTTGGAGTAGTAGCCCGCCGTGAACGGGAAACCCGTCAGCGCCAGCGTGCCGACCGCCATCATGGCCGTGGTGAAGGGGATGTAGCGGCGCAGGGCCCCCATGTGGCGGATATCCTGCTCATGATGCATGGCGTGGATGACCGAGCCGGCACCCAGGAACAGCAGAGCCTTGAAGAAGGCGTGCGTGAACAGGTGGAACACGCCGGCGCTGTAGGCTCCGACGCCCAGGCCGACGAACATGTAGCCGAGCTGCGAGCAGGTCGAATAGGCGATCACCCGCTTGATGTCGTTCTGAACCAGGCCGATGGTCGCGGCGAAGAAGGCCGTGATGCCGCCGATCACCGTCACGACGGTCAGAGCGGCCGGCGCATATTCGAAGACTGGGGACAGACGGGCAACCATGAACACGCCCGCCGTCACCATGGTGGCGGCATGGATGAGAGCCGAGACCGGGGTCGGGCCCTCCATCGCGTCCGGGAGCCAGGTGTGCAGCAGGAACTGGGCCGACTTGCCCATGGCGCCCATGAACAGCAGCAGGCAGGCGATCGTCAGCGCGTGCCATTCGATCCCCAGGAAGGTGAAGCGCGCGTTCGCGAACTCGGCGACGCGCGGGAAGATCCCGTCGAAGGTCACGCCGTTGAACAGGACGAAGATCGTGAAGATGCCGAGCAGGAAGCCGAAGTCGCCGACGCGGTTGACGATGAAGGCCTTCATGGCGGCCGCGTTGGCCGAGTCCTTCTGGTACCAGAAGCCGATGAGGAGATAGCTCGCGAGACCGACCCCCTCCCAGCCGAAGAACATCTGGATGAGGTTGTCCGCCGTCACCAGCATGAGCATGGCGAAGGTGAAGAGCGAGAGATAGGCGAAGAAGCGCGGACGGTGCGGGTCCTCGTGCATGTAGCCGATCGAATAGAGATGAACCAGCGCCGACACCGTGTTCACGACGACCAGCATCATGGCCGTCAGCGTGTCGATCCGGAACGCCCAATCGACCTGAAGGTCGCCCACCGACATCCACTGGGCCACCTGGACGCGGGTGGCGCCCTCGCCGAAGCCGACGTGAATGAAGGAAATCCAGGACAGGACCGCCGCGATGAAGAGCAGCGCCGTGGTGATGAGCTCGCTGGGACGGGCTCCGAGGACGCGCCCGAAGATGCCTGCGATGAGGAAGCCGACGAGCGGCAGGAAGACGATTGCGTGATACATTGTCGTTTACTTCGCCGTTCGGGCTTAGCCCCTCAACCTGTTGACGTCTTCGACTGCGATCGACCCGCGGTTGCGGAAGAAGACCACGAGAATGGCAAGGCCGATGGCCGCCTCCGCTGCCGCGACGGTGAGGATCAGCATGGCGAAGATCTGGCCGACGATGTCGTTCAGGTGGGTCGAGAAGGCGACCATGTTGATGTTCACGGCGAGCAGGATCAGCTCGACCGACATCAGGATGACGATCACGTTCTTCCGGTTGATGAAGATCCCGAACACCCCGAGCGTGAAGAGCACGGCCGCGACGGTAAGGTAATGGCCCAGTCCGATAACCATTGCGTGCCTCCTTAGATGCCCTGCCGGAAGGGAACCTTCCGGACCTCCACGGCAGTCTCCTGCGTCCTGGCGTTCTGCTTGGAAATATCCTGGCGCCGCACGCCGACCCGCTCGCGCAGGGTCAGCACGATGGCGCCGATCATGGCGACCAGCAGGATCAGGCCGGCCGCCTGGAAGAAGTAGAAGTAGCGGGTGTAGAGAACCTGGCCGAGCGCCTCGGTGTTGGTCATGACGTCGGGCGCCGGGATCGGAACGGCCGGCGAGCGGACGAGGCCCGGATCGACCGCATAGGCTCCGACGACGAGGATCAGCTCGAGGAGGAAGATCACCCCGATCACGCCGCCGACCGGCAGATACTGCAGGAAGCCCTGGCGAAGCGCCGCGAAGTCCACGTCGAGCATCATGACCACGAAGAGGAAGAGCACCGCGACCGCCCCCACATAGACGATGACCAGGATCATCGCCAGGAACTCGGCTCCCATCATCAGGAACAGGCCCGCCGCGTTGACGAAGGCCAGGATGAGGAAGAGCACCGACTGCACGGGATTGCGGGAGGCAATCACCATGAAGCCGGAGGCGACCGTGATCGTCGCGAACAGATAGAAGAAGGCGGCAGTGACCGTCATGCTCAGCTTAAGCCGCCCGAGGCGGCCCCTTCCGACGTGGCGCCGGAGAATCCGGCGGCCTGTCTATAAAATCCGAATCCGACGGGCACAACCCGCCGGACCTGCTTGCCCCCTGCCCTTGCCGGGCGGAAGGCGTTCCTACCGGTAGGGCGCGGTCTTCGCGATGTTGCGCGCGATCTCACGCTCCCAGCGCTCCCCGTTCTCGAGAAGCTTGGCCTTGTCGTAGTAGAGCTCCTCGCGGGTCTCGACCGAGAACTCGAAATTCGGGCCCTCGACGATGGCGTCCACCGGGCAGGCCTCCTGGCACATGCCGCAATAGATGCACTTCACCATGTCGATGTCGTAACGCGTCGTCCGGCGGGTGCCGTCGTTGCGCCGCGGGCCGGCCTCGATGGTGATGGCCTGGGCCGGGCAGATCGCCTCGCAGAGCTTGCACGCGATGCAGCGCTCTTCCCCGTTGGGGTAGCGGCGCAGGGCGTGCTCGCCGCGGAAGCGAGGTCCGCGATGGCCCATTTCAAACGGATAGTTGAGGGTCGCCTTCGGCTTGAAGAAGTACTTCACCGTCAGGATGAAGCCTGAGATGAACTCCTTCAGCAGGAGGGACTGGGCGATGCGGTCGAGATGCATGCCGATCTCCTTTAGCGGACGCCCGGCGCGTTGCCGGTGGCCATCAGGACGGCCGCCACGATGACGACCATGGCCAGGGAGAGCGGAAGGAAGACCTTCCAGCCGAGGCGCATGAGCTGATCGTAGCGGTAGCGTGGGACCAGGGCTTTCACCATGGCGATGAGCAGGAAGAGGAAACTCGCCTTGAGGACGAACCAGATCACGCCCGGCACCCAGGTGAAGGGCGCGAATGGGATCGGCGACAGCCACCCACCGAGGAACAGGATCGTGCCCAGCGCACACATGGTCATGATGGCCACGTACTCGCCGAGCATGAAGAGCAGGTACGGGGTGGAGGAATACTCCACCATGTAGCCGGCCACGAGCTCGGATTCGGCCTCCGGGAGGTCGAACGGGGGACGGTTCGTCTCGGCCATGGCCGAGATGAAGAACACCACGAACATCGGGAACAGCGGCAGCCAGTACCAGCCGAAGAGGCCGAGGCGGGTGTTCTGCGACTCGACGATGGCCGAGAGGTTCAGCGTCCCGGCGCACATGAGCACCGTCACGATCACGAACCCGATCGACACCTCGTAGGAGACCATCTGGGCCGCGGAGCGCAGCGCTCCGAGGAATGGATACTTCGAATTCGAAGCCCAGCCGCCCATGATGACGCCGTAGACGCCGAGCGACGAGATCGCGAAGATGTAGAGAATGCCCACGTTGATGTCGGCGATGGCCCAGCCCGCATTGAGCGGGATCACCGCCCAGGCGGCCAGCGAGAGCGTGCACATCACCAGGGGGGCGAGCAGGAACATGCCCTTGTTGGCCGGCGCCGGGATCACCGGCTCCTTCAGGACGAACTTGAGCAGATCGGCGAAGGACTGGAGCAGGCCCCAGGGCCCGACCACGTTCGGGCCGCGGCGGAGCTGGACGGCCGCCCAGACCTTGCGGTCGGCATAGAGCGCATAGGCGATGAAGATGAGCAGAGCCACCAGCATGAGCAGGCTTTTGCCCAGCATGATCGCGACTGCGAGGAGGATGTCACCAAGGTCCATGATCGTTCCTCTTACTCAGCCGCCTCGAGCTTCAGCTCACGGGCGAGCGCCGAGCACTCGGCCATGACACCGGACGCGCGGGCAATCGGGTTCGTCAGATAGAAGTCCTTCACGGGGCTCACGAACGGCTCGCGCCCGAGCGTTCCGCCGAGCCCGGCAAGGGCCTGAACGGCGGCAAATCCGTCCGCCCGCTGGACCATGTCGACGGCCGCGAAGTGCGGGTAATGGGCATAGAGCTTCGCCCGGAGAGCATTGAGCGAGTCGAAGGGCAGACGATGACCCAGCACATCGGAGAGCGCACGAAGGATGGCCCAGTCCTCACGCGCCTCGCCGGGCGCGAAAGCGGCCCGGTTGGCGAGCTGCACCCGGCCCTCCGTGTTCACGTAGGTACCGGACTTCTCCGTATAGGTGGCTCCCGGCAGGATCACGTCTGCCCGGTGGGCGCCGCGGTCGCCGTGGGTGCCCTGGTAGATCACGAAGGCTCCGGGAGCGATTTCGATCTCGTCCGCACCGAGATTGAACAGCACATCCACTTCGCCCTGCGCCATGGTCTGAGCGTTCAGACCCCACTCTCCGGGGACCATTCCGAGGTCGAGAGCGCCGACGCGGGAGGCAGCGGTGTGCAGGACCGAGAAGCCGCTCCAGCCGTCCTTGACGGCCCCGACGTCGCGGGCGAGCTGCGCGGCCGCCGAGAGAACGGCCAGGCCGTCGGGACGGGACAGAGCACCCTGCCCCACGATGACCAGCGGACGCTCCGCCGCACGAAGCTTCTCGATGAAGCTGTGGCGACCTCCGGCCAGATCGGCCAGAGTCTCGGGTCCGGCGCCGAGATACTCGTAGGGATAGGTCAGGTCGGCATGCTCGCCGATCATGGCGATCGGCGGCGGGGCCATGCGCCAGCGCTTGCGGATCCGCACGTTGACGAGAGAGGCCTCGATCCGGGGGTTCGATCCCACGATCAGGATCGCGTCCGCATCCTCGATGCCCGCGATGGTGCTGTTGAAGAGGTAGGAACCACGGCCGTAGACCGGCGTCAGGACCGATCCGTCCTGACGGGCGTCGATGTTGGTGACCCCGAGGCTCTGCATGAGGAGCTTCAGGGCATACATCTCCTCGACGGCCGCAAGATCACCTACGATCGCCCCGACGCGCTTCTGGTCGGCGCCTTTCACCCGGCTGGCGATCGTCGCGAAGGCTTCCTGCCATGAGGCGGGACGCAGCCGGCCGTTCTCGCGAACGAAGGGCCGATCCAGGCGCTGCAGGCGCAGACCGTCGACGATCTGGCGGGTCTTGTCCGTGATCCACTCCTCGTTCACCGCCTCGTTCACGCGCGGCAGGATGCGCATGACCTCGCGGCCGCGGGAATCGACGCGGATCGAGGAGCCGACCGCGTCCATCACGTCGACGGAGTCGGTCTTGGTGAGCTCCCACGGCCGATAGTGGAAGGCCTCCGGCTTGTGGGTGAGAGCGCCGACCGGGCAAAGGTCCGCCACATTGGCCTGGAGCTCGGAGCCGAGGGCCCGCTCGAGATAGCTCGTGATCTCCATGTCCTCGCCGCGCCAGAGGGCGCCGAGATCCGGCACGCCCGCCACCTCGGCCGAGAAGCGCACGCAGCGCGTGCAGTGGATGCAGCGGTTCATGGAGGTGCGCACCAGCGGACCGAGGTACTTGTCGGTCACCGCACGCTTGTTCTCGTGGTACCGGCTGGTGTCGACGCCGTAGGCCATGGCCTGATCCTGCAGGTCGCACTGGCCGCCCTGGTCGCAGATCGGGCAATCGAGCGGGTGGTTGATGAGGAGGAACTCCATCACCCCTTCCCGGGCCTTCTTCACCGTCGCGGACTTGGTGGAGATTTCCGGCGGCTCGCCGTTCGGCCCCGGGCGGCAGTCGCGCACGCCCCAGGCGCAGGACGCGACCGGCTTCGGCGCGCCCTTCACCTCGACGAGGCACATGCGGCAGTTGCCGGCGATCGAAAGCCGCTCGTGGTAGCAGAAGCGCGGAATTTCCGCTCCGGCCGCCTCGGCCGCCTGGAGCAGGGTGTATTCCGCGGGAACGTCGACCTCGACGCCATCAACGATGATTTTCGCCATCTTCAATCTCACTCCGCCGCGATCAGGACGGATTCGGAATGCGGGTTTGCCGCGTAATCGTCGATCCGCTTCTCGATCTCGTGACGGAAGTGGCGGATCAGACCCTGAACCGGCCAAGCCGCCGCGTCGCCGAGGGCGCAGATGGTGTGACCTTCGATCTGGGTCGAGACTTCGAGCAGCATGTCGATCTCGCGCTTCTGGGCGCGGCCTTCGGCCATGCGGGTGAGCACGCGCCACATCCAGCCCGTGCCCTCACGGCACGGCGTGCACTGGCCGCAGCTCTCGTGCTTGTAGAAGTAGGAGATGCGGGCGATGGCGCGGACGATGTCGGTGGACTTGTCCATCACGATCACGGCGGCCGTGCCGAGACCGGACTTCAGATTCCGAAGCGTATCGAAATCCATGTAGGCGTCGGCGATCTGATCGGCCGGGACGATCGGCACGGACGAGCCGCCCGGAATCACCCCGAGCAGGTTGTCCCAGCCGCCGCGGATGCCGCCGCAATGGCGGTCGATCAGCTCGCGGAAGGTGAGGCCCATGGCCTCTTCCACGTTGCACGGCTTGTTCACGTGGCCGGACACGCAGAACAGCTTGGTGCCGACGTTGTTCGGGCGGCCGATGCTGGAGAACCAGGAGGCGCCGCGACGCAGGATCGTGCCCGCGACGGCAATCGACTCCACGTTGTTGACCGTGGTCGGGCAGCCATAGAGGCCCATATTGGCCGGGAACGGCGGCTTCAGGCGCGGCATGCCCTTCTTGCCTTCCATGCTCTCGATGAGCGCCGTCTCCTCGCCGCAGATATAGGCGCCTGCGCCGTGGTGGACGTAGAGGTCGAAGGGATAGCCGTGGATGTTGTCCTTGCCGATGAGCTTGGCCTCGTAGGCCTCGTCCACCGCCCGCTGGAGGGCATGGCGCTCCGCCACGTACTCGCCGCGGATATAGATGTAGGCCGCGTGAGCTCCCATGGCGAAGGACGCGATGAGGCAGCCCTCCACGAGGAGATGCGGATCGTTCCGCATGATCTCCCGGTCCTTACAGGTCCCCGGCTCGGACTCGTCGGCGTTCACGACCAGGTAATGCGGACGGCCGTCCGACTGCTTGGGCATGAAGGACCATTTCAGGCCCGTGGGGAAGCCGGCGCCGCCGCGGCCGCGCAGCCCCGACGCCTTCATCTCGTTGATGATCCAGTCGCGGCCCTGCTCGAGCAGGAACTTCGTTCCGTCCCAGGCGCCGCGCATCTTCGCGGCCTGGAGATCCGGCGAGTGGAACCCGTAGAGGTTGGTGAAGATACGATCTTTGTCCTGAAGCATTCCCGATCACTCCATCAGGACGACTTGTTGTCTTTGTCGACGACCACGCCCGGCTTGCTTTCGCTGCCGTCGCGGCGGCTCTCGGCTTGGGCCGGCGGCGTACCGGCGACCGGGGTCGTCGGGCTGCTCGGCACGGCTTCGCCTTCCTTCTTGGGCGACGCCACATACGACTTTCCGCTCTGCGGGGCGGGCCTCGGCTCGGCTTCGGTGTGCGACCGGCCCTTGGTGGCCGTCGATGGATCGGCGGCTTCCTTCTGGTCGGTCGGATTGATCGGCGTCTCGCCTTCCTTCGCGCGCTTGGCCGGGGTGTCGGCCGCATCGCTCTCGATCGGGCGACCGGCGGTCGGCTTGGCGGCCTTCACGTCCTGCGGAATGGACGCCATGGCGGCGGCGGGCTCCGCGGTTTCGGCGGCCTTGGCCTGCTCCTCGAAACGCTTGCGCCAGGCGCCGATCACGGAACCGTCGTACAGGGCCGGATCCTGGAGGGTGTTCACGGCCTCGAACGGCTCGGACCGGTTGCGTCCGATCTGAGAACCGACCTTCACCGGGCGGCCTGCCGCGAGATCGTCGAGAAGCTTCTCGAAGTTCTCGGTCGTCAGATCCTCGTAATAATCGTCGTTGATCTGAACCATCGGGGCGTTGGAGCAGGCTCCCAGGCATTCCACCTCGAGCCAGGAGAAATTGCCGTCGGCCGTCACATGATTCTGGTCGCCGACGCGGCGCTCCAGCACCTTGCGGATGTCGCCGGCGCCCCGGAGCACGCAGGGCGTGGTGCCGCAGAACTGGATGAAATATTTCCCGACCGGCTCGAGGTTGAACATCGTGTAGAAGGTCGCCACCTCCATCACGCGGATCACCGGCATGTCCAGCCTCGCCGCGACGGCCTCGATGGCCTTGCGGGGCAGCCAGCCGCCCGCCTGCTCCTGAGCCTTGCCCAGGAGGGCGATCACGGCCGAGGCCTGCCGGCCAGGCGGATACTTGGCGATTTCCCTGTCGGCGAAAGCCTCGGTCTCGGTGGAGAGAACGAAGCTCTCGGGCTGCATGTCTTCAGGCGCGAGCTTGCGAACGGCCATACACTCTTCTCCTCATCGCCATGGCCGGGCATGAAGCCCGGCCATGGACGACTTGAACCATTTCAGCACGCTTGTCGAAGCGTGGCCCCTGCCCCGACCTCGGGGCGGGTATTCCTCAGCGGTCGACCTCGCCGAACACGATGTCGATCGAACCCAGAACGCCCGCGACGTCCGCGAGCATGTGACCCCGGCACATGAAATCCATGCCCTGAAGGTGCGCGAAACCCGGAGCGCGCACCTTGCAGCGGTACGGCTTGTTGGTGCCGTCAGACACGAGGTAGACGCCGAACTCGCCTTTCGGAGCTTCCACGGCCACATAGACCTCGCCCGCGGGCACGTGGAAGCCTTCCGTGTAGAGCTTGAAGTGATGGATCAGCGCTTCCATGGAGCGCTTCATGTCCTTGCGCGACGGGGGGGCGACCTTGCCGTCGAGGGTCGTCACCGGGCCCTGCCCGTCCGGCGCCCGCAGCTTGTCCAGGCACTGGCGCATGATGCGGACGCTCTGGCGCATCTCCTCCATGCGGATCACCTGACGGTCGTAGTTGTCGCCGTTCTTGCCCACGGGGATGTCGAATTCCATCTCCTCGTAGAGCGAGTATGGCTGCGATTTGCGCAGATCCCAGGCGACGCCGCAACTGCGGACGATGGGTCCCGAGAAGCCCCATTTCCAGCAATCGTCCAGCGTGAGCACGCCGATGTCCACGTTGCGCTGCTTGAAGATGCGGTTGCCGATGACGAGGGTGTCGAGATCGTCGAGAACCCGCAGGAACGGGTCGCAGAAGGCCTCGATATCGTCGATCAGCTCCGGCTGGATATCCATGTTCACGCCGCCGGGACGGAAGTAGTTGGCATGCATGCGCGAGCCGGAAATCCGCTCATAGAAGATCATGAGCTTCTCGCGCTCCTCGAAGCCCCAGAGGGGCGGCGTGAGCGCGCCGACGTCCATGGCCTGCGTGGTCACGTTGAGAAGGTGTGAGAGAAGGCGTCCGATCTCGGAATAGAGGACGCGGATCAACTCGGCGCGGCGCGGGATCTCGATGCCGAGGAGCTTCTCGACCGCCATGCAATAGGCGTGCTCCTGGTTCAGAGGCGCGACATAGTCGAGGCGATCGAAATAGGGATTCGCCTGAACGTAGGTCTTGTACTCGATGAGCTTCTCGGTGCCGCGATGCAGCAGCCCGATATGGGGATCGACGCGTTCGACCACCTCGCCATCGAGTTCCAGAACGAGGCGCAGAACGCCGTGCGCCGCAGGGTGCTGCGGGCCGAAGTTGATCGTGAAGTTGCGGATATTATGCTCGCCCATGGGTCGCCTCTCCGCTCCTTAGGCCTTGGCCTTCTCGTCGCCCGGCAGCACGTAGTCCGTGCCTTCCCAGGGCGAGAGAAAGTCGAAGTTGCGAAACTCCTGATTGAGCTTCACCGGCTCGTAGACCACGCGTCCCTGACCATCGTCGTAGCGCACCTCGACATAGCCGGTCATCGGGAAGTCCTTGCGCAACGGATGCCCCTCGAAGCCGTAATCGGTGAGGATCCGGCGCAGGTCCGGGTGGCCGGAGAACAGGATGCCGTAGAGATCGTAGGTCTCGCGCTCGAACCAGTTCGCCGCCGGCCACAGGCCGACCAGGGACGGCACAGGCGTCACCTCGTCGGTTTCCACCTTCACGCGGATGCGCCGGTTATGGTGGGGGGCAAGGAAGTGATAAACCACGTCGAAGCGGTTTTCCCGGGCCGGGTAATCGGCCCCGCAGATGTCGATGAAGCAAACGAAACGGCACTGAGGATCATCGCGGAGGAACGTCGCCACACGGACGATGTCCTCCCGGCGGGCCATGATCGTCAGCTCGTCGAAGGCAATGGCCCGGTTCTCCACCGCCTCGCCCAGGGACGAGGCGATGTGATCGCTCAGGGATTGGAGATCAGCACTCATGCAATGACCTTTGCTCAGCGCTCGATGGTGCCGGTTCGGCGAATCTTCTTCTGCAGGAGCAGCACGCCATACAGGAGTGCCTCGGCCGTCGGCGGGCAGCCCGGGACATAGATGTCCACCGGCACGATGCGGTCGCAGCCACGAACGACGGAATAGGAATAATGGTAATAGCCGCCGCCATTGGCGCAGGAGCCCATGGAGATGACGTAGCGCGGCTCCGGCATCTGGTCGTAGACCTTGCGGAGGGCGGGAGCCATCTTGTTCGTGAGGGTGCCGGCCACGATCATCACGTCCGACTGGCGCGGCGACGCGCGCGGAGCGAAGCCGAACCTCTCGGCATCATACCGCGGCATGGACATCTGCATCATCTCGACGGCGCAGCAGGCCAGGCCGAAGGTCATCCACATGAGCGAGCCCGTACGCGCCCAGGTGATGAGGTCCTCGGTCGAGGTGACGAGGAAACCCTTGTCGGACAATTCCTCGTTGATCGAAACGAAATAAGGATCCGTCGAACCGACCGGCTTGCCCGTGTTCGGGTCGATGACGCCACGCGGCGCGGGAGCGACCAGGGTCGACTGGGTCTCGGAGATCAATCCCATTCCAGGGCCCCCTTCTTCCATTCGTAAATGAATCCGACCGTCAGGACGCCAAGGAAGATCATCATGGAGATGAATCCGAACCAGCCCAGGTTCCCGAAGGTAATGGCCCAGGGGAACAGGAACGCCACCTCAAGGTCGAAAATGATGAAAAGGATAGCCACGAGATAGAACCGCACGTCGAACTTCATGCGGGCATCGTCGAAGGCGTTGAAACCGCATTCGTAGGCGGACAGCTTCTCGGTATCCGGGCGGCTGTAGGCGACGATAAAGGGCGCCACGAGCAGCGCGACCCCGATCAGGAGCGACACGCCGATGAAGATGACAAGAGGCAGGTAGTCGGCGAGGAGATTCGTCATGCGACACCTAGAACGAACTGAGCTCGGCCCGCGGCCGGCAATCTGAAACGCATTTAGGCCTCAGAAAGGCCCGACAAAAGCCCCTGCGACAACACGCTGATTGCGCGGTTGGCTTAGCTGAGTTCCCTTTCGCTGACAAGTGTTTGCACTGCCGCAAAAAGAACCATTCCAAACTACGACGTGGCCCGTTCGGCCGCTCTCGCGGCCTTTTCGTTGGCTGCGGCCTCCGCCTGGCCGGCTGCGGCCTCCGCCCTGGCCTTGGCTTCGCACTTCGCGCGAATCTCGTCGAGCTCCTCCTGGGTCAGGTGTTCGATACCGATGAACACGTTCTGAGCCGCGCTGGCCCGGATCAGCTCGTCAAGCTTGGCCTGGATGGCCGCGCCGTCGCGATTCTGGGTGTTCTGGATCAGGAACACCATCAGGAAGGTCACGATGGTCGTCCCGGTGTTCACGATCAGCTGCCAAGTATCGGAGAACCCGAACAGCGGCCCGCTGAGCGCCCAGACCACGATAACGACAAGGCATATCCCAAAGGTTATGGGCCGTCCCGCCACCTGGGCCACCCAGTTGGAGAAACTCGTGAACCATCTGGACGTCACCATACGCAACCCCTCGCCTGCCTTTCGATAACGCCCAGCTTCCCCAAACGTCTCACAGCCGTGGGGGAGAATGCGCCGGAAGGGGAAAAGTGCCGCTTCCCTGGCGGCTGCGCGCCATCGCACGGCGTCGAAGCAGCCCAGACGCGCTGGACCCGGCCCTTAGAAGCTGGCGATTTCGAGAGGAAAGTGGCGCGGGCGACGGGGCTCGAACCCGCGACCTCCGGCGTGACAGGCCGGCACTCTAACCGACTGAGCTACGCCCGCGCATTGGACCGCCGAAGCGGTGTGCGTGCGGTTTAAGGGCGCCCCCGACCCCTGTCAAGGGACGAATGCACTCATTTCCGCATGCCTGCCGGAAACCGGTTCCCTTTGAGAGCCGGGACATCCGGGGGTGGCAGAATGGCCAAGGGGAGGCCGCTCTCCATGCGAGGTCACTCCCAGGACGGGGTCACTCTCCGGCCGGCGCTTCGCTCGGGCCCTTCAGAGAGGCGAGCACCCGGTCACATTCATAAAGCTCGTCGAGGGCTGCCCGCAATTCGCCCAGAGCCTCGGACGTCAGCCCCTGACGGGGAGGCATGAAGGCCTCCTCTTCTTCCTCGTCGGATCGGCCGCCGTCCGGGGCCTCACCAACCCCTGAATCCTGAGCCGGTTCCGTCTGGAGAGCCGGAACGCTCTGTTCCCCACGGCCGACACCCTGGACGAAGCGTATCCCTTCTTCCTTCAGGATCCGCTGAACTCCCTTGATCGTATAGCCCTCTCCGTAGAGGAGCTGGCGGATGCCCTTGAGCAGATCGACGTCATCGGGCCGATAATAGCGGCGCCCTCCGCCACGCTTGAGAGGCTTGATGTGGTTGAACCGGGTTTCCCAAAAGCGCAGCACATGCTGAGGCACGTCGAGGTCCTCGGCGACCTCGCTGATGGTGCGGAATGCGTCGGGGCTCTTGTCCATGACGCCGCTCGTCATAGCCGGATCAATCCTCGCCTTCGAAGGTCTCACCGTTGATATGAGCCTTCAAGACGTTCGATGGCTTGAAGACCATCACCCGACGGGGATCGATCGGGACTTCGACGCCGGTCTTTGGATTGCGCCCGACGCGCTCGCCCTTGCTTCGCACGATGAAGGAGCCGAACGAAGAGAGCTTCACCGTCTCGCCGGCGGCCAGGCTGTCGCAGATTTCCGCCAGCACCCGCTCCACCAGTTCAGCCGATTCTGTCCGCGAGAGTCCGACCTTCTGATAGACGGCCTCGCTCAGATCCGCTCTCGTTATCGTTTTGCCAGCCATTGAGCTCCCCAGCGCGAATGAGTTCGTTGGTCTTGTCGTCCCGGACGACGCTATGCAGATGGCTCCCTACGGTCAACCGCCAAGGTCCAAAATACCGCATACCACCGGAGTGGGTGCTCGTCCGAGCTACCAGCGGATCAAGGCACTTCCCCAGGTAAACCCGCCACCGATCGCTTCGATCATCACGAGGTCTCCGTCCTTGATGCGCCCGTCCTTTCTGGCTGCATCCAGGGCCAGGGGAATCGAAGCCGCCGACGTGTTGCCGTGCCGGTTCACGGTGATGACAACCTTCTCCGGGGCGATCCCGAGCTTGTCCGCACTGGCCGTGATGATGCGCTTGTTGGCCTGATGGGGAACGAACCACTTGAGTTCCTCGGCGCTCGTCCCCGTCGCCTTGAAGGCATCCTGCACCACGTCCGCCACCATCCCGACCGCGAACTTGAAGACCTCTCGTCCTTCCATCTTCAGCACGCCGGTGGTTTTCGTCGACCCCGGCCCGCCATCCACGTAGAGCTTGTCCCGGTAGCGTCCGTCGGAACGGAGGTGAGACGTCAGCACGCCGCGATCGGCGGATGTGCCCTCCCCCTCCTGGGCCTCGAGGACGATCGCCCCGGCCCCGTCGCCGAACAGCACGCAGGTCGTGCGGTCGTTCCAGTCGAGGATGCGCGAGAATGTCTCGGCGCCGACCACGAGGGCACGCCTGTGCGAGCCGGACTGAAGGAACTTGTCCGCCGTTGCGACGGCATAGACGAACCCCGTGCAAACCGCCTGGAGATCGAAGGCCGCTCCATGGGTCATGCCGATCCCCGTCTGGATCATCGTGGCGGTCGACGGAAAGGTATAGTCCGGGGTCGAGGTGGCGCAGATGATGAGGTCGATGTCGTCGGCCGTGAGCCCCGCATCGGCCAGGGCCGCCTCCGCGGCCTTGATCCCCAGCACGGACGTGGTCTCGTCATCGTCGGCGATGTGGCGCTCCTCGATGCCTGTCCTCTGCACGATCCATTCGTGCGAGGTTTCCACCAGCTTCTCGAGGTCCTGGTTTGTCAGCTTGCGCCTCGGCAGATAGGAGCCGACGCCGCGTACGACGGAACGGGTGCGTGTCAAGATGCGCCTTCCTCAGGCCGGTTGGCCAACCGGATCATGGTCCAACATGCTCCGGATCGTGTTCATCAGTTCAAAATGCGCCATGTCGTAGGCCACGTCGATGGCGCTGGCGAAGCCGAGATCGTCCGTCCCGCCATGGCTCTTGACGACGACCCCTTCCAGACCAAGGAAGACGCCGCCATTGACCTTGCGCGGGTCCATCTTGTCCCGAAGAGCGTTAAAGGCTTGTTTCGCAAACAGATAGCCGATCTTCGCCATCAGGGTCCTGCTCATGGCCGAGCGCAGGTACTGGGCGATCTGCTTGGCCGTTCCTTCGGCGGTTTTCAAGGCGATGTTGCCCGTGAACCCCTCGGTCACGACCACGTCGACCGTCCCCTTGCCGAGATCGTCGCCTTCGACGAAGCCCCGGTAATCCAGGTGCGGAGGGTTCGATTCCTTCAGGATCCGGCTGGCCTCCTTCACGGCCTCTATCCCCTTGATCTCTTCCGTGCCCACGTTGAGCAGCCCCACGGTCGGGCGATCGAGGTCGAACACGATGCGCGCCATGGCGGCGCCCATGATGGCCATGTCGACCAGATGCCCGGCATCCGCCCCGATGGTGGCACCGACGTCGAGCACGATGCTCTCGCCCCGCATCGTCGGCCACATGCAGGCGATCGCCGGGCGCTCGATATGGGCCATGGTCTTGAGGCAGACCTTGGCGGTCGCCATCAGGGCCCCGGTGTTGCCCGCCGAGACCGCCGCATCCGCCTCCCCGTCCCGGACGGCCTGGACGGCGCGCCACATGGACGACTTGCCTCGTCCCATCCGGATGGCCTGGCTGGGCTTCTCGTCCATCGCGATCGCGATGTCCGTATGGCGAAGCTCGGTGGCGTCCTTCAGCCTGGGATGAGCATTCAGGAGGGGCGCAACAACGGTCTCATTGCCGAACATCAGGAAGCGAAGATCCGGATGGCGCTCCAAGGCCAAGGCTGCGCCCGGGATCACGACCGAGGGCCCGTGGTCGCCCCCCATCGCGTCAAGCGAAATACGCACCGGCTTCGGCATGAACGATTGTTCTTTCTTGATAAGTCATTCAACAGGGGGCGGAAAATAGCGGTTTGCAGCCTCATCGCAACTGAATTCTGGAGTGGCGATGTCAGCCCGACCTTTGCCCTGGCCGCCGCGGCGGCCCAACCCTACTCCGGTTCCTTCAGCTTGTTCAGGGCGGCGAACGGCGAATCCTTCTCGTCCGCGGGATCCCGGTAGCTGAAGTCGACGCCGGGCTTGCGGGGATAGGGATCCAACCCGAGGGCCAGGAACTCGGCGGTCAGTGCGCCCAGATCGATCTGGCCGTTCACGATCTCGTCCGGCGGCTCGTATTCGTTGATGTCGGTCGGAGGCTCCGCGGGCATTCCCGACGACTCGGCGAAATCCACCTCGACCTCCTCCTCGATCATCGAATCGAAAGGGTCGAGGGTCATGACGCAGACCTGCGTGATCGAGGCCCGCACCACGCCCGTCACATGGATCCCCTTGGCCGACGCCTGGAGATGGTAGTCTCCCGAAAGGGCCTGGATCCCCGGCAGGCCGAAATCCCGGGCCAGGGCGGCGCATTCCTCAGCGGTCGCCTCCACATGCACGTCCTGCCCCCGGGGCGGGATCTTCATGACGTCGATGAGCCGCGACAGAGGCCCCACGGTCTCGGGTGTCATCAGGTTGCCTCCTTAAGCAAAGGTCTCGGGCTCTGGAAAGACAGGACCCGTCTCGAGAAGCGTGTCCAGAGCAAGCGCCCTCAATCCCTGGTCGGCTGCAAGGGCATAACGCGCCAGGGGGGTGGCCGGTGCCTCGCTGCCGTATGCGTTGCGGCCGAGAGCAAGGGCCAGGCCGGCGTCGTCGGCGGCATTGAGGGGGGCGTCATAGGCATGGGCGCGGCCATAGAAGGACTCCGCGACCTTCTTCATCCGCTTCGGCACGACCGTGTCGCCGACGCCCATTTCCCGCAGCGAGGCATCCATGTCGCGGAAGAAGGCGTCCGTCAGGTCCTTGGCGACCTCGTCGGCCGGGGGCGGAAGTTCGCGCAGGGCGCGCAGGACGAGCACCATATGCAAGGACAGGGCCTCGAACCGTCCCTCGAGGGTATCCGGGACGCCAAGTGCCGCATAAAGCCCCGGGCTGCGCGATCCTGTCGCGATTCTCTTGTAGAGGGTCGCGATCATGGTGCGCCGGGGATCTTTGCGGAAGAGACTGAAGATCACGGCTCTGCCCTTCCAAGCTTGTCAAAATCGGTGCCTCGGGTTACGCCATCACCATCCGTAGGCGCAAGTTCCTCCGCGCCGCATTTCTGGAAGAACCGTACGATGCGTCGATATCATACTCTTTTGGTACGCTTGGCTACTGCAACCGTACTCGCTTCGTCCTTGGCCGCCTGCACGGTGGGCGAAGAATTCCAGCGCGGCTATGTCGTGGATGAGCGTGCCATCGCGTCGGTGAAGAAGGGAATGAGCGCCGATCAGGTCCTTCAGACCCTCGGTACGCCCTCGACCGTGTCCACGGTGGGCAATCGCAACTGGTACTATATCAGCCAGAAATCGCGGCGCACCCTGCAGTTCATGGGCGAGCAGGTGGTCGATCAGCAGGTCACGGCCGTTTATTTCGACCAGGGTCTGCGCGTCGAGCGTGTCGCCCTCTACGGCCTGCAGGATGGCAGGGTCTTCGATTTCATCAGCCGCACGACCCCGGCGGGCGGCGAAGAATCCAACTTCCTCGGTCAGATCTTCAAGGGCGTGGGCAACTTCAACCCATTCAGCTGATCCCACGCTTGCACGCGAGATTCAGGATGGCCGGGCTTCGTCCCGGCCATTGTCTTTCAGGGGGCCAGCGCATCGCTCGAGGCCCGCGCCACTCCCGGACAGGTTGAACGCTCTCACGTCATGGCCGGTCATCGCGAGCCGGTGAGGTGCGGCGTTCCCGACAATCGGGATCACCGGGACAAGCCCGGTGATGACACCCTCTCACGTCATGGCCGGCCTTGTGCCGGCCATCCCGATACGGAAGAGCGCGGCGCTCCAATCAATCGGGATCACCGGCACAAGGCCGGTGATGACGTGGAGGGTGGTGTGAGAGGGTGATGACACCCTCCGGCGTCACGGACCACCCTGCACCCTTCCCGCCACCCTCTCACGTCATGGCCGGCCCTGTGCCGGCCATCCCGATCCGAGAGGCGCCGCGATTCAGACAAGCGGGATCACCGGGACAAGCCCGGTGATGACGTGGAGGGTGGTGTGACCCGGAGATGACGAAGGGGTGACCATCCGGCCGAGCCAAACCCGGGTCCACTGTTCATGTCGGATGCTTCAAGAGAAAAGCCGCGGCGCAGGCCGCGGCTTTCCGAGATCCCGACTTGCCGCCCTCAGGAATGCGCGAGGATCGCGAGGAGCAGCAGGGCGATGATGTTGGTGATCTTGATCGCCGGGTTGACGGCGGGTCCCGCCGTGTCCTTGTAGGGATCGCCGACGGTGTCACCCGTCACGGAAGCCTTGTGTGCCTCCGATCCCTTGTGATGCGTCGTGCCCGAGGCATCCGTGAAGCCGTCCTCGAACGACTTCTTGGCGTTGTCCCAGGCGCCGCCGCCCGACGTCATCGAGATGGCGACGAACAGGCCCGTCACGATGACGCCGAGGAGCATGGCGCCGACGGCCGAGAACGCCTCTGACTTGCCCGCCACCCAGTAGACCACGAAGTAGGTCACGATGGGCGCCAGCACCGGCAGGAGCGACGGAACGATCATTTCCTTGATGGCGGCGCGGGTCAGCATGTCGACGGCGCGGCCGTAATCCGGGCGGTCGGTCCCGGCCATGATCCCCGGCCGCTCGCGGAACTGGCGGCGCACCTCTTCCACCACGGCCCCTGCCGCCCGGCCGACCGCCGTCATGGCGATGCCGCCGAAGAGGAACGGGATGAGACCGCCGAACAGGAGACCGACCACCACGTAGGGGTTCGTCAGGGAAAAGTTCGGCGCCACGCCCTGGAAGTACGGATACTGCGCGGCGTTCTGGGTGAAGTAGTTCAGATCGGAGGTATAGGCGGCGAACAGCACAAGGGCGCCGAGGCCGGCAGACCCGATGGCATAGCCCTTCGTCACGGCCTTGGTGGTATTGCCGACCGCATCGAGAGCGTCCGTGGACTTGCGGACCTCCTTCGGAAGGCCGGCCATCTCGGCGATGCCGCCAGCGTTGTCCGTCACCGGGCCGAAGGCGTCGAGGGCGACGATCATTCCGGCCAGGGCCAGCATGGCCGTGACCGCGATGGCGATGCCGAAGAGGCCCGCGAGCTTGAAGGCCACGATGATGCCCGCAATGATCACGATCGTCGGCAGGGCCGTCGCTTCCAGGGATACCGCGAGGCCCTGGATCACGTTCGTGCCGTGGCCGGTCACCGACGACTGGGCAATCGACCGCACGGGACGGAAGCCGACACCCGTGTAGTACTCGGTGATCACCACGATGAGCGCCGTCACGGCGAGACCGATGATCGCGCACCAGAACAGGGCCTGGCCGGTGAAGTTGGCCCCGGCAATCGGGCCGAAACCGATCATCTGCCAGGTCACGACGGCGATCGCCGCGGCCGACAGGATGCCGGTCGCGATCAGCCCCTTGTAGAGGGCCCCCATGATCGACTCGTTCTGGCCGAGCTTCACGAAGAAGGTGCCGATGATCGAGGTGACGATGCAGGCCGCCCCGATGGCCAGCGGGTACATGAGCATGGTGTCGAGGGCCGGCTGGCCGGCGAAGAAGATCGCCGCCAGAACCATGGTGGCGACCACGGTGACCGCATAGGTCTCGAACAGGTCGGCCGCCATGCCGGCGCAGTCGCCGACGTTGTCGCCCACGTTGTCCGCGATGGTCGCCGGGTTGCGCGGATCGTCCTCCGGAATGCCGGCCTCGACCTTGCCCACGAGATCGCCGCCCACGTCGGCGCCCTTGGTGAAGATGCCGCCGCCGAGACGGGCGAAGATGGAGATCAGCGAAGCCCCGAACCCGAGCGCCACGAGGCTGTCGATGACAACCCGGTCCGAGGGATTCAGGCCCGATACCCGGGTGAGATAGCCGTAGTAGAGCGCCACGCCCAGGAGCGCGAGGCCGGCCACCAGCATGCCGGTGACGGCGCCGGCCTTGAAGGCGACGTCGAGGCCGCCGCCCAGGGACTGCGTGGCCGCCTGGGCCGTCCGGACGTTGGACCTCACCGATACGTTCATGCCGATGAAGCCCGCGGCTCCCGACAGAATGGCCCCGATGGCGAAGCCGATGGCAACCCGGATACCGAGGAAATAGGCAATGATGACGAACAGGACGACGCCGACGATCGCAATCGTGAAATACTGCCTGCGGAGATAGGCTTTTGCGCCTTCGGCAATCGCCCCGGCGATTTCCTGCATGCGTTGAGAACCGGCGTCCCGCTTCATCACGTCGCTAATGGCCCAGAAGCCATAGGCAATCGAGAGAAGGCCGCCCAAGATAATGAGGGTGAGTGCCATCATGCCATCCTTGTTATGGGAAAGCAGAAAGCCGCTCATCAAGGCCCGTTTCTTGGCCTTGACCGGCCCCTACCCCCAGCGAACGTCATATTTGGTGACAAAAAACCAGGCTGTCCGCAACAATCCTACGGGCGCAACTCACAGGAAGGCCTTTATACTTTAAGCGGGTGCGATCGCCTTCGTCCTCTGCTGCCAAGCTAGCAGAAGTAGTGCGATGGCGACCGGTGGGAAGACCAGCCAGTTGACGCTCTCCCAGCCGCCGGCGCTCAAAAGCTTGCCCGACGAGAAGGATGCAGCGGCCACGGACCCGAAGATGAGGAAGTCGTTGGCGGCCTGGACCTTGGCGCGCTCCTCCGGCCGGTAGCAATCGGTCACCATGGAGGTCGCGCCGATGAAGCCGAAGTTCCATCCAAGTCCGAGGAGAATGAGCGCCGTCCAGAAATGCGGGATCCCGATCCCGGACAGGCCGATGAGGGCGGAGAGGGCGATCAGCACCAGGCCCGCGGCCGTCACCGGTCGCTTCCCGAATCGGGCGATCAGGCGGCCGGTGAAGAAGCTCGGCCCGAACATGGCCAGGATGTGCCACTGGATTCCGAGCGCCGCGACCCCAACGGAATGTCCGCACCCGATCATCGCCAGGGGAGCGGCCGTCATGACGAAGGTCATGAGGCTGTATGATACGAGCCCGGTGACCGCCGCCGCGATGAACCGGGGCTGGCGCACGATCTCGATCAGGGGCCGGCCGGCAGCCTTCGTGGACGCCACGCCGAGCGGCGCCGGTCGCAGGAACGAGACCACGATCATCGACAGCAGAGCCAGGGTCGCCTGCGCCAGGAAGGCGCCCGCGAACGGGGCCGCCTGCACGGCGTCCCGGGTCCAGATCACCGTCTGCGGGCCGATCACGCCGGCCGCAAGGCCGCCCGTCATCACCCAGGAGATGGCCTTGGGCTTGAAACGCTCGGAGGCCGCATCCGTCGCGGCGAACCGGTAGCTCTGGTTGAACGAGCCGTAGCTGCCGATGATCAGGGTGCCGAGGCAGAACAGGGTGAAGCTGAACGACGCGATGCCGAAGGCCGCCAGGCAGCCGCCGGTCAGCCCGATGCCTGCTCCGACGATGTAGCCGAAGCGACGTCCGGCCTTTCTCATCAGCATGGCGGCGGGAATCGTGCCGAGGGCCAGGCCGAGATTGAGCAGGCTCACCGGGAGCGTGGCCAGATCCTTGTTCCATGCAAGCGACTGACCGACCAGCCCGCCAAGGGACACGACGATGGCCGGGCTCGACCCGCCGAGCGCCATGGCGACCGCCAGAACCACCGCGTTGTGCTTCGCGACGGCGTCGCCGGAGGGCGCCTGGACAGAGCTGTCAGAAATGCTGGTAGGAGCCGACATCGTAGCGTCTTTCAAGACCGTTGATCCGAAAGACCAGCCGATCCTGCCCGGAGACGACTCGGCCGATGACGGACAGGGCGATGCCGACCGTATCGGCCTCTTTCCGCAGAGTGTCGAGATTCTTTTCCGGGACGGTGCAGAGGATCTCGTAGTCGTCCCCTCCGGTCACGGCGAGGTCGCGCAGAGCGGGCGATGTCTCGACAGCCTTCGCGGCGGCCGGCGAGAGCGGCACCCGGTCCAGGTCGACGAAGGCGCTGACGCCGCCGGCCCGCATCATCTTGGCGAGATCGCCCGCGAGGCCGTCGGATACGTCCATGGCCGCGCTGGCATGATCGCGCAGAGCCGTCGCCAGGGCGTGGCGGGGCCGGGGGTGGAGATAGCGGTCGGCCAGATGAACCTTCTCGTCCACCGACAGGAGAGCGGCCCAGGCCGGGTCGGCCCGGAGCCCGAGCCCGAGCGCCGCGTCGCCGATGGTGCCGGTCACGCAGACCCAGTCGCCGGCCCGGGCCGTCGTGCGCAGCACCATGCGACCGGACGGGACCTCGCCGAAAGCCGTGACCGACAGGGTCAGCGGCCCCCTCGCCCTCACGGTGTCGCCGCCGAGGAGCGGGCATCCGAAATCGCGGGACGCCTCCCCGAGGCCGGTCGCGAAGGCCGCGAGCCAGCCCTCGGTCCAGTCGTCGGGCAGGGCCAGGCTGAGCAGAAAACCGGCGGGATCGGCGCCCTTGGCGGCAAGATCCGAGACATTCACGCCGAGCGCCTTGCGGGCGATGGAGCCCGGCGCGTCCTCGGGCAGGAAGTGGACGCGCTCCACCAGCGCATCGACCGTGAGGACGAGGTCGTGGCCGGGCCTGGGCGTCAGGCGCGCGGCGTCGTCCTCGAGGCCGAGGCCGCCCTCGCCGGCCATGGGGGCGAAGTACCGGGCGATCAGGCTGTCTTCCGAGGGGCGATTGTTCGAACTCATCACGCAGCTGCCCTCGCCCGCATCGTGCTAGCGCTTGCCCTGCCCGGCCGCCTTCTTCTCGAGCTCGCCCGGGCGGACATCGCGGGCGACCTTGTCGAGCACGGCGTTCACCAGGCCCGGCTCGTCCTCGCCGTAGAAGCCGTGGGTCACGTCCACGTATTCGGTGATGACCACGCGGGCCGGAACGTCCTTGCGGAACATCAGCTCGTAGCCGCCCCCGCGCAGGATGGCGCGCAACACCGCCTCGACCCGCTTCAGCGGCCAGTCAGTCGCCAGAGCGTTGTCGATCTTCACGTCGATCTCGCGCTGGTTTTTGACCACGCCCGACACGATGTCGCGGAAGAAGGCATTGTCCGAGGGCTGGAACGCGATGCCCTCGACCTCGCGGCCGATCCAGAACGTTTCGAACTCGGCGAAGGCGTCGAGCACGGACTTGCCCGACAGGTCCATCTGGTAGAGGGCCTGGACGGCAGCGAGGCGAGCGGCCGAGCGCTCTGCTGGCTTCGTCATGATCAGGCCTCCAATGTCTTCTTGATGCGCAGGACGGCCAGAGCCGCATCCACCGCTCCACCGCCCTTATTCAATTCATTCACGCTCGCGCGGGTCCAGGCCTGCTGATCATTCTCCACGGTCAGGATGCCGTTGGCCAGGGGAATGCGGCGTGCGACGGAGAGATCCATCAGGGCGCGGGCGCTCTCGCCCGCCACGATGTCGTAATGCCCGGTCTCGCCACGGATCACGCAGCCCAGCGCCACGACGGCATCGTAGGGCCGGCCGGCCTTCTCGGCCGCGTCGAGGGCGATTGCGATGGTGGCCGGGATCTCGAGCGCGCCGTCGAGCGTCAGGACGTCCATGGTGGCCTGAGCGGCCTCGACGGCCCCCTGCGCCCCGCGCAGGAGCTCGTCGGCGATGTCGTCGTAGAAGCGGGCCTCCACGACCAGGATGCGGGCGCCGGGAACCGGCGGACGGGGGCTTTTGGGCTTGTCGGATGGCGCGACCATGGCGGACTCTGCAAAGATCTTTCGTGGACAGCCTGATGAAGGCTGGAAATTCGGCCCTCACGTCATCACCGGCCTCGTGCCGGTGATCCCGATGAGGGGAGGCGTTGCGCTTCACACGATCGGGATGGCCGGGACGAGCCCGGCCCTGACGTGGGAAGGGCTGGCGCCCGGCGTCCTTCACTCGAGAGGGATAGTCGGACGTCCCTACTCCGCCCGGCGCGCATCCGCAAGCCGCGCCGCGTAGCGGGCCATGAGGTCGACCTCGAGATTGAGCCGGTCGCCGACCTGCCGGTCGCCCCAGGTGGTGACCGCCAGGGTGTGCGGAATGATGAGCACGGAAAACAGGTCGTCGCTCACGGAATTCACGGTGAGCGACGTGCCGTCGAGGCAGACGGACCCCTTCTCGGCGATGAACGGCGCGAGCCCAGGGGGTGCCTTGATGGTGAACCGGGCCGTCGGACCCCACGGATCGTCGCCGGCCGTGATCGCCTCCTTGGCCACGATGGTGGCGACGCCGTCCACGTGCCCGGTCACGATGTGGCCGCCGAGTTCGTCGCCGATCTTCAAGGAGCGCTCCAGGTTGACCCGGGTGCCGGCTTCCCAGGCGCCCACGGTGGTGCGCTCCAGGGTCTCGGCGGCGGCATCCACGTCGAACCAGCAGCCGCCCTCGCGCGGGCCGACGGCCACGACGGTCAGGCATGGCCCGCCGCACGCGATGGAGGCGCCGAGCGCGATGGTGGCGGGGTCGTAGGACGCATGGATCCGCAGGCGCTTCAGGGTTCCTTGCGAGCCCTCGGCGGTTGCGATCTCACCGACATCGGTGACGATACCCGTGAACATCAGGGTCTCTCCCAGAACATGAAAAGGTCGGGTCCGAGCTGCTCTTCGGCCCAGGGGTTCAAGAATTCCATCCGGTCCTGCAGGGCCGGGCCGAGGGCCGGCACGTCGCCCTGCCCCCGGGCCGAGCGGCCGGTGACCAGGACCAGCGCGTCGATGAGATCGGCCCGGGCGAGCGCATCTGCCAGGTCCGGTCCGCCCTCGCACAAGACGCTCGTGAGGCCGCGGGTGCCGAGGAGGTGCAGGGCCTCGGACAGATGGACGCGGCCGTTCCCGTCGGCCGGGACGCGCAGGACCTCGACCCCGCGCGCCGTCAGCGCCCGCTCGGCCTCGGTGGGCGCATCGACCGTGGTGACGATCCAGGTCGGGATCTCGCGGGCGCCTTGCACCAGGCGGGCGGTCGCAGGCGTGCGCAGGCGGGAATCGACCACGATGCGCACCGCCGAGCGGGCCTCCAGGCCCGGCAGGCGGACATTGAGCAGCGGATCGTCCGCCAGAGCCGTCCCGACCCCGACCATGATGGCATCCGCATGGGCGCGCATCAGGTGCACCCGGCCGTTGGCCGCCTCCCCGGTGAGCATCAGGCGCGGGCCGCGACGCGAGCCGGCAAAGCCCTCCGTGCTTCGGGCGAGCTTGACCGTGACGGCCGGCCGCCCCCTGGTCACCCGGGTGACGTGGCCGCCATGGAGCCGCGCGCCCTCGGCAGCCAGGCAGCCGACGGACATGGGGATCCCGGCGCGGCCGAAGCGTTCCGGGCCCTGGCCGGCCGCGAAGGGGCTCGGATCCGGGACGCTCGCCACCAGGCGGCCGATTCCCGCCGCCACGATGAGGTCGCTGCACGACGGGCCATGACTGTGGCTGCTGCGGGCCGCGCAGGGCTCCAGGGTCACGTAGAGCGTCGCCCCGCGGGCCCGCTCGCCGGCCGCCTCGAGGGCGACGCGCTCCGCATGGGGCCGGCCACCGGCCTGGGTGACGCCCTGGGCCAGGATGACGGGACGATCGCCGCTCTCGTCGACCAGCACGGCGCCCACCGACGGGTTCGGCCAGGTCAGCCCGAGATGGCGCCCGCCCAGGGCGATCGCCAGGCGCATGAAGCGCTCGTCGCGCAGAATCCTGTCAGGGGACGGCCGCTCGGCCCCGGCCCGGGTCATGGCTCGCTCGGCGCACGCTTCTTCTTGGGCGGAGGCGGCAGGTCGTCCTCTCCCTCGCCTTCCGCCAGCTTGCCGAGGATCTCCTCGAAGTCCTTGGCCTCCCGGAAATTCTTGTACACGGAGGCGAAGCGCACATAGGCCACGTCGTCGAGCCCCTTCAGTCCCTCCATGACGAGTTCGCCCACCGTCTCGCTCGGCACCTCCCCGTCGCTGGTGCTCTCGAGCTGGCGCACGATGCCGTTGATCATCCGCTCGACCCGCTCCGGATCGACCGGCCGCTTGCGCAGTGCCACCTCGACCGATTGCTGGAGCTTGTCCCGGTCGAACGGCACCCGCCGGCCGGAGCGCTTCAGCACCGTGAGCTCGCGCAGCTGCACGCGCTCGAAGGTCGTGAAGCGGCCGCCGCAATCCGGGCAGATGCGGCGACGGCGGATGGACGAGGAATCGTCCGTGGGGCGGGAATCCTTCACCTGGGTGTCCAGGCTCCCGCAATAGGGGCAGCGCATCAGCCTTCTATCCGAAAACAAGTTCAAGATGGGTCCGGACCGCGCCGACGCGGACCGGATTCGAGCCTATCGTGGACAACCCCGTCCCGGCCATCCCGACACGGTGAGGCGTGGCGCTCTTCCGATCGGGATCACCGGGACAAGCCCGGTGATGACGTGGAGGGTGGTGTGAGCGGGTGATGATCCCCCCACGTCATGGCCGGGCTCGTCCCGGCCATCCCGATATGGAAAGGCGCAACGCGTCCGGCAACCGACATCGCCGGCACGAGGCCGGTGATGACGTGGAAGGGACACGTCCGGCCGCACTCCGATGGTCCGGTCAGGCGTAGATCGGGAAGCGGCGGGTCAGCTCGTGGACGCGGTGCTTGACCGATTCCTCGACCGACCCGTTGGCCGCGTCCCCATGGGCGGCGAGCCCGTCCAGGGTCTCGACGATCAGCTCTCCGACCTTCCTGAACTCGGCCACGCCGAAGCCGCGCGAGGTGGCGGCGGGCGTCCCCAGGCGGATGCCCGAGGTGACCATGGGCTTCTCGGGGTCGAAGGGCACGCCGTTCTTGTTGCAGGTGATGTGGGCGCGGCCCAAGGCCGCCTCCGCGGCCTTGCCCGTGAGCGTCTTCGGCCGCAGGTCGACCAGCATCAGGTGGTTGTCCGTGCCGCCCGCCACGATGGCGTAGCCGCCGGCCAGCATCGTGTCGGCCAGCACCTTGGCGTTGTCGACCACCGAGCGGGCATAGAGCTTGAACTCGGGGCGCAGGGCCTCCCCGAAAGCCACGGCTTTCGCCGCGATCACGTGCATGAGCGGGCCGCCCTGCAGGCCGGGGAAGATCGCCGAATTGACCTTCTTGGCGATGTCCTCGTCGTTGGTCAGGATCATGCCGCCGCGCGGGCCGCGCAGGGTCTTGTGGGTCGTGGTGGTGACCACATGGGCGTGCGGGAACGGGGACGGATGCGCGCCGCCCGCCACGAGGCCGGCGAAATGCGCGATGTCGACCATGAAGAAGGCCCCGACCTCGTCGGCGATCTCGCGGAAGCGGGCGAAGTCCCAGAACCGGGAATAGGCCGAGCCGCCGGCCACGATCACCTTGGGCCGATGGGTGCGGGCGAGTTCCGCCACCTCGTCCATGTCGATGATCTGGTCGCTCTCGCGCACCTTGTAGCTCACCACGTTGAACCACTTGCCGGACATGTTGACCGGCGAGCCGTGGGTCAGGTGGCCGCCGCAGGCGAGGTCGAGGCCCATGAAGGTGTCGCCGGGCTTCATCAGGGCCATGAACACAGCCTGGTTGGCCTGGGAGCCGGAATTGGCCTGCACGTTGGCGAAGCGGCAGTCGAACAGGCGCTTGGCGCGCTCGATGGCGAGCTCCTCGGCCATGTCGACGTACTGGCAGCCGCCGTAATAGCGCCGGCCCGGATAGCCCTCGGCGTATTTGTTGGTCATCACCGACCCTTGCGCCTCGAGGACGGCGCGGGACACGATGTTCTCGGAGGCGATCAGCTCGATCTCGTCGCGCTGGCGGCCGAGCTCCAGCCCGATGGCGCGGGCGATCTCGGGATCGCTGTCGGCGAGGCTCGCCGAGAAAAAGCTGTTGGACAGATGGTTGCGTGCCGCTTCACTCGCGCTCATGGGTCACCTCGTCTTCCTGGGAGCCCGGCTGGGGCGGGCCGCTCGATCCGATATGGCCCAGGCCTTTACCATGGCTGCCTTGACCGCGCCAACCCGCCCGGGACACATGCCCCCCGGGCGCCGGAACTGCAACGGGGCGCCGGTGACGACACCTTCCCCCGTCATGGCACCCTCCGCCCTTTCCTGCCACCCTCACGTCATGGCCGGGCCTGCCCCGGCCATCCCGACAAGGTGAAGCGTGGCGCTCTAGGGAAGCGGGATCACCGGCACAAGGCCGGTGATGACGTGGAGGGTCACAACCCCGCCCCAAACGCGATCGCCGGCCCGAAGGCCGGCGATGGGGTCGTCGTGACGCTGGGCCGGGGGCGGTCGCCCGGTCCTCAGTTCTGCAGGAACATCTCTTCGTCCGGCTCGGTCGGGGTGCGGCTCGCGACCGGGATGGCGCTGCCGAGGCCGTCCTTGTTGTAGATGTCGTCGCGGAACTGCACGAGGCCGTCCGGGGTCGCCCAGGCGGTCATGTAGATCCAGTGGATCGGCACCGGCTGGGCCAGGCGCGCGTCGATGCGCTCGCCGGACTTGAAGGTGGCGTCGATCTGCTCGCGGCTCCAGCCGGGGGTGTCCTTCAGCAGCCACTCGATGTAGTCGCGCACGTTCTGGATGCGGATGCAGCCCGAGGACACGAAGCGGAAATCGTCCCCGAAGATGCCCTTCGAGGGCGTGTCGTGCATGTAGACGCCGTGCGGGTTCGGGATGTTGATGCGCACGAAGCCCATGGAGTTCAGGTCGCCGCCCGGGTCCTGGCGGAAGCGGTAGCGGGTCGCCTCGTCGGAGAACCAGTTGATCTGGCTCGACTGAACCTCCTGGCCGGCCGAGTTGAAGATGCGGATCCGGTTCTCCGTCAGGTAGTTCGGCTCCTTCTGCATCTTCGGGATGAGGTCCTTCTTCACCACCGAGGCGGGAGCCGTCCAGAACGGGTTGAAGTTGACCTCGACCACCTTGGAATTCAGGAGCGGCGACTGGCGGTCGATCTTGCCGACGCCGGCGGCGTGGCGGGTGTGGACGACGCCGCCCTCCACGGTCTCCACCAGGGCGGCCGGAATGTTGGCCACTGCGTAGCGGTTGGGCAGTCCGGCGCCCACGAGGGTCCGCATGCGGGCCACGTTGATCTCGAGCTGGCGGATGCGCACCTCGGCCGGCACGTTCATGGCGGCGACCGTCGGGGCCGTGACGGTGCCCGTGGAGCTGATGCCGTGGCGGGCCTGGAAGCGGCGGACAGCCGCCTCGACGTAGGAATCGAAGATCGGCGATTCGCCGGCCGCCTGGTCCAGGTCGCCGGTGACGATGAGGCGCTGGCGCAGGGCCACCACGGCCGGGCTCTTGGAGCCGACGCGCAGACCCTGGACGCCCTGGACGGGCTGCCAGCCGCCGCGGGCCGCGATGTTGCGGTAGTACTCGATCATCTGCTCGGTGGCGGCGAGCGCCTCGGCTGACATCATCGGGGTCGAGGTGCGCTGCACGCGGGTGCGCGACACGGCCTCGTAGTTCTGCGACCACTCGGCCTGGCTCTGGGCGAATTGCTGGGCCAGGGCTCCGGTAGCCGGCGTGAAGATCAGGGCAAGCGATCCGGTCAGGAGGGTACGGCGAGAGAACATGAGCGCAGGCTCTTCCCGGTTAGATGTTTCCGACGGCGGGAGCGGCGGGCAAACGCCCACGACAGCCCCCTTCCCAGCGATAAGTGCCGGGATAGGATTAAGGAACGGTATCGAAAACGAGGAACATCGGGGCCGTTTTATGGCAAACCGGCCCGCCCCGGGCTCCTGGCGCTCCGCAACCGCCTTCGGGACTTATGTAACTTTGAACTGTGCTCTTGGGGATACACTTCTGCGTGAGGAGCTTGGCCGCCCCCGGTCAGTGGTTCTCCCGCGCGGCCAGCCAAGAGATCGCCAGATAGACCGCCATCAGGGTCAGGAAGAACGCCACGGTGACGATCCCGCCCGAGACGATTCCCGGGAAGAAGGCGGCGAGAATCAGGTGGCTCATCACGGCGAGGAGCCACATGATCCCGCCCCAGGTGCTGGCCATCCACAGGCCGACCGCCGCCACGATGTCGATGAGCGCGAAATAGATGACCGTGGCCTGGTAGCCGGTCGACCGGGCCTCGAACTGCCCGACCGGGGTCCAGACGCCGAGGATCACCGCCCAGGCGCTCAGGCCCTTCATGATCCACAGGATCGCCAGAACCCGCATGAACCAGGTCAGGACGAAGCTCCAGCGCATGATGGAGCTGGAGACCGGCCGCTCCTCGATGCGGTCGGACAGGTACTCCCGGGTGGCCGGGGTCGAGGGGGGCTGGGTTCCGGTGCGGGGCATCAGGCGACCTCCAGGTCCCGCTCGCCGAGGCTGGCGAAATGCCGCTCGATCATGGCTTCGTCCACCTGGTCCAGGCTGGATGGCTGCCAGCCGGGCCGGTTGTCCTTGTCGATCAGCACCGCCCGCACGCCTTCGAAGAAGTCGTGGCCGTCGCCGATGCGGGATACGATCCGGAACTCGGTCCGCATCGCCTCCTCGAAGTCCACCGCGGCGCCCCGGCGCACCTGCTCGAAGGCCAGGTTCAGGCTCGTGGGCGACTTCGTCCGCATGCCGGACGCGGCTTGGGCCGCGAAGGCGGAGCCGCCGGCGGCCGCCCGGTCCAGGCGGGCCAGGATCTCGGCGACGCTGGCGCCGGAGAAGCAGGAATCGATCGTCTCCCGCTCATCCTCCAGGGGGCCCGGGCCGGGGTCGGTCGCGACCCGCGACAGGGCCGCCTCGACCCGGTCGCCGGCGATCAGCGCGTCGCGAAGGCCCGGGATGTCGCCGCTCGGCACCGCATGGGTCGCCAGGCCCAGCATCAGGGCGTCCTCGCGCTTCACGCGATCGCCCGTGAGGGCGAGGTACATGCCGGTCCGGCCCGGCAGGCGCGGCAGCGCGTAGGTGGCGCCAACGTCGGGGAAGAACCCGATGCCCACCTCCGGCATGGCGAAGAGGTAACGGTTGCCGGCCACCCGATGGGTGCCGTGCAGGGACACGCCGACGCCGCCGCCCATGCAGATCCCGTCGATGAGGGACACATAGGGCTTCGGGTAGCGCTTGATGGCGATGTTGAGCTGGTACTCCTCGCGCCAGAAGGCGAGCGCGTCCTCGCGCCGGCCGGCCTTGAGGTCCTCGGTCAACTGCCGGATGTCGCCGCCGGCGCAGAAGGCCTTCTCGCCCGCGCCCTGGACGACCACCCGCGTGACCGCCGGGTCCTGCGCCCAGGAATCGAGCGCCCGGCGCATCTCGCGCACCATGCCGAGCGTCAGGGCGTTGAGCGCCTTGGGACGATTGAGCGTGATGAGGCCTGCCTCGCCCTGCCTCTCGCAGAGCACGTCGACGCTCTCGTCCATGGAACACTCCTTCGGTTGGTGGCGGCTTAAAACAAGGCACGCGCCGGACGTCAATGCAATCATGCCTATGCCGGAACGGCACCAGCATGACGGATTGCCCCCGCCCCGTCATGGCCGGCCTCGCGCCGGTGATCCTGATTCCTTCCGGCGCCGGGGCCTTCCTGATCGAGATGGCATGACAGACCCGCGCAGCCTCGAATGCATGGCTGGGTTGAGGCCGATTTCCCATGGATCGGCCCGATCTGCGACCTCGAACCCTTTTTTAGAGCGATTTAAATGTGCTAACCGTCTTGCCCATCGGCCGGCGCATCGAAGCCGGCGCTGGATGAGGATGATGTCGAAACTGTCGCCGTTCCCCCGCCGTTCCGCGGACGAAGCCCCCTCTTCTTCCCTGAACCTGTCCCACCGCCTGCGACGCAACCGCAAGGCCGAGTGGTCCCGGCGCCTGGTGCAGGAGAACGTGCTGACGACGAACGACCTGATCTGGCCGATCTTCGTCGTCGAGGGCGCGAGCGGGCGCACGCCCGTCGCATCCATGCCGGGCGTGGAGCGCCTCACCATCGGCGAGGCCGTGCGCGAGGCCGAGCGGGCCGCCGCCCTCAACATCCCGGCCATTGCGCTCTTTCCCTACACGGACCCGGCTCTGCGCGATCCGACCGGGTCGGAATCCCTCAACGGCCGCAACCTGGTCTGCCGCGCGGCGCGCGAGATCAAGAAGGCGGTGCCGGGCATCGGCATCATCTGCGACGTGGCGCTCGATCCCTATACCAGCCACGGCCATGACGGCGTCATGGACGGCGAGCGCATCCTCAACGACGAGACCGTCGCCCTTCTGGTGCGCCAGGCCGTGCTCCAGGCGGAGGCCGGGGCCGACGTCATCGCCCCGTCGGACATGATGGACGGGCGCGTGGCCGCCATCCGCCGGGGCCTCGACCAGGCCGGGTTCCAGGACGTGCAGATCATGGCCTATGCGGCGAAATACGCGTCCGCCTTCTATGGCCCGTTCCGGGACGCCATCGGGACCACTGCGTGCCTCGTGGGAGACAAGCGCACCTACCAGATGGACCCGGCCAATTCCGACGAGGCCCTGCGCGAGGTGGCGCTGGATCTCGAGGAGGGGGCCGACATGATCATGGTCAAGCCCGGTATGCCCTATCTCGACATCGTGCGCCGGGTGAAGGACAATTTCGCCGTTCCGACCTTCGCCTACCAGGTCTCCGGCGAGTATGCCATGATCCAGGCCGCGGCCGGGAACGGCTGGATCGACGGGGAACGGGCGATGATGGAAAGCCTCCTGGCCTTCAAGCGGGCGGGCGCGGACGGCGTCCTCACCTACTTCGCCCCGAGGGTCGCCGAAAAGCTGAAGAACCAGGGCTGATCGCCCGTCGCATCCGGGGGTCGTTCCGTGTCGGGCTCATGGCGTTTCGGAGACTGGCTCAGGGCGCGATCGTGATCGAAGGACCCTCGCAACGATCCCTCCCACGTCATCACCGGCCTTGTGCCGGTGATCCCGATGCGAAGAGCGCAGCGTTCCGCATCGTCGGCGCAAGCCCGGTGACGATGAAGGTCCGGCAAGGTCGGCCGGGGCCCGCCCCGCTCGTCCGACACTTCCTGGATCTGGCCCGTCTCGCCTCCCTCCTGCTCAGCCTCTGCCTTCTTTCCGCCTGCGGTCTCTCCACCGACGCCGAGCAGGCGCGGGTCTGCCGGTCGGCCCTGCCGGCGCTCAATCCCGGCGCGGCGATCACCGTGGAACGGATCCAGGCCGGTCCCGCGCCGCGCAGCCTGCGGGTCGAGTACCTGGCGCAGTTCCCGGACCGGCCGATCCTCCAGCGCTTCGCGATCTGCCAGTTCGTGGCCGAGGGGCTGTCGGCCAGGAAGGCGGAGCTGGAGGGCCTCGCCACCGAAGAGGGTCCCCTGTCCGGCGCCAGCCTGTATCTGCTCAAGCGCTATTACATCGACACGCCCGAGGGCTCGGCGGGCGATCCGGGCAGCCCGCTGGGCGCCGACGTGGCCGAGATCCCCGAGGGTGCCGCCTACTGGCTTCAGCAGATCGTGGTGAGCCTGCCGCGAACGGCGATCTATGCCCTGCTGTCGGTCGCGTTCGCCCTCGTGTTCGGCCTGAGCGGGCGGATCAACCTGGCCTTCGGGGAGCTGGCGGCGGTCGGCTCCGCGGCGACGATCGCCGGCGCCTCGGTGGTGCTCGGGTACGGCGGGAGCTCGCCGGTGCTCGGCCTCGCGGCGGGGCTCGCGGCCGCTCTCTTCGCCGGCGCCATCCACGGCGCGGTCGGCGGCTATTTCACCATCGGCCGGATCGTCAGCGCGAGCCCGCAGCCGAGCCTGATCGCCACGGTCGGGTTCTCGCTCTTCCTGATGGAATACCTGCGCCTGGTGCAGAGCCCGGTGACGGTCTGGCTGCCGCCGATCTGGTCGGAGGCCTGGCCCCTCGTGCGGGCCGGCGCGTTCATCGTCAGCCTGACGCCGATCACCGTCATCACGGCGGGCATCGGCCTCGTGGCGGCGGTCGCCCTCCTCTGGCTCGTCCAGGCGACCCGGTTCGGACGGGCCTGGCGGGCCTATGCGGACGACGCGAAGGCGGCGGCGCTCATGGGCGTCGACGGTCCCCGGCTCCTGGTCCAGACCCTGGCGCTCGCCGGCGCCATGGCCGGACTCTCCGGCACGCTGATCGTGGCGCAATATGGCGGCCTGGGCTTCGCCGGCGGCTTCCAGTACGGCCTCAAGGCCCTGATCGCGGCGATCATCGGCGGCATCGGGTCGATCCCGGGCGCGATGCTCGGCGGATTCGCCGTGGGCTTGTTCGAGACCCTCTGGTCGGCGTATCTCCCCATCGAGGCGCGCGACATGGCCCTCTACGTGGCCCTGGTCGTGTTCCTGGTTTTTCGGCCCGGCGGCCTGCTGGGATTCAGAGATCCGACACCGAGACCCGTCTAAGGGCGTATAATGAGATTTTCGGAGGACAACGTGGCCGACTACGCCATCACCATCCGGGACGTGGAGCGCGCGGCGGAGACGATCCGGGGCCAGGTCCTGCGCACGCCCCTCGTTCCCGCGCCGCGCCTGTCGCAGCTCACCGGGGCGACCGTCTTCGTGAAGCACGAGAACATGCAGCCCACGGGCTCCTTCAAGGAGCGCGGCGCCGCAACCAAGCTGGAAAGCCTCGATCCGGACGAGCGCCGCCGCGGCATCATCGCCATGTCGGCGGGCAACCATGCCCAGGCGGTCGCCTACCACGCGCGCCGCCTCGGCATTCCGGCCACCATCGTGATGCCGGAGGGCACGCCCCTGGTGAAGGCGGAGAACACCCGCTCCTACGGGGCGCGGGTGATCCTGGAGGGCGAGACGCTCTACGAATCCGCCGCCCGCGCCCGCGAGATCGCCGACCAGGAGGGGCTCGTCTTCGTCCACCCCTACGACGATCCGAAGGTCATGGCCGGCCAGGGCACCATCGCGCTCGAGATGCTCGCCGACGCGCCGGATCTCGACCAGATCGTGGTGCCGATCGGGGGCGGCGGGCTGATCTCGGGGATCACGGTGGCCGCCAAGGCGATCCGGCCCGACATCGAGATCGTCGGCGTGGAGGCGGCCCTCTACCCGTCCTTCCGCAATGCGATTCTGGGCGAGCACCGCCCCATCGGGGGCGCCACGCTGGCGGAAGGCATTGCGGTCAAGACCGTGGGCCAGCTTCCCCTGCCCATCGTGCGCGACCTCGTGTCCACCATCATCCCGGTCGAGGAGCCGCTGATCGAGCGCGCCGTCAACGCCTATGCGACCTTGCAGCGGACCATGGCCGAGGGTGCCGGCGCGGCCGGCCTCGCGGCCATGATGGCGCAGCCGGAGCGCTTCAAGGGCAAGCGGGTCGGCCTCGTGCTCTGCGGCGGCAACATCGACGCGCGCATCCTCGCCTCGGTGATGGTGCGCGAACTGGAGCGGGACGACCGGATCACCTCGTTCCGCATCACGTCCAACGACAGGCCGGGCCTCCTCGGCCGCGTGGCGAGCCTTCTGGGGAGCCTCGGGGCCAACATCCTGGAGGTGTCCCACGGCCGCCTGTTCCTGGACGTGCCGGCCAAGGGCGTTTCCATCGACATCACTATCGAAACGCGGGACCGACAACATACATTGGAGGTGTTCGAGGCGCTGGCGGCGGAGGGACTCGCCCCGCAGCGGATCGAGTCCCGCAGCCTGCCCGAGGCCGCCTATTGAGGAGAGACCGATGGTCAACCGACCTTACCCGCCGACGCTGAACTATCCGTCCTACGAGCTCGACACCCGTCTGACGGAAGGCGTGATCTCCCGGCGCTTCTGGGCCTACCTGATCGACCTCGTCGTCATCGCCCTCTGGGTGGTGCTGATCTCAATCGGGATCTTCTTCCTCGGGATCATCACGCTCGGCCTCGGCTGGGGGCTGTTCTTCGCCCTTCCGCTCACGGCGCTGATCTTCATCGTGTACAACGCGGTCACCATCGGGGGCGCCGCGCAGGCGACGGTCGGCATGCGCTACATGGGGCTGCGCGTGATCGACCCGCGCACCGGCCGGGGCGCCTCGCCGCTCGCCGCCGCCGTGCACGCGCTGTTCTTCTACGTGGCGATCTCGACCTTCCTGCTCTGGGCCTGCGACGTGCTCGTCGGCTTCGTGCGCGACGACCGCCGCTTCATCCGCGACCTGCTCACGGGCATGTGGGTGGTGAGGGCTTAGACGGTCTCTCCGATCACCGACCCTCGTCGTCACCGGCCTCGCGCCGGTGATCTCGATGGTCCGAGACGCCGCACCTCAGCGGATCGGGATGGCCGGCACGAGGCCGGCCTTGACGTGGAGGATGCGACGTGGAGGATGCCGGTCCCGCCGAGCGCGCGGCGGCACGCGGGAACCGCGCCCCATCAAACGCCTGTGACATTCCCCCTCTTTTCCTGGACGTCCCGGACACCAATGTTATCCTTGGGCGTTGACGAAGCGCTCAAGGTTTCTCCACAAGGCTTTCCCGATTGACGAGCCAGCCCCGCGACGCACCGCAATTCTATCTCACCTCCCCGTCCGCATGCCCCTACCTGCCGGGCAAGGAGGAGCGCAAGGTCTTCACGCACATCGTGGGACGACGCGGCCGGGAGCTGAATGAGATCCTCACTCAAGGCGGCTTCCGGCGGTCACAGACGATCGCCTACCGGCCCGCCTGCGACGCGTGCCGGGCCTGCGTGTCGGTGCGCGTGGTGGTCGACGATTTCGAGCCCTCCGGCAACCTGCGCCGCGTCCTGAAGGAGAATGCCGACCTGATCGGCACGCCCCTGCCCAACCGCCCGTCCTCGGAGCAGTATTCACTCTTCCGCCGCTACGTAGACACGCGCCACGCCGATGGCGGCATGGCCGACATGACGGTGCTCGACTATTCCATGATGGTCGAGGACAGCCACGTGGACACGAAGGTGGTCGAGTACCGCCGACGGGGAATCGACAGCGGCCTCACGGGCCGCGGCGCGGGCGATCTCATCGCGGTGAGCCTCACCGACGAGATGAGCGACGGCCTCTCCATGGTCTACTCGTTCTACGAGCCCGTGATGCAGGACCGCAGCCTCGGCACCTTCATGATCCTCGACCACATCCGTCGCGCGAAGGCGATGGGCCTGCCCTATCTCTATCTCGGCTACTGGGTCGAGGGCTCGAAGAAGATGGGCTACAAGGCCCGCTTCAAGCCCCAGGAGCGGCTCATGGCGCACGGCTGGGTGCGGGTGGACTGACGCCCGGGATCGGCCCGTCGGTGGTTCAGCCATTGTCGCGGGATATGTTGACGGGATGCTTGCGCCTCGCCGGCCTGTCGCTGAAGGGCTGCGGGGAAACCGGGCGCGACGGCATGGCGCCTCCCTTCGCCCGCCCGGTGCCGACAACCCGGCCGTCACCCGGTTCGAGGCTCGCCGGCGGTGTGCCCGCCTGCGGGGCCCGGCCGGCAGCGTTCATGGCCGGGCCGGACGGCATGGATTGAGCCATCGCCGAAGAGGCTTCGGCCAGGAAGCCGCCCGCGAGGCCGGCCGTCAACAGCAATCGAATGATCATGGGGTCTCCTTCCGGAAAGGCGTCGGTTCGTCGGAGCGATATCCTGCCTTAAAGGAAGATGCGGTTGCCGGAGCCCTCCGGACGGAGGGGGCGATGCCGATGAATCCGGAACAACACCGCGCTCCCCTGGTTCGTTGCGTAACTCCCACGCGACGGAAGGTGCGCCATGGCCAAGATCCTCGTCCTCTACTACTCCTCCTACGGCCATATCGAGACGATGGCCCGGGCCGTCGCGGAGGGTGCCCGCTCGGTCGCGGGCGCCGAGGTGACGGTCAAGCGCGTGCCCGAGCTGGTGCCCGAGGAGATCGCCCGCACGTCGGGCATGAAGATCGACCAGGAGGCCCCGGTCGCGAGCCCGAACGAGCTCGGCGACTACGACGCCATCATCTTCGGCACCCCGACCCGCTACGGCAACATGGCGGCCCAGATGCGCAACTTCCTCGACCAGACCGGCGGCCTTTGGGTAAAGGGCGCGCTGGTCGGCAAGGTCGGCAGCGTCTTCGCCTCGACGGCCACGCAGCACGGCGGTCAGGAGACGACGATCACGTCGTTCCACACCACGCTCCTGCACCACGGGATGGTCATCGTCGGCCTGCCCTATTCCTATCCGGGTCAGACCAAGATGGACGAGGTCACGGGCGGCACGCCCTACGGGGCGACCACGCTCGCGGGCGGGGACGGCTCGCGCCAGCCGAGCGAGAACGAGCTCGGCGGCGCCCGCTTCCAGGGCCGCCATGTGGCCGAGATCGCCACCCGGCTCGAACGGGGCGCCGGCGAGCGCGGGCCGGTCCCGCCGGACCTGGACAACCCGACCGAGACCACCGGCGGGACGGAGGGGCGGCCCTGAGGGCTTCGGCCGATGTCACCCTCCACGTCATCACCGGCCTTGTGCCGGTGATCCCGATGGATTGGAACGCCGCGCCTCGACGGTTCGGGATGGCCGGGACAGGCCCGGCCATGACCTAGAGCATCGGACGGAAAAGTGGCCCCGGTTTTCCGTTCTGACCGATGCTCTCATTCAAGAAGAAAGCATCGGATGGATCCCAAAAGTGCAAGTCCACTTTTGGGTCCGATGCTTTAGCGGAGGATCGCCTCCCTATTCCCCGAACCGGTTCGACTTCGGGAAGCCCTTGGGCGGCAGGCGGCCGGCTTCGGTGCGGTCGCCCATCCAGTCGCGCAGGTCCTCCTTGGCGACCGTCCAGGTGCGGCCGGCGGTGTCCTTCCAGGTGAGGCCCTCCTTCAGCTTGAAGACCTTGGCGTCCGAGACGCCGCCGTCCTTGTAGCGCTGGAGGCGCACGCCCTTGCCGCGGGTCATCTCCGGCACCTGCTTGGCCGGGAAGACCAGGAGCTTGCGGTTCTCGCCGATGATCGCCACGTGGTCGCCCTCGGCCTCGGTGCACACCACCATCTTGGCCGGCGCGTCGAGGTTGAGGATCTGCTTGCCCTTGCGGGTGTTGGCCGTGATCTCGTCGGTGGGCACCACGAAGCCGCGCCCGTCCGTGGCCGCCACGAGCAGCTTGCCGCCCGCCCGGTACGGGAAGGCCGCGATGAAGTCGGCGCCCTCCTCCAGGTCGACCATGAGGCGGATCGGATCGCCGAAGCCGCGCCCGCCCGGGAGCTTCGAGGCCTCGAGGGTGAAGAAGCGCCCGTTATCGGCCACCACGACGATCTTGGACGTGGTCTCGGCGAAGAACGACACCTTGAGCGCGTCGTCGCCCTTGAACTGCACGCCGGAGAGATCGGCCTGATGGCCCTTCATGGCGCGGATCCAGCCCTTCTGGGACACGATCACGGTGATCGGCTCGCGCTCGATCATCGCCTCGGCGAAGTCGATGTCCGAGGTGTCCGGCGCCTCGGCGAAGGAGGTCCGGCGGCGGCCCAGGGCGGTCTCGGGCCCGAAGGTCTTGCGGACCTCCTTGATCTCGGCCGAGATCGTCTTCCACTGGACCTTCTCGGAGCCCAGAAGCTCCTCGATCTTGGCCTTCTCGTCCTGCAGGTTCTTCTGCTCGCGCTTGAGCTCCATCTCCTCGAGCTTGCGAAGCGAGCGCAGGCGCGTGTCCAGGATGGCGTTGGCCTGGACCTCGGTGAGCTGGAAGACGCGCATCAGCTCGACCTTGGGCTCGTCCTCCTCGCGGATGATCTTGATCACCCGGTCGAGGTCGAGATAGACGATGAGCAGGCCGCCCAAGATCTCCAGGCGCCGGTCGATGGCCGCCAAGCGGAAGCCCGAGCGGCGGATCAGCACCTCGCGGCGGTGATCGAGCCATTCGCGCAGGCATTCGGCAAGGCTCAGGACCTTCGGCACCTTGCCGCCGGCCAGCACGTTCACGTTCATCGGGATGCGGCTCTCGAGCTCGGTGAGCTTGAAGAGCGATTCCATCAGGATGATCGGATCGACCGTTTTCGCGCGGGGCTCCAGCACCACGCGGATGTCCTCGGCGGATTCGTCGCGCACGTCGGCGAGGAGCGGCAGCTTCTTCTCCTGCAGCAGCTCGGCGATCTTCTCGATCAGGCGCGACTTGGGCACCGAGTACGGGATCTCGGTGACGACGATCTGCCAGTTGCCGCGGCCCAGGTCCTCCTTGGCCCAGCGGGCGCGCACCCGGAACGAGCCGCGGCCGGTCCGGTAGGTCTCGGCCATGGCAGCGGGCGTGTCGACGATGATGCCCCCGGTCGGCAGGTCCGGACCCGGCACGAACTGCATCAGCTGCTCGGAGGTCGCGTTCGGCTTGGCGATGAGATGCAGCGCCGCGTCGCAGAGTTCGGCCGCGTTGTGCGGCGGGATCGACGTCGCCATGCCGACCGCGATGCCCTGCGAGCCGTTGGCGAGCAGGTTCGGGAAGGCCGCCGGAAGCACCACCGGCTCCTCGTTGGTCTGGTCGTAGGTCTCGCGGAAATCGACCGCGTTCTCGTCGATGCCCTCCAGGAGCAGGCGCGCGACCTCGGTCATGCGCGCCTCGGTGTAGCGCATGGCGGCCGCGTTATCGCCGTCGATGTTGCCGAAATTGCCCTGGCCGTCCGCGAGCGGATAGCGCTGGGCGAAGTCCTGCGCCATGCGGACAAGGGCGTCGTAGATCGACTGGTCGCCGTGCGGGTGGAACTGACCCATCACGTCGCCGACGATGCGGGCGCATTTCTTCGGCGCCGATTTCGGGTCGAGGCGCAGGAGCCGCATGGCGTGCAGGATGCGCCGGTGGACCGGCTTCAGCCCGTCGCGCGCGTCCGGCAGCGCCCGGTGCATGATCGTGGAAAGCGCATAGGCGAGGTAGCGCTCCTCCAGGGCATCCTTGAGATTGATGTTCTCGATCTCGCCCCCTGACGGCGGATTGACCGGCTTACCCATTCGTCGAAATCCTCAATTGCGAATCGCTTCTTATCATCTGAAAAGAGAACATAACAGAAACAAACCTCATTCGTCCCCAGCCGTGGCCAGTGCGACGAAACGCGCCCTCTCGTCCGGCGCCCGCTGCCCGTGCGGGTCGAAGACGTTCTGATGCAGGAAGAAGTCCGTCAGGGCAAATCCGGCCCGGATCTCCTCCTCGCCGGGCCGGTTGGACCGGGACTGGCCGATCAGGAAGCCCGGCAGCTTGAGCAGCCGGTCCTTGTACGGCTCCCCGGCGGACGCCGAGACGGCCCGCCCGCTCCTCGGCGACACGTAGGCGAGGTCGCGCTCGGACCCGGTCGCCGCGCAGGACGTGAGGTCGAGACCGAAGCCGAGCTCGGTCAGCATGGCGAGCTCGAACCGCACGAAGAGCGCCGGCGCGAGGTCGGGATCGTCCAGGTGATCGACCAGGACGGTCAGGGTCTCGAACAGGGCGAAATGCGGGTCCCGTTCCGGGAAGTAGCGCAGGAGGTGAGCCAGGGTGGCGAGGCCGTAGAGGGCCATGGACGAACCCATGAGGCGCGCGGCCCGCAAGTTGATGCCCTCGACCTGATAGGTCCCGAGATGCTCGTCGAGCCTGGCCCGCCAGGTCGCCTGGACGGTGTTCCCCGGCTGGAGGACCGCCTGGAGGCTCTTCGAGCGGCCGCCATGCACGAGGCCGAGATGCCGGCCGTGCTCGCGCGTCATCAGCTCCAGGATGACGCTCGTCTCCCCATGTTTGCGGACGCCGAGAACGACGCCTTCGTCAGTCCATTGCACCGGTTCGGCTGCCTTCGTGTCGTGTCATTCCCAAGTGCCGGCCAATCCCAAGTGCCGGCCAATCCCAAGTGCCGGCCAATCCCAAGTGCCGGCCAACCTCGTTCGTCATCACCGGCCCTGTGCCGGCGATCTCGATTGTCCGGAGCGCCGCGCTCTTCCAGTCGGGATGGCCGGAACAGGCCCGGCCACGACGGAGGCTACGGCGCATTCGGCCGGATCCTGCCCTCCTGATGTAGGCATTCAGACGGCATTCATCCATGGTCTCCAACCATATGCTCGAACTTCTAAAATTCTGTTTCACAAGCGGAATCCTGCCATTTTCGGAACCAACCCGGCACCCCGTCATTGTCGATGACTTAACTGTGCCCAACGGTGAATTGAGGATCATGAAGCTCTCCCGTCTGTTTCTTGCGAGTACCGCCCTGCCTCTGATGCTGCTCCCGGCCCACGTGTCGGCACTCCAGCCCGCGCCCGCGACGCCCCTGGTCCTGGCGCAGGCCGGCCCCCCGGCCGATGAGGAGCTGCCGCCGGGCGCCCGGCCGCGGCGGCAGGGACCCGACGGCGAGCGCGGCCAGCGCCCCGGCCAGGAGCGCCGCCAGGGCGGACAGGATCAGGGAGGCCCTGGCGCCTCCGAAGAGCGGGGTCCGCGACCGGGCCGCGGAGCGGGCCCCGGCGGCCCAGGCTCGGACGAGGGCCCGGGCGCGCCGCGTCCCCGCCGCGAGCCGGGTCCGCCGTCCGAACGGGCGGCGCCGGCCGAGCGGGCGGCGCCCGATGCCGCGCCGGCCCGGCCGGCCCAGCGGGCTCCTGCCGATCAGGCTCCCGGCGAGCGGCCCCCGGCCGAGGCTCCTTCACGTCCTCAACGTCCCGCCGCACAGGAGCGCGAGCAGCCGCCGGCGGAGCGTCCGCGGCCGCAGGCTCCCGCCGGCCAGACCCGTCCAACCCCGGCGACGCCACCGGCCCCGGCGGCTCAGCCCGCGACGCCTCCTGCGCCTCCGGCAGCCGCACCTCCGGCCACCCAGCAGGCCGCTCCCCCGGCTCCCGCCCAGCCGCGTCCGGCCCCTGATGCCGCTCGCCCGGCCGAGCGCGACCGGCCAGGCCGTCCCGGCGGTCCAGGCGATGCCGAGCGTCCGCGCGGCCAGCGCCCCGGACAGGCCCAGCCCGGCACTCCGGGCGCGCCTCCGGCAGCTCCGACCGCGGCACCGGCCGCACCGCCGCCCCCTGCTCCGGCGGCTCCTGCTCCGGCGGCTCCTCCCCCGGCGGCTCCTGCCCCGGCGGCTCCTGCCCCGGCAACCCGCGCGCAACCGCCGGCTCCCGGCACGCCTCCGGCGGCCCAGCAGGCGCCGGGACGCTTCGGGCCCCAGCAGGCGGCGCCCGGCCGCGCCGAGCCGCTCGACGCGTCCCGGGTCCGCATCGAGGATCTGCGCAGCCAGCGCCGCGAGCGCCGGGAGGGCGACCGGGTCATCATCGAGGAGCCGGGCAACCGCACCATCATCCGCGAAGGCAACCAGGTCATCATCCGGCACGACGAGACCGAGCGGTTCCGCCAGACCTATCGCGATGCCGACATCCGCACCGAGCGGCGCGGCGCCGACGAGGAGGTCACCATCGTGCGTCGTCCCGACGGCTCGGAGATCCTCACCGTGCGCGATGCCGAGGGCAATCTCGTCCGCCGGGTGAGGCGCGAGCCGGCCGGCCGCGAGGTCGTCCTGATCGAGAACCGGCGCAGCGGCATCGACCGGCGTCCCGGCTACGGCTACGTGGAGGAGGAGGTCGTCCGCCTGCCGCCCCCGACCGTCAGGATCCCGCGCGAGGAGTACATCGTCGAGACCGAGCGCGCGTCCGAGGCCGATATCGCCGAGGCCTTCCGGGCGCCGCCGGTGGAGCGCATCGAGCGCGCCTATACCCTCGACGAGGTGCGGAGAAGCCAGCCCCTGCGCGAGCGCATGCGTCGCGTGGACCTCGACACGATCAACTTCGAGTTCGGTTCCTGGGAGCTGCCGCCGGACCAGATCGATGCCCTCAGGGGCATCGCCGACGGCCTGCGCCAGGCGATCTCCCGCAACCCGAACGAGATCTTCCTGGTCGAGGGCCATACGGATGCGGTCGGTTCGGACGAGGACAACCTGACCCTGTCGGACCGCCGCGCCGAGACCATCGCGACCATCCTGACGCAGCGCTTCCAGATCCCGGCCGAAAACCTGACCACGCAAGGGTATGGCGAGCAGTATCTGAAGGTCGCCAGCCAGGGGCCCGAGCAGGAGAACCGCCGCGTGACCCTGCGCCGGATCACGCCGCTGCTCCAGGGCCAGAACCAGCAGTGACGAACTCAACCGGGAGGGCGAGACCCTCCCGGTTGTCTTCCCGGGTCCCTACTCCGGCAGACCGGCCAGGCGCAGGCCTTCCGCGAAGCGGCCCATGGTTTCCTGGCTGAACGCCATGGCCTCGATGATCTGCGAGATCCTGATCCCGGGGTAGTGCCTCACCAGTTCGCCCACGCTCTCCCGCGCCCTGTCGAGATCGCCCGCCAGGGCATAGGCGGGCGCGAGGGTCCGGTGGACCCAGGTGGCGCTGGGCTTCGTCCGCCACCCCTTCTCCTGCCACTGCACGGCGAGATCGTACCGCTTCGCGATGAAGTGGGCACAGCCGATTCCCATGTCGCAGTTGAAGGCCATGGGGTCGAACGGGCTGAGACGCAGCGAGCGCTCGAAATGCTGGATCGCAACCTCCGGATCGTGCCGGTAGTTGTGGAGCCATCCGCTGCGGTTCCAGGCCCAGGCCGAGTTCGGGTCGAGTGCGAGGGCCCTTTCCAGGAGCGCCTCGGCGCGCTGGTATTCCCGGGTGATCGTCAGGGCGGCCCCGAGCACCGTCAGGATGAAAGGGTCGTCGTGGGCGATCGCCGCCGCGGCCTGGGCCTGGCGCAAGGTCTCCCGCTTGTCCTCCGGCACGTTCTTCGACCAGTTGTAGACGATCCGCTGCCCCCGGCACCACGCGGCCAGCGACAGGGCGAGCGGATAGCCCGGATCGAGCAGAAGAGCCTTGTCGATGAGCCGTGTCGCCTCCTTGTTGGCCTCGAATTCCAGCGCCCAGACATAAGGCAGGGCGCGCATGACAAGGTCGTACGCGTCGAGGTTCTCGGGGCGCTTGCGCCGCGCGCGCTCGATCTCGGCTGCCCGGATGGAGGGCTGGATCGATCCGACGACGCTGGCGGTGATCTGATCCTGAAGGTCGAACACGTCGGCCATGACGCCGTCGTAATGCTCGGCCCAGAGATGCATGCCGCTGACGGAATCGACCAGCTGAGCGGTGATCCGGATCCTGTCGCCGGAGCGCCTGACGCTGCCCTCGAGCACATATCGCACTCCGAGCTCGCGCCCGATCTGCTGGACGCCGACGTTGCGCCCCTTGTACGTATAGGTCGAGTTGCGGGCGACGACGAAGAAGGACCTGAACCGCGACAGGGCCGCGATGATATCCTCGACGATCCCGTCCGCGAAGTATTCCTGCTCGGGATCGTTTCCGAGATTGACGAACGGCAGCACGGCGATCGACGGCCTGTCCAGCGACGCGGCGGTGGATGGCCCCTGCGCGGTCGTGGACGGGTCCAGACCTGCCAAGAGGCAATAGACCTTGATCAGCCTGCCGATGTTCTTGAAGCGATGCTCGCCGTGATCCTCGAACTGGTACGGGAGCTTGTCCCTCACCTCTTCATAGACCTTGCCGGAGAGGCAGATTCCCCCCGGCAGCGCCATCTTCTGCAGCCGCGAGGCGACATTGACCCCATCGCCGAAGATGTCCCCGTCCTCCTCGACGATGATGTCCCCGAGATTGATCCCGATCCGCAGTTGGAGCGGCTTGGCGCGCTCGTCGTCGGACGCCTGGGCAATCGCCTCCTGGAGGTCGACGGCGCAGCGGACCGCCTCGATGGGGCTCGAGAACTCGCACAGGAACCCGTCGCCCACGGTTTTCACGAGGCGGCCCCGGTGGGACCGGATCCGCGGCTCGATCACCTGGCGCCGCAGGTCCCGCAGCCGGGCCAGCGTCCCTTCCTCGTCTCTGGACATGAGATCGGAATAACCCACCACGTCCGCGGCGAGCACGGCAGCGAGACGTCTCTGCGCCGTCTGGTCGGAAGAGCTGCTCATGGCCTCCCCGAAACGTCGACGTCGGCACCGGTCATCTACCACTGGAAGGTTTTACTGGAAGCAACGCGCCTTCCCACGATCCTTTCAGGATAAAGCCCGACGGCTGATCTGGTTGCGTCGAGACGACGCGCAAAATCCGTGAAAACTAACATGTTTCAAAGGATTATGTGACTTCCGGCAGGAGCCCGACCTTCTCCTCCTCGAGGCGCTCTCACTGTAGATCGATCAGCGCAATACTGACGCCTAAGACCTTAGGAGAAGATCCCTCAAGTATTCTGCCTTCTTTAACCTTTTAACGTGACGTTTGGTCAAGAACATAAGCAAAGGGGGCAGCGATGTTGGGTCTATTGCGGCGCGCTTCACATACGGGTTCTTTGGACAACGTCGTCCCGATCGCCCCCGAGGAAGCCGCGACGGCAGCCGTGCGCGAGAGCCGTCTCGACCCGGATATCCTGGATGCCCTGGAGGCCGACGTCCTGAAGGCGATCGACGGGGTCACGCAGGCCATCGCGGTGGCGGCCGCGGACGTCGCGGCGGTCGAGAAGGACCTCGCGGCCATCCGGACCCACGCCGGAGAGCTCGCCTCGTCGGGCCGGAAAGCCTCCGAGGAGACCCTCTCCCTCGCCTCCTCGACCGAAGAGCTCGCCGTCACGTCGGCCGACATCGGCCGCGCGATGGATCACGCGAGCCAGCGGATCGACAACGCCGTCGAGGCGGCCCGCAAGGCGAGCGACCTCATCACGCAGCTTTCCTCCGCCACCGCGGAGATCGTCGGCATCGTCGACACCATCGCGACGGTGGCCCGGCAGACCAACCTGCTGGCGCTCAACGCCACCATCGAGGCGGCCCGCGCGGGCGAGGCCGGCAAGGGTTTCGCCGTCGTGGCGTCCGAGGTGAAGGCTCTGTCGACCCAGACGGCGCGGGCGGCCGACGACATCCGCCGGCGGATCGACCACCTGCGCGAGACGGCGCACGCCTCGACCGGCGCGGTCGCCGAGGTGGTGGAGGTGATCCAGGGGGTCGGGCCGGTCTTCGATTCGGTCCGCCACGCGGTCGGCGAGCAGAATGCGGCCATCGGGGAAGCATCCCGCCTGGCGGGCCTGACGTCCTCCAGCGTCGGCCGGGTCAGCGAGCGCGCGGGAGACGTGGACGGCATTTCCCTCGAGGCCGGCCGCAGGGCGCACCAGGCCGACCGGGCGACGAGGACCGCGGACGGTTTGGCGAAGGCCCTCGGTCAGCGCTTCGTCACCGTGATGCGCCAGAGCGAGCTCGGCGACCGGCGGCGCTCGGATCGCCTGCCCGTGGACCGCCCGGCGACTCTGCGGATCGGCGGACGCAGCGCCTCGACGCGCCTGATCGACATCAGCCAGGGAGGCGTCCTGCTGGCGGCGACCGCCGACCTGCCCGTCGAAGCCGGCGGGACCGGGGACATCGAGGTCGCGCAGATCGGCCGGGCCGGACTGCGCATCGTGGCGAGGAGCGCCATGGGCATCCATGGCGCCTTCGACCGCTGCGATGCCGAGACCCGCGCCCGCATCGACGGCTTCGTCGCCCAGGTGGAGGCAGCCTACGCGCCGCGCATCCTGCTGGCACGGGACACCGCGGGCCAAGTCGAGGCGATCATCGAGCAGGCCGTGGCGGACGGCCGGCTGTCGAGGGAAGCGGTCTTCGACATGCAGTACCGGCCGGTTGCCGGCACCGATCCGGTGCAATACGCCACCGCGTATCTTCCCGTCTTCGAGCGGATCCTGCCGCCGATCCTGGAGAAGGTCCTGGCCTCCGACCCGGCCATGGCGTTCTGCCTCGCCATCGACCGCAACGGCTACATCCCGGTCCACAACCGGCTCTATTCGCAGCCCCAACGCCCGGCCGACCCGGTGTGGAACGCGGCCAACGCCCGCAACAGGCGCATCTTCGACGACCGCGCCGGCATCACGGCGGCCCGCTCCACGCGGCCCTTCGCCGTGCAGGCCTATGCCCGCGACATGGGCGGCGGCAAAATCGTCATGATGCAGGAGGTGGATGCTCCGATCCGCGTTCTCGGACGCCATTGGGGCGGGCTGAGAACCGCCTATAGGGCTTAAGTGTCGAGCGAGAGGGCGGCGCCGCCCATCGTCGGGATCACCGGCACAAGGCCGGTGATGACGTGCGCAGGACGGTGACGATGGGAGCGTGGCTCAGGACGGCACCTCCGCCCCGCTATCCCCCGCCCTTCTACCCCCGCGGGAATTCCAGGCCCATCTCCCGGTAGCGCTCGGGATCGTCGCTCCAGTTCTCGCGCACCTTCACGAAGATGAAGAGATGCACCGGGCTCTCGGCGATCTCGGCGATCTCCTTGCGGGCTGCCTGGCCGATGGCCTTGATGGTCTGGCCGCCCTTGCCGAGCACGATCTTGCGCTGGCTGTCGCGCTCCACGAACACGGTCTGCTCGATCCGCACCGACCCGTCGGGGCGCACCTGCCACTGGTCGGTCTCGACCGTTGACTGATAGGGCAGCTCCTCGTGCAGGCGCTCGTAGATCTTTTCCCGGGTGATCTCGGCGGCGAGCATCCGCAGCGGCGCATCGGAGATCTGGTCTTCCGGATAGAGCCAGGGCCCCTCCGGCATCAGGGCGGCGAGCTGCCGCTTCATCGTGTCGATGCCGTCGCCCTTCAGGGCCGAGATCATGAAGGTGTGAGCGAAGGGCACGGCCTCGTTGAGCCGGGAGGCGAGCTCGAGAAGCTTCGAACGCTCGATCAGATCGATCTTGTTGAGGATCAGCACCTTCGGGCGCTTCAGCTCGGGGAGCTTGCCGAGGATGGCCTCGGCCTCCTCGTCGATGCCCTTGCGCACGTCGAGCAGCAGGGCGATCACGTCCGCGTCGCCCGCCCCACCCCAGGCCGATGTGACCATGGCCCGGTCGAGGCGGCGCTTCGGCTTGAAGATGCCGGGCGTGTCCACGAACACGATCTGCGCGTCGCCCTCGATGGCGATTCCGCGCACAAGGGCGCGGGTCGTCTGCACCTTGCGCGACACGATGGAGACCTTCGACCCGACGAGCGAGTTCAGAAGGGTCGACTTACCGGCGTTCGGCGCCCCGATGAGAGCGACGAAACCGGCCTTGGTGGTGGTTTGCTCAGGCTGTTCCATGCTCGTCCTCCGTCCAGACGCCCTCTCTCAAGAGAAGGCTCCGCGCCGCCGCCTGTTCCGCGACCCGCTTCGAACTCCCCTGGCCGAACTCGCTCTCGCTTCCCTTGACCTTCACCATGATCCGGAACTTCGGCGCGTGATCGGGCCCCGACTGCTCGGCGATGGAATAGGTCGGCGGCGGGAGCCCCCTGCCTTGCGCCCATTCCTGCAGGGCGCTTTTCGGGTCCCGCAGGGGGCGGCGGGGCGCCGCCAGCAACGGCTGGAACGAACGCACCACGAGGCTGCGGGCGGCCTCGTAGCCGCCGTCGAGGAACACAGCCCCGATGATCGCCTCGCAGACGTCGGCCAGGATGGTCTGATTGCGCCGCTCGCCCGAATGCGCCTCGCCGGCGCCGAGCTTGAGATGGGGCCCTACATCCCAGGCGATCGCCACTTCGGCGCAGCTCTCGCGCCGCACGAGTTCGGCGAGGCGCCGGGACAGCTCGCCCTCGGGGGCGCCGGGGAAGGTCCCGTAGAGCAGTTCGGCGATGGACAGGCCGAGGACGCGATCCCCGAGGAATTCCAGCCTCTGGTAGCTCTGGCCGGCGGCCTGCGGGGCGCTGACATGGGTCAGGGCCTCGTCGAGGAGTTCAGGCTTTTCAAAGCGGTAGTCGAGCTTCTTCAGAAGCTCGTCGAGGTTCGGCTTGCGACGTTTCACGGCTTACCGGATCCGCTCGAAGAGACGGTTCCAGCGGATCTTCTGCGGCCATTCCCACGGGCGCCACAGGGAGGCGCTCTCGTCGATCGAGAAGAAGATGATCTCGGCGCGGCCCACCAGATTCTCGAACGGCACCTGCCCGACGCTGGCCTCGTCCCGGGAATCCGTCGAGTTGTCCCGGTTGTCGCCCATCATGAAGAAATGGCCGGGCTGCACCGTGTAGACGTTGGTGTTGTCCCAGTAGCCGCGGTCGCCGTCGCGCTCGATGACGAAGTGCGCGACGCCGCCGGGCAGCGTCTCCCTGTACTGCGGCACCGAGATCGTGCGGCCGTAGAGGTCGGTGGTCTTGTAGTCCTCCACCCGCTCGCGCTGGACCGGTTGGCCGTTGATGTGCAGCACGCCGCCGATCACCTGGATCTTGTCGCCCGGCAGACCGATCACCCGCTTGATGTAGTCGGTCGAGTTGTCCTTGGGCAGCTTGAACACGGCGATCTCGCCCCGCTTCGGCTCGGAGCCGAAGATGCGGCCGGAGAAGAGGCCCGGGCTGAACGGGATGGAGTGCTTCGAATACCCGTAGGAATACTTGGAGACGAACAGGTAGTCGCCGATGAGGAGGGTCGGGATGAGGGATCCCGACGGGATGTTGAAGGGCTGGAAGAGCACGGTGCGCACCACGACCGCGATCAGAAGGGCCTGGACGATGACCTTGATGGTCTCCCAGAGGCCGCCTTCTTCGTTCTTCGCGCTGCTACCCACGTACTTGCTGCTTTTTTCGCTCACGTCCGTCGACCTATGCTCTTGGACGGCGGCGGCCTGAGCCGACCTCGTCCGTGTGGCAGGTCGAGAGGGGTTTGCGCCTCAGCCCCAGGGGCAAACCACTCTCGAAAGAATTCGTCCTTACTGCAGTCACTGCCGCGGACCGGAGCCCGTTCCGCGGCGGCCATGCTCTAACCCAAGCGGCGTCCTGCCGCAACGCGGCCTGCTCAGGCCGGAAGCGCCTCGATGATCACGAAGGCTTGCGCCATGGGCGGGTCGTCGGTCAGGGAGACGTGCACCACTGCCCTGTGCCCGGCCGGCGTCATGGCTTCGAGACGCTCCAGGGCGCCGCCGGTCAGGCGCATGGTCGGCCGGCCGGTCGGAAGGTTGACCACCTCCATGTCGCGCCAGAAGACCCCGTGGCTCAGTCCCGTTCCCAGGGCCTTGGCGCAGGCCTCCTTGGCGGCGAAGCGCCGGGCGTAGGACGGGGCGCGGGCCGCCCGGCGGTCGCTCCTCGCCCGCTCCCCCTCGGTGTAGATGCGGTGGGTGAAGCGGTCGCCGAAGCGCTCCAGCGACCTCTCGATGCGCCGGATGTCGCAGAGATCGGACCCGATGCCGAGAATCACGCCGGCACCTGTGACCGGCCCTCGTCCATCGCCGCCCGCATGGCCCTGACCGCCTCGTCGAGGCCGACGAAGATGGCCTCCCCGATGAGAGAATGGCCGATGTTGAGCTCCACGATCTGAGGGATCGCCGCGACCGGTCGGACCGAATCGAGGGCGAGGCCATGCCCCGCATGGATCTCGAGGCCGATCCTCGCGCCATGCTCGGCGGCGCGCTTGAGACGCTCCAGCTCATGGGCGATCCGGGCCTGGTCGCCCTCGGCGACGGCCTCGCAATAGGTTCCGGTATGGAGCTCGACCACGGGCGCCTGCAGGTCGCAGGCGGCGTCCATGACGGCGATCTCCGGCTCGACGAAGAGGGACACCCGGATGCCCTCGCCTTTCAATTCCTGAATCACCGGACGCAGATGGGTATGGGCGCCGAGGATGTCGAGGCCTCCCTCCGTGGTGCGTTCCTCCCGCTTCTCCGGCACGAGGCAGACCGCGTGGGGATGGATTCGCGTCGCGATCCCGACCATCTCCGAGGTGGCGGCCATCTCGAAGTTGAGCGGCACGAAGAGCTGGCGCTTGAGCCGTTCCATGTCCTGGTCGCGGATATGGCGCCGGTCCTCGCGCAGATGGGCCGTGATGCCGTCCGCGCCGGCCAGGACGGCGAGATGCGCGGCCCGGACCGGATCCGGATGATCGCCCCCGCGGGCGTTGCGGACGGTAGCGACGTGATCGATGTTGACGCCGAGGCGGAGAGGAGGAGCTTTCATAAGGGTGTTTTAGCCCAAGGCGATCCGTTGACCAGGGTTCCGTTGGCCCGTGGATGCGCTATCAACGGCAAATCGCCCGTGCGGCGGCCCGGGACGCCCCTCTCGCCGTCATGGCCGGGCTCGTCCCGGCCATCCCGATCGGAAGAACGCCGAGCTTCAAAGGATCGGGATGGCCGGGACGAGGCGGTGATGACGTGGTCGGCGCGTCGCCAGACATCCCTTGCCTTCCCGGCTCAAATCGACTATAGCCGCCGCTTCGCGTTCGCTCCGGCCGGGGGCTGAACGGACGGTATGGCTTGGCCATGCAGGGGTTTCGGCTCCGTCGTCCCGTGTCTCCGCCTTCGACAACCGCTCGGGCCTTGCAGGCTCGAAGGGCTTGGCGCCGATCGGACGCGCGAAACGGCCAAGACACTCTTGAAAACAGTGCCGAGGCTTGAACCTCAAACCTGAGAAAGGCCCACTATGCCTCTCTACGAGCATATCTTCATGGCTCGCCAGGATGTCACCCCGCAGCAGGTCGAAGCAATGGTCGACCAGTACAAGGGCGTCATCGAGCAGAACGGCGGCAGCGTCGACAAGACCGAGATGTGGGGCGTGAAGTCCCTCGCCTACCGCATCAAGAAGAACCGCAAGGCGCATTTCACGATGTTCAACCTCAACGCTCCGGCTCCGGCCGTGGCCGAGATGGAGCGTCAGATGCGCATCAACGAAGACATCCTTCGTTTCATGACCATCAAGGTCGAAGAGCTCGAGACCGAGCCGTCCGTGATGATGCAGAAGCGCGACCGCGACGAGCGCAAGGACCGCGAGCGCCGTGAGCGCGACGGCGGCAGCTTCGACGGCGGCAACGAAGGCGAGGAGGCGTAAGTCATGGCATTTGGTGCAACTGGTGGCGCCGCTGGCGGCGGCCGTCGTCCGTTCTTCCGCCGTCGCAAGACCTGCCCGTTCTCGGGCCCGAACGCGCCGAAGATCGACTACAAGGACACGAAGCTCCTGTCGCGCTACATCTCCGAGCGCGGCAAGATCGTTCCTTCGCGCATCACGGCCGTGTCGGCCAAGAAGCAGCGTGAGCTCGCCCAGGCGATCAAGCGCGCCCGTTTCCTGGGCCTGCTGCCCTACGTGATCCGCTAGAGCATCGGACGCAAAAGCGGGAACCGGTTTTGCGTGAAAAGATGCCGTAAGACAAAAGCTTGAAGCGTCGCGCGTGAGTTCGATGCTTCAAGCAAGACCTCCGGCGGGCCGCCGTGCGGCCCGCCGCTCCTCCATAAGATAGCCCAGCCGGGGGAAAACCCCGGGTCAGTTGGGGGCGAGGCCCCAA
>NZ_JAMXFJ010000003.1:58517-283544 GCF_025460805.1 Microvirga sesbaniae | reverse complement strand
GCGCGGCGGTGTTTTTGGATGCTCACCCCACCCCCCGGGGGGGGGCGCGGGGCCCCCCGCCGCTCCTCCTTCAGATCGCCCAGCGGTGCGAATCCGCCGGGTCAGTTGGGGCCGAGGCCCCTAACCCTGCCCATGAGCAGCGGGACAGCGAGACGATGAACTTTGTAGCGACAGGCATAGGCGCGGGCCTCGTATCGGCCCTTCTGACCGCGGTGATCGTCAAGGCGACGCCGCTGGCCGCCGTGCTGTATCTCCTGGCTCCCATTCCCGTTCTGATCGTGTCGCTCGGCTGGGACCACCGGTCCGGCCTCGTGGCGGCTCTCGTGGGCGGCCTCGCGATCGCCCTGATCCTGTCCCCGCTCAGCGGACTGGGCTTCGCCCTCATCACCGCCCTGCCCGCCTGGTGGCTGTCCTATCTCGCCCTTCTCGGGCGCTCCGGGGCGGACGGGACCCTGGAATGGTATCCGGTCGGCCGGCTTCTCGCCTGGATCGCCGCCACGGCCGCGCTCACCATCATGGCGGCGGGCGTGATCTCGACGGCGGGCGATTTCAGCGCCTTCGACCAGAATGCCCGCGCGGTCGCCGAGACCTTCGTGAATTCCCAGTTCGGCACCTCGGGACCCGGCGCGCTCGACGCGGAGACCCGCGAGGAACTCGTCGGCCTCTTCGCCCGCCTGACGCCGTTCCTGTCGGCCCAGGGCTTCGCCACCGTGCTGGCGCTCTATCTCTGGGCGGCCGCCCGGATCGTGCAGGCCTCTAAGCGTCTGCCGCGCCCCTGGCCGTCCGTGCCGGAACTGGTGATGCCGCGCTCCGCCGGGCTGATCCTGATCGGCTCCCTCGTGGTCGCCAGCTTCGAGGGCTTCATCGGCGCCCTGGGCATGGCCCTGTCCGGCGCCTTCCTGATGGCGTTCGCCCTTCAGGGCCTCGCCGCCATTCACGACCGCACGCGGGGCAAGTCTGGCCGTTCCTTCATCCTGTCGGCCCTCTACGTGCTGATCTTCGTCACCCAGGGCATCCTGATGGTCGCCCTGGCCCTGTTCGGCATCGCCGACACCGTCTTCGGGCTGCGCCGCCGCTTCGGCTCGCGTCCGAACCCACCGCCAACCCTTTCCACCTGATCACGAACCTAAAGGAGACAACCATGGAAGTGATCCTTCTCGAGCGCGTCGCAAAGCTCGGTCAGATGGGCGAGACCGTGAAGGTCCGCTCCGGCTACGCACGCAACTTCCTCCTGCCGCGCGGCAAGGCCCTGCGCGCCACGGATGCCAACAAGAAGCACTTCGAGGCTCAGCGCGCCCAGCTCGAGGCCCGCAACCTCGAGCGCCGCAAGGAAGCCGAAGTCGTCGGCGAGAAGCTGAACGGCCAGAGCTTCATCATTCTGCGCCAGTCCGGCGAGACCGGCGTGCTCTACGGCTCGGTCTCGACCCGCGACCTCGCCGAGATCATGACCCAGAACGGCTTCACGGTTGATCGCAACCAGATCGCCATCAACCAGCCGATCAAGACCATCGGCCTGCACAATGTGCCGGTCGTCCTCCACCCGGAGGTCGAGGTCCAGGTGACGATCAACGTCGCCCGCAGCCCCGAGGAAGCCGAGCGTCAGGCCCGCGGCGAGCAGGTCACGACCCGCGAGGAGACGAACCTCGACGACCTCGGCCTGGAGGTCGGCGCCGCCCTGGCCGAGGCCGGTGGCGACGAGGAGCTCTGAGGATTCGCTGCCGTCTCCGGCGGCAGGACCTCGATAGCACCCGCCCCACGTCATCACCGGCCTTGTGCCGGTGATCCCGATCCCAGGGAGCGCCGAGCTCCTCCGACCGGGACGGCCGGAACAAGCCCGGCCATGACGGCAGGTGTGGAGATCCAAGCTGGAGCGATTGCTCGAGTTCTTGATTTGTTCTAAAATCGCGCTCTCCGTCGATTCGACGGGGAGCGTTTTTCTTTTGGGTTCGAGGCTTGCGCGAGAGTCAAGCTGCGACGCCCGCAGAAGGAGGAACGGTGTGAGAATCGAGGACAGCGAGGACAGCTCGGGGAGAGTCCCGGCTTCGTGTCCGCCCGGCAACCTTTAGGACACCAATTGCGGTCTAAGAGACTCTAACCCTTTCCTGTTTTCGGAGCGCCCGATGGCCACCGCCAATGCCCTGATCGCCCGCCTCGAAACCGCCGAGCCGCAGTTTCGGACGCCCCCCAGCAACATCGAGGCCGAACAGGCTCTGCTGGGAGCGATTCTGGTCAACAACGACGCCTATTACCGGGTCTCCGACTTCCTCGAGGCCGGCCACTTCATCGAGGATCTGCACCGGCGCATCTACGAGGTGGCGACGAGCCTGATCAAGGCCGGCAAGATCGCCACCCCGATCACCATGAAGACCTTCCTGGGCGACCAGGATCTCGGCGGGATCACGGTGTCCCAGTACCTCGCCCGCCTCGCCGCCGAGGCGACCACGGTCATCAACGCCGAGGATTACGGCCGCACGATCTACGACCTGGCGATCCGCCGCAACCTCATCAATATCGGCGAGGACATCGTCAACAACGCCTTCGACGCGCCGGTCGAGAACTCGCCCCGGGAGCAGATCGAGGAGGCGGAGCGGCGCCTCTACGCGATCGCCGAGACGGGCCGGTCCGACGGGGGCTTCCAGCGCTTCTCCGACGCGCTGACCTCGGCGATCGACATGGCGGCGGCGGCCTACAAGCGCGAAGGGGCGCTCTCGGGCGTCTCGACCGGGCTGATCGATCTCGACAAGTCCCTGGGCGGCCTGCAGCCCTCGGACCTGATCATCCTGGCCGGGCGCCCGGCCATGGGCAAGACCTCGCTGGTGACGAACATCGCGTTCAACATCGCCAAGGCCTACCGGGCCGAGAAGCAGCAGGACGGCCATCTGAAGACCGTGAACGGCGGCATCGTGGGCTTCTTCTCCCTCGAAATGTCCGCCGAGCAGCTCGCGACCCGCATCATCGCGGAGCAGTCCGGCGTGCCGTCCTACAAGATCCGACGCGGCGACATGCGGGAGGACGATTTCTACAAGATCACGGAGGCCGCCCGCGAGATGCAGTCGATCCCGTTCTACATCGACCAGACCGGCGGCATCTCCATCGCGCAGCTCACCGCCCGCGCCCGGCGCCTGAAGCGCCAGCGCGGCCTCGACATCCTGATCGTCGACTACCTCCAGCTTCTGTCCGGCTCGGCCAAGAAGGGCGAGAACCGGGTGCAGGAGCTCACCGAGATCACCACGGGGCTCAAGGCGCTCGCCAAGGAACTGGCGGTCCCGCTCATCGCCCTGTCTCAGCTCTCCCGTCAGGTGGAGGCCCGCGACGACAAGAGGCCGCAGCTCGCCGACCTTCGTGAATCGGGTTCGATCGAGCAGGACGCGGACGTGGTCATGTTCGTTTACCGCGAGGAGTACTATCTGAAGAACAAGGAGCCGAAGCCCGGCACCGAGGAATATTTCAAGTGGCAGTCGGAAATGGATCAGGTCCACGGCAAAGCCGAGGTCATCATCGGCAAGCAGCGTCACGGTCCCACGGGCACCGTGCAGCTGGCCTTCCAAGCCGACATCACCCGCTTCACCGACCTTGCGGATGAAGACAAACTTCCCGAACGGATTGGCGATTGACCGAACTCACCTCCCACAAAACCACGGCCGGCAGCATCCCCGAGACCGCCGCCGGCGGCATCCTGCACGTCGATCTCGATGGTCTGGCGTCGAACTGGCGCACCCTGCGTGACAAGGCGGGCGGCGCCGAGACCGCCGCCGTCGTCAAGGCGAACGCCTACGGCATCGGCATCGAGCAGGCCGTTCCGGCCCTCGCGGGGGCCGGCTGCCGGACGTTCTTCGTGGCGCATCTGAGCGAGGCGGTCCGCGTGCGCGCGGTCGCGCCCGGGGCTGCCGTCTACGTGCTGAACGGCCTGTTTTCCGGCACCGGCCCGACCTATGCCGAGTTCGACCTGCGTCCCGTTCTCGGCTCCTTCGAGGAGATCGAGGAATGGGCCGGGTTCTGCCGGGCCGAAGGCCGGAAGCGGAAGGCCGCGATCCATGTGGATACCGGCATGAACCGCCTCGGCCTCACCGTCCCGCAGGGACTGGAACTGAAGGGCCGGTCGGAGCTGAAGGATTTCGACACCTCCCTTCTCATGAGTCATTTCGTGAGCGCCGAGGAGAGCGCCAACCCGCTGAACCGGCAGCAGATCGAGGCTTTCGAGGCCGTCCGGTCGTCCCTGCCCGGCATTCCCGCATCGCTCCCGAACTCGTCCGGCATCTTCCTCCCCGACAGGCCCGGCTACGATCTCGTGCGTCCGGGCTACGCGCTCTACGGCGGCAACCCGACCCCGGACCGGGACAATCCCATGAAGCCGGTCGTGGGCCTCGAGGCCCGCATCGTGCAGCTGCGCTGGGTCGAGGCCGACCAAACGGTCGGCTATAACGGCCGCTGGCTCGCGCTGGAAAAGCGCCGCATCGCGACCCTGTCGGTCGGCTATGCGGACGGCTATCCGCGCGCGGCGAGCGCCCGGGGCAAGAGCGGCGACGAGCTGCTCGCCGGCATGACCCTCGTGGCGGGCCGGCCCTGCCCGTTCGCCGGCAACGTCTCCATGGACCTGATCACCGTCGACGTGACGGACGTGCCCGAGAACGAGATCCGGCGCGGCGACACCGTGACCCTGATCGGAGGCGATCTCACCGTCGACGAGGTCGGACGCCGGGCCGGCACCATCGGATACGAGATCCTGACCGGTCTCGGGTCACGCTACGCCCGCGCCTACCACGGAGGCCAGGGCTGATGGCCAAGCGTCACCCCTCCTTCGTGTGCCAGGAATGCGGCGCGGTCTACAACCGCTGGAAAGGCAAGTGCGAGGCCTGCGGCGGCTGGAACACCATCGCCGAGGAGGCCGGTTCCGCGTCCCCCATGGCAGGCCCGGTCTCGACCCGCCCCTCCCGCGCCAAGGGCCGGATCTTCCCGCTCGAAGGCCTCTCCGGCGAGACCAAGGAGGCGCCGCGCACGCCCTCGGGCATCGCCGAGCTCGACCGGGTCACCGGCGGCGGCTTCGTGCATGGCTCGATCATCCTGCTCGGCGGCGATCCCGGCATCGGCAAGTCGACCCTCCTCATGCAGGCCTCGGCCGCGCTCGCCAATCGGGGCGAGCGGGTCGCCTACATCTCGGGCGAGGAGGCGGTCGCGCAGGTGCGCCTGCGGGCCGAGCGCCTCGGCCTCGGGCAGGCGCCGGTCGAGCTCGCCTCAGAGACCAATGTCGAGGACATCATCGCGACCTTGAGCCAGGGGCGTCCGCCGGCGCTGGCCATCATCGACTCCATCCAGACCATGTGGACCGAGACGGTGGAATCGGCCCCCGGCACGGTCACCCAGGTGCGCGGCTCCGCCCAGGCCCTGATCCGTTTCGCCAAGACCACCGGAACCGCCGTGATTCTCGTCGGCCACGTGACCAAGGACGGGCAGATCGCCGGCCCGCGCGTGGTCGAGCACATGGTCGACGCGGTGGTCTCCTTCGAGGGCGACACGGGCCACCATTTCCGGATCCTGCGCGCGGTTAAGAACCGCTTCGGCCCGACCGACGAGATCGGCGTGTTCGAGATGTCCGACCAGGGCTTGCGCGAGGTCTCGAACCCGTCCGAACTGTTCCTGGCCGGCCGCGACATGGCGACGCCCGGGACGGCGGTCTTCGCCGGCATGGAGGGCACCCGCCCGCTCCTCGTGGAGATCCAGGCCCTCGTGGCGCCGTCCTCGCTCGGCACCCCGCGGCGCGCCGTGGTCGGCTGGGACCAGAGCCGCCTGTCCATGGTGCTTGCGGTGCTCGAGGCCCATGGCGGCCTGAAGCTCGGCATGCACGACGTCTACCTCAACGTGGCCGGGGGCCTGCGCATCACCGAGCCCGCCGCGGACCTTGCCGCCGCGGCGGCCCTGGTCTCGTCGCTCTCCGGCAATCCGCTCCCGCCCGATACGGTCTATTTCGGCGAAATGGGCCTCTCCGGGGCCATCCGGCCGGTGGCCCAGGAGCAGGCGCGTCTGAAGGAAGCGGCGAAGCTCGGCTTTTCAGGCGCCGTCGCACCGGCGCCGCGCGTGGAGAAAGGCAAGCCGGAGAGACTGCCCCTCGCGGCATCCTCCATCGGGCATATCACCGATCTGGTCGCGGGCATCGCCGCGCGCCGGCGCAAGGCCTCCTGAGCTCCGTCCCGCCAGGCGTCCTAGGCCGACCGGCTGACTTGATCGACAAATGATATGATGTAACATATTGTACTAGATATTCATTGGCGGACGCCGCGACCGGCCCGCGATTCTGGAGGCGACATGGCGACGGTTTACCTTTCGAACGCGACGGTGATCGAGAACCCTCGGATCGGCACCATCGTGGGCTTCATCGGCGTCACCGGAGAGGGCGCCACCGAGAATGCCCGGTTCAGGCTGATCGATCCGGGCAGCGGACGCTTCGAGATCAAGGAGCTCTACCAGGAAGGCATCGTGAATTTCGTGCTGGTCGTCAAAAACAACGTCAGTGGCGACGGCAGCAGCCTGTTCGACTTCGAGAACGACGCCCTCAATCATTTCACCTTCCGGATCGCCGCCACCGACGGGGGAACGCCCATCGGAACGACGACCCTCACCGTCACGGTGACGGACAACACGGCTCCGACCGGACTCATCCTGTCGAACAGTTCCGTGGTCGAGCATGCGCAAGCCGGGACCGTGATCGGCTCCCTCTGGCCGTCCGATCCCGACGACGACGACACCTTCACCTTTACCCTGACCGACGATGCCGGCGGACGCTTCGCCATCAGGGACGGCAATCTCGTCGTGAAGGACGGCTCGATGCTCGATTACACGAGCGCGCAATCGCACCAGATCACCGTGGAGGTGAGAGATTCCGACGGGAATGCCTATACGACCAGTCTGACCGTCGACGTGTCGGATGCGGTGGACATCCGGAGCGACCTGGCGGCGAAGGACGGGTTCCTCGGCACGGCCGGGGCGGACCTGCTCACAGGGCTGTCAGGCAACGACACGCTCTACGGCTTTGCCGGTGACGACACGCTCAATGGCGGCGCCGGCAAGGACCGGCTCTACGGCGGCGACGGTCATGACGTGTTCGTCTTCGATACCCCCGTGAAGAAAGGCCATTTCGATCGGATCGAAGATTTCAACGCCGCCGACGATACGATCCAGATCAGCCTTTCCGCCCTGAAGGCGTACAAGGCGAAAGGAGCCAAGGAGGGCGATGGGACGGCGAAAAGCGGCTCGGACGACAAGGGCGGCACGAAGGGCGTCAGCTTCGACAAGGTCTTCCGCAAGGGCCACAAGCTTCAAAAGAAGTTCTTCGACATCGGCACGAAATCCGGTGAAGGTCCCGGCGGCGCGGACGACTACGTCTTCTACAACAAGAAGAGCGGCATCGTGTACCTGGATCTCGACGGCTCCGGCAAAGCCAAAGGGATCGAGATTCTGAAGGTGAAGCCGGGCACGACGCTCGGCGCCGACGACTTCCTGTTCATCTGAAGGCGGACGGCGTCTCGACCTTGCCCATGCGCGGCCCGCGCAGAACCGAGCCAGCCGCGGACCCGGTCGTGGTGCTCCAGCCGCCGGTCGCGTCTCTCCCGCCCGACACGTTCCGCTTCGGCGGACCGGGCCGCTGGCTGTCGAGGAGGCGCAGACGGGCCTGGGCAGCGGGATCGGCCGTCCGGCGGCACGACATCGTCGCCCCAATCGGCGGGCTCATGGTTCAGATCGAGGCTGACCGACAGACAACCGCAGGGGCCTAGGTCCGGGCAGGCATGTGACTAGACCTTTCGGCCGCATTGACACCTTAGAACCGCTCCAGGAAAGTGGTCCTTCGGTGCCCGTTCAGGGTACCTCGAAAGAAGTATCGGACCAGTCCGCAAGCCATTTTACAGGAATTCCATGGCGACCATTGTCATTTCGCCCATTCTGGACGTGCCGGAGAACCCGGAGCCCGGCCGGGTCATTGCAACCCTCACCGTCAACGGCGCCACAGCCGATGAAACCTTCACGTTCACTCTGTCCGACGACCTGGACGACCGGTTCGAGATCGCCGGCAGCGAACTGCGGGTGAAGACGCCGGGTCTGTTCGATTACGAGTCGAGCCCGAATGTGTTCACGCTCTCGATCGCGGCCACGAGCACAAGCACCGTCACGCCGACCACGGTGGAGACTGTCTCGGTCACGGTCAACGTCACCAACGGCGCGGAAATCGTGACCGGCACCACCGGCAACGACAACAAGCTCTATGGAAGCGCCGACGCCGACATCATCAACGGCCTGTCCGGCAACGACAGGCTCAAGGGATTTGCCGGCGACGACACCCTCAACGGAGGCGCCGGCAAGGACTTCCTCTTCGGCGGCGACGGCGCGGATACCTTCGTGTTCGACGCCCCCTTCAAGAAGGGCCATTTCGACCACATCGAGGACTTCAAGTCCGGACAGGACAAGATCGTGTTCGATCTCGACGCCCTGAAGACCTTCAAGGTCAAGGCGTCGAAGAGCGATGTCCTCGACTTCGCCAAGAAGGGCAAGCCCGACAAGAAATCCTCGGTCGGCCTCGACAAGGTCTTCAAGGAAGGCAAGCTGGAGAAGAAGTTCTTCACCGTCGGGACCGCGTCCAAGGACGGGAACGACTATGTCGTCTACAGCAAGAAGAGCGCGACGGTCTCTCTCGACGTGGATGGTTCGGGCGGTGCCAAGCCGATCGAGATCCTCAAGCTGAAACCCGGCGCCGCCCTCGCCTTCGGCGACATTCTGTTCATCTGAGGTCCCAAGAGGCTACGAGCTCGGGCTCCGGCGGTCTCCGCCGGGGCTTTTTCATAGGAGAGCGCTCGCCCGGAAGACCCCTCGAAGGCTTGACGAACGGGACCGGCACCCCATCCGTTATGGTGCCCGCCGTCCCCGCGCCGTGGGCGATGGCGGCACGAGCCCGCCTGCAGCAGGAGTCTCACCGTGACAGAGCAGAACCTCCAAGTCCTCCTTGCCTCGCGTCCGACCGGGCGCCCGTCGCCGGACAATTTCGAGTTCGTGCGGACGCCGATCCCGAGCCCCGGCGAAGGACAGGTCCTGCTCAAAATCCGTTATCTCTCCCTCGACCCCTACATGCGCGGCCGGATGAGCGCCGCGAAATCCTATGCCGCTTCGGTGGAAATCGGGCAGGTCATGGAGGGAGGCACCGTGGCCGAGGTGCTGGAGAGCCGCCACCCCGACTATGCCGCGGGTGACTGGGTCCTGTCCTATTCGGGCTGGCAATCCTATGCCCTCTCCGATGGGACCGACCTGCGCAAGCTCGATCCGCGGCAGGCGCCCGTCACGACTGCCCTGGGGGTGCTCGGGATGCCGGGTTTCACCGCCTATGCCGGGCTGCTCACCCTCGGACAGCCGAAGCCGGGCGAGACGGTCGTCGTGGCCGCGGCGAGCGGCCCGGTGGGATCGGCGGTCGGCCAGATCGCGCGCATCAAGGGAGCCCGGGCGGTGGGCATCGCGGGCGGACCGGACAAATGTGCGCTGGTGCGGGACGTGTTCGGATTCGACACCGCCGTCGATCACCGGTCCCCGACCTTCGCGGAGGATCTGCGCAGCGCATGCCCCAACGGAATCGATGTCTATTTCGAGAATGTCGGCGGCAGGGTGTGGGAGGCGGTGTTTCCCCTGCTGAACACGTTCGCGCGCATTCCGGTCTGCGGCCTCGTGGCGCAATACAACAGCACGGGTCCGTTCGACGGGCCCGACCGTCTGCCGGTCCTGATGCGCGACGTGCTCACCAAAAGCCTGACGATCCGCGGCTTCATCCAGAGGGAATTCCATGCGCAGCGCCCGGACTTCTACCGGGACATGGCGCAATGGATCGCCGAGGGCCGCGTCAAGTACCAGGAGGACATCGTCGACGGGCTCGCGAGCGCGCCCGAGGCCTTCATCGGAATGCTCGAGGGTAGGAATTTCGGCAAGCTGATCGTGCAGGTTTCCTGAGCGGCTGCCGCCTCCGGCCCTCTTCGCACAGCCTGCGCGCGTTCAAGGGTGACGAAAGCCTTTCTTAACGCTATAGAGCCAAGGCTTCGAACCCGCGAAGGCGGCTCCATTCCTGTTCTATTGCGTAGGCCCGGCCCATGCCCGTTTCCGTTCTGGACCTCGTCGTCATCGGTATCGTCCTGATCTCGGCCCTTCTCGCTGCCGTGCGCGGCTTCACCCGCGAAGTGCTCGCGATTGTCGCCTGGGTCGTGGCGGCGGCCGCAGCCTGGTACCTGCATCCGACGGCTCTGCCGATCGCGCAGCAATATATCAGCAGCAACACGGTGGCTCTCGTGGCTTCGATCGGAGGCATTTTCGTCGTCACCCTGATCATCGTGTCGATCATCACGGTGCAGATCTCCGATCTGATCCTCGATTCCCGCATCGGGGCCCTCGACCGGACGCTGGGGCTTTTCTTCGGGGCGGCCCGCGGCTTCCTCATCTGCGTGATCGGCTGGGCCTTCCTGGGCTGGCTGCTCCAGGGCAAGGAGCCCGAATGGGCGGCCTCGTCGCGCACCCGTCCGGCCATGGAGAACACCCGCGACAACATCATCGCCATGCTGCCGGAAAATGCCGAAGCCCTGATCCAGCGGCTGCGCAACAAGGAAGCGCCGGCGGATGCCGAGCCGGCCGAGCCCGATCCGCAGCGGCCGGCCGCTCCGGCTGCCCCGGCGGCACCGCCAGCCCCACAGCGGCGCAGCTAGCGCGCCGAACGATGCGCCGCTCCGGTGAGGTGCGGCGTTCCCGGCAATCGTGACCACCGGGACGAGCCCGATGATGACGTCGAGGGTGGCACGGGCCAGTGCGAACACCCTCCCACGACCCTCCGCACGTCATGGCCGGCCTTGTGCCGGCCATCCCGATCCGGTGAAGCGCGGCGCCTCTCGGAAGCGGGATCACCGGGACGAGCCCGGTGATGACGTGAGAGGGTGGTGTGACCCGGTGATGACGAAGGGGTGACCATCCGGCCGAGGAATCAAGACCGGGTCCCGGACGATGCGCCAGGCAAGAGTCGAGCATCGGATCCGATCCCGAACCGGGGTCCACGTTTCACGTCCGATCCTCGAGCGCCCGGATCACGTTTCCGACAGCGTCAGATTGGCCATTGGCGTTTGGCCTGATGCCGACTACATAAGGGCGGCGCCGGTGGGGGCGCGAATCCCAAGGATTTGATCGATGTCTGCTTTGTCAGAGACGTGGCAGGTCACCCCGAAGCAGGTGAACCTCGACCTCGACGGCGATACCCTGCGCGAAGAATGCGGCGTCTTCGGCATCTACGGCCATCCCGACGCGGCCGCCATCACGGCGCTCGGCCTCCATGCTCTGCAGCACCGCGGCCAGGAGGCGGCGGGCATCGTCTCTTATGACGGCTCGGTCTTCCATTCCGAGCGCAAGCTCGGCCTCGTGGGCGACAACTTCTCCGACCGGGCGACCATCGAGCGCCTGGAGGGCCTCTCCGCCATCGGCCATACCCGCTACTCGACCACCGGCGAGACGGTCCTGCGCAACGTGCAGCCCCTGTTCGCCGAACTCGACGGCGGCGGCTTCGCGGTCGCCCATAACGGCAACCTGACCAACGGCCTGACGCTGCGCCGCAATCTCATCCGCGACGGCGCCATCTGCCAGTCCACCACGGACACGGAGGTCATCGTCCACCTCGTGGCCCGCAGCCGCAAGGACCGGGTGGTCGACCGCTTCGTCGAGGCGATCCAGAAGCTCGAGGGAGCCTATGCCCTCGTGGCGCTCACCAACAAGAAGCTGATTGGCGCCCGCGATCCCCTCGGCATCCGCCCGCTGGTGCTGGGCGAGCTCGACGGCCGCTACATCCTGGCCTCCGAGACCTGCGCGCTGGACATCATCGGCGCCCGCTTCATCCGCGACGTCGAGAACGGGGAATGCGTGGTCATCTCGGACGAGGGCCTCGAGTCCTTCCGGTTCGTGCCTGAGCAGCCAGCCCGTCCCGACATCTTCGAGTACATCTACTTCGCCCGCCCGGACTCGGTCGTGAACGGCCGCAGCGTCTACGAGGTCCGCAAGGGCATGGGCCGCGAGCTCGCGCTCGAATCGCCCGCCGATGCCGACGTGGTGATCCCCGTGCCGGATTCCGGCGTGCCGGCCGCTCTGGGATTCGCCCAGACCTGCGGCCTGCCCTATGAGCTCGGCATCATCCGCAACCATTACGTGGGCCGCACCTTCATCCAGCCGACCCAGTCGGTCCGCGAGCTCGGGGTGCGCATGAAGCACTCCGCCAACCGCTCGGCGATCACCGGCAAGCGCATCGTGCTCGTGGACGACAGCCTCGTGCGGGGCACGACCTCGGTGAAGATCGTGCGCATGATGCGCGAGGCCGGCGCCAAGGAAGTGCATTTCCGCATTTCCAGCCCGCCGATCACCCATCCCGACTTCTACGGCATCGATACGCCGGAGAAGGAGAAGCTGCTCGCCGCCACCCACGACCTGGAGCAGATGCGCCAGTATATCGGGGCGGATTCGCTGGCCTTCCTGTCCATCGATGGCGTCTACCGGGCCATGGGCGAGACGGGCCGCAACCCGGCTCAGCCGCAATTCACCGACCATTGCTTCACGGGCGACTACCCGACGCCCCTGACCGACCTCACGGTCGCGACCCCGCGCCGTCTCGCCGTCCTCGCCGAAGCCGACTGAGCGTTTTCATGGACAAGCCTCTTCAGGACCGCGTCGCGGTCGTCACCGGCGCCTCGCGCGGCATCGGCCGCGCGGCGGCGCTCGCCCTCGCGGAAGCCGGCGCGCATGTGATCGCGCTGGCCCGGACCCAGGGCGCGCTCGAATCCCTCGACGACGAGATCCGCGCCAAGGGCTCGTCGGCGACCCTGGTGCCGGTCAACCTGAAGGACCTCGAGGCCCTGGACCGCCTGGGCGCCGCCATCTTCGAGCGCTGGGGCAAGCTCGACATCCTGCTCGGCAATGCCGGCCAGCTCGGGGAGCTGGCGCCCATCACGCATATCGACCAGCCGGTCTGGGACGAGGTCATGGCCGTCAACGTGACGGCCAATTACCGCCTGATCCGCTCCCTCGACCCGCTGCTGCGCAAGTCCGACGCCGGCCGCGCGATCTTCATCACCTCCGGGGCCGCCCACAAGCACAACGCCTATTGGGGCGTCTATTCGGTCTCGAAGGCGGCCCTCGAGGCGCTGGTGCGCACCTATGCGGCGGAAACCGCCACGACCCCGGTCAGGGCCATGCTGCTCAATCCGGGCCCTCTGCGCACCGCCATGCGCCGCACGGCCATGCCCGGCGAGGATCCGCTGACTCTGAAGACGCCGGACGATCTCGCCCCGCACATCGTGAAGCTCGCCCTGCCGTCCTGGACCGAGACCGGCAAGATCTACGACTTCACGCAGGACGGGAAGATCATCGAGCCGCAGCCCCCGGCCTGACCGTCCCGCCCGAACATTCGCGCGCCGAAAGGGTTGAGAGCCGGACGAGGCGGGGTGGCAGCCCTGCCCTCGCCCTGGCCCGGATGGTCCCGTCTCCACCAAACGGTGGACGCGGCGCCGGGCCTTGCCACGTTAGCCTCGCTTCTCCTGAATGAGGCGGTGCGTCGACCGGCCCGCGCCGGGACGAAGATCCGCCTCGACACGGCATGGCGAGGCACGATCATGACGGGCACATCGGCATTCATCTCCGGAGCGACAGTGGGATTCGTGATCACGGTGCCGATCGGCCCGATGAGCGTCCTCTGCATTCAGCGGGCCCTGATCTACGGAGCCGTGACGGGCTTCGCCACCGGGCTCGGGGCCGCCACGGTCCTGGTGATCTACACGACCTGTGCCATCCTGGGCGTCGGACCGGCGATCTCCCCGGTCCTGGGCGAGAGCCAGGGGTTCCTGTGCGCCGTTTCGGCCTGCCTTCTCTTCTGGTTCAGCGCGCGCGTGCTGCGGCGGACCGTGTCGCTGGCCGGTTCGATCGCCCAGGATCAGGGAGCCCTGTCGTCCTATTGCAGCGCCGTCGCCTGCGCCCTGCTCAATCCGCTGACGCCGGCGCTCCTCGCGGCGGTCCTCCCGGCCGTCGCGTCGCCCGCGCCGGCCGCCGCTTCCACGATGATCGCCGGGGTCTTCGCGGCATCGGTCACCTGGTGGCTGATCGTGAGCGGAAGCGTCGCGGCCCTGCGCTCGAAGCTGAACGTGACGGTCCTCAATTTCATCAACAAGGCGTCGGGCCTGATCCTCGGGGCGCTCGGCGTGCTGATGGCGGCGAATGCCTGGGAGATGAGGATCTAGAGCATCGGACGGGAAAAGTGGAATCCACTTTTGGGATCGGATCCGATGCTCAATCCCTTGAGGGGCGCACCGTTCGACGCGAAAAACCGGGTCCACTTTTTCGCACGGTGCGCTAGCTCGGAGGACCGAACTGATGCGGCCAGGGATGGGCCATGTCGAGGGGGCCGTGGACCGGCTGGGTCAGCTGCATGGTCAGCCGAACCAGCTCGGTCTGCCGGGACACGCCCGTCTTGGCGAAGATGTGGTCGAGATGGGTCTTGGCGGTCGATCGTGCGATCCCGAAATGCTGCGCGGTCTCGGCCAAGGTATGGCCGGCCATGAGGCTCTCCAGGATCCTGACCTCCGCGGCGGTCAGGTTGTAGGCCTTGGCCAGCAGGCCGATGCCGGTCTGCTCGTCGGTGGCGCCGACGAAGATCGCCGCGACCGCGTTGGGCTGAAGCCGCGTCCGCAGGTCTCCCGTCACCATGGGCAGCACGTGCGCATAGGCGGGCGGCTGGTCGGCATCGTTGAGGCGGATCGCGGCATTGGTCTCGCCCGGGTGCGTCCCGTTGCGGGCCGCGTGCAGGATCGCCCTGCGCAGCTCCCGGCTGGCGGCGGACGTGCCTGCCGCCAGGACGCGCCGGATGCTGCGGATGGGAGCACCCTTGCTCATCATCCGCTCGGCGGACCGGTTGGCGTGCAGGATACCGGCGCGCTCGTCGGTGAGCACGACACCGCACCGGAGCGCGTCGAGCGCCTCGGCCATGTGAGCCTGCTCGATGGAGCTCACATCCAGGATATCGCTGATCGTCACGGCCTTGCGCAGGTGAGGCAGAAGCAGGCGGCCCAACTCGAGCTCCCGGGCCGTGATGACTCCCTGCCGGGCGTGGCGCCCCAGGCCGACCTCGGCGAACTGCCGCTGGGTGTGCATCAGGAACATGTGCATGATGTCCACGATACCCTGCGGCTTCAGGCACTCCTCCACATAGGGCGAGGCCTGGATGTAGTCGGGAGGGAGATGGGCCGAGGTCACGAACATCTCGTCGATGGACGATTGCCGGGCGAGCCACTCGGTCAGGCGGGCGTTGATCTCGGGCACGTGGCGCTCCGATTTCAGCCGCAACAGCGCCGGCTCCCAGCCGGCCGCCTTGTTGATGAGGAAACGGTTGCTGTGAAGATCGTTGAGGGTCAGGGATACGACCGCGCAGTCGAAGGTCTCGGCGACGTCGGCCAGAGTTCCGTCCCAGCGGCCAGGATCGAGGGCGCAATCGTAGATTGACCCGATCAGCTCCGACAGCCTGCGATGCGACAGCACCTCGCCCATCGGCTTTCCCTCCCGGGCTGGACCTTTTCCCAATGGGGCGCATCCAGGCCTCGAAAGCCATCCAAGGACGAAATTATTCCAAGGAAATCCTTGTTACGCAAGGGTTTCAGCGCACCGGACGTCGACAAGGCACAAGAATCGCGTCCCGTTCGATCAAGCGCGAGCCGGCACGGGCCGTCCCCGCCGGAACGGCCGAGCTTGCGACCGGCCGTTGGGGGCGGTGCGGACGTCGGCGAAAACGCCGACCCGTCCGGTGAATGAACCGGACGGCGGATTGGCCGTTTTCCCCCTGTTCTCACCCGTCATCACAGATGAAGTGCGATGAATCGGCTGTCGGAGCAGAACGGTCTTCCTGCGGCGCCCCCGGCTCAGACCATCCTGGACGCCATCACGGGACCCGTGGCCGTGCTGGATCCGACCGGAATCATCATTGCGGTCAACCGGGCGTGGCACGATTTCGGCGCGGCGAACGGAGCTCCGACAGCCGTCGCGGGCGGCGTCAATTATCTCGAGATCTGCGACCGTGCGGTCGGTGCGGACGGTCCCTGCGCCCGGGCCGCCGCGGCGGGAATCCGGGCCGTCCTCGCCGGCAAGAGCACCTTCTCGCTCGAATATCCCTGCCACTCGCCCACCGTGACGCGCTGGTTCAGGCTTCAGGTCTCCCGCCTTCTTCACGACGGCGTGACCTATGCGGTCGCCGCCCATCACGACATCACGGACCGCGTCCTGATCGAGCAGGAACGCCAGGCCCTTCTGGCCCGGGCCCACCGCCACCAGGAGCAGCTGAGGTCCCTTGCGGCGACCTGTGCGCGGATCACCTCGGAGGAGATGCCAGCGACGATTTTCCGCGAAGTGACCGAGCAGGCCCGGCGGATCGTGGGCGCCCATTGGGCCTCGACCCACACGATCCCGTATGTTCTATGGCCCGAGGATCCGATCATCGTGTCTGTCTCCGACAAGTATCGCGCATTCGCGCGCGCCGCCATCGCGGAGAGCGGCGTCGGCATCTACACGCACGTGGTTCAGACGAAGCGGCCGCTGCGGATGACCTCGGAAGAGCTCTCCCATTTTCCGGAGCTCCAGGGCGTACGCAACACGGAGGCCGACATCCTCGTGACCGAGGGGCTGATCGCCGTGCCCATTCCCGCCGCGCCGGGCGGGATGCTCGGCGTGCTCATGCTATCGGACAAGGAACACGGCGACTTCACGGCCGATGACGAGGCGATCCTCGTCCAGCTGTCGCAGATCGCTTCCGTCGCGGCGGAGAATGCGGTCCGCAAGCGCGCCGAGCGCGAAAGCCGCGAACGCCTTTGGGCCACTCACGAGCATGCCAGCGTGGGCATCGGCGAGACCGACGCGTCCGGGCGGTTTCTGACAGTCAACAAGGGCCTGTCGTCGATCACCGGCTATTCCCGCGACGAACTGCTGGTCATGACCGTCTTCGATCTCGTTCCGCCGGACGTCGTCGAGGCCGAGAAGGCCCTGTATGACCGCCAGGTCGGAGGCGAGCTGAAGACCTACACGCTGGAGCGTCGCTGCATCCGCAAGGACGGCACGAATGTCTGGCTTCACGTTTCGTCGACCGCGGTTTTCGGCGAGCATGGGCAGTTCCAGTACAGCGTGCGGGTGATCCAGGATATCGACCAGCGCAAGCGGTTCGAACAGCGGCAGTCCCTGCTGGTGCGCGAGCTCCACCACCGGGTTCGCAACACGCTCGCGGTCGTCGAGGCCCTGGCCAGCGCGGCGGCGCGCAGCGCGACGAATGTGAGGCAGTTCAATCAGACGTTCTCGTCACGGATCGCGGCTCTCGCCAGGACCCAGGCCCTGCTGACGGACGACTATTGGCAGACCGCGCTCCTGCGCGACATGCTGCTCTGCGAGCTCCAGCCGTTCGAGGAGAAACGGCATCAGCGCTTCACGCTCGAGGGTCCCGAGGTCAACCTCACGGCCGACCTGGCGATCCCCCTGAGCATGGCGCTGCACGAGCTGGCGACCAATGCGGCGCGCTACGGTGCGCTTTCCGTCCGCAAGGGCTGCGTCGCGGTGAGGTGGGGCGTCGAGACCACCGATGGCATGCGGGCGCTCCGCCTCACCTGGGTCGAGCGGAACGGCCCTCCCGTGGAGCCTCCCGCTCACCACGGCTTCGGCTTCACCCTGCTCGAGCGTGTGCTTCAGGCCCAGTGTCGGGCGACGGTGCGGCTCTCCTTCGAGCCGGGGGGACTGGAGGCTCACATCGAACTTCCCCTGACGATGAACCGGGCCATCGGGAATGTTGCGACATCCGGCGTTAACCCTGACCCTCGATAGCCACGGCCGCAGCCCGCCGCCTCGTTGACTTGGCCGGGTGATGGCTCATCTTACCGGGCGGGAAAAATCCCGAGACCCATGGCGGATTGGCGCCTCTCCGCGAGGCCGGTCCAAAGGCATGATGCCGCCCCGCCATCCCGGTGAAAGACCGGATGCCTCGTTTCCATCGATCTATACCGACAGGCTTTTCGGCAGGCGGCGACGTTGCCGCAGCGGATCGCCAGCGAAGGCCCGTTATGCTGACCGTCTATGACTGCGTCGTTTCCGACCACGATCTCCGCCTCGTCGCTCTCGCGGCCCTGGTCTGTGCGCTCGCCTCGCTGACGGCCGTCAACCTGCTTCACCACGTGCGCCGCTCGGACGGCGGCAATCGCGCAACCTGGCTCGGCATCGCGGCAGCTTCGACCGGATTCGGCATCTGGGCCACGCATTTCATCGCGATGCTGGCCTTTTCCCCGTCCGTGCCGACCGCCTACAACGTCGTCCTGACCGTGGTCTCCCTGATCGCGGCGGTTCTGCTGACCGGCCTCGGGTTCGGCGCGGCGCTCCGGCCGGGCCATGTCGCGGCGCCCTGGATCGGCGGGGCACTCGTCGGCGGCGGCATCGCGGTCATGCATTATACGGGCATGGCCGCCTTCGAGGTCGCGGGCACGATCGCGTGGAACCATGGGCTGGTGGCGGCGTCCATCGGGCTCGGAGCGGCGATCGGCGCGGCAGCCTTGTCCGTTGCGCTCGGCGGCACGACGCTGCGCACGAAGCTGTCGGGCGCGCTGCTGCTCACCCTTGCGATCTGCAGCCACCACTTCACCGCCATGGGAGCGGTCGCCATCACGCCCGATCCGTCCATTGCCCTGTCGGCCTCTTCGATCCATTCGGGTTGGCTGGCGGCCGGCGTGGCGCTCGTCAGCCTTGCCATTCTCCTCATCGCGGTCGTTGCGCTGAGCCTCGATATCCGGGATCGCCGGCGCGCCTCCCTGGAGATCGAGAGAATGCGGGACCTGACCGATGCCGCGGTGGAAGGCCTCGTGGTCTGTGCCGGCGACGTCATCGTGACGGTCAACCAGAGCTTCGCCCGGCTGACAGGCCTGACGGCCGAGCAGATCGCCGGCCGGGACCTGTCGGAATGGGTTCCCGACGCCGCCAAGCGCGACACGCTGTTCGCCTCCCTGGGCCGCGCCATCGAAACCGAATTGCGGGATGCGGACGGTGCGCTGATGCCCGTCGAACTGATCGCGCGCCAGATCAGCTACAACGGCGCGCCGCACAACGTGGTGGCGTTCCGGGACCTCCGCGACCGTCGGGATGCGGAGGCCCAGATCCGCTATCTCGCCCATCACGACCCCCTCACCGGCCTCGGCAACAGGGCCAGCTTCGACCACCGCCTCGACCGTGAGATCCGCTTCCATCGCAGGGCCCGTCGGCAGCTCGCCCTCCTGTGTCTCGACCTGGACGGCTTCAAGGAGGTCAACGACATCTACGGTCATGCCGCCGGCGACCGCGTGCTCCAGGACATCGCCAAGCATTTCTCCTCGGTCCTCGGCGAGGGACAGATGCTCGCGCGTCTGGGCGGCGACGAATTCGCCATTATCGCTCCCCTCGTGACCGATCCGGCTCAGGTGGGGCGGCTCGCCGACACCCTGCTGAAAAGCCTCGCTTGGGAGCAGGACGGCATTCCCGCGGGCCTCGTCTCCGTCAGCATCGGCGTCGCCCTGTATCCGTCGGACGGCAAGGACCGCACCGAGCTTCTCTCCAGCGCCGACGCGGCGCTGTATCGCGCCAAGACCGAGGGCAAGGGAACCTATCGCTTCTTCGAGGCTGCCATGGGGGTCCAGATCCGGGAGCGTCGCAGCATCGAGCATGATCTGCGCGGCGCGATCGCGAACAACGAACTGAGCGTGGTCTACCAGCCGCAGGCACAGGTCGAAACGGGTGAGGTGAACGGGTTCGAGGTTCTGCTGCGGTGGAACCACCCTGTGCGCGGCAATGTTCCGCCGTCCGTCTTCATCCCGATCGCCGAGGAGAGCGGCTTGATCCTCAAGCTCGGCGAATGGGTGATGCGCGAAGCCTGCCGCGAGGCCGCCACCTGGATGCGTCCCCTGACCATCGCGGTCAACGTCTCGGCGCTTCAGCTGACCAGCGACGGCTTCGTCGAGTTCGTCGAGGCGACCTTGGGCGAGATGAATCTGCCGCCGCATCGCCTCGAGATCGAGATCACCGAGACGGCGCTGGTCCGGGATCCCAGCCGGGCGCTCCACTCGCTCCAGCGGCTGAAGGCGCTCGGCGTCAACATTGCCATGGACGATTTCGGAACGGGCTATTCCTCCCTGTCGAACCTGCGCGCTTTCCCGTTCGACAAGATCAAGATCGACAGATCCTTCATCCAGGCCGTCCATGCGAACCCTCAGGCGGCCGCCATCGTGCGCGCCGTGCTCGGCCTCGGACGCGGCCTGGGCCTTCCCGTGATCGCCGAGGGCGTCGAAACGACGGAAGAGCTTCGGTTCCTCGGGCTCGAGGGATGTGCCGAGGCGCAAGGCTACCTGTTCGGCCGCCCGGCGCCCATCAAGGAGTTCGTGCCGCTGATCGCGGCGAACGTCGTGGCGTTGCCGCAGCCTCAGGTCAAAGCGGCCTGGAACTGATCTCGCCTACTTCCGCTCTTTGTCGAACGGATTCTGACCCATGCGCAGCGAGACGCGGATCGGTGTCCCCGGAAGGTTGAAGGCTTCGCGCAGGCCGTTGACGAGATACCGGGTGTAGCTTTTCGGCAGGGCGTCGAGCTGGTTGCCGAAGACGGCGAAATGCGGCGGGCGCGATTTCACCTGGGTCATGTAGCGGATCTTGATGCGCCGGCCGGACACGGCCGGCGGCGGATTGGCTTCCAGCGCTTCGGAGAGCCACTGGTTGAGCTTCGCGGTCGGGATCCGGGAGTTCCACGTCTCGTAGACCTGGAAGACCGCCTTCATGAGCGGATCGATGCCGCTGCCGGCGAGACCCGAGAGCGGCACCACCGGGGCGCCGCGCACCTGCGGCAGGAGGCGGGTGGCCTTCTCCTTCAAATCCTTCAGAATCCCCTGCTGGTCGGCGACGAGATCCCACTTGTTGAGGCCGATCACGAGGGCGCGGCCCTCCTGCTCCACCAGATCGACGATGGAGAGGTCCTGCTTCTCGAACGGAATCGTGGCGTCGAGCAGAACGACCACCACCTCGGCGAAGCGCACGGCACGCAGCGCGTCGGCCACGGAGAGCTTCTCGAGCTTGTCTTCGACCCGGGCGCGCTTCCTCAGGCCGGCCGTGTCGAACAGCTTGATCGGACGCCCCCGCCACTCCCAGTCGAGGGAGATCGAATCGCGGGTGATGCCGGCCTCGGGGCCGGTGAGCAGCCGTTCCTCGCCCACCATGCGGTTGATGAGGGTCGACTTGCCGGCGTTCGGCCGACCCACGATGGCGACCTGGAGCGGCTTGTTCGGATCGTCCTCCTCCTCGACGTCGTCCGGGTCGGGGAAGTGAGGCATCAGGGCCTCGAACAGGTCGGCCATTCCCTCCCCGTGCTCGGCGGACAGGGGAACGGGCTCCCCGAGCCCCAGTCCGAACGCCTCGTAGGCGCCCGCCATGCCGCCCGAGCCCTCCGCCTTGTTGGCGATCAGGATCACGGGCTTGCCTGAGCGGCGGACCATTTCGGCGAACGGCCGGTCGGCCGGCAGAATGCCCGCGCGGGCGTCGATCACGAAGAGAATGACGTCCGCATCGGCGATGGCCGCTTCCGTCTGCGCGCGCATGCGGCCGAGGAGCGATTCCTCGGTGGCCTCTTCGAGACCCGCCGTGTCGATGATGCGGAATTCCAGGTCGCCGAGCCTGGCCTCGCCCTCGCGGCGGTCCCGGGTCACGCCCGGGCGATCGTCCACGAGCGCCAGCTTCTTGCCGACGAGCCGGTTGAAGAGAGTCGATTTGCCGACATTCGGCCGCCCGACAATGGCGACGGTCGCCGTCATGTCCTGTCCTATCCTGCTGGTCTCACTGGGTCGCCTGGACCGGACCGCCCGCCACGAGCGCGGTATAGACTGCGAGGCGCTGCCTCAGGGAAGAGGGCGTCTCGCGGTCGGCGGCGATCTGGTCGAACCATCGACCCGCATAATCCATATCACCGGCCTTAAGGCCGGATAATCCCAAGAGTTCCCTGGCCGAATGACGCCACGCGTTGGAGGGAGCCGCCAGCGGCTCCACGGCCTGGCGCAGGCGGGCCGGTTCGGCGGTGTCGATGCGCAGCCACGCGGCGCGCAGACGCGCAAGGTCCTTCCACAGCGGCGGGACGGAGCCGTCGTTGGCGAGCGCGTCGAACGCGGAGGCGCCGTTCTCGGCGTTCTGCTGCCCCAGCTCGGCGGCCAGGCGGAAGCGGGCCAGCATGGCGTAGCCGGTGGCGCCGTCCTCCTTCACGACGGTCTCGAAGGCGGCCTGGGATTCCTGTCCCTTATCCTCCGAAGAGAGGCGCAGGGCCTCCTCGTAGCGCACGGCCGCTTCCTGGGCGCGCTGTTCCTGGGTGTGCTGCCAAAAGCGCCACCCGCCGACGCCCGCCACGATCAGAACCACGACGGCAATGATGATTCCGTTGTAGCGATTCCAGATCTGGGCGATCCGGTCGCGGCGGTATTCCTCATCGACTTCGCGAATGAACTCGTCGTTCGGGGCCATCGTGTCTCTCATGCGGCTCGGGCGGCCGCCTCCTGCATCGAAGGAGGTCGCCTAACATAGACGACCGCGCATGGCGAGAGGCTTCATGCCCGCATGGGCAGGACGGGAACGCCGATCAGCCAGGGATGGAGCCAGAACACGAAGGCCAGATACGCCGCCGTGCCGATCGCCACCGCCAGCACGTCGTTGCGCCATCCGGCCGGGGCCGCCGTGCCCCCGTGCTGGGCCGCCACGTCCCGGCGCTTCGCGCTGATGCGGGCCAGCACCGCCCAGACCAGGATGGAGCCGAAGAGCAGGATCGACCCCAGGTCCCCGTTGGCGAGAAGGTGCGCCAAGGCCCAGATCTTCACGCCGGCGAGCATCGGATGCTTCAGCCCGCGCTTGATGCGCCCCGGCAGATAGGCCGCCACGAAGCACACGAAGGCGACCCAGACCAGCAGGAGGGCGAGATGGCGGGTCCAGACCGGGGGATCCCAGACCGGGATGTACCCGCCCTCCCGGTACTGGCCGAACCCGATCGCGATCAGCACGACCCCGAGCAGGGACACGAGGGAGTAGAGACCCTTGTAGGGCCCCTCCCCGATCCTCCCGATCAGGCCGGCCCGGACGCCCCGCGCCATGCTGAAGGCATGCATGCCGAGAAAGATCACGAGGCCAAGGATCAGAAGCGTCACGGGAGGTCTCCGGTTGCTAAAGCATCGGACCCAAAAGTGGACTTGCACTTTTGGGATCCATCCGATGCATTCTTCTTGAATGAGAGCATCGGTCGGAACGGAAAACCGGGGCCACTTTTCCGTGCGATGCTCTAGGAACTTATAGCCATTGCCGTCGAGGAAAACCAACCCGCAGGACCGGGAGGATCGCCCTGGGACAAAAAACCCCCGGCTCGGACCCGCAAGTTTCCTATCGTCATCAAACCCTTGGACTGCCTAAACTTTTAACAAAGGGGCCGCTTGCAGCCTGAAAATTTCTCCGCTACGGACGGCTCAAACCTTGCTTTAGACTAAATCGGCACTAGCGAGGCCGCTCCAAGTCCGATAGCTAGGCCGCAAGATCTCAACAAGTTTTCAAGGGGGAGACAGGTGACGGCACTTCTTGGGCTATCCCGTGTCATCGACTCGATCAACGAGCGCCTCGGCAAGATCGCCGCCTGGGCCATCGTGGCGGCCATCCTGGTCTCCGCGATCAACGCGTTCATCCGGCGCATCTTCGGTGTTTCTTCGAATGCCTGGCTCGAGCTGCAATGGTACCTGTTCGGCGCGGTCTTCATGCTCTGCGCGGCCTGGACCCTGAAGGCGAACGAGCACATCCGCATCGACATCGTCTCGAGCAGGCTCTCCAAGCGCGGTCGGGACACGATCGACGTCTTCGGGCACCTGTTCTTCCTGTTTCCCTTCGTGGCCCTGCTGCTCTGGCTGTGCGTCCCGTTCTTCCTCAACTCGTACCGGTCGGGCGAAGTCTCGTCGAATGCGGGCGGCCTTCTGATCTGGCCGGCCAAGGGGCTGATCCTGCTCGGCTTCATTTCGATGTTCTTCCAATGGCTGAGCGAGCTGATCAAGCGCGTGGCCATCATGAAGGGCGAGCTCGTGGACGAGCAGGACAGCGCCGGCGCTCACAGCGCTGAGGCGGAGGCGGAGCGCCTCATCCAGGAGATCGGCACCGTCAACACGCCGGGCAAGGGCGGCACGCCCCCCGGCGACGGCGTGAGCTGATCCTTTCGGCGCCTGACATCAAGTTTTCGGAGTTTCCATCAATGGCTGCATTGATTGCCCAGAACCTCGCGCCGATCATGTTCGCGGCGCTCGTGATCTTCCTCCTGCTCGGCTATCCGGTGGCTTTCGCGCTCGCCGCGAACGGCCTCCTGTTCTTCTTCATCGCGGTGGAGCTTGCTCCCTACGCACCCGAGACGATCACCCTCTCCTGGCCCCTCCTCCAGGCCCTGCCCGACCGCATCTTCGGCACCATGTCGAACGAGGTGCTGCTGGCAATCCCGTTCTTCACCTTCATGGGACTGGTGCTGGAACGCTCCGGCATGGCGGAGGATCTGCTCGACACGATCGGCCAGCTCTTCGGCCCCGTGCGCGGCGGCCTCGCCTATGCGGTGATCTTCGTGGGCGCGCTGCTGGCGGCCACCACGGGCGTCGTGGCCGCCTCCGTGATCTCGATGGGCCTCATCTCCCTGCCGATCATGCTGCGCTACGGCTATGACCGCCGGCTGGCCTCCGGCGTGATCGCGGCCTCGGGCACCCTAGCCCAGATCATCCCGCCCTCGCTGGTTCTCATCGTCATGGCCGACCAGCTCGGCCGGTCGGTGGGCGACATGTACGAAGGCGCGTTCCTCCCCGGCCTGATCCTGACCGCGCTCTACGCCGGGTATGTCATGCTGATGTCGATCGTGTACCCGAAATCGGCCCCCGGCCTGCCCCCGGAGGCGATCGGCTACCGCGAGCCCGACGGGGCGCGCGGCGTGTGGCAGCTGGGCATCCTGGTCGTCTTCTCGGGGCTGGTCGGCTACTACGTGATGTCGCAAACCGGAACCAAGGCCGGCGCCGACTTCGTCATCCTGACGATCTGCGTGGCCACCGTCGTGGCCCTGATCTGCGCGCTCATGAACAAGATGCTGGGCGCCAAGCGGGTCGCCATTTCGGTCGTCCTCGCGGCCGTCCTGGCGGGCATCTACGCCTATCTGCACAGCCAGGGCCACGAAAACTTCGCCCTCACTTTCGAGATGATCCTGGCCGGGGTGATCTATGCGCTCATCGTCGGAATCGTCGAGCGCTTCACGGGCCTTCGCCTCATGTCGAACATGGCCCAGCAGGTCACCTTCGTCATGGTGCCCCCGCTCCTGCTCATCTTCCTGGTGCTGGGCACCATCTTCATCGGCCTCGCGACGCCGACCGAAGGCGGCGCCATGGGAGCCCTGGGCTCGGTGATCCTCGCGGCCATCAAGCGCAAGCTCGACAACAACCCGGCGCGGTTCAACTGGACCCTGGTCCGCCAGGCGACGGAAGCCACCGCGAAGCTCTCGGCCTTCGTGCTGTTCATCCTGATCGGCGCACGCGTGTTCTCGCTCACCTTCTACGGGGTGAACGGCCACATCTGGGTCGAGCACCTGCTCACCTCGCTTCCGGGCGGCCAGGTCGGCTTCCTGGTCTTCGTGAACGCGCTGGTGTTCTTCCTGGCCTTCTTCCTCGACTACTTCGAGCTCGCCTTCATCATCATCCCGCTCCTCGGGCCCGCGGCCGACAAGCTCGGCATCGACCTGATCTGGTTCGGCGTGATCCTGGCCGTGAACATGCAGACCTCGTTCATGCACCCGCCCTTCGGCTTCGCGCTCTTCTTCCTGCGGTCGGTGGCCCCGAAGATCCCGTATATCGACCGCGTGACGGGCAAGAAGATGGAGCCCGTGACCACGGGGCAGATCTACTGGGGCGCCGTTCCCTTCGTGATCATCCAGCTGATCATGGTGGGTATCGTGATCGCCTTCCCGGGCCTCGTCACCCACTACAAGGCGGCCGGTCCCGTGGTCGATCCGGCGGCGGTGCAGCAGAAGCTCGACGAACTCCTGGTGCCGGGCCTGGGCGCGCCGGGAAGCGAACCGGGCGGCCTCCCGGGCCTGAACTTCGACGAGCCTCCGAAGATCCAGTAACGGACGCTCGGGCAAAACAGGAAAAGGCGGGCTTCGGAGCCCGCCTTTTTGCTAACGGGCGAACCGTTGCGGACCGGTCGCCCGTCCCATAGAACCACGGCGCGACCGAGAAAAACCATGCCGGTCCGAGCGGCACCTGAGGGGGAACCGACGATATGCTTCGCATCACGAGCCTGGCGCTGACCGGCGTGCTCACCCTCCTGCCTCAGGCGGCCTTCGCGGCCGAGTTCGACGGGGCGAGCCTCGGCTTCGCCTGGGCCCTGCCTTTCGCCGGCATCCTTCTGTCCATCGCGCTGTTCCCGCTTCTCGCCCCCCATGTCTGGGAGCACCACCAGGGAAAGATCGCAGCCGGCTGGGGCCTGCTGGTCCTGGCCCCCATGGCGGTCGCCTTCGGGCCGACCACGGCAATCCACGCCCTCGCCCATACGGCGCTGCTCGAATACATCCCCTTCATCCTCCTGCTGCTGGCGCTGTTCACGGTGGCGGGCGGCATTCTCGTGCGCGGCAACATCCACGGGGCGCCCGGCACCAACACGATGCTCCTCGGCCTCGGCACCGTCCTGGCGAGCTTCATCGGCACGACAGGCGCCTCCATGGTGATGATCCGCCCGATCATGCGGGCCAACGACGACCGGCGGCACAACGTCCATGTGATCGTGTTCTTCATCTTCCTGGTGTCGAACATCGGCGGCTCGCTCACGCCCCTCGGCGACCCGCCGCTCTTCCTGGGCTTCCTGCGCGGCGTCGACTTCTTCTGGACCACCACGCACCTGCTGCCGGAGACCCTGTTCGCCAGCCTCCTGCTGCTCGCCCTGTTCTTCGTGATCGATCTCGTGGTCTACCGGAAGGAAGGGCGCGTCCGGCCCGACCCGACGCCCGACAACCCGGTGCGGGTCACGGGCGGCATCAACTTCCTCCTGATCTTCATCATCATCGCGGCGATCCTCATGAGCGCCACCACGGATCTCGGCCGTGTCACCGTGCTCGGCGTGGAGATCGAGCTCGCCAACGCCCTGCGCGATCTGATCATGATCGTCGTGACGGTGATCTCCCTGAAGACGACCTCGAAGGCAAACCGGATCGAGAACGGCTTCTCCTGGGGACCGATCCAGGAGGTGGCGAAGCTGTTTGCCGGCATCTTCATCGCGATCATCCCGGTGCTCGCCATGCTCAAGGCCGGAGCGCACGGGGCTTTCGCGCCGCTCGTCGCGCTCGTGACCAACCCGGACGGCAGCGCCAACAACGCGGCCTATTTCTGGCTGTCGGGCGGGCTGTCCTCGTTCCTCGACAACGCCCCGACCTATCTGGTGTTCTTCGAGCTGGCCGGCGGCGATCCGCAGCAGCTGATGACCACCGGGGCGCTGACGCTCACGGCCATCTCGGCCGGCGCCGTGTTCATGGGGGCGAACTCCTATATCGGCAACGCGCCCAACTTCATGGTCTATGCGATTGCCCGCGAAGGCGGCGTGAAGATGCCGAGCTTCTTCGGCTATCTGCTCTGGTCGGGCGCCATCCTGATCCCGACCTTCATGCTCCTGACGCTCCTGTTCTTCAGGGGGTGAGCGTCGACGGGACCTGCCGGCGCGGCCTCGTTACCGGCGCCGGTAGATCCCGGTGAAGGTCACGTTGTGGCCGCCGCACATGGCGTTGTCCCTGACGAGCAGGTAGGCGCCGAGACGGCGCAGCTGGACCCGGCAATCGGCCTCGTCGGCTTCGTCGTACGGCAGCGGCCCGTCCTCTCCCATGCCGAAGGAGAGCATGGCGCCGCGCACCGGCGCTTCGCCGTCGAGTTCACCGATATTCACGGCGCCGCGCGCGACGCGGCCCGGATCGGACGCGCCCCAGGTGGCGTCGCCCTTGATCCTCAGCGTCCCTTGCGCGCCGGCCTCGATCCGGATCGTCTGCTCCGGACCGCTGTCCCATGTTCCAATCCAGCCGTGGGGCGCCGCCACGGGCTCCTCGGGCACGGCGGACACCGCACCACGCGGCAACCAGCCGTCGGTCACAACGCCTTTCCGGCCGGGATAGCTGGCGCACAGGAAATCTCCGTCGCCGCCCGAGATCACCACCTCGTCGCCGGGGACGAGATAAGCCTTATCCTTGCAGGCGGCGCTGCTGTTGGGGCAGCCCTTCCCGAAGACGGCGCGCTTCACGAAATTCACCCGTGGCGCGAGAGCGTTGATGCGCCCGAGATAGACGTCCCGGTTCGCCTCGAGGTCCTGGAGCTCGTAGCCGAAGTGGAAGCATCCGGCACCCTCGGCACGAGAGGGCCCGGCCCAGCCCGTCAGCAGGAGCAAAACGGCCGCCAATGTCGTCTTCGGCCCTCGGGCCATGGCGATCCCCGTCATATTCCAGGTTACTGAACTTCTTCCGCATAAAGCTCCGGCTTGAAGCCGACCAGGATGCGCCCGCCGCGGTCGAGCACCGGGCGCTTGATCATCGCGGGCTGATCGAGCATGAGCGCGATGGCCCTGGCCTGATCGAGACCCAGCTTGTCTGCCTCCGGGAGCTTGCGGAAGGTGGTGCCGGCACGGTTGAGAAGCGTCTCCCAGCCGACCTGCGACACCCAGGATTCGAGCCGCGCCCGGGTGATCCCTTCCGACTTGTAGTCGTGGAACGCGAAGGGCACGCCCTCGCCATCGAGCCAGGCGCGCGCCTTCTTCACCGTGTCGCAGTTCCTGATGCCGTAGAGGGTCATCGCCATCGTCCACTCCAATCCATTCATCGTCGAGGACGCCGGATCCTCCAACACATCCTGCCGAGCGGTTTCATCGACAGCGATGGAGCCGCCTTGAAGGACTTTCGAGGCTGACGGCGCCCCGTGAAATGCCCAACTCGTCGGGCTTGCGGACCCGTCAAACGCCTTCGACGATGCGGATGTCGCGCTCCGCTCCGCCGCCCAGGGCAGCCAAGGCCTCCTGATAGGCCGGGCTGTCATGGGCCGCCCGGGCCTGCTCGACCGAGTCGAACTCGATCACGACCGTGCGCTGCTGAAGCCCTCCCTCGTAGAGGTGAGCGGGTATTCCCCGCGCCAGGATACGGCCGCCGGCTGCGACGATCGCCGGGCCGCTGAGGGCGGCGTAGGCCGCCAAGGCCTCGGGATTGCTGACCGAACGATAGGTTGCGACCCAATAGGCTTTGGCCATGGTCCCCGGTCCCTCCGCGTGTTCTGTCCGACGATAAGGGAATTCGCCCGAAACGTCACGCTCGGGACGACCGCTCGTGCTCGCGATCCGGCTCTTGGGCTAACAGGCTCTTGGGCGAACAGGATTGGGACGCCTGTTCGCCGCTCGGCTGACCTACTATTGTGCCGGGAGCGCCGAGCAGGAGACGTCACCTCACTCCCACTCGATGGTGCCGGGCGGCTTGGAGGTGATGTCGTAGGTGACACGGTTGATGCCCTTGACCTCGTTGATGATCCGGGTCGCGACCCGGCCGAGGAAGCCCATGTCGAAGGGGTAGAAATCCGCCGTCATGCCGTCGATGGACGTGACGGCGCGCAGCGCGCAGACGTGATCGTAGGTGCGCGCATCGCCCATGACGCCCACGGTCTTCACCGGCAGCAGCACCGCGAAGGCCTGCCAGATCTGATCGTAGAGGCCGGCGTTGCGGATCTCCTCGAGATAGATCGCATCGGCCTTGCGCAGGATGTCGAGCTTCTCGCGGGTGATCTCGCCGGGAACCCGGATGGCGAGGCCCGGGCCCGGGAACGGGTGGCGGCCCACGAAGGCGTCGGGCAGGCCGAGCTCGCGGCCGAGCACGCGCACCTCGTCCTTGAACAGCTCGCGCAGGGGCTCCACGAGCTTCATCTTCATCCGCTCGGGCAGGCCGCCCACATTGTGGTGGCTCTTGATGGTGACCGAAGGGCCGCCGGTGAAGGAAACGCTTTCGATAACGTCCGGGTACAGGGTGCCCTGGGCCAGGAAATCCGCCCCGCCGATCTTCTTGGCCTCCTCGTCGAACACGTCGATGAAGAGCCGACCGATGGTCTTGCGCTTGACCTCCGGGTCCGACACGCCTTCCAGGGCCCCGATGAAGAGATCCTGCGCCTGCACGTGAACGAGCGGGATGTTGTAGTGGTCGCGGAAGAGCGTCACCACCTGCTCGGCTTCCGATGCGCGCAGCAGGCCGTGATCGACGAACACGCAGGTGAGCTGGTCGCCGATCGCCTCGTGGATCAGGACCGCCGCGACGGCGGAATCGACGCCGCCGGACAGGCCGCAGATCACCCGGCCGGTGCCGACCTGGGTGCGGATGCGCTCGATGGCCTCCTCGCGGAAGGCCTTCATGGTCCAGTCGCCCTTGCAGCCCGCGATGTCGCGCACGAAGTTGCGGATGAGCTGCGCGCCCTGGGGCGTGTGCACCACCTCGGGATGGAACTGCACGCCGTAAAACTTGTGCTCTTCGTCGGCCACGACCGCGAAGGGGGCGTTCTCGGACGCGGCAAGGACCTCGAATCCTTCGGGAAGCCTGGTGACCCGATCGCCGTGGCTCATCCAGACCGGATATTTCTTGCCGACCTGCCACACGCCCTGGAACAGCGGGCTCTCGGTGAGCACCTCGACCTCGGCGCGGCCGAACTCCGAATGGTGCCCGCTCTCGACCTCGCCGCCGAGCTGCGCCGCCATGGTCTGCTGGCCGTAGCAGATGCCGAAGACCGGGAGGTCAGTGTCGAACAGCTCCTGAGGAGCCCGGGGCGACATGTCCGCCGTGACCGATTCCGGTCCGCCCGAGAGGATCACGCCCTTCGGCTTCATGGTCCGGATCGCCTCGGCGGCCTTCTGGAACGGCACCACCTCCGAATAGACCCCGTCCTCACGCACGCGCCGTGCGATGAGCTGGGTCACCTGGGAGCCGAAATCGACGATGAGGATTTTGTCGTGGGTCTGGGTCATGGCGGGTTCTTACGGGTTTCCGGGTCGGGGCGACAATCGAAATATGAGGCTTTTCATGGGTTTCGCACCAGGATCGCGGCATAAAAGCCGTCCGTCCCGGTCCTGAGCGGCGTCAGCTGGAGCCCGTGGGCGGTCGGGCGCACGGCCTTCTCGAGGGGGCCGAGCCGCGCCGCGTCCAGGACCGCGGCCGGCGGCAGAGGCGTGAACCCGTCGTGGCGCTCCATGAACGCCGTCAGGGCATCGTCGTTCTCCTCCGGCAGGATCGAGCATGTGATGTAGACGATGCGTCCCCCCGGTCGCACGAGCCGGGCCGCCCGGTCGAGGACCGCCTCCTGCTCCTTGCGCCGCACATCCAGACTGCCGGGGCGCAGGCGCCATTTGGCGTCCGGGTTGCGCCGCCAGGTGCCGACCCCCGTGCAGGGCGCGTCCACCAGCACGCAGTCGATCTTCCCGTCGAGATCGGTCACCGCATCGGCCTTCGCCCGCGGGGTGCGGACCTGGACGTTGCGGACGCCCGCGCGGGCCAGGCGGTCGTGGATCGGCGCGAGGCGGCGGGCATCGTTGTCGGTGGCGTAGATCTGACCGTGGTTCTCCATCATGGCCGCAAGCGCCAGGGTCTTGCCGCCGCCGCCGGCGCAGAGATCGACCACCTGCTCGCCGGGCTTGACCCCGGCGAGAAGCGCCACGAGCTGCGAGCCCTCGTCCTGGATCTCGATCCACCCCTTGAGGAATTCGGGTTCGGACTGGACGGCCGGGCCGCGCCCGTCCTCGCCCGGTGCGATGCGAAGACCCAGGGGCGAGAGCGGGGTCTCGACGGCGCCGAGATGCGGCAGGGCGTCGTGCGCCTCCTCCCGCGAGGGCACCTTCAAGGTGTTCACCCGCAGATCGAGCGGGGCCCGGGCGGTGAGCGCCCGCATCTCGGGCACGAGATCATCGCCGAAGAGACGCCGGAGCGAGGGCTCGATCCAGTCCGGGAAGTCGCCCGCCACAGGAGCCGGCGCGCCGCCGAGGTCGGCGCTTTCAAGCCTGGAGCGCTCGTCGGCGGTCAGGGGCTCGGGGGCGAACCGCTCGCCGGAACACAGGGCCGCGACGGCCGCGGCATCGAGGCCGCGTTGAAGCCTCAACATGCCGAGGACGATGGCCCGGGGCGTGGCTTCTCCCATGATCCAGGCCGCGGAGGCCTTTCGGCGCAGGGCATCGTAGACGAGGCTCGCGATGGCGGCCCGGTCCTTGGAGCCGGCGAAACGATGGGAGAGGCCCCAATCCTTGAGGGCATCGGTGGCCGGGCGGCGCCGGGCGTCGATGTCGGTCAGAACCTCGATGGCGGCGGAGATGCGGGCGGCTGGCGTCATCGAAAGGGCACACTCAAGCTTGGCCGTGGAAACGACACGTTGTTACCTACTTTTCGTCCTCATCGAGAGAACATGGTGAGGCCGCGTGCATTCCGCACGTTTCCTCTTTGGAGCCACTCTCGATGTTGACCCGACTGACCCGCGGCCTGATGGCCGTCGGCCTCACCCTGACCATCGCGGCCTGCGCCACGGCCCCGGCCGCCGACCTGACCCCGCCCCCCATGAAGCAGACTGACGCCAAGACCCAGCTCGAGAGCGGCCGCAAGTACTGATGCGATCAGCGGGATGGGCGCAAGGCCCGTCCCGTCCGCTTGTTCAGACGCCCGCTTCCGCCGCGAAGATGCGGATGCCGAAGATGACCCACATGGCGGCGAGGATCAGCACGCCGACCACGAAGGCCATGAAGCGCTGGGACAGCTTGTTCGAGGTCGTGTGGATGGCCGCGTGAACCAGACGGCTCGTCACGAACATCCAGGACATGACCACGAACAGCATGTCCGCCTTGCGGGTGATGAGCGCCAGCACCACCAGCACATAGAACAGAACCGGAAGCTCGAACTGATTGTGGTACGAGTTCTGGATCTGAAGGATATGGCTTGGCCAGTTGCGCTCGCCCAGCGCAACGTCCTTCGCCTTCACGTCTCCAGCGCGAAGCCGCCCGACCCGGGACCGGCCGAGCCACAGGAGAAGCAGGAAGGTGAGCCCGACCTGGACGAGGGCGGGCAGGATGACGGCACTGATGCTCATGGGCGCTCACTCGACTGAAGCTTAGCTGCGAGTCGGGTAATTAGGGCTTTCCCGCGTGATCGTCACGTCGTGAACGTGGCTCTCGCGCAGGCCCGCGCTGGTGATGCGGATGAACCGGGCCTTTTCCTGGAATTCCGGCAGGGTCGCGGCGCCCACATAGCCCATGGAGGCGCGCAGGCCTCCGGTGAGCTGGTGCAGCACCGCGGAGACCGGGCCCTTGTAGGCCACCTGCCCCTCGATGCCTTCTGGCACGAGCTTGAGGGTGTCGCGAACCTCTGCCTGGAAGTAGCGGTCCGCCGAGCCGCGGGCCATGGCCCCGACCGATCCCATGCCGCGGTAGGACTTGTAGGACCGGCCCTGGTAGAGAAAAACCTCGCCCGGGGTCTCGTCCGTGCCGGCGAGGAGCGATCCCACCATGGCGCAGGAGGCGCCGGCTGCGAGCGCCTTGGCGAGATCGCCCGAGAACTTGATGCCGCCGTCGGCGATCACCGGAACATCCGCCTGGGACGCCGCCTCGACCGCCTCCATGATGGCGGTGAGCTGGGGCACGCCGACGCCCGCCACGATCCGGGTGGTGCAGATGGAGCCGGGCCCGATGCCGACCTTGATCGCGTCGGCGCCGGCGTCGATCAGGGCCTGGGCTCCCTCCCGCGTCGCGACGTTGCCGGCCACGACCTGGACGGCATTGGAGAGTTTCTTCACGCGGGTGACGCTCTCCAGCACCTTGACGGAATGGCCATGGGCGGTGTCGACCACGACCACGTCGCAGCCCGCATCGATGAGGCGCTCGGCGCGCTCGAAGCCCTGCTCGCCGGTCGTGGTGGCGGCGGCCACGAGGAGACGGCCCTGGGCGTCCTTGGCCGCGTTGGGATAGGCGACCTGCTTCTCGATGTCCTTCACGGTGATCAGGCCGATGCACCGGTAATGGTCGTCGACGACCAGGAGCTTCTCGATGCGGAACTGATGCAGAAGGCGACGGGCCTCGTCCTGGCTCACGCCCTCGCGGACGGTGATCAGGCGGTCCTTGGTCATCAGCTCGGAGACCGGCTGACCGGGATTGTTGGCGAAGCGCACGTCCCGGTTGGTCAGGATGCCGACGAGCTTGCCCTTGGTCCCGCCCGGTCCGCGCTCGACCACCGGAATGCCGGAAATGCCGTGATGCTTCATCATCGCGAGGGCATCGGCCAGGGTCTCGTCCGGATGGATCGTGATCGGGTTCATCACCATGCCCGACTCGTAGCGCTTGACCAGGCGGACCTGCTCGGCCTGCGCGTCCGGCTCCAGGTTGCGGTGGATCACGCCGAGGCCGCCGTTCTGGGCCATGGCGATGGCCATGCGGGCTTCCGTGACCGTGTCCATGGCGGACGCGATGATCGGCATGTTCAGGCGGATGGTCCGGGTCAGACGGGTCGCCACATCCACGTCGCCGGGCAGGACTTCGGAGCGGCCGGGCCGGAGGAGCACGTCATCGAAGGTCAGTCCTTCGATGAACTTATCGGCGAATGCAGAGGCCATGACCAACTCCTTCAAGGGTTCGGATATGAGAGAATAACGCTTTGGCGAGTTGGCACGGGTCCGTAGCACGGGCTTGTCAATTCGCAAAGGGTCGAAGAGGCGCTTCCCCCGTAGACCTGCTCTGCGCCATTTCGCTCTTTGCAACGGGGTTGCCGGGCGCTAGAGCATCCGACCCGAAAGTGGCGACCACTTTCGGGATCGATTCGATGCTCATTTTTTAAGCAGCGCATCGTTTCCGCGGAAAAATCGGATCCACTTTTCCGCACGATGCGCTAGGTCCTGCGAGTCATGCGTCAATCCCGCCTTCTCCCGCTGATCATCGCGACTGCCCTGTTCATGGAGAACACGGATTCGACCGTCATCTCCACGTCGCTGCCGATGATCGCGCAGAGCCTCGGGACGGATCCGATCGCCCTCAAGCTTGCCCTGACCTCCTATCTGGTGAGCCTTGCGATCTTCATCCCGATCTCCGGCTGGATGGCCGACAAGTACGGGGCCCGGACGATCTTCACCGCGGCCATCGGGGTCTTCATGGCGGGATCGCTCGCCTGCGCGGGCGCCAATTCCCTGGAATGGTTCGTCATCGCCCGGTTCATCCAGGGGGCCGGCGGCGCCATGATGGTTCCCGTGGGCCGCCTCGTTCTGCTGCGCAGCGTCGCCCGCAGCGAGGTGGTTCAGGCCCTCGCGACCCTGACGATCCCGGCCCTGGTCGGCCCCATCGTGGGCCCGCCGCTCGGCGGCTTCATCACCACCTATTTCCACTGGCGGTGGATCTTCTTCATCAACATCCCCATCGGGATCCTCGGCATCGTCCTGGCGACGATCTACGTGCCGAACATCAGGGAGGAGGACACGCCGCCCCTCGACGTGATCGGGTTCCTGCTCTCCGGCTTCGGGTTCGCCCTGCTGATGCTCGGCTTCGCCTCGGGCGGCCGGCATCTCATTCCGGCCGAGATCTCGACCGGCTGCGTGGTGATCGGCGCGATCTGCCTCGTCCTCTACGTCTTCCATGCCCGGCGGACCCCCTACCCGGTGCTGCAACTCAGGCTCCTGAAAGTCCCGACTTTCCGCATCAGCGTGGTCGGCGGCTTCCTGTTCCGGGTCGGCATCGGGGCGATCCCGTTCCTGCTGCCGCTGATGCTCCAGGTGGGCTTCGGTCTCAGCCCGCTCGCGTCCGGATCGCTCACCTTCATCGCGGCGGTCGGCGCCCTGTTCATGAAGACCATGGCGAAACGCATCCTGGAGCGGACGGGGTTTCGCCGGCTCCTGATCGTCAACGCGTTCATCGGGGCGGCCTTCGTCGCCGCCAACGGCTTCTTCACCCCGGAGACGCCCCACTGGCTGATCATGATCATCCTGCTGGTCGGCGGCTGCTTCCGCTCGCTCCAGTTCACCAGCCTCAACGCCATCGGGTATGCGGAAATCTCCAACCGGGAGATGAGCTACGCCACGAGCCTGTCGAGCGCCCTCCAGCAGGTTTCGCTGAGCATCGGCGTCGCCTTCGGGGCCTTCGTGCTGGAGACGGCGGCCAGCCTCGACGGCGACGCCACGATCACGGCGGCGGATTTCGGCCCGGCGTTCTGGGCCGTCGCGACCGTGTCGGCTCTCGCCGGCTTCGTCTTCATCGGCCTGTCGCCGACCGCCGGCGCCGAGATGTCGGGACACAGGATTGTGAAGGAGAAACCTGCCTCCACGGGTCTCGGAGACGGTATGTCGGGACGCTAGGCCGCGCTACCTTCCGGTTGGGAATAAAGGCGCCGGACCAATCCGGCCCTTCGGGAGGCCCGCATGGATCAACGCATCATCGATCTCTACGACGACTTCACCCATGGCGGCATGAGCCGCCGCAACTTCCTCGACAAGCTCGCCGCCCTGGCCGGCAGTACCGCCGCCGCGACGACCCTCCTGTCGGTCCTGCAGAGCAACTACGCGCAGGCTCAGACCGTCGATGAGAGCGACCCGCGGATCACGACGGAAACCGTGGACATCCCGGGCGTCCCGGGGCTGAAGGGCTATCTCGTCAGGCCGAAGGACGCCACCGGCAAGCTGCCGACCGTGATCGTCATTCATGAGAACCGCGGGCTCAACCCGCACATCAAGGACGTGACCCGCCGGGTCGCCACCCAGGGCTTCGTGGCGCTCGGCCTCGACTGTCTCTCGCCCATGGGCGGCACCCCGGCCGACGAGGACAAAGGCCGCGAGATGATCGGCCAGTTGAAGCAGCCGGACGTGATCGCCTTCGGCAAGGCGGCCGTGGCCTTTCTGAAAGGCCGCCCGGACAGCAACGGCAAGGTCGGAGCCATCGGCTTCTGCTGGGGCGGCGGCGCGGTGAACAACCTGGCGGTCAACGAGCCGGACCTCAATGCAGGCGTGGCGTATTACGGCGGACAGCCCAAGGCCGAGGACGTGCCGAGGATCAACGCCGCCATGATGCTGCATTACGGCGGACTGGACGAGCGCATCAATGCCGGCATTCCGGCCTACGAGGCGGCTCTGAAGCAGGCGGGCAAGACCTACGAGATCTACGTCTACGAGGGGGCCAACCACGCCTTCAACAACGATACCGGGGCCGCCCGCTACAACAAGGAAGCCGCCGACCTGGCCTGGAGCCGGACGATCGGATTCCTGAAGAAGAGCCTGGCGTAAGCGTTCCCCTTCCCGTCATGGCCGGGCTTGTCCCGGCCATCCCGATCCTGAAGAATGCGGCGCCTCGATCGACCGGGACCACCGGCAAAGGGTCGGCGATGACAGACGGGTCGCCCGATCAGTCCTCGAAGGCCTCGACCTGAACCCGCCTGCCGATCATGAAGGCATCGCCCACGAGGCGGAAAGGCGCGTCGTCCACCTCGGACTGGCGGGCGTTCAGCAACTCGTCGAAGCGTCGGTAGATCCCCTGGTATTCCGCCGGCTCCTCCTGCACCACCTGCCGGCCGCCGATCTCCAGGCAGCTGCCGCCATGGGAGAGCTTGAGGCTCAGGCCCGCTTCCGTCTCGACCTCGATGTCCCAGGTCTGCGGTCCGGTCTGGCGCCAGTCGAACACGGCCTGCAGGTCCCCCTGTCCGTGGCTCATGGAGAACGTCAGATGGGCGGCGATCGGCGCGTCGCGGTTGGCCGGGAATTCGAGATCCGAAGCCTTGATGAAGACCGGCTCGGGCATGATGCGGGTGACGATGGAGAGCGCGTTGATGCCGGGATCGAACACGCCGAAGCCCCCCGGCTGCCAGATCCATTGCTGGCCCGGATGCCAGTGGCGCACGTCCTCCTTCCAGGTCACGAGAAGGCGCTTGATCGTCCATCCGGCGAGGGCCTTCTTGGCCTCCTCGACGGCCTTGTTGTACTGGGCATGCCAGGTGGTGAACACGACCTTCCCCACCTTGGCGGCGAGCTCCTTCAGGTCCTCGAGCTCGCTCAAGGTGGCGGCCGGCGGCTTTTCGAGCAGCACGCTCTTGCCCGCCAGGAGCGCCTCGCGGGCAATCTGGTGGCGGACCTGGGGCGGCGTGCAGATCGCCACCGCCTCCACCTCGGGGATCTTCAGGAGGTCCCGGTAATCCTGGAAGCTGTACTTCGCCTCGTCCGGCTGCAGCCCGCGCTGGCTCGCGACGGCCAGGAGCTCGAAGTCCGGGTTGGCCTTGATGACCGGCAGATGCTGATCCTGTGCGATCTTGCCGAGGCCGATGATGCCGATCTGGTGCGCTGCCATGGTCGTGTCCTTTGCGAAAATCAGGCCCCGGGCAAGACCCGTCAGGCGGCGGGCGTCCCGTCGGCCCGCCCCCGGAAACCGGTCGCCATCACGTAGAGTTCCGCCGAGTCGGCACGGCTCGCCGCCGGCTTCACGTGGCGCACGACCGCGAAATCCCGCTTGAGATCGGCCAGCAGCTGGTTCTCGGTGCCCCCCTGGAACACCTTGGCCACGAAGGCGCCGCCCGGCGCCAGAATCTCGCGGGCGAAATAGATCGCCGCTTCCGCGAGGCCGATGATGCGCAGGTGATCGGTCTTCTTGTGGCCGGTGGTATTGGCCGCCATGTCCGACATGACGATGTCCGCCGGACCGCCGAGCATCTCGATCAGCCGGCCGGGAGCGCTCTCGTCCAGGAAGTCGAGCTGGATGAACTCGACGCCCGGCATGGGGTCGATCGGCAGAAGATCGATGCCGACCACCTTTCCCTTCGGGCCGACCTTCGTGGCGGCGATCTGCGACCAGCCGCCGGGCGCGGCGCCGAGGTCCACGATGCGCTGGCCGGGCTTGAGGAGATGGTACTTCTCGTCGATCTCCAGGAGCTTGAAGGCCGCGCGCGAGCGATAGCCCTCGCGCTTCGCGCGCGCGACGTAAGGGTCGTTGAGCTGGCGTTCGAGCCACTTCTGCGAGGAAAGCGTCCGCTTGTGGGCGGTCTTCACGCGCTGCTTGAGATTGCGGGTCCCGGATCCCGCTTTCGCGCTCACCGCTGCCCCCCTCGCCACACGAAATCCTCTCGCATCATCTTCATCAGAATTCCTTCGCGCAATCCGCGATCCGCAATGCGCAGGCGCTCCGACGGGAATGCCCGCCGGATCGCTTCCAAGATGGCGCAGCCCGCGAGAACCAGATCGGCGCGCTCCCTGCCGATGCAGGGATTCTCGGCCCGCTGCGTGAAGTCCGAATGCAGCAGACGCTGCATCACTGTCGAGATCTCGCCGTTGCGCATCCACATTCCGTCGACGCGGCGCCGGTCGTAGCGCGCGAGTCCCAAGTGAATGCCGCCGACCGTGGTGACGGTTCCCGAGGTCCCGAGGAGGTGGAAATGCCGGGCCCGTCCCGCCTGCGCCGCCACCAGGGCGAAATCGAGCAGAAGATCGGACACCTCTTCGACCATGCCCTCGAAGGTTTCCGGCGTCACATCGATGCCGCCCCAGCGCTCGGCCAGGGTCACGACGCCCACGGGAAGCGAATCCCAAGCGCGGATCCGCTTGCAGGGATCCGCGAAGGCATGCGGCGCCTGACCGTCGAGCCAGGCGATTTCCGTCGATCCGCCACCGATGTCGAACACGATGACGGAATGCGCCTTGGGATCGACCAGGGACGCGCATCCGGTCACGGCCAGATACGCTTCGGTCTTGCGGTCGACGATCTCGAGATCGAGGTCGAGTTCGTCGCGCACGCGCTCGATGAAGGACGGGCCGTTCTCGGCGAGACGGCACGCCTCCGTGGCGACGAGGCGCGCCCGCGTGACGTCCTTCGCGGCCATCTTCTCGCGGCACACGCGCAGGGCGTCGAGCGTACGGGCGATGGCGTCGTCACTCAGCCGGTTGCCGAGGCCGAGGCCTTCGCCGAGCCGGACGATGCGCGAGAACGCGTCGACGACGCGAAAGCCGAAATGGGCCGGTTCCGCAATGAGAAGGCGGCAATTGTTCGTGCCGAGATCGAGCGCGGCGTAGCTTTTGGAAGACCGCCGGCGCGTACCGGTCCGGGCCGGCGCGGGACGCTCCGCGACCAGGGAGGCGCCGTTTGCGGACCCGTTCAGCGGGTCCGCATGTCGGTCTCCTGGTTCTGCTGTCGCGTCCACTTTGACGGTCAAAACGAATCCCCGGGCGTCCCGATCGGACGCCGTATTCGATCAAGAGAGTAACCATCGCCGTGCGCTCCTGCCAAGGGCAGCCGCCGCAGATTGTACCCTACCCCTTCCGGGACGGTCAGAGCCGGAACTCCTTGAACCGATCCGTGAGTCCCTTCAGGACATCGGCTCCGACATTGGCGATGGCAACGCGCAGATGTCCTTCCTGACCGGGCCCGAAATAGCTCCCCGGCAGGCACAGGACCCCTCGCTCCGTCGCAAGCTTCTCCGCAACCTGCTGGGCCTTGGCCTGCGGGAACGGGTGACGCAGATACGCGAAATAGGCCCCGACCGACTCGATTTTCCATTCCGGCAGCGGCGCGAGCGCCTCCTGAAAAACCTGTGCACGCCGGTTGATCTCGGCCCGGTTGTCCTCGCGCCAGTCGCGCAGGGCGTCGATGGCCCAGGGCAGCCCAGCCTGGGCCGTCCGGGGCGCGCAGATCTGGATGCAGTCGAGTATCTTGGCGATCTGGTCGATGAGCGGGGCATCGGCCGTGATGGCTCCCGTGCGATGACCCGGGATCGCGTAGGATTTCGAGAAGGAATAGAGCTGGATCACCGTGTTGCGCCATTCCTCGCCAATGAACAGACCGTGCGCGCGGTTCATGCCCTGCGGCAGGAAGTCCCGATAAGTCTCGTCGATCACGAGATAAATGCCGCGTCTGGCGCAGAGCTGTGCGAAGCCTTCGATCACATGCGCGGGATAAACGGCGCCGGTGGGATTGTTGGGCGTGACGAGAACGATGGCCCGAACCGTCCCGTCGAGCAGGGGCTCCGCATCCTCCACCCGGGGCACGAACCCGTTCTCCGCCCGGCACGGGAGCGGGCGCGGCTCGATGCCGAGCATGTCGAGCGTCATCTGGTGGTTGAAGTACCAGGGCGTCGGCAGGAGCACCGCGTCGCCCTGGCGGGCGAGCAGCATCATGGCGGCGAAGAACGCCATGTTGCAGCCGGCGGTCACCGCCGTGTCCTGGGGTCCGATCCGGCCCTCGTACAAGCGGGACAGATCCGCCGCGTAGGCCTGTCGCAGATCCGCGTCCCCATTGATCGGCCCATATTGCGAGCCGGCCGCAGAGCCCGCGGCAGCCCCCATCCGGGCGAGCAGCTCGGCATGGGGCGGATTGCCCGGGACGGCCTGCGACAGGTTGATCAGCGGACCCAGGGAGCCGTCATAGCGCTTCGTCCAGGCCTGAGCCTCGGGAATCGGCGGAGAGCCGACATCGGCGACGAGAGGGTTGATGGGGTTCGCGAGACCGCGGGTCATGAGGCCATCCGATTCCGACAAAAGAGAAAAGGGCAGGATGTCCGGTGAGGGTTCACCCAAACGTCCTGCCCTTCAAGACCTGATTGGTCCGCCTGCCTCCTCGGCCGGCGGATGCCGGCCACGAGGCCAGGAGCGAAGGATCAGTCCTTCGCACGCTCCACGTAGGAACCGTCTTCCGTCATGATCACGACGCGGGTGCCGGCCGTGATGTGGGGCGGCACCAGGGTGCGCACGCCGTTGGACAGCATGGCGGGCTTGTAGGACGACGACGCGGTCTGACCCTTGACCACCGGCTCCGTGTCGGTGATCTCGAGGGTGACGCGGGCCGGCAGCTCGATGGCGATGGCAACACCGTTATGGGTCGAGAGCATCACGGCCATGCCTTCCTGGAGATAGGCCTTCTGGTCGCCGATGATGTCCTCGGGCACGGTCACCTGGTCGTAGGTCTCCGGGTTCATGAAATGGAACCCCTCGCCGTCCTCGTAGAGGAAGGTGTGCTCGCGGTCCTCCACGAAGGCCCGCTCGACCTGCTCGGTGGTGCGGTAGCGCTCGGACACCTTCACGCCGTCGGAGATGCGGCGCATGTCGAGCTGGGTGACCGGCGTTCCCTTGCCGGGGTGGATATTCTGAGCGGTGAGAACCACATAGAGTCGGCCGTCGATGTCGACGACGTTGCCTTTGCGGAGCGTTGAGGCGATGACCTTCACGGGAAGCTTTCCTTGTGACAGATAGGGGCGCGTCATGAGGGTCGGGTCGCCGAGCCTTCAGGAGCACCGAAACCGGTTTTCCGAGCCGCAGTAGCCTATCTTCGCGAAAATCGCCAGTCCGACCTTGATGAGCCCTCTGGAATGGATCGACCCGTACCTTCCCCCTCTCCCTGGTGGATGCCCCACGTCCATGCGGACCGCCGGCCCTTCCTTCTGAGCAGGAATCGGATCCAGGCCGGCGTCCGGGCGTTCTTCGCCTCACGGGATTTCGTGGAAGTCGACACGGCTACGCTCCAGACCTCGCCGGGCAACGAGGCGCATCTTCACGCCTTCGTCACGGAGGCCGTCGGCCTCGACGGCTCGCGGGCGCCCCTTTACCTGCACACCTCTCCGGAATTCGCCTGCAAGAAGCTCCTGGCGGCCGGCGAGACCCGCATCGCCTGCTTCGCCCATGTCTACCGCAACCGGGAACGCGGCCCCCTGCACCATCCGGAATTCACCATGCTCGAATGGTACCGCGCAGGCGAAGGCTACGAGGCTCTCATGCGCGACTGCGTAGAGATCCTGCGCCTGGCGGCGGAAACCGCCGGAACCCGCACCCTCGCCTGGCGCGGCCGCGAGGCCGATCCGTTCCGTGAGCCGGAGCGCCTGAGCGTGGCCGAGGCGTTCGACCGCTTTGCCGGAATCGACCTCCTCGCCTCCATCGACGCGAGCGGCGCGACGGATCGGGACCACTTGGCCGCCGGCCTGAAGGCGGCGGGCATTCGGGTGGCCGGGGACGACACCTGGGCGGACCTGTTCAGCCGCGTCGTCGTGGAGCGTGTCGAGCCCCATCTCGGCCTCGGTCGCGCCACGATCCTGGACGAGTACCCGGTCGCGGAAGCGGCCCTCGCCCGCCCGAGCGCCCGCGACCGGCGGGTGGCGGAGCGGTTCGAGCTCTATGCCTGCGGGGTCGAGCTCGCCAACGCGTTCGGCGAACTGACGGACGCGGCCGAGCAGCGGCGGCGCTTCGGGGCGGAAATGGCGGAAAAAATGCGGATCTACGGCGAGAGCTATCCGGTGGACGAGGATTTCCTGGCAGCGCTGGCCCGAATGCCCGAGGCGAGCGGCATTGCTCTTGGCTTCGACCGCCTCGTGATGCTCGCCACCGGGGCCGCGCGCATCGACCAGGTGCTCTGGGCGCCCGTGCCGGAGACGGGCCGTTGAACGCGATCCGCCCCATCCGCACCCCTGTCGAACTCACCGAGGCGGGCCTCGTCGGTCCGGACGAGCGCGCGGCGATCGAAGCCGTGGCCGAGCGCTACGCGATCGCGATCAGCCCCGCCATGGCCGCGCTGATCGACCGGGGCGATCCGCAGGACCCGATCGCCCGTCAGTTCGTGCCGGATGCCGCCGAACTGACGATCATGCCGGACGAGCGTGCCGATCCGATCGGCGATCTTTCGCACAGCCCCGTCGAAGGCATCGTTCACCGCTACCCGGACCGGGTCCTGCTCAAGGCCGTGCATGTCTGCCCGGTCTATTGCCGCTTCTGCTTCCGCCGCGAAATGGTCGGGCCCCAGGGGCTCGGCACCCTGTCGCCGGACGCCATGGACCGAGCCTTCGCCTATATCGCCGGCAACCCGGAGATCTGGGAGGTGATCCTGACCGGGGGTGATCCGCTGGTTCTGTCCCCTCGTCGTCTCGCGGAGATCATGGAGCGGCTTTCCGCCATCGATCACGTGAAGATCGTTCGTTTCCATACCCGCGTGCCCGTGGTCGAGCCGGAGCGGGTCGACCAAGCCCTGATCGCGGCCCTGAAGGCGAGCAGCAAGACAACCTACGTGGCCCTTCACGCCAATCACCCGCGCGAGCTAACGGCCGAGGCCCGGGCCGCCTGCGCGCGGCTCGTCGATTCAGGCATCGTCATGATCAGCCAGTCCGTGCTGCTGAGAGGGGTCAACGACGATCCCGATACGCTCGCGGCCCTCATGCGCGCCTTCGTGGAGACGAGGGTAAAGCCCTATTACCTGCATCATCCGGACCTGGCCCCCGGGACGAGCCACTTCCGCCTGACGATCGAGGAAGGCCGGGCCCTCGTCGCCGGTCTGCGAGGTCGAATCTCGGGACTGTGCCAGCCGACCTACATCCTCGACATCCCGGGCGGTCACGGCAAGGCGGTCATCGGTCCCGATGCGATCCAGGGCCGAGAGGGCTGTTACTCGGTCTCGGACTACAGGGGCCGCGAGCACACCTATCCGCCGGACCGATAACATAAGTCCATTCATAGACTTATCCGTTCAGCCCGAGAACATTTCAGGCGGGCGTGCTTTGATCGCCGCGCCCTTGCACCTGTGCGGCCATGCCGGATGAGGATCGTTCATTCGTGCCTTTCATCCCGACCCGTATCCACGCTGCCATCGACTGCCCGACCGGGCTCGCCCTGATCATGGCGCCCTTCGTGCTCGGCTTCGCCGACAATGGGCCGGCCCGATGGGTGCCCATGATCCTCGGGGCGGCCATCCTGGTCATGAGCCCCATAACGGACGACGAGCTGTCGCCGGGACGGCTGATCCCCATGCGGGCTCATCTTGGGGTCGACGGGGCCGGCGGACTGCTTCTGGCGGCCTCCCCTGGCTCTTCGGCTTTTCCGATCAGGTGTCCTGGCCCCATCTCATCCTCGGCGTGTTCGAGATCGCCGTCGCCCTCACGACGAACCCCGTCGCCGGAACGACGGAAATCGGCGTGACCCGCGACTACGACTGAGACCCGGTTCGGCCGTCGCGGGAGGACCCTCGCGGGAAAGTGCGCTAAGATCGCCGCGAAGCGGGTTCATCGGAACCTGCCGGAGGCGGAGCCCGACGATGGCGAACGATGCGGCCAAGCCGGCCGAAGAGCACCAGCGCGTCGATTCCACATTCCGCAACGGCTCGATCACGGCGATCGGCGTGGTCGTCGGATTCTCTCTGAGCTTTCTGAGCCGCTGGTCGGCGCTGCCCGGCGAATGGGCCCATTCGGATCTGGTGTCGGTCGCGCTGATCACGGTCGGCTTGGCCCTTCAGGTCAAGGCCCTGGCCGACCTGCTCCTTGTCTCGTCGCTCCAGCTCAAGCGGTACAACCGCTCGGTCCGGTACTTTCTGACCGGTCTCGGCCTGGTCGGCCTGGGCGTGGTGCTGGCCGTCTTCGCCGACCTGCTCGGATTCGGCGGCATCGTCCTTCAGGGATGACGGCCTGAGCACCGGACCCAAAAGTGAAACCTTCTCTGGGTCCAGTCCTCTAGAGCATCGGACGGAAAAGTGGATCCGGTTTTCACTGACGTGGCCCTTCGGGTCGCTGGCGCGGCCCGCTGGGTCCGTTCTGACCGATGCTCTCATTCAAGAAGAAAGCATCGGATGGATCCCAAAAGTGCAAGTCCACTTTTCACGTCCGATGCTTCAGTCGAAGCCCGGCTTGCCGCTGCGCCCTTTCTTGATCTCGGACCGCCGCCCTTTCGCCTCGAGCCTGCGCTTCTTCGAAGCCAGGGTCGGGCGGGTGGGCCGGCGCGGCTTGGGGCGCTCCGTCGCCTGCCGGATCAGTTCGACCAGACGCGCGACCGCATCCTCGCGGTTGCGGTCCTGACTGCGGAAGCGTTGGGCCGTGATCACGAGAACACCGTCGTTGGTCATGCGCTTCCCGGCAAGCCGTTCCAGCTTCTCCTTCACGAAATCCGGCAGCGAAGGAGAGTGGCGAACGTCGAAGCGCAACTGGACCGCGGTCTCGACCTTGTTGACGTTCTGGCCTCCCGGTCCGGACGCGCGAATGAAGCTTTCCTGGAGTTCCGCCTCGTCGAGGGCAATGGAATTCGTCACCTGGATCATCAAGGGCCTCGGACCGGACGCGGATTAGGACAAGTGGAGCATCGGAGCGGAATTCCAATGCAAGCTTATCCGGCGCTTGTCGATGGGCTCGAGACGTCTTAAGCGCCTCATGCACCCCGCTTTTCCGGATCGCAAGGTCCGGCCTCTCCCATGGCTCTCCATGTCTGCCATTCTCGCCAGCCTGATCCCCACCTTCCTGATCATCGCCACCGGATGGCTCTGCCGGGTGACGAATTTCGTCAGTGAGCCGCAATGGGCCGGTCTCGAGCGGGCCACCTATGTGATCTTCTTCCCGGCCCTCATCATCGACACCCTCTCCCGGGCCGATCTGACCTCGGTCCCCGTCCTCGGTGTCGGCGGTGCGCTGGTCGGCGCCATCCTGACCATGGCCGTGCTGGTCCTGGGGCTGCGCCCCATCCTCGAGCGCAGGCTCGGGATCGACGGCCCGAGCTTCACGTCGATCTTCCAGGGCGCGACCCGCTGGAACACCTTCGTCGGGCTGGCGGTCGCGGGAAGTCTCTACGGCCAGCGGGGGATCGCCCTGATCGCAGTTGCCATCGCGGCCATGGTGCCGCTCCTCAACCTGCTCGCCTTCTACGTCTTCATCCGTTTCGCCGGCAGGCCCAAGCAAAGCCCTTGGGACATCTTGCGCTCGTTCGTCACCAATCCGTTCATCTGGTCCTGCGCCATCGGCCTTCTGCTGAACGTCCTGGTGCCGCCGCTGCCCAAGCCTCTGGCCGCGTATATCGACGTCATGGGGCGCGCGGCGCTCGCGGCCGGTCTGCTGATCGTCGGCGCGGGCCTCGACATCCGCAGGCTCGCCCGTCCCGGAATCCCGCACCTGCTGACAGCCGGCCTGAAGCTCGTCCTGATGCCGGTGATGGCCGTCGCCTACGCGGGTTTCATCGGCGTGGAAGGCGACGACCTGACGGTGACCATCGTCGCATCGTCCGTACCCTCGGCCAGCGCCGCCTTCGTGCTGGCACGCCAGATGGGCGGCAATGCAGGCCTCATGGCCGAGATCCTGACCCTGCAGACCCTGCTGGCCCTGATCTCGATGCCACTCCTGATTTCAGTGCTCGGTTGATGATACAACTTGCAGCTTAATTAAACGGCCTTGTCTTATTTTTGGTTGTGCTGCTATCTAGAGCCAGTGAAACATAGAGACAGCGTCGGCATCGATGGCCAAACCTCCGCACCGATCCTTCCTCCCCTCCCTGGCGAACGAACAGCCCGGAGGCCAGGCGGCCGATGCGGGCCGGCCGGAGATGTCGGTCACCGAGACGGCCGAGTACATTTCGGAGTTTTCCGCCGTGCTCTCTTCCCTCGCCCGAGAGGCGAAGCTCGATCTCCTGGCCTACCTGCTGGACATGGCCAGATTGGAAGCCGTCCGCGTTCGCGAGGCTCCCGGCGAGGACCGCTAGAGCATCGGGCGCAAAAGTGGGAACCGGTTTTGCGTGAAAAGATGCTTCAGGCAAAAGCCAAAAGCATCGGGCGCAAAAGTGGCCGCACTTTCGGGATCGATGCGCTAGGGGCTGGCGATCAACGAGACCGCGTTGCCGCCGTGCCGCTCGAGCCGTCCGGCGATCTCAAGTTCCAGGAGAGCCATCTGAACGTTGCGGATCGACAGGCCGGATTGCCGGACCAGATCGTCAACCGTCACCGGCGAAGGGCCGAGAAACGCCACCAGGTCGGACTGGACGTCACCGGTTGCATCGTCCGCCCCGGCCTCGGGCATGATCGGGCGCACGGGCGCTCGGAGGACGTCGGGAAGATCCAGCTCGTCCCAGAGCTCTTCCGAACCGAGGACATGGATCGGCTCCTCCGCACCTTGATCGAGGCGGGGGCCGGATGCGATCAGCGGCTCCAGGACGCTCGTCACATGCTCGACGCTGGCGCACAGGGTGGCACCTTCGCGGATCAGATCGTTCGTTCCCTCCGCGCGGGGATCGAGGGGTGAACCCGGCACGGCGAAGACCTCGCGTCCCTGCTCCAGGGCGAACCGGGCCGTGATAAGAGAACCCGAGCGCCGCGCCGCCTCGACGACCACCACGCCGTAGCAGAGGCCCGACACGATCCGGTTGCGGCGCGGAAAGTCCCGCCCGCGAGGCTCCCAATCCATGGGCATCTCGGAGAGCACGGCCCCGCCCTGCTCCACGATGGACTCGACGAGCGGTGCGTTCTGAACCGGGTAGATCCGGTCATGTCCGCCGGCCAGCACCGCGACGGTGCCGGTTGCCAGGCTCGCCCTGTGGGCCCTCGTGTCGACGCCGCGCGCCAGGCCCGACACGACCGAATAGCCGGCTTCGCCGAGCTGCCGCGCCAGGCGCTCAGCGAAGGTGAGGCCCGACGCGGACGCGTTGCGCGATCCCACGACGGCGACCGAAGGTTTGGCCAGAATCCCGGCCGAACCCCGGAGCGCAATCAGCGGCGGCGCGGTATCCACGGCCTGAAGGGTCTTCGGGTAATCGGGCTCGCCCATGGCGATGAAGCGGACGCCGAGGCGCGCCGCCCCGGCCATCTCCGTCTCGGCCTCCGCCCGGGTGCAGACCTTCAGGCCCGGGCTTCCGCTGCGACGTCCGAGATCGGGCAAGGCCTCCAGGGCGCCGGCGGCGCCCCCGTATTGGTTGATCAGCGCGCGGAAGGTGCGCGGTCCGACCTTCTCTGAGCGGATGAGGCGAAGCCAATCGAGCCGCTGCTCATCCGTGAGAATCATGGGTTATCCCTTCTGGCCGATCTTGCCTTCTGTCCCGGCCAGAAGGCGGCTGATGTTCTGGCTGTGCTTCCACCACAGCAGCGCCACGAGGATGACCGCCATCCCGGCCATGCCGGGCTCGCCCAGCAGCCACAGGACGATCGGGGTGGCCGCGCTGGCGATCAGAGCGGAGAGCGAGGAGTACTTGGAGGCGAATGCCACTCCGAGCCAGATCAGGCAGAAGATGAGCGCCGCCAGCGGCTTCAGGCCGATCAGCACGCCGATGAAGGTGGCCACGCCCTTGCCGCCCTTGAACCCGAGCCAGACGGGAAAAAGGTGGCCCAGAAAGGCGCCGAGGGCGGCGACCGTCGCAAATTGCGGCCCCCACTGCGCGGCGATCACCACCGGGACCGTGCCCTTGAGGGCGTCGGCTACGAGCGTCGCCGCGGCGAGACCCTTGCGGCCCGTGCGCAGCACGTTGGTGGCGCCGATATTCCCGGAGCCGATCTTGCGCACGTCGCCCAGGCCGGCCATGCGGGTGAAGATCAGGCCGAACGGAATCGAGCCCAGAAGATAGCCGAAGAGCAGGGCGGCCAGCAGGTGGAGGAGGTTGACTTCGTCGGACATTCTCTTCTCGTTACATCGTATCGCGCCGAAAGACCACCCTGCCCCCAACCATCGTGGTCGAGACCTGCCCCTCCAGCCGCGCCTCGTCGAAGGGTGTGTTCTTGGACAGGGACCTGAGGTGGCGCTTGTCGAGCACGTAGGGCGCGTCCGGATCGAAGACGAACAGATCGGCCGGAGCGCCCGCCGAAAGCCGGCCGGACGGAAGCCCCAGGATTTCAGCGGGCCGCAAGGACATGGCCCGCAGCAGCCTCGGAAGGGAAAGCCGGCCCGAATGGACGAGCCGAAGGGCCGCCGAGAGCAGCGTTTCCAGCCCCACGGCCCCGTCGGCCGCCTCGGCGAAGGGCAGCCTCTTGTTTTCCACATCCTGTGGATTGTGGTCGGAGACGATCACGTCGACGGTCCCGTCGGCCAGGGCGTCGATCACGGCCTGGCGGTCGTCCTCGTGGCGCAGGGGCGGCGAGAGCTTCAGGAAGGTGCGGTAATCGCCGATATCGTTCTCGTTGAGCGCCAGATGGTTGATCGAGACCCCGCAGGTCACCGGCAGCCCCCGATCCTTCGCATGGCGCATGATCTCGGCCGAATCGGCGCAGGAGATCATCGCCGCGTGGTAACGCCCGCCCGTGAGGCGCACGAGCCGGACGTCACGTTCGAGCATCACCGTCTCGGCCTCCCGCGGGATGCCCGGGAGCCCCAGCCGCGAGGCGAACTCGCCCTCGTTCATCACTCCCTGCCCGACGAGGTCGGGATCCTCGACGTGATGGATGATCAGCGCGTCGAAATCGCCCGCATAGGTGAGGGCCCGCCGCATCACCTGGGCGTTCGTGACCGAGCGGGCACCGTCCGTGAAAGCGATCGCGCCGGCCTCCCTGAGGCGGCCGATCTCGACCATCTCCCGCCCCTCGAGCCCTTTCGTCAGCGCCGCCGCGGGGCGGATATTGACCATGGAGGTGTCCCGTGCGCGGCGCACGATGAAGTCGATGACGGCCGGATCGTCGAGCGCAGGGCTGGTGTCGGGCATGGACACGACCGTGGTCACGCCGCCGGCCGCCGCCGCCTCGCCGGCGCTCTTGAGCGTCTCGCGGTACGGCCCTCCGGGTTCGCCGATGAAGGCGCGCATGTCGATGAGGCCAGGGGCCAGCACCTGCCCGCCGCAATCGATCACCTGCGCGTCGGAAGCCTCGCTCACCTGCGGTCCGACCGCCTGGATGAGGCCATCGCGCACCAGCACGCCTCCCCGCTCTTCGCGGTCGCGGGCGGGATCGATGAGACGGGCGTTCTTGAAGAGGACGGGTTGGTTGCTCATGACGCGCCTCACCGGTTCGGCAGATGGCTCGCCAGAGCCTCCAGCACCGCCATGCGCACGGCGACGCCCATTTCGACCTGCTCGCGGATGAGCGACTGCGCGCCGTCCGCGACGTCCGACGAGATCTCCACGCCCCGGTTCATGGGGCCGGGATGCATCACCAGCGCATCGGGCTTCGCGAAGGCAAGCTTTTCCTGATCGAGGCCGTAGAAGCGGAAATACTCCTTCACGGAGGGGACGAAGGACCCGTTCATGCGCTCGCGCTGCAGGCGCAGCATCATGACGATGTCCGCATCCTTGAGCCCCTTCTCCATGCTGGTGAAGGTTTCGAACCCGAGCCGGGCGATCCCGGGCGGCAGCAGGGTCGAGGGCGCCACGAGGCGCACCCGCGCGCCCATGGCGGCGAGCAGGATCATGTTGGAGCGGGCGACGCGGGAATGCAGGATGTCGCCGCAGATCGCCACGGTCAGGCCTTCGATCCGTCCCTTGTTGCGGCGGATCGTGAGAGCGTCGAGCAGAGCTTGCGTCGGATGCTCGTGGGCGCCGTCGCCCGCATTGACCACCGCGCAATCCACCTTCTGGGCGAGAAGATGCACCGCGCCGGCCGCATGGTGGCGCACGACGATGATGTCGGGCCGCATGGCGTTCAGGGTCACGGCCGTGTCGATGAGGGTCTCGCCCTTCTTCACCGAGGATGAGCCCACCTGCATGTTCATCACGTCGGCGCCCAGCCGCTTGCCGGCGATCTCGAAGGACGATTGGGTGCGGGTGGAGGCCTCGAAGAACAGGTTGATCTGCGTCCGGCCCCTGAGGGTCGACTTGCTCTTCTCGATCTGGCGGCTCACCTCGACCTGTTCGTCGGCCAGATCGAGCAGCGCCTGAATGTCCAGGGGAGACAGCCCCTCGATGCCGAGGAGATGCCGGTGGGGAAAAACGGATCGGGGGGCGTCAGTCATCTTAAAGCGATGGCTATAGGCGCTCCGGGAAACCGCCGCAAGCAGGGTCTCTACGCGGGACGCGCTTCAACCCTAGAATCATCAGGGATTGTGCTGAAGGGCGGTCACCATGCACGCGTTCGAGACCCACGACGTCATCAATCAGCCGCCCCCGTTCGGCGACGTGAACCTGATCGCCGCCAACCGGCCCCTGCTCGACGCCCTGACGGCCAGCGGCGTCGCAATGGAGGGAGAGCGGCTCCTGGACTTCGGCGCGGCCTGGGGATCGGCGGAGCGGCTCGACATCGGCCGGCTCGCCAACGAGAACCCGCCCAAGCTGCACACCCATGATTCGCGGGGCTACCGGATCGACGCGGTGGAGTTCCACCCGGCCTATCACCTGCTCATGCGGGCCAGCATGGAGGACGGCCTGCACGCCTCGACCTGGGACGAGCCGCGGACCGGCCATGCCCATGTGGCGCGGGCCGCGCGGCTCCATACGGCGGCAGGCGTCGAGAGCGGGCATGTCTGCCCCATCACCATGACCCATGCGTCGGTCGCGGCGCTCGCCGCCTCGCCGAACCGGCTCGCCGAGTGGCTGCCGAAAATCCGCTCGCGCGCATACGATTCCCGCTTCATCCCCTTTTGGGAGAAGCAGGCCGTCACGCTTGGCATGGGCATGACCGAGAAGCAGGGCGGCACCGACGTCCGGGCGAACACGACCCGCGCCGAACCCAAAGCCGGAGACGAATACGAGCTGACCGGTCACAAGTGGTTCATGTCTGCCCCCATGTGCGACGCCTTCCTCGTGCTCGCCCAGGCGCCCGGCGGGCTCACCTGCTTCCTCGCCCCCCGCTTCCGGCCTGACGGCTCCCTCAACGCCCTGCGGCTGCAACGGCTGAAGGACAAGCTCGGGAACCGCTCGAACGCCTCCTCCGAGGTCGAGTTCCAGGAGGCCTTCGGCTGGCGGATCGGCGAGGAGGGTCGCGGGGTGCGCACCATCATCGACATGGTGCAGCTGACCCGGCTCGATTGTGCCGTGGCCTCGGCCGGGCTCGTCCGGATGGGACTGGCCCTTGCCGCCCACCACGTCCGGCACCGCAGCGTGTTCCAGAAGCGGCTCGTCGACCAGCCGGCCATGCGCATGGTGCTCGCCGACCTCGCCCTGGAGAGCGAGGCCATGACGGCCCTCGCATTGCGGGTGGCCGACAGCTTCGACCTCCGGCAGGCGGACGGCCGCGAGGCCGCCTTTGCCCGTCTGGTGACCCCGGCGGCCAAGTTCGGCATCTGCAAGGCTGCCCCGCGGCTCCTCTACGAGGCGATGGAGTGCCTCGGCGGCAACGGCTACGTGGAGGAGAGCGCCCTGCCCCGGCTGTATCGCGAGGCGCCGGTCAACGCGATCTGGGAGGGCTCCGGCAACGTGATCGCCCTCGACATCCTGCGCGCCGAGAACCGGGAGCCCGAGGTCGCCGCCTCCGTTCTCGAGCGCCTGATGAAGGATGCCGGCGATCTTCCGGGCGCCTCGGATGCGGCCCGGGACATCGTCCTGGCCCTGCAATCCACCGACGCGGAGGCGAAGGCCAGATTCGTGGCCGAACGGCTTTTCGTCCTGGCCGCCGCCGCGGCCCTGACCCGGTCCGCACCGCCGGACATCGCCGAGGTCTATGCCCTGACCCGCCTTGCCGTTCCGTCGCGGATGATCGGCGCCAACGACCTGGGAGGAGCGGTGAATCCCTTGCTGGAGCGGGCATTCGTGGCCATATAGGAAACATCCGTACAAGTCCGATTTGACTTGTCGGCGATCATCTACCACTTATCCCGCCCTGCGCTGGCCAAGGGCTGACCGGCGCATCTGCCCTGGAGACAGGGCATCCGCCTGCTCCCGCTTTTAGGAAGTCGTTCATGAAAGTCCTCGTCGTCGAGTCGCCTGCGAAGGCCAAGACGATCAACAAATATCTCGGCAAGGATTACGAGGTCCTGGCCTCCTTCGGGCATATCCGCGATCTGCCCGCCAAGGACGGCTCGGTCGACCCGGATGCCGATTTCCGCATGATCTGGACGCTCGAAGACCGGGGCTCGAAGCGCGTCTCCGATATCGCCAAGGCGATCAAGGGGGCCGAGAAGCTCATCCTGGCCACCGACCCCGACCGCGAGGGCGAGGCCATTTCCTGGCACGTCCTGGAAGCCCTGCGCGAGAAGCGCGCCCTCAAGGACCTGCCCGTCGAGCGGGTGACCTTCAACGCCATCACCAAGGATGCCGTCCAGGCCGCCCTGCGCCAGCCGCGGGAGATCGACCAAGCGCTCGTCGACGCCTATCTGGCCCGCCGGGCCCTGGACTACCTCGTGGGATTCACCCTCTCGCCGGTCCTCTGGCGCAAGCTGCCGGGGGCCCGCTCGGCCGGCCGCGTGCAGTCGGTGGCCCTGCGCCTCGTCTGCGACCGGGAACTCGAGATCGAGACCTTCAAGCCCAGGGAATACTGGTCGCTGATCGCCACCTTGGCGACGAAGGACGGCGGAGTGTTCGACGCGCGGCTCGTCGGCGCCGACGGCAAGAAGATCCAGCGCCTCGACATCGGCAACGGCAAGGACGCGGAAGCCTTCAAGAAGGACCTGGAGCTGGCGACCTTCTCGGTGGCCAACATCGAGGCCAAGCCGGCCAAGCGCCATCCGTATCCGCCTTTCACGACCTCGACCCTGCAGCAGGAGGCTTCCCGCAAGCTCGGCCTGGCGCCGGCCCAGACCATGCGCATCGCGCAGCGTCTCTACGAAGGCGTCGATATCGGGGGCGAGACGGTCGGCCTCATCACCTATATGCGAACGGACGGGGTGGACATGGCGCCCGAAGCCGTCCAGGCGGCCCGCCGGGTGATCGGCAAGGAATACGGCGAGCGCTACGTTCCCGGCGCCCCGCGCAAGTACTCGACCAAGGCCAAGAACGCCCAGGAGGCCCACGAGGCCATCAGGCCGACGGACATGGGCCGTCTGCCGAAGGCTGTGGCCAAGTACCTGGAGCCCGAGCAGGCCCGTCTCTACGACCTGATCTGGACCCGCACCGTGGCGAGCCAGATGGAATCGGCCGAGCTCGAGCGCACCACGGCCGACATCGCCGCCCGGGTCGGGCCGCGCAAGCTCGACCTTCGCGCCACCGGCCAGGTGATCAAGTTCGACGGCTTCCTCACGCTCTACAACGAGAGCAAGGACGACGAGGGCGACGAGGACGAGGGACGTCTTCCCCCGATGAAGGCGGGCGATCCTCTGGAGCGCCGCCGGATCAACGCCTCCCAGCACTTCACCGAGCCGCCGCCCCGCTACTCGGAGGCCTCTCTCGTGAAGCGCATGGAGGAGCTCGGCATCGGACGCCCCTCGACCTACGCGGCCGTGCTCCAGACCCTGCGCGACCGGGAATACGTGCGGATCGAGAAGAAGCGGCTCGTGCCCGAGGACAAGGGCCGGATCGTCACGGCGTTCCTGGAAAGCTTCTTCCGCCGTTACGTGGAATACGACTTCACGGCGGACCTCGAGGAGCAGCTCGACCGGATCTCCAATTCGGAGATCGACTGGAAGCAGGTGCTGCGCGACTTCTGGCGCGATTTCTCGGCCGCCATCGGCGGGACCAAGGAGCTGCGCACCACGGAAGTGCTCGATGCCCTCAACGAGCTTCTCGGGCCGCACATCTTTCCGGACAAGGGTGATGGATCCAACCCGCGCACCTGCCCGACCTGCGGCACCGGCCAGCTCTCGCTGAAGCTCGGCAAGTTCGGCGCCTTCATCGGCTGCTCGAACTACCCGGAGTGCAAGTACACCCGACAGCTTGCCGCCAGCGGCGTGGAAGGCGAAGGCGACGGCTCGTCGGAGAACGGCGGGCAGCCTGGCGTGAAGGTGCTGGGCACCGATCCCGAGACGGGTCTGGACGTCACCCTGCGCGACGGTCGGTTCGGTCCCTTCGTGCAGCTCGGCGAAGGCGAGAAGCCCAAGCGCTCGTCCCTGCCCAAGGGCCTGTCGCCGGCGCTCGTCGATCTGGAGAAGGCCCTGAAGCTGCTGGCATTGCCGCGGCAGGTGGCGACCCATCCGGAATCGGGCGAACCGATTCTGGCGAGCATCGGCCGCTACGGGCCCTATGTTCAGCACGGCAAGACCTACGCCAATCTCGGGCCCGGCGACGACGTGCTGGAGATCGGGGCCAACCGCGCCATCGACCTGATCGTCACCAAGGAGAGCGGCGGCGGAGGGGCCCGACGCGGGGCGGGCGATCCTGGCCGGGCGCTGGGCGACGATCCGGAATCCGGCAAGCCCATCGTGGTCAAGGCGGGACGCTTCGGCCCCTACGTGACCGACGGCGAGACCAACGCCACCCTGCCTCGGACGATGGCCCAGGATGCGGTGACTCTGGACGAGGCCGTCGAGCTTCTGAAGGTCCGTCGCGCCGCCGCTCCGTCGAAGAAGGCCGCCCGCGGCCGCAGGGCCCCGGCCAAGAAGGCGGCCGCCAAGGCACCTGCGGCCAAGAAGTCTGCGGCCAAGAAAGCCGCTCCCAAGACGGCGGCGAAAAAGGCAGCGGCCAAGACGCCGGCGGCCAAGAGGGCCCCGGCCAAGAAGACCGCCAAGGCAGGCTGATCCCGATGCGGGAGTGGCTGTCCTGGCTGTCGGTCGAATATGACGACCAGATCGAGATGATGCTGCGCCTGTGCGGCGCAGCCATCGCCGGCATGGTGGTGGGTATCAACCGGGACATCCACAACAAGCCGATCGGGATGCGCACGCTCGGCCTCGTGGCCCTGGGGGCCGCCCTCGTGATTCTGTCCGGCTCGGTCTATGAGGGCCTGCACTTCGGTCAGGACGCGGTCAGCCGCGTCGTCCAAGGCATCATGACCGGCCTAGGCTTTCTGGGCGCCGGCGCGATTCTCCGCGGTCGTGACCAGATGCAGGTGCAGGGTTTGACGACGGCAGCGACTGTCTGGATTGCGGCGGGCCTCGGCGTGACGGCAGGCCTGGGCGCCTGGTTCATCACGGTGACGGGCACCCTGGTGACCCTGTTTCTTCTGACGTTCGGCAAGCGGATGGAGGAAATCCTGATCCGCGTCTTCGGCCGGAGCGAAGACGCCGATGAGGACGATTAGAAGACGAGCCCGAGGCCCAGAACGGCCACGGCCGCCATGGAGAGCCAGATCAGGCTCGACCCGTAGGAGCGGTGGGCCGTGCGCGTGACATCCGGCTCGTCGAACGCGAAGGCCTCGCCGGCATTGCGTGCCGCGCGGTCCAAATGAAGCTTCTGCGCCGGTCCCAAGCTCGTCCGCGTCGTCACGTCCGTTTCTCCTGCTAAGCTCATGCTTAACCATTCAACGTGAATGGAATTTAAACAGTTCCGCATGACAGCCGGAAGACATTCTTTAGAGGCAAACGTTGGTAACCTTTACGGCCTAACCTGATTGAACATTTGTCCCCTTTTCGTGCCGACCGCCCTTCCCGTTTCCGTTTTGTTCTCGTATAAAAACGGAATGAGAAATAGTGTAAAGAAACGCGAATCATCAGCCCGGACCAAGGTCCCAATGACAGACAACGACGATCTCTTCGGGGGCGCGAGCGCCAAGCGCGCGGCGCCTGCCTCGGCCCGCAACGCCGCCGTGAAGGTGTCCCGGCCCGCTCCCCAGCAGGGCACGCCGGGGGAAGCCGGCTATGACGCTTCGGCCATCGAGGTGCTGGAGGGGCTCGAGCCCGTCCGCCGCCGTCCCGGCATGTATATCGGCGGCACGGACGAGAAGGCCCTGCATCACCTCTTCGCCGAGGTGATCGACAACTCCATGGACGAAGCGGTCGCAGGACATGCGAGCTTCATCGAGGTGGAGCTGGAGGAAGGCGGCTGGCTGTCCGTGACGGACAACGGGCGCGGCATCCCGGTGGACCCGCACCCGAAATTTCCGAAGAAGTCGGCCCTCGAAGTCATCATGACCACCCTTCACGCGGGCGGCAAGTTCGACTCGAAGGTCTACGAGACCTCGGGCGGTCTGCATGGCGTCGGCGTGTCCGTGGTCAACGCCCTGTCCGAGATTCTCGAGGTCGAGGTGGCGCGCGGCCAGACCCTGTACCGCCAGATCTTCGCCCGCGGCCTTCCCCAGGGCAAGCTCGAGACCGTGGGCCGCGTGCTCAACCGGCGCGGCACGAAGGTGCGCTTCAAGCCCGACTGGCAGATCTTCGGCAAGGAGGCCCACTTCCAGCCCCGCCGCCTGTTCAAGATGGCCCGGTCCAAGGCCTATCTCTTCGGCGGCGTGGAGATTCGCTGGAAATGCGCTCCGTCCCTGATCGAAGGCCTGGAGAACGTACCGGCGGAAGCCACCTTCAAGTTCCCGAACGGCCTGAAGGACTACCTGCTCCACGACATCGAGGGCAAGGAGCTGGTCACCGACCAGATCTTCGCCGGCAAGATCACCAAGCCCGGCAGCCATGGCTCGCTGGAATGGGCGGTCGCCTGGATGGCGAACGAGGACGGGTTCTCCACCTCCTACTGCAACACCGTGCCGACCCCCGAGGGCGGCACCCACGAGAATGGGCTTCGCATCGCCCTCCTGCGCGCCCTGCGCGAGCACGCGGAGCGCGTCGGCCAGTCCAAGCGCATGGCGGCGGTGACCACCGACGACGTGATGGCCACCTGCGCGTCGATGCTGTCGGTCTTCATCCGCGAGCCCGAGTTCCAGGGCCAGACCAAGGACAAGCTGGCCACCGTCGAGGCCGGTCGCATCGTCGAGAACGCGATCCGCGACACCTTCGACCATTGGCTCGCGGCGGCCCCGCAGCAGGCCAACAAGCTGCTGGACTGGGTGATCGACCGGGCGGAGGAGCGCCTGCGCCGCCGCCAGGAGAAGGAGGTCGCCCGCAAGACCGCCACCCGCAAGCTGCGCCTGCCGGGCAAGCTCGCCGACTGCTCGAATGCCGGCGCCAAGGGCTCCGAGCTCTTCATCGTCGAGGGCGATTCGGCGGGCGGCTCCGCCAAGCAGGCGCGGGACCGCGCCACCCAGGCGGTGCTTCCCCTTCGCGGCAAGATCCTGAACGTGGCCTCGGCCGGGCGTGAGAAGCTGCACCAGAACCAGCAGCTCTCCGATCTCGTGCAGGCGCTGGGATGCGGGACGGGCTCACACTACAAGTCCACGGACCTGCGCTACGAGAAGGTCGTCATCATGACCGACGCGGACGTGGACGGCGCCCATATCGCGTCCCTGCTGATCACCTTCTTCTACCGGCAGATGCCGAAGCTCATCGACGACGGGCATCTGTACCTGGCGGTCCCGCCCCTGTACCGGCTGACCCAGGGCTCGAAATCGGCCTATGCCCGGGACGACGCGGACCGGGAAAAGCTGATGAAGACGGTCTTCAAGGGCAGCGGCAAGGTCGAGATCGGCCGGTTCAAGGGCCTCGGCGAGATGCTGCCCGGCCAGCTCAAGGAAACCACCATGGACCCGAAGAAGCGCCTGCTGCTGAAGGTCGTCGTGGAGGCGGACGACAAGCCGGAGGCCAGCGACGCCGTGGAGCGCCTGATGGGCAATAAGCCCGAGGCCCGCTTCGCCTTCATCCAGGAGCGCGCAGCCTTCGCGGACGAGGCGGATCTGGATATCTGATCGGGTTCCTCTTGAGAGTCCGCGGTCCGATGGCGTCACCGGCCCGGTGATCCCGATTCGGTGAAGCGCGGCGCTCTTCCGATCGGGATGGCCGGGACAGGCCCGGCCATGACGTGAGAGGGTGTCATCACCCGCTCACACACACACCACGTCATCACCGGGCTTGTCCCGGTGATCCCGCTTCTGAGAGGCGCCGCGCTTCACCTTATCGGGATGGCCGGCGAGAAGCGCGTGATCACTGGCCGGCCATGACGTGGGAGGGTGTCGGACCGGCTCCACGAAAATATTTCGAAAAATTTTCGGAACCGCTGGAACCAACCCCGTTCCATGGCGTTCTACAAGCTCACCGGCTCATTCTGCCCCCACGGGCCGGTCCCTCAAAGGCTCCGGTTTCGGGGCCTTATTTTTTTGCCGTGCAGCTTCCGTCTCCTGTGGATCCTGCCTCCTGTGGATCCTGCCTCCCATGGATCTCTTGCCGTGCCGGGGCGTCTTCAGGATGGCGGGCCGGCTGGACTAGCGCATCGGACGGAAAAGTGGACCCGGTTTTTCGCGTCGAACGGTGCGCCGCTCAAGGGATTGAGCATCGGATCCGATCCCAAAAGTGGATTCCACTTTCGGGTCCGATGCTCTAGCCGCGGCCAGGCTTGCATGCGACAAGACCCCGTGAACCTGACGAGAACGCCCCTTGCCCAAACGCCCGAAAGCCGACCAGCCGTCCCTTCCCTCCCGCGAGGAGGTGATGTCCTTCATCACCCATGCCCAGGGCAAGGTCGGGAAACGGGAGATCGCGCAGCGTTTCGGCATCAAGGGCGACGACCGGGTCTGGCTCAAGCAGGTCCTCCGAGACCTGGAGGATCAGGGAGTCCTCGATCGCAGGGGCAAGACGGTGCACAAGGCCGGTCAGCTCCCTCCGGTCGTTCTGGCGGACATCACCCGGCGGGACAAGGACGGTGAACTGATTGCCGTCCCGACCGAGTGGGACGAGGAGGAGCACGGCTCCATCCCGACGATCATCATCCTGTCGCCGCGCAAGCCGCGCCCCGGCATGCCCGTCGCGGGCGTCGGCGACCGGGCGCTGCTGCGGGTCGACCCGCTCAAGCCCGGCGACATCCACCGCTATTCCGGCCGCGTGACCAAGATTATCGCCAAGAAGCAGGCCCAGGTGCTCGGCCTGTTTCGAGCCCTGCCCGAAGGCGGCGGCCGGCTCGTGCCCGTCGACAAGAAGGCGCGCGATCAGGAACTCCAGATCAGGCCCGGCGACGAAGGCGAGGCGAAGGACGGCGACCTGGTCTCCGTGGCGGTCGTGAGGCACGGCCGGTTCGGCCTTCCCACGGCCAAGGTGAAGGAGCGCCTCGGCACGATCCAATCGGAGAAGGCCATCAGCCTGATCGCGATCTACGCCCACAACATCCCCAACGAATTTCCGAAAGCGGTGCTGGACGAGGCCGCAGGCGCGAAGCCCGCGGCCCTGGACGGTCGCGAGGATTGGCGCGACCTGCCCCTCGTCACGATCGACCCGCCCGATGCGAAGGATCACGACGATGCCGTCCATGCGGCACCCGACGATGACCCGGACAATCGGGGTGGCATCGTCCTCACGGTGGCCATCGCGGACGTCGCCGCCTATGTCCGCCCCGGCTCGGCCATGGATCGGGAGGCGCAGGAGCGTGGCAACTCGGTCTATTTCCCCGACCGGGTCGTCCCGATGCTGCCGGAGCGGATTTCCAACGACCTTTGCTCCTTGAGGCCGCGCGAAGACCGCCCTGCCCTCGCGGTCCGGATGGTGATCGGCCCCGACGGCCGCAAGATCCGGCACAGCTTCCACAGGGTCATGATGCGCTCGGCCGAGAAGCTGTCCTACCAGCAGGCCCAGGCGGCCATCGACGGCCGGCCCGACCCCGTGACGGAGCCCATCCTCGAGTCGATCCTCAAGCCTCTCTGGGCCGGCTACGCGTTGGTCAAGAGAGCCCGGGACATCCGCGAGCCGCTGTTCCTCGACCTGCCCGAGCGCAAGATCGTGCTCAACCCCGACGGCACCGTGGACCGCGTGTTCGTGCCGGAACGCCTCGAGGCGCACAGGCTGATCGAGGAGTTCATGATCCTCGCCAACGTGGCCGCGGCCGAGAGCCTCGAGAGGGCCGGTTCGGACCTGATCTACCGGGTCCATGACGAGCCCTCGCTCGAGAAGATGCGGTCCTTGAGCGAGGTGCTTGCCTCCATCGGCCTCAAGGTCCCGAGCCAGGGGGCACTCAAGCCGGAACTGTTCAACCGCATCCTGCGCAGCGTCGAGAACACGGAGCACCAGCTCTTCATCAACGAGGTGGTGCTCCGCTCCCAGTCCCAGGCCGAGTACGCGGCGGAGAACTACGGCCATTTCGGCCTGAATCTCCGGCGCTACGCCCATTTCACCTCTCCCATCCGCCGGTATGCCGACCTGATCGTCCACCGGGCGCTGATCGCCGCGAACAAGCTGGGCCGGGACGGTCTGCCGCCGGACACGACCCGGGCCGAGCTGATCGAGATCAGCGCCAAGATTTCGGCCGCGGAGCGCCGCGCGATGGCGGCGGAGCGTGAGACAATCGACCGCCTGATCGCGCACTTCCTTGCCGACCGGATCGGGGCCACATTCTCCGGACAGATCTCGGGGGTGTCGAAGGCGGGCCTCTTCATCAAGCTGAGCGACACCGGCGCGGACGGCTTCGTTCCGGCGGCCACGATCGGCGACGACTATTATCGCTACGACGAGAAGACCCATTCCATGCGCGGGGACGACACGGGGGAAACCTATCGTCTCGGAGACAGGGTGGAGGTGAAGCTGGTCGAGGCGGCCCCCGTCGCCGGCGCGCTGCGCTTCGAGATCCTCACGAAGGGACGCTTCACCGGCCGGAGCGGAGCGTCCAGGCAAGGCGCGAAGCGTCCCCCGCGCGGAGCAACACCAGGCGCCGGGCCGTCCCCCAGGGGCCGCTCTCCGGGGCGCCCGCCGACCCGCGTGAAGGTCAAGCGGCGCGGACGCGGCTGACGGAAGGATCGATGGATGACGTTGACGATCGAGACCGCCTCCCCGGCCAGCCGGCATGAGGTGAAGGCCATTCCGGCCATGAGACGCGGCTTCATGGGCCGTTGCCCGGCCTGCGACCAGGGGCGGCTCTTCGGCCGCTTCCTCAAGGTCGTGGATCATTGCGAGGTCTGCGGGACGGAGTTTCACCATCACCGGGCCGACGACCTCCCGCCCTATATCGTGATCTTCCTCGTGGGACACCTGATCGGGTACGGCATCCTCATGACCGAGACCAAGCTCGAGATGCCCATGTGGGTGCACCTGGCGACCTGGCCGGCCCTGACGCTGATCCTGTGCCTGGCCCTGCTCCAGCCGGTGAAAGGCGCTGTCGTCGGGCTGCAATACGCGTTAGGGATGCACGGCTTCGGCGCTGCCCGAGCCAAGACGAACGCCGACGAGGACCATGCCCGTGACGGACACCGAGACCCTGGCGAGGATGGATCGCCTCGTTTCCGCTGAGACCAATCCCACCCTCCCGACACTCCGTCCCGTCGACGCTGCGACCCTCATCGTCATCGACCGAAAGGGCAAGCACCCGAAGGTCCTCATGGGCAAGCGCCATGAGGGCCTGAAGTTCATGCCGGGTAAATTCGTCTTCCCGGGCGGGCGGATCGAGGCCGGCGACCGGTCGATGACCGTCGCCGGCGCGCTCCACCCTCGCGCCGAACGCGCGCTCATGGGGCGGGTCGCCCGTCCCTCGGCCCAGCGAAGCCGGGCGCTGGCTCTGGCGGCGATCCGCGAAACCTTCGAGGAGACGGGGCTGCTGCTCGGGACCCGGGACTATGGTGCGCCGGAGAATGTCCCCGCGGGGACCGTCTGGGAGTCGTTCCGGGAGCATGGCGTCTTCCCGGACCTCGAGGCGCTGCATTTCATCGGCCGGGCGATCACGCCTCCCAAACGCGTCAGGCGCTTCGATACCCGCTTCTTCGCGGCCGACCGCGCGTCCATCGCCGCGGAGGTCGAGGGCGTGGTCGGGCCGGAGGCCGAACTGGTGGAACTCGCCTGGGTGACCATCGCCCAGGCCAAGGCCCTCGATCTGCCGCCGATCACGACGGTTGTCCTGGATGAGCTGGAAGCCAGAATCGCCGCCGGGTTCGCCCATGAGCTGCCAGTCCCCTTCTTCCACCAACAGCGCGGCCGTTTCGTGCGGGAGCGTCTGTGACAGGGCGCTCGCACAGGGGGTTTTCGACCGGAACGTCGCCTGCCGGAGCCCGGAAAGCACCGGGAGGTCCCCTTCTCCCTTGACTGCCCGCCCGTAATCGGGCATGGGAACGGCACGATTTTCCGGCCGGGCTCGCCCGGCCTTTGCGTTTCGGCTAGGCCCTGGGGCCAACCGAGCGCCGAACCGAACAAGAGGTCCCGACCATGGCCAAAGCCGCAACGATCAAAGTGAAGCTCGTCTCCACCGCCGACACGGGCTATTTCTACGTGACGAAGAAGAACTCGCGCACGATGACCGAGAAGATGAGCTTCAAGAAGTACGACCCGGTCGCGAAGAAGCACGTCGAGTTCAAGGAAGCCAAGATCAAGTAATTGACTCCCCAGTAAGCGTTTGAAAATATTGACAAAACCGCCTCATAACAGGGGCGGTTTTTTCGTTCTGGGTAACATAGGGGTAACTGTACTCTCGCGCTGCGATGGTTGGGTATGCTGATTTCAGGCACCTGCCCAGCAACGATGCCGAAAAAGCGGCCCGCGACACCACGAAACGGAATTACGCATAGATCGGCCGACACTCTTTCTCCACGGCAATCCAAAACTGCCGTTGCCGTCTCGTGGACTCGATCCTCCCCTCAGCAGCAAACTATTTCTTACTGACCCAGGAACGCACCAATCATGAACAAGCCGGCTACCCAGTGAGCCGGGCCGCCGACAGCATCGGACCCGTTGTACAAGAACGTCACCCTGCTATGGACATTGCAACCTTCTCTCGCGCCCTACACAGGTAAGAAGAGGTTAGATTCAGCTTTCATGTCCCGGAAAAATCTTTATCCTTGTTGATGGGCTTTCTGAGCAGTCCAGCGTGTCCACCCAGGCAAAGTGTAACGCAAGCTCATTCTTCTTAATGTTCTCATGACCTACTCCGCACTGGAGCGGGTTTCATCGAATGTGGACACTCGGCGAAACCTGTTATCAGATGGAGTCGATCATGAAGGACGAATGGGGTCCTGCCGACAACACACTGCTTATTGAGCAGCTAAGGGGACTCGTAGCTCTTCTCAAGAAAGAAGAAGGCCTAAAGCGGATGCAGGCCCAACAACAGGCCGCTCAGCAACACGGGTACTCGCGCTGGTCAAGTATGATCGAAGACCTTGAAGCCGGCGAGTGGCTCGTGGAAGGCCCTCTCAGCAGATTGTCAGGGTGGACCCGGCAGACTGTCTATCGCTTCTGGAAAGAGATGTTCCGAGAGGCGCGACGGGCAGGAAAGATCGTATATGCATACGACGACAAACCCTATGCAGGCGATCTGGTCGAGGATTTCAATCTAGATGTACTCGAGTGGTTCAAGGAACGAGATCCCCAGCTCGCAGCACTCTTCCCACACATCTTGGAACAAGTCGCGGTGGAGATCGAGACGCATGACGGCCCCTACGTATTAACCGAGACTATGAGCAGGCTGTACGGGGCAGATGATCACGATGAGGTGGCAGACCTGCTCTAACGAGAATGAGAAGCGGCCTCGGCGGGATCGACCCGCCGAGGCCCATGCTGGCCCTGCTAGGTTATTTTGGAGCCTTTGACGTTTGAAGCCGATATGCGACAGCGCTGGCCACGGTTTGATGCGCAAACCCACAGAAAGCTCTCTTTAGGTCTGCCATCCGACTCCTCAAGCGCAAAAGCTACCCTCCCGTAACATTCCATCCATCCTTCTCGGCGTAGATTGACCAGCCGGATTGCTCACAAGGCGAACTCCCTCGCTGAACCCTTACTCTGCTCAGGCAAGAAATCCGGGCGCCAGTTTTCCACATGGCCAAGTTGATGGGTATGGCAATGTTTGGTAAGGTTTTCCAATGAAGTCATTCACTGGAAGAGATTATGTTCGTATTGGAGAGGCCGCCGAGATCCTCGGCATCTCCGAAAGAACTCTGCGCAACTGGGATAGGTCGGGCCATCTTCACCCTGTACGGCATCCGATCAACGGCTATCGGCTCTACCGCGTAAGCGATCTCCACAGTTTTTTGCGGGAGTTCGGGAAGTCCGGTGACGGCCAAGGCATCTTGGAGCTCGTCCCTACCTCATCCGATCCTGAGTCCGCCGTCCTCGATGTGCCTCAGGAGCGGTCGCATGCCCGGGTTCAAGACCTGAACGAAGACATGCACTGGCGCTTCGAGGTAGCTCTTGATCCCAAGCACCGACCTCAGCTGTGGAACCGCCCGTCGTCTACGGTTCGCCGCGACTGGCGTAAATATCCACAGGAAGCGCATATCCTAGATTCTGAATGTCAATGGTACAGGCGTCTTGCAGCTGACGAGATTGCGGTCATTCAGGGCTTTGCCCCAGACATTGTTGACGTTCCCAATCTAACCAATCGGCAGAGGATCGCAGCTCTTGGAGATGCCGTCCCTCCACCGCTAGCGCAGGCCGTAGCGGAAGGCGTTCTCCAATCAAGAACCTGGCTCAACAAAACCGCGGTAGAAATTTGCGCCGGGATTGGAGGTCTTAGCCGAGGGATTACCGCTGCAGGCTTCGAGAGTCTCGCCTTGGTCGATGCCGATCCAATCTGTGGCGAACTACTCATGTACCACTCGCCCGCTAAAAGCGCGAAGGTGCATATCGGTGATGCACGCGAGTTCGATTACTCCGAGTACCGGGGAAAGGTTGGCTTGCTTGCTGGTGGACCACCCTGCCAGCCTTGGTCAGCTGCTGGGTTGCGGTTGGGACACGAGGATCAACGGGACCTGCTGAGTTGGACTCCGGATCTTTTGTGCCAGCTCGAGCCTGAAGCTTTCATATTCGAGAACGTAGCAGGCTTGATCGCAGGTCAAAACAAGAGCTACTTCGACGCAATCGTCGAGCGGCTCCGAGAGCCAAGACCCGGCATGAAGTATGGGGTTTTGGCCGCGGTCTTGAACGCCGCGGATTTCGGTGTCCCGCAAATACGAGAGCGCGTGTTCATCATTGGTTTTCGCGACTCATCGGCAGCATCAGTTTCTCACTGTTTCGATCGAATTTACGCGCGGCGTACTCATAAGCCGCAAGCCGAGGTCGCGCCTGGCTTGCGCAATTGGAAAACAATTGGCGAGGCGATCGAGCCGTTAGGCCATCGGGACGGATGGCGTCGATGGCTTGGGCTAGTTCCTGCCGAAGATAACAACGAGAGTGTTATATGACCTCCGCAACTAATCCGCCTTCGGGCGCAGCGTTCATAACCTTGGATTGGCCCCTAAAGGGGGACTCGGTTACTCCAGCCCAGGGAGAGGACGGCGTCTGGTTCTTGGCGCCGGATGACGGCAGTTTAAAGTTAGCCCCGTTCACTGGATTTGAGTGGTTTCCGAAACGCCCGGAGAACGGGCCATTTTCGAATCTTGTGATCGGCTCCCGTTCCGACGCATTGAACACGCTCCGACGCTTCAGTGGCCCTATCTTCAAACTCATCTACATCGACCTACCGCGCTTAGACGTTGACGATCAAAGCGCAGGTTTTGCTGCGGACCCTGCACGCCGCGTAACAGCCTGGCTGCACTTAGCGCGGTTCCTAATAGCCCAAAGCAAGTCGCTCTTGCGGAGAGACGGCGTAGTAGCAGTTCATTGCGGAGACGCTGAAAGCGCATACGCGCGCCTAATTTGCGAGGAAGTTCTTCGAGGGCAACACGTAGGGACAGTTGTCTGGCAAAAGGCCTATGGCCCTCAGAACATGAAGGGCATGAAAGAGTTTACGGATACTCACGACTTAATCCACCTTTTTGCAAGGAATAAGGACGCTCTCCCGCCTGTAGGTCTCAGTCGCCCACCCAAGGGCTACAGCAACTCAGACGGCGACCCCCGTGGAGCTTGGAAGGCCGAACATAAAGGTGCGAAGGCCCGCCGAGCTAACAGCGACTTCGACACGTACCAGCCTCCCTACCGGTGGGAGTTAGTTGATGGCCACCTTCCACCTGGTCTCTGGCGGATATCCCCCTTTACGGGGGTGATCTGGGGCAGCCCGACTGAAGCCGGCACTTTCAAGTTCAAGGTGGAAGTCAGAGACCGCAAAGGAAAAAGCACAACACGCGAGCTTCAAATTGACGTTGCTCCTGATGTCGCTGAGCCTGCTAGGCCGTCCATTCCGTGGCTGTTCGAACAAATCGATACGAAAGGGGAACTGCGGATTTCGACAGAGACGCTCCCACCTGCTCGCTTGGGTGCGGAGTACTCGGCGATTCTCTTAGCAGATGGCGGGACACCGTATACGGGAGACCCGATCCGTCCGACCTCGGGACGCTATTGGGAGTTCGCGAAGGCGACGCTTATCGACGCCTACCAGCGTGACTCCGTGTATCTCGGTAGTCGTCAACCCACGGCAATCCCACATCCGAAACAGTACGCTCCAGCTGAAGGTGTCCTCGAAATTGAGAACCAGCAAACAGTTTGGCCGGGTCGAGTTGGAGATGGCAGCAAACGAACAACCCTGGCAGGGTACACCGAGGACGCAACCAAGCATTTGAAAGCAATGAAGGCGCTAGGCCTGATTAAAACCGAGGTTTCCACTGCCAAGCCCGAACCCTTGTTGCGGAGATTGGTCGAGATCTTCACACGCCCCGGCGACGTTGTGCTTGAAGCACTGTCTAGTTCGGCTGATCTTGCCGCAGTTGCCCTCAAACAGGGACGTGCATTCGTTGCCCTCCAAGGCGCTTCGCGGCGGGATCGTGAGCTTGCTGAGGCTTGTGCGATACCGCGACTACGCGCGGTCGTCGAAGGAGAAGATCGCGATCTTGAGAACCGGACGTCCGAGATTCGTCTTTCACCGGACTCCTACATTCCCTTTGAAGGAGGCGGCGCTTTTGCCGTTAGCGAGGTCGGAGGAACCTTCATTGAGCTGCCAAAGAATGAAGATCTCGCAACCATTGCCGATCTAAGCGATAATGATGATCTCACGCTGTGTAAGCGGGTGCTAGGTACTGCAGGATTCATCCCTTCGGAACTTGGCACAGAGGGGCAATCGATCGAGGGAAAGCGCAGGGCTATTGTCATACCTCCCTCAGAGTTTCTAACACCCGAAATCGCTGCCGAGATTGCAAGTTCAGCCCAGATGAGCAAAGCGCATGATCGGATATCAGTTTACTACTTTAGGTCCTCGGAAGACCTAGAAGTTGTAAACTACTCCGACGTAGTGCGGTTCTATCGGGTGCCATTCGAAATGCTGCAAGAAGGAACGAAGCCATGAATGAGCTTCGGGACATGCGCCTGAGCAAGGCATTCGATCGCGTTAACACTGCGGCCCGCTTCCGGAAGCCGCAATTCCTAGCTTTCGATAAGCTGCATCAGATAATCCGAATGTTGGGCAAGGATCTGCCGGGCATGAGTCCGACGGAGCTGCTGGAGCGCTTTAATGATATTGGGATTAAGGGCGGCGACCTTCCGATCGAGCTTATTTTCGAGCTGGCAACAGGTGTCGGCAAGACCCGATTGAAGGGCGCGATCGCGACATACCTGTTCCTATCTGGCCAGACGCGAAACTGTCTGATTCTGGCACCAAGGACTGCTATTCTGGACAAACTCGAAAGGGAGGTAGATCCTACATCCTCGAAGTATCTGTTCCTCGACTCTGGGCTTATCTCTCCCCCAAACGTTTGCCTTCGTTCGAATTTGGAGTCCTTCAATCCGGATCCCAACGGCTTCAACATTTACATTTTGTCGCCTCAAACGATCACAGGCACAAACCGGAAATTCGCCAGGAGCAATGACTTCGCGCCTGCCCTGCGGGACCAGCTCGCCGCCCTACCCGATCTAGTGGTACTTTCCGATGAGTCCCATCACCTGCGAGATGGTGCGGGTGAACGTCAGTCGGCGTGGCGCGCGGCTATCGCGGATCTATCGCCGAAGCTCCTACTTGGCTTTACTGCGACCCACCCCAAGACGGCAAAAACGCGTCCGCTATACTCCTACAGCCTCCAGGAGTGTTTAAGGGACGGTCTCTATACGAAAGCTGTTCGCCTGTGGGTCGAAAATAAGCCTGCCGCGGTCTCGGACGACGATTGGGATCGGACAATCATCGATTTCGGGCTGCAAAGGCTAGAGACTAAGAAGCGCGCCCTCGCAGACCTAGTGAATCGGAAACCAGAAGTACCATATCGCGAACCTGTTCTGCTCATTGCGGCGAAGGATACCGCTCACGCAGATAGCATTGCGCATTGGTTGAAGGAACGGCGCGACATCGGAGAGGACGAGCTTCTGGTTGCCCACTCCAACCAGTCCAACGTGGATGCCACGATCGCGAAACTCGTGTCGATTGAAAACGAGAATAGCAAGATCAAAGTTGTGGTGAACGTATTTATGCTTTCAGAGGGCTGGGACGTCACTAACGTTTGGGTCGTCGCTCCATTGAGAGCAATGGCCACCTTCGAGAATGCCATCCAAACAATGGGACGAGGACTCAGGCTGCCAGCTGGCCGCCGGACAGGTGATCCGGAAGTCGATACGCTAGATGTACTTTGCTTTGGTAAGGAAGATTTCGAGACGATCGTGAGGAAGGCCACTGAGGAGTTCGGTGGGGGTACCGACGCTTCCGCGGCAATTTCTGTGAAAATAAGAGATGGAGAATCACCGCCGCCTACTAAGCCGGTTCTCGTCAGCGTTAAGGGCGATATCGTGATTGAGATCCCTGAGGTACATCGCGCGCCCGTGGAACCAGATTTAGACTTTGATCCAGCTTTTGCTAAAGATATTTCGACCCATGTCGCTGGTTTCGATTTGATATCCGGGGATCGCTTGAGCCTGGACGACGAGGTAGTTCGACACTCTTTTGAGACTGTGGTACGCATCGCGTCAGCGAGAGTTCTTGCAGATATTAAGAGCCTAGATCCCGTACGGCACGGTAATGCGGTTCGGGCCTTGATATCGCGTGTCTTGGAAGCGCTTGGCGGAAGGCCTGGTATGGAGATAGCGACAGATCCACTAAAGCTGGCACTTGCTGTCAAGGCGGAGATACGAACCCGACTTGGACAGAAGCAGCCTATCTATGTCGCGACTTCAAGCACACGCAAATTGCAGCCAGTTTCGTATGAAGCAAATATCCCTGAGGAGTTCGACGCAGTTCCTGATGTATCGACGATAGGTGAGTGGCGGTGAAGTACTGGCGCATACCCATCGGGGGCTGGAAGCGCTGCATTCATGATGCTGCCAGCTTTGAAAGCGAACCGGAATTTCGAGCTGCAAAACTCTTGGACGCTGACTCATCGGTGATCTGGTGGCTGCGGAACGACCCTGTGATTTTCAGGATTGCGACCCCAGCCGGCTTTTTCGAGCCGGACTTCCTTTACTCGGCTAAGCGGCTGGGCTTGCAGATTAACGGCGTCCTGGAAATCAAGGGCGAGAATCTCTGGGGCGCCCCAGGTTCAGAAGCTCGGATCAAGGCAAGCTCAGCGAGGCTGTGGGCAGCCGCAATACACTCTGCTGGACATGATCCATTGTGGGAGTTTCACGAAGTCCTCGGGCAGGACGCAAAAAATGCCAAGACGGTCAGTGAGATGCTAAGTCAGGCAGTGGAGCGCTACGAGGTGCGGCCAACTGCTTCTGTCTGAGGACCACCCCTTCCTTTCGGGCCGAGGAAGTTTGAGAGGATTTCAGTCAGTGATGCCCGGTCTTTTGTCTGGCAGCCCCAAATCACGAGCGAACTCCAACCCGCGTCACTGAGAGTTCGTATCGCTTGCTCGTCTCTGTGCCGATTACCCTCAATCTTTTTTTGCCAAAACTCGGTACGAGTCTTCGGAAGACGGCCGCACCGACACCCCTCATGTCCGTGCCAAAAGCAGCCATGGACAAATATGACCTTTCGACGAGAGGGAAAAACTAGATCAGGCGTTCCGGGTAGGTCACGCCTATGCAATCGGAACCGGTATCCCAGCGAATGCGCTAAAGCTCTAACGGCAATCTCGGGTCGCGTATTCTTGCTTCGGATCCGGGACATATGCGCGGACCGCTTTTCCGGCGTAAGAATATCCATTCTAAAGCATCCGAAACCTCTCGTAGGCACCTAAAAAGCTAAGCGTACAACGCTGGCAATCCCCCAGAATGGAACAACGTCACAGCACCGCCAATATGACTTTCCTTACAGGTAGGTTCAACAGCAACACTGTTTGCCTCGACCAACGCGGACCCGGCCGTTCCGGTTCATACATAAAGTTAGTTGTTGCTCGAACCGACCTATAGTACGGCGCAAAGTAAAATCTAAACCCTGGCACCTCCGCTTCTAAGTTCTTGTTAGAGTCACAAGATAATCCAGTTGTCTGTTTTAACTACGACAGTACACGCGTCGTGCTAAGTGGTAAGATGTTCACAGAAAATACCAACTAATATCTGGCGACCATTTCCTATACAAGGATCGTAAAAATGTATATGGATACGATCACGGTGCGGCTCGATCTTTAAGTGCCATTCACAGCAGAACGTCTTATCGCCAAGCGATACGTTGCGCTCCTTCATTGCATCTTTGTTCCTATGTGTCTTTGGAGACTCTGGGCTGAAGTCAAAGCCACTAACAGCTGCAAATCTTGCACCCAGCTCTTGATGTGGAACTCCAGCTTCAATTAAGCGTGGTAACTCATCATTGAGTGCAATAAGCGCTTGATGCAGATCATCGCGGATATCGCGGTAACTACGGGAAAAATTCTTAATCTCTCCAGCGATTTCCGATTTGAAATAGAGGTTCGGGAACGCGCGTACACAGTTGTTGATCAATGCCTCCGGCCCCAGATCCAGCAGATCTGGGAGATCTCTATAAAACAACCGCACTGCTTCGAAATGCGCCGCGTTACAAACTTTGTTGACGATCCTCGGCTCTGAATAGCGCTGCATGACGAAACAAACTGGCGCTACACCATCGCGCGCGCGGGTTTCGGCGAATGTTCTAGTTGTCGAAGCTTGCTCTTCTGAGGCCTCGTCCCAATCATTCATACGATCGAATTGGACGATAAGGGACTTCCGCAGATCCTCATCAAGAGATCCCGGACTGAAAAGAAGCGTCGCGATGTCGAGTTCAGCAGCAACTAAGGCGGAATAAATCGTGCTTTTCTTGCGCGGTTTGAACCCTTCCTTGACTGCATCATAGATTAAGGTTGAGATTTGTGTGAAATCTTGGCCAAGATTAGTGGAGACGAGGCATTCCTCGTCAAGATACATCTCAATCGACACGCCTTACCCCCTGACAGGCAATTTGCTACCAAGCCGACGTTTGACGATCTCCGCCAAGTCTTTCTCTGTCTGGTCGAAGAAGTCTTTTGGATGGGCCGAAAGTTCTCCACGTGCCGTGATTTCTATGCGACTTAATACCGGCCCGTCTGTCCGTGAAAAATGATTGATAAGGATTTTCTCTCGAGACAATGATTGGCCCTCCTCGAGCGAGGCCAGACGAACGCCGTTCAAGACATGATCACTGTGCGTCTCTATGATCACCTGCGCACCAGTACTGGCAACCTTCGAGAGAAAGCGTCCCATTGCAGATTGTGCCGCTGGATGAAGGTGCGCCTCTGGACTATCTATCAGAAGAAGTGATCCCGGCCTTGCAAGAAGGCCCGCGACGATAATTGGCAAACAGTACGTTACGCCAAATCCGAAGTTACCGGGACGAAGCCACTCGGCTCCAACGTCACCACACTTGAACCTCAGGATCGCTCTGCCGAACTCAGGATTCGCTTCGATCCTTAGCTGAGTACCGGGTGCAAACTCGCCAAGCCATGCCTCCACCTGTTTTGCGAACCTAAGTTTAGGAGCTTTAGGATGCTCAAGCTTCTCATCTACGTTCGCGCGCTCGTACTCGATAATAATGGACGCGGTATTCTCCCCTCGCTGGCCTACGTTCAGGACATCGGAGGCGGCCGATGGCAAGTCATAGCTTTCTCGCGGGCCATCGCGCTCTGCGGCAAGATAGGTAAACCCGCCTGTGCCTGGCACACCCAGCTGCGGAAGGGATTGGCGCTCAGTGGTAAGCCTGAGATATCGGCGCCCCTCTTCAGCGGTAAAACTTACGTCAGAACGGCCGGCATCAAACGTGAATCCGAACGATACAGTTGTTTCACCCTTACCATGTGCGACAACATCATTTGCCTCTCCCAGCGCTAGTCCAAATTCTCCGTTTAACGGGACTGAACCTGAGGGCGTTGAATGAGCAAGCTTTGTGAGTAATATCGCCTGGATAACGGAACTTTTACCGGTTGCATTGGCACCTGTTAGCAGTGTGAGGTCCCCGAAATTAACTTCCTCGCCGGATAGACGTTTGAAGTTCTTGAACTCAATTGCGCGGATCACTCAAGACTCCATTTAGAACAGCTTGCACTTTGCGAAATCGGGTTGCGACCTTCGTCGGCGATCCGGTACTGGTTGTGATTGAATCGAGGAATGCGGCATCAGCAAACAATGCTCTTGCGTCGGCTTGCAACTTTTCCGCGTGCCTACTCACGACCCACCTTGGTAACTTTGATAGCTCTACAGACCACACATCGAATAGCGCGCGGTTCACAGGGTACAGGGTCTCGCTAAGCGCGAACCACTTTCGGAATGCATACCTTCCAAATATCTCCTCAGCGTTTTCCATTGACAGCGAGAAGTCATTAGCAAGTTGAACTAAGTCTTCGTCGGAAACACGAGATGGGTTATCGAGATCAGTCGTGAGCGCTGTAAGAAATTCATCCATCGTCCCAAAGCGTTCGTACTTTTCAACGTCACCTAGAAGACGGAACGCAGCAAACCGCAAGGCAAGCTCCCGATCAACCATGCGTACATGGTTCCAGAAAATGCCGTTTGTTACACGCTGGAAGCTCTCATTCCGTGCAAGTAACCCAAGAAAATTGCGAGAGCGGGTTCGACTCATGCAGTGGCGAATTTCTTGGGAATTTAGCGGACTTCCCCCAGTATTGATACGTCGGAAGATATCAAATTTCACCCTTACTGGGGTTTGTGGGTCGATGACGAACGCGCTCATCTGTGTATTGAGTATTCGCCTTGACCATACAGTGTTCTCAAGGTCACCAAATGTCTTGCCGTTAGCTGCGTCGCCGAGATATTCAAGATGGCTAAGCTTGAACTCATTCTTCCGCACGAAGTCATGGATTGTAGTTAATCTTTGAACACCATCGACAACTTGCAGACGCCCCTCCTCGTCGGATGAGAAGTAGAAAGTCGGAAGAGGAATACGAAGAAGGAGAGACTCTATGAGCTGGCTGCGTTGCCATGGCTTCCATACCTTAAGGCGCTGAAAGTCAGGAGCCACATCGATCTCGCCGTCGTCGATCATGTCCAAGAGTTGCCGAACAGAGTAGACGCGTGGATCGACGCGGATGGCCTTCGGGTCATAGGGATTCCGAAGATCCGGATCATCCGTATCCTCGTCTTGCTCGATACCAAGGAACCTGCCGTCTGAGAACTCTTCGGCACCAACGTGCATCTTCTCGGAGGCGTGCCGATAATCCTCAAATTGTTTGAGGTACTCGAAATCGAGATCAACATTCTCGGATACGGATTCTCTGCCGCGTTCAGTTAATGTTATACTTCCTGAGGATGCATGCTCGACAAGCCTCGCATGGGCGAGGTGATCGATAGCCGCCTCGATGTTCTGGTCGAATACGGGCCGGCGGGCCAAGCCATCGCCGACCTCATCCGGTGGCAACCCATACCCAGCTCTGAGGAGCGCGACCAACTTACTTTTTTCGCCGTTCGCAGCCTGCACGGCGTGCAGGACAGCCTTCAAGAGTTCTTCCGCCTCAGGGACTGTGCGACGGCTCCGTTCCGCGTCAAAAGTCATTTCGCTCACACCAAAGCTCTAGCTTTCCGCCTGACATCTCCCATACAGAGAAATTTTCGGCTAGTGGAAAGTTGCTTGGCTCCCCTCCGGCAATCCAAGTCACTGACTTCATTCTTGTAAATTGCAGGCCTCATCAATCTATTACCCCGTTACATGACGCATAGGCAACACTATATCTTACTGAAACACTCACCCTGAAATCAGCGCTGACCTGGCTCCGTAGCTACTCCGCCGAGGGCGCCCACAGCGACTAGGCTGGATCACATCACCAAGGTTTCGCCCTTCTGTCCCATTGTTGCGACTCAGCGCTACACCTCCGTTGCCGATCAGTCTTCAGCATGTATTCCAACAGCAATTCACCGGGGCGAAAGACTGCGCCGACACTGCTACCTGGCGTCGATTTGCATGCCTATTCAGCAAATTCCAGACCGGCTACCTTCTCGTACCATCTTAGACTCCGTTTGGACGAATAATCCGGGAGCTGTTAGCTAAGTGAGGCAGCATCGCGAGGGAGGGACTTAACCGATTCCCTAAGTGAGATAGTTTTGGACCTGAAGTCGTACTAGTGACGCCCATTCTCGCACCGGCATGAGGCTGGGGGTTCCTTGTCGCCAAGCCTGCAAAAGGCGGTGCTGAGCAACTCATGGGCAGAAACGATGCAAGTGTGGTGCGCAAATAGCGCGAAACATCCCGATTCTCGGGCAATTACGGCATTTAAGCCTTCGTAAGCTTGCTCTTTTCAATCTAGGCTCAAAAGCCCCCATCGTTTCGGTCGATTTCTACCTTGTAGGCATTCGAAGTCCGGATTTCTCGGGTGACACCAAAAACGATGTACGTGAATCCTTATGCGGTTGGTGTCCTTTAGAGGCTGGAGACTTTTACCCCCTCCCCCTTTCCCTTGCTGCTCTAGCCAGTTTGCCCTTGCCTCGGCTCCCATACGCGCAACGCTTCCTGGTTCAGCGCTGGAGCCTCCGTCATTCCGGTAGCCCTTTCCACGCCTTGTTCCTGCTTTCAGTCTCAAGTCTCTCGCGGACGCCCGCAGCCATAGAGTTCTAACCTTTAAGAGAAGGGATTCAGGGATCACTCTGGGATACATGGCTCACTACAGTCGTGACGGCCACCGCACGATTGTCGTGAAGTGACCGTCGGCTTGATCGCAGTTCAGGCGGGGTTGTACTCCGGCATGGCGGGGTAGATGACTGTCATCTGCTTTCCCCTGATCGTCTCCCGTCGCCGTAGGATCAGACGCGCTTGCTCCAGCCGAGTGAGAGCGTTCCGGCACGTTCCTACCGACACGCCGGCGAAGTTGGCAATCTCCTGACGCTTGGCGAAGCAGCGTCCATTCTCGCTGTTGAAGAGGTAGCTCAGCGCACAGGCGATTTTAACGTCCGACTTGTCCAAGTCCCATGATAGAAACCTCCTAGTCCATTGCTCCATAGCAGCCATCTTGCGACCCTTTTCCCATTTCAGCGGCCAGGCGATGTAATCCTGGCGGATCTTAGCCTTCCGCTTGCGGGCTTGCTTGCGCTTTTCAGTAACTTGCACATTGACTATGGGTCCATGACTTCCTTGGCCGCTCTCGAAATCAGTCCCGGCCCGACTGTTAACGGAGCTGGGTTTCAGCATCTGGCTCATGCTGCGCCTCCATTGGTTTCAGCTTCGAGGCGAAGGATCTCGGACCAGACCGCCGTTTCGAGCTGAGCGCATTGATGGGCAACAATAGCCTCAGGCACCCCCGCACTGAGGCGGCGGCACGCGATCTGCTCCAGCTCCCTCCGCAGGAAGAACTGAGCGCGCTTGTCGTCATATTGAACAAAGCGCAGGGCGAGCTTGCGGACTAGCACAGATGGGATTGGAAGGGCGGAAATCTCGCTCAATGGATTTCCTCCACTGCAGCACTGTTCAGGGGAGCGTCTGAGGCGGTGTCCGGTACTAGGGTGGCCGAGGCATGAAGAATCGGCGTCTGCGGTCGATAGCCCCCCACTTTCTGACCACGTTCATTGGCTGGGGGATGGTATCGAACGAAGCGCGGTGTGCTGCCACCCTCATCAACAGCCAGACCTGCAGCAGCCTCTAGGCGTATTTGCATTGCGATCGTGCTGGAGCCGTCATGCTGCATGCTGATGATACTGTCAGGATGATGCTCGCGTTTGAGGAGAATCCGAGCGGCAGACAGCAGCGGGGTTCTAGATTTGCAAAGTAGCTCCCCATCGAGACGGGCCTCGAAGCGCCCGTCGCGACAGGCCTTGACGACAAGGACAAGGAGAGACCCGCGCTTTTTGGAGCTGAGCCTTCGGGATGTGGATCTGTGAGGGTTTAGGCCACGAGCGGCGGCGCTGCAGCCGCCGCTCTGAGGGGAAGAAGCGTTCCGGTCGAGGGGCGTCTCTCGGCCATCGATATCTTTGATTTTGAGGCTATTTAATTCGCTTCCTAGCCCTGGTCCCGACCCCCGCGAATAAGCGGGTTTCATCTGGAACTCCTGATTCGAGGTGCCGTTTGACCGTGGCCCCTGAAATTCGGGATCAGGGATTGTTGCTCCACCTGGAGCATCTTCGGGGCAGGCTTTGACGATGTCGTTCAGGATGGCGTGTGCCGCAGGTACTACGAACCGAAGCAGATCATAGTTGGGTGTACCCTTGAGAGGTCCCATAACCTGCCAGAAGTCCGCTCCGGTGATCTCGAGACAACTGAGAAACGACAAATCTCCAGCTGCTTCCATGACCTGATTTTCTATCACGCCCTTGTCCGCTCCTACGCGGCGAAGCCTGTTCAGCAGTTCTAATGTCTCGGGGTCGAGGTCAAGCGCCTCAGCTTCGAAGTGAGCTTGGACGAAGGCAGTGGTCTTATTCATCACCGCCTCCTCACGCCGTCTTTTCGCGAGATGCGAGCCAGGCGTCCAAATCAGACTGGCGCCAGCCAATGGCGTGTTCCGTCAACTTCACAGGAGCCGGAAACCTACCTTTTCTGACCATTCTCCAAGTTGTCGTTCGACTAAGTCCGGTCAGCTGTCTCACCTCGGACCAGCGAACCATCCGTTCTACTTTATTCATCGTGTCGCTCCATGTTCAAAGCGACACCAAGACTATGCAGACTTTTGCAGCCGGTAAAAAGGCATTTGAGGATTAGTTTGTGCGCAATTGCCTCAAGCGCCGCCTTATGGGCTTTGTTTTCTTAACATGCCGGTCGAAGCTCTCGAGGACACTGTTGTGTGTGACTCCAATTCTCAACGGTCCAAGCACGGCATAAGCAAAGTCCAAAAAGTCCTTCTTAGACCTCTTCTCTTGGCCAAGTTCGTCGCGCCAGAGATCAAAAAGGAACGACACTCCCGCGTGGAGCCAAGGCTTACTGTTTGGACCCGATGGCTCGTCATCCACGGAGCGATTTAGAACCTCTTCGACTCGTCGGAAAGCTTCGCAGAACCATTCTATGCGCGATGCCAGCTCCCCATCAAACAGGGGAGTAGGGGTGCGGGCAGGTTTTGCGTCGAAGTGGGACACTGTCATCGCAATTGATGCATGGGCAGAGTCCAACGCGCGCATGCCACGGATAAATTGCGCCCCAGCGGCAGCATAATTCGCAAACGTCTCAGTCTCGTCCAAAGAGCCGGACTTCGCTTGCGCTTGAGAGAAAACACCTGCGATGATCCAATCAACTTGCCGCCGGAGCGCCGCCCCCTGCTCCCCGAAGGGATCGATCGTAGGGTTCGCCATCATCAGCAGGCGGGACCATTCCTCATCGTTCAGCACTTCTGGAGTCATGTCCGCTTCCGAGAAAGTGGGACCACATTCAAGGGCGCGGAGGCGCCGATCAGGACCCGTTTGATCTCGTCATCAAGCGCCTCCAGCGCTCGCCTCTTTTGCGGGACATACGAATGTCGATCATAAACTGAGCCTGTCACCGTGGCCTTGGTCGTGCTAGCGTGGTTCAGTACCCGTGCGATTGTCATTTGGTCAATATCGAGCCGCCCGAGCAGGGTGGCCGCCGTCCGCCGCAGATCATGCGGCGTCACAGTTTCGGAGAACACCCCTTCTCGTAGGGCTTCCATAGCCTTAGCCAAGTTCTGTGACGTCAGCTCCTTGCCGCGAGGCGTGACGATCAAGGGACCGGACTCCCTGCTCTCAGCCAGCCTTTGGACGATCTCCAGCGCCTGGCCGACCAAGGGAATTGTATGTTCGATCTTGTTCTTGGTCCGGCTCGCCGGGATCGTCCAAAGGCTCGCAGCGAGATCCACTTCTTCCGCGCGGACCCCAGCACACTCTCCGGGCCGCTGGCCGGTGAGCAGGATCAATCGCAGCGTGTCGCGGAACGCCGCTGACGCTCCTTCCGTCGCCTGCCAGAAACGCTGGATCTCTTTGTCGCTCAGCACCCGCTCCTTTGGGGTTTCCTGGGTCCGCTTCCGCAGGCCGGTCACCGGGTTCGTCGTGACAAGGCCTTCCGACAAGGCCCAGGAGAATACCGATGAAATCGTATTCTGCAGACGGTTGGCCAAAACTGGCGCACGCACTGCGACCCGGTCCAAGAGATCCGCGACCTCGGTACGAGTTACCTCCCTAGCGGGCCTCTCCCCGAGAGCAGGGACCAGGTCGCGCTGCAGCACCGCGTTATAATCTTTCCAGGAGCGAAGCCTCGCCTTCGCATACTTCTCAATGAAGCGGTCGACGAGTCCGGCCACAGTCAGGGCGTCCCGCCGCAGCTTGGTCTCGACTACTGGATCGCTGCCGTCCTGGACCTGTTGCCTCAAAGCGAGCGCTTTCTCCCTGGCCTTTGACAACGACCAAGCCGGGTAGTCGCCGATAGTGTATCGGCGCAGCCTCAGACTGCCTTTCGCCCGGTAGACAAAGCTCCAGGTCTTCTTGCCGGAGGTCACTCGCAGGCAGAGACCGCGAGCCTTGGCGTCGAAAAGCTCAAGCCGCTGGTCGGCTGTGGCACGGAGAGAGCGGACCTCGACGTCCGTGAGGGTCTTGGCAGGCATGATGTCCAGTGCATTCGTGAAGTCGGCAGTGAGGCCTGGGTAACACATGGGTAACAGCAACATGCCACTGGATGGAACAAAGCGCAACAGTTTGGACAGTTAACCCATTGATAAATAAACGCTGCCGGTTCATCTGCAACGACATGAAAAATGTATTCACGTGTGCCAAGATCAAGTGATCGGCTGACGCCAAGCTTCTGAACCATTCGACGAACCGCCCCCGCCGGGCGGTTTTTTCGTTCCTGGATGCCCACTTCCTTGAGCGGCGCATCGTTCGGAACGGACCCGCAGCGTCCGCACGATGCGCTGGCCAGATGTCCACGGAAGAGATTCGTCCGGATCGCAATACTCCCGCTCAGGAGAAGGAAATCCCGAGCCAGAGCGTGATGAATGCGAGAGACGTGGCGATGATCATCCACTCTGCGGCTGTCAGCCTGGTCGAATGTGCCGCTGTTTTGGTCTGGTCCATGGCAGGCCCCCTTGACGCCTCGGGGCCGCTGAAGCGCATCAGCCCCTGTTTGAATGCGGCGCAGGATACGGGCGAGCGCCGGCCAGGGATGTGCCCGGCGGCACATGGGTGTCAGCCGACCTCGTCGTGGCTGATGGCGGCGATGGGATGGACCTGGCGGAGGTCGCCATCGGTGCGGCCGGTCTGCTACAGGTCAAGCTCCAGCAAGACGGGTTGGTGATCCGAAGCCTGTGTCTCCTGGTCGTAGGCTATCCGCCTGACCCTCGAAGCGATGTCGTCGGACACGAACACGAAATCGCAGCAATGGGGCGGTCCGTTCGACTGTTCGAAAAGGCAGAACGAGGTCGGATGGGGCTGCGCCCCGTAGGCTACCTGCCATGCGTCGCGAAGGGCCGGCACCCCATGGCCGAAGGGCTCGGAGATCCGCTGCTTCGCCGGATCCGGCGGCCGCATGTTGAAGTCCCCGGTCAGGACGGCGGATGCGGAGGTGGGGAACCGCGCATAGGTGCCCGGCCCATCCTCCCGCGGGATCGCGACGCGCTCGCAGGCACAGCGATGGGCCTCCCGGATACCCTCGACCTGGGCCCGGCGCAGCTTGTCGGACGAGTATTCGAGATGCGTCGTCATCACCCGGAGCGGCCCGGACCGCGTCTCGACCGTCGCTTCGAGAAGGAGACGCGGCATGTTGCGGGTCGGGGCGGCCTCCCACGGCAGGGTATGGCGCAGCACTTGGGCCACCGACAGGCGGGACAGGATCATGTTGCCGAAGCGCCGCCGGCGCCCTGCCCCGTCGGGAACGTCGAGGGCCACGCCCTCGACGGCCGTGTAGTTCGGGAGGAGATCCGCCAGTTCGGCAAACTGGTTTCCTCCATCGTTCCCCTTGAGATCGGAAAAGTTGTCCGAGACCTCCTGGAGGCAGAGCACGTCGAAATCCGCGATGGCGCGTGCCTCGTCCACCAGCCTTCGCAGGTCGACATTCCCGTCGATCCCCAAGCCCCATTGAATGTTCCAGGTGATGATTCTGAGCATGCCGCGCCGATTCCTATTGGCCGACCTTACTCAGCACGTCGGCCTTCAGGAAGCGCTCGATGACGAGCATGAAGACCACCGAGGGAACGAGCAGGATGAGAGCCGTGATGGAGGCAATCTGGTAGTTGCCGCCCATGCTCGCGTTGTAGAGCAGGAGCGGCAGCGTCGTCACCTGAGGGACGCCGACGAAGAAGGTGCCGGTGAACTCGTCGAGCGATTCCAGGAACACGAAGATCGCGCTCGCCATGATGCCGGGTGCCGCGAGAGGCAGGGTCACGGTGAAGAAGGTCCGCAGCGGCGAGGCGCCGATATTGCGGGCAGCGAGCTCGAGGTCCCGGTCGACGGCCGCAAACGCCGCGGCCGCGATCCACACGGAGTAGACGAGGCCATGGGCCGCGTGCACCAGCACGACGCCGGTGATCGTTCCGGTGAGCCCGATGCTGTAGAAGACCCGGGCCACGTTGATGTAGATCGCCACCGACGGGAAGGCCTGGGGCAGCAGGAACAGGATCATCAGGGCCGTGCGCCAGGGCAGCTTGAGGCGGGCCAGGGCATAGCCGGCCGGGATCGAGACGGCGAGCGCGACGAGGACCGTCAGGCAGGCGATGCCCACGCTCGTCATCAGCGACGTCATGGCGTCTCCGGTCGGGCGGAAGACCACCTCCCAGTATCGAAGGCCGTAGGAAACGGGCAGCTTGAACGGCGTGTACCAGCGCTCCGCCACCGACCACAGGACGAGGTTGGCGAGCGGGCCGAACAGCAGGAAGGCGAACGCTGCGAGCCCCGCGACCTTCAGGATGGTGGATCCGAACGCCCAGATCCTGCCTTCGGTGTCGGGGCGTGCCCCGGACCCGGCGAGCGCGAGAGCGGACGACGCTTGGACCTTGCCGCTCATGCCTGCACCTCGCGCTTCACGCTGTGGCGGAGATAGATCCACGCGACCGTGCCCGCGATGGCATAGGAGATGACGCCGAGCGCATTGGCGGTGGCATAATCCCCGTAGGAGTTGATGCGAAAGGCCATGTCCACGGTGAGCATGGTCGGCTGCGAGCCCGCGACCATCATCGGGACCGACAGCACCGACAGCATGGTGACGAAGGACAGGACGAGCCCGACGAGGAGCGTCTGCCCCACCTGCGGCAGCACGAGTTCCAAGAGAACCCGGATCCGCGAGGCCCCGAGATTTCGTCCCGCCTCGATGGTGGCCCGGTCGATGGACGCCATGGCTCCGGCCAGCATCAGCGTCACGAACGGAACCTGCTTCCACACGAAGGTGATGATGATGCCGCGCCAATCGAGGAGGCTCGTGGCCTGGAGCGGCTCCATCAGCCCGAGCGCCACGAAGGAATTGTTCATGAGGCCGTTCTTGGCGAGAAAGGTCCGCATGCATTGGGCCGCCACGATGAACGGGATGAAGAGCGGCCAGCGATAGAGAGCCCGCAGGGCCGCGACGAGCCAGGGCGTCTCGCCGAGGGTGAGGATTCCCGCGATCGCGATGGAGAACAGAGCCGTCAGAAGGGTCGAGACGACCACGATGAAGAGCGTGAAGAGAATGTCCGTCGAATAGAGCTCATAGGCCTTCTGAAAGTGCATCAGCGACAGGCCGCCTCCCGGCTCCGTGAAGGCTGCCGCGAGCGAGAAGCCGAGCGGGTAGAGAAACAGCGCGCCGATCATCGCGAGCGCCGGTGCGACGAGCAGGAGGCCGAGGAGTGACGGTTTCGCCATGATCTGGAACTGTTCCGGTCACGATGGGGCATCGGACATGGTGTCGTGCAGGCGGCCCGTCGGACGGACCGCCTGCCGTGGGGCCGTTCGCCTCAGTTGGCGACCTTCTTCTCGTAGGTCTCGAGGATGTCGTTGAAGTACGGACCGATCGGGAACGGCTTGCCGTTCGCCGCGAGCGTGTCCGGCGGGATATCGGCGAAGAGCTGGTTCCAGGCCGCCTGATCGAGCTTGCCTTCCAGGTTCTTGGCGTCGATGCCCGGGTACCAGTTGAAGCGCTTCACGATACCCTCGGCCTGGACGTCCGGGCTCGTCGCCAGGGCGATGAACTCGGCGGCGAGCTTCTCCTGAGCGGTCTTCGCAGGAATGGCGTAATACATGGGCTGGCCGGGCATGCCGGGCGAGACCAGCTTCAGGCGCATGTTCGGCGGAAGCTTGCCGTCGGCCTTCCAGGTATAGAACATGTCGACCCAGACCGGCCCCATGGCGATCTCGCCGCGGTTGAGCATGTCGAGCGTGCCGGCGTTGCCGGGCGTGATGACGACGTTCTGGTTGAACTCCTTCAGATCGGCCATCGCCTTGTCCCAGGTGGCCTTCGTGGCCGCATCGTAGGGACCCTTCTCGAGCTTCGCCGGATCGCCGCCGAAGGCCGAGATCCAGCCGGTCACGAAGGCGACGCCGGACATGCCGCCCTTGATGCCGTTGTAGCCGAACTGCTTCGGGTTCTTCTTCACCCACTCGCGCAACTCGGCATAGTTGTTGGGCGGGTTCTTGATCAGGTCCGGGTTGTAGGCGATCGCCGTCTGCGAATGGAACATGGGCATGACGTAGCCCGAGACGTCGGTGCCGAGCGAGTTCGTGGCGGTGTCGCGCGTCACGAGCTTGCCGGTGGGGAGCACGTCCCGATATTTCTTGAGCAGATCGCCCTGCACCATCGTGCCGGCGGCCTTCTGGTGGATGACCACCACGTCGAAGTCGGATGCGCTCGCAGCCTGTTTCTGCGCATCGAGCTTCTCGAAGATCTTCTGCGAGCCGCCGTCGCCCGGCCCGGTGCCGACCGCCACGACCTTCACGCCCGGATGGCTCTTCTCGAACAGCGGTCCGAGATAGTCCTTGATGTAATCGACCATGTTCTGGTCGCCGGCCGTCGCGACATTGAGCGTCTGCGCACTGGCGGCACTGCTCAAGAAAAAGGCCGCGAGACCCGCAGCCAACAAGCTTCTACGCATGGAATCCTCCCGAAGTCTGGGTTTGGGGAAACAGGTGCAACGACGCCAGCGGGAGGCGCAGGCCTACCGGTCGGTCGAGCTCGTGATAGCGATCGTCCGTCACAGTGAAGTGACGGTCGCCGACCGCGATCACGTACCTGTAGTGTCCTCCCGGATACGTTCTCTGTGTAATTGTTCCAGGTAGGACGATCGCCCCGTCGACCCGCGCCTGCGGATCGTCGAGCGAAGCGTTGTCGTCGCGAAAATAGGCCGTGACGGGGCCCACGGGCACCGGGCCGCCATAGCTTGCCGCGCTGCCGTCGCCGGCCCTCACCTCCACGCCGGCGCCGGCAGGGCGGACATCGAGGTCGAGGGTGTTCTCGGCTCCCATGAAGCTGGCCACGAAGGGCGAGTTCGGGTGGTCGTAGACCTCCTTCGGGGCGCCGACCTGCGCGATCCGACCTGCATCCATCACGACGATCCGGTCGGCCATGGTCATGGCTTCCTCGCGGTCGTGCGTGACGTGGATCGCCGTGAAGCCGAGCCGGCTCTGAAGAGCCTTGATTTCGGACCGAAGCTGGATGCGCACCTTGGCGTCCAGGTTCGACAGGGGCTCGTCGAGAAGCAGGATCCGCGGTTCGATCGCCAGAGCCCGCCCCAGGGCGACGCGCTGGCGCTGACCGCCCGACAGATTCGTCACCTTCCGGTCCTCAAGACCGGACAGGTTCAGCATCTTCAGAACAGCCGCGACCCGGGAGCGGATCTCATCCTTGGATAGGCCGCGGAGGCGAAGGCCGTAGCCGACATTGCCGAGAACGGTCATGTGCGGCCAGAGCGCATAGGACTGGAACATCATGGCCATGCCGCGCTTCTCCGGCGGCGTGTTCACCACATCCCGGCCGAACAGGCGGATCGCGCCGCCGGCGGCCTTCTGGAATCCCGCGATGGTGCGCAAGAGGGTCGTCTTCCCGCAGCCGGACGAACCGAGGATGGCGATGAACTCTCCGGGTGAGACCGAGAGGCTGACCCCATGAAGCACGCGCTGGCTGCCATAATTGACCTGGAGATGATCGACATCGATCGCGGCGGAGACAGGGCTGTCCACGTGCAAGTATCCTCCCGAGTGCGCTTTTCGCGTCTCTTATCGGAGGAGAAGATCACATTTGAATGTCAGTGGAAAGACTAACCGAACGGCAGCGCCGACGCTTCTAAAGGGCTATCCGGCCGGGGGTGAGATGGGGCCTCCCTTCCGTGTCGCGAGCCTTCCGCATGAAACCGCCCCGATCGGGGCGGTTTCCCAATTGGCGTCGAGAATGGACGATCCCGTCCCGGCAGGCCCCGCCTCTCAGCGGTAGAAGCCGTCGATCCGGCGGATCCGCTGAACGTCGCGTCGGTTGACCGAGCCGGTCGTCACCACGTCGCGCCTGACGGAGCGGACGAAGCCGGCGCGCTGGGGGTCGCGGTAGACGACGCGCGTCACCGTCCGGGGCTGCCGATAGACCACACGGCTGCCGTAGACCGGCTGGCGATAGACCACGCGGGTCCGATAGACGGGGGCCGGCTGGTAGACGACCCGCGTCACAGGGGCCGAATAGTACCCATAGGCGGGATAGCTGTCGGCGGGGTCATTGTAGGCGGCAGGATAGCCATAGCTGTAGCCGTATCCAGTGGCCGGGTATCCATAAGAATAGCCATAGCCCGGATAGGCGTAGGCCGGGGTCGTGGCTGCGGTCAGAAGACCGCCGAGCACCGCGCCGCCGATGAGCCCGGCCGCGACCGCGCCCCCGTTGCCCCATCCGCCGCCGCGATAGTAGCGGGGATAATAGCCGCCATTCCAACCGCCGCCATGCCAGCCCGCCCCGCGCCAGCCGCCTCCGCGCCAGTGCTGAGCCTCCGCCGTGCCGATACCAGCTGACGTGATGATGGCAATACCAGCCAATAAAGCGAACTTCCTCATGGTCGACCTCTCAAGAAGTGACGAAGAGCAATCCTCGCAACAACAATTCAACCGGTGGAGTTTGGTTCGAAGCTTGGCCAGCGAATGCATGGGATTTATTCTGTCTGACCAGTCGTTTCTGACAATTCGTTCATAATTGCTTGCAATTACAGCCATCCGGCCCGACGGACGGCTCCTAGTCTTGAGGCCTCGCCGGTCCGACCCGATTGGCTGCCTCCCGCCAGGCTGCGTCGCGTCGCTTGGCCAGGGAGATGTCGTGCCGGCGGTCGAACGCGACGGGGTCCAGAAACACGGCAAGGTCTTCGATATGTTGCGAGATGCAGGAGGCTTCTTTCATGGCAGAATCGTACCCTCGTCGATGACGAATTCCGGAAGGACCGACTTAATGAGGCAGGCGGCCGGAAGTTCCTGGATCCGTCCTGCGGGCCATGCGACGCCGCAGGCGTGAAACCCGCTACTGCGCGTAGATCTGCGACCTCGGGAAGATCGTATTCCCTGCGACCACCTGGGCGATGACCGAGGCGATCTTGTCCCCGCCCTTGGCCGACGGTTCGATGGGATTGGCATAGTCCGCGGGCTCGTCGCAGATCAGGCGCAGGTCGATCAGGTGAAGCCGTCGCGAAAAGGCTTCGCGCATGATGACATCGTTGAAGATCGACAGCGCGGTGACGACCAGACGCTGCTCCTGCGGATCAGGAAACCGGGCGTCGTAGATGGTGCAAAGAGCGACCGGCAGGCGCCGATCCAGGACGGCATCCAGCATGGTCCGGTAATTGCGGGCGAACTCGTCCCTGACATCCGCAAGTCTGGTCACCACTTCGGCCACGGAGGACGCACCTTCCCGCAGAATTCCGCTGTTGCGCAAGGCATCGTTGCCGCCGGCGCTGACGATGAGATGGCTCGCATCCGTGGGAACGCGGGCCAGCTGCTGCCGGACCCCCATGGTGACGGCGCCGTCGACCGCGCAGAGAGTCGCTTTCCAGCCCTGCGGCAGCCTCGCCCGGACCTGCGCCGTGACGTCGGGTTCGCCACGCTGAACATAGGCGCCGTTATCGAAAATGCTGTCGCCGAGCAGGATGACATGGCTCATCGGGCTCCTCCCGTCGCGCGACAACCTCCCGCGACATACCCTTGTTCCTGTCCGATATGATCCGGCCGGTACGCCACGAGCGTTCGGGGAGCACAGCGGCGTTCCTGACTCCGCGTCCTCCGCCGATCAGGCCTGAGGGCCGCTGTCGGGTCGGAAGAACGGCGCGAAATGGCCGAGCCAGGAGGCGAGCCAGACCTCCAGAGCCGCCTTGGCGGCGTGCTCCGTCGGCCCATAGCCCCAGGCATCCTCCTGCAGGGGCGTCGACCAGATCCAGAACCGATTGCTGCCGTCATAGGCCACATTCCCGACCTCGACCGGGCCTACGAAGCCCACATGGCGGTTGAGCGGAACGCCCGCGACCTGGTCCTGCTGCCACCGAATCCTGCTCATCGACCCGTCTGCCGTTCCCTGAAGCATGCTGCCAATTAGAGCGCTTCCACCCTCCCACAAGCCGCAGCCGGCTCGGCAAGGAACGCGTTTCATCGGGGAAACGTTGGAGGAGGCGCGATGCGGCACGGGAGATCCATCCATGCGTTTTCTTCCCACCAGAGTGCATGGGATCATCGACTATCTCTGGGGATTGGCGCTTCTGTCCACGCCGTGGCTCTTCGGCTTCGCGGATGTCGCGGCGGCCAAATGGACCGCCGTCGCCTTCGGCCTGGGAGCCATCCTGTACTCGGCCGTCACCGCGTATGAGCTCGGCCTTTTCAAGCTTCTGCCGATGCCCCTGCATCTCATCCTCGACGGATTGGCCGGGCTGGTCCTTGCGGCATCGCCTTTCCTGTTCGGTTTCGCCGATCGGGTTTACTGGCCGCACGTCCTCTTCGGCCTCTTCTCGGTCGCGGCGAGCCTGACCACGGATCTGGAGCCGATCCTGCCGACAGGCCGCCGGGAGCCTGCCTGACCGCTCCAAAGCATGATTGACGGAGGCCGCCCGGAGGCGCAGCATCAGGGCCCTCGATGGAGGCGCCCATGTTCGAGCAGGCCGTCCAAATGAGTGAGGCGTTCCGCCAAAGCGGGCATCAGATGCAGGGATCGCTTCACATGGCGTTGAAAGGCTGTCCCGAGTGCCGGACGACGCAGATGATCGCCTCCCCGGTTCTCGGCACCTGCGAGGATTGCGGATCGAGCCTGGTCGTGCTGCCGGCCGAATGAGATCCGATCATAATCGCCGTAGCTTGCGTTGCGAGGCACCCTCTATGCTCTGCATGCGGAGAATCGCATGGCATCGTCTGGGTGGATCGAACGGATAGGCGGCCTCGTCGGAGTGCGTCCTGCGGAGTTGAAGCTGGCGTTTCGCGTCACCATCGCGGGCGCCCTCGCCTATGCCGTAACGAAGCTTTTCGACCTGCCGCAGGGATATTGGGCGGTGATCACGGCCGTTGTCGTGATGCAGGCGAGCGTCGGCGGCTCGCTCAAGGCCGCCGTCGAGCGGTTCAGCGGCACGCTGGCCGGGGCTGTCTATGGCGGCCTGGTCGCCGGTCTCGTTCCTCATGCCTCGCCGGTGACCTTGGGTCTGGCCATCCTGGTGGCGTTGTTTCCGCTGGCCCTTCTGGCGGCCGTCAAGCCAGCGTTCCGGGTCGCGCCGATCACCTCGCTCATCATGCTCCTGCCTCCCACCGGACAGGCGATCGGCCCCATTGCATCGGCCTTCGACCGGGTGCTGGAGATCACCCTCGGCAATATCGTCGGTGTCGTGGTCTCCCTGTTCGTCCTGCCGGCGCGGGCCCATACCCTGATGACGGAGGCCGCGGCCAGGGTCGTGTCCCTGAACGCGGACCTGTTCTCCATCTTCATGGAAGAACTCACCGATGGTCCGACGGGCCGCTCCTCCCTGCAGACGCTTCACCCGCAGATCCGCTCCGCCCTCAAGAAGGCGGAGGCGGCCGCCGAGGAGGCGACGCGGGAGAGAAAGAGCCGTCTCACGGAAGCACCCGACCCGGAGCCTCTGATCCGTACCCTGTATCGGGTGCGCCACGACCTCGTCATGATCGGCCGCGCGGCCTCCGGACCGCTCCCGCCCCTCATTCGGGAGAGACTCAACCCCTCGCTCAAAGCCTTGCACGAAACCACCCGCAGGCTCCTTCTGGATCTTGCGCAAGCCCTCCACAACCGCACGACGCCCCACGGAGCGGTCGCCTTCGAGGATGCTCTGAACGCCTTCACGGTCGAAGCGGAAGCGCTCCGGTCCCCTTCCCTCATGCGGGAATTGCCCGGGAAGGCTTTCGGGCAGGTCGTCGCCCTTGGCTTTGCGCTCGAACAGTTCAGGCAGGACCTGGGGGATCTTCTTCTCCGAACCGGGGATCTGGCCCTGGACCGCACGCCCCAGCCCGAGGAGCGGTGAAGCGCGCGACGCAGATGTTCAAGTTCGGCTAGAGCATCGGACGTGAAAAGTGGACCCACTTTTGGGATCGGATCCGATGCTCACTTCCTTAAGCGGCGCATCGTTCGGGGCAGAAAACCGGGTCCACTTTTCTGCACGATGCGCTGATGCCGGGCTCGTCAGCCATTCCGGGCCGGCGCTACGCGATGAACGTTCACCGCTCGTAGAGCGGCACGAGTTCCATCTCCGGCACGAGCACCAGACCCTTGTCGGTGATGCGGATCTCCGGAATGACCGAGAGCGGGATGAGGTTGAAGCCCATATAGGGGATCCTGCAGCCCGCCTTCTCCCAGGCGGCCTTCAAGGTCCGGGTCTCCTCGGCCACTTCCGTCACGCGCTTGTCGGAGAGCAGACCCGCGATCGGAAGCGGCACCATGGCGATGACCTTGCCCTGGTCGACGACACAGACGCCCCCCTGCGCCTCGATGATCGCGTCGAGCGCCACCTGCATGTCGCCTTCGTTGGTTCCCGCAACGATCAGGTTGTGGGAATCGTGCCCGACGCTGCTCGCGACGGCCCCGCTCTTCAGGCCGAAATCCTTGAGCAGGCCATGGGCGATCCCGGCACCGCCGGTGCGGCCGTGGCGCTCGATGACGGACACGAAGGTAAGATCGTTCTTCGCAAGAAGCGTGTCCCAGTCCCGTTCCGGTTGGAGCCGGATCTTGTCGTGGAAGAGGACGATGCCCGGCAGGGCGACGCGGATCACGTTGGCCGCGCAGTCCGCATCGGGCAGTTCCGGAATCAGCTTCGGGCGCTTCGCGACGTGGACCGTCCGGTAAGCCTCGGCGGGATAGCGATAGCGGTTGGAGAGCGCCTCATCGAGCACGGGCGCGATCCGTCTGCCCTCGACCACGAGCTCACCCCCGTACCAGGTGTTCTGCACCTCGAGCGCGTCGTTGAGCAGCACCACGTCGGCGCGGCGTCCGCCGCCGAGACCGCCGATCTCGCCCTCCATGCCGAAGCGTGTGGCCGGGTGCAGGGACCCCATGCTCCAGGCCTGCTCGCGACCCATGCCGGCCCGGCGCGCCTCGCGCGTGACCCAGTCCATGCCGAACGCCATCAGGTCGTCCGCGTCGCGGTCGTCGGTGCACACGCAGATGCGCTTGTGGGAGGAGCCGAGCTCCGTGATGGTCTTGATGGCCTCGGGAAGCGAGTGCCACGGCGTGGTCGGCGGCCCACCCCGCAGGAAGATCCACACGCCGGCATCGAGCAGGTCGTCGGCGATGTCCCGGTCGATGGCCTCATGGGTGTCCGTCACGCCGCTCGCCGCGTAGGCCGCCACGAAGTCACGGCCGTAGATGTGGCCCGAGACCGGCTTGCCGCGCTCGAGGGCCGCCGCGAGAATCGCGTGGCTTCTTTCGTCCCCCATGGTGACGGGGACGAAATCCATCTTCTCGCCCAGCGCCGCCGCCTCCGGCCAGCGGTCGAACAGGGCCGCGATCTTGTCGGGCGTCAGGTCGCCGCCCGCCGTTTCCAGGCCGGGCGAGGTGGCCGGCACGGTGCTCGGCACGGTGAGGAAGATGGAGAGCGGCGCATGGCGCGCATCTTCCAGCATCATCTCGATCCCGGCAGCGTCCATGACATTGCCGATCTCATGGCTGTCGCAGAAAATCGTCGTGGTGCCGTTGAGCAGCGCCGCTTCCGCGTAGGCGCAGGCCGTGATCATGCTGCTCTCGATATGGATATGCGGATCCACGAGGCCCGGCGCGACGATCCCGCCCCTGGCGTCGTAGACACGGCCCGGCGCTCCGCGGACCTGGCGATAGGCACCGGCAGGCTTGACGGCCGCAATGCGCCCTCCCGCGATCCAGACCTCCCGCTCGGGCGCGATCCGCTCGCTGTAGGTCGACAGCACCCGGGCTCCCGTGATCACGAGGTCGGCGGGAGCCCGGCCCGAGGCGACATCGGCGAGCCGGCGGGTCATGGTCGCCAGCGGGGCCACGGAGAAGCGGGTTAGGGCCGTCCTGGGCGGCAACGGAGGTGTGCGATGATCCATGATCCCTGGTCCCGGTTGAACGTTGTTGCCGCAACGTAGCAGGACACGGCGGGAACCGCATCTCGGATCCGACGGGCTTCCGGAACTTTCGCGAACGGCGCACGCGCCAATGCCTCGCGCCTCGCGCCTCGCGCCTCGCGCCTCGCGAGGGCAGGCTCCCGCCGAACGGACAAGGGAATCCGTCGTCCCAAGGGTCGATTCGGGCGCAGGCCAAAACGAAAAAGGCGCCTTGCGGCGCCTGAATTCAGCTCAATGAAGATGGTGGCCAGCCGGGGGCAGCGTTGAGGAGGCAACGATCTGCCCCCAGGCTGGCCGAGCCCCCGAAGTCCCAGGAGATGCGGCGGACCTGAGCATCCGTAGGGCATGACTTCCGCGGAGAGCACCGTGCAATCGGGAACCGGAACCACTGTTCGCCGGCGCGGCCCTCGAGGTCCGCACGATGCGCTGAGGCGGAGACTTGCGCTGAACCTATAGGAACCATGGAACGATGCAAGCGCCCGTGTGGCCAAAAAGCGGCATTTTCCCAAAAAACTTAAAGCCAAGTCATCTCAAGGAGATGAATCCCCGTCTTCAAGCTTCGGATGGGACCCCGCCATGGTTTCGGCCCACTTATGGCGCCCGGCTGTCGGCCTCGAGGTAGGTCTTCACGGTTGCGATGAACTTGGACACCGAGATCGGCTTCGACATATAGGCTTCGCAGCCCCCCTCCCGGATGCGTTCCTCGTCCCCCTTCATGGCGAAAGCCGTGATGGCGATGACCGGGATCGACTTCAGCTCCTCATCGGCCTTGAGCCAGCGGGTCACCTCCAGGCCCGACACCTCGGGCAGCTGGATGTCCATGAGGATCAGGTCCGGCTTGTGGGCCCGGGCCAGCTCCATGGCCTCGATCCCGTGGCTGGTTTTCAAGGTCGCATAGCCGTGAGCCTCGAGGAGGTCGTTGAAGAGCTTCATGTTGAGTTCGTTGTCCTCAACGATGAGCACAGTCTTCTTCATGGCCGCTTTCCCCGGGGCTCCTGATGTACTTCACCGGCCCAATGGTTCATTTGATGATATAGTTAGGACCCAACCTATTGATGAAATGCAAATTGACAGCATGAACACTCCCTTAAAAAGAGTTACGCGCCAGGAGGCCGAAAATGTCGCACTTGAGGCGTTTTCCTTCCTGACCGCCGACGAGGAGCGCCTCGGCCGCTTCATGGCCGTGTCCGGCCTGCAACCGGACACCATCCGGTCGGCGGCCTCGTCGCCTGGTTTCTTCGCTGGTATCCTGGATTACGTCGTCTCCGACGAGCCCCTGCTGATCGCCCTGGCCAAGGACCTGAATACCAAGCCGGAGCACATCATGCAGGCTCATTGGACCCTGTCGCCGTCCGAGTTCGAATAATCCCCGTCCGCCGATGAGCGAAGCCCCCTTCTGCCGCGACTGCCTGACGCTTTCCGCCGATCCCTCGGCCGGACGGTGCCAGGCTTGCGGGTCTCCCCGCCTCCTGCGGCACAAGGAGCGCGACGCCCTCTCGATCGCCCATGTGGATTGCGATGCCTTCTTCGCCGCTGTCGAGAAGCGGGATGACCCGAGCCTCGCGGACAAACCGGTCATCATCGGCGGCGGCAAGAGAGGGGTCGTGTCCACCGCCTGCTATGTGGCCAGGACCTACGGGGTCCGCTCGGCCATGCCGATGTTCCAGGCGCTCAAGCTCTGCCCCGACGCGACCGTGATCAAGCCGAACGGAGAAAAATACAGCAAGGCGGGCCGGGAGGTGCGCCAGCTCATGCGGGAGCTGACCCCCCTGGTCGAGCCTGTCTCCATCGACGAGGCCTTCCTCGACCTGACCGGGACGGAAAGGCTGCACCACGGCAGCCCTGCCCTGACCCTCGCCCGCTTTGCCCGCAAGGTCGAGCGGGAGATCGGGATCAGCATCTCGGTCGGCCTTTCCTACAACAAGTTTCTCGCCAAGATCGCCTCGGACCTGGAGAAGCCGCGGGGATTCTCCATCATCGGACGCGAGGAGGCCGCAGGGTTCCTCGCGGACAAACCGGTCGGGATCATTCCCGGGATCGGCGCCTCGGCCCAGGGCAGGCTTGCAAAGGTCGGAGTCTCCCGGATCTCCCACCTGCGGGACGTGCCGCTGAAAACCCTGTTCGAGGCCCTCGGCCGGGATTCGCAGCGCCTCTCGCGTCTCGCCTGGGGCGAGGACAGCCGGCCCGTCACCCCGGAGCGGGAGACCAAAAGCGTCTCGGCGGAAACGACCTTCGAGACCGATCTGCGATCCTTCGAGGATCTCGAACCGATCCTGTGGCGGCTCTCGGAGAAGGTCTCGCGCCGCCTGAAGGTGGCCGGCCTTGCCGGCCAGAGCGTAACCTTGAAGCTGAAGGACAAGGATTTCCGGCTTCTGACCCGGACCCGGTCGGGCCTGGCGCCGACGCAGCTGGCTGCGCGGCTGTTCGATCCGGCTCGGCAGCTCCTGAAAGCCGCCTGCGACGGAACCGCCTTCCGCCTCATCGGGATCGGGGCGGCCGATCTCTGCGACCCGGCGGACGCGGACAAGGGCGACCTCGCGGATCAGAGCGTCGTCCGCCAGGCCCATATGGAAGCCGCCATCGACAAACTCCGCGACAAATTCGGGGCCAATGCCGTACAGAAGGGCATCGTGCTGCGCAAACGCTAAAGCATCGGACCCAAAAGTGGACTTGCCCTTTTGGGATCCATCCGATGCTTTCTTCTTGAATGAGAGCATCGGTCGGAACGGACCCAGCGGGCCGCGCCAGCGAAAACCGGATCCACTTTTCCGTCCGATGCTCTAGCGCCTCGGACGGACCCAGCGAGCCGCGTCTTCCGATGCGCCGCTTAAGGAATTGAGCCTCGGACGTGAAAAGCGCATCCACTTTTCACGTCCGAGGCTCATTCGTTGAAGATGACACCCACCCAACGTCATGGCCGGCCATCCCGATCCGGTGAAGCGCGGCGCCCTACAGAAGCGGGATCACCGGGACAAGCCCGGTGATGACGTGGAGGATGATCCTTGCTGTGGCGTGACCTTTCCCACGTCATGGCCGGCCTTGTGCCGGCCATCCCGATGCGGTAGGGCGCGGCGCTGTCCTGTATCGGGATCACCGGCACAAGGCCGGTGATGACGTGGTGTGTGTGGCCCGGTGACAACACCCTCCCAGGTCATGGCCGGCCGGTCATCACCCGCATCTTGCCGGCCATTCCGATGATCCGATGCTCACATCCTGAAGCGGCGCATCGTTCCGGGCGGACCCAAAGGGCCACGCCAGTGACCCGAAGGGCCGCGCCAGCGAGTACCGGGTCCACTTTTCACGCGCCTGGCCCGCTTTCGTCCGCACGGTGCGCTAGTGGTTGCACGAGCTCGGCGCCTGCATGTCCAGGCTCTTCAGCTCACCTTTGAGAGCAAAGTCCCCATAATCGAGTTTCAGGTCCCGGCTCACGCCGTTCTCGTAGAGCTGGAACGAGATCGTGTAGACCGGCGTCCGGTCGGCCTTGCCTTCCTCGAAGTAGCTGATGGTGATGGGCCAGCGCGCGACGGAGGCGAGCTTTTCGCCCCGTGCCACGTCCTCGAGCGAGGCAGAAGCGGCGCCTGCCTCGATCTTCCGGCCGATCAGCCCGAGGGTCTCGTACACCTTATCGCCCTTGTTGGAGCCGTCATACACCTTCACGGACAGGGTGGTGTCCCCCCGACGTCCCGCCTCGATCAAGCGCTTCAGGTGCTCGGTCGGGAACACGGTCTCGCCCGGAGCTTCGAACGCCTTTCTCTTCGGCTGCTTCAGGTCGACGTTGAGGCTGCCCTGCGGCGTGAGCTTGGCGTCGCCGTCCACCTCGCCGTCCTTGATCATGCCCTGCCGGAACGAGCTGGACTTGAAGTGCATGGATCGGCCGTCGCCCGTCTCGTACGTGGCGGTTTGGATGTCGAGCGTGTTGGAGCCGGAGTCACTGCTGTTGAGGATCGTCACCTGGCGGTACTTGAGGGTGTAGCCCTCGCAGGCATCGCCCCCGAACTCCATGGCGATCCTCCCCGTCGCATGATCGACGCCATTGGACCCGCCGGCCCGCAACAGGGAGAGGTCGTAAACCGCCCTGTGAGGAACCAATTGGACCGAAGGCCTGGCCGTCTGGGCAGACGCCGAGGCAATCAAAGCGATGGACAGGCCACAGGCCGCAACGACGAAACGCATGTCTTCTCCCGATCCGATGCCAGGCAGGATAGGGTCCTCCTGCGGACAGGGCAATGTTCCCGCTTGCGTCCTTACGGCTCATCCGCCACTACTCCGTCCGGATGATGTCACAAATCGAGGCTCCCATGAGTGCAGTCGACAAGAAGCTTCAGGATCTGGGGATCACGCTCCCGACTCCCGCCGCGCCCGTCGCGAATTACGTCCCATTCGTCAGGACCGGAAACCTGATTGTCATCTCCGGGCAGCTCTGCCTCGGGCTGGACGGCAAGCTGGCCGATGCGCACAAGGGCAAGCTCGGCGCCGAGATCTCTCCCGAAATCGGCCAGGAGGCGGCGCGGCTCTGCGCAATCAACCTGCTCGCGCAGCTCAAGGCCGCCGTGGGCGACCTCGACAAGGTCACGCGCTGCGTCCGCCTCGGCGGCTTCATCAATGCCGTGCCGACCTTTGCGGCCCTTGCTCCCGTGATGAACGGCGCCTCCGACCTGATGGTCGAGGTTCTGGGCGATGCCGGTCGCCATGCCCGTTCCACCATCGGGGTTGCCGAGCTGCCGCTCGACGCCTGTGTCGAAGTCGAAGGGATGTTTGAAGTCCAATGAGCACCCCGAGCTGGCTCGTCGCGAAGCCCATCGCCCATCGCGGCCTCCACAACAAGGCGGAAGGCGTCATCGAGAACACGGTCTCGGCGGCGGAAGCCGCGATTGAGCGTGGTTTCCCCATCGAGCTCGACGTTCAGCTGACCGCCGACAACGAAGCCATCGTGTTCCACGATTTCGAGCTCGACCGCCTGACCGGTCAGACGGGGCTGGTCGCGGAGCGCAAGCTCTCCGACCTGAGCGCCATCGCCATCGCCGGCGCCAGGCGCGGGGACAGGATCCCGGCGTTCACCGACTATCTCGCCACGATCGCCGGCCGCACGCCGCTGGTGATCGAGGTCAAGAGCAAGTTCAACGGCGACATGCGCCTGACCAAACGGGTCATCGAGATCCTGGCGGATTACGGCGGCCCCTTCGTGGTGAAGTCGTTCGATCCGGATATCGTGGCCTATCTGCGGGCGAATGCTCCGAACATCACGCGCGGATTCATCGGAGAGCTGGAATACGCCTCGAAGGCCGACAGCTTCCTGACCCCCGAGATGAAGCACCGGATGGCCAATCTTCTGCACTTCTCGGACACGCAGCCGCACTTCCTGTCCTGGCGGGTGAAGGACATTCCGTGTGCTTCGACCCATCTCAGCCGGATCCTGGGCAACCTGCCCGTGATGACCTGGACGGTGCGGACGCCGGAGGACCGTGCCCGGGCCGAGAAGCACGCCGACCAGATGGTCTTCGAGGGCTTCCTGCCCTGACGCATTGCCGCAACGGTTGCCAGGATCCCGCCGAGACACTAGCTCTTAATGCCTGACGGCGGGATCCTTCGACCCAGTGACCTTCCAAGCCAAAATCGCACCAGGCCTGAAGCTTGTCCCGGCTGCCGACTGGGACGCCTGCGCGCTCGACACGGGCTCCGGCGACGACGACCCGTTCAACCCCTTCCTGTCTCACGCCTTCCTGTCCGCCCTGGAGGATTCCGGCTGCGTCGGCGGACGGTCCGGGTGGGCGCCGGTTCATGTCCTCATCGAGGACGAGTCCGATAGGCTGCTGGGCGCCGCCCCGTGTTACCTCAAATCCCATTCCATGGGCGAGTACGTCTTCGATCATGCCTGGGCCGATGCCTATGCCCGGGCCGGGGGCCGCTATTACCCGAAGCTCCAGGTGGCCGTTCCGTTCACGCCGGTCACCGGCCCCCGCCTGCTCGCCGGGAACGGACCGCGCTCGTCGGAGATCCGTTCCGCCCTGATCGCCGGCCTGAGGGCCGTGCGCGACCAGACAGGCGCCTCCTCCATCCACGCGACCTTCCTGCAGGAGACCGATCTCGAGGCTCTCACGTCCGAAGAATTTCTTCGACGGGACGATCAGCAGTTCCATTGGTTCAATGAAGGCTATGGCAGCTTCGACGATTTTCTCGGTGCGTTGGCCTCCCGCAAGCGGAAGGCGATCCGGCGCGAGAGGCGCGACGCCCTCGCGAACGGCATCTCCGTCGAGTGGGTGAGCGGCAAGGATATCACGGAGGCGCACTGGGACGCCTTCTTCGCCTTCTACATGGACACCGGCTCCCGCAAGTGGGGCCGCCCCTATCTCAACCGCCGCTTCTTCTCCCTGGTCGGCGAACGGATGGCCGACCGCATTCTCCTCGTCATGGCCAAGCGCAACGGGCGGCACATCGCCGGGGCGATCAACTTCGTCGGCGACAGGCGGCTCTACGGACGCAACTGGGGGTGCATCGAGGACCATCCCTTCCTGCATTTCGAGGTCTGCTACTATCAGGCCATCGATTTCGCCATTGCGCGCGGGCTGGATCGCGTCGAGGCCGGAGCCCAGGGCGAGCACAAGCTCGCCCGGGGCTACAAGCCCGTCATCACATCCTCCGCGCACGACATCGCGGACCCCTCCCTGCGCCGGGCCGTTCAGGCCTATCTCGATCAGGAGCGTCTCTACGTCTCCGAAGCTGCCGGCGAACTGGCGGCGGCCACGCCGTTCCGGCACCGCGAAGAGGATTAGAGCATTTTTCGGCGAAGTGGATCCGGTTCGCCGTCAAAAATGCGGCATAGCCAAGAAGAGAGGTGATTCCACGTGAGTGGAAGCAGCTCTAGCCGCCGGCTCGAGACACCTTAGCGTTTCGCCCTGCCGCCGTCGCGTACGCGGTGAACCCCTCGAGGAACTTGCGGAGCTGGTCCTCGACCTTCTGGTCGGCGAAGCTGCCGTCCTGGTTGAAGACCGTCTGAGCCCGCGACACCATCAGCCGTCCCCCGGCCCAGAAATCCGCTCTGAGCGTCCGCAGGACCGGGAGCCACGCATCCTGGGACAGAATCGTGCCGAACCCGCCCGGCGACGCGCCGATGACCGCCACCGGCCTGCCGCCGAAGACGCGCTTGATGTCCGAGTCCGGCCTGGAGAGCCAGTCGATGGCGTTCTTGAACACCCCGGGGATCGAGTTGTTGTATTCGGGCGTGACGAGGAGAAGGCCGTCCGCAGCCGCGATGGCGTCCTTCAGCTCGGTCACCCTGGCCGGAATGCCGTCCTGGATTTCCACATCCCCGTCGTAGAGCGGGATCCCGCGGATGGTCTCGACGACCAGTTCCGCGCCCTCGGGCATCAGGCCGGCGGCGTTCCGCAGCAGAGCGGAATTGTACGAAGCTTGGCGCAGGCTTCCCGAAATGCCGATCAGTTTCGTCACGTCGACCTCTTCCGCTGTCTGACTTCGCGCCCCGGAGCGGGCCGCTCCCGTGGAGCCCCTCCTTGGGACGCTAGAGCATCGGACGGGAAAAGTGGACCCACTTCTCCCGTCCGATGCTCCACTCTTGGCCGGCGCACCGTTGAGTGCGGCCCGCTTTCGTCCGCCCGATGCGCTCGGCGGTCTTCCGATCGCGTTCACCGGGCTTGTCCCGGTGAAGACGTGGAGGGTGGTGTGAGCGGATGATGCACCCTCCACAGGTCATGGCCGGCCGGTCATCATTCGCCTCTTGCCGGCCATCCCGATTGTCCGATGCCCCATCCTGAAGCGGCGCATCGTTCGGGGCGGACCCAGAGGGCCCACACGATGCGTCAGGGTTCGGGACCCGGCGCGTCGAACCGAGGAAAGGCTGCCGATCCCGCCCGAAGTTGCGTCACCCGGTCTCGACCGCCCGTCTAGAAAAAGCAGGACATCGGTTCATATGTGCACTATGGACCACACGACGTCCCGCTGACATTCCAGATTTTCATGAGCCCTTGTTCCGCCTGCGTCACCCGTGAGCATCCTTGATGCAGGAACATGTGAAACCTCCCCATGTCTTCCTCTCCAGCGACGGGGTCATGGGCGAGCGCATCCGCGGCCACGCGTGGTCGGCCACACCGGTCGGATCGATCGAAACATGGCCGCATTCCCTGCGCACGGCCGTCAGCATGATCCTGCACTCCAAGTTTCCGACCTACATGGCGTGGGGACGCGATCTGACGAGCTTCTACAACGATGCCTATGCTCCGATGCTGGGATCGAAGCCCGAGGCCCTCGGGCGCTCCTTTCGGGATGTCTGGGCCGAGGCATGGGGCACGGTCGGCCCGATTGCCCAACGAGCCCTCCTGGGCCAGGCGAGCTATTTCGAAGATCTGCCGATCACCATCGAGCGTAATGGATATCCCGAGCAGACGTGGTGGACGTTCTCCTACAGCCCGATCCACGATGAGACCGGCGGCGTCGGCGGCATCCTGTGTATCGTCCACGACACGACCGCGAAGGTCCAGGGCGAACGGCGCTTGGGATTTCTGGTCCACCTGAGCGACCGCCTGCGCGGGCTGAACGAGCTGCTCGAGGTCATCACGGCCGCCCAGGCGATGCTTGGCGAGCACCTGCAAACCAGCCGCGTCGGCTATGGAGAGGTGGAGGAGACCGCCCGCTACTTCACCACGGAGCGGAACTGGACGGACGGAACGGTCGAGCACCGGACCGGGACGCACGACCTGGCGTCATTCGGCCCGGAGATTCATGGCGCCCTCAAGCGCGGTGAAACCCTGATCGTCCATGACGCCGCCGCCGACCCGCGGACCAATTCGCCCGAACACCTGGCCGCCTTCGCCTATCTCGAGTTCGCCTCCGTGGTCACCGTCAGCCTGATCAAACGCGGGCGCATGGTCGCGGCCCTCTACGTTCACAACCGGGAGCCGCGCCTCTGGAGCGAGAGCGAAGTCAAGCTCATCGAGGACGTCGCCGAGCGAACCTGGGACGCCATCGAGCGCATCCGGTCCGAAGCCGCCCTGCGCAAGAGCGAAGAGCGCCTTCAACTCGCCCTCGAGGCGTCGAGTGTCGTGGGAACCTGGGACTGGGACATCCAGTCCGATCTCGTCTATGCGGACGAGCGCTTCGCCACGCTCTACGGCGTCGACCCGGAAGCCGCCGCCAGGGGCGCCCCGCTCGCCAGCTTCCTCAAGGGCATTCATCCGAGCGACATCGGGCGGATCGGAGACCTGATCCGGGACGCGGTCGAGACGGGTCGGACCCTGGCCGCCGAGTACCGCACCATCGACAAGAACCGGCAGGTGCATTGGGTCTTCGCCCAGGGACGTTGCTACAGGGCGGCCGGTCAGCCCATTCGGTTCCCGGGCGTCTGCGTTGACATTACGGAGCGGAAGAAGGCCGAGGAGCATCGGGAGCTTCTCATCAACGAGCTGAATCACAGGGTGAAGAACACCCTGGCGACCGTGCAATCCATCGCCTCCCAGAGCCTGCGCAATGCGGAAACCGCGGAAGCGGCCCGCTCGGCCATGGAAGCGCGCCTGCTGGCGCTCTCCCGCGCCCACGACGTGCTCACGCGTGAGAACTGGGAGGGAGCCGGACTGGTCGAGATCGTGCGGGAAGCGCTGGCTCCCTACCGCCACGAGCGCGAGAACCGGCTGCACGTGGAGGGCCCGGATGTCCGCCTCTCGCCCCGGATGGCGCTCGCCATCGCGATGGCCCTGCAGGAACTGGCGACCAACGCGGTGAAATACGGCGCTCTCTCCAACGCCTCGGGCGAGGTGCGCGTGGTATGGCTGGTCGAGCAGAATGGTGAGAAGCGCCTGCGCTTCAGCTGGACCGAAACCGGCGGCCCGCCGGTGAAAGCTCCGCGGCGGCGCGGCTTCGGCACCCGCCTGATCGAGCGGAGCCTGGCGCAGGATCTCGACGGCGAGGCCCAGATCACGTTCGCTCCGGCCGGGATCATCTGCACGGTCGAAGCCGCCTTTGCGTGAGCGCCAACGGAAAAGCCGCACCGGCTGTGGGCCGGTACGGCTTTCTACGTAAGAAGTCTCAGGCGATGGATCTCACAGGCTGGAGATGATCGCCTCGATCCCTTCCATGATCGCAGCCGGCGATGTGCCGACCGCGTTCAGGCCGAGGTTCAGCAGCCAATAGCAGCCGAGCAGGATCACCGGCACGAGGATCCAACCCAGAACTTCCTCGAACCAGACGCGCCGGCGCCGACGCTGGTAGCGCTTCTCGCGCCAGGACAGCTTCGCCGGAGCGTCATAGGTCCGGGACGCCTCGAGGGGTCCCTCGTGAATCTCACTCGTCATGCTCGAACCAACGGAACTTTCGGAACGGTGCGGACACCTCCGCCTCCATTACCATCGGATCCCTTCGGTTTCACGGCCTTTTTCGTCTTCGATGCAGCCGACTTGGCCTTGGGCTTCTTCTTGGCCGCGTTGGTGACGTCCTTCTCGGGCTTCGGCTTGACCGGACCCTCGACATACTCGAAGCCGAGGCTCTGGAGGCCGATCTCGTCCGTCTTGACCACCACGCGGACGGCTCCGCCGTTCTTGAGGCGTCCGAACAGAACCTCGTCCGCCAGCGGCGTCTTGATCGTCGACTGGATCAGGCGGCCCATCGGGCGAGCCCCCATGGCCTCGTCGTAGCCATGCTCGACCAGCCAGTCCCGGGCATCGTCCGTGAGTTCGATCGACACGTTGCGGTCGGCCAGCTGCGCGTCGAGCTGCATGACGAACTTCTCGACCACCTTCTGGACCACTTCCTTAGGCAGGTGGGCGAAGGAAATGACGGCATCGAGACGGTTGCGGAACTCAGGCGTGAACAGCTTGTTGATCGCTTCCGTATCGTCACCTTCACGCTTGGAGCGAGTGAAGCCATAGGCCGGACGGGCCATGTCGGCGGCGCCCGCATTCGTGGTCATGATGATGATCACGTTGCGGAAGTCGACCTGCTTGCCATTGTGATCCGTCAGCTTCCCGTGATCCATGACCTGGAGCAGGATGTTGAACAGATCCGGGTGCGCCTTCTCGATCTCGTCGAGCAGGAGCACGCAATGCGGGTGCTGGTCGACGCCATCGGTCAGCAGACCGCCCTGGTCGAAGCCCACATAGCCGGGAGGCGCACCGATGAGGCGGCTGACCGTGTGGCGCTCCATGTACTCCGACATGTCGAAGCGCAGGAGCTCCACCCCCAGCGAGGCCGCCAGCTGCTTGGCCACTTCGGTCTTGCCGACACCGGTCGGGCCGGCGAACAGGTAGGAGCCGATAGGCTTCTCCGCGTCGCGCAGGCCGGCCCGGGCCAGCTTGATCGCCGAGGACAGGGCCTCGATGGCCTTGTCCTGGCCGTAGACGACCCGCTTCAGGGTATCCTGCAGGTGCGCGAGCACCTCGGCGTCGTCCTTCGACACGGTCTTGGGCGGGATCCGGGCCATGGTGGCGATGGTGGCCTCGATCTCCTTGATGCCGATGGTCTTCTTGCGGCGGCCTTCGGGCAGGAGCATCTGGGACGCGCCGGTCTCGTCGATCACGTCGATCGCCTTGTCCGGCAGCTTGCGGTCGTTGATGTAGCGGGCCGACAGCTCGACCGCCGCCTTCACGGCGTCGTTGGTGTATTTGAGCTTGTGGAAGTCCTCGAAATAGGGCTTCAGGCCTTTCACGATCTCGATCGCATCGGGCACGGACGGCTCGTTGACGTCGATCTTCTGGAAGCGGCGGACGAGGGCCCGGTCCTTCTCGAAATACTGGCGGTATTCCTTGTAGGTGGTCGAGCCGATGCAGCGGAGGCTGCCCTGAGCCAGGGCGGGCTTCAGGAGGTTCGACGCATCCATGGCGCCGCCGGAGGTGGCGCCAGCGCCGATCACCGTATGGATCTCATCGATGAACATGATGGCGTTCGGATGGGCCTCGATCTCCTTCATGACCTGCTTCAGGCGCTCTTCGAAGTCGCCCCGGTAGCGGGTTCCGGCCAGAAGGGTCCCCATGTCGAGGGCGAACACGGTGGCTCCCTTGAGCACCTCCGGGACCTCCCCCTGGACGATCTTGCGGGCAAGGCCCTCCGCGATGGCGGTCTTGCCCACGCCCGGGTCGCCGACCAGGAGCGGATTGTTCTTCTGGCGGCGGCACAGGACCTGGATGGTCCGCTGGACCTCGGATTCGCGGCCGATCAGCGGGTCGATCCGACCCTCCTTCGCCTTCTTGTTGAGATTGACGCAGTAAGCATCGAGAGCATCGCCCTTTTTCTTCTGGCGCGCGTCACCCTCCTCCTGCGTCGGCCGCTCGCTCGAGGATTCCTCCTCGGAGCCGCGCGGAGACCGGCTCTCCGTGAGGCCGGGACGCTTGGCGATGCCATGGCTGATGTAGTTGACCGCGTCGTAGCGGGTCATGTCCTGCTCCTGCAGGAAATAGGCGGCGTGGCTCTCGCGCTCGGCGAAAATCGCCACGAGCACGTTGGCGCCGGTCACCTCGTCGCGGCCGGAGGACTGGACATGGATCACGGCCCGCTGGATCACGCGCTGGAACCCGGCGGTAGGCTTCGAATCCTGACGCCCGTCGGCCACCAGATTGGCCAGTTCGCTGTCGACATAATCGACCAGGTTACGCCGGAGAACATCGAGATCGACATTGCAGGCTCGCATGACGGCCGCAGCATCCTGGTCGTCGATCAGGGCCAGGAGGAGGTGTTCGAGGGTTGCGTATTCATGGCGGCGCTCTCCTGCGAGAGCGAGAGCGCGGTGAAGGGCTTGTTCAAGACTGCGAGAAAAGCTCGGCAACGGCTTGTCCTTTATGAGACGGGGCTCGGCTAATTCTTTTCCATGACACATTGCAGAGGGTGCTGATGTTTCCGGGCGAAATCCATCACCTGGGTCACCTTCGTCTCGGCAATTTCGTACGTAAAAACTCCACACTCCCCGACGCCGTTCTGGTGTACGTGCAACATGATCCGGGTCGCATCCTCGCGGTTCTTGTTGAAGAACCGTTCCAGCACGTGCACCACGAACTCCATCGGGGTGTAATCGTCGTTCAAGAGAAGAACGCGGTAAAGGTTCGGCCGTTTCGTGCGCGGTTTGGTTTTCGTGATGATGGCCGTGTTCGAGCGACCGCCGTCGTCGCCGCCAGGCGGCTGTGCCCCGCCGGCAGCGGATACCGGATGCGTCTCCGACAGGGTCAAACTACCTTGTGCTAACCGCAGCATATTCGAACGACCGCCCCTTCTTCTGTTTTCGGCCCTCGGCCTCCCGCCCGTCCTGTTCCGGGCGATCGGCATCAAGCCAAATGTATAGTCGCTCCATTCGGTTTGCCAGATCAACCAGATGGGTGGTCGCAGCCGTGATGAAAAGAGCGACATCTTGGCCATGCCCGCGCCACCGGCCGCATTGGCAAGCCAAGCCCTGCAAGCCAAGCCCTGAAGGCATGCCTGGCCCAACGCAAAACGCCCGGGACAAGCCCGGGCGCCTCATGGGAGAAAACCTTTCGATCCGCTCGTTACGCGGCTGCCGCCTTGGACAGTAGCCCTTCGTAAGGCTTCATCGTCTCCGTCGCGAGGGCCGAATAGAGGGCGCTCATCCTGGCCGCCTGGCTCACGAGGCTGTCATAGGCGCCTTTGACGAAGGCGGTCTGGATTTCAACAGCCTTGTCGAGGGTCTGCACGCCGAGCAGCTTTTCGACCGTGGACGAGGTCTGCTCGAAGGACTTGCGGGCGAAATCCGCCGTCTCGGCTGCGATGGCCTGGCTGTTGCTGGAGAAGGCACCGAGCGCCTTCACGGTGGCATCCAGGTTATCCTGGCCGAACTTCTGAATCTGGGTAAACGGCTGAAGCATTGTGAACCTCGGCAATAAGGCGTTAAATGACCGTTGGCGCCGCTGGTCAGCCAACGAAGTCAATATGTGCAGCGCACAAAATTCTGTCAAGTTTTATTGTGCAATGCACAAAAATCAGATTCCTCTCCTTTCCTCCGTTAACCGGCCCGTAACCGCAATCTCTTACCGTCAGGGTATGTGTTGCGCCGGCAACGGTTCCTCCGAGAGAACCGGGCGCAAGGGCCTAGAACCAAACGAAACAGGGATTGTTGCAGCATGAATTCGGTTTGGATGGGACGCCGAAAGACATGGGCTCTTGTTGGTATCGTTGCGTCATTTGCCGTCGCGGTCGCTTCCCCGGCGGATGCGGCACGCCGCAAGGCCAGCCCGGCCGGTGGTGGTTACAGCCCCCTTTCCGCCTCCATCGTCGTCGATGCCAAGACGGGCAAAATTCTCCAAGGTGAGAACGTCGATGAACCGCGCATCCCGGCATCCCTCACGAAGGTGATGAGCCTTTATCTCCTGTTCGAGCAGCTCGAGCGCGGCCGCATGCGCGCCGACACCCCCCTGACCGTCTCCGCCTATGCCGCCAGCCAGCCGCCGACCAAGCTCGGCCTCCGCCCCGGCTCGACCATCGAGGTCGACGACGCGATCAAGGCGATGGTGACCCTCTCGGCGAACGACGTCTCCGTCGTGGTCGCCGAGAATATCGCAGGTTCGGAGGACGCCTTCGCTCAGATGATGACCCGCAAGGCGCGGGAGCTCGGCATGAGCTCGTCGTCCTTCTACAATCCGCACGGTCTGCCGCACGAGCCGCCGAACATCACGACGGCCCGCGACCTGTCGATCCTCGGCCGCGCGATCCAGGACCGGTTCCCACGGTACTTCGCCTACTTCCAGACTCAATCGTTCCAGTATGGCAAGCGCACGATCCGCGGCCACAACCGGCTGCTCGGCAAGATCGACGGCGTCGACGGGATCAAGACCGGCTATACCCGCCTGTCCGGCTTCAACCTTCTGACCTCGGTGAACACCGACACCCGCAGCATCGTGGCCGTGGTGCTCGGCGGCCGCTCCGGCGCATCCCGTGACCAGAAGATGGCGGGGCTCATCGAGAATCATCTGCCGCGGGCCTATGCGGGTGCCCGGACCGCACCTTCAGTGGTCGAGAACCAGCCCGCCATGGTGGCCGAGGCTCCGGCGCCGCGTCCCGTCGAGCCCGCCCCCATCGCAGCACCCGTCAAGGTGGCCTCGGCCATTGCCCAGGCACCGGTCGCCCAAGCCTCGACTCCTCAGGCCTCGACGCCTCAGGCCGCCCCCGACCGCAAGCCGCTCGACCTGAACACGCTGCGGCCGGTCGTGGCCTCGGCTGCCGGGGCCAGTTCGACCACCACGCCCTCCTCGGTCCGGTGGCAGAAGGGCCAGGAACCCCTGCCGCTGAACGCCCAGGCCTATGCGGCCCTTCCGACATCCGCGCCGATCCCGGCATCCCAGAAGGCGGCTCTCCAGGCCAAGATCGAGGCGAAGGCTTCCGAGCCCGCACCGTCCGCCGCTCCCGCGGCGACCAAGACGGCCTCCCTCAAGCCTGAGGCTCCCAAGGCCGAGGCTCCCGAGCCCCGGAAGGCCGTCGCCGGCTGGGTCGTTCAGCTGGGTGCGACGGACGATGAAGATAAGGCCAAGGCCATGCTCGACTCCGCTCGCAGCCGGTTCGGCAAGGTTCTGGGCAAGGCCTCCCCGTTCACCGAGAAGGTGACGGTCGACGGGAGCACCCTGTACCGGGCCCGATTCTCCGGATTCTCCGAGTCGAACGATGCTGCCAATGCCTGCAAGCAGCTCAAGAAGGCCGGCATCAACTGCTTCGCCGCACGTGGCTGACCGAACCTAGAGCATCGGACGGAAAAGTGGATCCGGTTTTCCGTCCTGACCGATGCTCTCATTCAAGAAGAAAGCATCGGATGGATCCCAAAAGTGCAAGTCCACTTTTGGGTCCGAGGCTTTAGCGAACTTCGCGACGGCGTGCGTTCCTGCGCCGTCGCAGCTTCCAGACACACCGGATCGCGCGTGGAGTATCAGCGATGTCGGCCCAGCAGGACTTCTCTCGCCTCGTTCACGCGAGCCGCGAGATACGCCGTCCCCCCCTGGTCGGGATGGAGTTTCTTCATCAGCGTCCGGTGCGCTTTTCGGATCTCGTCGAGGCTCGCACCCGGCTGAAGGCCCAGGATCTGATAGGCTTCCTCTTTCGTCATTATGCCCGAATGCGCCTGGGTGCGCGTCCGCGTGTCGCGATCTCCCTGAGCGTTTTCACGCCAGCCGGCAAACCGGCGATCAAAATACGCCTCTAGGAGCGGCACGCCCTGGGGGTCGTGGGCGCTGCATTCATCGTAGAGACGGCGCAGGCTCTCGGGGTCGAGGCTGGAGAGGCGGCGCCCCGCGAACGCCCCGACCAGGATGCTGCCCTCCACGGCCCCGGTGGCGTGGTCGATTTCCATCTCGATCATGGCCGACCGGATGCGTGAAAAACGGCCTCGCGCCTGCTGGAGCTTGCTCCAGGGCCCCGGGAGATTCAGGGCGCCCCACCCCAAGGCCCAGGCGGCGAAGCCGCCGAGGAGGAGCGCCATGTCGAAGCGTCCCTTGACGCCCAGGAGCACGGCCGCACCGAGCGCCGCGATGCCGGCCGCCGCTTTCACGCCCTTGGCCAGGGACTTAGGGTCCGTCAGCGTATAAGACTTGGCGAGCCACCACAGAAGCGCGACCGCCAGGATTCCAAGAAGCAGCATCATCGTTTTTTCCCCATCCCAACATGTGGGCCGGGATGGGGCGGATGTAAATTGCCGTTCGGGGAATGGTGCCTGCGGCGAAGGGCTATTCGGGCCGCTTGGGGATGTCCAGGCCGCGCTGGACCGCCGGCCGGGCCAAGCCACGTTCGAGCCAGGCCGGCACGCGCTTCAGGGTGTCGAACTCCACGAGTTCCCCGGCACCGTAGAACCCAATCAGGTTGCGGACCCAGCCGAGCAGCGCGATATCGGCGATGGTGTAATCCTCCCCCATGATCCAGTCGCGCCCTTCGAGCCTCGTTTCGAGCACCCCGAGCAGGCGCTTCGACTCGTTGCGGTAGCGTTCGAGCGGACGCTTGTCCTCGATCTCCCGGCCGGCGAACTTGTGGAAGAAGCCCAGCTGACCGAACATCGGACCGACGGCCGCCATCTGGAAGAACACCCATTGGACGGTCTCATACCGCCTCGCGGGATCCGATGGCAGGAACTTGCCGGTCTTCTCGGCGAGATAAAGCAGGATCGCGCCGGATTCGAACAGGGCAAGCGGCCGACCGCCGGGTCCGTCGGGATCGATGATGGACGGGATCTTGCCGTTGGGGTTCAGGGACAGGAACTCGGGGGTCCAGGTCTCGTTCTGGCCGATATTGATGAAATGAGGCTCGTACGCCAGGCCGGTCTCCTCGAGCATGATCGAGACCTTGACCCCGTTCGGCGTCGGCGTGGAATAGAGCTGGATCCGGTCGGGATGCCGGGCAGGCCAGCGGGTCGCGATCGGAAAGGACGAAAGATCAGCCATGGGAACTCCATCATCGGCGTGAGTCGTGATGGAGGGATGCTAGAGCATCGCACCCAAAAGTGGACCCACTTTCGGGAGCGGATCCGATGCTCAAACCCGTAAGCGGCCAATCGTTCGGGGCGGACCCTTTGGGTTCGCACGATGCGTTCGAGCGGGCGGCCCGGCTTGCACACGCACCCGGACCGGAAGCCGATCAGGATTCAGTGCAGCAGGCCGGCTCGGCTGCGCTGGCTCTCCCGCTCCCAGGCCTGAACCACGATGCCATTGATGCCGGAATCGTGCAGACGATCGCTCAGGTCGATGAAATGACGCTCCGTCGCCTCCACGTCGATCTCGATCTGCTCGTCTTCCGCCTGTTCGAGTTCCGAAGCGGCATAGCGCTCGTAGGCGGCCGACATCTCGGCATACGCGAAGGCCACGGGCAAGGTGCGAAAGATGGTGGAAAATTCCTCATCGAGCTCGCCGGTGGCAAGGTCGCGCATCTGGACCAGATAGCCGTCATCATGCTCGCAGACTTCGTAGCGCCAGTGCCGGCCTTCGGATGCACACATCAGCATCGGAACCTCCACTCAACTGTACTGCTGAGCCAATGCTGTTCGAGCCGGCGGGGTTCCAAGAAGATCCCCGGCAAAAAAGTTCAATAGCGACCCATGACTTCCGTCCGGACACGACCGCCGAGCCGCACCTGGGTTCCGTTGCCCAGATTGATGAAGCCCTGGTTCGCGCTGACGGAATCGGGCTTTTCGGCCTTCACGGGCCGGCCCTCGAGACGCGCCCTGCACTCGGGAGGCAGCTCCGGGCGGGCGCCCGGCGCCGGGTCGGGCATGCGGCACTCTTTCGCAAGGGCAGGACTGCTCGCGGCGATCAGGATGACGGCAGCGACGGATTGGATCCTCATCAGGACATCCCCACGGATTCACATAGGTTAGAGCAGGCCCAGCTCGGCCAGCTCGCGCCGCATGTCTTCGGGCATCCTGGCAAGATCGCCCGCTTTCAGGTCGATGTCGCGGGGGGCGTCCTTCGCGACCAGGTATCGCCAGCCCTGAAACGGCCGGAACGGACGGGGCTCGACCGCGATGACGGCCGAGTCCAGCACCAGGCGACAGCGGCCGATTCCGTCCGCATCCGTGAACGGCCGGACGTCCAGAAGCCTCTGACGGGCCGCGACCTGCCCTTTGATCACCCAGAACAGGGATCCGCCATCCAGCAGTTCGTCGACCCGTTTGGGCACCATCCGGGTCGTGTGCGTCTGCTCGTACTCGCGCCCGAGCCGCCGGTGGAGCGCACGGTTCTCCTCGATCCACTCCTCGAGATCCGTAATCGAGTCACAACCGACGCAGAGCTTGATCAGGTGCAGTGCCATGTCTCTTTTCAACCATGCGCCCGCGGGTTTGTCATCCGGCGGTGCGACGCAGGCCAAAGCATCGGACGTGAAAGGTGGTCTCCCCTTTCGAGATCGGATCCGATGCACTCTCCTTGGATGAGAGCATCGTTGAGAGCGGACCCGGAGGGCGGCACGATGCTCGAGCCCTTGAGCGGCGCACCGTTCGGGCCCCTGTCTTGATCGCTCGGCCGATCCACCACCCCGTCATCACCGGGCTTGTCCCGGTGATCCCGATTGTTCGAGGCGCGGCGCTTTTCCGCATCGGGACGGCCGGGACAAGCCCGGCCATGACGTGGGGAGGGTCGTGGGAAGGGTCGCGCCACTGCAATAGTCACCCTCCACGTCATCACCGGGCTCGTCCCGGTGATCCCGATTGTCCGATGCTCCACTCCTGGCTGGCGTACCGTTGAGGGCGAAAAACCGGGTCCACTTTTTCGCACGGTGCGCTAGCCCTCCGTCTTGAGCACGATCAGTCGCGCCCCTTCCGCCACCTGCGTCCCCGGCTCGGCGGCAATCTCCGCCACCTCCGCGTCCGATGACGCGACCAGCACATGCTCCATCTTCATCGCTTCCACGATGGCGAGGCGCTGCCCCTTCTCGACCCGGTCACCAGGCTGCACGAAGACCGCGACGAGCTTGCCGTGCATCGGCGCCTTGACGGTGCCGCCCTCGTCCATGTGTTCGAGGTCGACATCGAAGGGATCATACGGCTGGACGAGCGTCTGGCGTCCGTTGCGGATGATGTAGACGCCGTGCGGTGCGTCCACTTCCTGGTCGATCTCCTCGACCGCCCAGGGATCGCTCGCGCCGAACGCGACGGTGCTCGCACCGCGATGCTCGCGGCTGAAGACCTCGCGCGCCTCGACGCGCTCCCCGTCCACGCGCAGAGGCACGCCGACGCTGCGAATGCCGAGGAGCTGAAATCCGTCCGGCATGGACCATGGCGACGAGGGCTCGTCGCTCTTCTGGAGCTCGGCCATGCGCAACCGCTCGATCTCCCGTGAGATCAGCGCCGACGCCCCGAACGACACGGCGATCTCGTCGACGGGCTGCGGTCCGACCCCGAGACTCGCGAGATTGCGGTCTATGAACCCCGTGTCGAACCGGCCTGCCCTGAACCCCTCGGCCTCGCAGAGCTTCTTCAGGAAAGCCGCGTTGGTCCTGGGCCCGGCAACGACCGTCTTGCCGAGCGCGGCGGCGAGCCTGTCCAGGGCTTCGAGTCGGCTCCCACCGTGCGCGATGACCTTCGCGATCATGGGATCGTAGTAAGGCGTGACCTCGGCGCCGGCCTCGACACCCGTATCGATGCGGATTCCGTCATGCTCCGGAAATTCCAGCGCCCAAAGTTTTCCTGTGGAGGGCAGGAATTCCTTCTCAGGGTCCTCCGCATAGAGACGCGCCTCGACCGCATGGCCGTCGATGGCGAGGTCTTCCTGCGAAAACGGCAGGACCTCGCCCGACGCGGCGCGAAACTGGAGTTCGACGAGATCGAGCCCCGTGATCAGCTCCGTGACCGGGTGCTCCACCTGGAGGCGGGTGTTCATCTCCATGAAATAAAAGCGATCGGGGCGCAGCCCCTCACGACCGTCGGCGATGAACTCGACGGTTCCGGCCCCGACATAGCCCACGGCCCGGGCCGCCTCGACGGCCGCGTGCCCCATGGCCTGGCGCATCTCCGGCGTCATCCCGGGAGCCGGGGCCTCCTCGATCACCTTCTGGTGGCGGCGCTGGAGCGAGCAGTCGCGCTCGAAGAGGTGCACCACGTTGCCGTGTCCGTCGGCAAAGACCTGGATCTCGATATGGCGCGGCGAGAGGACGTACTTCTCCACCAGCACGCGCGGGTCCCCGAAGGCATTCTGCGCCTCGCGCTGGGCGCTCTCCAGCGCGGCGTCGAAGTCGGCCGCCTTCTCGACGCGCCTCATGCCCTTGCCGCCGCCGCCCGCAACCGCCTTGATCAGGACCGGATACCCGATTTCATAGGCTTTCTGCCGCAGGAAATCCGGATCCTGCCTGGAGCCGTGATAGCCCGGCACGACCGGGACGCCCGCCTGCTGGACCAGAGCCTTCGCGGCGTCCTTGAGCCCCATCGCCTTGATCGCGGAGGCCGGCGGTCCGACGAACACGATGCCGTTCGCCGCGCAGGCCTCGGCGAACTCTGCCCGCTCGGACAGGAAGCCGTACCCGGGATGGATGGAGGCGGCCCGGGTGCGTTTGGCGACGTCGATGATCCCGTCGGTCCGCAGATAGCTCTCGCGGGCGGGAGCTGGTCCGATGAGATAGGCCTCATCCGCCATCTGAACGAAGAGCGACTCCGCATCGGCTTCCGAATAGACCGCGATGGTCCGCATGCCCAGGCGCTTGGCGGTGCGGATGATGCGGCACGCGATCTCGCCGCGGTTGGCGATCAGGACACTCTCGAGCATTTCCATCCCTGTTCCGGCTGACCCGTCTGGTTTTGCAAGACCTGGCGCATCGTGCGGACCCAGAGGGCCGCCCCGAACGATGCTCCAGCCAAGAGTGGACCATCGGGATCGATCCCGAAAGTGGGTCCATTTTTCACGTCCGAGGCTCTAGAGCAAACCTCGCGGGCGTTGTCACGCCCGAAACGCAGGACCGAGACCGGAGGCATCCGGGCAGGCTCTTTTTCGCGGGAGAACGGCCCTCGGTTCAACTTCGTGCGATTCTCCTCTTGCCGCGGCCAGGCACACACGCTAGCTTCTTATTGCAAATCGTTTGCAACTGCAGAAAGTCGCCATGGACCAGCCCGCTCCCGTGTCCCTCGTGCAAAAGGCCGCGTGGCGGCGATCGTCGGACCTTGCCTCCCTGCCGGAGGTCAACCGCTCGATCGCCGTGAGGCCGGGATCGGTATGGCGTCGCGCAGCGGCGTTCCTGGGGCCGGGCTATCTGGTCGCCGTGGGCTATATGGATCCCGGCAACTGGGCGACCTCCATCGCGGGCGGCTCCAAATACGGCTACGCCCTGCTGTCGGTGGCGCTGATCTCCAACATCATGGCGATCATCCTGCAATCCCTCTGCGCCAGGCTGGCGGTCGCGACGGGCCGCGACCTGGCTCAGGCATGCCGGGACGCCTATCCGAAGCCGGTCGCCTGGCTCCTGTGGGCGCTGGCGGAGCTTGCCATCTGCGCGACGGACCTCGCGGAGGTGATCGGCACGGCGATCGGCCTCAATCTTCTGTTCGGGGTCCCGCTCGAAATCGGCGTCATCATCACGGCGCTCGACGTGTTCCTGATCCTGTATCTGCAGAATCTCGGCTTCCGGTGGGTGGAGGCCTTCATCATCACGCTGCTCGGCGTGATCGCCATCTGCTTCGGTGTCCAGATCGCCATGGCCGATCCGGACTGGGCGGGCGTCATCGCCGGCTTCGCTCCCACGACCGAGATCGTCACCAATCCCGACATGCTCTACCTCGCCCTCGGCATTCTGGGCGCGACGGTGATGCCGCACAACCTCTACCTGCACTCGGGCATCGTGCAGACCCGCGCCTATGGCGACACCCTGTCCGAGCGGCGCGAGGCTCTGCGCTTCGCAACCCTCGACTCGACCATCGCGCTGATGTTCGCCCTCACCATCAACGCATCTCTGCTCATCCTGGCGGCGGCGGCTTTCCATCACACCGGCCGATCCGAGATCGCGGAGCTCGGCGAGGCCCACACGCTGCTCAAACCGATCCTCGGCAGTGCGATCGCGCCCATGCTCTTCGGCCTGTCGCTGCTCTGCTGCGGACTGAACTCCACGGTGACGGCCACCATGGCCGGCCAGATCGTCATGGAAGGCTTCATCAGCTTCGAGATGGCGCCCTGGCTGCGCCGCCTGATCACCCGTGGCATCGCCATCATCCCGGCCGCCGGCGTCACCATCGCATACGGAGAGGGCGGGACGGCGAAACTGCTGATCCTGAGCCAGGTGATCCTGAGCCTTCAGCTCCCGTTCGCGGTCATCCCGCTCGTCACGATGACGGCCTCCCGGGCCAAGATGGGCGCCCTCGTCACGCCGCGATGGCTCACCGCGATCGCCGGCTTGATCGCGGCGGTCATCGTGGCGCTCAACGTGAAGCTCTTGGTGGATTTCGTGACCGGGTGAGTCCCCCAGGCGGCGGCTGTTTGCGAACATGACCGGGGCATCGGGTGAAGGAGATCCATGGTTCCGACCCGGCTTGTCACCTTCCCCTTGCTTTCGGTTCGGGCATGATCCGCCACAGCGTCATGGCCGGGTTGGTCCCGTCCATCCCGATCGATGCTCCAGAGCGGTTTCCACTGGCGTGGAATCATCTCTCTTCTTTGGCTTGCCGCATTTTCAACGGCGAACCGGATCCACTTCGCCGAAAAATGCTCTCGCGCTTGTGGGATCGGCATCACCGGCGCGGGCCGGTGATGCTGGGTCCGTGGAGCAGGCTTCCTCAAGCGTCCTTGAGGCGTCCCAGAGCTTCTTCCATCTTCGCCTTGCGCGTCAGCGCCTCGTCGCGGCGCTCGCGCTGTTCCTCCACGACCTCCTCGGGGGCGCGTTTGATGAAATCCGCATTCCCGAGCTTTGCGTCGATCTTGCCGACCTCCACGTCGAGCTTCTGGATTTCCTTGGCGAGGCGCGCCCGCTCCGCATCGAGATCGATCACGCCCTCGAGCGGCAGGGCCGCGGCCTCGCCCCGGATGAGGAGCTGGATCGAGCTCTTCGGGGCCGCATCGGCGAACGAGATCTCGGAGATCCGGGCCAGGCGCTTGACGATGTCGCCCCAGCGTCCCGCGCGCGCCCTCACGTCGCCCGACGACGCCACGAGGACCAGGGGAATCTGCGCGCCGGCCGGCACGTTCGTTTCCGAACGGGCGGAGCGGATCTCGGTCACGAGGTCCACCACCCAGCCGATCTCGGCCTCGGCCCGGGGATCGATCAGATCATCGAGGTTCGACCAGGGAGCGAGAGCCAGAATCGTCTCGCGCTTCGGCCCTTCCTGCCCCTTCACCTCCCACAGCTCTTCCGTGAGGAACGGCATGATGGGGTGGAGAAGCTTGCAGATCTCGTCCAGGATGAACGCGATCGTGGCGCGCGTCTCGTCCTTGGCCGGCGAATCCGCGCCCTGCAGGACGGGCTTGGACAGTTCGAGCGTCCAGTCGCAGAACACGTTCCAGACGAACCGGTAGGCCGCGCCGGCCGCTTCGTTGAACTTGTAGCTCTGGATTCCCGCCGCAACCTCGTTGATGGCCTTGGCGCACTCGCTGAGCGCCCATTGGTTGAGCGTCTCCTTGACGGATTTCGGATCGAAGCCGGCAACGCGTCTGCACTCGTTCATCTCGGCGAATCGAGCGGCGTTCCAGATCTTGGTCGCGAAGTTGCGGTAGTTCTCGACCCGCTGAACCGACAGCTTGATGTCGCGCCCCTGCGCGGCCATCGACGTGAGCGTCATGCGCAGCGCATCGGCCCCGTACTGCTCCACCACGTCGAGCGGATCGATGACGTTGCCTTTCGACTTCGACATCTTCGCCCCCTTCTCGTCGCGGACGAGGGCATGGATATAGACCGTGTCGAAGGGCACCTCTTCCATGAAGTGCAGGCCCATCATCATCATCCGGGCGACCCAGAAGAAAATGATGTCGAAGCCGGTGACGAGCGTGTTCGTCGGGTAGTAGCGCTTTAGCTCCGGCGCATCGTCCGGCCAGCCCAGGGTCGAGAACGGCCACAATGCGGACGAGAACCAGGTGTCGAGCACGTCCTCGTCGCGCCTGAGCGGCACATCCCGCCCATTCTTCGCCCGTGCCTCGGCCCTCGCCTCCTCCTCGCTCATGGTGACGTAGACATGGCCCTGATCGTCATACCAGGCCGGGATCTGGTGACCCCACCAGAGCTGGCGCGAGACGCACCAGGGCTCGATGTTCTCGAGCCACTGGAAATAGGTCTTCTCCCAACTTTCAGGCACGAACTTGGTCTGGCCCTTGCGCACCGCATCGAGCGCCCTGTCGGCCAGAGGCTTCACGTTCACGTACCATTGGTCGGTGAGGTAGGGCTCGATCACCACGTTGGAGCGGTCGCCATGCGGCACGGTATGAGCGTGCGGCTCGATCAGGACCAGAAGCTCGCGCTCCTCCAGCATGATGACGATCCGCTTGCGCGCCTCGAAGCGGTCGAGACCGTCGAGAGCCAGCACGGCGTTCAGGTCACCGGTTTGCTCGAGGCCCTCCAGGAAAGCGTCGTTGCCGGCGAGCTCGAGCTGCGCCTCGGTCCCGAAGATGTTGATGAGCGGCAGCTTGTGGCGCCTGCCCACTTCGAAATCGTTGAAGTCGTGGGCGGGCGTAATCTTCACCGCGCCGGTGCCCTTCTCGGGGTCGGAATAGTCGTCAGCCACGATCGGGATGCGTCGGCCGACCAGCGGCAGGATAGCGAACTTGCCCACGAGATCCTTGTAGCGTTCATCATCGGGATGAACGGCCACGGCCACGTCGCCGAGCATGGTCTCCGGGCGCGTGGTCGCGACCGTGATGGAGCGATCCGGCATTCCCTCGATGGCGTAGCGGATGTGCCAGAGATGGCCCTTCACCTCGACCTGCTGAACCTCCAGGTCCGAGATCGCGGTCTGGAACTTGGGATCCCAGTTGACGAGGCGCTTGTCCTTGTAGATCAGGCCCTGCCTGTAGAGGTCGACGAAGACCTTCAGGACGGCGCGGGACAGGCCCTCGTCCATGGTGAAGCGCTCGCGCGACCAGTCGCAGGAGGCGCCGAGGCGCTTGAGCTGGCGCACGATGGTGCCACCGGATTCCTCCTTCCACTCCCAGACGCGCTTGACGAACTCCTCACGGCCAAGGTCGCGGCGCTGGATCTGGCGCTCGGCCAGCCTGCGCTCGACCACCATCTGCGTGGCGATACCCGCATGATCCATGCCGGGCTGCCAGAGCACGTCCTTGCCCCGCATGCGTTCGAAACGGCAGAGAATGTCCTGGATCGTATTGTTGAGGGCATGCCCCATGTGGAGCGAGCCGGTCACGTTGGGCGGCGGGATGACGATCGTGTAGGGTTCCGCGTCCCGGCGATCCGCGCGGCCGGCCTTGAAGGCGTCAGCCTCCTCCCAAAGGGAGGAAATGCGTGCTTCGACGGAGGTGGGATCGAACGTCTTGTCCATCATGATGAGTACCGGCCTCTGGGCGCGAATACCGCGCGAGCAAGACGGCTACAAACCGGACGGATGGGACGAAGTCAACAGAGGCGCGGCAATCTGGACCCGCCGCACGGAAAAGGGCCCCGGTTTTCAGGCCGGGACACGGTTCTAGCGCATCGGACGGAAAAGTGGACCCGGTTTTCCGCCTCATCCGATGCGCCGGTCAAGAGAGGGAGCCTCGGATGAATCCCAAAAGTGGTGTCCACTTTTGGGTCCGAGGCTCTAGCCTCGCGAGCGGGTCACGCGCTCGATCTCGCCTCGCACCAGGCGCTCGACCACGGAAGGAAGATTGTCATCGAGCCATGCTTTCAGCATGGGCCGCAGCATCTCCTTCATGAGATCCTCCACGGTCTGAGGCTGACTTGGCCTCACGGAAGCGCCGAGCCGGTCGAAAGCGCCGGAAACCGCCGCGCTGGCCTCCTTGGACAGGAGACGGTCGGCGGTCGCCGACTGGGGAAGCATGATGGGAGCGGCCGGCCGGGGAGACGCCTCCGGAACCGCACCCTGGACCGGCGCCGCTGCGGGCTGCCCGGGGTCATGATCGCCGTGCAGATGCTCCGCCTCCCGGACGTCCATAGGCCCCTCGTCCAGCAGAGCCTCGCCGCGGCTCCAGGGCCCGAGCACCGACTCGTTGGGGCCGGGCGCGATCAGCGGCGACATGTGCATCTCGGCAATGTCGAGAACGTTCTTCAAAGGCGAGGATGCCGGTTCCTCCGGCTCGGGGGATTGCAGCGCCTCATCGTCGGAGATGATGCGCCGGATGGAAGCCAGAATGTCTTCCATCGATGGCTCGTTAACTTTCAGGCTCGCAGAACCCATTACCGCATCCAAATCAAAATACGCAAGAATCACATTCAAAAGAATGCAAATGAAGTATTTTACGCAACCTTAAAGAAAACAAGCGGGGCCAGAACTTTTTGGTTCTGGCCCCGAAACTTATCAACGACCGTCGGGCGTACTTGTGCCGACCCAAAGATCCTTGACCTGATCGTAATGGATCTTCGGGCTGTAATGATTGACCTTGAGCCCGAGCGCCCGTGAGTTGAGGCGTCCCATGGCGTTGACCAGGCTGTATGAAGCCACCACCCGGTCGCGCTGAGCCGTGATGAGATTGACGCGGGCGTTCAACAATTCCTGCTGCGCGTTCAAGACGTCCAGGGTCGTCCGCTGGCCTACGCGGGCCTCCTCGCGCACGCCGCTCAGGGCCGTCTCGGCGGCGTCGATCTGAGCCTGCGCGGCGACGATCTGCGCGCGGGCTGCCTCCAGCCGCCCCCAGGAGGAGCTGACCGCGGCGCGGACCTGATCGCGGACCGAATCCGCCTCGAGCCGGCGCTGTCCGGCCACTTCCTTGGCCTGACGCGTCGCGGCATAAACCTGACCGCCTTCATAAATCGGCACCGTGAGCCGCGCGACCACCGAGGCCGACAGGGACGCATCGCCTCCCGTATTCCGGTCATACCGCTGGTCGACGGCACCCACGACGCCCAGCTGCGGGGCAAGGGCGCCCTCCTCGATCTTCACCTGCAGCTCGGCCACGTCGACCGCATGCTGGCGCGCCTTGATGGCCGGATGCTCGTTCAGGCCGATCTTGAGGGCCGCGTCGACCGTCCGAGGGGTCAGACGGTCCAAGGGACGCCCGGGCGCCAGTTGCGCGGGCTCGACCCCCACGACCTGGCGATACGTCGCAATACTGTTGCGCAGGGTGGCCTCGGCGAGACTGGCCTCGGACCGCGCGGCCGCCAGGCGGGCTTCCGCCTGGGCGACGTCGGTCCGGGTCACTTCGCCGACGTTGAATCGGTCCTGGGTCTGGCGCAACTGCTCGTCGATGACTTCGACGTTGTTGCGCTGGAGGTCGAGAATGGCCGTATCCCGCAGCACGTCCATATAGGCCGTCGCCGCATCGAGCAGGGTGCTCTGCTCGCTGCTGTTCAGGGTTTCGCGCGAGCCGAGGACCGAGGATTCCGCGGCGCGGACCCGGTTCTGCGTCCGGTAGCCATCGAAGATCGTCTGGTTGACCTCGACGCCGAACCCGCGCGGGTTGAGGGCGCTCTGGGTCGTCGTATTCGGCGAGAAGCGGGACGAGGGCTGCTCGACCGAGGCCCAGGTTCGGCCGACATCGGCCGTTCCGTTGACGATCGGCCGATATCCGGACTTCGCCTGGGCGACCGTTTCATCCGTCGCGCGGACGTTGGCACGCTGAGCATTCAGGTCCGGATTGTTGCCGTAAGCGCGGGCCAGGGCGCCTTCCAAGGTCTCAGCCGAAGCCCCGGCCGGGCCCATCAGCACGAACACCGAGGTCATCACCCCACAGAGCCAGCGATACGTCTTCTTGGAATGCTTATTCTTCACGCGCACCTGCCTAGCGACCCAAACGGAATATCCGCAAGAGACGCCGATTTCAGAAACCACTGCGACTCAAAGCGCAACAATACCCAAGGGAACAGAGTCGGCAACAACGCGTTGGGGCCGTCTCGATTTTAGCTTGGGAGTGGCGCAAAAAAGCGACACTGCCGAACCGCTGAAATTAAGGATCTGGAAGGAATTAGAACGTGAAGCCGGCCGGCTGAACGAAGGGCGCCAGCAGGGGCGCTGCGGCCTCGAAAAGGCTACGCTCTCCGATCGCATCTCCGCTGCGGACGTAGAGGGTCGCCCGGGCAGCGCGTCCGCGCCCCTTCACGCAGACCAGACGACCACCCTCGCCGAGCTGCCGGAGGAGCCCGTCCGGGCGGACCTCGACCGAGCCGTTCACGAGAATGGCATCGAAGGGCGCGTGGGCGGCATAGCCCTGCTCCAGCGCCCCGGTCGCGACGGCAACGTCGTCGCATCCGGCGGCACCGAGACACTGCCGGGCAGCCGCGGCAAGGCTCTCGTCCGACTCAAGGAGGGTCACCCGAGCACCCAGCGCGCGGAAGACCGCGGAAGCATAGCCGCGCCCCCCGGCGACATCGAGAACATTGTCGCCCGGATCGATCTCGAGCGCTTGGATCATGCGACCCAGGATCATCGGAGACAGCATGTAGCGGCTCTCGCCGCCGTCGCTCACGAGGATGTCCTGGTCGATATAGGCAAGACTCTCGCGGCCCGGGAGCACGAAGAGCTCTCTCGGAACGCTGTCCATGGCATCCAGGAGAGGCATGTCGTTCACATCGAAAGTGCGCAGCTGGCCATCAACCATCATGCGGCGCGCTTGTGTGAAATCGACCATGGATCGTGCCTTCAGAATTCGTTGGAGGCCTCGCCCGGAATCGAACCGGGGTGCAAGGATTTGCAGTCCTCTGCGTAACCACTCCGCCACGAGGCCATCCGGGGCGTGCCGCGAACGCGACGGGTGCTCCATAGCAACCATCCCCCCAAAGAGCAACAGCCCCTTTTCATGCCCGCCGGACAACAATGCGCTTGCAACCGCGGAAACCCGTGCTATATGCCTCCCACCTCGCCGGCGGACATGTCCCACGGACCTCCGCGGCGCTCAAGAAGCTGAGCGATAAGGCTTCTTGGAAAGGTATGGCTTATTCCGGCGTGGCGCAGCGGTAGCGCAGCGGACTGTTAATCCGTTGGTCGTAGGTTCGAATCCTACCGCCGGAGCCAACCTTCCCGTCTCTCCCGCATTCGACCTCAGCGTGCACGGCGTCCGGCTCAGTCTTTTCCAGGCTCGAACCTTGGCTATGATCCGCTGCCATGAGCACCGATTCACAAGCTCCCGTCCTGGTCTGGTTTCGCGACGACCATCGCCTGGCCGATCACCCTGCCCTCGCGGCGGCCGTCGCGACGGGATCGCAGGTTCTATGCTTCGCGGTCGTGGACGACGACTCCGACGGGCTGCGTCCCCTCGGCGCCGCCGCGCGCTGGTGGCTGCACGGCTCTCTCGCAGCCCTCGGCGAGGCTCTCCATCGGGCCGGATCCCGGCTTCTCCTGTTCAAGGGGTCGGCCCTGTCGATCGTCGGCAGGCTCGCGGTCGAAACGGGGGCCTCGGCGATCTTTTGGAACCGGCGCTATGGCGCGGCCGAGATCGCCGTCGACCGCACGATCAAGGAGCGCCTGACGGATCTCGGCGTGCGAGCCCACAGCTTCAACGGACGGCTCCTGCACGAACCTTGGACGATCGCCAACCAAGCCGGGAAGCCGTTTCAGGTTTTCACCCCCTATCTTAGGGCCGTCATGGCCCGTTCCGTCCCCGCTCCCTTGCCGGCTCCGAAGCGGATCGCCGGGGGGACGTGGCCCTCGGCCCTCCTGGATGCCGCCGTCCCTCTCGCCACGCTGAGCCTCGAACCTTCATCCCCCGACTGGGCCGGGGGGCTGCGCGCCGAGTGGCGCCAGGGCGAACGGGCGGGGCGGGAAAGCTTCGAGCGCTTCTGCCGTGAGAGCCTGAAAGGTTATGCGGATAGCCGGGACCGCCCGTCGGTTCAGGGCACGTCGCGCCTCTCCCCGCATCTGCGCTTCGGTGAGATCAGCCCCCGCCAGATCTGGCATGGCGTGACGGCGGAAGCCGCGCGCGAGCCCGGCCTGGCACGGGACGCGGAGAAATATCTGAGCGAAATCGTCTGGCGCGACTTCAGCCACCAGATGCTCCACTACCACCCTCACATGCCCGATCGACCGCATAGCGGCCGGTTCGACCGCTTTCCCTGGAACGACGATGCGCAGGCGGTGAGAGCTTGGCAGAAGGGTCGGACGGGATATCCGATCGTCGACGCCGGAATGCGCCAGCTCTGGCAGACGGGTTGGATGCACAACAGGGTGCGCATGATCGCTGCCTCGTTTCTGGTGAAACACCTGGTGACCGACTGGCGCCGGGGCGAGGCCTGGTTCTGGGACACCCTGGTCGATGCCGATCCCGCCAACAATGCCTTCAGCTGGCAGTGGATTGCGGGATCGGGGCCCGATTCGGCGCCCTTCCACCGCATTTTCAATCCGGTCGCCCAGGGCGAGAAATTCGACCCGGGCGGCGACTACGTCCGCTCCTTCGTGCCCGAGCTCGCCGAGCTGCCCGCGGGGTTCATCCACCGGCCCTGGGACGCGCCCCCCGACATTCTCCATGCGGCCGGGATCAGGCCGGGCGAGACCTACCCGAACCCGGTCATCCCGCACGGCCCGGCGCGCGAACGAGCCTTGCAGGCCTTCCGCAGCCTTCGCGGTGGGAGCGAGCTCGATTCGTGACCTTGGCCAAGGGAGGCTTGCGCCCAAGAAGCTGGCGCCAAGGGAGCTGGCGCCAAAGAAGCTGGCGCCAAGGGAGCTTGACCCGCCCGGCTCCTTGACGTCAGCATCCCGGTCGCTTTCCAACCCGAACGATCCGCCCCGCCCAACCCCGAGACCATCATGACTGCGACCAAGCTGCTCTATCGCGACGACGCTTATGCCACCTCCTGCGAGGCCCGGGTCCTCGGGACGACGCCCGAGGGCGGCGTCATCCTCGATCGCACGGTGTTCTACGCTCAAGGCGGCGGACAGCCGGGGGACGCCGGCTCCATCGTGAATGCCGACGGCGATACTTTCCCGATCACGAACACGGTCTATGGCCCGGACCGTTCGCAGGTCGTGCATCTGGTCGGACAGGAGGCAGCCTCCCGGTTCTCCGAGGGTGACGCCGTCCGGCTGCAGCTCGACTGGCCGCGGCGCCTCAAACGCATGCGCGTCCATACGGCCCTGCACCTGCTGAGCGTCGTCCTTCCCTACCCGGTGACGGGCGGCGCCATCGGCGACGGCGACGGGCGGCTCGACTTCGACATCCCGGATGCCGGCCTCGCCAAGGCGGAGATCACGGAGAAGCTGAACGCACTCGTGGCCCAGGACGCGCCGGTCACGGAGCGGTGGATCACGGACGAGGAGCTCGATGCGAATCCGGGGCTCGTGAAGACCATGTCGGTCAAGCCGCCCCGCGGGTCGGGCCGTGTCCGTCTGGTCGAGATCGAGGGGATCGACCTCCAGCCCTGCGGCGGCACCCATGTGCGCCGCACCGGCGAGATCGGCACGGTCGCGGTCACCGACATCGAGAAGAAGGGCAAGCAGAACCGCCGCGTTCGCATGTCGCTGGTCGATTGAGCCCCTATGACAAGGAGTTTTGCCATGTCCCAGCCTTTCGTTTCGACCTCCTGGCTGCAGGAGCACCTGAATGATCCGAACCTCGTGGTCGTGGACGCCTCGTGGTATCTCCCGAACCAGAACCGCGACCCCGAGGCCGAGTACCTCGCCGGCCATGTTCCGGGTGCCGTGCGCTTCGACATCGACACGGTCAAGGATCGGTCCTCGGCCCTGCCCCACATGCTCCCCTCGGCGGAGGATTTCGCCAAGGCTGCGGGCGCCATGGGGATCAGCCAGGATACGACCGTCGTGGTTTATGACGGCCTGGGCCTCTTCTCGGCCCCGCGGGTCCGCTGGATGTTCCAGGTGTTCGGCGCCCGTGACGTCTCGATTCTGGATGGTGGTTTCCCTGCCTGGAAAGCGGAAGGACGAGCGATCGAGACAGGCCCGGAGGAGCCGCGCCCGCCCAGGACCTTCACGCCTTCCTTCTCAGCTTCGGCCGTCGCGGATGTCGCGCGCGTGCAGGACGCGATTCAGTCCGGCTCGGCACAGGTCGTCGATGCCCGCGCGGCGGATCGCTTCAGAGGAGAGGCGCCCGAGCCTCGGCCCGGTCTGAAGGCGGGACACATTCCGGGCAGCGCGAACCTGCCCTGGAGCGACATCGTGGACAATGGTCGGTTGAAGGACAGCGCGAGCATCGCGCAGGCCGCCCGTGACGCCGGCCTGGATCTTCAACGTCCGATCATCGCGAGCTGCGGCTCAGGCGTTTCGGCCGCAATCCTCTCGGTGGCCTTCGAAACCCTGGGGCGGCCCGCTGATGCCATCTACGACGGCTCGTGGTCCGAGTGGGGTGCGCGGGACGACCTGCCGATTGCGACAGGGCCGGGAACGAAAGGCTGAACAGGCAGCCATGAAAAAAGGCCCCGGAGATTGCCGGGGCCTTTTCGTTTCTCACCATCCGCTCAATGCAGGATCTGCGAGAGGAAGAGCTTGGTCCGCTCGTGTTGCGGATTCCTGAAGAACTCGTCGGGCGTGTTCATCTCGACGATCTGTCCGTAATCCATGAAGATCACCCGATCGGCCACCTGGCGGGCGAAGCCCATCTCGTGGGTGACGCAGAGCATGGTCATGCCCTCGTCGGCCAGTCCCACCATGGTGTCGAGCACCTCCTTCACCATCTCGGGATCGAGCGCCGATGTCGGCTCGTCGAACAGCATGATCTTCGGGCTCATGCACAGGGAGCGGGCGATCGCCACACGCTGCTGCTGGCCGCCGGAGAGCTGGCCGGGATACTTGTTCGCCTGCTCGGGGATCTTGACCCGCTTCAGGTAATGCATCGCGATCTCTTCCGCCTCCTTCTTGGGCATCTTCTTCACCCAGATCGGAGCGAGCGTGCAGTTTTCGAGAATCGTCAGGTGCGGGAACAGGTTGAAGTGCTGGAACACCATGCCCACGTCGCGGCGCACCTCGTCGATGCGCTTGAGATCGTTGGTAAGCTCCGTGCCGTCGACGATGATGCGGCCCTTCTGGTGCTCCTCCAGGCGGTTGATGCAGCGGATCATCGTGGACTTGCCGGAGCCCGAGGGACCGCAGATCACGATCCGCTCGCCGCGCCGCACGTTGAGATTGATGTCGCGCAGGACGTGGAACTCCCCGTACCACTTGTGCACGTCGATCATCTGCACCGCGGCCTCGGCTTTCGGGTCGACGTCGACGGAGCGGATGGTTTGGGATGAAAGTGTCGTTGCCATGTGTGTTTACCGTTTCTGACCAGCCGCAAGGCGCCGCTCGACTCCCAGCGAGTACCGGGACATGCCGAAGCAGAAGATGAAGTAGAACAGAGCCGCGAAGGCATAGCCCGTGATGCCGATGGTCGGAGCCGCCCAGTTCGGATCGATCCGGGAGGCCTCGATGGTCTTCACCAGATCGAAGATGCCCACGATGGCCACCAGGGACGTGTCCTTGAACAGGCCGATGAAGGTGTTCACGATGCCCGGAATCACGATCCGCAGGGCCTGAGGCAGGATGATGAGGGTCATCATCTGCGGATAGTTCAGGCCCAGCGACATCGCGCCCTCGTACTGCCCTTTCGGCATGGCCTGAAGGCCGCCGCGGACCACCTCGGCCATGTAGGCGGAGGCGAAGAGCGCAGTGCCGATGAGGGGCCGGAGCAGGCGGTCCACCGTCATGTCCCCGGGAAGGAACAGCGGCAGCATGGTGTTGGCCATGATCAGCACCGTGATCAGCGGCACGCCGCGGACGAACTCGATGAAGATCACCGAGGCCATGCGCACGATGGGGAGCTTGGAACGCCGCCCCAGGGCAAGGAGAATGCCGAAGGGCAGCGAGACCACGATGCCCACCGTCGCGACGAGGAGCGTCACCAGGATGCCGCCCCACAGGGAGGTGGGCACATGGGCGAGGCCGAAATCCACATCGACCACGGCCAAGGTGATGCCGATCACCGCGACGATGCCGCCGCCCATGATGAGGGCGGGACGCATGGCGGTCTTGAGCAGTGCCGCGAAGAAGGCAAACAGGGCGATCACCAGCGCGCCGAAGATCGCGAACCCTATCCAGAAGCGCAGGCCGAGATCGGCATTGCCGCCCGTCAGGAGCACGTAGGACACGACCGGGAAGATCCAGAAGAAATAGACCGCTCCGAGATCCCGGCGCGGCGCCCGGAGCCACAGCAGCCAGGCGACCCCGATGGCCAGAAGGGCGAAGAAGATGTCGACCCGCCAGCGCTCGGACACCGTATAGGAGCCGTAGATGAAGTAGTTGATCTTGTCCCAGATGAAGGCCCAGCAGGCGCCGGTTTCGCTGCCGCCCGTATCCGCCCGGCAGGCTGCCCGGTCGGTGCCGGTCCACACCGCATCGATGAAGAGGAACCTCACCAGGGGCGGGACGGCGACGTACAGGAGGTAGAACACCACCAGCGTCAGGATGGTGTTGAAGGGGCCGGAAAAGAGGTTTTCCCGAACCCACGCGATGGGACCGCGGGCCAGGTTGGGCGGAGGCAGCGCCTCCACCTGCTTGGCGCGGACGAAACGGGGAATGTCGACGGCGGTGCTCATGCGATCTCCTACCGCTCGACGATCGCCACGCGGCGGTTGTAGATATTCATGATGAACGACGTCACGAGGCTGATCGTCAGGTAGACGCCCATGGTGATGACGACCACCTCGATGGCCTGGCCGGTCTGGTTCAGCACGGTTCCCATGAAGACCTGAACCAGGTCGGGATACCCGATGGCGACCGCCAGGGAGGAGTTCTTCGTCAGGTTGAGGTATTGACTGGTCAGCGGCGGGACGATGACCCGCATGGCCTGGGGGATCACCACCAGGCGCAGGGTCTGTCCCGGCGTGAGGCCGAGGGAGCCTGCCGCCTCCGACTGGCCCTTCGACACGGCCAGGATGCCCGCGCGGACCACCTCGGCGATGAAGGCGGCCGTGTAGGTGACGAGGCCCAGGAGAAGCGCCACGAATTCCGGCAGGATCTGCATGCCGCCGGTCAAGTTGAACGTCCCCTTGCGCGGCAATTCGAAGGTAATCGGGTTGGCCCCCGCCACGGCAAGCACGATCCAGGTCAGGACCGGCAGGCCGAGGAGCAAGGCCAGGGTGACCTTGCCGACAGGGTATTGCCGTCCGGTCTGCTCCTGTTGCCTGCGGGCCCAGCGGCGGTACACGAAGGTCCCGACAAGTCCGATCACGAGAGCCGCAACGACAACCGAGATATTGCTTCCCCAGATGGGCTTGGCCATGAACAGGCCGCGGGAGTTCAGGTAGAAGCCGGCGCCCATCTCGAGGGAGTTGCGCGGCTGCGGCAGGGTCCCGAGGACCGCGATGTACCAGAACAGCAACTGCACCAGCAGCGGGATGTTGCGCAGAACCTCCACATAGACCATGGCGACCTTGGCCACCATCCAGTTCTTGGACAGGCGCGCAATGCCGATCAAGAAGCCGAGGATCGTGGTGAAGAAGATGCCGATGGCGGAAACGAGCAGGGTATTCAGGAGGCCGACGATGAACGCATCGCCGTAGGTCCCGCCGGCTGCGCTGAACTGGATCAGCGTCTGGCTGATGTCGAAGCCCGCCGTGTTGTTGAGGAAGCCGAACCCGGAGGCGATCTTGGCGCGCTGCAGGTTCTCGACGGCATTCGTCGCGGCGACGTAGAAAAGGTAGACGATCGCGAGGACGAGAACGACCTGATAGAAAATCCCACGGACTTTGGGATCGTATAGAAACGATTTTTTGGGGGGCGATGTCTGACTGACAGCGGTCTGCACTGAGTTCATCCTCTGACGGCTTCTTATTTGTATCCTGCCGTCCTCCCCTGATCACGGCATCCAGGATACCACGAACGGGCGGCTTTTTGTTGTTCGTGTCTGAGAAGGGCGCCCGGATTGTCCGGACGCCCCTTTGTCAACAGCTTAGCGGATCGGGATGCCGTATTGCAGGCCGCCCTTCGTCCATTGGGCGTTCTGACCGCGCTTGATCTTCAGGCGCGAGCCTTCGCCGACGTTCTTCTCGAACACCTCGCCGTAATTGCCCACGTGCTTGATGATGCGCACGGCCCAGTCGTTGGTCAGGCCCACGGCCTCGCCGAACTTGCCTTCCGTACCGAGAAGACGCTTGATCTCCGGGTTCTCGGAGGTCTTCATCTGGTCCACATTGGCCTTGGTCACGCCGAGCTCTTCGGCGTTCAGCATGGCGTTGTGGGTCCAGCGGACGATGTCGCCCCACTGGTTGTCGCCATGGCGGACGGCCGGACCGAGCGGCTCCTTCGAGATGATTTCCGGCAGAACGATATGATCGTCCGGGGCCGAGGCGCGCAGGCGCTCGGCGTAGAGGCCGGAAGCGTCGGTCGTGAAGGCGTCGCAGCGGCCGGCGTCATAGGCCTTGAACGTCTCGTCCGAGGTCGCGAAAGCCACCACTTCGTACTTCATGTTGTTGGCACGGAAGTAGTCGGCGAGGTTGAGCTCGGTGGTGGTGCCCTGCTGGGTGCAGATCGAGGCGCCGTTCAGCTCCTTGGCGGAGGAAACGCCGAGCTTCTTGCGGACCATGAAGCCCTGGCCGTCGAAGTAGTTGATGGCAGGGAAGTCGAGGCCGAGCTGCGTGTCGCGCGACATCGTCACGGTGGAGTTGCGGGACAGCACGTCCACTTCGCCGGACTGGAGGGCCGTGAAACGGTCCTTGGCGGCGAGCGGAATGAAGCGAACCTTGGTCGGATCGTCGAAGATGGCGGCCGCAATGGCGCGGCAGAAATCGACGTCGAGTCCGGTCCAGTTGCCCTGAGCATCCGGCTGGCCGAAACCGGCGAGACCCGTGTTCGAGCCGCAGGTCAGGAAGCCCTTCTGCTTCACGCTGTTGAGCGTCGCCTGGGCGGAAGCGCCCGTCGCGAGCAGGCTGGCTGTCAGGCCGAAGGCAATCGATACGAGAGCCTTTTTCATGTTTGTATCTTCTCCCAATAGTTCCACATGGCTCGGCCGCTTATGGTTATGACCCCCCAGCCGGGCCCCGGATAGACCGGTCTACGCCGCCTCGGCTGAGACGGCATCGAGATCCATCACATTCCATGATTAATCACTGGTCAAGTCTTGATGGAAGGCATTTCTTGCCTGACTTGACGGCAGGAGCGGCCCGGTCTCAGATCGGAATCTCCTCAGCAAGCCCTTGAAGCGATGTCAAAACTCCCTCCAAAGCCCCAAAACCTATCCGAACGAACCCGCCTCGTGCATGCCGGGCGGGAGCCGTTCGAGCAGCACGGATTCATCAATACGCCGATCTACCGCGGCTCGACCGTGCTGTACGCGACCACCGACGATCTGCTGCACCGGCGCGGGCGGTATTCCTATGGGACGAAAGGGACTCCGACCACCAACTCCCTTGAAGTCGCCTGGACGGAACTGACCGGCGGCGCCGGAACCGTGCTTGCCCCATCGGGGCTCGCTGCCGTCACGGTGGCCTTGATGTCATGCCTGAAGGCCGGCGACCATCTGCTGATGACGGATTCGGTCTACCTGCCGACCCGGCAATTCTGCAACGGCGTGCTCAAGAATTTTGGTGTGGAAACCACCTATTACGACCCGCAGATCGGCCCCGGGATCGAGGCTCTCATCCGACCGAACACCACGGCCGTGTTCACCGAGGCTCCCGGCTCCCAGTCCCTCGAGATGCAGGACATCCCCGCCATCGCCGAGGTGGCGCACCGTCATGGGGCCGTCGTCCTCATGGACAATACCTGGGCGACCCCCCTGCTCTTCCCGCCGCACGAGCGCGGGGTGGACATGGCCATTGAGGCCGGCACCAAGTACCTGAGCGGCGGATCGGACCTGCTGCTCGGCATGGTCTCGGCCAATGACCGTTGCTTCAAGCGCCTGCGCGAGACTTACGACTCCTTTGCCATGTGCCCCGGACCGGAAGACGTGTTCCTGGGTCTGCGGGGCCTGCGCACCATGGCCCTTCGCCTGAGGGAGCACGGGAGCCAAGCGCTCGAGATGGCCCGCTGGCTCGAAACCCGCCCGGAGGTGGCAAGGGTCCTCCACCCCGCCCTCGCGACCGATCCGGGTCATGAGATCTGGAAGCGGGACTTCAAGGGCTCATCCGGCCTCTTCTCGATCATCCTGAAGCCCTGCTCGGACCGGGCCCTCGCCGCCATGCTCGACGGCCTGTCGCTGTTCGGAATGGGCTATTCCTGGGGCGGATTCGAGAGCCTCGTGATCCCCTTCAACTGCGCCGCCTATCGCACGGCAACCACATGGGAGCCCGGCGGTCACGCCCTGCGCTTCCACATCGGCCTGGAGGATCTCGAGGACCTGAAGCGGGACCTGGATGCCGGGTTTACCCGCCTCCGCGAGACGGACGCCAAGGCAGCCTAGGCTTTCTCGGGCTCAGGCGCGCTTAGGGCATCGGACGTGAACGGTGGGACCACGCTTGGGTCCGATCCTCACATCCTTAAGCCGCGCATCGTTCGGGCCCCTGTCCTGATCGTTCGGCCGGATGGTCACCCCCTCGTCATCACCGGGCTTGTCCCGGTGATCCCGATGCGAGAGGCGCCGCGCTCTTCCGATCGGGATGGCCGGCACAAGGCCGGCCATGACGTGGGGAGGGTGTTGTCACCGCCTCATGCCACCCTCTCACGTCATCACCGGGCTTGTCCCGGTGATCCCGATTGTTCGATGCTCCACTCTTGGCCGGCGCATCGTTGAGGGCGAAAAACCGGGCCCACTTTTTCGCACGGTGCGCTAGGCGGCCGGAGCCTGCGCCTGGGACCCCGAAACCGCCGTAGCGGCAATCTTTCGCTTCTCTTTCGCGATGAGCATCAGGTTGCGAATGTAGATGAAGATCGAAAAGGCCTGGCCCAGGATGATGACGATGTCGCTGCGGGCGAAGCCGTAGACCAGGGTCATCAGGCCACCGGAGATCGACAGCACCCAGAACCCGACGGGGATCACGCTCTTTTCCGCCTTCTCGCTGGCGATCCACTGCACGAGGAACCGGGCCCCGAAGACGAACTGGGCCAGAACGCCGAAGGCCGCCCAAAGATCGAACCGGGCGACGACAAGGTCATAGAAATAAAGTCCCAGATCGTGTGAAAGGCGCATCAACATCAGACGATTTCCTGAGCAGCGGGAACGCGGCGGCGGCGGCGGATCAACCACCAGACTCCGGCTAAATCAAGGATGCCGACCCAGAGCCGGTCGAACATCCCGTAATTCGACCGGCCGGCATGACGGGGCCGGTCGACCACGTCCACATGGGCGATCCGGTACCCTTCACGCTTGACCAGGGCCGGCATGAAGCGGTGCAGGGCGTCGAAATAGGGCAGCCGCAGGTAGACGTCGCGCCGGAAGGCCTTGAGGCCGCAGCCCGTGTCGCGCGTCCCGTCCTTCAGGATCCTCCCCCGCACCCCATTGGCGATCCGGGACTGCCATTTCTTGTAGGTGCCGTCCTTCCGTCCGACCCGCTGGCCGGCAACGAGGGCCGTTTGAGGGTCATCGAGGGCCGCCACGAGCCGGGGGATGAAGGCAGGGTCGTTCTGCCCGTCCCCGTCGAGGGTGATGACGATCGCCCCCCGGGCCGCGTGGACGCCGGTCCGGACCGCGGCGCTCTGCCCACAGCTCGCCTCGTGCCGGACGAGGCGCAGCCAGGGCCGTGTGGTCCGGGCCTTCAGAACCTCGTCCCCGGTTTCGTCGGTCGAGCCGTCATCCACATAGATCACCTCGAAGGGCGAGAGCGGCGCGCAGGCGCGCTCGATCTCCTCTACCAGCGGGAGAATGTTGAGCGCCTCGTTCTTGACGGGCACCACGACGCTGATGCGGGGCCCGGGAGAAAGGTCAGTCATCCGTTACGGGCCATCACTGGCCGCCTCTTCACAATCGCCATCTGGACTAGAGCATCGGACCCACTTTTGGGTCCGATGCTCCACTATTGGCCGGCGCATCGTTTATGCGGAAAACCGGGTCCACTTTTCCGCACGATGCGCTAGAAGCCCGTCGCATAAGCCGCGATATCGACCCGCCGCCCGCTGTTGATATTGAATCCCTGGATCCGGGTCGAGAGGGCGGGCTGCTGCTTCAGGCGCGCGTTCTCCGCCCGGAACTCCGTCTCGTACCGCTTCTCCACGAAAACGACCCGACACCCGCCCTGCCGCAGGAACGCCGATGCCTCGGGTCCCGTCTCGACCATGTCGAGGTTGGTCCCGGTCAGGAAGACGAGACTGGGTTCCCGGTAGCCGAGGGTCGCGACCTGCGGGTTCTCGCAAGGCAGGTTGCGGGCGACCTCGGCCAGCCGGTCCGAGATCTTGAGGGAGCGCAGATCGAGCTGCGCGAACCCGAAAACCCCGATCGCGAGAAAGGCCGCCGAGATGAACCCGGCCCACAGGGTCGGCACCAGCCGGCTCTTGACGAAGAGCCACCACGCCCAGAGGGCGAGAACGGAGGAGATTACGAGGAACGGGAGAGCCCGGAAGGGCAGCATCCCGTCGAACGACCAGCCGACCGCCGAGAGGCCGACGGTCAGGCCGACCGGGATGAACGGGATCATCACGGTCGCCAGCTTGGCCGCAGGCCGATGCGGACCCACGAAATGGCGCGAGATGGCCATGATTGTGACGATGGCCACCGCCGGCAACAGAGGCAGCGTGTAGTGCGGCAGCTTGGTCGGCACGGCCTCGAAGACGATCCAGGACGGGACGATCCAGGCAAGCGCGAAGGCGACCGGTTCCTCCCGGCGATGCTTCCAGGCGAAGGGCACCGCAATGGCTGCCAGGATGGCGCCCGGCCAGAACGTCGCGAAGAAGGAGATCAGGTAGAAGCCGGGCGGGGCCCAGTGATACCGCTGCGCCGTCCCGACCTTGCCCAGCATGTCGTGGCCGACCGCCTCGGAATAGAAGGCGCCGCCGGTCTTGAGCGCGATGGCGACGAACCACGGCAGCACCACCGCCAGCGTGAAGGCGGCGCCGAGCCAGGGCCTCAGGGTGAGAAGCCAACGCGCCGAGCGCTCCTTGTAGGCGAGGACCGCCGCGGCCAATCCCGCGAACATGATGACCAGCGGACCTTTGATGAGGATCCCCAAGGCGAAACCGGCCCAGAAGATCAGCAGGGCTCTCCGGGGCAGAACCCCGGCGCCGCGGCTCAGATAGGCCCTCGCGAGACCACCCATCACGGCCACGGAGCAGGCGGTCAGCATGGCGTCCGTCTTGGCGAGGCGCGCCTCCACCATGAGAATCACGCAGGTCGCCATCAGGGCTGCCGTCAGGAACGCCCCTCGTCGCCCGAAGAAGGCCAGGGCGGCCCAGTAGGTCAGCAGGACCGTCGCAATCGCCCCGAGAAGCGACGGGATGCGGTAGAGGGCGATGGTGGTCCGCGCCTCCGGCACGCCCAGCACCTGCCCGATGGCGACGCTGGCGCTCTGCATCCAGTAGATCCCCACCGGCTTCTTGTGCCGGGCCTCGTCCTGGAAGCGGATGTCCACGAGATCGCCGGATTCCAGCATCTGCTTGGAAGCCTGGGCATAGCGCGGCTCGTCCCGATCCATGGGTTGAAGGGTTGTGAAGCCCGGCAGGAAGCAGACGAGCGACAGCAGGACGAGAACGGCGCAGAGCCGGGCATGGCTCCGCTCCACGACACTCGTGAACTGGGCCACGGAGAGAGAGCGCAATGAACTCCGCGGCTGGGGGACAGAACCGTCCATCAATGACTCCGGGGGCGGGCACGCCTGCGTTCTGACGGGATATCCCATCGGCACAGGTCCATCAAACCGCGTGATGTCCTCTAAACCGGAGGGGAAGTCAAATTGACGGATGGTAGCGGGCAGGCCGGGAGGAACACGGGCCGGCGGGCCGGCATTCCATGGAGGGAGGGGTTCGTTCCGGGGGTCTCGCCGTGATCATGTTTCGCCGCTGCTGCGCCTTGTCCATCCTTGTTCTGTCGGCCACCCCGGTGGCCGCTCTCGACCAGCCCGTCGTCTGGCGGGATGAGGATACGGGCTGCGCCTACCTGCTCACCCCTCAAGGGGGCATCTCGCCCCGGCACCGACGGGACGGGACGCTGGATTGCCCGGACGTGGCCGCGGGAACGGGAGTCGTCGAGAACATGGGCAGGGACGTTGCGCGTGGCCTCGATGCCCTCCAGCGGGAGATCGAGCGCCTGCGCGAGCGGTACAACCGCCCCTGACCCGGAGACCGATCGTGACGGCGAAGACCCGAATCTACGGCCAGCATGACGAGAAGACCATCCGGCAGCTGGACCGCTGCATGCAGGTCGGGAGCGCCGCCAGGGGCGTGCTCTGCGCGGACGGACACCTCGGCTACGCGCATCCCATCGGCGGGGTGATCGCCTATGAGGAGCATGTCTCCATCAGCGGGGTCGGGTTCGATATCGCCTGCGGGAACATGGCTGTCCGGCTCGACACCCGTTACGAGGACATCGCCGGCCAGGCGGGGCGCATCCTGGCCGACATCGGCCGTGCCATCAGCTTCGGGATCGGCCAGAAAAACGCCGTCACGGTCGACCATGAGCTGTTCGAATCCCCTCTCTGGGAGGAAGCCGGTGTCCGGGATCTCAAGACGCTGGCCGCCGGACAGCTCGGGACGGTGGGCTCGGGCAATCACTACGTCGACCTGTTCGAGGACGAGGAAGGCTTCGTCTGGATCGGGGTCCATTTCGGCTCCCGCGGTCTCGGCCACAAGATCACCACCAAGCACCTCGCTCTCGGCGGGGCCAAGGACGGCATGGAGGTCGATCCCGCCCTCGTCCACCAGGACAGCGAGATCGGGCGCAGCTACATCGCCGGCGTGACGCTCGGTGGGCTCTATGCCTATGCCGGTCGGGAATGGGTGGTCGAGCGCGTGCGCCGGATCATCGGCGGTCGGGTGACCGACACGGTGCACAATCACCACAACTTCGTCTGGCGGGAGAGCCACGGCGGCAAGGAATACTGGGTCGTCCGCAAGGGCGCGACGCCGGCGTTTCCCGGGCAGCGCGGCTTCGTTGGCGGATCCATGGGCGACAACGCGGTCATCCTGCACGGAATCGACGGGAGGGAGAGCGCCGACAGCCTCTATTCGACGGTGCATGGGGCAGGACGCCTCTTCGGCCGCATGGACGCGAAGGGCAAGAAGAACAAGGCGGGAGAATGGGTCCGCCCTCCCCGGTTCACCCGCGACGAGATGGACGCCTGGCTGCGCGAAAAGGGCATTCTCCTGCGCGGAGGCGATGTGGATGAGAGCCCCATGGTCTACCGGCGCCTCGAGGATGTGCTCGCCTATCACCGAGGCACGATCGCGGTGGAGCGCAGGCTCCGGCCCTTCGCCGTCGCGATGGCCGGCCCTGGCGAGTTCGATCCCTACAAGGATTGATCCAGAACCAGGGCGGCCGAGACGCTATCGAAACCAGCCGAAGTAGAGCGCCCAGAGACTGGGGGAGCGGATGCCGCGCACCCGGCGCGCCGCTTCATCCGCACGCATCGACTCGCCGCCATGGCAGGAGCAGAGCACGATATGGGCGTCGTGCTCCGAGACCTCGAAGAAATCGACGGCATCCCCGAACCTGTCGCTCAGGAGCCCTGCCCTGCGGAGCACGGGATCGGCATAGGCGACCGTCAGGGCGGAGCCGTCGGCGCGCAACGCTCGACGCTGCGCCTTCGGTTTCCACTCGATCTCGTCCAGGGTCCGGAGGATACGGTCGGGCTCCTGCTCCAGCAGTTCGACCCAACGGTCGAGACGCTCCCGCTTCGACAGGACCGGCGCTTGGACATCCCCGGGGATCTTCAGGTCGGCGACGCTACTGAGTTCGGACAGAGGCCTGTGTTCCATGCTCCCCTCCTTGGCAGAAGAGCGGTTTCGAGCACCCACCAGCTACAAGCTCAACCTTGAAGCCTGTGGAAAAGTTCGAAACGGAACGGAATGCGGCCGCCGATATTTTAGGCACCGTCGAGGCCAGGCACCACGTCCAGGACCCTCTGGCCTCCCCGGCGTCTCGGGCCAGCCGAAGGTCCTCGGCTGGCTCTGCCGGATCAGAGGACGGCCGAGTGGTCGTGCTCCGCGCGGCTCGTTCCCATCAGCTCGGCGAGCCGGTTGCGGGCTCGATTGACCCGGCTCTTGATCGTGCCGACCTTCACGCCGAGGGCTTCGGCGGCATCCTCGTACGACATCCCTTCGGCGCCGATGAGAATGATCGCTTCGCGCTGCTCCTGCGGCAGCTTCTCGAGCGCGCTCGAGAGGTCCTGAAGCGCCAGCTTGTCCTCCTGGTCGGGGATCGCGATCATGCTGGCCGCATGGGTCCCGTCCCCATCCTCGACCTCGCGGCTGGTCTTGCGGTGGGTCGAGTAGAATCCGTTGCGCAGGATGGTGAAGAGCCACGCCTGCAGGTTCGTCCCGGCTTCGAAGGTGTCCTGCTTCGTCAGGGCCTTGAGCACGGTGTCCTGAACCAGGTCCTCCGCCTGATCGACCTTGCCGGTCAGGGAGAGAGCGAAGGCGCGCAGGTTCGGCAAGGCATCCATGACGCCGTTGATGAACTCCTGGTCGACGGGCTCGGTGTGAGCACGAATAACCTGGGCCACGCGATCGGCAAGACGGGCGAGGTCGCGCGGCAGCTTCTCCTCCGTGGGATCACCATAGAGGGCACGCAGTTGCTTCCCCAGATGCAGCCGCACGGCAGCGCTCAGCGCAGCCGCCGAGGTCGGCGCGTCGGGATGGGTGAACTCGGACTGGTTTTTGAGATTCTCTGGCATGCGGAACTATCTGGTGCGTGCCGCGGCCATTTAAATATCCGAGCGGCATTTCGACCATGAGATTTTTTCATGGCCACGCCTCTGGATCTCATCCCCTGTATGCCTAAGCGCCCAGGCTGCGTTATATGCTCGTTCGAACATGCGGCCAAACGAAGGCCGGCAACCATCCAAGGAGCATGCGGCGTGGCTCATTACCTCGGCATCGATGTCGGCACCTCGGCGGTGAAAGCGATTCTCGTCGACGATGCGCAGTCCGCCGTTGCGGAAGCCGACGTTCCCCTGAAGGTCTCGAGACCGCACGATCTCTGGTCGGAGCAGGATCCCGACACCTGGTGGGCGGCCGTGCGATCCGCGCTCGATCGGCTGCAGGCCGAAGCCGCCACGGCCCTGGCGGATATCCGCGGCATCGGCCTCTCGGGGCAGATGCACGGGGCCGTGCTGCTCGACGAAAACGATCGTCCCCTCCGTCCGGCGATCCTCTGGAACGATGGCCGCTCGTTCCGGGAGGCGCAGGAACTGGCAGAGCAGCATCCCGAGCTCTCGCAGGCCATGGGGGTGATCCCGATGCCCGGCTTCACCGCTCCGAAGCTCGCCTGGCTGGCCCGGCACGAACCGGAGGTGTTCCGCCGCGTCCGCAAGGTGATGCTGCCGAAGGATTACATACGCTTCAAGCTCACCGGTGAGATCGCGACGGAGATGTCCGATGCAGCCGGCACCTGGTGGCTCGACGAAGCCAAGCGCGATTGGTCGGATGCGGCACTGGCTGCGACGGGCCTGACCCGCGATCACATGCCGAGGCTCGTCGAAGGCTCGCAGCCCTCGGGCACGGTCCTGGCCGACGTCGCCCGGCATTGGGGCCTGCGGAGCGACGTGATCGTGGCCGGCGGCGCGGGCGATGCGGCGGCCGGCGCCGTCGGCCTCGGCGCCATCGAGGATGGGTCGGCGTTCATCTCGCTCGGGACCTCCGGGCAGCTTTTCGTCACCACCCGGGATTTCAGCCCGGCGCCCGAGGCCGTGGTTCATTCCTTCTGTCACGCGGTGCCGGGACGCTGGTTTCAGATGGCCGCCATGCTGAACGCGGCAAGCTGTCTGGCATGGGGCGCCCATGTCCTGAAAAGGGACATCGGCGAATTGCTCGGCGAAACCGAAGCCACTTACAGCAAGCCGTCCTCGGTGCTGTTCCTGCCCTACCTTGCCGGTGAGCGGACCCCGCACAACGATCCCTATGCACGCGGCGTCTTCTTCGGGCTCTCGCCCCGGACCGACCAGACCGATCTGGTGCAGGCGATCCTGGAAGGCGTCGCGTTCAGTTTCGCCGACGCGAAGCAATGCCTCGAGCAGGCAGGGACGCCCCTCGCCTATGCGGGCATGATCGGCGGCGGATCCCGAAGCGTCTTCTGGGCCAGGATTTTCGCGAGCGTCCTGAACGTCCCCATGCTGCGCTACCAGGGCAGCGACAAGGGACCGGCCTTCGGCGCCGCCCGCCTTGCGCGGCTGGCCGTGACCGGGGAAGAGCCTCAGGCCGTCTGCACGCCGCCCGATGTCCTCGCGACGATCGAGCCCGACCCGCGCCTGGTCGAACTCTACGGTCCGAGGATCGAGGCTTTCCGCGGCCTGTATCGGGCCTTGAAGCCGGAATTCATGCGACTGTGACGGCGGGTCCAGCACGCGCCGCTTACGCTACATTATAGCTTTCAGGTCCTTTCCAGCGGATGCTCGAAGGGCGACGCGCGCGAAAAGTTGTGGGCTGTCGTGCACGGCTCAAAAGGAGGGATTGAAACCCGATTGAAATGAAGCATTTAGGGCAGTCACAATCCCTTCTGATCCGGTCCAACTTTTGGCATGATAGAGTCTTCAGAATTCAAGGCTGAAAACTGCCGCTTGAATAAAGCGCCTTTAGGGAAACGCCCATGACAGGATCCGCTCCGATCCTCGAGATGAAGGACATCTCCAAAACGTTCCCGGGCGTGAAGGCCCTCTCGAACGTCTCCCTCACCGTGTATCCCGGCGAGATCCATGCCCTGATGGGAGAGAACGGCGCCGGCAAATCGACGCTGATGAAGATCCTGTCCGGCGCCTATCAGGCCGATTCGGGCGGGGAGATCCGCATCAACGGCCAACCCGTCACGATCGACGGACCGCTGACGGCGCGCCACCACGGCATCTCCATCATCTATCAGGAGCTCTCCCTCGCCCCCAACCTGAGCGTCGCGGAGAACATGCTGCTCGGGCGGGAGCATACGTCCGGCCCCATGGTCGACCGGCGCTCCATGGAGAAGGCCTGCCAGACGGTGCTGGAACGTCTCGGCGTGCACTTCAAGGCGACCACCAAGGTCAGCGAGTTGTCCATGGCCGAGCGGCAGCTCGTGGAGATCGCCCGGGCGCTCATCGCGAATTCCCGCATTCTGGTCATGGACGAGCCCACGACCTCCCTTTCCTCCCGCGAGACCGAGGCGATGTTCGCTCTCGTGCGGCAGCTGCGGGCGGAAGGGCTCGCCATCATCTATATCAGCCATCGGATGGCTGAGATCTACGAGTTGGCCGAGCGCGTCTCGGTGCTTCGCGACGGCTCCTATGTCGGCACGCTCGTGGGCGACGAGATCTCGGCCGAGCGCCTCGTTCAGATGATGGTCGGTCGCGACCTGTCCTCCTTCTACAAGAAGGAGCACGATGCCCATCAGAGCCGCGGCCCCGTGATGTTCGCCGTTCGCAGCATGGGCGACGGGGTGCGGGTGCACGATTGCTCGTTCGAGCTGCATGAAGGCGAGGTTCTCGGGATCGCGGGCCTCGTCGGGGCGGGCCGCACCGAACTCGCGCGCCTCATCTACGGCGCCGACCCTCGCACGACCGGCGAGGTCTTCCTGGAAGGCAAGCGCCTTTCGATCGCCGAGCCGGAGGACGCCATCGAGGCCGGTGTCGTCTACCTGACCGAGGATCGCAAGAATCTCGGCCTCTTCCTCGACCTCACGGTTCGGGACAACGTGAACGTGAACGTGCTGAGCCGCGACGCGCGCGCGGGCGGCGTGCTGAACCTGAAAACCGCCAAGCAGAGGGCGGCAGCGGCGATCCGCGCTCTCGGCATTCGGGTCGCGGGCGACGTGGTGCCGGTCGGCAGCCTCTCGGGCGGCAACCAGCAGAAGGTTCTGCTGTCGCGCCTGCTCGAGACGAAGCCGAAGGTCCTCATCCTGGACGAGCCCACGCGCGGCGTCGACATCGGGGCCAAGTCGGAGATCTACCGCCTGATCGACAGCCTGGCCCGCAACGGCGTCGGGGTCATCGTGATCTCCAGCGAGCTGCCGGAGATCGTCGGCATCTGCGACCGGGTCCTCGTCATGCGCGAAGGCCGGCTCGCCGGCGAGGTCGGCGGCGCCGGCCACCCGCCCGTGACACAGGAAAACATCATCACCATCGCGACAGGTGTAAGGGAAGCGGCCGAATGACATCCCCGAACGAGTCCAGCGCCGGCATGCAAGCGACCGGAGTCAAAGGCGCCGATGCGGCGTCGCAAAGCCTTCAGCGCCGGCTTGCCTGGCGCTCCACCCTGCAGGCCATCGGCATGCTGCCGGTGCTCATCATCCTGGGCATCGTGTTCGAGCTCATGTCCGGTCGGTTCCTGAGCTTCCAGAACCTGTCGATCGTCATGCAGCAGGCCTCGATCAACACCGTGCTGGCAGCCGGCATGACCTTCGTGATCCTGACCGGCGGCATCGATCTGTCCGTCGGCTCGATCCTGGCCGCCTCCGCCATGGTGGCGATCCTGGGCTCCCTGATCCCGGATTGGGGCATGCTCGGGATTCCCGCGGCCCTACTGGCGGGTTTGGGGCTCGGCCTGGTGAACGGCGCGCTCATCGCCTTCGCCAAGCTGCCGCCCTTCATCGTCACCCTGGGCTCTCTGACGGCCGTGCGCGGTCTCGCTCGCCTTCTCGGCGGGGACACGACCCAGTTCAACCCGCAGCTCCCCTTCGCGTTCATCGGCAACGGCACCCTGTTCGGCCTGCCCTGGCTCGTGTGGATCGCCTTCGCGGTCGTGATCATTTCCTGGTTCATCCTCCGAAGGACGGTGCTCGGGGTCCATATCTACGCGGTCGGCGGCAACCCGGACGCGGCCCGCCTGACCGGCATCAAGGTCTGGGCGGTGCTGCTCTTCGTCTATGCCTTCTCGGGACTCGCGGCGGGTCTCGGCGGCGTCATGTCGGCGGCGCGCCTCTTCGCCGCGAACGGATTGCAGCTCGGGCAGTCCTACGAACTCGACGCCATCGCGGCCGTGATCCTCGGCGGCACCAGCTTCGTCGGCGGCATCGGATCGATCTGGGGCACCCTCATCGGCGCGCTCATCATCGCCATCCTGTCGAACGGCCTGATCCTGGTGGGCGTCTCCGACATCTGGCAGTTCATCATCAAGGGGCTCGTGATCATCGGGGCCGTGGCACTCGACCGCTACCGCCTCAAGGGATCGGCGCGCACCTGATCAAGGAATACCAGCGCCCGTCCCGGGCGCTCGTATAAGCGATCCCCCGGACGACGAGCACAGGCTCCGGGGGGGCGCGGAGCATAAGACACCCGTACAAGGACACTTGCAAAGGACACTTGGAGGAATCAATGGCTGTTTCCCGTCTCACACTCGGCCTCGCCATCGTTGCGGGCCTGGCCGCCCCGGCCTACGCCAAGGACGTCAAGAACGTCGGCATCTCGGTCGGCCTGCTCGGCAACCCGTTCTTCGTCGCGACCATCAAGGGCATCGAAGCCAAGGCCAAGGAGATCACCCCCGGGGCGAAGATCACGTCCGTGTCGGCGGACTACGACCTGAACAAGCAATTCACCCAGATGGACAACTTCACGGCGGCCGGAACGGACATCGTGATGATCAACGCGGTCGACCCGAAGGCGATCGAGCCGTCGGTGAAGCGCGCCCAGGCGGGCGGCATGGTCGTGGCCGCCTTCGACGTGGCGGCCGCAGGCGCCGACGTCACGGTGATGACGGACAACGTCAAGGCGGGCGAGCTCGCCTGCCAGTACATCGCCGACCATCTCAAGGGCAAGGGTGACGTCCTCATCGTGAACGGCCCGCAGGTCTCGTCGATCACGGATCGCGTGAAGGGCTGCAAGAACGTCTTCGCCAAGTTCCCGGACATCAAGGTTCTCTCGGACAATCAGGACGCCAAGGGCTCCCGTGAGGGCGGCTTCGCCGTCGGCCAGAGCCTGCTGACCCGCTTCCCGAAGATCGACGCCGTGTTCGCGATCAACGATCCGACCGCCATCGGCATCAACCTAGCGGCCAAGCAGCTCAACCGCAACGAGTTCATCATCACGGCGGTCGACGGCGCTCCGGACATCGAGACCGAGCTGAAGTCGGGCAACTCCCTGATCAAGGCTTCGGCCTCGCAGGACCCGTACATCATGGCGGCCCAGTCCTATGAGCTCGCGGTCGGCATCGTGAACGGCAAGAAGCCCGAGAAGAACGTCGTGCTGCTCGAGCCGAAGCTGATCACCGCCGACAACATCAAGGACTACAAGGGCTGGCAGGCCGTCCGCTGATTTTCCTTGACATTCGGCGGCCACGGCGCGAGCCGTGGCCGCCTTTTCCGTTCATGGGCTATCAGGAGGCATCCCGATGTTGAAGCAGCTGCGCGAGCAGGTTCTGGAGGCCAATCTCGAAGTGGTGCGCCGCGGGCTCGTCCTCTACACGTTCGGCAACGTCAGCGGCATCAGCCGCGAGGACAACCTCGTGGTCATCAAGCCGAGCGGCGTGCCCTACGAGCGCATGAAGGCCGACGACCTCGTCGTTACGGATCTCGACGGCAAGGTCGTCTGGGGTGAGCTGCGCCCCTCCTCGGACCTCGACACCCATATCCATCTCTACAAGGCCTTCCCGCAGATCGGCGGCGTGGTGCATACGCATTCCGAACATGCGGTCGCCTGGGCCCAGGCCTGCCGCCCGATCCCGCCGCTCGGCACCACTCATGCCGATTATTTCTACGGGCCGGTTCCGGTCACCCGGGAGCTGACGGCGGACGAGATCAAGAACGATTACGTCCGCGCCACGGGGGTGGCCATCACGGACACTTTCGGCAACCGGGACCCCATGGAGGTGCCGGCCGCCCTCGTGGCCGGCCACGGGCCTTTCGCCTGGGGCAGAACGCCGGACGATGCCGTTCACAACGCGGTCGTTCTGGAAGCGGTCGCCCGCATGGCCATGTACACGTTTTCGCTGCAGCCGAACGCGCCCGGGGTCTCCCAGGCGCTCCTCGACCGGCACTATTTCCGCAAGCACGGCGCGACGGCGACCTATGGCCAGGCCGAGAAGTAGCCTCGCACCCTGTTACAACCACCAACACCCCGCTTCGGGAGATACAGATGGCCGTCGTAGCCGGTGTCGATTTCGGCACCCTGAGTGTCCGGGTCACCCTCGTCGACGATCGGAAAGGCCCCCTCGGCCTCGCGACGGCCGAGTACCCGCTTCATCGCAGGCGTGAGAACCCCGACTACGCCACCCAGGCCCATGCAGACCACATGGACGCGCTCGCCCGCGCCATGCGCGGCGCTCTCGAGTCGGCCGGCGTGAACGGCGAGGACGTCGCGGCCCTTGCCATCGATACCACCGGGTCCAGCGTGGTCATGGTGGGCGAGGGACTGGAGCCGCTCGACGAATATTACCTCTGGTGCGACCACCGGGCGAAATCCGAGGCCGAGGAGATCACCCGCCTGGCCCATCAGGAGGGCCTCGAAGCCATCCAGTGGTGCGGCGGCGTCTATTCCCACGAATGGGGCTTCTCCAAGCTGCTGCACTGGCTGCGCCACAACCCGGACAAGCGCGACCGGCTCGTGACGGCGCTGGAGCATTGCGACATGGTCGCCGCCACCCTGACCGGCGTGACCGATCCCGCTCGCCTGAAGCGCAGCATCTGCGCCATGGGCCACAAATGGATGTGGAACCCGCGCTGGGGCGGCCTGCCGCCGCAGGACTTCCTGTCCAAGGTCGATCCGCTGTTCGACGGCATCCGCGAGAAGCTCGCCGGCGACTACGTCACGTCCGACGTCGTGGCCGGGCACCTGACCCCTGGCTGGGCGGAGCGGCTCGGCCTGAAGCCCGGCATCCCGATTCCCGTCGGAGCCTTCGACGCCCATTGGGACGCCATCGGGGCGGGCTGCCGGGTCGGCGACGTGGTCAACGTGGTCGGCACCTCGACCTGCATCATCGCGATAGCCGAGGATACGAGCCTGATCGAGGGCGTGTGCGGCGTCGTACCCGGCAGCGTCGACCCCAGGCTCGTCGGCATCGAGGCGGGGCTCTCGGCCACGGGCGACATCTTCGAGGCGATCGCCCGGCGGGCCAATACCAACGTCAAGGAGCTGTCGAAAGGCTTGGAGCAGTACCGGGCCGGTCAGACCGGCCTGCTGCGCCTGACCTGGGACAACGGCGACCGGACGGTTCTCGTGAAGGCCGATCTCGGCGGCATCACCCTGGGTTGGAACCTGCTGCACACCGCGCAGGACGAGCTTTTTGCCGCTATCGAAGGCACCGCCTTCCATACGCGCATCATCCTGGAGCGCATGGCCGAGGGCGGGGTCCCGGTCGAGCGGGTCATCAATGCGGGCGGAATCCCGCAGCACAATGCGGTGCTGAACCAGGTCTATGCGAATGTGCTCGGCCGGCCCGTGCTGGTGCCGAACGGCATCCCGACGGGTCTCGGCTCGAGCATCTTCGCGAGCCTCGCGGCCGGATCGCATCCTAATCTCGACAGCGCCCAGGAGGCGATCTGCCTGCCCTTCCGCGCCTTCGAGCCGGACCCGGCAGCCCACGCGATCTACGAGCAGCTCTTCGCCCATTACCGGACCCTCTATTTCGGCTTCGGGGGCGTCTCTGGACCGGTCTCGCTGGATCATATATTGCGCGACCTCAAGCGGATCGCGGCTCTTCCTTCGGAGCCCGTTCCGCCGGATGCCATGCCCGATCCCTGATCGGGCATGGCAGGCGTTCATGACTGTCATCAGGGTATTGTTCGGAGGCTTTTGATGATCCTGGTATGTGGCGAAGCCCTGATCGACCTCTTCATCGGGGCATCCTCTCAGACCGGCTTTCCGGCAGAGGCTGTGGCCGGCGGATCGCCCTTCAATGTGGCCATCGGCATCGGACGGCTCGGGCGTCCGTCGGGCTTCCTGTCCACCCTGTCGGACGACGTGTTCGGCACGTTCCTGGCCGAGAAGCTCGCCGAATCCGGGGTGAGTCCGGACTACATCCAGCGCTGCCCGAACTACACGACGCTGAGCGTCGTGGCGACGGACGGGTCGGGGCAGCCGCAATATTCCTTCTACGCGCCCAACAGTGCCGACCGGGCTCTCACGCCCGAGGCTCTTCCCGCCGAACTGCCGGCGGATGTGAGCGCCATCGCGGCCGGCTCCTATGCCCTCGGCGTCGAGCCGATCGCGAGCGCCATCGAAACCCTGCTCCGCCGGGAGGCCGGGACGCGTGTGATCTCGCTCGATCCGAACGTCCGGCCGCGCGTCGTCGGGGACCTCAAGGCCTATCGCGAGCGCTTCGAGCGCCTGCTCGCCCATGCCGATATCGTGAAGGCGAGCGATGAAGACATCGAAATCCTCTACTCGACCCAGGATCTCGCGGGCGCGGCCCGGAATTGGCTCCAGCGCGGCCCCAAGCTCGTCATCGTGACCCGCGGCGAGAAGGGGCCTCTGGCGGCCTTCGGCGACAGGATCGCGGAGCGCCCCGCTCCCAGGATCGACGTGGTCGATACGGTCGGTGCCGGCGACACGTTCCACGCCGGTCTTCTCTCCTGGCTCGACGCCAACAACCTGCTCACGCCCGGCGGAATCGCCGGACTGACCGACGCGCAAGTCACGGCAGCCCTCGATTTCGGCGCCGCCGCGGCGGCGATCGTCTGCACTCGCCGCGGTGCCAATCCGCCCTCCTGGGCGGAGGTCGAACAATTCATGGCGGCCCGCGCCTGATCACAACGGAACCCGTCATGACGATATCCCAGCCCGTCCTCCCTCCCGTCGGCCCGACCTGGCGCTCCAACCGGTTCCACCGGACATGGCTGTTCGAGCAGGCCGACCATCTGTTCGCATTCTTCGAGCGCGGCATCATCAACCCGGCCGGCGGCTTCTTCGATCTCGACGATGCAGGTCAGCCGATCGAGACGGCCAATCCGGTCAGGCAGATCCACAACACCACCCGCATGGTGCATTGCTTCGCCATCGGCACCCTGCTCGGCCGGCCCGGATGCGATGCGATCGTCGATCACGGCATGAACTACCTTTGGAATGCCCATCGCGACGCCCGGGACGGCGGCTATGTCTGGTCACTCGATAACGACGGTCCTCAGGACGACACGAAGCAAGCCTATGGGCATGCGTTCGTGTTGCTGGCGGCCTCGAGCGCCAAGGTCGTCGGTCATCCCCTGGCGGATCGTCTGCTCCAGGACATCACCCGGGTTCTCGACGAGCGATTCTGGGAGGAGCAGCACGGCGCCGTGACGGAGGAGTTCTCCCGCGACTGGCAGCCTTTGAGCCAGTATCGGGGCCAGAACTCCAACATGCACCTCACCGAGTCGCTCATGGCGGCCTTCGAGGCGACCGGCGACCGGGCCTATCTCGACAAGGCGGAGCGGATCGCCGGGCTGATCATCGGCCGTCACGCCGCTTCTCTCGGCTATCGTGTCGCCGAGCACTTCCATGCGGATTGGAGCCTGGACAAGGACTATCGCGGGTACGACGTGTTCCGACCCTACGGCACCACGCCGGGCCACTGGCTCGAATGGGCCCGTCTCGTCCTCCAGCTCTGGACGCTTGGGGGCAGGCGCCATGCCTGGATGCCGGAGGCCGCCCGTGAACTGTTCCGGCAGTCCATCGAGCTCGGATGGGACAAGGACAAGGGGGGCTTCTTCTATGCCCTGGACTGGGACGACAAGCCGAGGCTGCCGCACAAGCTGTGGTGGCCCTGCGCCGAGGCCATCGGCGCGGCCGCCTTCCTGAACGAGCACAGCCCGAGCGACTTCCACGAGCAGTGGTACCGCGCCCTCTGGGGCTTCGCCGATCGCCATCTGATCGACCGGCGCCAGGGCGGATGGCGTCCGGAGCTCACGGAAAACCTGAAGCCGGGAACGACCCTGTTCACCGGCAAGCCCGATCTCTACCACGCCCTGCAGGCCTGCCTGATTCCCCTGTTCCCGGCGACCGGCAGCCTGACCAAGGTCATTCCCGAGAGCAGCGCCGTTTCTCAGCCCTGAGCGAGGTGCCGCTCCAGATCCTCCCGTCGGGGCATTCCCGCCTGGGCGCCGGCCGTCAGGCAGGACAGGGATGCGGCGGCGCACGCCCGCTCCATTGCCCGGCCGGTCTCCAGTCCCTCGGCCAGTCCGTTGGCGAGAACACCCACGAAGGTGTCTCCCGCTCCGGTCGTGTCGACCGGCGTGATCGGGCGTGCCGTCGCATGGGTCCGGGCGCCGTCCGGCGTGATGGCGTAGGCGCCGCGCGCACCGGCCGTGACGATGCAGGTCGGCCCGAACGACCCGGCGATCTCCGATCCGGCCTGGAGGAAATCGTCGCCTGCGCCGTCGCCCACGATGCCGGCGATTGAGAGAGCCTCGTGCTCGTTCACCACAAGCACGTCCGTCACGGCCAGGAGTTCGGCCATGGCCGTGCGCTCCCCGACGGCCGGGACCGGCGCGAAGTTCCAGACCACCTTGACGCCGGCGCGGCGCGCCCGCGCGGCGACGTCGAGATTGTCGGCGACCGGCACTTCCATCTGGAGCACCAGAACGGAGGCCTGCGACAGGAGCGAATCGGACAGATCGGATGAACGCAGCGCCATATTGGCGCCGCTGGCGACCGTGATGGCGTTCTCTCCCGTCTCGTCGACGGTGATGAACGCGCAGCCGGTCGGCTCCTCGGTGACCCTGATCGCGCTGACCTCAACCCCGTTCGCCTCGAGGTTCTTGAGGCAGGCCATTCCGAAGGGATCGTTGCCGACGGCGCCCGCCATGGCGACCGGCATGCCCCCGCGGCGGCCGACCCGGGCTGCCGCGACGGCCTGATTGGCCCCCTTGCCGCCGAAGAAGCTGTCCGCCCGGCGCGACAGGACGGTCTCGCCCGGACGGGCGATGCGCTGAACCCGCGCGACGAGGTCCATGTTGATCGAGCCGAAGATGATGATCATGCCCTAATGCCTTTTTTTCAGGCGCTTTCCTTACCATTCGAAGGGTCGAAATGGCGAGCATCCGCAGCGAAGGACCGCTCCTGACGGGACCCCATCGAGCCATCCACAGCTATTTCCCCCCTGCACACCACAGAGGGATTATGCCCCGGAACCAAGCAGGCTGCCTCAACATTTGACTCGCAGGTAGGCGTAGCAGCGGTAAACTGTCATCAGAATCAAAGATAGTTTGCCACTGGCAGCTAGAAGAACAGGCTTTGATGGGCAGGCAGGTTGATCCTCACCGTCCGGATCGCGGAAATCCACCGCCCGCAACGACTCGCTCACGCATCCACCCCTCTCCTGCAAGTTCCCCCGGACGCCTCTGCGCGGCGCCTGGATAGGTCTCTGTGCGCAGTTTCAAAACCCGGAGTTGGTCATTGAGCAAGCATCATGAGAAGCAGAGACGCAAGACCCGCCGCTCCCTCGAAACAGCGCAGGTCTTCGACCTCACGGGATCGAAATTCCAGGCTGAGCGCAGCCTCCCTCCCATCAAGCCGCTCAATGCAACCCAGGATGAGTATCTCGACGCTCTGAAGAACAGTGCCCAGGTCGTGGTTCTCGGCCCGGCCGGCACCGGAAAGACCTGGATCGCAGCCACGTATGCGGCGGATCTCTTCCGCCAGCGGCGCATCCGGAAGATCATCCTCACCCGCCCCAATGTCCCGAGCGGCCGCTCGCTCGGCTTTTTTCCCGGCAGTCTCGAAGAGAAATTCGGCCCCTGGGCGGCGCCGGTGATCGAGGCGATCAAGGAGCGGATCGGCGCGGCCGCCTACGAGATCGCCGTCAAGAACGGCGACATCGAGATGGTGCCCTTCGAGGTGATGCGCGGGCGATCCTGGCGCGACGCCTTCATCCTGCTGGACGAAGCGCAGAATGCCACGCCGGCCGAGATGAAGACGTTCCTCACCCGCATCGGCGAGGACTGCACCGTGGTGATCAATGGGGATGTGAGCCAGTGCGATCTGCGTGAGACCTCAGGCCTGCGCACGGTCATCCATCTGATCAAGTCCCAGATGCTCCCGGTCCCGATCGTCGAGTTCACGCTCAATGAGATCGTCCGGTCCGGCGTCTGCGAGATGTGGGTGCGTGCCTTCGAAGAGGTCCATTGCTAGCGCATCGGACGATCGGATGGCCGGCACAAGGCCGGCCATGACGCGTGGAGGGGTCGCGCCACCACAATGGTCACCCTCCACGTCATCACCGGGCTTGTCCCGGTGATCTCGATACGGTGGATCGCGGCGCCCCAAAAGATCGGGATGGCCGGCACAAGGCCGGCCATGACGTGGGAAAGGTCACGCCACAGCGAGGATCATCCTCCACGTCATCACCGGGCTCGTCCCGGTGATCCCGCTTCCGAGAGGCGCCGCGCTTTTCCGAATCGGGATGGCCGGCGAGAAGCGCGTGATCACTGGCCGGCCATGACGTGGGAGGGTGTTGTTACCGGGCTTGTCCGGGTGAACGCGATCGGAACACCGCCGAGCGCATCGTGCGGCCCTTCGGATCAATACTCAACGATGCGCCAGCCGAGAGTGGAGCATTGGGCCGATCCCAGAAGTGGCGTCCCCTTTTCACTGGCGTGGCCCTTCGGGTCGCTGACGCGGCCCTCTGGGTCCGTCCGATGCTCTAGAAGGGATTGATCTCGGAAGCGACCTCGCTCGTGGGATCCCCTCGACCGTGCCCGCGCAGGATGGCGCTTTATCCACGCGAAAACCGGGCCCCTCTCCGCCCAAATGAGCGGAAGCTGACCCGGTTCTGATATCGCGGACGGCGGGGTGCTTCAGGCGAGCTCGATCGCGCCGACCTCGGGGCCTTTGCGGCCCTCGACGATCGCCACCCGGACCGCCTGCCCCTGCTCGAGCTGGCCGAGGCCCGCGCGCTCCACGACGGAGATGTGCAGGAACAGGTCCTTGCTCTCGCCTTCGACGGAGACGAAGCCGTAGCCCTTCACGGAATCGAACCACTTGACGGTGGCCGGCACCTCCGGCGGACCGCTGACCGGGCGTGCGCTCGGCCCACCGCCGGGGCGGCCGAAACCGCCACCGGACTGGCCGGGACCACCCGACCGCATCGGGCGCGGCGCGCGTGCCCCGCGCGGCGGCTCGGGCTCGGCCGTGCTCGCGTCGACGCTGACGATTTCCTGGACCTGCGGGCCCTTCTGGCCGGCGCCGACCCGGATGACCAGGGTCGTGCCCGACTCGAGCGCGGAATAACCCGCGGCCTCGACCTGTCGGACGTGCAGGAAGGCCTCGCCCGACCCATCGGTCATTTCGACGAAACCGAATCCCTTCTCAGGGTTGAACCATTTCACCCGCGCTTCGGTCTCCGGTCCGGAGGCTGGAGCGCCATAGGATGTCTGCTGCCGCATGGGCCGTTCATAAGATGTTGGTGGAGCGAAATCGCCCCAGTGATCTTCGGGTTGACCGCCAAATTGACGTCGGCGATCACGGTGATCATTTCCCCGGCCCATCAGGACTGCCTTCTAAAGTCTCAAGTTTCGTAAACGCTATAGGCGTAACGCCCCCAACCATTGAGGGCAAGAAAATAACTACTCACACCTAGACATTTCATGCAAGGTCTCAAAAGGGCGTGTCATGCGGATTGTGGGGCGCCGACGCGAGAATTCAGCCCTCCGATCACGGCTTTCAGGATCCGGTCGCCTTCCCCTTCCCCTGGCCCGCGGCCGCTCCAGGCGTGGATGCGCTCGTGGATGAAGCCGAGTTTGGCGATCACGGCCGGCGCGAGCACGAAGGGATAAAGGTCGGGCTGCCCCATGCTGCGGTTCAGGGAATTCACGGCAAAGGTCAGGGGCAGCCAGGCGGTGATCAGACGGTTCAGGTCGGTCTCGCGATGCGGGTCGAAATCGATTTCCGCCGCCAGTTCGGCGCCGCGGCGGATTCCCGGCCGCACCTTCAATCCGAAGGCGCTCGCGGTCTCCAGGGTGTCGACGATATGGAGATAGTGCGCCCAGGTCTCGGCGAAATCCTCCCAGGGATGGGAGGCTGCATAGGCACTGACGAATTCCTCCTGCCAGTCCTCTTTCGGCCCCCGGGCGTAATGGACCCGCAAGGCCTCGCCGTAGTCGCGCTGCTCGTCTCCGAAAACCTGGCGGAATCGGTCCAGGCTGGGATCGTTCCGGACCAGGACGTTCCAGTAATAATGGCCGATCTCATGCCGGAAGTGGCCCAGGAGGGTCCGGTAGGGCTCCCCCATCCCGTGGCGTCGCCGCTCCCGCTCGGCATCGTCCGCCTCGGCGATGTTGATGGTGATCAGGCCGTTGTCATGCCCGGTCAGGATCGAAGGACCTTCAGGAGAGTTCTCGGCAGGGTCCGCGAGAAAATCGAATGCCAGTCCCTGCGGGTCCTCGCGGCGCGTCGCCAGCGGCAGGTCGAGCCTCAGCAACGTATAGAACAGACGCCGCTTCGCGATCTCGAGCCGGCGCCAGCGCTCCCGGTTCCGCTCGAGCGAAAGGTCCGGTACGGTGCGATTGTGCCGGCAAGCCCGGCAGTAGATCTCATCCGCCTCGGCGGAGATCAGCCAGTTGCACGCATTGTGCTCCGCGTTGGCGCAGAAGCGCAGAGGCATGTCGGGCCGGGCCAGAGCCTTCCAGCCCGCCTCCCGGTCGGGTTCCAGAGCGCTGATCTCATGGATCGACGGCAGGTACCCGAGCCGGCGGCCGCAGCTTTCGCAGCGACTGTTCTCGAAATAGAGCGGCTGACCGCAGGCCTGACATTCGAAGAGCTTCATGGAGCGACCTGCTGCTTGCCGGATCCGCCTCATCCGGACCAATGGGGACCGACGGCATGTTCACGGCAACGGTCCGCGAGCCCGTTGGTTCGCAGGTCCTTGCACCGTCATCGGCCCGTCACTGCTCATAATTTAAGCTTCCTGCATGAAGCCTCTCATTTCATCATGCCAAGACAACGGTCCCATCGTCCGGGCTCTTCAGAAACAGGATGATCCATGACACATGTTGCCAAGCAGGCGACGCAGGACGGAACCTTCACGGTCTATCTCGGGGAACGGCCCGTTGCCTGGGGTCTGACCAGCCATGCCGCAGATGCCCTGATCGAGAGGCTGCTGCGGCGCTGAGCGTGCGCTCGCTCCACTCCTGAACGCGGTCCGGGCGGGCGCCGCGGGTGCCGATATCGGCCGCCGAGCATCCCCGACCGGCCTTCGATGATACAGAGTTTCAAATCATTTCCCGTCGCCGCCGGCCGAGGGGCTTCCTCTCGCGTCACGTTGTCGTGAGGCCAGCCCGGAATAACGGCCTCGGAAAGCGCCGGGCGGCTCACCGACCGGCCCATTGTCCGGCATGAATTCGCGCGACGGGATTGCGGCTCCCGGCCGTTCGACATCGGGGCGGGCTCATGCGCAGAACATGCGGTCCATGGAACGGCCCGGCACAAGGGTTCGCCAGTCCTTCGCTCAGCAATCGCACACCAGAAAGCGGTCTAACCGGTCGCACGACGAGGCCTTTACTTCGCTGCCTCGGCCGCATTACGATGCTTTCTTGGGTCATACTAACCTAAGATAGTGAAGGCGCATCAAACCGTCGATTATAGTTGTTGCATCTGATTCGCTTAACGACGTCGCAAGGCGCAGTGTCAGAAGCAATGTGGCTTGGAGGGGCTATGTTCGAGGGTCGCAGAAAGCGGGTCTTGATCGTCGAGGACGAGGCGATGATCTCGATGCTGATCGAGGACATGGTTCTCGATTTCGGCTGCGAGATCGTGGGCCCCGCGGCGCGCCTGGACCATGCCCTGACCCTGGCGCTCCAGGCGGATATCGATATCGGCATCCTCGACATCAACGTGGACGGAACGGTGGTCTTCCCGGTCGCCGACGTCCTGCGCTTCCGCGGAATCCCGTTCATCTTCTCGACCGGCTACGACTTCCGCTCGCTCCCCGAGCGGTTCAGAGAATGCCCGGCCCTGTCGAAGCCGTTCTCCTACGACAATTTCGCCGACACGCTCCGGGCGACGCTGGCCGGCACCTCCGACGCGACGGAAATCGCCTGACGCGGTCGCCCGGACCAGAACACGCCGTCCTCACGGCGTGCGGACGCATCCCTCCACCGGGCAACGGTGCCATCATCGTCGTCTGGACCTGGAGAAGATCGGCCGGCGACCCAATTTCATCGCTCCGCGTTTGCGGCTATTGAGCACTCGAGTCCCCTGGAGCGTCCGCATTCATGAAATCCAAGTCGCCGGAAGGTCCCTTTCGTATCGGGCGGTCGCCGACCGGCCTTGGCCTGTTCGCCACCGACGTGATCGAGAAGGGCTCCTTCATCATCGAGTATGTCGGACCGAGGATCACGAACGAGGAAGTCCAGCGCCGGCGCAACACGCGCTATCTGTTCGAGGTCAGCAGCCGCTGGACCATCGACGGGTCGCCGCGGTGGAACACCGCCCGCTACATCAATCACGGCTGCCGCCCGAACGCCCAGGCGACGGTGTCGCGGGGCCGGATCCGCATCAAGGCGATCAAGCGCATCAAGCCGGGCGACGAGATCACCTACAATTACGGCAAGAACTACTTCGAGACCTTCATCAAGCCGATGGGCTGCAAGTGCCAGTCCTGCGAGCGCAAGCGCGCGAAGCAGGCGGGTGTTTGAAGGCCTAGAGCATCGGACGGAAAAGTGGATCCGGTTTTCCGTTCTGACCGATGCTCTCATTCAAGAAGAAAGCATCGGATGGATCCCAAAAGTGCAAATCCACTTTTGGGTCCGATGCTTTAGGCTCACTCCTCGGACCGTCGGTCTCCCCTCCCTCGACGCGCTCGCCGGCACTGACACACGCCACGGCATGGCCGGGACAGGCCCGGCCATCCCGATACGGTGAGGCACGGCGCTTCAGACAGGCGAGATCACCGGGACGAGCCCGGTGATGACGAAGAGGAGTCGTTCCCGTGCTCCGCCCCGAACTCCGCAACGGTGCGCCCGGCGCCCTTCTCGAAGAGACGCCCCAGGTTCGCTGTCACGGCTCCCGTGAACCGCGGGTCCTTCGGCAGGTCGTCGCCGAAGATTTCGCGCACGGCGAACAGGGCGCCGGCCAGCCCCTCGGCCGAGGGCCCTGCCCGGTCGGCCAGCGCGCGGAGCCGCGCCGCCATGGGATCGCGCACGTCGATGGGCGCGCCCGTCTCGTCGACACCCGTGACATAGCGCATCCAGGCCGCCACCCCGAGGGACAGGCGTGCGATGGAAGCGCCACCCTGGAGACGATCTCGGACCGTCCCCAGGAGCCGCTGCGGCAGCTTCTGCGAGCCGTCCATCGCGATCTGCCAGGTGCGGTGCTTCAGGGCGGGATTCTTGAACCGGGCGACGAGCGCCCGCTTGTAGGCGGACAGATCGGCACCGGGCGGCATGTGCAGGGTCGGCGTGACCTCCTCGTCCATGAGCCCCTCGATCAGCCGCGCGAAGGCCGGATCCGCCATGGTGTCGGCCACCGTCTCGTAGCCCGCGAGATAGCCCAGATAGGCGAGCGTCGAATGGCTGCCGTTGAGCAGCCTGAGCTTCATGTGCTCATAGGGCTCCACGTCGGCGACGAACTCCGCGCCCGCGATCTCCCAGGCCGGGCGGCCCTGCGGGAACCGGTCCTCGATCACCCATTGCGTGAAGGGTTCGGTGACGACCGGCCAGGCGTCCTCGACACCCAGGGCCTGTCCGATGCGCTCCCGGTCCTGATCGTTCGTCGCCGGGACGATCCGGTCGACCATGGTCGACGGGCAGGACACCTCTTCGGCCACGAAGCGGCCGAGATCGGGATCGACCAGTTCGGCGAAGCGGGTGAGCACGCGCTTCACGGTGCGGCCGTTCGAGGGAAGGTTGTCGCAGGTGAGAACCGTGAAGGGCGCAATCCCCGCCCGCCGCCGGCGGCGCAGCGCCTCGACGATGAAGCCCGGTGCCGAGCGGGGCGTTTTCAGGTAGGCGAGGTCATGCACCACGTCGGGATGGGCCTCGTTCAGGACGCCGGTCGCCGGATCGTGGCAATAGCCCTTCTCGGTCACCGTCAGAGTGACGATCCTGGTCTGCGGATCGGCCATCGCGTCGAGGAGCTCCTCCGTCGCCCGAGGCGCCACGACGACCCGCCGGACCGACCCGACGATCCGCAGCGCCTCGCCGTCCTGCGAGCGGACCGAAAGAGTGTAGAGACCGTCCTGCGGCTGGAGGGCGTCGTAGGTGTCCGGGCTGCGCAGGCTGGCGGCCACGATGCCCCAGCGCGGATCCCGGGCGAGCACGTCGTCCGTGTAGGCCGCCTGATGGGCCCGGTGGAAGGCCCCGACGCCCAGATGCACGATCCCGGTCTTCACCGCTCTCCGGTCGTAGGCCGGGCGGCGAACGCCCTCCGGCAGATCGGCGAGAGAATCGTCGTTCAAGCGGTCTGACATCGTGTCCTCGGGGGTTCGTTCCAGATGAGGGTGGCGCCGGGTCGTTGCAATCCTACCACGTCATCACCGGCCTCGTGCCGGTGATCCCGATCCTGAAATGCGCCGTGCTCTTCCGATTGGGATGGCCGGCACAAGGCCGGCCATGACGTCGAGTGTGTCACCGGGACGGTGATCCTGGGAACCCGGGCGCCCCGTCAATGCGCCGGCTGCTGCTTCGCCCGGGTGACGATCTGCGTCGGGTTGACGAAGCGCAGCGCGATGATGAGCCAGACGAGGGTCGTGACCATGTAGATCACCGCCATCGCGTCGATCGACTGCACGGCGCGCACCCCGGCCGCGAAGACCGCGTAATAGAGCGCCACCACGAGGGTCTGGCTCGTCGGGCCGGCCACCAGGAAGGTGAGCTCGAACATGGCGATGGTGCGCACCAGCACCAGCAGCAGCGCCGCCAGGATGCCCGGCAGGAGCAGCGGCAGGAGCACGTGGACGAAGAGCTTGAAGGTGTTGGCGCCGAAGACGCGGGCCGCCGCCTCGATCTTCGGGTCGATCTGCTCGATGAACGGGATCATGACCAGGATGACGAAGGGAACGGTCGGCACGAGGTTGGCCGCCACCACGCCCCAGAACGTGCCCGCTAGGCCGGTCTGGTAGAGCACGGTCGCGAGCGGGATGCCGAAGGTGATCGGCGGGATCATCAGCGGCAGCAGGAAGAGCAGGATGAGAAGCCGCTTTCCGGCGAATTCGCGCCGGGCGAGCGCATAGGCGGCGGTCACCCCGAGGGCTCCCGAGATGAACACCACGGCGGCGATCACCTGGAAGGTCACCATCAGGACGTCCCAGAGCTGGAACTCGCTCCAGGCGGAGGAATACCAGCGCGTGGTGAAGCCCACCGGCAGCCACGTGCCGAGCCAGCGCGTGGCAAACGAGCTCGTCACCACGGTGGCGATCATGGCGAACAGGTTGATGACGAAGAAGCCGACCAGGAACCAGATGGCCGCGGCCCAGAGCTTGGACCCGAGTGTGGTGTCGCGGATCATCGGCTTTACCCTTTCGCGCCGGAGGCAGGACCGCGGTAGAACAACCCGCGGGAGGCGAGCACCGCCACCACGATGGCGAGCTGCACGAAGCCCATGATCATCGCGATCGCCGAGGCCATGGAGTAGTCGTATTCCTCGAAGGCCGCCGTGGCGGCGGCGATCGAGATCACCCGGGTGACGCCCGCGGGCTCGCCCAGCAGCACCGCCGAGGGGAAGACCGAGAAGGCCTGCACGAAGGACAGGCAGAACGTGATGGCGAAGCCCGGCATCAGGAGCGGCAGGTAGACGTGGCGGAAGCGCTGCCAGGCGCTGGCGCCCAGGGTCGCGGCCGCCTGCTCGAGGGCCGGGTCGATGCCGGTCACGTAGGACAGGGTCAGCAGGAAGGTGAACGGGAAGCCGGTGATCACCAGGGAGGCGAAGACGCCCCAGTAATTATGCACGAGCTTCAGGGGCTGCGAGATGAGCCCGAAGGTGATCAGGGTGCGGTTGAACCAGCCCTGCGGCCCGAGATAGTTCAAGAGGCCCTCGGCCACGAGCACGGTGCCGAGGGTGATCGGCAGGACGAGGATCGTGGTCAGGAGGCGCTGGCGCCGCATCAGGCGCACGCGGAACGCGATCGGCACTGCCAGCAGCAGGTTGATCAGCGTGACGGGGATCGCGAGCCGGAGCGTGTTGCCGATCGTGTCGTAGAGGAACGGGTCCGAGAAAAAGCGCTTGTAATTGGCGAGCCAGTCGCCGCCGGCCTTGGGCTCGAAGGAGAGCACGAACCCGAACGCGAACGGGTAGACGAAGAGGAGCAGGCTGAAGATCGCCGCCGGAACGACGAGCAGCGTCACCGCGTCGAAGCCGCGCGCGGCGAGACGCTGGCGCAGGCTCGGGCCGTGCTCGACGGGAGTCGCGGGAGCAAGGGCGTCCATCACTGCCTCCCCTGGATCGGCTCCGCGAAGACGAGGACACGCCCGTCATCCGCCCGCAGATGCACCTGCGAACCGGGCTCGACCGGCTGGTGCGACCGGAACACGAAATCGAGCCCGCCGGCCGAATGGGCCGTGCCGACGAATTCGCGGCCGCGATATTCGATGGTGTCGACGGTCACCGCGATGGCGTTCGGCCCCGCCTCCCCGACCATGAGGTCGTCCGGCCGGATGGCCGCGAAGGCCGTGGCGCCGGCGGACAGGGTCTCGCGGGCGACGCCGCTGATCCGCGCCCCCTCTACGTCGAGGACGGCGCGGCCGCCCTCGGCGCCGACGACCCGACCTTTCAGCTTGTTGCGGAAGCCCATGAAGTCGGCCACGTCGAGATGGGACGGGGCCTCGTAGAGCTCCTTGGGCGTGCCGACCTGCCGGACCACGCCGTCGCGCAGCACCACGATGCGGTCGGCGAGCGACAGGGCCTCGTCCTGGTCGTGTGTCACGTAGATGGTCGTGGCCCCGAGCTCGTTGTGGATGCGCCGGATCTCGGCGCGCATCTCGAGGCGCAGCTTGGCGTCGAGGTTCGAGAGCGGCTCGTCCATCAGCACGAGCGGCGGCTCGATCACGATGGCGCGGGCGATCGCCACGCGCTGCTGCTGGCCGCCGGAGAGCTGGCCCGGCAGCTTGTTCTCCTGGCCCTTGAGGCGCACCAGGTTGAGCGCCTCGTCCACCTTTCGGTCGATCTCGGCCTTCGGCGTCCCGCGCATCTTGAGCCCGAAGCCGATGTTCTGGCGCACGTTGAGATGGGGAAAGAGCGCGTAGTTCTGGAACACCATCCCGAACCCGCGCTCCTCGGGCCGCAGGGTGTCGACCCGGCTTTTGTCGAGCCAGATCGCCCCGCCGGTCACAGGCAGGAGACCCGCGATGCAGTTCAGCGTCGTCGACTTGCCGCAGCCCGACGGGCCGAGCAGGGCGATGAACTCGCGCCGGCGGATCGTCAGGGAGATGTCGCGCAGGGCGTTGAGCGCCCCGAAGTCGCGGCTCACGCGATCGAGCCGGACTTCGTCGAACTGGGAAAGGGCAATGGTCATCGCGGGTCCTTGGTTCTTGGGTCGTGTATCGGTTCGAGTGTCACCGCCATTCGCAGGCCATCCTCCTGTCATGGCCGGCCCTGTGCCGGCCATCCCCATGCTGAAAGGCGCTGCGCCTTGCGGATCGGGATCACCGGCACGAGGCCGGTGATGACGTCGAGAGGATGGCGATCCCCGCATCACAGCCGCCGGGGATGGCAGGAAACCTCAACCGCGACACGACCTGTCCTTGTTCTTGCTCTGGACGTCTTACTTACGCTTGCCGCCGCCGACCTGCTCGTCCCACAGGCGGAAGGCGACGACCATCTGGTCGGGCTGGAGCGGAAGCTCGATCGGGTTCTCGGCGATCCACTTCTCGTATTCCGGACGGCCGAATTCCTTGATCGCCGCCTGGCTCTCGGCGGGCGCCATGTCGAGGGTCACGCCCTTCACGGCCGGGCCCGGATAGAAGTAGCCCTCGTCGAAGGTGTAGGCCTGCTGCTCCTTGGTGAGCAGGAAGCTCATGAGATCGAGCAGCACCGCGAGCTTCTCGTTCGGCAGGCCCTTGGGCACGCACATGTAATGCGCGTCCGACACCCAGTGGAAGCCCTTGAGCGCCGCCACCTTGGCCTCCTTCGGCACGACCCCGAGGACGCGCGGGTTGATGTCCCAGCCCGTGGTCGACACGGTCATGTCGCGGGAGCCTTCGCCGAGCTCCTTCATCACCGCGCCGGTGCCGGACGGGTAGTACTCGATGTTCTGGCCGAGCTCCTTCAGGAAGGCCCAGGTCTTGTCCCAGCCCTTGGCCGGATCCTGCGGGTTGCTGTCGCCCAGGATGTAGGGCAGGCCCATGATGAAGGTGCGGCCAGGGCCGGAATTCGCCGGGCGCGCATAGAGGAAGCGGCCCGGATTGGCCTTGGTGTAGGCGAGAAGCTCCTCGGCCGTGGTCGGCACGGTCTTGACCTTGTCGGGCATGTATTCGAGGAGCGGGCCCGACGGGTAGTAGGTCACGACCACGCCCTGCCCCTTCGCCAGACCCTGCATCTTGGCGGCCGGCGCGAGATAGATGTCGTCGAGCTTCGGCAGGGAGTTCGCCTGGCCGGGGACGAGGTCGACCCACAGCTTCTGCTCGATGCCGGCGGAGAGCGCATCCGTGCCGGTGAGCACGAGGTCGATGTCGACCCGGCCCGCATCCTGCTGGGCCTTGATCTTGCCGGCGAGCTCCGGCGCCGTCGCCTTGGTGAAGGTGATGCGCGAGACCAGGTTGGGCTTGGCCTTGCGGTAGTTCTCGATCGCCTTCTGGGTCAGCGCCAGGTTGCCGGCCACGTCGATGATGTTGAGCGTCACCGGACTCGTGGGCAGGGTCGCCTGCGCGAAAGCTTTTCCGCCGAGGGTCGCAACGCCGGCGGAGCCGGCGACACCGCCGACGAAGGTCCGCCTGGTGATCAGGTTCGTCATGTCTTCCTCCCGTTCTGTGCGACATGGCTCATGGTCGGCCATGTCCCGTGTCACAGCTTGTAGGCCTCTTTGGCGAGGCGATAGGCGAGATCGTAGGCCATTTCGTGCGCTTCGTCCTCGTCGAGGCGGTGCGTCGTCACCAGGGTGGCGAGAGAGGCGCAGTCGACCCGGCGGGCCACGTCGTGCCGGGCGGGAATCGACAGATAGGCGCGCGTGTCGTCGTTGAACCCGACCGTGTTGTAGAAGCCGGCGGTTTCGGTCGTGAGCTCACGGAAGCGCCGCATGCCCTCGGGCGAGTCGAAGAACCACCAGGCCGGACCCAGCCTGAGGGCCGGATAATGGCCCGCGAGCGGCGCGAGCTCGCGCGAATAGCTCGTCTCGTCGAGGGTGAAGACGATGAACGTGAAGCCGGGCTCGTTGCCGAAGCGGTCGAGCAGCGGCTTCAGGGCGCGGACGTAATCCGTCTGCAGCGGAATGTCCGCCCCCATGTCGCGGCCGAAGCGGCGGAACAGGGCCGCGTTGTGGTTGCGGAAGGAGCCCGGATGGAGCTGCATGACCATGCCGTCCTCGACGCTCATGGCGGCCATCTCGGTCAGCATCTGGGCGCGGAACAGCTCCGCATCCTCGGGCCCGGCATCGCCGGACGCGACCCGGCGGAACAGCGCCTCCGCATCGGCCGGTGAAAGATCCGCCGTGCGGGCGGTCGGGTGGCCGTGGTCGGTGGAGGTCGCGCCGTAATCGCGGAAGAAGGCGCGCCGCCTGCGGTGCGCATCCAGGTAGCCGCTCCACGTGGACGTGTCGCAGCCCGTGATCTCCCCGAAGCGCGCGAGATTCTCGCGGAAGCCCTCGAATTCGGGATCGATCACCGGGTCGGGGCGGTAGGCCGTCACCACGCGGCCGGACCAGCCCGAGCGCCGGATGGCCTCGTGGTGCTTGAGCGGATCGAGCGGGCTCTCCGTGGTGGCGATCGCCTCGATGCGGAAGCGCTCGAACAGCGCGCGCGGGCGGAACTCCGGCGTGCGCAGGGCCGCGTCGATGCGGTCGTAATAGGCGTCTGCGGTCTTGGCCGACAGGCGCTCGGTGAAGCCGAACAGGGTCGCGAACGTATGATCGAGCCAGAGGCGTGTGGGCGTGCCGCGGAAGAGGTGATAATGCGACGCGAACCGCCGCCAGATCGCCCGCGGGTCGCGCTCCACCGCGCTGTCGTCCTTCGCCGGGAGCCCAAGCTCCTCCAGGCGCACGCCCTGGCTGTAAAGCATGCGGAACACGTAGTGATCCGGGATGACGAAGAGCGTCGCGGGATCCGGGAACGGCTCGTTCTCCGCGTACCACCGCGGATCCGTATGGCCGTGCGGCGAGACGATCGGAAGATCCCGGACCTTCGCATAGAGCCGGCGCGCCACCTCGCGGCTGGCGGAATCGACAGGAAACAGCCGGTCCGGATGGATCAGCATGGCGTACTCCCTCGGGCTCCGTCCGGGCCCATTCCCGGGCCGGCTGCGAGCGCCTCATTGAGCAAACCTTAAAACGATCCACGATCCTTTGCAATGGTCTACTAGTATGGTAGTGTGCCACTTATGACCAATAGACCGACCCTCGCGAAGCTCGATCTCAGCCGGGAGCCCATGGCCCGGCAGGTCGCGCGCGCCCTTCGCCAGGCCATCGTCAGCATGAAGATCGCGCCCGGCGAGATGCTGTCGGAGCAGGACCTGGCGCAGCGATTCGGCGTGAGCCGCTCGCCCGTCCGAGAAGCCCTCATCAAGCTGAGCGAGGCCGGCCTCGTTCGCGTTCTGCCGCAGCGGGGCACGCAGGTGGTCAAGATCTCGCGCGCGGCGGTCGAGGATGCCCGCTTCATCCGCGTCGCGGTCGAATGCGCGGTCGTTCGCGAGGCGGCGCTGAAAGCCTCTCCCGTTCTGATCGCGGAGCTGAACGCCAGCCTGACCCGGCAGCGGCGCGCCCAGCGGGCCACCTCGTCGGACGACTTCATGGCGCTGGACGAGGAGTTCCACCGCCTCCTGGCGGAGGCCGCCGGACGTCCGGCCGCGTGGCGCATGATCGAGGACGTCAAGCCGCAGATGGACCGGGTGCGCTACCTCGACGTGAAGCAGGCCACTCCGCGCCATCTCATCGTCGCGCAGCATGCGGAGATCGTCGACGCCATCAAGGCGGCCGATCCCGTAGCGGCCGACAGGGCCATGCAGCAGCACCTCAGCGAGATCCTGCGCTCCCTGCCGGAGCTGGCCGCGAAGCACCCGGATCTCTTCGAGCCCGAGGCCGATGCCCTGCCGGAGGTGCTCAGCGCGTGACACCCTCCAGACAAGAATCCGCACCCTCCGCCGACGCCCCCGTTCGGCCCCAGCTTTGAGAGGCAATCATGGAACAGACCTGGCGCTGGTTCGGCCCCGACGACGTCGTACAGCTCTCCCACATCCGGCAGACCGGCGCGACCGGGATCGTCACCGCCCTGCATCAGATCCCCTATGGGGTGATCTGGAGCGTCGAGGAGATCGAGAAGCGGAAAGCGCTCATTGCCGCCGATCCGTCGCTCGGCCTGCGCTGGAGCGTGGTCGAGAGCCTGCCGATCCACGAGCGCATCAAGATCGGCGAAGGCGACCTGACGAGCCTGTTCGACCATTACCGCCAGTCCATGCGCAACCTCGCGCAATGCGGCGTCACCACGATCTGCTACAACTTCATGCCCGTGGTCGACTGGACCCGCACCGAGCTCGCCTACCCGCTTCCCGGCGGCGGCACGGCCCTGCGCTTCAATATCCATGAGTTCGCAGCCTTCGACTGCTTCATGCTGGAGCGTGCGGGCGCGGAGGCGGATTACGCGCCCGACGTACTGACCCGGGCCAAGGAATGGCATCTGCGCTCGTCGGAAGCCGACCGGCGCAAGCTCCTCTCCAACATCATGGCGGGCCTGCCCGGCGCTTACGACCGCTACGACGTTCCGGGCCTGCGCGTCATGCTCGACCGCTACCGGGACATCGACGCGGCGGCCCTGCGCGAGAACCTCGCCCGCTTCCTGCGCGAGGTGATCCCGACCGCGGAAGAGGTCGGGATCCGGATGTGCATCCATCCGGACGATCCGCCGCGCCCGCTCATGGGCCTGCCCCGCATCGTGTCCAACGCGGACGACATCGCCTTCATCCTCGAGGCGGCCGATTCCCCCGCCAACGGGCTCACGCTGTGCAGCGGGTCGCTCGGGGCCAATCCGGTCAACGACGTGCCGGCCATCGCGAAGCGCTTCTCGGACCGGATCTGGTTCGCGCATCTGCGCAACGTCGCCAAGGACCCGGACGGCTCCTTCATGGAAGCCGACCACCTGGGCGGCGACACCGACATGGTGTCTCTGGTGACGGTGCTGCTCGAGGAGCAGAAGCGTCGCAAGGAAGCCGGCCATCCGCACTGGCGCATTCCCATGCGCCCCGACCACGGGCACGAGCTTCTCGACGACGTGGGCCGTCCCACCCATCCGGGCTATCCCATCATCGGACGGATGAGAGGCCTGGCCGAGCTGCGCGGCGTCATGCAGGCGGTCTCCGCCGTGCGCGGCCTGCCGCTTTAGAGCATCGGATTGGATCCCAAAAGTGCAAGTCCACTTTTGGGTCCGATGCTTTAGGATCGTGCTCCAGAGGTCGAGGTAACATCTCCCCGTCATGGCCGGGACAAGCCCGGCCATGACGGGGAGATGTTACGGCCGGCTGGAGAGCAGCCGCGTGAAGCCTGCGACCCCGTGCCGAACCTACCCGAGCAGGTTCCGCAAGGTCCGCATGAACACGCGCGCGCCGATCCCGATCAGGTCGTCGGGGAAGTCGTAGTCGGGATTGTGCAGGCTCGGGTGGTCCCTGCCGGCTCCGAGGAAGAACATGGCCGCCGGCGCCCTTTGACCGAAGCGTCCGAAATCCTCCGAGGCCCGCAGCGGGAGCTCGCCCTCGTCATGCGGAACGCCCTCTTCGTCCAGCGCGCGGCGGAGATGGGCCACGGCTTCCGGCGCGTTCTCGCAGTGCTGGAAGATGTCGTCGTGGGAGATCTCGACGCTGAGCCCCCGGTTGCGCGCGGCGCTCAGGACGAGGTGCTCGGCGCTCACGCACAGATCCTCCATGCCGGCATCGGTCATCGTGCGCAGGGTCGCCCAGATCTCGGCCCGCGCCGGGGCGACGCCGAAAGCCGGCTCGCCGATCTTCACGTGAGTCACCGTGACCATTGCGAAGCCGTCGTCCAGCGGCCCCCCATGACCCAGCCCCGTGAGCGCCGGCATCAGCTCGGCGACGACGGGCACGGGCGACAGCCCCGTCTCGGGCATGGACGCATGGGCGGTCTTGCCGTTCAGGACGATACGCATGCCCCGCGACGCGCAATTGACCGGCCCTTCCGCCAACGCGACATGGCCGAAGGGCAGACCGGGGAGATTGTGCAGGGCGAACGCGAAATCCGGGCTGATCTCGCGAAAGCGCGGGTCGGCCACGACGGCCGCGGCTCCGGAGCCGTCCTCCTCGGCCGGCTGGAACAGCAGGATGGCGCGGCCGCGCTGCGGCCGCTGGCGTCCGAGCGCGCGCGCCAGGCCGGCCAGGATGGCCGTGTGTCCATCGTGCCCGCACAGATGTCCCTTGCCGGGGGCGGCCGAGCGGTGAGGCGCGTCGGAGATCTCCTCGATCGGAAGCCCGTCGAGCTCCGAGCGGATCATGACGGCCGGGCCCGGCGCCCTGCCCTGGTAGACCGCCGCGATCCCATGGCCGCCAAGGCCGGTGATGATCTGGTCGGGGCGCGTCTGGGCCAGAAACGCCCGCACCTCCCGGGCCGTCTGGACCTCCTCGCGGGAGAGTTCCGGCATGCGGTGGAGCGCGCGCCGAAAAGCCACCAGATCGACCATGTCCTCGTTGGTCAAAACCATGGATCGCCTCCCTGCTGGGGCTCGATGGGAGCACAGCCGCTCGACCGACGACAGCCCGGCCTGTTTCGGCCGCATGTTATGGCCCGAAGAACGGGCCCGGATCAAGCTGCCGAAAAGTCGGGTGCGAAAGACGGGCAGGAGGTTCCGGCGTCTTCGGCGGCTGTCCACCCCACCCTCACGTCGTCGCCGGCCCTGTGCCGATCATGACGGTGGTGAGCATGCACGATTGCTGGCGCGGCCCGCCCGGGCCAGAGCATCGGACGTGAAAAGTGGGTCCACTTTTCCGTACGATGCGCTAGGGTCCTTGCGACGCCCCCTCCCGTTTCATCGATCCGTCGTCTCATGAACCTGTTCGTTTTCGGTCTCGGCTACTCCGTCCGCCAGTTCATCGGCCTTTATCGTGACCGGTTCACCGCGATCGGCGGCACCGTCCGGTCGCCGGAGAAGGTTCGGGCCATGGCGGCGGACGGCATCCAGGCCTGCCGTTTCGACGGCGCCGGTTTCGATCCCGTCATCCCCGATCGGATCGCCCGGGCCGATGCGCTTCTCGTCTCGATTCCTCCCCTTGGGGAGACGGATCCGGTGCTGGAGCAATTTTCTCACGCCATCGCGGCGGCGGCGAACCTGCGCTGGGTCGGCTACCTGTCCACGGTCGGCGTCTATGGCAACGCGGACGGCGCCTGGGTGGACGAATCGACGGCGCCCAACCCCGCCACGATCCGCTCGCGCCACCGGATCGCCGCCGAGGAGCAGTGGCTCTCCCTCGGCGAGCGCGCGCCCTTCGCCGTGCACGTCTTTCGCCTCGCCGGCATCTACGGACCGGGCCGCAACGCCCTGGTGAAGATCGCCGACGGCAGCGCCAAGCGCATCGTCAAGAAGGGCCAGGTCTTCAACCGCATCCACACGGCCGATATCGCCCAGGTGCTGATGGCCTCCATCGAGCGCCCGCACCGCAACGCCGTTTACAACGTCGCGGACGACGAGCCGGGTCCGCCGCAGGACGTGATCGCCTATGCGGCGCAACTCCTCGGGCGCGACCCGCCCCCGGAGGTGGCGTTCGAAGACGCCGACCAGACCCCGATGGCGCGCTCCTTCTACTCGGACAACAAGCGCGTCCGGAACACGCGCATCAAGACCGAGCTCGGCGTGGCTCTGCGTTATCCCACCTATCGGGAGGGTCTGCAGGCCCTGCTGCGGGCCGGGGACGGGATCACGCGGGAGCGCTGACGCCGCTCGCCCGGGACAGTCTGCGCCCGAAGGCCATCACGAGCGGTTTGAGATGGTAGCTGTCCTGCGGCATCGCATCGACCGGCCATCCCGCCTTTTCGACCGCCTCCGCGGTGACCGGCCCGACGGCCGCGACCAGGGTCGCGTGCATGGCCGCGTCGAGGTCCGGGTCCAGTCCGAACCGGCGCGCGACCTCCTTGAGCCGCCGCACCTGGGCCGAGCTCGTGAAGGCGATCAGGTCGATCGTGCCGGACGCGAGTTCCCGGATCAACGCGACGACCCGTTCGTCCTCCTCGTGCGAGGCATAGCGATAGCTCAGGACCGGATCGACCATGGCGCCGGCGGCTTCGAGGAAGGCCGGCAGGGCCTCCTCGCCGCCCGGATACAGAAGCACGCCGACGCGCCTGCCCGTGACGGACAGGCCCGACAGGGTCGTCATCAGCCCGGCCGTCGTCGGCTCCTCGGCCATCACGTCCGGCGCGAGGCCGATGCCGCGCAGGACCTTCGCGGGCTTGGGCCCGCGGGCGACCTTGCACGTCCGGCCCAGCGCGGCGATCACGTCTGCTTCGACGCCTCTGCGGCGCGCGAAGCCGAGAAGCCGCGACAAGCCCTCCCCGGTGTAGAGAACCACGACATCGTGCATCCCCTGGACCAGCCGGTCGATCCAGGCCTCCACCGGGGCCGGATCCTCCGCGTCGTGGATCGACACGAGCGGGCAGCGCACCGCGACGGCGCCATGCCGTTCGAGCATCCGCGTGAACAGATCGAGCTCCCGGCTCTCGGGTACGGCGATGCGGCGTCCATCCAGCATGATCCTGCCTTTATCGTTCTCTCAGGCCGTCGCGTCCAGCATCCGATGAGGCCCGGGCCGTGACGGCGCGGCTTCGATCGCACGCCGGAAGACCCGGCCGACCGCGATGATGACGGGCTTCGAAGGGTCGCGCCGTGCGCTGGCCCGGCCGAGATCAGCAAGCGGGCCGGCCCAGCGTTCGTCGCCGCGGGACACATTCGCCACCATGACGGCCGGCAGCTCCGGCGAGCAGCCCGCCGCGATCAGCCGGTCGGCGATCGCGCCCGCGGTGCCGCCGGCCATGTAGAAGACCGTCGTGGTGTTCGGGTCGGCCAGCCCGCGCCAGTCGAGGCGTGCCGGCAGCTGTCCGGTCTTCGCGCATCCGGTCACGAAGCGGACCGAATGCGCCATGTCGCGATGGGTGAGCGACACGCCGAGCGCGGACGCCAGCGCGATTCCGGCCGTGACGCCCGGCACCACGTCGACGGGAATGCCGGCCTTCTCGAGATGCTCGATCTCCTCGCCGGCGCGGCCGAAGATCATCGGGTCGCCGGACTTCAGCCGCACCACGTGCTTTCCCTGGCGGGCCAGGCGGGTCATGAGGTCATTGATGTCCCCCTGAGCGCAGGAGGCGCGTCCTCCCCGCTTGCCGACCATCAGGCGCTTCGCCTCGCGGCGGGCGAGTTCCAGGACTTCCTCGGACACGAGATCGTCGAAGAGAATGACGTCGGCCGACTGGAGCGCCCGCATGGCTTTGAGGGTCAAAAGCTCCGCGTCGCCCGGGCCCGCCCCCACGAGGGTCACGCGCCCCACCCTTTGCGCCGGCCCGCAGGCGATCTGCTCCAGCACGGCCTCGACGGTGCGGCCGAAGCTGTCCGGCTCCCGGCCCTGGAAGGCGAGATCGGCGAAGCGCTCCCAGAAGGCGCGCCGGGTCATGCCGGGCGCGAGACGCGCCATGACGCGCTCGCGCAGGTGCTTGGCGCAGGCCGCCCAGGAGGCCACGGAGGGGTGCAGCAGCGTCTCGATCCTGCGGCGGATCGCCTGGCCGAGGATCGGCGCGGCGCCGTCCGTCGAGATGCCGATCACCACCGGCGAGCGGTTGACCACGGACCCGAACTGGAAATCGCAATGGCCGGGCTTGTCGACCACGTTGACCGGAACGCCCACTCGCCGCGCCGCCGCCGCGAAAGCCTCCGCCTCGTCCTCGCGGTCGAGATCGGCCACCGCGAGGGCCGCATTCTCCAGGATGCCCAGGGACCACTCCGAGCGGTGCAGGACGAGAGCCCCGTCGGCGGCGCCGCGCGCGACCAGGGCGTCCATCTCGGCGGAGACGTCCGGGGCGTAGACATCGACGCGGGCTCCCGCGGCCGCGAGGAGCTCCGCCTTCCAGGCCGCGCCGGGCGATCCCCCGACGAGGACCGCGCGCCGGTCCTTCAAGTCGAAGAAGACCGGCAGCTTGGCCAACCGGCCGAGGCGGACCGGATCCGCCTCAGACGGCTGTCTTAAGGGTTGCAGCATCGATCAACCTCCTGATTTCGACGCGGCAGGAGCCGCAATTCGTGCCCGCGCGGACGGCCTCGCCGACCGCGTCCACGCTTGCGGCGCCGTCCGCGACGGCGGCCGCGATCCGGTTCGCTCCGACCGAGAAGCACGCGCAGACGATCGGGCCGGGATCCGGCTGGTCGGCACCCGGTCGCCCGCTCAGCAGGCGCAGGCGCTCCGCGCCACGGATTGCCGGCGCCGCCAGATGCCCGACCACCCATGTGCGCGAGACGGCGACCGGCTGTGGGGCGATGAACAGCGCGCCCAGCAGGCGATCGCCCGAGAAGGTCGCGAGCCGGAAGCTCGCCCGGTCCTGGTCGCTGTAGGAGAGCGTCTCGGGATCCTCGCCGCGACCGATCAGAGCGGCGGCATACGTGGCCCAGTCCTGCGCCCGCGCGGCGCCGGCAAGCTCGATGCGCCAGCCCCCGTCCGTGCGGGCGAGCGCCCAGTACTCCGCCGGGACCGTCTCCGGCCTGTTGCGCACCACCGCGAAGCCGTACCAGGCGACCTCGCAAGGTTCGATGCGCGCGTGCGAGAACTTGAGACCCGGCTGCCCCGAGACGGGATCCGCCGCCGGCAGAACCGCCGCGCCGATGCGTCCCTGCGCGGCGTGCTGGTCCGTCCAGTGCATGGGAACGAAGACGCTGCCCTTCTGCTGGCGCTCGGTCACCAGCGCGCGCACGACCGCCGTGCCCTGCGGGCTGACGATCCGCACCAGGGTGGCGGGAGCGATGCCGGCATCTTCGGCGTCCTCCGGATGGATCTCGCAGAAGCTCTCCGCGTAATGGCTCGTCAGGCGCGGCGTCTTCGCCGTGCGCGTCATGGTGTGCCACTGATCGCGGATGCGGCCCGTGTTGAGGATCACCGGGAACTCCTCCGAGACCTCCGGCGGCGCGACCGGCGTCGGGACGAAGCGCCCTCGGCGGTCGGGCGTGTAGAATCCGCCCTCGGCGAAGAAGCGCGTCGCGGTGCCGTCGAGCCCCTCGCCCGGCCGGCGCGGCCACTGGACCGGCGCCAGCGCATCGTAGGCGCTCTCGCTCAGCCCGGCGCAGGCGGAGATGTCGAAGTCGCGCGTTCCGTCGTTCGCGAGCCCGGACAGGGCCGCGTGTTCGCGGAAGATCTCCGCCGGCGACCGGTAGTCGAAGGCCTCGGAAAAGCCCATGCGGGCGGCCACGTCGCAGACGATGCGCCAGTCGGGTCGCGCTTCGCCCGGCGGCTTCAGAAACGCGCGCTGGCGCGAGATGCGGCGCTCGGAATTCGTCACCGTGCCGCTCTTCTCCGCCCAGGCGGCGGCCGGCAGGAGGACATCGGCGTGCCGGGTGGTGTCGGTCCGTGTGACGTCGCTCACGACCACGAACGGGCATGCGCGCAGGGCATCCTCGACGGCATCGGCGTCGGGCATGGAATCGGCCGGATTGGTGCCCATGATCCAGACCGCCTTGACGCGCCCCTGGCCGATTGCGCGGAAGAGATCCACGGCCTTCAGGCCGGGCCGGGCGGCGGTCCCGGGACTGCCCCAGAAGGACCGCACCAGCTCGCGATGGTCCGGGCGGTTGATGTCGAGATGAGCGGCCAGCATGGTGGCGAGCCCTCCCACCTCGCGCCCGCCCATGGCGTTGGGCTGGCCGGTCAGGGAGAACGGCCCCATGCCGGGCCGTCCGATCCGGCCGGTGAACAGATGGCAGTTGATGATGGCATTGACCTTGTCGGTGCCGGCCACCGACTGGTTGACACCCTGCGAATAGGCCGTGACGACGCGCTCCGAGCGGCTCCACAGCGTGTAGAACGCGCGAAGCTGCTCGGCGGGAAGGCGCGTCGCCTCCATGGCGCCCGGAAAGCCGCGGCGCCGCGCGGCCGCCAGTGCCTCGTCGAGACCCGAGGTGTGACGTTCCACGTAGTCGCGGTCACGCAGGCCTGTCCGGTCGAGGTGATCGAGCAGGCCGGCGAACAGCGCCACGTCGGAGTTGGGCGCGATCGCCAGATGGAGATCGGCCGCCTCCGCCGTCACGGTGCGGCGCGGATCGACCACCACGATCGTCGTGCCGCGCCGCTCGCGCGCCGCCAGAAGCCGCTGGAACAGGACCGGATGGCACCAGGTCATGTTCGAGCCGACGAGGACGACGAGATCGGCCTCTTCGAGATCCTCGTAGGTGCCGGGGACGGTGTCGGATCCGAACGCCCGGATGTGGCCGGCCACCGACGAGGCCATGCAGAGCCGGGAGTTGGTGTCGATATTGGCCGCGCCGATGAAGCCCTTCATCAGCTTGTTGGCGACGTAATAATCCTCCGTGAGGAGTTGCCCGGAGCCGTAGAAGGCGACCGAATCCGGCCCATGGGCGGCAATCGTCTCCGAGAAACGCCGCGCCACGAGATCGAGCGCGTCATCCCATCCGGCCCGCCGTCCGTTCACCTCCGGATGGAGCAGACGGTCGTCGAGGCTCAGCGTCTCGCCCAGGGCCGAACCTTTCGAGCACAGGCGGCCGAAATTGGCGGGATGCCGCCGATCTCCCGCGATCGAGACGGTTCCGTCCTCCTGCGGGGTCGCCACGACGCCGCAGCCGACGCCGCAATAGGGGCATGTGGTCCGGGTCGGGGATCCGGTCGCCATCCGTCCCCCTCAGGCCGCTCGCGCCATGAGCGCGGACGCCGTGAGCAGGATGCGGCCACCCTCGACCCGCAGCGGGATCCTGTGCGCGCAGCCTTGATCGGCCCCCTGCGCCTCGCCGCTGTCCAGGCTGATCACCCAGTTGTGCAGCGGACAGGTCACGGAATGGCCGTGCACGATGCCTTGCGACAGCGGCCCTCCCTTGTGAGGGCAGCGGTCGCGCAGGGCGAAGAGCGTTCCGTCCGCCGCCTTGAAGACCGCGATGTCGCCGGACGGCGCCTGCACCACGCGCGATCCGAGGAGAGGCACGTCGTCGACCGTGCCCACATCGATCCATTCGCTCATTCCGCCGCCTCCGCCAGGGTGAAGTTCGCCATGGGCCTGAACTCGTGCGCATCCCGGCCCGCGACCCGCTCGGCCCATGGATCGATCTGCGCACCGCGCTGCGAGATCACGAAGCGCCCGTAGAGGTCACGGCGCTTCTCCAGATCGTCCACCACGGCGGCGCGGATGGAATCCACCCCGACCCTGTCGGCCCATTTGTACATGCGCTCGAGGTAATGCCCCTGCTCGCGATAGAGCTGGGTGAGGGCGGCGATCACCTCGATGCATTCGTCCTCCCCGGCCACCTTGCAGAGCACCTGCGTGCCCTTGATGTGAATGCCGGCGGCGCCTGCGAAATGGATCTCGTAGCCGGAATCGACGCAGATCACCCCGACATCCTTGCAGGTCGCTTCCGAGCAGTTCCGCGGGCACCCGGAGACGCCCATCTTGACCTTCGCCGGCGTCCAGGAGCCCCACATGAACCGCTCGATCCGGACGCCCAGCCCGGTGGAGTCCTGCGTGCCGAACCGGCACCACTCCTTGCCGACGCAGGTCTTCACCGTGCGCAGGCCCTTGGCATAGGCATGGCCCGAGACCATGCCGGCATCGTTGAGATCGGCCCAGACCGCCGGCAGGTCCTCCTTGCGCACGCCCAGCAGATCGATCCGCTGCCCGCCCGTGACCTTCACGGTCGGGATGTTGTATTTCTCGGCCACGTCGGCGATCGCGCGCAGCTCGCGCGGGTTGGTCAGGCCGCCCCACATGCGCGGCACGACCGAATAGGTGCCGTCCTTCTGAATGTTGGCGTGGACGCGCTCGTTGATGAAGCGCGAGCGGCCGTCGTCCTCGTATTCCTCCGGCCAGTCGCAGAGGAGGTAGTAGTTCAAGGCCGGCCGGCACTTGGCGCAGCCACAGGAGGTCTTCCAGCCGAGTTCCTGCATCACAGCCGGGATCGATTTGAGCCCCGCCGCCCGGATGAGCCGGCGCACGTCGTCATGGCCGAGTTCGGTGCAGCCGCAGAGGGGCTCGACGGCCGATTTCGCGAACTTGTCTCCCAGGGTGAGGGTCATCACCTGCTCGACGAGGCCCGTGCAGGTGCCGCAGGATGCGGAGGCTTTCGTGTGCGCCCTCACATCGCCGACCGTGCTGAGGCCCTTGTCGTTGATCGCCTGGACGATCCTGCCCTTGCAGACGCCGTTGCAGCCGCAGATTTCCGCATCATCCGGCAAGGCTGCAACGGCCGCCATAGGGTCCAGGGGAACGCCCCCGACATAGGACTGGCCGAAAATCAGGGTGTCGCGCAGCTCGGAGACGTCCGTCTCCCTGCGCAGGAGATCGAAGAACCAGGACCCGTCCCCGGTCTCGCCGTAGAGCACCGCGCCGACGATGCGGTTCTCCTTGAGCACGAGGCGCTTGTAGACACCCCGCGCGGCATCGCGCAGGACGATCTCCTGCCGGTCCATGGCCTCGCTGAAATCGCCCGCCGAGAACAGGTCGATGCCCGTGACCTTCAGCTTGGTGGCGGTGACAGAGCCGGTATAGGCGGCCGTCGCGTCGCCGGCGAGCTGCGCCGCCACGACCTTCGCCATCTCGTAGAGGGGAGCCACGAGGCCGTAGCAGAGCCCTCGATGCTCGACGCATTCGCCGACCGAGAAGATGTCGGGATCGCTCGTGCGCATGTCGTCGCCCACGAGGACGCCCCGGTTGGTCTCGATCCCGGCTTCCTTCGCCAGCGCCGCGTTCGGCCGGATGCCGACCGCCATGACCACGATGTCGGCCGGAATCTCGGTGCCGTCGTCGAGCCTGACGCCGGTCACACGGGTCTCGCCGAGGATCGCGTGGGTGTTGGCCTTGCACCGCACGGCGATGCCGCGATCCTCGAACGCCTTCTGCAGCAGGTATCCGGCGGACGGGTCGAGCTGGCGTTCCATCAGGGTCGGCATGAGGTGCAGGACCGTGACCTCCATGCCCTGCGCTTTCAGACCCGCCGCCGCCTCGAGACCGAGGAGGCCGCCGCCGATGACGACGGCCCGCCCCCCGCCCTGCGCCGCCTCGAGCATCGTGTTGACGTCGTCCAGGTCGCGGTACGTGACCACGCCCGGCAGGGTCGCGCCGGGGATCGGCACCACGAAGGGCATCGATCCGGTGGCGACGATGAGCTGGTCGTACTCCGCGGCCGTGCCGTCGGCCGCGATCACGCGCTTGGCCAGGCGGTCGATCGTCACGGCCGGCTTGCCGCGATGGAGCGTGATGCCATGCGCCTCGTACCAGGCGTCGTCGTGGATCAGGATGTCTTCGTAGGTCTTCTCGCCGGACAGAACGGGCGAGAGCATGATGCGGTTGTAGTTCACCCGCGGCTCCGCGCCGAAGATCGTGACCTCGTAGGCTCCGGGCGCGCGCTCGAACAGTTCATCCAGGGCGCGGCCCGCGGCCATGCCGTTGCCGATGACGACCAGCTTCTTGGGCATCGTCGCTCTCCTTCACGCTGCGAGGGTCGGGGCCCGGTGACGCGCGTAGAGGAACTCCAGCACGGCCGCACGGGCGTCGTTGTAGGTGGGATTGCCCACGAGCTCGAGGCGCCGGCGGGGGCGCGCCAGGTCGACCCTCAGGTCCTCGCCGATCGTGGCCGCCGGCCCGTTCGTCATCATGACGATCCGGTCGGACAGCAGCACCGCCTCGTCCACGTCGTGGGTGATCATGATGATCGTGTTGCCGAGCCGGCCATGGATCTCCATGACCTGGTCCTGGAGATGCGCGCGGGTCAGGGCGTCGAGGGCGCCGAAGGGCTCGTCGAGCAGCAGGATCTTCGGCTCCATGGCGAGCGCGCGGGCGATGCCGACGCGCTGCTTCATGCCGCCGGAGATCTCGTGCGGCCGCTTGTTCTCCGCATGGGCCATGTGGACCAACTCCAGGTTGTGGCGCGTCCAGTCGCGGCGCTCCGCCTTCGACTTCTTCCCGCGGAAGACCTTGTTGACCGCAAGCTCGACGTTCTCGCGCACGGTCAGCCAGGGCAGCAGCGAGTGGTTCTGGAACACGACGGCGCGGTCGGGTCCGGGACCGCTCACCGCCCTGCCCTCCAGGAGCACGCCGCCCTGTGTGGGCTCAAGGAGGCCCGCCACGATGTTGAGCACCGTCGACTTGCCGCAGCCGGAATGTCCGATGATGGAGACGTATTCGCCCTTGTCGATGGAGAGGTTCACGTCGCGCAGCACCTCGGTGCTCGCGCCGGCGCGCTGGAAGGAGATGCCGACATGATCGATCGTGAGATAGGCCATGATGGCGCCTCCTTACTGCGCGGCGGTGCCGCGGGTGAGCAGATGGCCGACGGCCGCGATGGAGCGGTCGAGCAGGAAGCCGACCACGCCCACATAGACCAGGGCCACGATGATGTCGGAGATGAGCGAGGAGTTCCACGCGTCCCAGATGAAGAACCCGATCCCGACGCCGCCGATCAGCATCTCGGCCGCCACGATGGCGAGCCACGACAGGCCGATGCCGATGCGCAGGCCGGTGAACATGTGCGGCACGGTGGCCGGCACCATGATGCGGATGAAGAACTCGATCGGCGACAGGCGCAGGACCTTCGCGACGTTGCGGTAATCCTGCGGGATGTTGCGGATGCCCACCGAGGTGTTGATCAGGATCGGCCAGACGCTGGTGATGAAGATCACGAAGATGGCGGAGGGCTGCCCGTCGCGGAAGGCCGCCAGGGACAGCGGCAGCCAGGCCAGCGGCGGGATGGTGCGCAGCACCTGGAACACCGGATCGAGACCGCGCATGGCGAGCGTCGACTGGCCGAGAAGCACGCCGAACCCGATGCCCACGACGGCCGCGAGCGCATAGCCGTAGCCGACGCGGACCAGGGATGCGGTCACATGCCAGAACAGGCCCTGGTCGATGCCGTTGCCGACCTTGAAGGGATTGACGATGATCTCCCAGCTGTCGTCGATCACCTTGAGCGGGCTCGGCAGGGCCGAGGTGGGGCTCGACGCCAGGATCTGCCACAGGATAAGCAGGAACGCGATGGTCAGGACCGGGGCGGCCAGCTGCGCGACGATGCTCCTGCCGATGCGGACGGCTCGCGCGGGAACGCCGACGGGCTTCGGCGCCAGGGGGTACAGCGCCGCCTTCGAGACGGGCGGCGTCGGCTTCGGGTTCGGGAGAGCGAGGACGCGGGCGGAATGGACCATGAGCCGGTTCTCCGAGGGTTTAAGCGATGCGCTTGATCGGCAGGCTGGCGAGATAGGCCTGGGGGTTCTCCGGGTCGAAGACCTTGCCGTCGAAGAAGGCTTCCTTGCCGCGGCTGTCGCTCGCCGGGATGTCGCCCGCGGCGACGCCGAGCGTCTTCGCGGCCTCGCGCCAGAGATCGGCCCGGTTGACCTTGTCGACGAGCGCCTTTGCGTCGGTGTTCGTCTCGAACTTGCCCCAGCGCATGTTCTCGGCGATGAACCAGAGGTCGTGCGACTTGAACGGGAAGGAGGCGTGATCGCGCCAGAACTTCATGATGCCCGGCGAGTCCTTCACCACCTTGCCGTCGAGGCCGTAATCGTACTCGCCCTTCTGGCGCGGCAGGATGTCGGCGACCGGAACGTTGAACCAGGCGCGGGTGCCGACGATCTTGCACATCTCCTCGCGGTTCTCGAGCCTGTCGCACCACGCCTGCGCCTCCATGACGGCCATGAGCAGCGCCCTGGCGGCGCGCGGGTGCTTGTCGACCCACGCGGCCCGCAGCCCGAGGGCCTTTTCCGGATGCTTGTTCCAGAGCTCGTAGGTGTTGGCCGCCGTGTATCCGAGCTTCTGGTTGATGAGCTGCGCGTTCCAGGGCTCGCCGACGCAGAAGGCGTCCATGGTGCCGACCTTCATGTTGGCGACCATCTGGGGCGGCGGCACCACGATGGTGGACACGTCCTTGTCGGGATCGATGCCGCCGGCGGCGAGCCAGTAGCGGATCCAGAGGTCGTGCGTGCCGCCCGGGAAGGTCATGGCGACCTTCGGGTCTCCGCCGGCGGCGCGCTTCTTCGCGAAGGCTTCCTTCAGGGGCGAGGAATCGAGACCGAGCTTGAGCCCGTTGTACTCGGCCGCGACCGAGATCGCCTGCGCGTCGAGGTTCAGGCGCGCCAGGATGTACATCGGGGTGGGCACGCCGCCCTGCGTCACCTTGCCGGTCGAGATCAGGTAGGGCATCGGGGTCAGGATGTGCGCCCCGTCGATGCCGTTGGCCTCCGAGCCCAGCACCAGGTTGTCGCGGGTCGCACCCCAGGAGGCCTGCTTCAGGACCTCCGCGTCGGGCAGGCCGTGCTTGGCGAAGAAGCCCTTTTCCTTGGCGACGATCAGGGCGGCCGCGTCCGTGAGGGCGATGTAGCCGAGCTTCACCGACTTCGTCTCCGGCTCGGCGCTCTGGGCGAACGCGCCGCCCGGAAAGGCGGCCTTCGCGGCGGCGAGCGTCAGGGCGGCGCCGGCTCCGCGCAGCGCGTCTCGGCGTGTGAACTTCGGTGTCGGCATCGTGCTTCCCCTGTTCCTGTCGTCAGCTCCCGCGGACGGGACCGATTGAAACCTCGTCGTGGCCGATCCGCCGGAAGCCGCGAGGCTCGATCGGACGCGGATCGCCTGTTGCCGGGTCTGCACGACCCGGCTGAAACGCAAAAAACGCCGCGAGATGAACTGAAGGCCGCACAGGCGCGGGTACAGCTGATCCGGCGACGTCGTTGTCGGGAAACGCCTTCGAGAGGCATCAACGGCCCGTCATCGTTGACAGGCCTCGTCGAGAGGGACCCGGACCTCGTTGTCCTGCCCGTCTCTCACTTAGAAAAGGTACAGACTGCCCATATTGTGCTCAAGGTCATAATTTGTGCACTGCGCCTGTGTTGTGTGCGGTGCAATGCCTATTCGGCAACCCCGGACCCGAGGCCGTTCCGAATGTCGAAGCCTGCCACATAAGCCGGGATGTCATCGGGCGAGAAGCGACGCCCGTCGATGAACGGCTCCGTCGCCACGCCCTCGACCTTGCTGTCGCCGGCGGGGACGGACGCGCTCGAAGCCGCAAGGATCCGCCGGTACACCTCCGGGCGATAGGCGGCGCGAACCCGGGCCAAACCCGCCTCGTCGTAGGGAACCTGCCCCCAGCGGACCATCTGGCTGTAGATCCACAGGGCCTGGCTGAGCCAGGGGAAATTGGCGTTCCGGTCGTGGAACGTCATGTAGCTCTGAACCTGCCGCGTTCTGCCGTCGGGGTCGATCGTCAGTTGGCCGGAGAGAAGCCGCCGGATCATCTCGGACGGAGCCCCCACATGGTCGGGACGGGCCATCATGTCGGCGAGGTCGCCGTGGTTGCGCCTCTCGTCGCACCATCGGGCCGCGGCATCGAGCGCCACCACGAGCCGCGACAGGGTCTCGGGGTTCTCCTCCGCCCATTCCGGACTGACGCCCAGGACCTTCTCGGGAGCGGAGGGCCAGATGTCCGCCTTGGTCGCCACCATGCGACCGACGCCCTTTTCCACCGCGATCATGTTCCAGGGCGCGTTGACGCAGAACCCGTCGATGGCGCGCGCCGTCATGGCATCGACCGTCAGCGGAGGCGGCACGACCGTCATGGTCACGTCGGCGTCGGGATTGATGCCTGCGGCCGCGAGCCAGAAGCGGAACTCGTAGTTATGGGACGAGAAGGGATAGGTCATGGCGAAGACGAGGGGCTTCCGGCCGGTTTGCCGTCTCCGCTCGACCACCTGCTTGAGCGCCAGCCCGTTGGTGAGCGCGTCCTCCGATCCGTCGAGCCCGGCGACCCCCTGCATCTCGCGATAGAGATCGACCGAGAGCGTGATCGCGTTGCCGCCGCGCCCGAGCGCGAAGGGCGTGAAGCACGGATACGGGTTGGACCCGAGGTGGAGCTGGGACGCGATCGGCATCGGGCTCAGCATGTGCGCCACGTCGAACTGGCGGAACGCCAGGCGATCCCGGATGTTGGACCAGGACACGTCCTTGACCAGTTGCAGGCGAAGACCCTCGCGGCGGGCAAAGCCCTGCTCGGCGGCGGCGACCAGGACCGCCATGTCGACCAGGGGGATGAACCCGACCCGGACGAGACGCTCCGGGACCCGGCGCCCCTTCGTGCCCGAGGGTGTCTCGTTCACGGATCCGGCCTGGCGCATGGGGCCGCTCGCCGCCTGTTCCACATTCAACACGCTTATTTCTCCAGGAGGGAAGCCGCCGTCACGACGCTCTGGGCGATGTCGACGAGCTTGCGCTTCTCGTTCATGGCGGTCTGTCGAAGGAGGCCATAGGCCTCCTGCTCCGAAAGCTGCCTGGTTCTCATGAGAATGCCCTTGGCCCGTTCGATCACCTTGCGGGATGCCAGCTCGCTGCGCGCCTCGAGTAGTTCGCGCTGCAGGCGGTCGAAGGCGTTGAAGCGGCTCACCGCCATGTCGACGATGGGCTTCACCCGCTCCTTGCGCAGGCCGTCGACCACATAGGCCGACACGCCCGCCTCGACGGCCGCCTGGATCATGGACCCGTCGGAGCGGTCCACGAACATGGCCACCGGACGCGACACGAGCTTGGAGACCTGAAACATCTGCTCCAGGACGTCGCGGCTCGGATTCTCGATCCCGATGATGATCACGTCGGGATCGACCGTGCTCAGGCGCCGGAGCATGTTGGTCATCGTGTCGATGACCTCCACGTCATTGATGCCCGCCTCGCGCAGGCCGTCGACGAGAATGGCCGCCCTGATGCCGTTTTCCTCGATGATCGCAACGCGAAGCGGCCGCTGACCGGTGTGTGTGTCTCTGGTCAAGTCCTGGAAGCTCTCGCTGCGCATGCCCATCCAACCGGGAGGCAGATGCAAGTTTCGGGCCAAGCGGCACGCCATAGGCGGGTCTCCGGCGACCCGCCCGTTCCTGCGCAAAGTTTAGGCACCTGAAGGCCAAGCCTCCCGCGGGGCCGAAGGTCCCGAACAGCCCCCGTGGTCAAAGGGCGGTCGCTCTTTGACTAAGGAACCATCACTGAACCAGTTGCAAATTGGTTCGGCTCTGGGCTAGCCTTGTTTCGTTGAAACGGGGCGCCGCGCAACATCGGATCGTCCATAGGGTACCAACAGCAAGTTTGGTTCGCACGGGCCCGCTCGCCATGACAGACGTCGATTCATTGCTGGACAGTTCGAACTTCGCCCTGGGGAGGTTACGGGCTCTCCTGGACGCCAGCTCTCTCGACGGAGACCGGCGGCTTCCGTCCGAGCGGCTTCTCGCGGCACAGATCGGGATCGGCCGCCGGGCACTGCGGCGGGCCCTCGAGGTCCTCGAGGCCGAGGGACGGATCTGGCGCCACCAGGGCAAGGGAACCTTCCTGGGTCCGCGCCCGGCCCATACCCCGACCAACCTGGAGGAGCTGGCCAAGCGCACCCATCCGCTCGAGGTGATGGACGTGCGGCTGGAAATCGAACCCGCCCTCGCCCGGCTCGCAGCCATGCGGGCCACGAACGGCGACATCGAGCGTCTTCTCCGGCTGGCCGAGAAGGCCGCTTCGAGTTCGGACGCCGACGGGCGCGAGCTCTGGGACAGCGCCCTGCACCGCACCATCGCGGAGGCGGCCGGCAACTCCCTTCTTTTAGCGATCTTCGACATGGTCGACCGCATCCGCCAGGATACGACCTGGCAGATCCTGCGCGAGCGGGCGCGGTCGAGCGAGCGCCAGAAGATCTACGTCGAACAGCATCGCCGCGTGATCGCCGCCATCGCCCAGCGCGAGGCCCACGCGGCCGAGCAGGCGATGCGCGAGCATCTCGAATCGGTCCGGGACGGTCTCCTCAAGGTGATGACGACTCCCCTGCCCGACCGCATCGACGGACATATTCCGACATTCCCCGAGACGGCCAAGAACAAGGACAAGATTCGCCATGGGACATGAAGCGGCCAGACACTCGACCGCGCAGGTTCACGCTTCGGGCAATGCCGCCCGTGCGGCTGAGCCGCCGCTGCTCGCGGTCCAGGGGCTCTCCGTGCGCTTCGACGGGGCGCCCAGGGGCGTGAACGTAGTCGACGACGTCTCGTTTTCCGTCAGCAAGGGCAAGACGCTCTGCATCGTGGGCGAGTCCGGCTGCGGCAAGAGCGTGACGTCCCTGGCCCTGATGGGCCTTCTGCCGACGCCGCCGGCCCGGATCGTCGCCGGATCGGCCCGGTTCGACGGCCGGGACCTTCTCACCCTTACCGAGCGCGAGCGCGCAGATCTGCGCGGCGACCGCATGGCCATGATCTTCCAGGAGCCGATGACCTCGCTCAACCCGGCCTTCACCATCGGCGACCAGATCGCGGAGGGCATCGCCCGCCACCGCAAGGTCTCGAAGGCCGAGGCCATGGAGCGGGCGCTCGACATGCTGAAGAAGGTGCGCATCCCGGCTCCTGAAAAGCGACTGCGCGCCTATCCGCACGAGATGTCGGGCGGCATGCGCCAGCGCGTCATGATCGCCATGGCGCTCGCCAACGATCCGCAGCTTCTCATCGCGGACGAGCCCACGACCGCCCTCGACGTGACGATCCAGGCCCAGATCCTCACCCTCATCCGCCGCCTCCAGGAGGAGACCGGCACGGCGATGATCCTCATCACCCACGATCTCGGCGTCGTGGCCGAGGTCGCCGACGAGGTGGCCGTGATGTATGCGGGACGGGTGGTCGAGAGCGGCCCGGTGGACGCGATCTTCGAGGACCCCCAGCATCCCTACACTATCGGCCTCATGGGATCGGTCCCCTCGCTCGGCCGTCGCCAGGGGCGCCTCGCCACGATCCGCGGCACGGTGCCGCCGGCGGAGCTGATGCCCAAGGGCTGCCGCTTCACGCCGCGCTGCCCCTTCTCGGACAGCCATTGCGCCAACGATCCCCCGCCCCTCGCCGAGATCAAGCCCGGCCACCAGGCCCGGTGCTGGTACGCCCCCCTCGAACTTCACCGCGGAGCCGCGTGATGAGCATGGTGCCCTCAGACGACATCATCCTCGAAGGCATCGGCCTCAAGAAGCATTTCGGGGGCGGCGGTCTGCTGTCCTCGCCGACCGTCGTCCGTGCGGTGGACGGCGTGTCGCTCGGCATCCGGCGCGGCGAGACCTTCTCGGTGGTGGGCGAATCCGGCTGCGGCAAGTCCACCCTGGGACGCCTGCTGCTGCGACTGATCGAGGCCACGGAGGGCGACGTCCGCTACGAGGGCCGCTCGATCGTCAAGCTGGGCAAGGGCGAACTGCGCGGGCTCCGGCGCGAATTGCAGATCATTTTCCAGGACCCGTTCGCCTCCCTGAACCCGCGCATGAACGTGGGCGACATCATCGCCGAACCGATCTGGCTTCACAACCTCGCCAAGGGCCGCGAGAAGCGGGAGCGCGTCGCGGATCTCATGCGCACGGTCGGCCTGCTTCCGACCCATGCGGATCGCTATCCGCACGAGTTCTCCGGCGGCCAGCGCCAGCGCATCGGCATCGCCAGGGCGCTTGCCGGCGACCCGAAGCTGATCGTCGGCGACGAGCCCGTATCGGCGCTGGACGTGTCGATCCAGGCGCAGATCATCAACCTGCTCGAAGACCTGAAGGACCGCTTCGGCCTCACGCTCGTCATCGTGGCGCATGACCTTGCCGTCATCCGCCACATGAGCGACCGGGTCGCGGTGATGTATCTCGGCGAGATCGTGGAATTGTCGGACACGGACTCCCTGTTCGACAATCCGCTTCATCCGTATACGCAGGCGCTCCTCGCGGCGATCCCGATCCCGAGCCCGACGAACCGCCAGCCGAAGGCGCTGCTGCAGGGGGACGTTCCGAGTCCCGCCGCGCCGCCCTCGGGCTGCCGCTTTCACACCCGCTGCCCCCATGCCCGCGCGGTCTGCAAGGAGCAGCACCCTGCTCTCGAAACGGCGACGGACGGGCGGCAGGTGGCGTGCCATTTCTGGCGCGAGATCCAGGGCGCCGGCGCCGGCTCCATCAGCGCACCGCCGAGCCCGGCGCTTGCCAGGCGTCTCGCGCTCTACCGAACTTGGCGCGAACGGCAGGATAAGCCCGTCGCGACGAGCGCCTGAATCCAGAGGACGACTCCCAGAGGACGATTGGAGGACAACCGAATGAAGAAGAGACTGCTCCTTGCCGTGGCGGCCGGGCTCCTGATGAGCACCGCAGCCTCCGCCCAGACCCTGCGCATCGGCCTGAACGAGGATCCCGACGTGCTCGACCCGCACCGTGCGCGCACCTTCGTCGGGCGCATCGTGTTCACGTCCCTGTGCAACAAGCTCGTCGACATCACGCCCGACCTGAAGTTCACGCCGGAACTCGCCACGGAGTGGAGCTGGAGCGACGACGGCAAGTCGCTCACCTTCAAGCTCCGCCCCGGTGTGAAGTTCCACGATGGCGAACCCCTCAATGCGGCGGCCGTGAAGGCCAATATCGACCGCGCCCGCACCCTGCCGGACTCGCTTCGCAAGAGCGAGCTGACCTCGGTCGACAATGTCGAGGCCGTGGACGACCTGACCGTGAAGGTCAATCTCTCCCGGGCCGATGCGACCCTGCTGTCGCAGCTCTCCGACCGCGCCGGCATGATCATGTCGCCGAAGGCGCTGGCCTCGGCCGATTTCGGCCAGAAGCCCGTCTGCTCGGGCCCCTACAAGTTCGTCGAGCGCGTGCAGAACGACCGCATCGTGCTGGAAAAGTTCGCCGATTACTGGGACGCCAAGAACTACAACTTCGAACGCGTCATCTTCCAGCCGATCCCGGATACGACCGTTCGTCTCGCGAACCTGCGCTCCGGAAACCTCGACCTGCTGGAACGCCTGGCGCCGAGCGACGTTCCGGCCGTGAAGGGCGACTCGAGCCTCGTCTTCGCGCCGGTCTCCGGCATCGGCTACCAGGGCCTGACCATCAACACCAACAACGGCGAGCGCTCCAAGACGCCCCTCGGACAGGACAAGCGCGTCCGCCAGGCGCTGGAGCTCTCCATCGACCGCAACGTGATCAACGAAGTCGTGGGCGCGGGCATCTATCCGCCCGCCGGCCAGCCCTTCCCCGAGGCCAGCCCGTACAACAATCCGAAGTTCAAGGCGAACGAGCGCGACGTCGCCAAGGCGAAGCAGCTCCTGAAGGCGGCCGGCGTGGACCGGGTGAAGCTCGAGCTGACCTTCGGCACCGGAACGACCGCCCAGCAGATCGCCGAGATCATCCAGGCCATGGCGGCTGAGGCGGGCTTCGACATCTCGCTGCGTCCGACCGAGTTCGCCGCCATGCAGAAGGAAGCCCAGGCGGGCAATTTCGACGTGAACGTGATCGGCTGGTCCGGCCGCGTCGATCCCGACGGCAACATCCATCCGTTCGTCACCTGCAAGGGTGCCCTCAACGACGGCCGCTACTGCAACGAGCAGGTCGACAAGCTCCTGAACGACGCCCGCGTCACCAACGACGAGGCCAAGCGCAAGCAGCTCTACGACTCCGCTCAGGAGATCCTGAAGCAGGATCTGCCGATCATCTACACCTACTACCAGCCCTGGCCCTTCGTTCACACGAAGAAAGTTCAGAACTTCAAGCCCTATCCCGACGGCATGATCCGCCTGAAGGGCGTGAAGTTCGCCTCCTGAGGCCATCCGAGAACAGCGTGCCCGGCTGAAAGACCGGGCACGCCCCTGCCCTTCCTCGATACGGGTTCCACGAGCTGATGCTGCGCTACATCGGACGACGAATACTGATTGCCATCCCGACACTGATCATCGTGTCGCTCCTGGTGTTTGCCCTGCAGAAGCTCCTGCCCGGCGATCCGGTGCTCACCATGGCGGGCGAAGAGCGCGATCCGCAGGTGCTCGCCTATCTGCGCGAGAAGTACCGCCTCGACGATCCGATCCCCGTCCAGTACTTCGCCTGGATCGGCTCGGCGCTCACGGGGAATCTCGGAATCTCGCTGCGCACCGACATCCCGGTGCTCGACCTCATCATGAGCAAGCTCCCGGTGACGATCGAGCTTGCCATCATGGCGATGATCGTGGCCCTGGCCATCGGCATCCCTACGGGGATCATCTCGGCCGTGAAGAAGGGAACGACCGTCGACTACACGGCCAACGTCATTGCCCTGTCCGGGCTGTCGATTCCCAATTTCTGGCTCGGCATCATGCTCATCATGCTGATCTCGGTCCGCTGGAAGCTCCTGCCCGCCTCCGGCTACGTGCCGCCGACCGAGGATCTGTGGCTCAACATCAAGACCATGCTCATGCCGGCCTTCGTGCTCGGCACGGGCTTGGCCGCGAGCCTCATGCGCCATACCCGCAGCGCCATGCTGGGCGTGATGCGGTCCGACTACATCCGCACCGCCCGCGCCAAGGGTCTCCTGTCGCGCAAGGTCATCCTGAAGCATGCCCTGCGCAACGCGCTCGTTCCCATCGTGACGCTGTCCACGCTCCTGTTCGGCGAGCTTCTCGCGGGCGCGGTTCTCACGGAGCAGATCTTCACGATCCCGGGTTTCGGCAAGCTCATCGTCGACGCCGTGTTCAACCGTGACTACGCGGTGGTGCAGGGCGTCGTGCTCTGCACGGCCGTGGGCTTCATCTTCATGAACCTGCTCGCCGATGTGCTCTACGTTCTCGTCAATCCCCGCCTGAGGCACGCCGCATGACCGCCACAGCCGTAATCGCCGACGAGGTCGCACTGCCGAAGAAGCGCAGCCGCGTCCTGGCCAAGTTCCTGAAGAACAAGAGCGCCGTGCTCGGCGCCGTCATCGTCCTGTTCTTCGTGCTCGTCGCCCTGGTCGGCCCGTACTTCGCACCGTACGATCCCGTCAAGCCGAGCTTCACGAGCATCCGCAAGGCACCCTCGGCCCTGTTCTGGTTCGGCACGGACGAGCTCGGGCGCGACCTTCTCTCCCGCATGCTGTGGGGGGCCCGGGCATCCATCATGGCGGGCGTGGTCTCCGTGACCATCGCCATCGTGCTCGGGGTCCCGTTCGGCCTCGTGGCGGGCTATTTCGGCGGCTGGATCGACGCGGCGATCTCCCGCGCCACGGATGCCATGCTGGCGATCCCCTTCCTGATCTTCGCCATTGCCCTGGCGGCGTTCCTCGGGCCGAGCCTCACCAACGCGATGATCGCCATCGGCTTGTCGGCCATGCCGATCTTCATCCGTCTCACCCGCGGGCAGGTTCTGACCGTCAAGGCGGAGGACTATGTGGAGGGCGCACGCGCCATCGGCCTGCCGGATTTCTGGATCATGGCGCGATACGTCCTGCCGAACGTGCTGCCTCCGATCCTGGTCCAGGGAACGCTCACCATCGCGACCGCCATCATCGCGGAGGCCAGCCTTTCGTTCCTGGGCCTCGGCCAGCAGCCGCCCAATCCCTCCTGGGGCTCCATGCTCAACACGGCCAAGAACTTCATGGACCAGGCTCCGTGGATGTCGATCTTCCCGGGCTCGGCGATCTTCCTGATCGTGCTCGGATTCAACCTTCTCGGCGACGGCCTGCGCGACGCGCTCGATCCCCGCGAACAATAACAATCTCCGCCAACTTCGGATAACAGACATGTTTACGACACGCCCAGAGATCCTCGGCACCTTCGGCATCGTCACGTCGACCCACTGGCTCGCCTCCGCGGCGGGCATGTCGATGCTCGAGAAAGGCGGCAATGCCTTCGACGCCTGCGTGGCCTCCGCTTTCGTCCTGCAGGTCGTGGAACCGCATCTCGTGGGGCCGTCCGGCGAGGTGCCGGCCGTGTTCTATTCGGCCAAGACCAAGAAGGTCGAGGTGCTCTGCGGCCAGGGCACGGCCCCGAAGGGCGCCACCATCGCGCATTACAAGAACGAAGGCCTCAAGCTCATCCCCGGCAACGGCCTTCTCGCCACGGTGGTGCCCGGCGCCTTCGACGCCTGGATGCTGCTCCTGCGCGACCATGGCCTCCTGTCGCTGCGGGACGTGCTGGAGCCCGCCATCTACTATGCCGAGCAGGGACACCCCCTGCTGCCTCGCGTATCGGACACCATCAAGGGGCTGAAGGAATTCTTCGAAACCGAGTGGCCGACCTCGGCGGCCGTGTTCCTGCCCGGCGGCGAGGTGCCGAAACCCCGTCAGCTCTTCCGCAACCCGCAGCTCGCCGATACCTGGAAGCGCATCATCCGGGAAGGCGAGGCCCGCGGCAGCGACCGGGAGGCGCAGATCGAGGCCGCGCGCAACGCCTTCTACAAGGGCTTCGTGGCCGAGGCCATCGACGCCTTCGTGCGCAGGACGGAGGCCATGGACCAGAGCGGCTCGCGCCATCGCGGCGTCCTCACCGCCGACGACATGGCCCAGTGGCAGGCATCCTACGATGCGCCGCAAACCTACGAGTACCACAATTACCGCGTGAACAAGATCCGCCCCTGGGGCCAGGGACCGGTCTTCCTGCAGACCTTGGCCCTCTTGAAGGGCTTCGACCTCGCCGCCATGGGCCCGACCAGCGCCGAGTTCATTCACACGGTGGTCGAATCCATGAAGCTCGCCTTTGCCGACCGGGAGGCCTATTACGGCGATCCCGACTTCGTCGACGTGCCGATCGGTACCCTTTTGTCCGATGCCTACAACGACGAAAGACGGAAGCTCATCACCGACAAGGCCTCCCGGGAGCTGCGGCCCGGCCGGGTCGAGGGCTACGAGGCCCAGGTGGAGCGGACCCTCGAGGCGCTGCGCGAGTTGTCGACGACCGACAGGAAGGTGTCCGGCGGAGAGCCGACGCTCCAGTCCATGCGGTCGGCCCGCAAGGGCGACACGGTGCACATCGACGTGGTGGACCGCTTCGGCAACATGATCGCCGCGATGCCGTCGGGCGGCTGGCTGCAATCCTCGCCGGTCGTCCCGGAACTGGGCTTCATGCTCAACTCGCGCGCCCAGATGTTCTGGCTCGAAGAGGGACTGCCTGCGAGCCTCGCCCCGGGCAAGCGCCCGCGGACCACGCTCACCCCGACCCTCGCGGAGAAGGACGGCGAGCCCTACATGGTCTTCGGCTCTCCGGGCGGCGACCAGCAGGAGCAATGGCAGCTCCTCCTCTTCCTGAGGCATGCGCATCACGGCCTGAACCTGCAGGAGGCGATCGACCAGCCCATGTCGCACACGGCACATTTCCCCTCCTCGTTCTATCCGCGCGAGCAGAAGCCCGGTCACCTCATGGCCGAGGAGACCTACGGGGCGGAGGTGCTCGACGACCTGAGGGCGCGCGGGCACGAGGTCGAGGTGGCGCCGGCCTGGACGGTCGGGCGCCTTGTGGCCGCCAGCCGCGACAAGGATGGCCTGCTGCACGGGGCGGCGACGCCCCGTCTCATGCAGGCTTATGCGGTCGGCCGCTGAGGAGAACACGCCATGACATGGTCGATCATCGCCAAGGATCCCGAGACCGGCGCCTTCGGCGTTGCGGTGACCACGAAGTTCTTCGCCGTGGGGGCGCTGTGTCCCCACGGCGCGGCCCGCATCGGTGCTCTCGCCACGCAGGCGCTCGTGAACCCTCTTTACGGGACGGACGGCATCAGGCTCCTGGCCGAGGGCCGGAGCGCCGAGGAGATCGTGGCCGTTCTCACGGCTCAGGATCCGGGCCGCGGCTCGCGCCAGCTTCACGTCATCGACCGGGCCGGGCGCACGGCGGCCCATACGGGAGAGGACTGCATCGACTGGTGCGGTCACCTTACGGATGAGGGCGTCTCCGTGGCGGGCAACATGCTGGCCGGCCCGGCCGTCATCGAGGCGACGCTCGAGACGTACAAGCGGCGCCTGGACCTGACCTTCGCGGACCGTCTCATGACGGCCCTGGACGCGGGTCAGGCCCAGGGCGGCGACAAGCGCGGCAAACAATCGGCCGCCATCAGGATCTGGCGCGACGAGCCCTATCCCGTGCTCGATCTGCGCGTAGACGACCACCCGGAGCCCCTGGACGAACTGCGCCGCCTCTACAGGGTTGCCCATGAACGCTTCCTCGCCTTCATGGACGCCATGGCGACCCGCAGCAACCCCGCCGGCATCACGGATCGATCCTGGATCGACGAGCGGGCACGCGCGTACCAGGAACGGCTCGCGGCAAACACCTCAGCATAGGGCGGGCCTGAATTCGCCTCCCTGCCCAGGATCAAACCGGTCCTACGGCGCTTTCACTCCGTTGCGATGGACTTCTCGATGTTTGGCATTCCCCTGTTCGATCTCGCTTGGCTGGTGGTGGCGCTCCTGGCCGCGGGCGCCATCACGGGGCTGCTCGCCGGCGTTTTCGGCGTCGGCGGCGGCGCGGTCGCCGTGCCGATCCTCTACGAGCTCTTCCGCATCCTGGAGGTGCCCGAGGAGGTGCGCATGCCTCTCTGCGTCGGCACCTCGCTGGCCATCATCATCCCGACCTCGATCCGCTCGTTCAACGCTCACAAGGCCAAGGGCGCCGTCGACATGTCGATCCTTCGGGTCTGGGCCGTGCCCGTCGTGCTCGGGGTCATCGTCGGCAGCATCGTCGCCCGCTACGCCCCGGCAGACCTGTTCAAGACCGTGTTCGTCGTGGTGGCCGGCATCTCGGCCATCCGTCTGCTCTTCGGCAAGGACACCTGGCGCTTCGGCCTCGACATGCCGGCCAAGCCGATCATGGTAGTCTACGGCTGGATCATCGGCGTTCTGTCGGCCCTGATGGGAATCGGCGGCGGTCAGCTCTCCAACCTGTTCATGACCTTCTACAATCGCCCGATCCACCAGGCGGTCGCGACCTCGTCGGGGCTCGGCATTCTGATCTCGATTCCCGGCGCCATCGGGTACATCTATGCCGGCTGGCCCCATATGGCCGATTACCCGAACGTGATCGCCTTCCAGCCGCCGCTGGCACTGGGCTACGTGTCGCTTCTGGGTCTGGTGCTCTTCATCCCCACAAGCACCTGGATGGCCCCGATCGGCGCGCGCCTGGCGCACCGGCTGTCCAAGCGCCGCCTCGAGGTGGCATTCGGGGTTTTCCTGCTCCTGGTCTGCGCGCGTTTCGCCGCCAGCCTTCTTGGTTGAGCCAGCGAATGACCGCCCTCTCCTCTCGAACCGGAGTCAAGGAATGAGCAGCTCAACGGCCGCGCCTCTCCTCGCCTTCCTGGCCGGAACCGGGCGCGACGGTCGTGGACGCCTCGCAGCCGACGTGCTCGACTTTTCCGACGAGCGGTTGGAGGAGGTGCACGACTATATCCAGTGGCTGTTTCCGCTTCCGACCCGCAGCGGCGCCCAACCGGGAGCGCCCATCCTCACCCAGGCCGAGATCGATGCGATCAGGGCCGACGGGCAAGCGCAGGATACCCTGAAACGGGCAAGCGAACGGATGCTCCGCTTCTATCGGGATACGGGCTGGTGGCTGACCACGTTCGATCACAATCACCTGCGCATCACCCGGATCATCCATAGCCTGAGGCTGCTCGTCGGCCAGAGCGCAGCGCGGCGCTTTCACAGCGCCGTCCTTGACATGAACGCCGCGGCAGGTTCGCCCGTCAACGGGCGCAGCCTCGCATACTGGTCCGAAGCAGCAGGCTCCTGACCGTCCGGATCGTCTCGCTTCAGGCGAACTGCGCCGCGCTCAGCCGCTTGTAGATCCCGTCTTTCGACAGGAGCTCGTCGTGGCTGCCCTGTTCCACGATGACGCCACGATCGATCACGGCGATGCGGTCCGCGTTCACGATGGTGGCGAGGCGGTGGGCGATGACCAGGGTCGTGCGCCCCTTCGACAATTCGCCGAGCGCCTGCTGGATCGCCCGCTCGGTCTGCGTATCGAGGGCCGACGTGGCTTCGTCGAGGATCAGGATCGGCGGATTCTTCAGGAAGATCCGGGCGATGGCGAGACGCTGCTTCTGGCCGCCCGACAGCTTCACGCCCCGCTCCCCGATGATCGTGTCGAGGCCGTTCGGCAGGGAGGCGATCACCTCGTCGAGCCGGGCCCGCCGGGCGGCCTCCAGGATTTCGGCCTCCGTCGCTTCGAGCCGGCCATAGGCGATGTTCTCGCGGATCGTGCCGGCGAACAGGAACACATCCTGCTGCACGATGCCGATCTGGCCGCGCAGGGAACGGAGGGTCATGTCGCGGATGTCGATCCCGTCAATGGTGATCTCACCCTCGTCGATCTCGTAGAACCGGGGCAGCAGCGAGCAGATGGTCGTCTTGCCTGCGCCCGACGGACCGACGAAAGCGACGGTTTCGCCGGCACGGATGCAAAGATCGAGACCGTCGAGGATGCTGCGATCCAGGTCATAGCCGAAACGGACATTCCTGTACCGGATGTCGCCCTTGAGCTTGCCGACGTCCTTCGCGCCCGGCCGGTCCGCGATATCCGGCCGGGTATCGAGGAAGGCGATGTAGCGTTCGAAGCCGGCAATTCCCTTCGGATAGGTCTCGATGACCGAGTTGATTTTCTCGATCGGCCGGAAAAAGACACCGACCAGAAGCAGGTAACCGACGAAGCCGCCGGCGCTCAGCTCGCCTCGAAGCACCAGATAGCTGCCGGCCATCATGACCACCATCTGGATCAGGCGCATGCTCAAGTAGCTGAGCGACGTGGAGGCCGCCATGATGCGGTAGGCCTCCAGCTTCGTTCTGCGATAGCTCTGGTTGTCGACCGCAAACAGCCGCCGCTCGTGATCCTCGTTGGCGAAGGCCTGAACCACGCGGATTCCCCCGACATTCTCCTCGATGCGCGCGTTGAAATCACCGACGCGGCTGTAGAGCGCCTGCCAGTTCCGGGTCATGCGGCCGCCATAGCGGGTCGTGAGCCAGGCGGTGAGCGGGACCACGAGTGCCGTGATGAGGGCGAGCTTCACATTGACCGTGAACATCAGGATGAACGCGCCCACCAGTGTCATCACGGCGATGAAGAGGTCCTCCGGCCCGTGATGGGCGACCTCGCCGATCTCCTCCAGGTCCTTGGTCAAGCGCGCCACGAGATGCCCGGTCTTCTGGTTGTCGAAGAAGCCGAACGACAGTTTCTGGAGATGGTCGAAGGCCTTGCGCCGCATCTCGGTCTCGATGTTGATGCCGAGCATGTGGCCCCAGTAGGTCACGGTCGCCATCAGCCCGGCATTGAGGACATAGACGGCGAGCAGCACCGCCGAGGCGAGCGCGATCAGGCCCCACTGGCCGGTCGGCAACAGGGTATCGATGAACAGCTTGACGGCGATCGGAAAGCCGAGCTCGAGCAGCCCCGAGGCCACAGCGCAGGAGAAATCCAGCACGAACAGGCGGCGATGAGGTCTGTAATAGGCAAAAAAGCGATGGAGCAGCGGTCGCATGGCAGGATTAGCTACCGCCCCCGGCCGGAGAGAGCAAGCGCCCGCTTTGAGGCGCGGTCAACGGACGAAGCTCACCGGCTGGCCCGTCGACGGGTGGGGAAACACCTCCATGGCGATACCGTAGATCGCCTGCAACTGCCGGGGCGTCACGATCTCGCCCGGGGCGCCGCGGGCAACCAGCCGTCCCGCCCGAAGGGCCAGGATCTCGTCGCAGAAGCGAGCCGCCATGTTGACGTCATGGAGGACCACGACCACGCCGAGGCCACGCTCGCGTGAGAGGCGCCGGACCAGCGCGAGCACCTCGACCTGATGGGCGACATCGAGGGCCGAGATCGGTTCGTCGAGAAGCAGGAAGCGGGCATCCTGCGCCACCAGCATGGCCAACCAGACCCGCTGCCGCTCTCCTCCGGAGAGAGTGTCGACGAAACGGTCGGACAATGCTTCCACATCGGCGAGCGCCATGGCCTCGCTCACCTTCCGGCGGTCGGTCGTTCCGAAGCGGCCCAGAGCGCCATGCCACGGATAGCGCCCCAGCGCGACGAGTTCCTTGACGAGCATGCCCGAGGCCAACGGCGTCTGCTGCGGCAGGTAGGCGACCTGTCTCGCGAAGGACCGCTCGCCCCACTGGGTCAGGTCTCGCCCTTCGAACGCGATCGAACCGCCGGAAGCCGCCTGCTGGCGGGCCAGCAGCTTGATCAGTGTCGATTTGCCTGAACCGTTGTGACCGATCAATCCGGTGACGCGCCGACCGGGCAGGGTCAGCGTGAGGGGATGCAGCAGGGTACGCCCTGGGATGGCATAGCTCACGTCGGTCAGCGCGAAGGACGGAATCTCGACGCGGGATCCGCGCCCGTCATCCTTCCCCGGCTCCAGCGTGCCGGTGCGGACGCCCTGCCGCGGCGCCCCATCGATCACCATTTGTAGCTCGCCTTGAGGGTCGCGACACGCCCGGCCCCGTAGTTGCACGTGTACTGCGTGTCGCAGGACGAGACATATTCGTTGTCGAACAGATTGTTGACGTTGAGCGCCACCGTGAAGTTGTCCCGGGTGTAGCGGATGGCGGCATCGAAGACGGTCGCAGCGGGCACCTTCAGGCTATTCTCGTTGTCGGCATACGAGAATCCGACATAGCGGACACCCGCACCGAAGCCGAGTCCCTTGAACGAACCGTCCTGGACCGTGTAGTCGAGCCAGCCGGATGCCAGGATCTCCGGGACGACGTTCGGGCGGTTGCCGATCAGCAACGGGTTGGTATCCTCGGTGATTTCGATGTCGTAGGCCGTGAAAGCCGCGATCGCCTTCAGCCCGGACGTGATGTTGGCCTGCGCTTCGAGCTCGAAGCCGCGGGATCGGACTTCGCCGAGCTGGACTTCGAAGAATGAATGCTCCGGATCGGTCGTGTTGACGTTCTGACGCGTGAGATCGAACAGGGAGGCCGTGATCAAGGCATCGGCGAAGGCCGGCTTGTACTTGAGTCCGACCTCGACCTGCCGTCCGGTCTCGGGCGCGAAGGATTGACCGAAGAAGTCGGCGCCGATGACTGGATTGAAGGTGCGGGAGACCGCGACATAGGGCGTCATCCCGTTGGCGAGTTCGTAGCCCAGCCCGACGCGTCCGCTGAACTCGCCCGCTTCGTCGCTGTAATTGGCGGCGCCGACCGTGTCCGTGCTCTTCGTCGAGACGTGATCGTAGCGCCCGTTCAGCGTCGCGATCCAGGCGCCGTAGCGGATCTGGTCCTGCGCATAGAACCCGACCTGATTCACGGTCAGGTCCTGATCGAGATAGGGAACCGTCGGGCCCTGGAGCGCTCCATAAAGCGGGTTCACCGGGCTGATCGGCGTGCCGCCGCCGGACGCCTGGATCTGGTCGATATTGTAGTACTTGTAGTCCAGGCCGAGGAGCAGCGTGTGATCGAGCGGACCGGTGCCGAACTTCGCTTCCGCCTGATTGTCGAGCGACAGCGTGTTCACCACCGTGTGGTGATTGAAGCCGACCCGGAAGAGCAGGAAATCCGGACCGGCCGGCGCCCCTCCGAGATAGCCGAAGGGATAGGGTCCGCGTTCCTTCGAATCCGTATGCGCGTACCGGAAGTTCTGCCGCAGCGTCCAGACATCGTCGACCGCGTGCTCGAACTCGTAGCCGATCATCGCCTGCTCGCGGCGATAGAGATCGATGTCGGGCTCGCTGTAGTAGAAACGTCGGGAGATCCGTCCGAACGGCGCCAGCACCACGGTGCCCACATAAGGCAGGAACCCACCCGTGTGCATCAGGTCCATATGCTGGTAGGACGCCAGCACGGTGAGTTCCGTGCCCGCGTCGGGACGGAACGTGAGCGCCGGCGCGATGACGCCCCGGAAGTCATCGGCCTTCTCCGTTTCCCAGCCGCCGCCGGACATCTTGCCGGTCAGGCGATACGACCAGATCCTGTCCTTGTCGAGCGCGCCGCCGAAATCGAAGGCCGCATAGCCATTGCCCCACGAGTTGACGCCCGTCTCCACGTAGCGCAGCGGTTCCGTCGTCGGACGCTTGCTGATGAGATTGACGATGCCGCCGATCGAGGATCCGCCATAGAGAGCCGCAGACGGACCCTTGAGCACCTCGATCCGCTCGAGCACGAACGGGTCGATATAGAACCCGCCGAAGCCATATTGATAAAGCGGCAGGTTGTTCAGGAAGACGCCGGTCTGGCCCGCATCGAAGCCACGAATGAAGAACCAATCGGTATCCGAATCCAGACCGTAAGGCTGCGCGAACACGCCCGCGGTGTACCGGAGGGCCTCATCGACCTTCTGGACCTGGCGATCTTCCAGTTCCTCGCGGCCGATGACCGACACCGATTGCGGAATTTCCTCGATCGGCGTGTCGGTCTTGGAGCCTGTCGCGGTGCGCGTGGGAACATAGCCGTTCACAGGCCCGGTGGCGCTCCCGCCCTGCCCTTCGACGGTCACCATCTCAAGGGTGATCTCGCCTGACGACGGCCGGGTCTGGGCCGCAGATTGCTCGCTCGACGCCACCATCATGGCGAGCGAGGCCAGGCTCACCCCCATACTCAATACGCAACGACGCTTCATGGATGTCCCCAGGGGTTTCGATCGCATGGGAGACCTCCGGGTCTCCCATGCAGGCGCAATCGAGGGATCGCTGGCCCGGTCGCCTGACTATGTGTTCCACTGAGTTGTGGCAAGAATTATGTTTTAAAAATACTCTAAACAGCAACTTAGAAAGATTTTAAACTCATGCTATACTATTTAAAATTGATCTAAACTACCATCTTGTCTAGGGTCGCGGCGTCAGACAATGCGGCCATTCCCGGAGGTGTCTGACGGAGCGCTGCAGCACCGCGCGACCGAGGGAAGCAGAGGCACAGGCCCGTGAAGGGCCAGTCTTGAATCATTCTAACTTCATAGTTTTACTGACGTTTTCAGAACAAATGTATTGACGGGAGCGAGGCCGCGGTTCATGACGCCCGTGCGCTGCTCGGCCGGGTCGGATCTTCGCGCTTCGCGTCGCGACACAGCCCCGCGTCAAGTCATCAGCCTATGCGAGCTAAACCACGCAAGTATAGAATGTCATTTCGAAGTAAATTATTCGACCCGATCAAGCTTTGAGAGTTCAGGTTCGCCGCATGCCGATGCATCCCGCCTCCCGTCACAATGCCTTCACGGTGAGCCGACGCCGCTTTCTCGGAGCCGCGATCGGTTCGTCCCTCGCAGGCGGTGTCAGAGCACGGCCGCGCCAGCGCGTCGCCGTTCTGGACTGGGCCATGTTCGAGACCTTGCTCGCCCTGGATGTGACGCCGGTCGCCGCCACCGAACTCGTCCAGTTCCGCAAAGTCGCCGTCGAGCCGGATGTGCCGTCTCACGTTGCCGATCTGGGTCTTCGCGGCTCACCGAATTTCGAGATGCTGCGCCTGTCCGATCCGGATCTGATCGTCAGCTCGCACTGGTTCTCGTGGATCCAGGACCGTCTCGAAACGATCGCTCCCGTGGCGTCCTACGCGGTCTACGAGCCCGGCCGCCCTCCCTACGCACCGGCCGAGCAGATCACGATGGCGCTCGGCGAACGGCTTGGTCGGGAGGTGCAGGCACGGTCCTCTCTCGATGCCGCGTCCCTCGAGCTGGCGCAGGCCAGCCGCCGCCTTGCCGAGAGAACCGCACGATCCGTTTTCCTCATCAACCTGGGGGATGCCCGGCACTTCAGGGCGTTCGGCCATGACAGCATGTTCGGCGACGTTCTCCAGCGCCTTGGGTTGAGGAACGCATGGGCGAAGCCCACCAGCTATGCCGCCGCGGCACCGGTACCCCTCGAGGCTCTCGCCGAGATGCCCGAGGCCTGGATCGTCATCGTTTCTCCGATCCCTCCCGATGCGCACGGCACCCTGCGCGACAGTCCCCTGTGGAAGGCGCTTCCGGCGGTCCGGCAGGGGCGGGTCGTGGCGCTCCCACCGGTCAACCCGTTCGGCGCTCTTCCGGCGGCCCGCCGTTTCGCGCGTCTCCTGACCGGCGCGCTCGTCGGCGCCGGAGGTGGCGTTGGTTGACGGCATGACGCATCGGCCGCTCACCTTGGCATGGTTCGCGGTGTTTGCCGTCGCCCTGGGATTGTGCGCGTATCAGATCCTGCGCCTTCTCCCTCTGGCGAGCGGACAGAGCTTCGATCTCGACAGCATCCTTCTTTTCAACAGTGTGCTCCCCCGTGCGGTCGTTGCCCTGTTGTCGGGCGCCGCGCTCGGGCTGTCCGGAGCCCTCCTGCAGCAGATCCTGCGCAATCCGATCGCCGACCCGTCGACGCTCGGCATTTCAGCAGGGGCGCAATTCGCCATGACGGCCGCCACCCTGTTCGCGCCCGCGCTCATGGACACGTCGCGCGAGGCCGTCGCTCTTGTCGGCGGACTGACCGTCGCGATCATGCTCATGGCCCTGAGCTGGCGGCGAGGACTCGAGCCGATCACCATCGTTCTTGCCGGTATGGTCGTGTCTCTCATCGCCATGGCCCTGAGTGCGACGCTGATCCTCGCCCATGGCGAGTACATGATGTCGCTCCTGATCTGGGGCAGCGGCTCGCTGACCCAGCAAGGCTGGGGCCCGGCCCAGGCCCTTGCCGTCACACTGCTGTTCTCCTCCGTGGCGTGTTTTCTTCTGATCCGGCCGCTGGAGCTTCTCGGTCTCGCCGACGCGAGCGCGCGCAGCCTCGGGGTCAATCTTCCGGCATTGCGCCTTGCGACCCTCGCTGTCGCCGTGTGGCTCGCCACCACGGTCACGGCTGAGGTCGGCGTGCTCGGGTTCGTCGGGCTCGCGGCCCCGACGCTCGCCCGGCTCGGCGGCGCCCGCACCCAGCGCGACACTCTCGTGGCCGCACCGCTCATCGGCGCCGTCATCCTGTGGCTCACGGACGGACTCGTTCAACTTGCCGCCCATGGATCGGCCGAGATGGTGCCGACCGGAGCCGCCACGGCCCTCCTCGGAGGACCGCTTCTCCTGTACCTGCTGCCAAGGCTCAACCTGTCGCGCCAGGCACCGGTTTCCGGGCAGCCCGCGCCCACGCGGCGCATCGCGTATCCGGCCCCCGTGCTTGCGGTGCTCACGCTCCTTGTCGTCGCCATGACCACCTTGGCGCTGCTCGTCGGGCGCGGACCGGACGGCTGGAACTTGGCGACCGGCCAGCTTCTCACCGACCTTCTTCCGTTTCGCGCGCCTCGCATCGCTGCTGCCGCGGCCGCCGGGGGGATGCTGGCCGCCGCCGGCATGATCCTTCAACGTATGACCGGCAACCCTCTCGCAAGTCCGGAAGTCCTCGGCGTGAGCGCCGGCGCGGGCATCGGGCTCGCTGCGGTTCTCTTCACGGTATCGAACGCCCCTATGGGCACCCGCTTGGCCGGGGCGACCCTGGGCGTCGGCGTCGTGCTGGGTGCGCTCCTTTTCGTCGCAAATCGCCAGGACCGAAATCCGGAACGGCTCCTGCTCGGCGGCCTCGCCGTCGGAGCGCTTTGCAACGCCCTTGTCAGCGCAGCAATGATCACGGGCGACGTTCGCGCCTTCCAGCTCCTGGCCTGGCTCAGCGGCTCGACGAACCATATCACCCGGGGTGAGGCCACGATCGCCGTCACGGTGGCGGCATTCCTGCTCGGCCTCCTGCCTTTGATGGTCCGATGGCTTGAAATCATGCCTCTCGGCCCCGATCAGGCGCGTGCGATCGGATTGCCGGTCCGCGCGAGCCGGGGGGCGCTCACCCTCGTCGCCGCCGGCCTGACGGCCGCCTCCTCGCTCGTCGTCGGCCCGTTGAGCTTCGTCGGCCTTGTCGCTCCCCATATGGCGTGGCTGATCGGCTTCGGCCGCGCGCGCCACCAGGCCATGGCGGCGGTCCTGATCGGCGCAGGCCTGATGATCGGGGCCGATTGGCTCTCCAGGATCGTGACCTTCCCGTATCAAGTCCCGCTGGGTCTCTTCGCGTCACTCATCGGGGGACCTTACCTGATCTGGCTCCTGCACCGGAACCGATAGATGGAGCCCAACCGCCCATGGACCATATGACCACATCGACCTCCCTCCGTGCCGAAGCCTCAGTCACGCTCGCATGCCCCGTTGAGATCATGGACAAGCTCTGCGAGCATTTCGTCGAACATGGACGGGTCGACCGGTCCGCACGCTCCGCCAGAGTGGAGTTCGACTACGGCGTTGCATCCGTGGAGGCGCGCGACAGCGTTCTCTACCTCCTTGCGGAAGGACTCGATCCGACCGGTCTCGCCTATGTCAAATGGAGCCTTGCGGAGCACATCCTCGGCTTCGTCGAGGGAGAGAGCCCGCGCATCGCCTGGGAGGGAGATGGCCAGGCCGGAACGCCGCTCCCGTATTTTCGGGAGATGCAGGTGGTCGGCGCGATCAACGTGACGCCACGGATGCGCCGCGTGCGCCTCAAGGGACGGGATCTCGCACGTTTTGCCACAGGCGGGATGCATGTTCGGCTGCTGTTTCCTCCGCACATGGGGCGTGCTCCGTCATGGCCCGTCATGGGAGAAGATGGTCGGCCCGTCTGGCCGCGCGGGGAGGATCGACCCGTGATGCGGATCTATACGATCCGCGAGATCGATGTGGCGCGCAGCGAGATCGAGATCGACTTCGTCCTGCATGAAGGCGACAGCACGCCCGGGTCGACCTGGGCGTCACAGGCGCGCCCGGGAGACGTCGTCGGAATCCTGGGTCCTGGCGGCGGCGAATTGCCCCCGGCCGACTGGTACCTTTTCGCGGGAGATGAAACGGCCCTTCCGGCCATCAGCCGAATCTTGGCGGAGCTCCCCGCCGACTGCAAAGCCACCGTGCTGCTCGAGGTGGCCGACGCCTGCGAGGAGCAGCCCCTCCGCTCCATGGCCGCGCTGGACATCCGCTGGATGCACCGGAACGGAGCTCCCGCGGGAACGACGTCGCTCATCGAGGACGCCTTGCGGGCGATCGTCGTGCCCTCGGATGGGAGCCGCCGCTTCATCTGGGCCGGCTGCGAGCAGAAGAGCTGCCGATGCCTCAAGAGGCTCCTGCGCCAGGAATGGAAGATGCCGACCTCGGAGCACCAGGTCGTCGCCTATTGGCGCGCCGGCCATTCGGCCGATCAGGTCGAGCATTGACGGAGAGCCGCGGCAGATCCTTCCGCGGCGGCTCTCTTTGACGGCGAATGCGAGGAGAGCTTAGGCCGCTTTGACCCCGGACAGGAAGTGATCGACCTCCTGTCCGAGGCTGGCGGAATGCCGCGCCAGCTCCTGGGCAGCCGCGAGGACCTGGGTTGCAGCCGCTCCCGTGTCTCCAGCAGCCCGGCGAACCTCCCCAATGCTGCCGGTGACGACCTCGGTGCCGCGGGCCGCTTCCTGGACGTTGCGCGAGATCTCGGCCGTGGCAGCCCCCTGCTCTTCCATGGCGGCCGCGATCGCCACCGAGATCTGGGACATCTCGCCGATCGTGCCGGCGATCGCCTGGATGGCCTGCACGGCCTCGGCCGTCACCTGCTGAACGCTGGCAATCTGGCCCGAGATCTCCTCGGTGGCGCGCGACGTCTGGTTGGCGAGTTCCTTCACCTCGGAGGCCACCACGGCGAAGCCCTTGCCAGCCTCGCCCGCGCGGGCAGCCTCGATGGTCGCGTTCAGGGCCAGCAGGTTGGTCTGGGACGCAATGCTGTTGATGAGCTGGACCACGTGACCGATCTTGTCGGCGGAGCCCGCGAGCATCTGCACGATTCCGTTGGTACGCTGCGCGTCGGTCACGGCTCGCTCCGCAATGCCCGAGGACTGAGCGACCTGGGCGGAGATCTCTCGAATCGAGATCGACAGCTCCTCCGTTGCGGCCGCGACAGTCTGCACGTTGGCGGAGGTCTGCTGCGAGGCGGATGCGACGCCCACGGACTGGTGCGTAGCCTTGTCGGCAACCGACGTCATGGATCGGGCGGTGGTCTCCAGGTCGGATGCGGCGACGGACAGGCGTCGGGTCAGGGACGAGACCTTCCCTTCGAAGTGCTGCGTGAGTTCGTCCAGCATCTGAGCACGACGCGTCTTGGCCTCCTGCTCCAGGGCCGCCGCTTCGTCTGCCCGCCGCTGCGCGATCAAGGCGTTCCTGAAGACCTGCAGGGACTTGGCCACCGCACCGATCTCGTCGCCGCGATCCTGATGGCCGATGGCGCTGTCCAGGTCACCCTCTGCCAGCCTCTCGACACGAAGAGTGATCTCCTTCAGGGGCCGGAAGAGGCGTGTGGCGATCAGCAGGGCGCCGATGCACGCGAGAGCGGCAGTCACACCGGCTGCGATCGTCAGCATCGCCATCGTCGAAGAATATGCGTCATGGAGATCGGCAACCGGCACGCCGACATAAAGAATGCCGTTGACCTTGCCGGCCTTGTCGAAGGTCGGCTGATAGGCGGTGTAGAACCGAGTACCGAAGAGCATGGTCGGGCCATAATAGGCCTCTCCCCGGCGGACATGAGCCTGGGCCGGGCTGTCGGGAGCCAGCGCCGTTCCGACCGCCCGTTCGCCGTTCTCCTTCTTCACGGTCGTCACGCGGCGGATGAACGCGTCTTGAGCTGCGTCGAAGGTGAAGATCGTGGCGTTCCCGCCGACATAGGACACCGAATCGTCGACGACCGCGAAGTCCTTGAACTCGGCCAGCGAGGGGCTCACGACGCGGGCGACCCGTCCCTGCTCGATCTTGGCCTCGGCGCCGGACACCCGGGCGGCATAGACCAGAGAAAGGCTGCGCAGGTATTGCTCGGCCTTCTGCTGCTGCTGCGCCTCCAGATCGGACCAGACCTGTCGCGAGGCCGCGAACCACATGGTCCCGGCGGTCGCGACGATGATCACGGCGACGAGTGCCATGATCTTCATGGACAATGTAACCTTATTCAGCACTGAGGAGCCCCACGTTTATTGTGATTTGCTCCGCAATACATGATGTGTGGTTAATGCAGGCCTACTTTAGTATAAGTATATTTACCTGTTTCTCGGAACGTGGCCGAGTCTGCTCCGTGTTGCTGGAGCTGTTTCCACTCGAGTGGAATCATCTCTCTTCTTTGGCTTACCGCATTTTCAACGGCGAACCGGATCCACTTCGCCGAATAATGCACTTTGCCTGGGCCGGGCAACGGACCGCTCAAGCCCCGTATTTGCCGCGCAGGTATCGAAGGTACGGGCCCGGATCGAGCGGGCGACCTGTTTCGCGCTCCAGCAGTTCGTCGCGCGTGAACCGGCGACCGTGCTGCCAGATCCGGGTGCGGAGTTCGTCCGCAAGGACTGCATAATGTCCTGCCTCGATCGCGTCACCGAGAGACGAATTTCGGCTGCACAAGGTGTCCATCACCTGAGCGCCCATGACATTTCCGATGGTGTAGGTCGGGAAGGAGCCGATATAGCCGGTGGACCAATGCACATCCTGCAGGACTCCGCGGGCGTCGTCGGGAACCACAAGGTCGAGGTCACGCCTGATGGCCGCGTTCCAGGCCTCCGGTAGATCGCCGACGGGAAGCGAGCCGTCCATGAGCGCGCATTCGATGTCGGCGCGCAGCATGATATGGAAATCGTAGGTCAGCTCATCCGCCTCGACCCGGATGAAGCCGGGCTCGACGCGGGTGACGGCCCGATAGAACTCGTCTGCGCCGACATCGCCGAGTTGATCCGGGAAATGCTGCCGCAACTCGGAGAAGTGCCGGCGCCAGAACGTCCGGCTTCGCACGATGTGGTTCTCCCAAAGACGCGATTGGGACTCGTGGGCCCCGAAGCTCGTTCCCCCGACCGCATAGAGACCGACGAGATCGGTCGCCAGCGCCGTTCGGGTATGGGCCGGATCGACCCCTTGCTCGTAAAGGCCGTGTCCGGTCTCGTGAGCGGTCCCGAAAATGGAGGCAGGCAGGTAGTTGCGGTTATAGCGGGTCGTAATCCGCACATCGTTGCGGGTGAACGACACCTCGAACGGATGGACGGTGGTGTCCAGACGCCCGCGCCGGAGGTCGTAGCCGAGCTTCTCGGCGAGGCTCAGCCCGAAGGCCCTCTGCCCCTCCTCGGGAAACGCGCGGAACAGGAAGTCGGAGCGGGGCTGGGGACGAGCCCTCGCGGCATCCAGGATAGGCAGCAGCCCGGCCCGCAAGGCGGTGAACAGCTTTTTTAGGCTCGCCGCCGTCTCGCCGGGCTCGTAGATCGAAACCATCGCGTCATAGGGATGCTCGTCCCAGCCGATGCAGTCGGCATAGGCGCGGGATAGCGCAACGGTCCTGGCAAGATGGGGCGAGAAGAGGGTGAACTCGCTCTTCGAGCGAGCCTCGATCCAGGCCGCCTGCGCGACCGTGCGAAGGGCCGCCCGCTCCTGGATCAGAGAGGCCGGAACACGCTTATGGTGCTCCACCGCATGGCGGGTCTGCTGCACCATGCGTCGTTCGGCGGCATCCTCTCCGAAGCCTTCCGTCGCCCGCTCGGCTTCCTCCAGGGCCTTCTCGGTCTGCGGCGCGAGAAGCAGATCGCGGGCGATCCGGGTCAGCGTCGCGATCTGAAGGCCACGGGTTTCCGCTCCGCCGGCCGGCATCATGGTGCGGGAATCCCAGGTGAGGACCGACACCGCATTGAGGACGTCGTTGACGGCGGCAACGCGCTCCTGGAGCGCCGCGAGGGAGGCTTGCTGGGTCATGTCTTTCGATCGTCTCGATTATTCCGTACCGCCGGTGTTGAGATGACAGGCGGAGGACCGGCCAGGCGCGATCGCGGTCAGTGCGGGCGCCTCCCGCTTGCAGCGCGGGCCCGCGAAAGGACACCGCGGATGGAAGTGGCATCCGCTCGGCGGGTGCAGCGGGGATGGAATTTCGCCGGCGATCGGGCGGAAATCCTTCCGGCCCACGCCGATGCGAGGCACGCTCTCGAAGAGAGCGCGCGTATAGGGATGGTTCGGGCTCGCATAGAGTTCGGACGTCGGCGCCATCTCGACGATGCGACCGAGATACATGATCGCGACCCGGTCGGACACATGGCGCACGACACCGAGATCGTGGCTGATGAAGATCCCGGTCAAATCCAGATCCCGACGCAGATCCATGAACAGGTTGAGCACCTGCGCCTGGATCGAGACGTCGAGAGACGCCACGGGCTCGTCGAGGACCAGAAGGTCGGGCTTCATGGCAAGCGCGCGGGCGATGGCGATGCGCTGGCGCTGACCACCGGAGAACTGATGCGGGAACCGCCTGCGGTAACCGGGATCGAGGCCGACACGCCCGAGGAGATCCGCCACATAGGCATCTGCCTCGCGGGGCTTCACGATGCCGTGCGCCACCGGACCTTCGGCGACCGTATCGCCGATCCGGATGCGCGGATTGAGGCTCGCGAAGGGATCCTGATGGATCATCTGGACACGCGTCGTCAGCTTCTGCGTGCGCCGTCCCTGCGACTTCGCGACCGGCGCCCTGTCGAACAGGATCTTGCCGTCGCTCGGGGTGTAGATGCCGGCGATCATCCGGCCGAGGGTCGATTTCCCGCAGCCGGATTCTCCGACGAGGCCCACGACCTCGCCCTTTGCGACCGTGAGGCTGACATTGGTCACCGCGCGCACGGTCTCGGCCTTCGGTCCTGCACCGAGAAGCCCGGCGATGCGCTCGCCGAGATTCGGGTGCTTTACGAAGCGCTTCGATACGTGTTCGACGTCAAGGAGTGCGGCTGGCATGAAACGGGCTCGATCGGATAATGGCAGAGGGCGGTGCGTCCGTCCTCGAAGGTCTGGACAGGCGGTGTCGTCGTGCAGGCGGGTCCCGCCTTGGCGCACCTGGGCGCGAAGGCGCACCCCGGTGGCAGGTTGGCCAGAGCGGGAGTCGATCCGGGAACCTGAGGCAGCTTGGTTCCAGGTTCGTGCTCCGCAGGCACGGATGCGAGCAGACCGGCCGTATAGGGATGGCGTGGCGAGGCGATCACCTCGGCGGCCGGACCGCTTTCCACCACCTTCCCGGCATACATGACACAGATGTCGTCTGCCAGGCTCGAGACCACCGCGAGATCGTGGGTGATCCACACGAAAGCCGTCCCGGTCTCGTCGGCGAGGCGTCGCACTTCCGCCAGGATCTGCCCCTGGATGGAGACGTCGAGGGCGGTCGTCGGCTCGTCCGCGATGATGACGGCGGGGCTGTGCAGGAGCGCGATGGCGATGGCCACCCGCTGTCGCATTCCGCCGGAGAGCTGATGCGGATAGGCGTCGAGACGCTCCTCCGGGCTCGGAATGCCCACTTTGGCGAGGGCGTCGCGTGCTCTCGCGCGGGCAGCCTTGCGCGAGACCCTGTCGTGAGCCCTGACCGCCGCGATCATCTGCGTCCCGATCTTGAGGACCGGGTTGAGCGTCATCATCGGGTCCTGGAAGACCATCGCGATCTGGGCACCGCGAACCTGGCGAATGGCCTCGCCTTTCAGGCGCGTGAGGTCCTTGCCGTTCAGGAGAACCTCACCGCCCGCGATCCTGCCGGGAGGCTCGATCAGGCCGAGAATGGAGTAGCCCGTGACGCTCTTGCCCGATCCGGACTCGCCGACGAGCCCGAGGATGCGGCCGCGCCCGACTTCGAAGCTGACGCCGTTGACGGCCTTCAGGGCTCCGGCCCGGGACTGGAACTGGGTCTGAAGGTCTTTGACACGAAGAACCGCGTCGCTCATCGGCTGCGCCTCGGATTCAGAACGTTACGGACCTGATCTCCCACCAGATTGATCGCCACGACGGTCAGCATCAGGGCGATCCCCGGGTAAATGGAGATCCAGTAGCGCCCCGACAGAAGGAACTGGAAGCCGTTGGAGATCAGGGAGCCCAGCGACGGCTGCGTGATGGGGAGCCCGAGCCCCAGAAAGGAGAGCGTCGCTTCCAGGGCGATGGAGTTCGCCACCTGGACGGTCGCGACCACGATCAGCGGCGGCAACGCATTGGGCAGGAGGTGGCGGAACAGCACGTGGCGGGCCGGCAGCGGGGTCGAGAGCGCCGCCTCGATATAATCCTTGCGCCTCTCCGCACTGGCCGCCCCGTGAGTCGTGCGGGCGAAATAGGCATATTGCGCGGCAACGAGCGCGGCGACGAGCTGCATGAGCCCCTGCCCCAGCATGGCGACGAGAACCAGTGCGAGCAGGATCGCCGGAAGCGAGAGCTGAAGGTCGATCACGCGCATGATGAGCGCCTCGATGCGGCCGCCGTAATAGGCCGCGACAAGACCGACGGTCGTGCCGAGAACGAGTGCCAACGTGCCGGCCATCACGCCCACGATCAGACTCGTGCGCAGGCCGTAGAGGATCGCCGAGAAGATGTCTCGGCCCGCGGCATCCGTTCCGAGCCAGTGGACGTAACCGCCGGATCCGACTTCCCCGGGCTCGAGGCGAGCATCGAAGAGATCGAGTGCCTCCTGGTTGTAGGGATCCTGCGGCGTCACGAACGGCGCGAGAACCGCCATGAGAACCACGACCACGACCACGATCAGGGCCGCGACCGCGACGGGGCTCTGTCTGAAGTCCGACCAGAAGTTGGAGACCCGGCTCCAGCTGGTCTCAGCGGGTAACGGGAGAGCGGAAGAACTGCTCATGACGCCGCCTTTACACGGATGCGCGGGTCGAGCTGGCCATAGACCAGATCGACGACAAGATTGATCATAACGAAGAGGAACACGACCAGGATGAGGTAGGCGACCATGACAGGACGGTCGAGGACGGTGATGGAATCGATGATCAGCTTGCCCATGCCGGGCCAGTTGAAAACGGTTTCCGTCACCACCGCGAAGGCAAGCGTGGAGCCGAGCTCCAGCCCAAACACGGTCACGATGGGGATCGAGATGTTCTTGAGAACGTGAAGGCCGACGACCTTGCTCTCCGACAACCCTTGGGCCCGGGCGAAGCGCACGTAGTCGGAGCTCATCACTTCGGCCGTGCCCGCCCGTGTGAGCCGGATCAGAAGCCCCAGTTTGAACAGTGCCAGATTGAAGGCCGGGAGGATGATGTAACTCCATCCCTCCAGAGAGGTGATCGACAGGTTCATGCCGAGCACGTGGGTGGTCGGGCCGCGGCCGCCCGACGGCAGCCAGCCGAGTTCGACCGCGAACGCCATGATGAGCAGAAGCCCGACCCAGAAGCTCGGAACGCTGAAACCGAGAACCGAGAACGCCATGATCGCCTTGGCGGAGAGCGACTCAGGCTTGTAGCCCGCCCATAAGCCTAGCGGAATGCCGAGACAGGTGGCGATCAGCATCGCGGTCAACGCAAGCTCCAGGGTTGCCGGGAACCGCGACCAGATCAGGTTCAGAACAGGCAGCCGGTAGATGAACGACTCTCCCAGATCCCCATGCAGCATGTTGCTCATGAAGACGAAGTACTGCTCGTAGAGGGGAAGGTCGAGGCCGTAGCGCCGGATCAGGGCCTCACGCAATGCCTGGTCGGACGCAGGATCGATCATGACGTCGATCGGGTTGCCGATCGCGTAAACGCCCAGGAACACGATGATGGACATCGCGATCACGACCATGAGCGCCTGAAGGACGCGCTGAATAAGAAAACCAATCATGCTGTCTCTTGCATGGTGCCAGGATGTTGTGATGTGAGGGTCGAGGGGCCGGGCGCTCTGTGGTGAGCATCGATCAGGGGTTGCCGGGGGATGCCGCATCCGCCCGAAGGAAGGCGGCCGGCATTTGCCGGCCGCCTGTGAGTACGATCAGCTCTTCGGCTTGATCTCATAGGCCAGGGTCTCCTGGTCGACCCGCGGCGGGATGGTGAGCATGCCCTTCTTGGCCGCCCAGACTGTCTGGATCTGGACGGTCGGGATCAACGCGCGATCGTTCATGGAAACCTCCGTCACCTTCTCGAACAGGGCGCGGCGCTTCGGGTCATCCATCGTGCGTGCGCCCTCTTCCAGCAGCTTGTCGACCTCCGGATTGGAGTAACCCTGCTTGTTGAACGCGCCGAGGCCGATCTGCGGGTCCGCCGTGTGAACGAGCGAGCCATAGGTATAGCTCGCCTCACCGGTCAGCGTGCCCCAGCCGCTCATCCACAGCGAGAATTCCCCCTTCTGTTGAGCCGGGAAGAACACGGTGCCGTTGAGCGCGTTGGCATTCACCTTCAGGCCGGCCCGGGCCCACATCTGCGAGAGCGCCTCGCACACCGCGCCATCGCCCGGCAGGCGGTTGTTGGTGCAGTGGAAATCGATCTCGAAGCCCTTCGGATAGCCCGCATCGGCGAGAAGCTGCTTGGCCTTGGACAGGTCGTAAGGACGCTCGGGCAGGTTCTTGTTGCCGCCGAAGAAGTTGGCGGGCATCAACTGGTTGGCCGGGCGACCCAGGCCTTCCAGGACGACACGCACCAATGTCTTGCGGTCGATCGCAAGATCCATGGCCTCACGCACCTTGGGATCCCGCAACGGATTCGCGTCGATCTCCTTGCCGTCGACCTTCACCTTTCTCGGGAGGGTCTCCTTCACGTTCGGAGTGATGTTCAGAAAATAGACCGAGTCGGCGACGAAGGTGTCGACGGACTTGTCCTTCTGCATCGCAGCATAGTCCGTGGCCGGCACGTAGTTGACCAGGTCCACCTGACCCGACTTCAGGGCCGCCATGCGGGCGGGATCGCTCGGAATTTCCTTGCGGACGACCTTCTGCCACGGCTGCTTCTGGCCCCAATAGCCGTCGAAGCGCTCCAGGACGAGATCGCCCTTGGGCTCCCAGGACACGAACTTGTAGGGACCCGTGCCGATCGCCGCCTTGCCGGAGTTGAACTGCTCGTTGCGAGCCTCCATGCCGACATTCTTCGACACCACGAAGAGGCGGATGAAGTCGTTCGGAAGGGTCGGCGCCGGAGCCTTGGTCTTCACGTGCAAGGTGTACTTGTCGGCGACCTTCGTCTCCGCGACCTGCTTCGTGTAGATCGTCATGCTCATGGGGCCGGTGACGACCGGAATGCGATCGATCGAGAACTTCACGTCCTCGGCCGTCAGCTCCGATCCGTCGTGGAATTTCACGCCCTCGCGGATCTTGAACTCCCAGGTCGTGTCATCGACGGGCTTCCACGAGGTCGCCAGACCGGGCTTCAGGCCCAGGTTCTCGTCCGACATCACGAGCGTATCGAAGATGTGGCGCAGCGCTTCCGCCTGACTGCCGAGTGTCGACCAATGCGGGTCGATCGAGTCCGGTCCTGCGCGCAGTCCCATGGTCAGCGTCTGCGCGGAAACCGAGCCGCAAAGAACGGTTCCAAGGACGAGAGCCGCCGCGAGCGATCCACCAAGCTTGAAGTTTTGTTTCACTTCACTTCCCCTCTTGCTAAGACCCTGGCTTTTCGTCCAAGGTGTTCTTATCGATTAGAACGGTAGGTCACTCGGTTAAGAAAAGTCAACAGCGCCTTGCCCAAACCTCAATCAACATCTGACGCTTATGAGGGCACCCGTTATAGCGACTCGGAACGGACGCCCGATGAGCGGATCCTTGCCAGCCTTGCGGGAGCGCTCGACCGCACCCTGCCGGTGCCGCTCGGCATCCAGCTGCGTGGGCTGATCGAGTTCGGCATTGCCCTGGGCGAACTGCCGACGGGACAGCGCCTGCCCTCCGTGCGGGAATTGGCGGAGCGGGCCGGGATCGCCCACATGACCGTGGCGACGGTTTACCGGGAGTTGCGTGAGGCGGGTCTCCTCGAGGCAAAGCCTGGAGCGGGCACCTATGTGGGCGACGGACACAACAGCGACGGCCTCCGGTCGAGCGCCGTCCGGAAGATCCAGCGCCGGATCGAGGGCCTCTTCCAGGAGGCGGAGCAGCTCGGACTGGCTCCTTCCGTCGTTTCATCGCTGGTCAATGCCCGCGCGGCGCGAGGTCCGACGCCCTCCAGGGCACTGCGCCTCGTCATGGTGGGCAACTTCGTCGAGACGACTCAGCAATACGCCAACCGCATCCAGGACTATCTCGGCGCGGGCGATACGATCGCGGTGACGACCGTCGATGCCCTGCACGCGGGTGAGCCCTTCCCCTCGCCCTGCGATATCTGCGTGACCCTCGCGCATCGGCGCGGCGAGGTCGAGCATCTCGTTCCGACGGGCGTTCCGGTCGTCGGCCTGAGTTTCATTCCAGCCGAAGAGACGCGCGCGCAGCTGGCCATGATCGACCCTATGGCCCGCATCGGCATCGTGTCGATTTTTCCCGAGTTCACTGCCCTGATGAAGCCCGGCGTCCTGCGCTTCGCGCCTCATGTTTCCGATGTGGATGTGCGCCTGATCACGGCGCCGGATCTGGAAGCGTTCCTGTCCGAGGTCGATGTGGCGATCTATGCCAGCGGTGCGGAAGCGACCGTCAGGCGCATGCTTCCGCCGAATCGTCGCGCGATGGAGTTCCGCTACGTGCCGGACCCCCATGCCATCCGTGCGACCCTGCTTCCCGCAATCGAGCGGCTGCGCTCGTCCATCGTTTCGCAAGAGGAAAACTTTCATGAAAATCAGTGAGATGAACTGGCTTCAGGTCGAAGAATACCTGAAGACGGATGATCGCGCGATTGTTCCCCTTGGCTGCACGGAGCAGCATGCCTATCTGAGCCTGTCCGTCGACAGCATCCTGGCGGAGCGCGTGGCCCTGGAAGCCGCGGAACCGACCGGCGTCCCGGTGTTCCCAGTCCAGGCCTATGGCATCACGCCATACTTCATGGCCTATCCCGGAACCATTTGTCTGAAAGCCGAGACCTATCTGCGCATCGTCACCGATATCCTCGATTCCCTGAAGCGCACGGGCTTTCGCCGCATCCTCTTCGTCAATGGTCATGGCGGGAATGCGCCCGGCCAAACGGCCGCCATCGAATGGATGGGTGAGAACCGGGATTGTCGGGTGAGGTTCCACAACTGGTGGAATGCGCCCCGCACGCTCGAGAAAGTGAAACAGATCGACCCGGTTGCCTCCCATGCGTCTTGGATGGAAAACTTCCCCTGGACCCGTCTGGACGGTGTCGAGCAACCGGCGCATCAAAAGCCGATGGTGGATCTCGAACGGATGCGGACCTTCGGCCCGGAGGGGGTCCGTGAGATCCTGCAGGACGGAAACTTCGGCGGCTACTTCCAGCGTTCGGACGAAGACATGAGCGCCATCTGGGCCGTGGCGATCGAGGAAACCCGCGCTCTTATTGAGACTTGGTAGATGAACCGGAACACCATCCTGATCTGGGGCGCCGGCGCCATCGGCGGCACGCTCGGAGCCTATCTGGCCCGCGCGGGCGAGGACGTGCTGCTCGTGGATATCGTCGAGCCGCATGTGGACGCCATGAATGCCGACGGACTGCTCATCGAGGGTCCCGTCGAAACCTTTCGGCAACCGGTCAAAGCCGCAACGCCCGACGGCGTCACGGGCCAGTTCGACCGCATCATCCTTGCCGTCAAAGCTCATCATACGCGCGATGCCGTCCGCACGCTGAAGCCTCATCTTGCGGAAGGCGGCACCGTTCTCTCCGCGCAGAACGGACTGAACGAGATCATCATCGCCGCGGAGATCGGAGCCGAGCGGACCATCGGCTGTTTCGTCAATTTCGGCGCGGACTGGCTCGAGCCGGGCCGTATCCTTTTCGGCAACCGGGCGGCGGTTGCGGTCGGCGGTCTCGACGGCCAGACCGGCGCCGCCGTGCGCGAATACCATCGCCTTCTGTCGATCTTCGAGCCGAAGGCTGTCCTGACCGACAACATCTGGGGCTATCTCTGGGGCAAACTGGGCTACGGCTCCCTGCTCTTTGCGACGGCGCTGACCAATGCCTCGATGTCGGAGAACCTTGCCTCCGAGCGGCACTTTCCGGTCTACCGTCGGCTTGGCCAGGAGGTCATGGCGGTTGCGAACGCACGCGGCGTGAAGCCATTGGGCTTCAACGGGTTCAACCCGGACGCCTTCATGCCGGGAGCCGGCGAGGATGCTGCCCGTCGCTCCGTCGCCGACATGGCGGAGTTCAACCGGCATACGGCCAAGACGCATTCCGGCATCTGGCGCGATCTCGCCGTGCGCAAGCGCAAGACCGAAGTGGACGCCCAGATCGCCATCATTGCGACCCTCGGCCACGAAGCCGGGATCGCGACTCCTGCCATCGGCAGGCTCGTCGACCTGATCCATGACATCGAGGACGGGCGGAGAGAACAATCCTGGTCCACTCTCGACGAGATGCTGACGCTATGAATCTGGATTTCACCAACCGTCGGGTCGCCGTGACCGGGGCGGCGCAGGGCATCGGCCGGAGTATCGTGCAATGCCTCGCATCGGAAGGCGCCCATGTCTGGGCTCTCGACCTGGACGAGGCCGGATTGCGCATCGCTTCAGAAGCGGGCGCCGCGGCGACGCGCGTCCTCGACTTGGCCGATCGTGCCGCTGTCGGCCGTGTGTTCGAAGACATGGCGGAGAGCCTGGGGAATATCGACATTCTGGTCAATTGCGCGGGAGGCGTACGTGGCCAGGTGGCGAAGCCGATTGACGAGGTCAGCGAGCATGAGTGGCTTGTCCTCTTCGAAGCCAATGTACACGGCGCCTTCTGGTGCTCGCAGGCTGTCGCTCCGCATATGAAGCGCCAGAAGTTCGGCCGCATCGTCAACATCTCGTCCGGAGCGGGCCTGCGCCCGAGCCTGACCGGCATCCAGGCCTATACGGCGTCGAAACATGCCCTGGTGGGCCTGACCAAGCAACTCAGCTTCGAGCTCGGCCCCTATGGGATCACGGTCAACAGCGTCGCTCCCGGCTTCGTGCTGTCCAACCCGGCGACCCAGCGTCAATGGGAGAGCTACGGCGCCGAGGGACAGGCTCGGCTGGTCGAGAGCATTCATACGCGTCGGCTGGGTCACCCGCAGGACATCGCCAATGCCGTCATGTTCCTGGCCTCCGATGCCGCGTCCTGGATCTCGGGCCAGATCATTTCGGCGGACGGTGGACGTTCCTGAGATCCGCCGAGGGTAAGCAGGTTTATAGTAAGGATATCGAGGAAGAATCATGGATGATGGTGGCAGCCAACCCTGGACCTGGGACGAGCAGATCTGGCGTAGCAAGGTCGAGCATGTGCGCGCCGGAAGGTCCATGAAACCAGCGAAATGGAAGAACGGAGCCCGCTGCGCTGTCGCCCTATCCTTCGATTCAGACCACGAAACGAACGAGTTGCGCGACGGTGGCAGATCCGTGGGCCGCATGTCTCAGGGGCAGTACGGCAATCGCCAGGGTGTTCCGAGAATTCTCGACGCGCTCGCCCGGTACGATGCGAAGGCGACGTTCTTCGTCCCGGCCGTGGCCGCCCTTCTGTACGAAGATGAGCAGCGGCGGGTCGTCGCGGAAGGCCATGAAATCGGCATTCATGGCTGGATCCACGAATTGAACAGCCAACTGCCCTATGAGATCGAACGTGATCTCATGTTCCGGTCGGCCGAGACCCTGGAGCGGATCACGGGAGTCCGGCCGGTAGGCTTGCGCACTCCCTCCTGGGATTTCAGTCCGAGCACGCTGCGGATCGAGCGGGAGCTCGGTCTTCTCTACGACTCGTCCCTGATGGCCGACGACGACCCCTACGAGTTGCTGGAAAAGGGCGAGCCCACCGGCATCGTGGAGCTCCCCGTGGAGTGGATTCGCGACGATGCGGTGTACTTCAACATGCACCGCTTCAACGGCCTGCGTCCGCATACCCCGCCGACGGCTGTCTACGACATCTTCTTCCGCGAGTTCGAGCGGGCCTACGAAGAGGGCGGCCTTTTCCTTCTGACGATGCATCCGCATGTCACGGGCTACCGGTCGCGCATCTGGATCCTCGAGAAACTCCTGGAGGAGATCACGCAGCGTCCGGACGTGTGGATTGCCACCCATGCGGAGATCGCCGCCTTTGTCAGAGGGGAATGCCCCTGATGGATCGCGCTCATCGCGCTCGGGATGCTGGCCTCGCCTGTGGCGATCTGCCCCCAGGCACGTTCAACAGCATCGCCGATGTCCCGGGCGTCAAGGTCGGCCATCGTACGATCAATGACGGCGACATCCGCACCGGCGTGACGGCCATCATCCCGCATGGCGGGAACCTCTACCGTCAGAAGCCGGTCGCTGCGGCGCATGTTCTGAACGGTTTCGGCAAGAGCGCAGGCCTGATGCAGGTGGAAGAGCTGGGCGCCCTTGAAACGCCCATTCTCCTCACGAACACCCTCTCGGTCGGAACCTGCTGCACGGCTCTTGTGCGCCACGCGATCTTGAGCAATCCGGATATCGGCAGGGAGACATCAACGGTCAATCCGGTCGTGCTCGAGTGCAACGACGGCTATCTGAACGATATCCAGGCTCTCGTCGTTGCGGAGGATGATGCACGAGCCGCTCTGGACATCGCTTCATCGGACGTCGCAGTCGGGTCGGTCGGCGCCGGCTGCGGGATGAGCACCTTCGGATTCAAAGGCGGCGTCGGCACAGCCTCACGCCGGCTCGAGATCGACGGACGGAGTTTCCACCTCGGTGTCCTCGTTCTGTCGAATTTCGGCCGGCCGGGCGACCTGCGCCTGCCCGACGGCAGGGTCATAGCGCCTGTCATCTCCCTTCCTGACCGCGATCGAACCGAGAAAGGTTCCATCATCGTCGTGGCGGCGACCGACATTCCTCTCAGCGATCGACAGCTCACTCGGATCCTTCGTCGCTCCGGCGTGGGGCTGGCCCGGCTCGGCTCCTTCTGGGGCCATGGGAGCGGCGATATCGCAATCGGCTTCACCACCGGCAACATTCTGTGTCACGGCGAGAATGCGGATCTTGTCGCGATCCGGATCCTGAACGAGCAGCGTATCGACCTTCTCTTCCAAGCCATGGCCGACACCACGCAGGAGGCTGTCCTCGACGCGCTGGTTGCCGCAGGCTCCATGACGGGCCGATCTGGCCACCACCGCCCGGGCCTGCTCGACACCCTTGCAACACCCTCTCCCGGAACGTGATTCCCATGACAAGCAATGCACCCACCCAGAACGATTTCGCCTTGGCGGTCCACGGGGGCGCAGGCACCATTCTTCGCAGCAAGATGACGCCCGAGCGCGAAGCCGCTTATCACGCAGGCCTGCGCCGGGCATTGAATGCAGGCCGCGTCGTCCTGGCTGACGGCGGCAGTGCGCTCGATGCGGTCTCGGCCGCCGTGATGGCGCTCGAGGACGAGCCTCTCTTCAATGCCGGAAGGGGCGCAGTCTATACGTCGGCCGGCAAGCAGGAGATGGACGCCGCCGTCATGGACGGCCGCGACCGGGCCGCAGGCGCCGTTGCGGGCATCTGCGGCCCGCGCAATCCGATCCTGGCCGCCCGCGCGGTCATGGAGCATTCCGGCCATGTCATCCTGATCGGCGAAAGCGCCATGGAATTCTGCCGCAGGCAGGGCCTCCCGTTCGAGGAGCTATCCTACTTCCACACCGAGCAGCGCTGGAACGCCCTGCAGGAAACTTTGGCCATGCGCCACAGCGGAACGGACGACCACGACGAGTCGCGCAAGCATGGCACGGTTGGCGCAGTCGCCCGCGATCGCAACGGAAATCTCGCTGCGGCGACATCCACCGGCGGCATGACGGCCAAGTCTCCGGGGCGTGTCGGCGACAGCCCCGTCATCGGCGCCGGAACCTGGGCGGACAACGAGACCTGCGCCGTCTCGGCGACGGGCCATGGCGAGATCTTCATCCGTTATGCGGCGGCTCACGAGATCGCCTCCCGGATGCGCTATGCGGATCAGTCCCTCGAAGAGGCTTCACGCGCGGTCGTGATCGATATGCTGGCGCCGGCCGGCGGATCCGGCGGCATCATCGCGGTCGATCGTGCAGGCAACCTGTCCCTGCCCTTCAATTGCTCGGGAATGTATCGGGGCATCGTCAGAGGCGACGGCAAGCTCCTGACCGCGATCTACGACGAACCGCTCGTCGATGTCTCTGATCCCAACGACCAAGGGAACTGAGGCATTGAATTCGGGCGCTCGCGGATGAATGATGGCGAGGCATAGCCAAGGGAGAGTCTGACGTGATCTCGAACTACGCCTCGGCGGCCGTTTTCCTCACAAGCACTCTGATCTCATCCGTTGCCTTCGCGCAGCAGCCCGCCGGGCAGACGGGGCTCTGGCCGGTCTACGAACACAGTATCAAAAGCGCCAAGCATATCGATCTCACCCACGCCTTCGCGCCTGCCCAACCGGTCTGGCCGGGATTCGGCCATGCGGAGTTCAAGGCCGCGACGGCAGGCGCCGACATTCCGAACTATGTTCGTAAGGGCGAGGAATACACCTACGCCAAGCACGGATTCGTTGCGACCGGCTACCTGCTCACGACCGACCAGTACGGGACACAGCTCGACCCGCCCGCCCACTGGGACGAGTATGGCGCAACGATCAGCGACCTGCCGGCCACTTATGCGGTTCGCCCGCTGGTGGTGATCCCGATCCACGACAAGGTGGCAGCCGACCCCGGATACCACCTGAGTCTGGAGGATATTCGCGATTGGGAGTCCAGGAACGGCCGCATCCCCGAGGGCGCCGTCGTCATGGTCCGGTCCGATTGGTACAAGGGCTGGAGCGACCCTGCCCGCTTCGCGAGCAAGCCCCATCCAGGTGTCAGCCTCGACGCCCTCAAGTTTCTGCACCTGGAGCGCAAGATCCTGTTTCACGGACACGAGCCTCTCGACACCGACACGACACCAACGCTGGAGGGCGAATCCTGGCTTCTGCACAACCATTTCACACAGGCGGAGGGGGTGGCCAATCTGGACAAGGTTCCCGAGACGGGAGCGCTGATCTCAATCGGCTTCGCCAAGCCCCTCGGCGGCACGGGCGGCTATGCCCGCTACGTGGCCATCGCTCCTGCCGACTGGCCCTACGGCGTGACGGTGGCGGATGCTCCCGGGGCTCCGTTGCCGAAGCAAGCGGCACCCTTGCGCCGTGACGAGAAAGGCGTGATGCGCCCACAGGCCGGAGGGAAGTGACCTCCGTCCGCCCGGGCGGCCCGGCTGCCGCTCAGGCCCGATGCGCGGCGCTATTCCCTCTCCTCCGAAGGCTCCTATATCCCACCCGATCGATCCGATTCCAGAAGGAATGATCCATGCCGCTCACCGAGAATCCCGTTTGGTTCATCACCGGCTGCTCCACCGGGTTCGGGCGGGAACTCGCCCAATTGGTGCTGAAGCGGGGCTGGCGTGCCGTGGTAACGGCGCGAGACGTCGGGCGTGTCGAGGATCTGACCCGGGGCTATGAAGACAAGGCTCTCGCCGTCTCGCTCGATGTGACCAGCGATGAAGACATCAAGGCCGCCGTGAGCGAAGCAGAGGCGCGCTTCGGGTCGATCGACGTGCTCGTGAACAACGCCGGCTATGGATATCAGGCTTCCATCGAGGAGGGCACCGATGAAGAGATCCGCGCCCAGTTCGAGACCAACGTCTTCGGCCTCGCGGCCATGACCCGTGCCGTGCTGCCCGGCATGCGAGCCCGGCGGCGTGGGCATATCGTCAACATCTCGTCGCAAGCCGGGTTCATCGGCTATCCTGGTTCGGGCTATTACGCCGCGACAAAGCACGCGGTGGAGGGCCTGTCGGACGCCCTGGCCAAAGAGGTCGCCCCACTCGGGATCAAGGTGACGTGTGTCGAACCCGGACCCTTTCGGACCGATTGGGCCGGGCGCTCCCTCCAGCAGCGACGGCCGACCCTCGAAGACTACCGGGATACGGTTGGAGTCCGCCTGGAAACGACGGCCAATTACAGCGGAAAGCAGCCCGGCGATCCGGTGCGGGCGGCCGAGGCCATCATCAAGGCGGTCGAATCGAGCAATCCACCCAAGCACCTGGTGTTGGGCGCGATTGCGCTTGATGGCATTCGGGAGAAGCTGAAGGAGACGCTCGCAGAGATCGACGCTTGGTCGGAGACAAGCCTTTCAGCCGACTACCCCGATGGAGACCGGTAGAGATTCCAGAGCATTTTTCGGCGAAGTGGATCCGGTTCGCCGTCAAAAATGCGGCACAGCCAGGACGAGAGGTGATTCCACGCCAGTGGAAACAGCTCTAACGCGCCGGGTCGAGCGTCCCTTGTCCTGGCATCTCGCGACCGGTGTCTTGCTGTGGCATGCCCGTCCTCTCGTCTTCCATCGATGGAGTACCTGTCTATGAGCCTTGAATCCGTTCGTGCATTTCTGGCTCGTCATGCACCGGACCTTCGAATCATCGAAATGCAGACCAGCACCGCCACCGTGGCTCAGGCGGCGGAGGCGCACGGTGTCGAGCCGGAGAAAATCGCCAAGACCCTCTCCCTGCGAGTGGGAGAAAAGAGCTTCCTGGTGGTCACGAGCGGCACGGCTCGACTGGATAACCGCAAGGTCAAGGCCACTTTCGGCGGCAAGGCATCCATGCTGGACGCCGAACAGGTTCAGGCTCTCACGGGTCATCCGGTCGGCGGGGTCTGCCCTTTCGGGTTGGCAACACCGCTGCCGGTCTATTGCGACATTTCCCTGAAGACTTTCGAAGAAGTCGTTCCGGCGGCCGGCTCGATCCATACGGCCGTCCGCATCAACCCCTTAAGGATGGCTGAGCTCGTCGGCGCCGACTGGGTGGATGTCTGCCAAGCGAGGGAATGACGAATGGCTTCGCGCGACGGCGCCACAGGCGGTTCACGGGTCCACTTTTCACTAGCGTGGCCCGCTGGGTCGCTGACGCGGCCCTCTGGGTCCGTCCGATGCTCTAAATGACGAAGAAATCCTTCTCCGTGATGTCGAGACCTGACTTCAGCTTGAAGAAGAGGATGGGTCTGTCCTTGGATCCCGATCCGTCTGCGTCATAGGACAGGGAGCCGTTCTTTTTGTTATAGATCAGGTAATCATTGGCATCGTGCGAATTGCTCCCGACGGTGAAATGGTCCGAGTGCAATTTGCCTGTCTTCCGCAGCTTCTTGAAGATGCTGTTCTCCAGACGGATCGTATCGTCCTTCACGTTGAAATCCGTGATCGTATCCACGTTGGTCTTGGCATTGAGCGCGTTCCTGAACAGGAAAGTGTCTCGGCCCCAACCGCCGGCGAGGGTGTCCTTGCCGGCGCCGCCATCGAGAAGATCGTTCCCGGCGTCACCGTAAAGCCGATCGATTCCTTCGCCACCCTGCAGGGTATCGGTGTGCACTCCTCCATAGAGGGTATCGTCGCCGCTCTGTCCGATGAGCCAATTGCTGTCCGTACCGCCGTAGAGACGGTCATGGCCGGCACCACCATCCATCGTGTCGTTGCCCGTGTCCCCGTAGAGAACGTCGTTCCCATCCTGCCCCGACATCAGGTCGTTGCCTATTCCTCCGTACAGAAGGTCCTGCCCCAGGCCCCCATCGATGATGTCGTCGCCACCATCGCCGTAAAGCCGGTCCTCCCCGTCGAAGCCTTGGATGAGGTTGGCGCCGCTGTTGCCGAAAATCTCGTTCGAGAGCTCATTGCCTGCGAGAGAGACGGGAGAGGAGCCGCCGGCGGCTTTCAGGACTTCGACATTGGCGTTCAAGGTGAACGAGACCTGCGTGATGACCGTGTCGTATCCCTGGCCGATCTCTTCCCGGACCAGATCCCAGGGAGTGTCGACAATGTACAGATCGTTTCCCTGCCGCCCGGTCAGGACGTCGGTGCCGCCCTTGCCATCGAGCTCGTCGTCACCCGAGGTCCCGACGATCAGGTTCGCGAAGTCGCTGCCGATCAGAGAAAGGGAACTCACATCGTCCGCCGCACGCAGTTCCTCGATCTCCACATCCGCCGCCAGGGCGTAGCTGACGGTGCTCCACACGATGTCGCGGCCTCCGCCAGAAGCCTCGAAAATGCGATCGTCCCGACTGTCGATGAAGTAGGTGTCGTTGCCGGATCCGCCGTCCAGCGTATCCGCACCCGCTCCGCCGTCGAGTCGATCGTCTCCGGCGAATCCCTCGAGATAATCACCGTTCGAAGACCCGGTGAGTTGGTCGGCGCCTGCCATGATTGCATCGAGAACCGCAGCACCTTGCTCCTGAAAGCTGGAAAGCCCGGTATATTCGAACAGAGGCAAGCCGCCCCGTTCTCCATAAGTCAGCCAGAGATTGCCGTTCAGACTGAATTCGATAGAGGCGACCCGTCCCCCCGCTTCAGACACGACGGGATCTCCATAGAGAACATCGACCATCACATGATCCACATTCACCTGGAAGCGGGCGGTCTCCCAGTTCGACCCTGCTGCAATGCTGACTTCTCCGACAATGGTCGTGAAGAAATCCTTCAAGCGAAATCCCGGACGCAGAGCGCTATAGAATGCAACGACCGCCATTGTCCGTTACCGGGAGACTTTCAGGTTGGAGGGCACAACGACGCGGCCTCTTGCCGGCTCTGCCGATACACGGGGCGAATGTCGTCTTTGAGGCTGATCGCCATTGCCGAAGCGGCAATTCGGCCGGAGGGTTCGTTGAGATATTTAGTCCTAATATCCTCCAAGCGCAATCGGCGCCCCGCAGGACCTTTGCGGTCCCAGGCGCCCCGGGTCTGCGAAGGATCGTCGCACGGCCTCCAGCACCATGCCTCCAGGTTGCGGTGCGCTCGCCGTCAGGATCGCTGCGTGAGCGGACGCCCGGGCTGATGACGGGTCGTTGCCCCTTCCAGCCTCTTGGGCCTCGCACTCAGGAGACTCACCGGCAGTGTTGCCAGCAGCGCGAGGAATGCGGACAGCCCGAAGCAGGCACCATAGCCGTAATGTTGTGCGATCCAGCCCGCTCCCATGCCGCCGGCCATGCTGACGAGCGCATCCATGCATTGCAGCAGCGTGAAGTCGATCCCTGCCTGACGCGGGTCCGCGAGCGCCATGAACTGGGCATAAAGGGCCACGAACCCAAACGCCATGATGGCGGACGAACTTGCGAGCGCGAGGCAGAGCAGAAGGCCGCGCGAGCCTCCTCCTGTGACGGCGACGGCCGCAAGACCGGAGAGGGCGATGGCCTGCAGGACGAGCGCAATGATCATCACGGATCGCGAGCCCCAGAGTCGGACCAGACCTCCGCCCAGCACCGCACATCCGAATCCGATAATCATCCCTCCGGCTCCATTGATCATTCCCAGGGCGCCGAGATCGAGACCGGAATCGATCAGGAAAGGCCCGAGCATCGCCAAGCCCCACTTTTGCGAGACCGCGTAAAGAGCGGCGAGCCCGAGCCCCTTGCGCATCTCGGCGCGGTTCAGCGCGTCGCGCAGAGAGGGGTGGTGGGATCGCCCGCCGTTCGGGATGGGTGCGGGTGACAGGACGAAGGGCAGACCGAGCAGCACGAGCAGCGTCGCCATGGCGATCATGGCCAACGGCCAATCGAACTGCGCCACAAGGACAAGGAAAAGACCGGAACCGATCGCGGAGCCGAGATACGCGCCTCCCACCTGTGCGGCGTTGCCCCAGCCATGGTATCGGATGGAAAGGCTTTCCACGGCATGGCCGTCGCATGCGATGTCCGCCGTCGAGGCGGCAAAGGCGACGACCACGAACAGGGCCATCAGCGGCACGAAGCTGGTCGGGCCGATGAACGCTGCCAGGAGGAAGCAAATGCCGGAGATCAGCCCTCCGGTCAGAACGATGGATCGTGAGCGGCTTGACCCTGCGGGCGGCAGACGAAACCGCTCGACCGCTGGAGCCCAGAGGAACTTCAGCACCCAAGGCAGAACTGCGATATAGGTCAGCCCGATCTGGTCAAGAGGAAACCCGCGGTCACGAAGCACGGTGGGAAGAGCACTGAAGGTCACGCCTCCGATGATGCTCTGGCCGACATAGAGTCCTCCGATCGCAAGGATGACGGCGAGCGGGGAGCCGGAACTCCGGCTGAGCGGCACTCCTGTTGCAGTCATCGTCACCACCGGTAGCGCAGGCTGGCGATCACCTTGCGGCCCTCGTCCCAGTAGCAGTAGTTGGATGTGCAGACCTGACCGTCCTCGTCGAGCAGGTTCGTTGCGTTCACCTGGAAGCGCACGCCCTTGAGGCTGGGGTCGAGATTCTCCAGATCGTAGCGGATCGCAGCGTCGATATAGGCGCGAGGCTCGTTCTCGATGACAGGGCGGTTGAGGTTGTCCCCGGCGCTGGAGCCGACATAGCGGACCCCGCCGGCGATGCCGATCCCCCTCGCCGGCCCGTCCTGGACCGTATAATCGAGCCAAAGCGCCGCCGTATGATAGGGAACGCTCGTCAGCCGATTGCCGATTGTTTCCGGGGTCAGCTTCTCGATGCGGGCATCGATGTACGAGTACGATGCCTGGACGTTCAATCCGTCGGCGAGAGAGGCGACACCCTCGAGTTCAATGCCCTGGGAACGCAGATCGAGCTGGACCTGCCGGTTCGTGGCGTCAATGACCTGATAGACCACGGCATTCTCTTGCCGGATATCGAAGACGGCCGCCCGAAGGGAGGCATTGACCCCCGGCAGGTCGTACTTCACGCCGACCTCGACCTGCTCTCCCGTCGTCGGTTCGGCCACCGCTCCGCCGAGGACCGTACCCGGATTGGGCGTGAACGATGTTCCCCAGCTCACATAGGGCGCGAGACCGAAATCGGTCACATAGCCCAGAGCGGCGCGCCCCGTGAACTTGCTGTCGTTCTGGTCGAACTCGAGTCCCGCGGTGTCGAAGTCACTCGACAGCCAATCGTGGCGACCGCCAAGAGTCAGACGCCAGTTTTGCCATTTGACCTGGTCTTGGATGTAGAGGCCTGCGAGTGTCTGCGTTTGCTCCTCGCGATAGTTGAGCGACGGGTCGGACCCGATGGGAACGATGCCGAACCCCTGCTTGGAGACATAGCTGAGGCGGCTGACGTCCAAGCCGGTCAAGATCGTGTGGTCGGCAGCGCCGGTTCTCAGGCGGGTTTCCAGGTGGGTATCGGACACGATGCCCCAGTTGTTCTCGCGCGTGAGGCCCGACCCGCCATAGTAGTATTCCTGGTTGGTGCCGAGCGAGGAAAACCGCGTGCGCTGGCGCAGGGTGAACATGTCGTTGATGCGGTGTTCGAACTCGTAGCCGATCCGGCCCTGTTGCTGCCGGAAATCGTTGTAGCGCCTGTCCCCGGCGAATGTGCGGGTCGCGCCGATCGAAAGGCTGGTCGGATTTCCGGCGGCATCGGTCGCATAGTCATTGAGATAGGCGGCTGTGCCACCCGTCGTCGAATCCATGTATTCGCCAAGGATCGTCAGCGTTGTGGCGTCGTTTGGCCTCCATGTGACGGCTGGCGCGATGAAGATCCGGTCGTCTTTGACCGCATCGATCTCGGTTCCCGCATCCCGCACGAGCCCGGTCAGCCGGTAGAAGACCGTATTGTCGGCATTGGCCGGACCCGAGAGATCGAAGTTGCCCTGCAGCCGCCCGTAGGATCCGGTTTGGACCTCGACCTCGCGGAACGGGAGAAACGTCGGACGCTTCGAGATCAGGTCGACGATGCCTCCCGTGCTGCTCGGGCCATAGATGGAAGCCGCGGGCCCTCTCAGAATGGCGATTCCCTCCAAGCCATAAGGTTCGAGGCGGAACAGCCCATTTGGACTGTTGACCTGACGCAGGCCGTCACGGAACACACCCGTGTAGGTGACATCGATGCCGCGGATGGAGAAGGCATCGTATCGGGGATCGAAGCCATAGCCCCCGGTTCTGACCCCGGGCGTGTAGGATACCGCATCGAGCAAAGTCTGAGGTTTGCGGTCCTCGAGCTGCTCCTGCGTGACAGTGGAGATCGACTGGGGCGTTTCGAGGATCGGCGTGTCCGTCTTGGTGGCGCTTCGGGTCGCGGTCGCGACATACCCGCTCGCGGTGAGGTCCCCTTGTTGCCCGCTTCTGCTCCCTTCGACCGTGACCTCCTCGAGCTGAATGGCACTTGCCTCTGACGATTGGGCGAAGGCATCACCTGAAGTCAACATAATGGCCGTGGACGTCAGCAAGGCAAGGGAGAATTTCACGACAGAAACTTTCAAATCACGATGGAGTTTTCCGCCTAGCAGAGCTTTTCTGAGCGAGTCAAATACTTTAGTTTTTAATTATTTTAATGCGAAACATCAATCAATAGAACGATTCTAAACTTATGAATACACGAGACGCGACAATACCCTCTTCTGCGTGGACCGGGACGTGGCTTACGCGAGGCTTGGCATCGTACCGACGCGATCGGTTCGCGGCGCGGCCCCCTTGGCACCTTGCCGTGGCGGCTTATTGCCAACGATCTTCCGCATCGGTCCCAGCCAATGCGGCATGAAAGACACAGCTTCAGAATTGATTGTTCATAAATACTCCCATTCCTCTGGGTTATCGGCTATTTAATCTTGACACTTCTTTTATCGACTGATGCGATGCCACATCGTGAACACATTCACGCCAAGTCTTCACTGCGGAATCGGAGGGACCTATGGGCCGCATCATGAAAGAAGACGATATCTTCATCTCGGGATTGTTCGACCTCATGAACCTTCGTTTCGGCCCGTCTCAAGGTCCGAAGGAAGCCTTTGGGGGCATTGAGGAAATGGCCGAGTTGCAGAGAGAATTCCAAATTTTCCAGCGCGGCCGCTCTCTCCGGGACTGCGTCGCGGTACTCAACCTCGGTGGGTTTTGGAACCCGCGCGCGCGCAACAGATGGCTGCAATTGATCGGCGACCTTGGGGCTTACGAATCGGATATGCCCGGGGTCAACGGCAACGACCGCATCATGGACATGATGGTCGAGAACCTGGCGTCGCGCAGGCCACTGCCCGTCCTGTTTCAGGCGCACGACTCCCGCAGCGAGGACGGGCGCAGAGTCATTGTGAGAAATGCCCCGACGGGCCGCTTCTACATCGAGCAGAACCATATCGTCGTGTCGATCCCGATGCTCCCAAAGACCGCTCCCCGGATTACGGGACAAAGCACGTCAGCCGCGCGAAAGGCGCCCGCTCGCGCAAGCAAGGCGACCAAGGCCGCGAGCAAGACCGGCCGCAAGGCGCCCCGGCGGACGTAGAGGGCCACACTCCGTGGTGGACGGGATGCCGGGCGGACTTGAGGAGAGTTACGGGCAAGTAGCGGCGTATTACACGAGAAGGCTTCGCCGCTTCGGGCCGACGCCTCTTGGCGTCGACTGGAGCTGCATGCCGACGCAGTCCCTGCGCTTTCGAAAGCTCCTAAAGGTCTGCGAGTTCGGCACGCCATTCTCGATCAATGACATCGGTTGCGGCTATGGGGCGCTTCTCGACTATCTCGCGCTCTATCATCCTGAGGATGTCGTCGATTATCTCGGAGTCGACGTGTCTCTCGCGATGGTTCGCAGCGGAAGAAAGCGCTGGTCAGGAGATGCGATCCGGTTCCATCATGGCTGGGAAAGCCCACGGTCGGCGGATTACAGCATCGCGAGCGGAATATTCAACGTCATGCTCGATCTGCCGCGCCCGAACTGGGAGCACGTCATCGAAACGACGTTGCTGCATCTCGCTGCGACAAGCCGTAAAGGCTACGCAGTGAACTTCGTTCATGAATCCGGGTTCGGGCAGGAAGCGAGGCCGGGCCTATACTGCACGACTCCTGACCGGTGGATCGCCTTTTGCGAGTCGCGTCTCGGCGCGGAAGTTTCTCTCATCGAGGGCTATGGGATGAGTGAGTTCACCCTTCTCATGAAGCCTAGAGCCTCGGGGGGGCAAAAAGGCAAACCCAAGTTGGGCGGAGG